>LQXN01000067.1 GCA_001648575.1 Sutcliffiella horikoshii DSM 8719 | reverse complement strand
TTACCGCCAACGTATGATAGAGTCTTTTGAAAAGGACCCTCTCCTATGTCCAGGCTGTAATAAAGTAATGGACTTAGCGGAAGTGTATCATGGTGATTATGGATATCTATATCATTATATGGACGATATGAAAATAATAAAAGCGAAGGGAATGAAGAAGTGTGGCAAAGAAAAAAGAGCTGGATGATAGTGAAATTGATGCATTGTTTGATTTTGATGAGATAGAAGAAGATGAAATGATTACATTTAGGTGTATTGATTGTGGGCGAGAGGACGAAGTCCCTGATTTCGTAGTAGATGACTTTTCCTTTGATTTAGGGGAAGGCGAAGAAGTAGAAACGGTCTGTCCGTTCTGTAATGGTACTATGCGAAAGGCGAGAAACGTCCCAAGAGATTAATATCTCATTTGGGACGTGGTTTTAGGTCGCGTTAGCGATTTTGTTCGTTGGTTAAATGTAATCTAACTGAATAATTTTCGAGTAAAAACAGTTGCTTCGGGGAAATTAATAGAAGTTATTATCAAGTTATTGGTGGATCTGCAAATTCTTTAGTGTTTAAGGCGGTAAGGAGAGGGAATGTACATAATGGAGATTGTCAATTACGACTACATTTACAGTTTGATAGTTCAAAGCTCGGTAACCGATCCGCGCTGGTGGCTGTTATTTGTATCGATCTTTTTTCCATGGGTGATCTGGTGGAAGGCTGTGGATGAGGAAAGGTTGTTTGAGATATTGTCCTTTGGCCTTTTCTGGGCAGCTATGGCCACTTGGTTGGATTTATTGGGCACAACGTATGACATGTGGAGTTATCCGTTTAAGCTTAACCCCCACATCACGACCCTTTTTCCGGCTGACGTCGCAGTCATCCCTGTGATGTATATGTTGCTTTATCAGTATGGTTCAACCTTAAAGTCGTACATTGCAGGCAGCATGGTGGTAGCAATTATTTTTTCGTTTATTTTTGAACCCCTGTTTGTACAACTTAACATGTTGGATCTGAAAACATGGTCACATACAAAGTCTGTATTTTCCTTCTTTTTACTTGCAGTTACAACGAGAGCCATTTTTTATATCCTAGTAAAATTTAAAAAATAATTCGGATCACTTTTTAGTTGACGAACATGTATATACAAGTTAAACTTGTATTCGTTATCATGTATATACAAGTTCAACTTTAAATGTAAGCGTTTTTCCATTCTATTTACAACAAAATAACAAAATAAAAAAACTTAAGCATCGACATTAAATTTTTTGGAGGGATATTAAATGTTCAAAAAGCTATTTGGTATGAAAGATACAACTGAAGCTCCATCAGAGGAAGTTATCCTTGCTCCACTAAGCGGAAAGATTACAGAGCTTAGTGAGGTTCCTGACCCAACATTTTCGCAAAAGATGATGGGAGACGGCTTGGCAATAGTTCCAACAGAAGGGGAGGTTGTTTCTCCTGTTGATGGTGAAATCATTCAGTTCTTCCATACGAAACATGCCATTGGAATACGTTCTCTGAGCGGAGCGGAAATCCTGATACATGTTGGTCTGGAAACAGTATCCATGAATGGAGAAGGTTTTGAAGGACATGTAAGGGAAGGGGACAAAGTAAAAGCTGGAGATAGGCTGATAACTTTCAATCTGGACCTAATCAACGAGAAGGCTTCAAGTACCATCACCCCGATCGTCATTACAAATGGAGAGAAGGTAGAAAGTTTGGAGAAGAAACTTTCAGATCAAGCATTAAAAGGCCAAACAGAAATGTTTCATATAAAAACAAAGGCATAAAGAGATGGTAACAGGAGGAAGCAGACATGGACATTAAAAAACAGGCAGAAGAAATTGTCCAAGCCTTAGGGGGAAAAGAGAATATAAGTGCAGCGACACATTGTGTGACTCGTCTCCGTTTGGCTTTACATGATGAAAGCAAGGTAGATCAAGAAGCCTTGGAAAGTATTGATGTGGTAAAAGGGTCATTTTCCACTAATGGACAGTTCCAGGTTGTAATTGGACAGGGGACGGTAAATAAAGTCTATAAAGAATTTGTGAATATTACTGGTGTAGGTGAAGCTTCCAAGGATGAAGTGAAGAAGGCTGCAGAATCTAATTTGAATCCTCTTCAGAGGGCAATCAAGACTCTGGCAGATATTTTCATCCCGATCCTACCTGCAATCGTAACAGCGGGTCTACTCATGGGTATCAACAACCTTTTAACAGGAGTAGACATATTTTATAGTGGACAGTCTGTTATTGATGTACATCCTCAATGGGCGGACATAGCTAGTATTATCAATCTCATTGCAAATACCGCATTCGTATTTTTACCAGGTCTGATTGGTTGGTCTGCGGCCAAACGATTTGGCGGGAGCGAACTGCTTGGTATTGTACTTGGACTCATGCTTGTCCATCCTGATTTGCTTAATGCTTGGGGTTATGCCGAGGCACAGGAGGAAGGGGCAGTTGGAACATGGAAATTCTTTGGACTGGAAATTGAAAAAGTAGGTTATCAGGGACAAGTATTACCTGTATTAGTTGCCGCATATGTTTTGGCGAAAGTGGAACAGTTCCTTTCCAAACGGGTGAGCGATGCATTCCATATGCTTGTTGTCCCGCCCATCACGTTATTGCTGACTGGATTTGTAACGTTTGTTGCCATCGGTCCTGTAACATTTGCAATTGGTAACTTCCTTACTAATGGGTTTGTAGGTATCTTTGATGCTGTTCCTGCAATAGGCGGCCTGATTTATGGCGGACTTTATGCACCTTTGGTCATTACCGGAATGCATCATACATTCTTGGCAGTGGATTTTCAGCTTATAGCTACAATCGGTGGTACATTCCTATGGCCGATGGTGGCATTGTCCAACATTGCCCAAGGCTCAGCCGCATTTGCGATAATGCTGGCAACAAAGGATGAAAAGTTAAAAGGTTTAGCATTGACATCTTCCATCTCAGCGTGGTTGGGTATTACAGAGCCCGCGATGTTCGGAGTCAATCTACGTTTCCGTTATCCGTTCTTTGCTGCAATGATCGGTTCCGCTATTGCTGGTATCATCATTACTATAGCAGGAGTAATGGCACCTTCCATCGGAGTCGGCGGTCTTCCGGCATTCTTCTCCATCATGACAGAATTTTGGCCAATATTCTTCCTGGGGATGGGAGTAGTTCTTGTTGTGCCATTTGCGATTACTTTCTTGATAGCCAAAATTAAGATGAGAAAAGAAGCTTAAAGAGTTGTAAAAAGGGGTTATTCCCCTTTTTGCAATTTTTTTATTTGGCTCTTTTGTATAGTTACAGGGAAAGGGCACGACAGTATGAAAAGTATTCGGATAGTTAATATAGACAAAAAAAAATAAACAAAGTTCACAAAAAACAGCCTTTTATATAGAGGCATTGATCAATTGAAAGGAGAGAGAAGATGAATTATACATGGTGGAAAGAAAGTGTGGTTTATCAAATATATCCCCGAAGCTTTATGGATTCTAATGGAGATGGCATTGGTGATATCCAAGGGATCATCATGAAACTTGACTATCTAAAAGAACTTGGTATCGATACCATATGGTTGTCACCTGTGTATGAATCCCCTAATGATGATAACGGCTATGACATCAGCAATTACCAAAAAATCATGGCTGAATTCGGAACGATGGAAGATTGGGAGGAGCTGTTAAATCAGGTACATATGAGAGAGATGAAATTAATCATGGACCTTGTTGTAAACCATACATCTGATGAACATGAATGGTTTGTTCAGGCTAAATCCTCCAAGGATAATCCGTATCGGGATTATTATATCTGGAGGGATCCGAAGGAAGATGGCAGTGTACCAAACAACTGGGCATCCAACTTTGGAGGATCGGCATGGGAATACAACGAAGAAACGAAGGACTACTACTTGCACCTCTTTTCAAAAAAGCAACCTGATTTAAACTGGGAAAACGAAAAGCTTCGCGAAGAAATTTATAGCATGATGAAATGGTGGCTCGATAAAGGAATCGATGGGTTCCGAATGGATGTCATAAACTTCATTTCAAAAGCAGAAGGACTTCCAGATGGTGAGACCAAACCTGGGAGAAATTTCGCATCAGGAAGCAAGCATTACAGAAATGGTCCAAAAATACATGAGTATATGAAGGAAATGAACCAGAAGATACTGTCACAATATGATGTGATGACGGTGGGTGAAATGCCTGGAGTGACCCCTGAACAAGCAAAAGATTATACGGGTGAAGAAAGAAACGAACTGAACATGGTATTTCAATTTGAGCATGTAGGTCTTGATAATGGTCCAAGTGGGAAGTGGGATTTAAAGCCCCTTGATCTGATGGAACTTAAACAGAGCCTATCACGTTGGCAGTATGCACTTGCAGAAAAAGGTTGGAACAGCCTTTATTTCAATAACCATGATCAACCCCGGTCCCTTTCAAGGTTTGGTGACGATGGGAAGTACCGGATTGAATCTGCAAAAATGCTGGCAACGCTTCTTCACATGATGAAGGGAACACCTTATGTGTACCAAGGGGAAGAGTTGGGCATGACAAATGTTAAATTTGAAACAATTGATTCATATAAGGATATAGAGACGCTCCAAGCCTATTCTGAATTGAAGGAACAGGGATGGAGTGAAGCGAAAGTGATGGAAAGTATCCATCAAAAAAGCAGGGACAACGCTAGGACACCCATGCAATGGAATTCAGAAGACCATGCAGGGTTCACCACTTCTAGTCCATGGTTAGCGGTCAACCCAAATTTCACAACAATAAATGCAGAATCTGAGATGGCCAATCCCGACTCCATTTTTCACTATTATAAGCAACTAATTCAATTGAGAAGACAAAATGACCTGATTGTTTATGGGGATTTTCAAATGATTTTAGAGGACGATCAAGAAATCTTTGCTTATGTTAGAACTTATCAAAATAAAAAGCTTCTAGTAATTTGTAATTTTTATGATCAAGAGCCGACCTTTAAGCTTCCAAAAGACATTCACTTCATGACAAAGCAACTCCTTTTAAGCAATTACAAGGTCGATGAGCAAGCAAGTATTTCAGATATCAATCTCCAGCCTTATGAAACAAGGGTTTATTTATTGAATTAGGCTCTTTTCTAAATGATTGTTGCAAATCATAAGTAAGAAAGCTGCATATAGACTTTACATCCCTTCTTACTCACTCTAATTTATGCAAGTGAATTATACAGTACCCAGGGTAAAGAGCATGATGATAAAGCATTCAAGTCTACGAAGATAGACTTGAATAAAAACAAAACAGAGGTGTTTACTAATGACTAATACAGAAAAAGAACCTTGGTGGAAGAGATCTGTCGTTTATCAGATATATCCCAAAAGCTTTAATGATACAACGGGGAATGGTGTAGGGGATATTCAGGGAATCATCGAAAAACTGGACTACCTGAAAGAACTTGGTGTCGATGTTATCTGGTTAACCCCGATCTATAAGTCTCCACAAAAAGATAACGGCTATGATATCAGTGACTATTTTTCCATTCATGAAGAGTACGGGACCATGGAGGACTTTGACCAGCTTTTATCTGAAGCGCATAGTAAAGGAATTAAAGTAATAATGGATATTGTGGTTAACCATACTTCCACTGAGCATGACTGGTTCCAAAAATCAAAAGAGGCCAAAGACAATAATCCTTATCGCGATTTTTATATCTGGAAGGACTCCAAGGAAGATGGAAGTGAGCCGACGAATTGGGAGTCGAAATTTGGCGGGAATGCTTGGCAGTATGATGATAAAACAGGACAATGGTATTTACATCTTTTCGATGTCACTCAAGCCGATCTGAACTGGGAAAATGAAGAAGTCCGCAAGCAGGTTTATGATATGATGACCTTTTGGTTTGATAAAGGAGTGGATGGCTTCCGACTGGACGTCATTAACCTTATTTCTAAAGATCAGGAATTTCCGGATGATGATGGTTCTGTACCTCCAGGGGACGGTCGGAAATTCTATACAGATGGACCACGAGTCCATGAATACATGAATGAGATGTATGAAGAAGTATTTTCTAAATATGACAGCATGACAGTTGGAGAGATGTCCTCCACAACAATTGACCATTGCATCAAATACACTCGTCCAGACCGTAATGAATTAAGCATGACCTTCAATTTCCATCACTTGAAAGTGGATTACCCAGATGGGGAAAAATGGTCTGTTGCCGACTTTGATTTTCAACAGCTGAAGGATATCTTATCTACTTGGCAGATCGAGATGGAAAAGGGTGGTGGCTGGAATGCGCTGTTCTGGTGTAATCATGATCAGCCACGTATTGTTTCTCGTTATGGTGACGATAAGGAATACCACAACAAATCCGCAAAAATGCTAGCGACAAGCATGCACATGATGCGCGGTACTCCTTATATCTATCAAGGGGAAGAATTCGGGATGACCAACCCCGGCTTTGTAAAAATCAGTGATTATCGGGATGTAGAATCATTAAACACATTTAATCTAAAAAAAGAAGCTGGCATGGGTGAACAGGAAATTCTTGAAATTCTACGACATAAGTCACGTGATAATTCAAGAACCCCGGTGCAATGGAATGCTGACGAAAATGCAGGGTTTACAAAAGGTACTCCATGGATCGGGGTAGCGAGCAATTATCCGGAAATCAATGCGGATGCTGCATTGAAAAATGAAGATTCTGTTTTCTATCATTATAAAAAATTGATTGAGCTCCGCAGGGAATATGATGTCATCACTCACGGTGATTTTCAATTACTGGTAGGTGACCATCCTGAAATTTTCGCCTATATTAGAAATACAGAAAATGAAAAGCTTCTCGTGGTTAATAATTACTACGGGAAAGAAACCTCTTTCCGATTGCCAGAAGATGTTGATGCAGAGGGCTACAAGTCAGAAATCATCTTAAGCAATTATGAGGATTCCCCACAGGAGTTTAAAGAAATTTCTTTACGTCCATATGAATCCATCGTTTATCACCTAAAAAAGTAATGCTACAATAACTGTAGGTGGTAGAAAATGAAAAATAATAAATATCAGGTAATTTATCAGAAGCTTGTTTCCAAAATCGAACGCCATGAATATGTTGCGGGAGAAAAACTGCCGTCTGAGCATGAACTGTTGGAGCTTTTTGATACATCCAGAGAAACTGTCAGAAAAGCATTGAATCAGTTAGCCCAAAACGGTTATATTCAAAAGATTCGCGGTAAGGGGTCTGTTGTACTTCATCGTGATAAATTTGATTTTCCCATTTCAGGCTTGATCAGCTTTAAGGAATTGGCTGAAAAAATGGGAAGTCCTTGGGAGACCATAGTCCATGAACTGGACTCAGTAATCGAAACCGCAGATCTTCAACAGAAGCTTGGAGAAAGTGACCTTTGGAAGGTAGTACGTTCCCGTAAAGTAGACGGGGAAAGTATCATACTTGATAAGGATTATTTTATAAAAAGCCAGGTTCCCATACTTGATCACTCTATTTGCAGCAACTCAATATATGATTTTTTGGAAAAGGATCTATCTTTACAAATAGCCTTTGCAGACAAAGAAGTAACGGTGGAGGAAGCAACAGATGAAGATAGGGCTTACCTTGACCTAAATGGGTTGTCACATGTAGTGGTGGTAAAAAGTATCGTTCACCTTGATGACGCAAGCCCCTTCCAATATACGGAGTCACGCCATCGATTGGACAAATTTAGGTTTGTTGATTTTGCAAGAAGAATGAAAATATAAGAGTCAACAGAGCCACTCCCTACTAATGGGAGTGGCTCAGACTGTTGACAAAGCCCTAAAAATTTTAAAATTGCATCCTGCTGTTGATCTTCGTTCCAGGCGCTTCGCTTTTCGCGGGCGGTCCGGAAGCCTCCTCGGGCTTACGCCCTGCGGGGTCTTCCCTGTCCCTTCCTCCCGCAGAAGTCTGCGCGCCTGCCACTACGATCAACATGGGTATTGCATATTCCTATAGATTTAAGACTTTGTTTACACATATAGCCACTCCCTACTAATGGGAGTGGCTCAGACCGTAGACAAACTAAAATTTAGTTAGGTTATCTGTTGGAACGGTTGATCTCCGTTACAGGAGCTTCGCTTTCCAGCGGGCGGTCCGTAAGCCTCCTCACTTCGTTGCGGGGTCTTACCTGTCCCTTCCTCCCGCAGGAGTCTACGCTCCTTCCACTACGATCAACCAGGAATTTATCATTCGAAAATAACTTTGTCTACACACTGAGCCACTCCCTACTAATGGGAGTGGCTTAATTTGTAATCTGAATATAGTTTGAACAACAATTAATAATTATAATTTTCTAAAAATACCTACAAATAACGACTCATTTAGATTATAATAGAATTTAATAATTCGAAATACGAAATAAATGGAGGGGACATAATGGCGCAATTATTGAAAAGAGCAAGTAACAGAGAAGATGTACCATTGGAAATGACCTGGAATTTAGAAGATTTATTTAAGTCTAAAGAAGATTGGGAACAGGAGCTTGCTGCCGTTCAGATGGACCTTTCAAAGGTAACGCGTTATAAAGGAAGGGTGGTTGCTAATGCGAGAACACTCCTTGACTGCCTAAAGGATAAGGATGAGTTAACTGAAAGAGTTGCTAGAGTGATGACATATGCTTCATTAAAGCAATCTGAGGATGGGACAAACCCTGAAAACCAGGCGAATTCAACAAGAGTCGGTGGGATGTTATCTCAATTCAGTACACAAATTTCTTTTGTTCAATCTGAAATTCTACAATTAAACGAGGAAGCGATTTTAAATTACATAGAACATGAGCCTGAACTGAAAGAGTTCCAAAAAACTTTGTTGGATGTATTGGAGACTAAGCCTCATAAACTGTCACCTGACGCAGAAGAAGTTCTTTCCGCATTTGGTGAGGTACACAATGCTCCATATATGATTTATCAAAGAAGCTTAATCTCAGATATGAGATTTTCGTCCTTCACAACAGAAGATGGTCAAGAGCATCCTTTATCTTTCAACTCTTTTCCTAACTATGAGGGGTCTTCAAATACAGAACTTCGCAGGAAGGCATATCAATCCTATATTGAGACTCTTAAACAATATAAGCATACTTATGCTGCAACCTATGCAACAGAAGTGAAAAAACAGGTTGTGGAGGCTAAATTACGTAACTATGATTCAGTTACCGATATGCTTCTTCATGATCAGCAAGTGACAAAAGAAATGTATCATAATCAATTAGATATCATTCAACAAGAGTTAGCCCCCCATATGCGCAGGTTTGCTAAACTGAAGCAGAAGGTACTAGGCCTTGAGAATATGAAGTTTTGTGATTTGAAGGCTCCACTTGATCCTGACTTCAATCCTGAAATTACTTATGATGAAGCATCTAAGCTTATTTTGGAATCTTTGGAAGTGATGGGTCCGGAGTATCTGGAAATCATGGAAGAGGGGCTGAATAACCGTTGGATTGACTTGGCGGATAATATTGGAAAGGGGTCCGGTGCATTTTGTTCCAGCCCTTATGGAGTTCATCCATACATCCTTATGACCTGGAGTGACTCCATGAGAAATGCCTATACACTTGCTCATGAATTAGGCCATGCAGGGCATTTCCGATTGGCAGGTCGATACCAAAGAATTTCCAATACACGTCCATCCAGATATTTTGTCGAAGCACCTTCCACTATGAACGAAATGTTACTAAGTCACCATATCCTTGCTAAGCCGAATGAAGAAAGAATGCGTCGTTGGGTAATCTTACAATCACTTGGTACGTATTATCATAATTTTGTAACTCATATTTTGGAGGGGGAACTTCAACGTCGGGTGTATGAGCTTGCCGGCAAGGGAACCCCAATCACTGCCAATGTCCTATGTGAACAGAAAACTGCTTTGCTAGCTGATTTCTGGGGTGATGCAGTTGAATTGGATGAAGGAGCAGGCTTGACTTGGATGCGTCAGCCTCATTATTATATGGGCCTATATCCATACACGTATTCAGCGGGCCTGACAGCTTCCACAGCTGCTGCTAAGCTGATTCAAGAGGAAGGACAGCCGGCAGTCGACCGTTGGCTTTCTGCTTTGAAAGCAGGAGGTACGTTAAAGCCATTAGAACTGATGCAATTGGCTGGTGTGGATATGACGTCTCCTGAGCCAATCAAGACAGCTGTAGCCTATGTTGGGTCATTGGTTGATGAATTGGAGAAAAGCTTTTCTTGAAGAGTCTCAACAAGTTCACTTATTTTCCGATAAAAATTATAGAGCAACATCTAGTTAAGGATGGAAGGGCGTATTAATTTTGGAAAATAAAAGTGGAATATTGTTGGATTCAGGAACTAATGAGGTTGAATTTTTGGAGTTCTTACTAGGTGAAACCAGTTTTGGAATAAATGTTCTCAAGGTAAGGGAGATCATTAAGCCTGTAGCTGTTACTAAAATTCCGCATTCTCATGCAAATGTGGAGGGGGTTCTGGAACTTAGGGGGGAAGTTCTTCCTGTCATTCATTTAAGAAGAGCTCTAGAGATTGAGGATAAATGCCAATACCCGGAACAGAAATTCATTGTTTCAGAATTTAATGGGATGAAAGTTATATTGAAGGTGGATCATGTTACTCAAATTCATCGGGTTTCTTGGTCGGATATGGAGAAACCAGCTTCGTTCCAACAGGGATTCGAAGATCATATCACCGGTGTGATCAAGCAGGAATCAAAGATGATTCTCCTTGTGGATGTGGAAAAAATCATGTTTGATATTTTTCCCAACCTAGATAAAGAGGCTGCCCGAATGGACAAGAATGTGAAACCTGAAAGAAGGGATAAAAAAATCCTGGTAGCGGAAGATTCTTTTATGCTCAGAAAGCTTTTGGAGGAAACATTACAAGCTGCAGGTTTTGAACATACTCTTTTCTTTGAAAATGGGAAGGAAGCATGGGAGTATATGGTGACAGAAGTGAAAAATGGTCAAGAACAGGTAGACCTTCTGATCACAGACATTGAGATGCCCCAAATGGATGGCCATCACCTTACTAAAAAAATCAAAAGTGACAGCTTTCTAAGTGGTATGCCGGTCATTATTTTTTCCTCATTGATTACAGATCATTTAAGACATAAAGGGGAGCAGGTTGGTGCGGATGCGCAGATCAGCAAACCACAACTTACAAAGTTGATAGATTTGATTGACTCGAAACTATTCTAAACATAACAAGGAGCCCAATCGTTTGATTGGACTCCTTGCAGACTGTTGACAAAGCCCTAAATATTTTTAAATTTGCATCCTGCTGTTGATCTTCGTTCCAGGCGCTTCGCTTTTCGCGGGCGGTCCGGAAGCCTCCTCGGGCTTACGCCCTGCGGGGTCTTCCCTGTCCCTTCCTCCCGCAGAAGTCTGCGCGCCTTCCACTACGATCAACTTGTTATTGCATATCTCAAAGATAAAATAACTTTGTCTACACACTGCAAGGAGCCCAATCGTTTGATTGGACTCCTTGTTCTTTAATTATAAGTAGCTTTCTCCTAGTTTTTTGAATACGGGTTTCTGATACTGTTTTTTTGCAGGTTGCTTTTTTCCGTCCGTAGGGTAGAAGTTTGTATACCTTTGGAGTAAATTCTTAGCCACTGACAATGACATATTTGCCTTTGGATTGCGGTAATGGTCGTTTAGCTCCCCAAGGTGCTGCAATTCTGTAAAGTCCTCCTTAGTAGGAGGAAGATGAAAATAATAGTCTCCTGCAGATACGAGCACGTCAGATTGCTGTCTGCTATTTTTGGGATTTCTTGAAAAATGTAATCCTTTTTTTGTAGCTTTTCCCTCAGTAATAAGTTTCTCTAGGGCTTTTCTTTTTAAAGTATAGAGAAACTTTGGGTCTGGCGCGGTTTTGGCATGCCGATTTACAGTGAAAATGGCACGTGAGAGGTTTTCAATAGAAGATTCAATGGAGGAATCGTGTTTTCTTTGATTCGTATAGCTTTGATTATGCATAGTAGGCTCCTTTCCTTTTCCTTATTATACTGTTCCTTCGTAAAAAATGGAAGGGGAGCTACTATTATGCTGATATTCGCGTAAACTATTGTGGTCGTATAAAAACACGCGTTCCATTAGGGACGATGGATGAGAGCTCCAATACATCTCGATTGAACATGCGCACGCAACCCTTTGATACGGCTTTTCCTATAGAACTCGGATCATTCGTGCCATGAATGCCATAGGATAACTTGGAGAGTGATAGCCACATCACCCCAAATGGTCCACCTGGATTCGGTTGACGATTAACAATGATAAAATCTCCGATTGGGGTATTGTATAACATTCTTCCAACCGCAATAGGATAAGTTTTTATGACTACACCTTTATCCTTCAATACTAACCTTTTATTTGCTATGGAAATTTCTATTGTGTAGGGAATGGTTTCCGCATCAGGTATGCCGGGGATAATAATACGCTGTCCGGGTACGATGATATTTGGATTCGATATACGGTTAGCAGCTAAGATCTCTGCTAAGGTCTTGCGGTAATCCATGGCAATCAAGTTCAATGTTTCCCCAGGTTTTACGATATGGATGGCCATCTATATCACCACCTTTATTTTAATGTAAAGCGAGACAAAAAGCCGTTGCACTTGATGCAGCGGCTATTCTTACCGTGTCACCATTATCTATAATAATAAGGATATGGCGGATACGGTGCATAATAGGGGTATGGTGGGTAGTAAATGGGCCTTGGCGCTAACAGGGAACCGACTGCCAATCCACCTAAAAATGGAAAGAAAGGAAAGCCAAATCCTCCTATAAATCTATTTTGTGGGAAATTACGATTCATCAAGACATACGCCTCCTTTATAGTGTCCCTATAATGTATGGGAATAAGGAAAGCTGTGCGCTTGTACCGGGTAGCCCAAATAAATTAGAAAAAACCGTTGAAATGAATCTCCTATTCCTTTTCTAAAGTGAAAAAGCTGATTTCAGGAGGTGCCAAAAAGCGGTATGGCTGTCTGGTCGTTCCGAGTCCTTTATTCACGTAAAGGGTCAAATCGTCCAGTTGATAAAATCCCTCAAAAAATTTGGAACCAAGAGGAGGGGTGATAAGAGGTCCTATGAATGGTAGTTGAACCTGTCCACCATGTGAATGCCCGGATAATTGTAGGTTAACATGGAACTGTTCGGCAATGGAATCAGCCGCATCCCCCTCATGTGCCAACAAAATGGTATATGCCTCATCTGGAATGCCCTTAAGGGTTTCACGGAAATCGGGTCTGCCAAGCATTAAATCATCCACACCGGCAATATAGATTCTGCTGCCATCAATTATCTCCACAAATGTATTTTCATTCTTTAATACAGTGAAATCTGATTCTTCCATGATTTCTTCATAGGTCTCTGTCCCATATCCCCCATGATCATGGTTCCCGAAGATTGCAAACTTTCCTAAAGGGGCCTTGACCTTGCTCAATATTCCAATAAGGTTATAAGAGCTGTCATATTCCAGTGGGTTGTCCATTAAATCTCCTGTAAAAACGACGATGTCAGGTTCCTCTTCATTTATTTTGCGAATGACTTTCTCCAGATCGGCTTTATTGAAGTGATGGCCGATATGAGTATCAGAAAATTGAGCAATTTTTATACCGGAAAAACTTTCTGGGATGGCTGGGTGTTTGATGGTATGTTTTAATATTTTTATTTGTTTGGGTTCAATGTATCTTGCATAATAATAGCCTGCTCCACTTGTCAGAAGAGCTGTGAAGGCTAGTATGAATATTCGTTTGAAAAAGCCTCGTCTTGTTACCTTAGCCAATATAATCAACCTATCTCTAATTTATTGATTGTCTACTCCAACTGTTGTAAATGCATACTCATTATAGCACCATTTCCATTGAAATTTCTCATTCTTACTATCTACTTTTGTTGGTAAATATTTAGAATGGGTGACATAAAACATTTTAATAATTATGAATATTAGGTTAAAATAATATAGAGACATAGGATTGGGGGAGAATTTCATATGGAAAACAAAGTCGTCATTATCACCGGCGGTTCAAGTGGAATGGGGAAATATATGGCTATGAAATTTGCGAAAGAAGGTTATAATGTTGTCATCACTGGCAGGGACCTGGACCGGCTCGCCAAAGCCAAGGAAGAAATCCAGTGTTCAGAAGGGCAAGTTTTGACTATTCAAATGGATGTTAGAGAACCAGATCATGCCGAGCATATGGTCAAACTCACGGATGAGAAGTTTGGAAGAATTGACGTTCTTGTAAATAATGCAGCAGGGAACTTTATCTGTCCTGCGGAAAAGCTTTCAGTAAACGGATGGAAGTCGGTCATAGATATTGTTCTGAATGGGACATTTTACTGCAGTTCTGCAGTGGGTAAATACTGGATGGCACGAAATGAAAAAGGCAGTATGATCAATATGGTTGCAACCTACGCTTGGAATGCAGGTGCAGGAGTGGTACATTCCGCTGCAGCTAAAGCTGGTGTTCTTTCCCTGACAAGGACACTCGCCGTGGAATGGGGTACAAAATATGGGATTCGAGTAAATGCAATAGCACCCGGCCCGATCGAGAGGACAGGTGGAGCAGACAAGCTAATGCAGTCTGAGGAGGAAGCGAAAAAAGTTGCAGATAGCGTGCCGTTGAAGCGGTTTGGTACTCCTGAAGAGATTGCGGAACTGGCATTTTTCATAAGTTCAGACAAAGCAGCTTACATAAATGGGGAATGTATCACTATGGATGGAGGTCAATGGCTTCAACCATTCCCGTTTTAAATCCTTGCGCATGGAAGCATTGAAAAATGCTTCCATGCGTTTTTTTCATACTTGCCCACAGTTTTTGTCCATACTAAGCAAAAAGGAGGAAAACCAGTGAGCATCTTTTATAAGTATGAATGGGATGAAACCAACAAAGAGTTAACGGTTTTCATCAATCCGACAGAAGCTTTTTATGAATTCGCAGTGGAATATGACAGCAGAGAACAACATATATCAAAAAGAAAAAATTTATTGGAATCAGCCAGAAAATATGCCATGCAAGTACTACCCAAGGGTACAGCTGTAGAGAGTTATCGTATAAAATTCCAACAGTTCCTTGTTGCAGTTTTAGATGAAAAAAATGGAGCTGGAAGGGAACTGATAGAAGGTCCCGCACATGCAGTTTATAAAATCCAGTCAAATGAAACCCTTGAAGATATAGCGCAAAAGCTATCCATTAATGAAACTTGCCTCAAGAAGGCAAATCATTTGGAAGGAGACACAGTATTTGCCGGAATGGACTTGAAAATACCGTGTTATCTTCATACAGTTGTAACATCTGACAGCATTATAAAAATTGCTCAAAGGTATGATATATCCCGTGAAGCTATCAGGAAAATGAACAGCCTGAGTACAGATTGCCTGAAAATCGGGCAATCGTTAAAAATACCGAAGAGACTCTATTAATTTTTACGAATTGCATTTGCCCTAAAATCTTGTCTTATTACTCTTCTGCCGTGGTATAATCATTCCAAACAAAGGCAAAGGGGAGAAAAAAGATGGACCCACTAGATGTTATGGCCAATATAGAAAGGGCCACTCCCTATTATCAAGCAATTTTCAGTGCCGACGCCCAAGAAGTGATAGGCTATGAAGTACTGGGGAGATTTCAGATGGAGAATGGGGACGTAATAAGCCTCGGACCATTTTTCCGTGACAAGACTGTGCCTAGCGAATATCTGCTTGAAGTGGATAAGATCATCATCCAAAAGGCACTAAATTATTTTACAGAACAAAACTGCATGCTAAAGGTTTTTATTAATCAAAGCGCTGATTTGTTGTTGGAAGACCAGGGGGAGTCCTTATTGGAACTCTTGCTTACATATGTACCGAAAGGGTTAAGACTTGATAATATTGTGATTGAACTGGATGGGCTTTCTTCTAAAGAGGAAAATGAACACTTGCATCACATCTTTAGCTATTACAAAACATATGGTATCCAAATCTCTGTTGCAAATATAGGAGATGCGGGCGGAAATATGGATAAAATAGGTCGGCTAAGCCCGAATATAATTAAAGTGAATCTGGAAATATTGAGACAATCTTATGAAGTGGCAGCCCATCAGGATATATTGCATTCATTGGCCGTCCTCTCCAGAAAAATCGGTGCAACATTATTATATGAAAGAATGGAAGCTTCCTTTCAGCTCCAATATGCATGGAGAAATGGAGGGAGATATTATCAGGGGTACTATCTCCATAAGCCCTCTCCTGTCTTCATAGAAAACGATTTCGCCAAAAAAGTTCTTAAAGAAAAATTTCAGCAATTCATTAGATATGAAAAAAGAAAGCTCCAGGCCTTACATCAATTTACAGCCAGGCTTCAAAATCTAATTCAACCATTACTACCAAAGAAGATAGAAATGGAAGAGCTGGATGAATGGCTGCTATCCATAGCCGAAAAGATATCAGAGATAAGTTTCCGTATGTATGTTTGTGACGAAAATGGATTTCAATTATCATCAAACATGGTGAAAGATGAAGACTGTTGGACAGCTATAGAGTCTTCAATAGGGAAAAATTGGAGTTGGAGGCCGTATTTCCTTGAGCATGTCATGAAAATGAGTATGGAACGAAAAGGAATACTCTCAGACATATATAGTGATATAGATACAGGAGAGACGGTCCGCACCTATTCGTGCTTGATCACTGAGGGGAAATTCTTATATATTGATATTGCTTATAATTATTTGTATGAAAACCAGGATCTTCTTTAAAGAACGAATAGAAATTATTTGTTTGTTTACCTTAAGAGTATAGATTGCTCGGAGAGGTGAAAAGAATGGGTTCTTTTGATTTTATTTTGGCTATATTAGCTTTGATCATCGTGACAGGTGCAATGGTTTATACTTATCGGTTAGGCAGGCGTGCTGATACGCAAGCTACTGGGCAGGATTCTTCCATCAGTGAGAAAGTTCAAGATCATTATGTGATGAAAAATCCGGTTTTTGTTTCTATGTTCGTTGCTACAGTGTTGATATTGTTATACATCGTATATGCTGCACTAAGGTAACAGGAATGTATAATTGTTGAGAAACTAAAAATTAGTTATGTTATCTGGTGGAAAAGTTGATCTTCGTTCAATGCGCTTCGCTTATTTGGAGGGCGGTCCGTAAGCCTCAGTTACGCCTGCGGGGGCTTACCTAGTCAGCAGGAGTCATAGCGACTTCCACTGCGATCAACTAAATAATTTATTAAGCTCTATCTACACACTGAAACCTCTTACATTTGTAAGGGGATTTTTTGGTTTTAGGTTGTTTGAGTAGGGTAGTAAATAAATATAGTGAATAATTTGTCAGTTTTCCAATTAATTTTACGAACGGTTACAGTCCATGCCGACAGCGGTTCTTGATACAATTAGTAGACACATCATAGGAGGAGGAGAATTAGATGCTGAAACATTGGACGGGCATAATTTCCATCATAACTTTATTATTGATTGGTTCAACCGCAGCATCTGCCGAGGGGCAAGATACAGATCAGGAAGTATTTGCATTTTTGCAAGAAGCGTTCCAGTCTCAGCTTTCTTTAGGTGAACGTCATCACACTATGAAGGAAATTGATGACATATTGAACCCTTATTTCTCAACAGAATATCAAAAAAACTTTTTAGAGGAACACCTTTTCAATGAAAAGGAAGGTTATATTACATATGGGACAGATTTCCCGGCCTACTATATACCTTTCTTTTCCTATACGGATGAAACTAAAATAGTGAGAGAAGAAGGGACCATAACGGTTTATGAATTTTTTCAATCTGAAGAAAACATGCCAAGTCTCTATGATGATCATTACGAATATGTAAAGCTAAAGAAAAACACATCAGGTTGGGAAGTAGTGGAGTATGGTTTCGAATACGAAGAACCGGATTTTGTGAAAGATATCCTTTCTTTAAATGAAAATCAAAACGAAACAGATTTAGAAGGGGCAAAATATGAACCGCTCCTGACTAACCTATATTCTTTTGGTTATATCTTTTCCCCATTCTATCATCATTCATATGCAGTCAAAGCACCGATGATAGCATCACAGTTGATACAAGAAAAACAGCATCAGTCATTTTTAGTAGCAAGGTAAATGCGAGCACATCAAGTAAAAGAGCGGGGCTCCCCGCTCTTTTTATTTGGCTCTAATGTTGCTATTCACAGGTGAACTGTCGGTTTCAGCCTAGAAACATTGAAATAGGCATGCCTAAAAGCTAGTTTGAGTATTCGAAGCAACAACGAAGTTTGCCAAAACAGCCTTTTATCATTGATTATGCAAAAAAGCTTTCATACGCTCGCCGTTTAATGGTATGATGTATTCTCTTGCAAAAGAGACTAGAAAAGTTACTCTTCTATCCCTATAAGTTGTTGCAGCTGTTGGAGGTCAAATCCTTTTACAACATGCTCATTCACTGTTACAGTAGGAGTGGAAAATGACTGTAATTCATGCACTAAATAATCTCTGGCCTCAAGGTCTTCAGTTATATCAATAACTTTATAAGTGATATTATGGTGAGTTAAGAATTGTTTGACCACCTGACATGGCGGACATTCTGGCTGGGTATAGACGATTATTTTCATGGATACAGCTCCTCGTAAGAAAAAATTCACAACTTCTTATGTTTTATTCGTCATTTTAGACTACAATAAAAGAGAAGTTATGGTCGAACACTATAATAATTATATTTCCTACCCTTATTTTACTGGAAAAAGAGAAGGTTTTGTACAAAAATACGAATGGTCAACCAACTCAAGGTAAATGATATAGGTAGGAAGGAATAGAAGGAGAGTTGTTACATGTCACTATTAGTAGGGATTGTAAAAAGACTAAATGATTTAAAGGAAACTTCGGAGGCTGGAAATGAACCGGCACAGCGCTTTTTCGAGGTGAATGGAGAAAAAGTATGCAGTGTGAAATTCTTCGATAAGACAAATACATATGAATTGGAAGTATTCCTAAAAGGGGAGAACCCTAAAACATTTCAATTTGACAATATAGATATGATTGCGATTGAAATTTTCGATCTGATCCATTAAGAAAGGCAGGGCAACCTGTTATTCATTGGGGAGGAAAAGTATATGGGTAAAAATATTGATGATTATATAGATAGAGGTTTAAAAGGTACACCCGAGACCAAACCAAGCGAAAGAAGAGAATACCTTTCTCAGTTACGTGAGCGGATTATCCTGGCTTTGACAAATGGTCAAGTTTTGCAACCCAAACCATATAAACCGATTGCAAATCTGATGAAAAGACATCCTTCATCAAGGTTGTACTTGGATGGGGACCTTGACTACATGCATCTATCTAAATATATACGCATTGCGAATGAGAATAATATTCCTTTTACCATTATTGATGATAAGACATCTTCCACTAATATAGGACTGGTGCTTGCCAATCCAACCGCAATTGATAAGGAAGAAATATTTGTCAATCAAGAAGAGTTCAAAAGAAGTTTGTAAATAGGAGTGGTTATGATGATGCCAACTGTTCATTGTCCTAAATGTAATAAGGATGAAACGATGGATAAGGTGCTTACAGCACATTCCAATCAAAATGTCATGTATCGATGCCCGCATTGCGCCTATTCAAAAACTCAGATTCAGACAAGTAAAGGATAAACCCAATAAAGAAGAGAGCTGTTTATTTGCAGCTCTCTTCTTTAATGTTGTAGATTAAATAGAATTCCCTGTGCCAAGGTCCCCGTCGTTTACGTAAGAGACTCCAGCGATGTCACTACAGTCTACAATAAAGTTCCTGGTTGCAGTAGCACCAGTTTCCAAAGTTACTTCATATGATAAAACCAAACAACAATTCTCAGGGCCGAAATTAACTAATCGGAATAAAGTCGGACTTGCTGCCCCAGTTACATCTTCAAGTTTTTTTATTAGACGAACACTTTCCTGATGATTTAACACTTCCACAAAAATCTGCATATACACTCATATGTCCTTCCTCCTTTCAAGAAGCTTTCGTGAATGTCAGGTAATAAAAAAGCAAATGAATATAAACCAAGTCAATATGTGGCTTGGTTTTAAATATTTCTCAGAAAAAAATCTAGTAAGTATATTCCATATAAAATACCGTCAATAATGAGGTATATACAGACATATTAAGAAATTTAATAATTTTTTTGGAGAAAGGAACATATAAGTATAAGGGAAGTACGGAAAAGGAAGTGGATAAATGGATAACCCCAGTAAATTTATAAATATTACCCACGGCTACCTTACTTTTGAACAAGCTTATGAAAAAATCCTTATGTTTATCCAAAAAGATGTAAGAGCCCCTTACTTACTGTCCATTGGAACCGATTCACATGTCCACCAAATGGAGACAAAGTTCATGACAGCTATACACCTCCATAGAGTGGGGAAAGGTGCATGGGGATGCGTAAGACCGTATATCGCCAATAGGGCCATAAAAAGCCTTCATGAAAAAATATCGCTTGAAACGGCTTTGAGCCAAGAGATCGCAATGCTGTTTTCAGTGGAAAAACTTGAAAAGATACAAAACCTGCTGTTGCCACACTTGGAGCATGGTGCTGATTTCCATTTTGAAATCCACTTAGATATTGGACAAAAAGGTGCTACCAAGGATTTCATCCAAGAGATGACAGGCAGAATCACGGCTATGGGTTTGGACGCCAAAATTAAACCGGATGCATACACAGCCTTTTGTTATGCAAACCGTTATACGAAGTAAAACATATCATGGAAAGGAGTTGTTTGAAGAAATGGTGACTTTAACACATGAAGAAAAAGAACTGCTGGTTGCCTTATTGATATCAACAGATGTAGCCAAGGAACTGGTGATCAGTGAAATAAATGATATTGAGGTAGGAGAAAAGAAATTAGAAACAAAGACCTATCAGCAGCTTATTGAATTGTACGAAAAAATATCATAATATCATGGGAAATACGAGCTGCCTTAAGAGGGCAGTTTTTTTGTGAGGAAACATGTCGAAGAAAGACGATAACTTTCTAATTGTAAAAATTCGAGTCCAAGGCCGATCTATGCTACAATGATATTGGTCAATTACATGATACTGCATATAGTATTAGAGAGTAAATAAAGAGAGGAAGAACATTTATGATCAGCCTCCAGAGTGATAAGGTTTTAGGAGCAACGATTAGAGATTTAATCATCCCCGCAGAACGGGTTGCACATGTCCAGGTAAAGAATAACTTGGAACATGCATTATTGGTACTTACAAAAACGGGATACACGGCAGTGCCGGTCTTAGATCCCAAATATAAACTGCATGGCTTGGTAAGTACGACACATATCATGGATTCCATCTTGGGATTGGAACGGATTGAATTCGACAAGCTTGAACATATGACGGTGGAAGATGTAATGAATAAAGAACTGCCGAGCTTGAAGATGAATGACACGGTGGAAAAAGGGCTGGAACTATTGGTGGACCATCCTTTTGTCTGTGTACAAGACGAGGATAATATGTTTGAAGGAATTTTAACAAGACGAACGATTTTAGATCGTTTGCATACACATTTTCAAAAAAACAACAACGAAAAAGACCTTGATTAGTAGGGTCTTTTTTTGTTTATCTAAAAGCTGATGGTTGCATAAAATTGTTGAATGGGTACAATTTATATAGAGGCACGAAATAGTAGGCAATTATAAAGAGAGAAGGGGAAGACATGGGGACAGCAACACTTGAGAGGCAGCAAATGGAACAAGCCTCTTCAAACAAAACAAAAAAACCATTTGTATTGGCGGCGATCATGCTCGCCATGTTCATGGCAGCAATAGAAGCTACCATCGTTTCCACGGCCATGCCTGCCATTGCAGCTGATTTAGGAGGGTTCTCCTTATATAGCTGGGTATTCTCCTCTTACTTGTTGATGAATGCCGTAACGGTTTTGATATACGGTAAGCTCTCTGATTTATTTGGAAGAAAGCCGATTCTCACTTTCGGTATTATCGTGTTTCTTATCGGTTCCTTATTATGCGGGATGGCGACTTCCATCGAAATGTTGATCGTATTCCGCTTTATTCAAGGTTTTGGAGCCGGGGCGGTCATGCCGATTGCCTCCACGATAGTCGGGGACATGTATACGAAAGAAGAAAGGGCGAAAATTCAAGGGTACCTATCAAGTGTATGGGGGATTTCGGCCGTCCTTGGACCAGCCATTGGCGGTTTGCTAGTCCAATTTGTCAGCTGGAGATTTGTCTTTTGGGTGAACATACCATTAGGGATATTGGCAATCATAGGGTTGTATCTTTTTCTTCATGAGGGAGTGGAAAAGAAAAAGCACTCAATTGATTATGCAGGTGCAGGACTTCTGTTTCTATCCGTCAGCTCTTTTATGCTGGTGATGGTAGAAGGAGGAGTAAGGTGGTCATGGAATTCTGGACCCGTGCTCGGCCTTATCGCCTTATCTGCTATAACCTTCACACTTTTCGTTCTGCAGGAAAGAAGGGCGAAAGACCCGATGATGCCATTTGATATTTGGCAGGAGCGGTCCATCTTTATTGCAAATACCACCTCATTGACAACCGGAGTCATATTGATAGGAATTTCAAGCTTTTTGCCAGCTTTCGTACAGGGAGTGATGGAGCGGCCACCGATTGTAGCAGGGTTTACTTTGACGACCATGTCTATAGGTTGGCCGATAGCCGCGATGATTGCAGGCAGGCTATTGTTAAAAATAGGTTTTAGGACAACCTCCATCATTGGAGGAGTAGCGCTCATTTTGGGCAGCATCATTTTTATGACGCTGAGTCCTGATGACGGACCTATATGGGCGGCGTTTGGTTCCTTTATGATTGGAGTGGGCATGGGCTTTTCCACAACGGCATTCATCGTTTCCATCCAAAGTAATGTTCCTTGGCAGAAACGCGGTGTGGCAACGGCATCAAATATGTTTATGAGGACACTTGGAAGTACGATTGGTGCTGCCCTACTTGGTGGAATCTTGAATTCACGCATCCAAGAGCATTTGCAAGAGAATGGGGAGCTGGAGCAATTTTCTCTTGATTCAACGACTTTGTTATTGAATGAAGAACAACGGAATCAACTTTCCGATTCCATGAGGATCCTGCTGCAGGATGGGCTGACTTCTGCCTTGCATACGGTTTACCTCGTGGTTGCCGGGTTTGCGGTTGTAAGTTTCCTCTTGATTTTACTCTTGCCCAAAAAAGAGTAATCATTGTGTACCGGCATTCACATTAGGAGTGCCGGTTTTTATTAGAATAGTATTTTCACGAGTAAATAACCTATCAGGAAAATGGAAAAAACACTAAGGATTTTCTGCCATGGGAGAAAGCTCAGTTTATCAGCGAGTCTAACAGCTGTTTGAGCTCCGAGTAAAGATCCGGTGCCAAGTGCCAACCCCACTCTCCAATCAAAGTGCCCCATTGAAAAATATACGATGAAGGAAACAAAACAGCTTGAGAAAGTCTGGAGTCTTGTTAGTCCGATGCTGGTCAGGAATGAGTACCCTACATTTAAGAAGGAATGCATGAGCAGGGTGGCTTGACCAGGTCCAAATAAACCATCAAAGGCCCCGATCCCGATGTATGTCGGATAGAAAAGCCGTGGGGTGGTACCATCAATTTGGCGTTTAGTCAGTCTGGATTTCACTATATTCAAAGTTGTGGCTGCGATTAATAATAGTAAAGCTACTCTTAAGAGGACATCTTCTGTTAAATAGGAAGCTAGCAAAGCACCTAGTATTCCGCCTGTAATAGTGTAGGGCAGAATGGATAAACCTAACTTTAACTTGACCTCTTTTCGTTTCCAAATAGTATAAAAGCTTGAGAACGAGCTAAATGTGTTGGAAAATTTATTTGCTGCAATAGCAGAATGAATCGGCACTCCTAAAAGCAGCATCGATGGCAGGTTGATTAATCCTCCGCCTCCTCCGAATGTCCCGACGAAAGTTGCAATGAATCCAATAAGTATAAGATAATAGTAAGATGTTTCCATATTTTCTCCTCCATCCCTTCTCATTTATTGTATGGCAGTCAAAGTCATAATGAAAATACATAAAAATTAAGATATACTATAAGAAAAACTTATATTGAGGTTAAACTATGAATACATCAGAATTTCAGATATTATCCGTTCTTGCAAAAGAAAAGAATATGAGAAAGGCTGCAGAACGCTTATTTGTCTCACAGCCAGCTCTTTCCCAGAGGCTGCAATCTATCGAGAAAGCATGGAATACCAAGATTTTCATCCGTACACAAAAAGGCCTGTTGATTACACCAGCCGGGGAGAAGATTGTGGAGTTTTCAGAAGAAGTCTTGGCCAAGGATGCTAAGGTGAGAGAGGAAATTACATCTTTGGACAAGGAAGTGCATGGGACACTTAAGATAGCAGTTGCTACTATCATAGGTCAATATTGGCTGCCAAAGGTTTTAAAAAAATTCATTCAAAAATACCCCAATGCTAAAGTTTCCCTTGTTACCGGCTGGAGCAGCGATATCGTCAAGAGTCTTTATGAAGACGAGGTGCATGTAGGGATTATTCGAGGAAATCCAGAATGGAAGGGTGTGAAAAAACATCTTCTTAAGGATAACCTATACTTAGTTGATACGGAGATTGAAGAGCTTTCAGATCTTGAACATACAGAGCGGCCGTTTATACAATTCAAAAGTGACTCTACCTACTATCAGGAAATTCAGGTCTGGTGGCATAAGAAGTTTCAATCACCACCTAAAAGGACAATCGTCGTGGATCAGATTGAAACATGTAAGCAGATGGCCTTGAATGGGATTGGATACGCGATTCTCCCATCCATCACTTTGCAGGACGATTACGAGAACATAAAAAAAATTCCCCTTGAAGAAGATGATGTTTCCCAACTTCATAGAGATACCTGGCTGATCGGATATGAATCTGCATTTCAATTAAAGCAGGTCCAAGCCTTCATGGAAATCGTAACCGACTATCAAAAATCTACAAACCAATAATAGATTTCATTGGATTATCCTTTTAAGTAGTAGTAATATAAGAACTTGAATAACTAGACTGAAGATTAAGGTGGAACGATCGGAAATGGAATGGAAAAATATTTATCGTGGTATTTTAATGGGCATTTGTGATGTAATCCCCGGAGTAAGCGGGGGAACCATTGCGTTCATACTAGGAATTTATGATCGATTGATTGAAGCGATCAGTGGTTTTTTCAGTAAGGATTGGGCAAAGCATCTTAAATTCCTTATACCACTTGGTATCGGGATTGGAACAGCGCTGCTCCTTTTTAGTCATATCTTGGACTTTCTTTTAAAATCTTACCCTGAACCAACTCACTTCTTATTTTTAGGTCTGATTATTGGTGTTTTGCCTCTATTGGCGAAAGAATCCGATATGAAAAACACATTTACAGCCCGTCATTATGTTGCACTGATAATTCCACTTGTTTTGGTGGCTTCCATGGCATTTTTACAGGAATCCACAAGGCCTGTCAT
The DNA here is from genome assembly GCA_001648575.1 of Sutcliffiella horikoshii DSM 8719. GTDB lineage: Bacteria > Bacillota > Bacilli > Bacillales > Bacillaceae_I > Sutcliffiella_A > Sutcliffiella_A horikoshii. Next base: position 415,776 of record LQXN01000067.1, on the reverse strand, counting down.
TGAAACATTGACCATCAGTTCGGCGATCAGTTTGTTTTTTGCTGGCTGGCTGGCGAGCATGAGCATGTTGCTCCCGGGGATAAGCGGTTCCCTTGTTCTGTTGATCTTGGGGTACTATACCACAGCCATTGCCGCTCTTAAGGGCTTGAACCTGCCAATCATCCTTGTAATTGGTGCAGGTGTTGCAGTAGGGTTTATTGTTTCAAGTAAAGTAATTAAATTTGTTCTTTTTCACTATCCTAAAATGACCTTTGCTGCGATCATTGGACTTGTAATTGGATCCACTGCTGTTGTTTATAATGGTTTCTCAACCAGTATGCTTGTAAACGTAGTATCCATATTCACTTTCCTTGCAGGTGTGATCATTGTTCAATTCATTGCAAGAACGAATGATAAAATGGTACAAAAAAGAGAGGCTTAAGTCTCTCTTTTTTTATGGTTAAAAGTAAAAAAATTATTTTACTTGTCACACTTTTCTTTGTTTGATAGAGTAAAGGGATAAAGACTTATTGTTTTAGGAGGAAATACATAATGAAAATGATGGACGCAAACGAGATTATTTCTTTTATTCAAAACAGCACAAAATCCACACCTGTAAAGGTTTATGTGAAAGGTGAAGTAGAAGGCATCGACTTTGGCTCTTCTTCTAAAACTTTCTTAAATGGAAACAGCGGAGTAGTATTTGGCGAATGGGCTGAAATTGAAGTTGCCCTTAAAGAAAATGAATCTAAAATTGAAGATTATGTGGTGGAAAACGACCGTCGCAACTCAGCAATCCCGCTTCTTGATATGAAAGGTATAAAAGCACGGATTGAGCCAGGTGCTATCATCCGTGATCAAGTGGAAATCGGAGACAATGCTGTCATTATGATGGGTGCATCCATCAATATCGGCTCTGTAGTTGGAGAAGGTACAATGATAGACATGAATGTTGTTCTTGGTGGGCGTGCTACTGTCGGTAAGAACTGCCACATCGGTGCGGGATCTGTTCTTGCAGGTGTGATCGAGCCGCCATCCGCAAAACCGGTTGTCATTGAAGACGACGTGGTGATCGGAGCTAATGCAGTAGTGCTTGAGGGTGTAACTGTAGGAAAAGGTGCAGTAGTAGCAGCAGGCGCCATCGTTATTGATGATGTTGCACCATACACAGTTGTTGCTGGGACACCTGCTAAGAAAATCAAGGAAATTGATGAAAAAACGAAGTCCAAAACAGAAATCAAACAAGAACTTCGTCAACTATAATAAAGTCTAGGAAAAGGCGTGGGTGTTTTACTCCACGCCTTTTTCTTCAATAGAAGTCAGATTGAATAGAAAGAGAGGAATTATTTTGACAAATTTGATCAATCCCTATATCCAGATACGAAGGGATCTACATCAAATTCCTGAAAAGGGATTTCAAGAAACCAAAACACAAGGATATTTGCTGCATTATATACAAAAGCTCCCGCAGGATCATATAGAGTATAAACTATGGGAAACTGGCATTTTTGTAAGAGTTCAAGGAACCGAACCATCAAAAACGATCGGGTACAGAGCGGACATTGATGGATTGCCGATTACCGAAGAAACTGATTTGCCCTTTCATTCTTTACACGAGGGTATGATGCATGCATGCGGCCATGATATTCATATGAGCATCGCTCTTGGAATACTGACACATTTTTCTCAACTTCCTCCCAAGGATAACTTACTATTTATGTTCCAACCTGCTGAAGAGGGACCCGGTGGTGCTTTGCCAATGATACAAACAGATGTTTTTAAAGCTTGGAAACCCGATTTGATTATTGCACTCCATATAGCTCCCGAGTATCCAGTCGGGACTATTGCAACAAAGCCGGGACTTCTTTTTGCGAATACTTCTGAGCTGTTTATCGACTTAAAAGGCCGAGGGGGCCATGCAGCATACCCACATCAAACAAATGATATGGTGGTTGCCGCATGTTCACTTGTTACCCAATTGCAGACAGTCATAGCCCGTAATGTAGATCCACTAGACAGTGCGGTTATTACGGTAGGGAAAATAACCGGTGGAACTGTCCAAAACATCATTGCAGAGCGTGCCAGACTAGAAGGGACTATCCGTACCCTTTCCGTGGAAAGCATGAAAAAAGTAAAAGAGCGGATAGAAGCACTTGTCCATGGGGTAGAGATTGGTTATAACTGTGAAACTTCAATAGATTACGGAAGTATGTATCATCAGGTGGATAATGATCTGGCACTTACAGAAGAATTTATGCAGTATGTATCGGAGAACACCAATGTTCGTGTAGTGGAATGCAAAGAGGCTATGACAGGAGAGGACTATGGATATATGATTGAAAATATCCCTGGTTTCATGTTCTGGCTCGGTGCAGAATCACCTTACGGGCTGCATCATTCTAAATTGAATCCAAACGAAGACGCTATAGGTGTAGCGATAAGTACGATTATTTCTTACCTGAATTTTAAAGCAAACTGACATTTTTATTTTCCCCTCCGTATAATTTCGTGATTGCGAGCCAAATTAACGAAGAGGAGGTGGATTACATATGCCAAAAATCGGTGTAGAACAATCCTTGACAGATGTTCAAGAAGCATTGAAGCAAAAAGGCTACGATGTAGTTCAATTGACGAACGAAAACGATGCCAAGGGCTGCGACTGCTGTGTAGTAACGGGTATAGACAATAATGTAATGGGAATCTCCAATAGTGTCACTGCAGGTTCCGTGATTGAAGCAAGTGGAATGACGGCAGACCAGATTTGCCAGCAGGTAGAAAGCAGAATTAGCCATTAAAAAAAGGAGCCGCAATGGCTCTTTTTTTGATGGGGAAACCGGATTTCATATACAAAAAAGTCCAGAGCATATACTCCAGACTTCACTTGAAATTCAATCCTTTTTCTCGATATATACTTGATGCGGAAATGGGATGTCGATTCCATTTGCATCAAGCGCCTCTTTCAATGCTTTCCTCAGCTTACGTTCTACAGCCCATTGTTGCATATTTTCAGTTTTTGCAATGATTCGGATAACGACATCCGAGTCACCAAGGCCTTGTACTCCAACTACATTTGGACCATCAATGATTGATTCATCTTCTGCAGCAACCTGATCACAGACGCTTTGCATAACTTGAATGGCAAAATCGATATTATCATCATAAGAGATGCCGATATCGACAAGAGCACGCATATTCCCTCTGGAATGATTGGTCAAATTGGATATCTCCCGATTCGGTACATAATGAAGGGAACCATCAAAGTCCCTTATTTTAGTGGTGCGCAGACCAACCTCTTCTACAATCCCTGAAAAGCCTGCCGTTGTCACATAGTCATCCACATCAACTTGCTTTTCCAAGAGCAGAAAGAATCCGGTCACTACATCACTGACGATTCCTTGGGCACCGAATCCGATGGCAAGACCTACGATTCCGGCACCTGCTAATATTGCAGTCGTTCTTACATCAAAAACATTTTCAAGCACCATGATTATTAGGAAGAAAATCAATGCATATGTAAAAATATTTATTGTGAGTTTTTCCAAGGTTTTTGCTCTTCCGGGCGTTAACCCTTGGCGTTTCGTTGCTCGTTCAAACAGTCGGGTAATGATTCTTGTACCGAGCGATTTTACAATCGCATATACAATGATGATTACAAGGAACTTTAAGAAGATAATTCCAACCGCAACCAAAATTGCGTAAAGATCAATGTTTGTAATATCAAATACCATTTAAGTGTACTCCCTTCTAGTAATATATATGTAGTCCTAATAAGGCATTATAAAGGATTCACATAAGAAAACCAAATAATTCAACAGAAGCATTTCAAGCAGAGCTTATTGTTTTATTCTCTCAGGAAAGAATGTTACTATAAACACTGGAGAAAAAATTCCCATTTCCCACAGGAGATTAAATCACTGGGAGAGAGGGAATACCAACAAAGTGGTAAAGAACCAGTTTTATATACGCCTTAATTAAATTAATTATCATTTAACATTGACTAAAAATAAAGAGTGGTTTATAATAGTGGATGTTGATATAAAAAGTAAATGAGAATCAACTACATAAATTCTCATTTGAAATTACAACTTGGAGGGATTTACAAATGGCAGAACGCATGGTAGGTAAACAAGCTCCACGTTTTGAAATGGACGCTGTATTACCAAACAAAGAATTTGGAAAAGTAAGCTTAGAAGAAAATATGAAAAACGATAAGTGGACAGTGCTTTTCTTCTACCCAATGGATTTCACGTTCGTTTGCCCGACTGAAATCACTGCAATGTCTGATCGTTACGATGAGTTCGAAGACTTAGATGCAGAAATCATTGGAGTATCTACTGATACTATCCACACTCACTTAGCATGGATCAATACAGATCGCAAAGACAACGGTCTTGGCGAATTAAGATATCCTTTAGCTGCTGACACTAATCACGTTGTATCTCGCGACTACGGTGTTCTTATCGAAGACGAAGGTATCGCTCTACGTGGTTTATACATCATCAGCCCAGAAGGCGAACTTCAATACCAAACAGTATTCCACAACAACATCGGCCGTGATGTAGAAGAAACACTTCGTGTACTTCAAGCATTACAAACCGGTGGACTTTGCCCGGCTAACTGGAAGCCTGGACAAGCTACATTATAATTTGATACAACAAAAATAAGGTCTAACGTTTTCGTTAGGCCTTTTCTTTGCCATACATATATCTATATAGGAGGTTGTTAAGTATGAAATTACGCTCCCCGATGCCTGAAATGACAGGCGCTACCGAATGGTTGAACGGTCAGGTGACTAAAGAGGATTTAATTGGAGAAAAGCCAACGCTAATCCATTTTTGGTCAGTAAGCTGTCACCTATGTAAAGAAGCGATGCCTCAAGTAAATGAGTTTCGTGATAACTACAAAGACAAATTGAATGTAATCGCCGTTCACATGCCACGCTCTGAGGACGATTTGAATCTTGATTCCATTAAGAAGACGGCGAGTGAGCATGATATCTCCCAGCCGATATTCGTTGACGGTGAACATAAATTGACAGATGCATTTGAAAATCAGTATGTACCTGCTTATTATGTTTTTGATGCAGAAGGTAATCTTCGCCATTTCCAAGCAGGAGGAAGCGGGATGAAGATGCTAGAAAAACGTGTAAACCGTGTTTTAGGTGAAACGGAAAAATAAGAAATATAAAATATAGCAAAGGATTGCCTTGATGGGCGATCCTTTTTTATGTCTACAGATTATTTTCCTCAGTCCAGTTTCATATACTCTAAAGTTGTTCATTCATCTCCGACTAAAGATGTAGAAAACATCCGTCTTCCTGTCTCTTACGTAATGTGCAATAAACAAATAAAATAATAGTATAAATAATTTAAATTTTTCCAAAAAAGACTGGATAATTATTTCGAAACTCGATATATTAGATACTATCTTATATTTTCCAGCATGAGTTAACAAAGGGAGGGAATACATGTGGAGACTTTTAAGAAGTTAAAAGAGTTTTATTGGCCTTATCGCAAAAATTTCTATATATCATTGATTTTTTTGCTATTGGTTACGGTCATCACCGTCATCTATCCTGTTATTTTACAGGTGACCATTGATGAAGTGATAGAAAAACAACAATTCCAATACGTACCATATATTGCACTTGGCTTCATTGGAATCATGGCATTAAAGGGGTTATTTACGTATTTCAATCAATTTTTAGGCGACCTATTCGGAATTCGTTCTGTGTATCGCTTAAGAAATGAACTGTATGAAAAACTGCAATTTCTGCCGTTTCGTTATTATGACAATGCCAAGACAGGGGACTTGATGTCAAGGCTGACAGCGGATGTCGAGGGATTCAGGTTCTTTTTATCATTTGGCTTTGCAGAATTGATTCGATTCGTACTGTTAGTAACCATTAGTTTAGGTTTGATGTTCTATTATTCAGTAGCCTTAACTTTTGTCACATTGCTGGCTATGCCATTCCTTGCATTTGTCACGTACCGTTTTGATAAAAGGGTTCACCCGGCATTCCGTGGAATTCGTAAGTCATTCGGTAAATTGAACACGAATGTACAAGAAAACATCAGTGGGATCAACACAGTAAAATCTTTATCACGTGAAGGTTACCAAATTAATAAGTTCAATGATTCCAATGTGGACTACAAGGATAAATATATTTCTACTTCGAATATTTGGGCAAAGTTCTTTCCGCTCATGGAATTCATTGGTAATGCCTGTGTGGTGGGGCTTCTTGCTTTTGGTGGGTATTTGGTAATCAATGGCCAGTTATCGGAGGGGGCACTTGTAGCTTTCTTTAGTTTAGTCTGGTACATTGTCTGGCCGATTGCAAACTTAGGATTTGTCATCAATCAATTCTCACAAGCAAAAGCTTCTGGAGAGCGGTTATTGGAGATTCTAGAGGCAGAAGAGGACATTCAAGATTCTCCAGATGCTAAAGATGTACCGAATTTAAAAGGTCATGTTACGTTTGAGGATGTTACATTCAGTTATCCAAATGAGGATAAAACTGCGCTTGAAAATGTATCGTTTGATGCGACTCCAGGAAAGCAGATTGGATTAATCGGTGCAACAGGATCCGGGAAAACAAGTATCACACAGCTTATCACAAGATTTTATGAGCCGCAGTCCGGCCGTATTTTGATTGATGGGGAAGAAGTAAATAAATACTCGTTGTACTCACTTCGAAATCAAATCGGATTTGTGCTTCAGGAATCGTTCTTATTTTCTTCCACTATTAAATCAAATATCGCATACGGCCGACCGAATGCTTCCATGGAAGAAATCGTTAGGGCTGCAAAAATGGCGCAGGCCCATGAATTTATCATGGAACTTCCTGACGGCTATGACACAATGCTTGGAGAACGTGGAATGGGGCTTTCCGGCGGTCAGAAACAACGTATCGCGATCGCTCGTGCGTTGATTCTTGATCCGAGTATCCTAGTATTGGATGATGCAACAAGTGCAGTGGATATGCAAACCGAGTTTAATATACAAAGAGAATTAAAGGCCGCATTGGCCGGCAGAACAACATTCATCATCGCGCACAGAATTTCTTCACTTAAACATGCCGATGAAATCCTCGTGTTAGAAGAAGGAAAAGTTGTGGAGCGCGGTACACATGACGAGCTTGTCCAAAAGAACGGGGCATATCGAAGAATTTATGATATCCAGTACAAGGACCAAAAAACGGTTTTGGAAGCTCAGACTAACTGAAGGCAGGTGAAAAAGAATGCGCAAAAAACAGAAAATTGAATTGAATGATAATGTGAAGAAAAGGTTCTATTATTCTACTGATAATGCGATAGAGAAGCCTTTTAACTGGCAACAGATGTGGCGTCTCTTCTCATATATGAAACCTTATTCGAAAAACTTGCTGCCATTAGCAGTCATTACGATGTTAATTGCAACAGCGGTAAGATTAGCAATTCCGATCATCATTGGTAAATATTTATATGATGTGGCCATTAAGCAGAAAGACATGGATATGCTTGTCAATTTAGCGGTGATTGTATCTATTTTATATCTGGTGTCTTATGTGGCAAATGCATTGAGGATACGATGGATGAACATGCTTGGTCAGAAGGTGATTTATGATTTAAGAAAGCATTTATTTACACATGTTCAAGGGCTTTCCCATCGCTTTTTCGATCAACGTTCGGCGGGATCAATCCTTGTTCGAATCATGAATGATATCAACTCTTTGCAAGAATTATTTACAAACGGTGTTATTAATCTGCTTATGGACTTTATTCTACTAATTGGTATAGTAGTGATTCTATTTTCATTAAGTCCTGAATTGGCAACCGCAATATTAATTATTTTGCCGATCATGTTCTTCATTTCCACAAGCTTGCGCAGGAAAATCAGAAGAGCTTGGCAGGATGTTCGAATAAAGCAATCCATGCTTAACTCTCACTTAAATGAAAGTATCCAAGGGGTTCGCGTGACACAATCCTTTACGCAAGAACGAGAAAACATGGGGTTCTTCGATAGGATTAATACCGAAAACTTTGAGTCTTGGAAAAATGCGACTAAACAGAATGCGATTTTCCGTCCATTTGTTGAAATGACAAATGCTGTAGGGACGGCAATTCTTATCTGGTATGGAGCATACCTTATCCAACAATCTCTTACAGGTGGCACGAGTACGCTAACTGTCGGTATATTCATTTCCTTTGCTTTTTACTTAGGAATGTTCTGGGAGCCGATTTCAAGATTAGGTCAGCTGTACAATATGCTTCTTGTCGGGATGGCTTCTTCTGAACGGATTTTTGAATTTTTGGATGAGAAACCAATTGTGGATGAAAAGGACAATGCAATCCAATTAGATTCCATTCGCGGGGAAATCGAGTTCAAAGATGTGGAATTCTCTTATGACAGTAAGCGCACAGCGCTAAATCGTATTTCGTTGAAAATGGAAGCAGGTCAGACAGTGGCATTGGTCGGTCATACTGGATCTGGAAAAACAACCATCGCCAACTTGATTTCACGTTTCTATGATGCAACAGGGGGAGAAGTTAAGATCGACGGTCATAATATCCGTGATATTTCTCTTCAAAGCCTTCGTTCTCAAATCAGTGTTGTGTTGCAGGATACATTTATTTTCTCTGGGACTATTAATGATAATATCCGTTTCGGCAGACCTACTGCTACAGATGAAGAAGTAAGATCCGCTGCTGAGGCAGTTGGCGCAAATGAGTTTATCGAGCGTCTGAAAAATGGATATGAAACAGAAGTAGAGGAGAGAGGTAATGTCCTTTCTGTTGGAGAGAGGCAGTTGATTTCCTTTGCCAGAGCGTTGCTGGCAGACCCGAGCATCATCATTTTAGATGAAGCGACTGCGAGCATTGATACCGAAACGGAAGTGAAAATCCAGACTGCCCTTAAACAGTTGCTAAAAGGCCGTACAGCAATTATAATCGCTCACCGATTATCTACTATTCGGGAAGCAGATAACATCATTGTCCTTGACCATGGGAATATCATGGAGCAGGGCAATCATGATAAGTTGATGGATCACGGTGGTATATATTATCACTTGGTTAAAGCGCAGTTTACAATGCAGGATGTGAGCTGAGAATAAAAAGAGACATTGGTTCAAGGACCGATGTCTCTTTTTGTATTGATAAAAAGGCATGATCATCTCTTTTTGATATCCGCTGGTGCATCTTCAAGATGATGATATTGTTCTTCAGGTGTACTTCCAGAAAGTCCGCCTTGAGTGACATTGCCATTAGAAACGTGGTAATAGTAAATTGCCTCAGGTTCGTCTTCGTATACAACAGTAATAATCCATGGCTCATAAGATAGAAACACACAGGAAAGGCAATATTCTATATTTATGCTTCTGATGTCATCTTGATTATATCCACGCTCTGACAACAAATGCGAAGATATTGCAGAATATCTTGTTTGTTCCCCAGCATACACATATGCATTATAACTTCCAATTGGCAAGAATATTATCAGTAGAAGAATTGCACTGGCTAGGGTTCTTTTTTTCATCACTATTCCCTCGCTTTTTTAATGGCTATTTTCGTATACTTTTTTGCTATTGCAATTTAAACCAAAGTTTCCTTCGTTATTTTCGTTCACTTTACCAAAGTTAGTGATTAGTGATAGTCAAGTTTTTCAGTAATATAACAAACAGCAAGAAAAATGGGACATAGGACAACAATAAGAAAGACTATATTTATTTCCATGTGTTCATTCTCCTTTCTTCTGTCTTGAGAATTCTTTCAGTTTTAGAAGAGCGTCCTTTTTTTCAAAGGAGCTGTACCAACGAAAATCCAACTCATCAAGAATGCGGTAGTGTTGACTGATGACATTTTGTTGCAGTCGGAATGAGCCTTCATTCTTAAGTTCTTTCCACCAGACTTTTCCGCCCAACGTTTTATCCTTTGGAGAATCAATTCTTTCATGTGCAATGGTTTCGAGTACTTCTAATGGATCAGCACCAAGGATCGATGATAAGACATCACTCTCCCTGAACAAAGCGCATGTGGCCGCGCATACTGTCCAAGCAGCGTTTGTTCTTCCTTTTTCAATCTGGACTAGTGTTTTTTTAGAAATGCCTAATATTTCAGCCATTCTATCTTGCGTGTAATCATACTCGGTCCGTATCAGTTTAAGTTTAGTTGAGATTAGGGAAATGACTTCGCTTTGGTCCATCATATGGGTAACAATACTCCTTTTATAGGTTTTTATGTATACTTCGTTGCTTTTCTTAATTTTAATCCACCTGTTATGAGAAATGAGCTTTTTTCTATTATATGTGTAATTTTACACTTTTTGATTCATTAATTCAATGAATTTTTTGAATGATGATTAAAAAGTGGGATTTTTAAATATAGTAAATACAGGATTATGATACAATTGTATTTATAGAAAACCTTTAAAAATGGGGGAACCACCGTTGAAAAAGAAAGAGTTTGCCGTAATTGGCCTTGGGCGTTTTGGGGGAAGTATGGTACAGGCATTAAGTGACGAGGGAGTAGAGGTACTGGCCATTGATAACGATGAAGAAAAAGTGAATCAGTTTGCCAATATTGCTTCTCATGCAGTAGTGGGTGATACTACAGATGAGGCTGTGCTTAAAAGTATCGGGATCCGTAACTTCGATCATGTCATAGTCGCTATAGGCGATAACATACAGGCGAGTATCCTTACCACCTTGATACTAAAGGAATTGGGTGTGAAACATATTACGGTCAAAGCGACCAATGACTACCACGAAAAAGTGTTGAGTAGAATTGGTGCTGATCAGGTCGTACATCCTGAGCGGGATATGGGAAGGCGCATCGCGCATAATATCGTTTCGAATAATGTTTTGGATTATTTGGAGCTTTCAGATGAACATAGTATTGTGGAGATAGTTGCAAGTCGCCGTCTTGATGGAAACACCTTAATTGATTTAGACATCCGAGCTAAATATGGTATCAACATTGTAGCGATCAAGCGTGGAAAAGATATCATTGTCTCCCCTCAAGCTTCTGATGCAATAAGGCAGGGGGATATCCTGATAGTAATCGGGGCAGATACAGATATAACTCGATTCGAGAAGAATTTAGTAGAAGAATAATTATGATAGCGCCAGCAAGGGGGAAGTTCCTTTGCTGGTTTTTTTAAATATGAATTTTCCCAAGACTGGGGTTCCCTGCTATTGCGGATGTACACGCGCTGGGCAGAACGCAAAGGCTTCAAGGTTGAGACGCTTGATTATCTGCCTGGGGATGCAAGCTAATCTTTACCAAAAAAAGTTGGATGAACAGCAGGCGGAACTGGATAAGATCCGTGGCGAACAAAAGGAAATTGGCTGGGGCTCCCAGATCCGTACCATGTGCTCCATCCATACTCCATCCCATGGTTAAGGACCATCATACAAATACGGAGGCCGGCAATACACATGCTGTCATGGCTGGGGACTTGGATCCGTTCATTGATGCGTATTTGAGATCGAAACTGTAATAGATGACTTGAAACACCTCTGGCCTGGGCTGGCTGGAGGTGTTTTTTATATGGGAGGTGAGATCAAATAAGTATAGAGCCGTTATGGAAGGGAATTCTAACAATAATTCTTGTACAAATAGTTGTCTAGGAAGAGTCTTTTGAATTATTCCGTCACAACAACCGGTAATCCCGTCATAAGAATGGTCAATCCCTTCATAAATAAGGAATTTTCATTGGGAAACGGGTTTTGCCATGTAGGGGTTCGTTATAATCCCGTCATAAGAGAGCGGAAACCCATCACAAGAGGTGAAAATCCCGTCACAATCAACAATAATCCCGTCACAAGTCAAGAAAATCCCTTCACAGTAACGGAATGCGTCGGTTCTGCCTATTATTCTCTCCGATCTTCTCCAAGAGGAGATTCTTAGTCTCGCTAACGCTTTACCACGTTATAACTAATACCATCATAAAAAAACTCCCGCAGAACTATATTCTGCGGGAGTTAAGCTTGATAATCATCATACTTCCATAATGATAGGAAGTATCATTGGTCGGCGTTTCGTCTTCTCGTATAGGAACGGAGCAAGGGTATCCGTAATCTCATTCTTAATTTCGGACCATTGTGTTGTACGGCGTTCCATAATCTTATTCAGATGCTTGGAAATCAAGGACTGTGCATCGTTGATCAGATCACCGGATTCTCTCATATACACGAAACCGCGTGAGATGATGTCTGGGCCGGATGCAATGCGGAAGTCTTTCATGTTAATGCTTACAACAACAACCACTAGACCTTCTTCTGAAAGGATGCGGCGGTCACGTAGAACGATGTTTCCGATATCGCCGATACCATTTCCGTCAATGTAAACATTACCGGATGGTATTTTACCAGCTACGGATGCCTCATTTTCGCTAAGCGCAAGCACTTCACCATTGTCCATAATAAAGCAATTTTCTTGAGGAACTCCACAATCAATCGCAAGCTGTTTGTGCGTGATCTGCATGCGGTATTCACCGTGAATCGGCATGAAGTATTTTGGTTTGATCAAGCGAAGCATAAGCTTTTGTTCTTGCTGTCCACCATGCCCGGAAGTATGGATGTCGCTTAATGAACCATGGATAACATCTGCACCGGCACGGAATAACATATTGATTGTGCGGTTTACACTCAATGTGTTTCCTGGGATAGGGGAAGAAGAAAATACAACCGTGTCTCCAGGAATGATTTGAATCTGACGGTGAGTACCGTTGGCGATTCTGGAGAGAGCTGCCATTGGTTCACCTTGGCTTCCGGTACAAAGGATAGTGACTTTGTTAGCCGGCATGCGGTTAATTTGGTTCGTTTCGATAAATGTATCTTTAGGCGCTTGGATATAACCAAGATCCTGACCGATATTGATGGCTGCTTCCATGCTGCGACCGAAGACAGCGACTTTTCTGCCGTGTGCAACAGCGGCTTCCACTACTTGTTGCAGACGGTGGATGTTAGATGCGAACGTAGCGAAAATCACACGGCCATCAACTTTACGGAAGATGTCCTGGATACTCTCTCCAACGCGGCGCTCTGACATGGTGAAGTCAGGGATTTCACTGTTTGTGCTGTCAGATAATAGGCAAAGGACGCCTTCTTTTCCGATCTCGGCCATTTTCGTTAAGTTTGCAGGCTCTCCAACTGGAGTGAAGTCAAACTTGAAGTCACCAGTGTGGACAATATTCCCTTGAGGTGTTTTTACAACAACTCCGTATGAGTCCGGGATACTGTGAGTGGTGCGGAAGAATGTTACCGAAGTTTTACGGAACTTAATGATATCATCTTCCTGGATTTCGATTAGCTTTGCTTTACGTAGCAAACCGTGTTCTTCTAACTTGTTTTTGATAAGGCCAAGTGCAAGCTTGCCACCGTAAATCGGGATATCCACTTCTCGAAGAAGATAAGGAATACCGCCGATGTGGTCCTCGTGTCCGTGAGTGACGAATAGACCTTTGATTTTTTCTTGGTTTTTTACAAGATACGTGTAGTCAGGAATAACGTAGTCGATTCCCAGTAATTCGTCTTCAGGAAATTTGATTCCAGCATCAATTAGGATTATTTCATCCTGGAACTGGACTGCATAGGTGTTTTTCCCGATCTCACCCAGCCCGCCTAAAGCGAATACTGCTGCTTGATTGTTTTTTACAAATTTCATTGTCTATCAGATCTCCAATACTTTAAAGTTTTCAGATTGTTTTTCGTACTCATAGAAGTCTCCGGATACCGGTTGGATGAATTCTATGTTATAAGGCTTGTCCTTTAGTTTTCTGCGGACCTCGAAGACGGCAGAGGCTTCTACAAATAGAGATTCTGTTTTTTCTCTTACTGGTGCTTCTGCAACGTCTTCTTGATAATACACTTTGAATAACATTCCTATCTCTCCTTCTAAATCATTTCTTGTCCATTGTTCCACTGCTTTTGCGATAACAGGGGAGAATGGTTTATATAGTTATTTTATGCAAGGGAAAAGCGCAGAAGTGTCCGTCGACCCACTAACTTGTGTCAAGCTACAATGCTTTCCTCCCTACAAAAAGACAACGCAAATTAAAATAATGCTTCCTAGAAATATCCATATAGCCGCTCATTGGCCAAAAAGCCATTATTAACCTATATTATATACGATTCGAAGGAAGATTTCATTCTTTTCTGAATGTAGCTTCTTCTATCTTCTCCAATTCAAAAAGGAATTAAAAGCGACAATATATATGTAAGGAATTCTTGATAGCTTATTCCTATTATAGTTACCAATGTTTTCTTTGTAAAATTTATTGCCGATATAATATGTAAGAGTCCTTCTGCGAAGAAGGACTCATCAACGGAATAGCCTAGGCAATCGTTTTTCGATTTAGAATATCGTTCATTCTACGTAGTATCTTCTTTCTCAGCCTTCTTAACATAACAATCACTCCTTGTATTCAGTGTACGATCTGTTTGTTACTAGTTAATATGCGTCAAACAGACAAAATTGTTGCTGGAAAATATACGAAATTTAGTACACAAGGAATGGCTTTTACTTCTGAACAATGTACGCAGAATCAAGTATGTTTATTATCAGAGTAACATATTAATGCTGCATTGGGAATAAGGCGTTTATACTCTTCAGTCAAACATCATCTTTACATCAACTTTTAATTGACAGAAAACGCTTTCTTCATGTAGATTAAAATAAACTTATTTCGATACCCTAAAATTCAAGGTGGTAAAGTAAGATGAAACGTCTCTATTTAGCATTATTAACGCTTAGTTTGATTTGGGGAATGTCCTTTTTATTTATTAAATTGCTTGTGGTTGACCTAGGTGTATGGGGTGTGGTTTTCTGGCGATGTGTCTTTGGGGCAGTGACGTTACTCCTCTTATTGATCGTTCAAAATAAACTTAAAACCGTGAAGAGGCTTCCCTTGCTTCCGATTTTTTTTATTGCATTGCTAAATAATGCCTTGCCTTGGGCATTGATTGCTGTCAGCGAAACGATAATCAGTAGCAGCCTGGCATCAGTTGTAAACGCAACAACACCGATTTGGACCATTCTAATTGGCTTTACCATTTTTTCAAGTAAAATGGTCAAAATGCAATGGGTAGGTGTGCTGGTGGGATTCTGTGGAATAATCGTCCTCCTGGAGTTAAATCTATTCCAATTGTTTCAGAATAATCTTCTTGGGGTGGGTACGATGCTTGGGGCAACCATGTGTTATGGATTTGGGGCGCATATCAGTAAAAAGTATTTACAAGACATACCGATAATGGTGATCTCATTCAGCACCCTAGCAGTGGCGGGGATTATCTCCGGTGTGGTGATGGCTATAATTGAACCTTCAGGATTTCATTCCATTAATAGTATGGATGCAGTCATTTCCTTGATTGGTTTAGGTGTGTTCGGTTCAGGCTTTGCTTATCTACTCTATTATTACATGGTGAAAGAAGGCAGTGCTGAGTTTGCATCACTTGTCACATATTTAGTACCTATTTCTGCCATGATATGGGGAAGCGTTTTATTGGGAGAAAACATAACGCCTCATATGCTTATTGGTTTATTTCTCATTTTCAGTGGTGTATATTTGTCTTCGTATAAAACCAAAACAAAAAAAGAAAAAGTGGTAAAGAAAATTGCAGTCTAAAAAAGAGTAAGGTGGTAAAAATGGAAAAAAACGATAAAATAGTATTTTTTGATATAGACGGAACATTACTTGATCATGAAAAAGAATTGCCTGAATCAACCAAGAAGGCAATTAAACAGTTAAAGGAAAGTGGAGTGTATGTAGCGATTGCTACAGGAAGAGCTCCATTTATGTTTGAGGATCTACGTAAAGAATTAGATATTGATACTTTTGTCAGTTTCAACGGCCAATACGTTGTTTTTGAAGGGGAAGTGATCTACAAAAACCCCCTTAATGCTGAGAAGATGCATATACTACGTGAAAACGCGGCAAAATCGGCCCACCCGCTAGTTTACTTAAATCATGAGAAGATGAAGGCGAATGTTGAAGATCATCCTTTCATTCATGAAAGTATGGGAAGTCTGAAATTTAAACATCCGGAGTTCGGCCCTTCCTTCCTTGATGAATCTGAAATTTATCAGGCTTTATTGTTTATAGAAGATAAAGATCAACAAAAATACATGGATGCTTATAATGAGTTTCACTTTATCAGATGGCATCCGTATTCCACAGATATACTGCCAAGGGGAGGTTCCAAAGCTATTGGTATCCAAAGGATGCTTG
The DNA here is from genome assembly GCA_001648575.1 of Sutcliffiella horikoshii DSM 8719. Classification (GTDB taxonomy): domain Bacteria; phylum Bacillota; class Bacilli; order Bacillales; family Bacillaceae_I; genus Sutcliffiella_A; species Sutcliffiella_A horikoshii. The sequence continues at coordinate 399,588 of LQXN01000067.1, read as the reverse complement.
AAAGATTACCTTTTAAAAAGGAAAATGTGTACGCTTTTGGAGATGGCTTGAATGATGTGGAAATGATTGATTTCGTTGGCACTGGAGTCGCCATGGGAAATTCCCACCCTGAATTATTTAAAGTGGCCAACCATGTTACAAAAGATGTTGCGGAAGATGGGATATTACATGGTCTCGAACTAGTCGGCCTCCTAAACAAACCCGTAACATTATAGGCGTTATATATCAAAAAGCAGCAAATGCACAGAGGGAAATGAATACCTGAAATATATCAAGAACAATAATAAAAAAGCCTGATCGCTAAGTCAGGCTTTTTTTTATTATCGTTCAATCGGCAAAGCGCCTTCAGGTGGTTGGAATGGATTCTGTTGGTTGATGTGGTCATAGAACATGACACCGTGCAAATGATCGATTTCATGTTGGAACACGATTGCAACCAGCCCTTTAAGACGAAGCTTGACTTCTTCACCTTGCAAATTGGTCGCTTTCACCGTCACCCTTGCATACCTTGGTACAAGACCCGGCACATCCCTTTCCACGGAAAGGCATCCTTCGCCAGTAGTAAGGTAGCTCTTCTCAACGGAATGACTGACAATCCTTGGGTTAAAGAGTGTGTAGCTATGTAACTTTCCAGTTTCATCTGTAATATGGACTGCAATTATCTTTTTGGCTACATTTATTTGCGGAGCTGCCAAACCCACACCGGGGCGTAAATTGTACTGCAAAGAAATTTCAGGGTTTTGACTGTTTTGCAGGTACTCCATCATTTTTTGTAATATTGCTATATCATCTTGTGAAGGCGGCAGGGAAACATCCCTCGCTACAGCTCGCAATGTAGGGTGGCCTTCCTTTATTATATCTTTAGTAGTAAGCATTTCTTCACTCCTATCCTTTATACATATAATATACTCTATACATAAGTATACATGTTAGCTATTATGAATCATGAAATATTTTAACAAAAGTGAAAATCTAAATAAAACAATTCATCAAAGATATTGTAAAAATTAGCAATAAAATTTATAGTTAATAGAGAAGAAATGTTGGGGGGATTTAAATTGCGTTTGTGGAATAGAACATTATGTTCCGGGGCTTTAGCTTTTTCATTGTTTTTGACTGGATGTACGAATGGTGATTCTCCAGAACAGGAGATTTTTCAGACGTTGGAAAAGGTAGTCGAACTTGAAGCTAGCTTTGAAGAACAACAAGAACCTTTGTTAGAGTTGGAAAAAAAGGAATCTGCCATTTACGAAGAGATCTTAAGCCTTGGAATGAAAGAGTTTGATCAGATTGTCAAGCTTTCACAAGAAGGATTGGGCTTAGTAGAACAAAAGGAAGCCGCAATGGAAGAGGAGAAAAAGAGCATTGAGGCGGCACGGGAAGAGTTTGTGGAAGTGAAGGCGGCTATGGAGTCTTTGGAAGATGATGAGCTAAAGAAAGAGGCTCAAGCCTTGTATCAGCTTATGGAGCAGCGTTATGAAGCATATATGACGTTATGGAATCATTATAAAGAATCTATGGTGATCGAAAAGGACATGTATGAGTTGTTTCAAACCGAAGACCTTACACTTGAAGAATTACAAATGCAAATTAATAATTTGAACGAAAAATATGAAAAAATCAATGAAGCAAATGATTCCTTCAATGCCTTTACCGGGGAATACAATGAAGCAAAACTAGAATTTTATAAAAAGGCTGGGCTTGATGTTTCTTATAACAACTAAATATTAATATTCGGAATCCATAGAAGCGTTCACCCTTCTATGGATTTTGTTTTCTGTAATACTAAAATTTAAAACATTGTTTTATAACAAGGGTCTTTTCTCGAAGTATGTTTTGTAAAATCTCTAAAAAATCACAAGAATAGATTGACTATTTCAAGGAAAACACGAAAGTTAGGATGGTTTTAAAAGACATAAAAGCAACAAAACAAATTTTAGGATAACAACTTCTAACAACCAGGTTAATCACCATCACATTTTTATGCTGCTATAGCCAAATAAGCAAAGATGGTTAAGATCAGTTGATAGCGGGAAAGGGATAAATAGCGTTAGAATATTATTATAAGATAATGAGAAAGTATAAATTATTGCTTTTTATAATACAGTAATCTTAATTGTATTAGTACAGTGCTTGGTTTATGTGATGGCTTTTCAATTTTATGGAAAATAAATTCAGCTTAAGCAAACAGATTGACGGAATTATTGCGATTGTTGTAAACTTGACCTGGGTGAAAAGTTGTATTAATATTTTTCATGGAAACATTAATACAGGATGATTCTTTTTGCTTGTCCGTACTATTTCGGCAAGCACTAAAAGAGGAAAGATACGTTTTTGCATCACAAACAGAAAAATGTCTTTTAAAACACGTTTTTGGGTAACCTATTTTTGTATGTAATGATGTATTAAATAGTTCTCTTAATAGAAAGGAAGAGGTGACGTAGATGGCTGCAAAAACTAAAAATGCTAAATTTGATCCAAAGCAGCAGAAAGCGAAAGTGGAAGAACAATTCCAAACGTTCCAAATCTTAAATGAAGAAGGCGAAGTAGTAAATGAAGCTGCAATGCCTGAGTTAAGTGATGACCAATTAAAAGAATTAATGCGCCGTATGGTATATACTCGCGTACTTGATCAACGTTCCATCAGCTTGAACAGACAAGGACGCCTAGGTTTCTATGCTCCGACAGCAGGGCAGGAAGCATCTCAATTGGCTTCTCAATTTGCACTTGAAGCAGACGATTTCATTTTACCGGGATACCGTGATGTGCCACAAATGATCTGGCATGGTCTTCCTTTATATCAAGCGTTCTTATTCTCTCGTGGACACTTCCACGGTAACCAGATGCCAGAGGGTGTTAACTTATTGCCTCCTCAAATCATCATCGGTGCACAAATTATCCAAACTGCAGGTGTTGCACTTGGATTGAAGAAAAAAGGTAAAAAATCGGTAGCAATTACATACACAGGAGACGGTGGGGCTTCCCAAGGTGATTTCTACGAAGGTATCAACTTCGCAGGAGCATTCCAAGCACCAGCAATCTTTGTTGTACAAAACAACCGTTTTGCAATCTCCACACCTGTTGAAAAGCAATCTGCAGCAGGCACGATTGCTCAAAAAGCAGTAGCAGCCGGAATTCCTGGTATCCAGGTAGATGGCATGGACGCATTAGCGGTTTACGCGGCAACTCGTGATGCACGTGAGCGCGCAGTAAATGGTGAAGGTCCTACATTGATTGAGACATTAACTTACCGTTACGGTCCACATACAATGGCTGGTGATGACCCGACTCGTTACCGTACTTCTGAGTTGGATGATGAGTGGGAAAAGAAAGATCCATTGGTTCGCTTCCGTAAATTCCTTGAAAACAAAGGACTCTGGAGCGAAGAAGAAGAGAACAAAGTAATTGAAGAAGCGAAAGAAGATATCAAAGCTGCTATCAAGAAAGCAGACGAGCAGCCAAAACAAAAAGTTACAGACTTAATCTCTTTCATGTACGAAGAGCTTCCTCACAACTTAAAAGAGCAAAATGAAATTTACAAAGAGAAGGAGTCGAAGTAAGCCATGGCGCAAATGACTATGATTCAAGCAATCACTGATGCGTTACGCACAGAATTGAAAAATGACGAAAACGTCTTGCTGTTCGGTGAAGACGTTGGTCAAAATGGTGGGGTTTTCCGTGCAACTGAAGGACTTCAAGCTGAATTCGGAGAAGACCGCGTTTTTGACACGCCACTTGCAGAATCAGGGATCGGTGGACTTGCTGTCGGCTTTGGCGTAACTGGATTCCGTCCTGTAATGGAAATCCAATTCTTCGGTTTCGTATACGAAGTAATGGACTCTGTTAGTGGACAGCTGGCTCGTATGCGTTACCGTACAGGTGGACGCTGGCATTCTCCAGTGACAATCCGTTCTCCATTCGGTGGTGGAGTTCATACACCTGAACTTCATGCAGACAGCTTAGAAGGACTTATGGCACAACAACCAGGTCTTAAAGTGGTAATTCCTGCAACTCCGTATGATGCGAAAGGTCTTTTGATTTCTGCAATCCGTGATAACGACCCTGTTGTTTTCTTGGAGCACATGAAATTATACCGTTCTTTCCGTCAAGAAGTACCAGAAGAAGAATATACTATCGAAATCGGTAAAGCAGATGTTAAACGTGAAGGTTCCGACATCACAATGATCACTTATGGAGCAATGGTTCATGAGTGTTTGAAAGCAGCTGAGCAGCTTGAAAAAGACGGCGTTTCTGCTGAAGTGATCGACATACGTACAATCAGCCCGTTAGATATTGAAACAATTATTGCATCTGTTGAAAAAACAGGCCGTGCGATGGTGGTTCAAGAAGCGCAAAAACAAGCAGGTATCGGTGCAAGTATCGTAGCAGAAATAAATGACCGTGCAATTCTTAGCTTAGAAGCGCCGGTATTGCGCGTTACTGCTCCTGATACAGTATTCCCATTCTCTCAAGCTGAGAGCGTGTGGTTGCCAAATCATAAAGACGTTCTGGAAACAGCTAAAAAAGTTCTGAACTTCTAATATATAACTAGTTCGCAGCTTGAACTACCATACGGAAGTCCATTCTTCGCCTAGCCAAGAGTGGGCTCTCCATTTTATAAGCAAAAAGAAAATCAGGTATCTCGTTTGATTAATTTCCCTGTAGATTGTAGTGCAAGGTGTGAGACTCCTGTGGGAGGCACCGGTAGGTTGAGACCCCTGAAGCGTTGTGAGGAGGATCAAGCACCGACCTAAGGATAAGCGAACACCTGGAACGGAAATCTACAGACGTAAACAGATTCCTTAAAAAGCTATCTATCATAGGAGGTTGAATACAGTGGCATTCGAATTTAAACTGCCAGATATCGGTGAAGGTATCCATGAAGGTGAAATCGTAAAGTGGTTCGTGAAACCAGGTGACGAAATCGAAGAAGATGATGTACTTTGTGAAGTACAAAATGATAAAGCAGTCGTTGAAATTCCATCTCCTGTAAAAGGAAAAGTTACGGAATTAAAAGTGGATGAAGGGACAGTGGCAACTGTTGGACAAACCATCATCACACTTGATGCTCCTGGTTATGAAGACCTTAAGTTCAAGGGAGACGACCACGGTAGTGACGAAGAAACAGCTGATGAAAAAACAGAAGGACAAGTTCAGTCAACTGCTGAAGCTGGTCAAGATGTGAAGAAAGAAGAAACTCAAAAAGATGAGCCTGATGTTGAAACAGGCGCAGGCGCTCAAGAGCAAGTAGAAGTAGATACGAACAAACGTGTAATCGCGATGCCATCTGTACGTAAATATGCTCGTGAAAAAGGCGTAGAAATCCGTCAAGTATCCGGTTCCGGGGACAACGGGCGTGTTCTAAAAAGCGACATCGACGCATTCTTAAGCGGAGGCGGCGCTAAAGCTGAAGAAACTACTACAGAAGCAGCTCCTGCGGCAAAAGAAGAAAAAGCTGAAGCAAAACAAGAAAAACAAGCAATTCCAGCGGGTCTTTACCCAGAGACTCGTGAGAAAATGAGTGGTATGCGCCGTGCGATCGCAAAAGCGATGGTTAACTCCAAGCACACTGCACCTCACGTAACATTGATGGATGAGATCGATGTGACAGAGCTTGTTGCACACCGTAAGAAATTCAAATCAGTTGCAGCAGACAAAGGTATTAAGTTAACATTCTTACCATACGTAGTTAAAGCACTTACATCTGCGTTACGTGAGTATCCTGTACTTAATACATCTCTTGATGATGCAACAGATGAAATTGTCCACAAGCACTATTACAACATCGGAATAGCTGCTGATACAGAAAAAGGTTTATTGGTTCCTGTTGTGAAAGATGCAGACAGAAAGTCGATCTTCTCTATTTCCAACGAAATCAACGAACTTGCTGGAAAAGCACGTGACGGTAAATTGGCGTCTGATGAAATGAAAGGTGCTTCTTGCACTATCACTAACATCGGATCTGCTGGCGGACAATGGTTCACACCGGTAATTAACCATCCTGAGGTTGCGATTCTAGGTATCGGCCGTATCGCAGAAAAACCTGTAGTGAAAGACGGAGAAATTGTAGTGGCTCCAGTTCTTGCATTATCACTAAGCTTTGACCATCGTATGATTGATGGCGCTACTGCTCAAAATGCGCTTAACCATATCAAGCGCCTATTGAACGATCCACAATTAATGTTAATGGAGGGTTAATAAATGGTAGTAGGAGATTTCGCAATTGATGTAGATACGCTTGTCATCGGTTCGGGCCCTGGCGGATATGTTGCTGCAATCCGCGCTGCTCAACTGGGACAAAAGGTAACAATCGTAGAAAAGAACACACTTGGCGGAGTATGTCTAAATGTTGGATGTATCCCTTCTAAGGCGTTAATTTCTGCAGGTCACCGCTTTGAAACAGCTCAACATTCTGAAGACATGGGAATCAAAGCTGAGAATGTAACAGTGGATTTCTCAAAAGTTCAAGAATGGAAAGCTGGAGTTGTGAAGAAATTGACTGGCGGAGTAGAAGGTCTACTTAAGGGGAATAAAGTAGACATCGTTTCTGGGGAAGCATACTTCGTAGACGGTAACACAGTTCGTATCATGGATGATAACTCTGCGCAAACTTACAAGTTCAATAACTGTATCATTGCAACAGGTTCTCGCCCAATCGAAATCCCGACTTTCAAGTACTCTAAACGTGTTCTTGACTCTACAGGTGCATTGGCACTTAAAGACATTCCAAAGAAACTAGTTGTTATTGGCGGAGGTTACATCGGTACTGAGCTAGGTACAGCTTATGCAAACTTTGGAACAGAAGTTGTCATTGTGGAAGCAGCAGACGAGATCTTGGCTGGATTCGAAAAGCAAATGAGCTCTCTTGTTAAACGTAACCTAAAGAAAAAAGGTAACGTAGAAATCTTCACAAAAGCGATGGCAAAAGGTGTAGAAGAAACTGAAGACGGTGTGAAAGTTACCATTGAAGTAAAAGGCGAGGAGCAAACAATCGACGCTGATTATGTATTGGTTACTGTTGGTCGCCGTCCTAACACAGATGAGCTTGGCCTTGAGCAAGTAGGTGTAGAAATGACAGATCGTGGCGTTGTCAAAATTGACAAGCAGTGCCGCACTAGCGTTTCTAACATCTACGCGATTGGTGATATCGTTGATGGACCACCGCTTGCACATAAAGCATCTTACGAAGGTAAGATTGCTGCAGAAGCAATTGCTGGTGAGCCTAGTGAGATTGACTACTTAGGTATTCCTGCAGTAGTATTCTCAGAACCGGAACTTGCATCTGTCGGTTACACAGAAGCACAAGCAAAAGAAGAAGGAATTGAAGTAACAGCTGCTAAATTCCCATTTGCTGCGAACGGCCGTGCATTGGCATTGAACGCAACAGACGGATTCTTAAAGCTTGTAACTCGTAAAGAAGATGGATTGATCATCGGTGCTCAAATTGCCGGTTCCAGTGCATCTGACATGATCGCTGAACTTGGACTAGCTATCGAAGCTGGAATGACAGCTGAAGATATCGCCATGACTATCCACGCACACCCAACATTGGGAGAAATCACAATGGAAGCTGCGGAAGTTGCCATGGGAAGCCCGATTCATATTGTTAAATAAATCATTACTTAAAGAGCCTCCGAAAATATCGGAGGCTCTTTCATGTTGCGATAAAAAAAGCAGGCAATCACACTTTAATTAGTGGATTCACCTGCATTATGAAGAGCCTGTTCAATCGAAACGACAATATCTTCTTTTGGCTTAGAGCCTTCCACCTGGGTTACTACTTCATTATGATGGACAACAATTAAAGAAGGTGTAGATTTAACATTGAACTGCTTGTATAAATTCTTTTCGTTCTCTGAGTGGACCACTTTTAAGTTAGCCACTTCATCAGGGAATGTATTTCTCAAGTCGATGATAGCATCATAGTATGTATGTTCATCCTGTAAGTTGGCTTCATCGGAGAAAAAAACAAGTGTATGGGCATCATCCGGAAATTGAATGTGAGTAATCGTTTGGTTTTCTTGGCAAGAAGATAAAATGAAAAAAGACAAAGTAAAAAAGATGACAGAGCCTCTAATCATGGCAATCCTCACTTTCTATATGAAACATCTATATGGTCTATAAAGCTATCAAAAAGTTGTTTTACTAATGGTGCTATTCTACCACTAAAAACAATGCAACCCTTGCTTGTCATCGAAATGTTACAAAATTGAAAAATAGAAAGCTCCTACACAGCATATTTATTACAAAGGTTTTCTTTATGGGAAAATCGGATACATAAATAGAAATATGCAGTAAGGAGCTGCTTTTATGAAAAATTATGTGGTCTTTTTAATACAAAATATCTTCTGGGGCACGTATAGTCTGATCGAATGGTTTTCTGCCAGAGACAAAATGCAAGCAAAAATCATCCTATTAGGTATTTTTATCTATCTTTGTTATACACTAGCCATGTCGATTATTCATAAGAAAAAACAAGCAGCATTGACTACTGCCATAAGTTTTGTTTTTTATTTTAGTTTTCAGAGCCTATTTTACTATTTTGTCTTTGGCTAGTTGTAAGTTAAATATACATTATTAATGAATAAACATTGATATAGGCTGTCTTCTTAACCTTTGTTGCTTAAATATTCCTTACTGTCGTGCTCTTTTCACTTTGTTACCGTATAGAGTATGTATAAGGACAGCAAGTCCAATCACCTAATTTTTGCTAGTAGTTAGCAACAATTTTATAGAAAAGAGCATTACTATAAAATTCAAAATGCAGGAAAAACATTGCCTTCATATAGTGGTTGCTAGTATGATTAAAGATGAACCTTACATATGGAGGAAAGAAGATGAAAAAATGGATACTATCTGCATTATTACTGCTCCTCCTTGTAGCTTGCGGGGAAACTGGACAAGTAAATGAAGAGCAAGGATCTGATGCGGCTGATGGTCAAACACAAAAAAATGAACCCTCTGATGATAAAGTAGTTGATGAGGAAGAAGTGCCGGCATCAACAGAAGAACCTGTTGAAGAACAAGAACCTGGGGAAGATAAACCTGAGGATGGCGGGGGAGAGGATGATAACCCGAATTCCAGTAACGAAGATTCTCAAGAACCGCAATACATAGTGAACGAGAGTAATTGGACAATAGAGTCGATTGATCCTCTGAGCAGTGCCATAAATCCCAATGTAGTATTGCTGACAATTGATGATGCTCCTGATAGGTATGCCCTTGAGATGGCAACTATCCTTAAAGAACTGAACGTGAAAGCCATATTTTTTGTTAATAGCCACTTCTTGGAAACGGAACAAGAACGCAACACACTTAAAGAAATTTATGATATGGGATTTCCTATCGGAAACCATACAATGACACATAAGTCTTTAAGGCAGCTGACCGAGGATGAACAGTATGAGGAGATTGTTTCCTTAAGCGATAGAGTGGAGGAAATAACGGGAGAGCGTCCACGATTCTTCCGTGCACCTTTTGGTACAAATACTGATTATGCCACAGACCTTGTCAAGCAAGAAGGAATGATATTGATGAATTGGACTTATGGATATGATTGGGAAAATGAATATATGGATGCGGAGGCTCTTGCAGACATCATGGTCAATACGGAACTGCTAAGCAGTGGCAGCAACCTCCTCATGCATGATAGAGAATGGACCAAGGATGCCTTAGCCGATATTGTAAAAGGCCTTCAAGCAAAAAACTATGAAATACTTGATCCAGACCTAATCGGAGATCATGAGCGTACTTCTGAAATGGAATAAAAAAAGCCCGCTAATAATAGCGGGCTTCAGTGTGTAGACAAAGTTTTTTTATCTTTGAGATATGCAAAACCTGTGTTGATCGTAGTGGAAGGCGCGCAGACTTCTGCGGGAGGAAGGGACATGGAAGACCCCGCAGGGCGTAAGCCCGAGGAGGCTTCCGGACCGCCCGCGAAAAGCGAAGCGCCTGGAACGAAGATCAATAGCAGGATGCAAATTTAAAAATATTTAGGGCTTTGTCAACAGTCTGAAGCCCGCTAATTATAGCGGGCTTTACATCTTTAGCGCTTATAATAATACATGATGCTGCCGGTAAAGAGCTTTAACTCTGCTTCAAGTTTCTTCGCAAGGAACTTACATAGTTCATTTGCCTTTCCTTTGTCTCCATGGGTGCTCTGGTCGTGCAAGGTGACTTGTATGTAAGGAAGGGGTTCTAACTCATCTGAATGATCAGTTTGGGTACCCACACCGATAAGAATCATTTTATAGCGGTCTTCCGTGCCCTTCAGATAAAACCACTGACCTTTTCCTTCAGGCTTTTCTTTGATTTCATATGGGAAAGCTGCCCCGCTGTATTCCCATCCCAACTGTTTCCCGGTTTTGGAGGTTATTTCTTTATAATAGTGTAATAATTCCTTCACATCTTCAACGGTAAGCGTTTTCTCTTTAGATTTGGAGACTAGATTAATGTAAGCGCTACTGGCCATTATTTTCACTCCTAAATATGACAAATTCATCTAGTACCATTCTAGCATTAGCACAAAACTCCTGACAATCACTAAGTGAAAATTCTTGCAAATCAGGCATCTGTTGAGTTATAATAATATTCTGAATAACCAAAAAATTATAAGGAGGTACCTTATGAACTTATTTGACAAGCTTTATGATAACAATGAGAATGTCCCTGTTCGATTTGTTGGCTTTACGACTAAAGATATCAGATATGATTTTGGTATTGTTTACACGAATATGTTTTTTGGTAAGCCTCTCGTCATCTGTATGCAAACTGGCCGTTCCACACTCCTCGACCCTAAAGACATTACTGACTTAAACCACCTTCAACATGTTTTCCGAATTGATTCACAAGAGCAGGCAGAAGATCTTGCTGAATTCTTTACTGAAGCCATTCCTACCAGTCCGTTCCAAGAACAATATGAATAAAATCCCATTGTAGTTCTGAGGTCATCGTCCAGTTATCGGACGGTGACTTTTTACTTGTAAAGCGACTTTCAACTTTATAAACAAAAAATAAATGTGTTATACAATATACCCATTGACATAACACATTTGAGGGTTTATGATGTATTTAACAACATAAAACGCTTTCATTTATGGCGACTTTGCAATAAAAATTTCTTTACGGAAAGAGGTTGAAGGGTATGGGTACAATCATTTGTCAAACTTGTAACAGCGCGGTAGATCATTTTGAGGACGAAAAAGTTACGACGTATTATGCCAAATGTGCAGATTGTCAGTGCTCTGAAAAAAGCGAAGACTTAGCCTAGAATCATATATTGATAGAGGGAATACGAAAAAGCAGGCTCCTATAGGAGAGCCTGCTTTTTTCATTTATTGAATTGCTTTATGCTCTTTGATTACCCGTAAACTTTTCAGCTCATAATCTTCCGGTCCTTGAACAGGAAGGCCAACTTCCAATGTTTTGGTTATATAGGATAAATTATCTTCTGTGATGATCTCACCCGGAGTGAAAATTGGGATGCCAGGAGGATAGACCATGATGAATTCAGCGATAATGCGCCCAGCTGATTCTTCAAATGGTACAACTTCAGTCTCTGAGTAAAATGCATCACGTGGCGCAATTGCAAGAACAGGGATATCTGGAAGTAATACCTTCACTTCTTTTTCCAAATCCCCTGCTTGATGTTTGAACTCTTCAGAAAGCTCTTTTAATGCTTCAACTAAAGTCCCTGTCTCCATCTCTGAGTCACCAGGGGTAATAATACAAAGAATATTGTATAAATCGGATAACTCGACCTCGATATTATATTTCTGCCGTAACCATTTTTCCACATCATAGCCGGTCAGGTTTAGGCTTTTTACGGAGATGATCAATTTGGTCGGATCGTAATCAAAAGTAGCTTTTCTTCCTAAAATTTCAGGGCCGATACATTGCAGGTGGTCTATTTCATTTATGGCATTGCGCGTTTTGTTAGCCAATTGTATTGTTTTTTCAATCAGCATATGCCCTTCTGTTGCGAGACGTTTACGAGCAACATCCAATGAAGCAAGAAGAAGGTAAGATGTGGAGGTTGTCGTCAACATGCTCAATATACCTTGAATTCTGTTTACATTTACAAGTCCTTCACGTACATTCAAGATGGAGCTTTGCGTCATGGATCCTCCAAGTTTATGCACACTGGTCGCAGCCATATCTGCACCAGCTTGCATGGCAGATAACGGAAGCTCTTCATGAAAATGAATATGGACGCCATGGGCCTCGTCCACAAGGACTGGTACATTGAAAGAATGCGCAATTTCTACAATCTGGCTCAAATCGGCTGATATCCCGAAATAAGTAGGGTTTATGACAAGTACACCTTTTGCATCGGGATGCTTTGTTAAAGCCTTTTCCACCGATTCGGTAGTTATGCCATGTGAAATCCCCAACTCTTTATCCACCTCAGGATGGATGAAGATAGGAACGGCACCTGAGAAAACAATAGCTGACATTACAGATTTGTGAACATTCCTAGGAACGATAATTTTCTCTCCCGGGCCGCAAACAGCCATCACCATCGTCATAATTGCCCCACTTGTACCTTGAACGGAAAAGAACGTATGATCAGCACCAAAAGCTTTGGCTGCAAGGTCCTGCGCATCTTTAATCATACCTTTTGGCTGATGGAGGTCATCAAGTGGGCCAATATTGATCAAGTCAATGGAAAGAGCATTATCACCGATGAATTCACGAAACTCAGGATCGATTCCTGCCCCTTTTTTATGACCGGGAATATGAAATTGGATCGGATTTTTTTTTGCATGATTTAATAGTCCAGTAAATAATGGTGTATCAATTTGAGAATATGTCAACTTACTTATGCACCTCTTCATTTTATCTTGATTTCGTTTATCTTAACGTATCTAAAGACACAGAACAAACATTCACTTAAAACAAATGAAATTATAGCATTTATATTGTTTGTTGCATAGATTTTTCTTTAGGTTAATTGAGTGAAAAAAACAGGATTTTAATAATAAATAAAGAAACAATTAAAAGAGGTAGAAAGGGGAAGGTTGACAATGAAGTGGCATACAAGAGTTACAGATATATTAAATATTAAGTACCCCATCATTCAAGGAGGTTTGGCATACTTGGCATATGCGGACCTTGCCGCAGCGGTCTCCAATGCGGGTGGTCTTGGGCAAATTACGGCAATGAGCTTGGAAACTCCAGAAAAACTACGTGCGGAAATCAGAAAGGTCAGGAAGCTGACGGATCAGCCTTTTGGCGTGAATTTTGCCATTGGACAACACGGAAGGCCATTTGAGCATATGTTGGATGTTGCCATGGATGAAAAAGTACCAGTTATTTCTATGACTGGAGGCAACCCTGCACCAATTTTCAAAAGACTTGAGAATGCAAACTGTAAGAAACTTGTGTTGGTGGCGGCGCGCAGGCAAGCAGAAAAGGCAGAAGAGCTGGGTGCGGACGCGGTGATGGTCGTAGGACAGGAGGGAGGCGGTCATCTTGGCAAGAACGATTTGGGTACGATGGTTTTAGTGCCAAAGGTGGTTGATGCCTTGAACATCCCTGTAATCGCCTCAGGGGGTATAGGGGACGGCCGCGGATTGATGGCAGCCTTGGCCCTTGGTGCAGAAGGGATTGAAATGGGAACAAGGTTCATCGCTACAAAGGAGTGTATACATGCCCATCCAATATATAAAGATTTGCTTATTAAGGGGACAGAGAATGATACAGTTGTCATTAAAAGAAGTTTGGGAGCTCCTGCAAGGGCAATTCATAACTCCTGGACAGATCAAATTCTAAAATTAGAACAAGAACAAAAGGGATATGAGGAACTAAAGGAGTTTATCGCAGGGACTGCCAATAAGCAATTCATTTATGATGGTAAAGTGGATTCTGGATATGCATGGGCTGGGCAAGTGATGGGTTTGATCGACGATGTGCCCACAGTGAAAGACCTCCTCTCACGGATGATTGAAGAAGGGGAAGGAATAAGAAACAAGTGGACATAATAGAGGGAGGAAGTGTTATACTTTATTCTTGGCTATTTTCATAAACTTTGTTGGTTATAAGTGCCTAAGCAGTGAATAGCTACATCTATGAGAAAATAGCCTTATTCTTAGAATACATATACATTGTAAAGAGGTGAACATATGGACTTCTCTTATCCTATATCATACGAATGGTCTACAGAAGAAGTGGTTGATGTTATAGCATTTTATGAGGCTGTTGAAATGAGTTACAGCAAAGGTGTCGAACGGGACAGGCTATTGTCGTTATATCGACGCTTTAAAGAAATAGTGCCTGGAAAAGCGGATGAACGGAATCTGGCAAACGAATACGAAGAATTAAGCGGATTTTCTGTTTACAGAACCATTAAAAAAGCAAAGGAAATGCAACCGGGGGAAAAGGTAAGCATGTCCAAGTAATGATGATAAAACCCAAAAGAAAAAATCTTTTGGGTTTTTTACATTTACATTTATACCGCCTGTTTCGAAAGGTTGTAAAGCTCCCGCAACTTTTGGAAGGCTTCTTCAATTCTTGCAATGGTCTCATCACCGGAGAGCTTGATTGCTTCTTCTTGAGGAATCTGTATGCCACATAGTATTTCTGCTTTTTTAACATTGATCAGGCGTTCGAAAAGTTCCTTATGAGCTTTTTCAGTCAAATCACTTTGGCGAATAACTTCAGGTTTGGTATGGTCTTTTGACCAGACGTAATCAGAAGGGATCTTCTTGCGGATCTTCTTGATATCATCTAGCAAGGTTTCTCCGAAGGCTTCCTTCATTGGTGCTTCATATATGACAGCAAACCACACGAATACATGTGTTTCCCATAGGCCAATCTGAAAATGTGGAAGCATCTTATATCCTCTGGGATTGCTTCCGAATGCTACCCAGGAGTCTTTTGGAGGGTTCTTGGTTCTTCTTGCGTGCTTTGCCACATGGTAGTGGATTTCTTCGCCTGTCATCGCTGTTAATGAAGGAGAAAAATGTTCTCCAAGCTGTTCAAATTTAGGCTGTATTTGATATTTCAAAGCTTCCATTCTATCTTCTAATCCATCTATGGTGAAAACTTCAAAGTCTTGTTTTTTAAACCCGTTAAACTTCTCTCTACCCATGAAATCGCTCCATTTCTCGTATGTTTGTTCACATGATATTTTCCATTTTATCATAGCCGATTTTCCGTGCCAAAATATACGATTTTTCTACTGACTGTTTCTTTTTGGGTTACTGCACATTTTAGTTACCAACTTTCATTCCCTTCATATGATATAGCAACCATTTAAAATTGAATCTTTTGCCAGCGAGAACTTAAATTGAGGGAGGGAATGAGGATGAAACAAGTAGCGACACCGTGGAAAAAGAAAAAGGAAGAAAACCAACGGGCGGTATTGCGAATGGAGATCGACTATGAACTGGCGGTTCTGTATGAAGCGATACAAGAAAGCGACAAGGATAAAATCAAAAAGTCAAAGTCCAAGTTAGAGCAATTTCGAAAAGAAATGTTAAATCTAGAGGTTTAGTGGCACATGCTACCTGACGAACCTGTATGAGGTTCGTTTTTCTGTGTGTCGGATTACTTGCTTTTACCTACTCGTTTCAGTAAGCTAAAACATACATAAAATCTTTATTGACGCATGAAAAACTAACATATTGAGTAAGAAGGGCAGGAGATAAGATGAATTGGCGGGAGATTGATGAAAACGCGAAAAAATGGACAAGAGAAGCAGGGGAAAGAATCCGTGAATCGTTTTCAACAGAACTGATGATACATAGCAAAACTTCTCCTGATGACCTTGTCACAAATATAGATAAGGAAACAGAAAAATTTTTCATAGAACGTATCAGGGAGATCTATCCTGACCACCAAATATTAGGGGAAGAAGGATTTGGAGATGAATTGGATAATTTGGATGGTACGGTATGGATTATCGATCCTATTGATGGAACAATGAATTTTATTCATCAACAAAGGAACTTTGCAATATCTGTGGCGGTTTACGAGGATGGAGTAGGGAAGATCGGCCTTATTTACGATGTTGTTCATGATGAGCTATATCATGCTGCAGCTGGTGAGGGAGCCTATTTGAATGATACAAAACTACCTGCTTTAGAGGAAGTAAGTGTGGATCAGTCAATAATTGCTTTAAATGCTACTTGGATCACAGAAAATAAACGCATAGATCCTACCATATTTGCTCCGTTGGTGAAGAAAGTAAGGGGCACTAGATCATATGGTTCAGCTGCTTTAGAAATGGCTTATGTAGCCACAGGCCGCATTGACGCATATTTTTCCATGAGGCTATCTCCATGGGATTTTGCTGCAGGGTTGATCCTGGTGAATGAACTAGGGGGAAAAGTAACTAATCTTCATGGGGAATCTCTAAATATGCTAGAACAAAATAGTGTGTTCGTAAGCAAACCTGGTTTACATGAGGAAATCAGCAAAGACTTTTTATATAAGTTGAAGAAATAAATAAAAACCCACGGTCCGAGTAAAATGCCGTGGGTTTTTGCATACGCTCCCTAAAAATAAAAGGTAAATTATAGCAGTAACATATTGTACTTTTTATAATTGACCATTTTCACGCATTTTTCTTTTTGTTTTGAATCCAAGGCCCATGACAATTGCAAAAAGAATAAATGCCAATACTGTACCTACAGTATTTCTTTCCCCTATAGCTATTCCAATAGTACCTAAAGAAACCGCTGCCAAAATGGCATATACCATTAAAATCCACTTGATATTTTTCATAAAATCAACTCCTCCTGATGAAGCTAAGAACATATAACTTATATTTTACATAAGTCCCTTTCTCTTTTCTACCATGTTTGTGGTATAATACTAAAGTTATTAAGTTGTATAATTAGGGAGATGAAATAGTGAACATCCGCAATGATATCAGAAACATCGCAATTATCGCTCACGTAGACCATGGTAAAACAACGTTAGTGGACAAATTGCTACATCAGGCTGGTACGTTTAGAACGAACGAGCAGGTAGCAGAACGTGCCATGGACTCCAATGATCTAGAAAGAGAACGTGGGATTACCATATTAGCTAAAAATACGGCAATTAACTATAAAGATACGCGTATTAACATCATGGACACACCAGGACATGCCGACTTTGGTGGAGAAGTGGAACGTATTATGAAAATGGTTGATGGTGTGCTTTTAGTAGTTGATGCATATGAAGGTTGTATGCCTCAAACACGCTTTGTATTGAAAAAAGCGTTAGAGCAGAACTTGACACCAATCGTAGTTGTAAACAAAATTGACCGTGATTTTGCTCGTCCAACTGAAGTTGTTGACGAAGTAATTGACTTGTTCATCGAGTTAGGTGCAAACGAAGAACAATTAGAATTCCCAGTTGTTTATGCATCTGCAATCAACGGTACAGCTAGTACAAATCCTGAAAAGCAAGATGAAAACATGGAAGCAATCTATGAGTCCATTGTTGAACATATCCCAGCTCCAATTGATAATAGTGCTGAGCCACTTCAATTCCAAGTAGCCCTTCTTGACTACAATGACTATGTTGGACGTATCGGGGTTGGACGTATCTTCCGTGGAACCATGAAAGTTGGCCAACAAGTTGCTCTAATGAAGCTTGACGGTTCTGTAAAACAATTCCGTGTAAGCAAGCTATTCGGTTTCATCGGTCTTAAACGTGTGGAAATCGAAGAAGCAAAAGCTGGTGACCTTGTAGCCGTTTCCGGAATGGAAGATATCAACGTAGGGGAAACTGTTTGCCCGGTTGACCACCAGGATGCACTTCCTGTACTACGTATCGATGAGCCGACTCTACAAATGACATTCTTGGTAAACAACAGTCCGTTTGCAGGTAAAGAAGGTAAATTTGTAACTTCTCGTAAAATTGAAGAGCGTCTAGAAGCTCAGTTGGAGACAGACGTAAGTTTACGTGTAGATCCAACTGATTCTCCTGATGCGTGGGTTGTTTCAGGTCGTGGAGAGCTCCATCTTTCCATCCTGATCGAAAACATGCGCCGTGAAGGATTTGAGCTTCAAGTTTCAAAACCTGAAGTAATCATCAAGAGTATTGATGGGGTGAAATCAGAGCCGGTTGAGCGTGTGCAAATCGATGTACCTGAAGATTACACTGGATCCATCATGGAGTCCATCGGTGCCCGTAAAGGTGAAATGGTAGACATGATCAACAATGGTAATGGTCAAGTCCGTTTGATCTTCATGGTACCTTCCCGTGGATTGATCGGTTACACGACTGAATTCTTATCCCTTACTCGCGGATACGGAATCATCAACCACACATTTGACAGTTATCAGCCAATGGCAGCGGGTCAAGTAGGTGGACGTCGCCAAGGTGTTCTTGTTTCCATGGAATCAGGTAAAGCATCAACATACGGTATCATGGGTATTGAAGACCGCGGAGTTATCTTTGTTGAGCCTGGAACAGAGGTTTACGAAGGAATGATCGTTGGAGAGCATAACCGTGAAAATGACCTTGTGGTTAACGTTTGTAAAATGAAGCAGGCAACTAACGTTCGTTCTGCAACGAAAGATCAAACAGTTAGCATGAAAAAACCTCGTCTTATGACATTAGAGGAGTCTTTAGAATACTTGAACGACGATGAGTACTGTGAGATTACTCCACAATCCATCCGTTTACGTAAAAAACTTCTTGATAAGAACGAACGTGAAAGAGCAGCGAAAAAGAAAAAATTCGCGGAAGCTTAAGAATTTATTTTATGAGGGAAGCAGGGTTGCTTTACTAACGAGCAACCCATGCTATCCTTTTTTTCTAAAATAAGTTAGAAATGGGGAATAGACAATGGATGTTACAGAAAGACTATCCTTTTTTGCTGGTCTATACCGTGTCGATGAAAATCCTGATTTAGGCATGTGGCTACTTTATTTTACTATTCTCGCACTGTCCATATTAGTGTACAAACTTGGATTCGCTCTTAAACTGCCTATCTTGAAATCTGCCGTCATTTATTTCTTTCTGGCATTTGGGAGTACTGTTCTGACTTTTCTGGGAGCATTTCTACCTGTTGCAGAAGGATTAATAGTTGCAGCTTTAATTCTCATCATCTATAAAATCCGCCTTCATCGTTCCAAACAAGCGGAAAGTACGGAATCTTAATGGAGGACGTTCCTGATGAGGTCCTTACAAGATACATTATATAATTGGTTGACCATAAAAGTGGTGGCTGAAGCAAGGACAGATGATAAATCCGCCCAAGATACTAAGGAACTTTTTGAGGGCATTCTCCTTGAGGATCACAAGCTGGCAAACATCGTCGTTTCCAAAGAGGATCCAATGTATTACATTGAATACGATAAAGATGGGGAGCGTCATAAAGTTAGATTCCCAATCGAATTGATCGACGTGATGCTTGAACAAATTCAAAACGAACCTGAAAAGTATCATAATTATGAATAAAAAAAGGATAGCTCCTTCCCGGGTGTTTGACACTTGCGAGGGACCTATCCTTTTTATTTGGTTCTTTTCTTAAAAATTGTAGCATTTCAGCAATTGGACTTTGATAATTTGTAAAATATAGGTAGAAAAAGTGCGAATGTTATATGCCCGATTGACCATAAGCCGATTGCTATTACGTCTGTAGGGTCAGGTGTTTCCTTTATAGCCAGAATCGTTAAGGGAAAATACAGTAGAACAGTAGGGAGAGTGATGCCTATTGCTACCAGATACTGCTTCCTTTTACGAACAAAACCGAAATGCTCCATTAGGAAAGCAAACATGATCCCGATCACTGCCGCAATAATCAGATGAAAGGAGAATTCTGTGAGTTCAGAAAAGCTAGCCTTTTGGAAACCAGGAATAAAGTCGATATTCAACAAAAGCACGTATATCTTTTTTCCGGAAAGGAATTCAAGAGCTTTAATGAAAAGACCCATCAGGATCCCGCTGATTAGCCCTGTAAATGCACCTCTAAGTATCAAGGTCTACCATTCATCCTGATTTTGTTTTTGTTCATACAGTTTGAAGTTCCCTGTAGCTTTTCTTTCGTTGGTTCTTTTTTCTATCCTCTCACTGCATTCATCGCACATATATGTATGTATTGGTCTGTTGCGAAGTCTTTTCGCGACTAGTGTTTCGTCATTTATACTTTCAATTTTATCGCAAATTACACACTTGACTCTCATGGGTCACCTCATTTATTCAATGTTAATCAATAGTATAGCATAAAGGGGGGGAATTAAGAATTAATCGGTAAACCAGAGATTTAATGGTTTATCAACAGTCTGTTCCCTAACCGAATCTTTCTATGGAAAAGAGGATGTGGTAAGATAAGTGAAAATGACTCATTTTTAAAGGATTGTAGCACACCATAAAAATACAGTGGGGGGAAGGACAATGCCTAACCTTGTTGAAAATGTTCTTGTGGATCCGCTTAAAGCCGCATTACAAAAGGAAATACTTGTCACTATTAGTACTGTAGATTACGAATCAGGCGGACCAAATGTCAGTGCAATCTCCTGGTTATATGCACCAGATGAGAAATCCATACTTCTTGCTGTCAATGCGGAGTCACGTATCGTGAAAAATGTAATACATAACAATGAATTAGTGGTAAACCTGATGGCGAATGATTCCGTGTATGCCATCCATACTAAAGCAATTGTGAAAGTGGAGAAAATGGAAGAACTCCCTTTAAAATTGGCATTATTGCATCTTGAGGTAAAAGAAGTAAGGGATGTCATGTTTTACGGGGCAAAAATTAGTGTGGAGCCAAGATTTGAAAAAACCTATGATAAAGATGCAGCAAAGAAACTGGATCATCAGGTGATGACGGCCATACGGAAATATGAATAATGGTTAATCGGTTGAAAGCAGGTGGAGACCTGCTTTCTTTGTGCTTTGCAGGGATAATTGAAGGGGATGAGTGATGTCGAGTTTTTAGGGGATTTATCGATTTCATGATAAATCTGCAGAATTCCGGATAAATCTCTAGAATTCCGGGTAAACCAGCTTCCACCTGTTAACGTTCCTCAATAAAAAAGCTGCGCAGAGGTATTATGACCCTCTGCGCAGAGACAGCTAAAACGAATGCAACTGCTACGACACTTAATCCTGTTTCACTTTCTTATTTCGCTCTTCATCCTTATAATGGTTGGACTGATTTTGTTGCTTTTGTTCAAGTTCCTTTTGTTGCCCCTCTGGTAGCTGGGGGTTGTTTTGTTCTGTCGGGTTTGGAGCCGTCGGTTCCTTTAAATCAATTGGGATCTCAGGCATGACCCGTCCAACGATTTCAGCGAGTTCTTCCATGATTCCGGTTATAGGTCGGCCATTTTGAATATCCCTCCCCATTTCCTGCAACCTTACAAAGGAATCAGCATCTGCAAGAATGACAGCAGTTGCCCCGTATGGATCACTTTTTAAACTTTCCGCAACAGAGTACTTAATGGTACTCACTCTCTCTCGATTTAAATCGGAGTTAACATCAATTCCAACTACTGCATACGGTCCTAACACGACAGCTGTTGCATCATTTACATTTGGCACTCTTGTAGCCAATTCCACGAGATGCGCGGAAACTTCCTGTCCTGTTTTTCTATCCGCCTGTACATCTGCGGAGTCCTTTACATGAATGATCTGAGAGTTTTCTCTGTCGTTTGAAATATTTCGCGGCTGGTTATTCATACAACCGGAAAGGGCCAATGACACAATGGCGGTCAATAGAAAATATCTTTTCACCTTATTTCACTCCTTCTAGGGATGATTCCTATTTCATCTGTCTTGATTTTATTGTTTATTTGTTCTTCTATCTTTATTCATTCCGACATATATTTTAACAACGGTCCGTCCCTCTTTTATGGTCAAGTAGTAACACACTAATTATATCGGGGCCATATAATGAAAGGGAGGATGCCTTGATTCACTCCAGAAAGACTAAAGATGGGCTGAGAGTAGGAGGCGGCAGGTTGGGTAAAATTTACGTATTAGATACGAACGTACTGTTACAGGATCCATATGCAATCTATTCATTTGCAGATAATGAGGTAGTTATTCCTGCGGTGGTATTGGAAGAAGTGGATTCGAAAAAAAGATATATGGATGAAATTGGAAGGAATGCAAGGCAGGTTTCAAAGATTATTGACTCTCTAAGAGCAACAGGAAAGCTCCATGAAAAAATCCCCTTGCATAACGGAGGGGCGCTCCGCATTGAATTGAACCATCGAAGCTTTCATCAGCTGCAGGAAATTTTTGTGGAAAAGACAAATGATAATAGAATTCTGGCTGTGGCAAAGAATCTTTCACTAGAAGAACAGACAAAAGAGGATGGGCGATTAGTAATACTAGTTAGTAAAGATGCGCTTGTCCGGGTCAAAGCGGATGCAATCGGGTTGATTTCTGAAGACTTCCTTAACGACCGTGTTGTGGAAGTGGATCATATTTACAAAGGGTTCTTGGAGGTTTATGTACAGCCGGATACGCTGAACACTTTTTATCTTAAAGGAGAAATAGGTGTTGCGGAGCTTGCCAATCACCCTTTTTATGCGAACCAGTTCATCATTATGAAAGATGCACTTGGGGGTTCTGCTTCTGCATTGGGCATTATCGATGCAACAGCGAAAAAAGTAAAAAAGCTGGTCTTTGATCAGGACCATATTTGGGGGATCAGACCGCGGAATGTACAACAAACAATGGCGTTTGAAATGTTGCTTCGGACCGATATACCACTGGTTACTTTGACGGGCAAGGCAGGAACGGGGAAAACACTTCTGGCATTGGCGGCAGGGTTGATGCAAACGGAGGATCTGAACCGTTATAAAAAACTGCTAGTTGCACGGCCGATAGTACCTGTAGGAAAAGATATCGGATTCCTTCCTGGGGAAAAAGAGGAGAAATTACGCCCTTGGATGCAGCCGATTTACGATAATCTAGAATATCTATTTAATACCAAGAAACCAGGGGAACTTGACGCCATCTTGGCAGGTATGGGGTCTATAGAGGTTGAAGCGCTCACGTATATAAGGGGAAGAAGCATACCGGAACAATTCATCATCATAGATGAAGCTCAAAACCTTACCAAGCATGAAGTCAAGACGATCCTGACAAGGGTGGGGGAGCGCAGTAAAATTGTTCTGATGGGAGATCCGGAACAAATTGATCATCCTTATCTTGATGAGTATAATAATGGATTGACCTATGTTGTCGAGCGGTTTAAAGACCAGAAGCTTGCAGGTCATGTGAAGTTTGTAAAAGGTGAACGTTCCATGCTTGCAAAGCTTGCTGCAGATCTTTTGTAAATACTCTTCTCTTAAAGTTTGTTGCTTTTCACAGGTGAAAAAGCATGCCAAGACAAAAAAAGTGCCGCAAAATTTTTGCGGCACTCAGATCATTTTACAATAATGCGATGAACATTGGTAAATGGTTTATCCTGGTTCGAGCCATCCTCAAAATATACATGAACAGGACCGTCTTCCTTTAACGGCTTTCCGTTTTTGGAGAAGGCTAATATCATTTCTTGTGCTGTTGGGATATCGACTTCCAGTTCGTTTCCCTCTCCTACAAAGACCACTTTTGTTGAAGCTGGTTGTGGTTCAGCATTATGAAGGAAAGGTCCGAATTTAATTCCAAAAGTTCCGTTCAAAAGCTTTTGTTTTTCGAACCTGCGCTCCGACTTCAATGTAGGTGGATGTATTGCGCCTTCTCTAATTTCACGTTCCCAATGTTTAGAGACCTCTTTTGTATATTCCTCAAGCTCGTCTCTTTTTTCACGCTTATCTTCTATAAAATATGTATCAAGATCAATTCTTCTATCGTCAAAGATCCATACTCCTGGATCAAGCGTTATGGAAAAGTTGACTTTGCCTTCAATTCTGATGATATTCTCCATGTTGTCCCCCTTGAATGTAATCCTTTCCATCATTATATAACTTGTATGTTTTTTTGTCATGTTCTCGGGGAATCTAAAGGTAGAATATCGTCTAGCTAATGGTAAATAACAGCGCGTGAGGAAGGATGGGGTCAATGGCGTGTAGAGATGGACAAACATTAAGTGCGTTAGTGGAGAAAGCGAGAAAATTATCATTTGAAGGGAAAGTAGCAAACTACATACCTGCACTTCAAAAGGAAAGTCCGGATCATTTGTCTTGTGCAATAGCTTATCCTGAAGGAGACTGCTTTTCAGCTGGAGACATCAACAAAAAGTTTACCCTCCAAAGTATTTCCAAAATAATAACCCTTGCCCTCGTTCTCATGGATTATGGACCTGAGCGTGTTTTTCATAGAGTGGGCATGGAACCGACCGGCGATCCATTCAATTCCATCATTAAGCTTGAAACCTCTTCAAAGGCAAAACCGTTAAATCCGATGATTAATGCGGGAGCCCTTGCGGTTACCTCTATGATCAAGGGGAGTAGTGCAGAGGAAAAAGTGGATTATATCATGAACTTTGTCAAGAAACTCACCAATGAACCTGAGATCGACTATTGTGAAGAGGTGGCAATTTCCGAGTTCACGACTTCATTTTTAAACAGGTCACTCTGTTTTTACATGAAAGGGGATGGAGTGATCCACGGGAATGTAGAAGAAATCATGGAGGTTTATACGAAACAATGTGCTATAAGGCTGAATTGTCTACAGTTGGCAAGGGTGGGATTGGTCTTTGCAATGGACGGAAGAAATCCTCTGACAGACGAGCAAGTAATGCCTAAAGAAGTGGCAAGGATATGTAAAACTTTCATGGTGACGTGTGGAATGTATAATGCTTCAGGCGAATTTGCCATTAGAATCGGAATCCCTGCAAAAAGCGGAGTGTCAGGAGGAATCATGGGTTCTGTTCCGGGAAGAATGGGAATCGGTATATTTGGTCCGGCTTTGAATGAGG
This sequence comes from Sutcliffiella horikoshii DSM 8719, assembly GCA_001648575.1. Classification (GTDB taxonomy): domain Bacteria; phylum Bacillota; class Bacilli; order Bacillales; family Bacillaceae_I; genus Sutcliffiella_A; species Sutcliffiella_A horikoshii. The sequence goes on along the minus strand of LQXN01000067.1, from coordinate 374,771 downwards.
TAGGGAACAGTCATACAGGTCTTAAACTTCTTGAATTACTACAAGAGAAATATGATTTAAGTATGTTTTAATATATGATCATAGTAAATAAACTTATCCTCCTTGCAATTTTTTAAGAATAACGATAAAATTTATAGATAAGTTAGGTAATTGTACGTGAACGGAGGGGTCGATATTGGCATCAGATATCGTGGTCGATCATCGTGATAAAGCTATTTCGCTTTTAAAAGCTGATTCAGATAAAATATTAAAACTTATTCAAGTCCAAATGGACAATCTTACAATGCCGCAATGTCCATTGTATGAGGAAGTGTTGGATACACAGATGTTCGGCTTGTCCCGTGAGATGGACTTTGCTGTTCGCTTAGGCTTGATTACTGAAAAAGAGGGAAAAGAAATCCTGTCCAAGTTGGAAAAGGAACTCTCTGCTCTTTATGAAGCCTGGGAAAAAAATTAAAGATATAAACGCTCAACCATGCTATTAAAGCCGGTTGGGCGTTTTTATTAAAGGCTGGTTATTTAAGATTTGTTGCAGTTTCATATTCATGATCAATTGTTATGTTAAATACTGATGTGTTTTCCTTATGCGTCAGTAACAAATCAATAATCCGGCCATCAAAAATCTACTTTATTCTACATAATTTACCCGAATAATATGAAAAAGAGGAAAACTATCGAAAAATAATGTATAATGCATGTATAATTGATAAAATATTCTAAACTTTTCCAAGACGAGAAGTAGCTACTAGGGGGAGACAATATGACAAGAAAAATTAATAAAGTCCTTGTTGCAAACCGTGGCGAGATTGCAATTCGTGTTTTTCGAGCTTGTACTGAATTAAATATTCGCACAGTTGCTATTTACTCAAATGAAGATATCGGATCGTTTCATCGATATAAAGCAGATGAGGCATATTTGGTAGGAGAAGGGAAAAAACCGATAGATGCCTATCTGGATATTGATGGTATCATCGAAATTGCAAAAGCGAATGATGTTGACGCCATTCATCCTGGATATGGATTCCTTTCAGAAAACATTCATTTTGCAAAAAAGTGTGAAGATGAAGGAATCATCTTTATCGGACCGACTTCCAAGCATCTAGATATGTTTGGGGACAAGGTGAAGGCCAGAACTCAAGCTCAACTTGCCAACATACCTGTGATTCCAGGGACGGACGGGCCTGTCCATTCATTGGACGAGGTCATGGATTTCGCTTCTACTTATGGATATCCATTAATGATTAAAGCAGCTCTGGGTGGCGGAGGGCGCGGTATGCGTATAGTCCGCAGTAAATCGGAGCTAAGAGAATCGTTGGACAGGGCTAAATCCGAAGCAAAGGCTGCTTTTGGTAATGATGATGTATATGTTGAGAAGTTGATTGAAAATCCGAAGCATATCGAAGTTCAAATACTAGGAGATAAGTACGGGGAAATCATTCATCTCTACGAACGTGATTGCTCCATTCAAAGACGACATCAAAAGGTAGTGGAAATTGCTCCGAGCGTTTCCCTTACTGACGATTTGCGTGATCGGATCTGTAATGCGGCTGTCGAATTGATGAAAAACGTTGATTATATTAATGCAGGAACCGTTGAGTTCCTTGTCGCTGATGATGAATTCTATTTCATTGAGGTTAACCCTCGTGTACAGGTTGAACACACGATTACGGAAATGATAACAGGGGTGGATATCGTCCAGAGTCAAATCATGATTGCTGAGGGACATGAACTACATAGCAGCAAACTTGGTATACCAAAGCAAGAAGATATTCATGTGCATGGTTTTGCCATCCAGTCCCGTGTAACAACAGAGGATCCGTTGAATGGGTTTATGCCTGATACCGGGAAAATCATGGCATATCGTTCAGGTGGTGGATTTGGAGTACGTCTTGATGCTGGAAATGGTTATCAAGGTGCAGTCATAACTCCTTATTATGATTCATTGCTTGTGAAACTTTCCACATGGGCCCTTACCTTTGAACAGGCTGCCTCTAAAATGGAGCGTAACTTGAAGGAGTTCCGTATCCGTGGGATTAAGACGAACATTCCGTTCTTGGAAAACGTAGTGAAACATCCAAACTTTATGAATGGGGAATATGATACATCCTTTATCGATACCACACCTGAACTTTTTGTGTTTCCGAAAAGAAAGGACCGCGGTACGAAGATGCTTTCTTATATCGGAACAGTAACCGTCAACGGTTTTCCTGGAGTTGAAAAAAGGAAAAAACCAATATTTACGAATCCAAGGATGCCAGATGTAACAGGAATCGACGAAGTGCCAAGTGGTACTAAACAAATTCTGGACGAGCGTGGGGCAGATGGGTTAGTGAAATGGGTGAACGACCAAAAGGAAGTGTTGCTAACAGACACCACATTCAGGGATGCCCACCAATCTCTGTTAGCTACTCGCCTTCGTACCAACGATATGAACCTAATAGCGGAACCAACAGCAAAGTTACTTCCTAACCTTTTCTCTATGGAGATGTGGGGCGGGGCCACATTTGATGTTGCATACCGATTCTTAAGTGAAAATCCGTGGGATCGCCTTCTGACCCTGCGTGACAAAGCGCCAAATGTACTCTTCCAGATGTTGCTTCGTGCGTCCAATGCAGTTGGCTATAAGAATTACCCGGATAACTTGATAAAGGAATTCGTCGAAAAATCTGCATATGCAGGTATCGATGTATTCCGTATCTTTGACAGCCTGAACTGGGTTAAAGGTATGACCCTAGCCATTGATGCTGTCCGTGATACAGGAAAACTGGCAGAAGCAGCAATCTGTTACACCGGCGATATTAATGACCCAAGCAGAACAAAATATGATTTGCAATATTATTCGGAAATGGCTAAGGAACTTGAAAGAAGCGGTGCTCATATTCTTGCAATAAAAGATATGGCAGGCCTCTTGAAGCCGCAATCTGCCTATCGCCTTATTTCCACATTAAAAGAAACGGTTGATATACCAATACATCTTCATACACATGATACAAGTGGGAATGGCATTTACATGTATGCCAAGGCCATCGAGGCCGGGGTAGATATCGTGGATGTTGCGATTAGCTCCATGGCCGGTTTAACATCACAGCCAAGTGCCAATTCCTTATACTATGCTTTAGAAGAAACCGACCGCAAGCCGGATGTTTCTGTCAAAGCTTTGGAAGAGCTTTCCCATTACTGGGAAGATGTCAGAAAGTATTATAGTGACTTTGAAAGTGGCATGAACAGTCCGCACTCCGAGGTATATATGCATGAAATGCCGGGTGGACAGTACAGTAACTTACAACAACAGGCTAAAGCAGTTGGACTTGGGGCCCGTTGGGAAGAAGTAAAACTGATGTACCGTCGAGTAAATGACATGTTCGGTGATATTGTCAAGGTGACCCCATCCTCCAAAGTGGTAGGCGACATGGCTTTATTCATGGTCCAAAACAATCTTTCCGAGCAGGATGTTTTAGAAAAAGGTGACTCCATCGATTTCCCTGACTCTGTCATCGAGTTGTTTGAAGGCTATTTGGGACAGCCGCATGGAGGCTTTCCTGAGGATCTGCAAAGAGTTATATTAAAAGGTAAATCACCAATTACCGTCAGACCTGGGGAATTGTTGGATGATGTGGACTTTGAAGAGATTCGCGGGAAGCTTTTCGAAACACTGAATCGCCAAGTGACAAGTCATGAGATGATTGCTTATGCACTTTATCCGAAAGTATTCTTGGATTATCAAAAGAAGTATGAACAATATGGAAATGTATCGGTATTGGATACTCCAACCTTCTTCTTTGGTATGAGGCTTGGTGAAGAGATCCAGGTTGAGATTGAACAAGGGAAAACCTTGATGGTGAAACTCGTATCAATCGGTCAACCTCAAAAGGATGGTACCCGAGTCGTATACTTCGAATTGAATGGACAACCACGAGAAGTGAACATTAAAGACGAAAGTGTGAAATCGGATGTTGTAACCAAACCGAAGATGGATGCATCCAATCCAACCCATATTGGTGCAACCATGCCTGGAACCGTCATAAAGGTATTGGTGGAAAAAGGGGAGAAAGTTTCCAAAGGAGATCACCTGATGATCACGGAAGCTATGAAAATGGAAACAACGGTCCAAGCCCCATTCGGCGGGACAGTTAAAGAAATTCATGCAGCTGCCGGTGAAGGTATTGCAACCGGTGATTTATTAATAGAGGTAGATAAGGTATAAGAGCTGAGATGGAAAAACCCGAGAGTGATGAACCGCACTCTCGGGTTTATTTTCTTCGTATCATATCCCCTAAATGGATACAAAGTCCAGAGCCCCTTTATATAACTACACATTTTAACAGAGGTTTTTTATTCCCAGCCTATCAAAACTTTTCATGGGAAACCTTCCAAACTATAATAATGGACGAGGTGAAAAAATATGACTTTATCAGTGATGTGGTTTAGAAGGGATTTCCGGCTACAAGATAACACTGCTTTATATCACGCGGTAAAGCAAGCGCAACACAGAAAAGAACCTTTATTGCTAATTTATCATCTTGACCCAAAATTCACCGACAGGGATACACCGAATCATCGTTACTTTTTTGCCGTTTTAAAACGGTTTTTTACAGATTGTGAAGAGAAAGGCATTAATATTCATGTATTACAAGGGACATGGAGATCAGCCTTCACTCAGCTGCTGGAAAATCACCCTGGAGTCAGCTCTATTTTTTTCAATAAGGACGAAGTAGGTGAAGGGTGCAAAAGAGATATGGAAGTTGTGGAGTATTTTAACCAAAAAAATATCATGGTCAATTCATTTGATGACTATAGCATCCATCATGCAAATGAGGTGAAAAAGGCAAACAATAGCATCTACAAAGTTTTCACCCCTTATTTTAAAAAATGGATGACCATGCCTAAAAAGCAACCATTGATTATAAGTGATGAAACCATTAAAAATTGCATTATTAAAAATGAACGTTTGTATAAGCGTGGTCTGGAAAAATTATCAGCGGTGGTAGAGAGTGAGCCTGGACCAGTCGAGCCTGCACAGGAGGCCAAGGCTGTTGATCTACTGGAACTTTTTTTAGAAAACAGCATCGATCATTACGATTGTTTCAGGGATATGCCTGCAGCAGAAGGGACTTCCAGATTGTCCGTACATTTAAGCACTGGCACCATATCTGTCAGAACAGTCTTATATCATATCCTGGAAAAACAACAGACCTCATACAGCACCGGAATGGATACCTTCGTAAAAGAGTTGGCATGGCGTGACTTTTATACGATGATCCATCACTATTTTCCAGATTGTAAAACAAAAGAAATAGAACCCAAATATCATCTACTTAAATGGAATCATGATGATATACTTTTGCAAAAGTGGAAAGAGGGTAAAACGGGATATCCGATAGTTGATGCAGGCATGAGGCAATTGAAGCAAGAGGGGTGGATGCATAACCGGGTCAGAATGATTACGGCATCTTTCCTCACAAAAGATTTGCTGATGGACTGGAGACTTGGGGAAAGGTATTTTGAAGAGATGTTGCATGATTATGAGGAATCATCCAATATCGGAGGTTGGCAATGGGCAGCATCAGTGGGTACGGATGCAGTACCATATTTTCGGGTCTTTAACCCCATCACTCAATCTACACGATTCGATCATGTTGGAGAGTATATAAAAACATATATTCCCGAGCTGAGCCTGGTACCGGTAAAGCACATCCATGAGCCATGGAAAATGGATGATACAGTTCAAGGGGAGGCAGGATGCATTATTGGGAAAGATTATCCTGAACCTATCGTAGAGCACAGTGTCCAGAGAAAAAAAGCCATTCAAATGTTCAAGGATTTAAAATAAACCAAAAGAAAAAGAGTGGGCATAAATAGCCCACTCTTTTTCTTTTTAAATGGATTTAGTTGTATCATTTCCCAATTTAACGCGGTTGCTTTTGTTACGTGTCACAAGCATCAGGAAGTAACTTAGAACTCCGAATAAACAGGATATGATAAGTGCATGAAGCAAAGCCACAAAGATATTCAGATTGGTCACGACAACCAATGCTCCAGTAGTGGCCTGTAATAGCACAAGAATAGAGCAGATCACCCAGCCAATATGAATAACAGGCTGATGTTTGTATTTCTTTATTGCCAGAATGGTCACATAGATGATCCAGACAACAATCAGTCCCGCGGCAGCCCGGTGTCCCATTTGGATCCATTCATGCATTTGGGTTGGTAAACCCAGTCCGTTCCGTGTACAGCTTGGCCAACTTGGGCAAGCTAAACTTGCACCTACATGTCGAACCAATGCTCCGCTATAAACGACCATATAACAATACACAATGATTCCGATGATATGGAAGGACATTCGGCGGTCTATAATCATGGTTTCGGCATCGAACTTCTTGTCCACTTCAAATATCAGCAACGTCAGAAGGAATACAGAAGCAAATGATACCAGGGATATTCCAAAGTGAAGGGCAAGTACTGCGGAAGATTGTCCCCACATTACTGCTGCGGCTCCTATAAGTGCTTGCAAAATTAAGACTAAGAATGATAGGAGTGCCAAGAATTTTGTTTCCCTTTTATGACCGATAGTTCTCCAAGCCCAGATTGCCAATGTTAAAACCATAAGAGCAGCAACCCCGGATACTATTCGATGACTTAACTCTACAATAAGAGCGAAGTCGATATTGGATGGAATGAGTTCGCCGTGACAAAGCGGCCAAGATCTTCCGCACCCCATACCTGATCCGGTTTTTGTAACAAGTGCTCCCCCGATTAGAACAAATAGCATGACAATAGACGTGCAAACGGCGAACCATTTCAATAATTTGTACACTAGATTCACCTTCTTAGAAAGAATTTGTATCTCCCATATATTAATAGCTTTTTTCATGTGCTGTAGTTGCTTCTACTCTTTAATCTCAATAGTGTGTAGAGAATTCCGTTGTATCTTAGGTGAACTTCATGCAGAAATAAAGAGACGAAAAGCGGTAAAAATAGGCCATTCGGATATTTTTCGCAAACGAATAGCAACATTTTATGAGAAAGAGCCATATTAAAAAAGAAGCAAAAATGGTAAAATAATAAACGTCCTCCCAATACTACACAATCAGACGATAATTGACAACATCCTCGAGTAGATCTGACCAAGGATATTATTATCGTGAAAAAGGTTGAATAATGGTGTGGAGTTTGCTAGAAATATATAAGGGAAGTTTGAGAAATGCTTTTCCATTCATGTTTATTGATTCAACAAATCCTATTATATACCGTTTTATTGAGTGCGGGTGGTATTCTTTCTAGGTGACACAAATTAGTCATATTTTCTTCAAATATAATTCACAAAGTATTTAGCAAATATGATTTAATATACAGAGAGAATGTTATGTATCCACCTGTTGCTGATTATATGCAATGAACTGCTTTAAGCTGCGGTGGTGAAAACGCATTCACTTCTTCCTTGTTATAAAGTGGAGATTTGCATTAAGGTTCAAAGGAGGAATATAAATGGCAGATTTGAGGACTTTGGACCAAGCGCCTGCTTCATTATCAGATGAACGTCCTCAAGGTATGGAAGTTGCTCCCACTAAATGGAAAGACTTCTTAGCGCTAATTAAAATTGGGATTGTAAATTCCAATTTCATCACTACGTTTACCGGCCTCTGGTTAGCTATATATTTTACCCAGGCAAATGGTTTTATCGCAAATTTGGATATCGTCCTTCTAACAATGATAGGATCTTCTCTTGTGATTGCAGGTTCCTGTAGTTTAAATAACTATATAGACCGTGATATCGATCATCTGATGTCGAGGACCAAAAACCGGCCGACTGTAACCGGTAGAATGAACCCCAAAGGTGCACTTTACCTAGGATTGTTCCTAACGGCTGCAGGAACTGTAATATTAGCATTCACCACTATTACAGCAGCGGTCATAGGACTTATAGGAGCTTTCACCTATGTGGTTTTATATACAATGTGGTCAAAAAGAAAGAACACACTTAATACGGTTATTGGAAGTATATCTGGAGCGGTACCGCCTCTTATCGGTTGGGCTGCTGTCGATCCGAGTCTTTCCTTGATTGCATGGATATTATTTTTCATCATGTTTATATGGCAAATACCGCATTTCCTTGCGATTGCAATCAGGAGATGTGAGGAATATCGGAATGCAGGAATCCCGATGCTGCCTGTTGTTCATGGATTTGATATTACAAGAAGGCAGATGCTTGTGTGGGTTGCATGTCTGTTGCCACTTCCGTTTTGGTTATTTGACCTCGGAGCAGGATTGATTCTGTTGGCAACCTTGTTAAATGTAGGATGGCTTGCGTTAAGCATTGCAGGTTTCAAGATGAAAGATGGTATGAGATGGGCGACTCTTATGTTTATCTACTCATTAAACTATCTGACCATACTATTTGTGGCCATGATCATCGTGACAATTTTTTAATTTCAAAATGACAGCTATTGCTTGTAAAGGGTAGCTGTCTGTTTCACGCATTTACCTCAAATTTAAAGGGTGAAAAGGCACAACCTGTGGTATAGTAATCAATGAGTGCGAAAATTGTCCTTTTGAGGTAAAAGTGTTCGGCTGAATCGATCGAAATCCGGTTTGCCGACTATCTTTGTGATTAGATTCTTTCTCAAAAGCTTTTGAAGGAATTTATCAATACATTCTACTTCACTCACTAAATATGAAAGAGGGGTTTGATTAGGCTATGAAGAAATGGCTACCTAATTGGCGTATAGTATCACTTTTCAGTGTAATGACGCTATTCTTAACAGGCTGTGGTAAACCATTCTTATCTGTACTTCAGCCAGTAGGTGAAGTGGCAGATATGCAAAAATCACTGATTTTGTTAAGCTCAGCAATTATGATTCTTGTAGTACTTGTGGTTACTATCATCTTCGTTTACGTTGTAGTGAAATTCCGCCAACGTAAAGGCGATGAAGAAATTATTCCAAAACAAGTGGAAGGAAGCCACAAGCTTGAAATCACCTGGACTGTTATTCCGATTTTATTACTTTTAATCCTGGCAGTTCCAACTGTATCATACACATTCTATTTCGCTGATGTAACCGAAATGGATAAAGACGATTCTGATGCACTTGTAGTAAATGTTACTGCACATCTTTACTGGTGGGAGTTTGAATACCCAGAGTATGGCGTAGTGACAAGTCAAGATCTTTACGTTCCAACAGATGAGGATATTTACTTCAACTTGGAAGCAAGTCAGGTAAAACACTCTTTCTGGATTCCTTCTGCTGGAGGGAAAATGGATACTAACACGGAAAATACCAACCGTTTCTGGCTGAACTTTGATTCTGAACGAGTGGGTCAGGCAGAAAACCTTTTCCACGGAAAGTGCGCAGAGTTATGCGGACCTTCACATGCATTGATGGACTTCAAAGTAAGAACAATGGACCGTGATGAGTTTGATCAATGGATCGAAGACATGCAAGGAACAGAGCATGCTGCCGAGGATACAGAACTTGCTCAAGCAGGGGAAGAAATCTTTGCTCAAAGCTGTATCGCATGTCACGCAATCGGAGCAGATCCACAAGCCGATGCAAACGTAGGTCCAAACTTAACGAACTTTGGAGATAGAACTAAGATTGCTGGTATTTTGGATCATACTCCTGAACAATTGGAAAGATGGATTAAAGATCCTGAAGAGATCAAACCTGGTAACTTGATGACAGGTAAATACGGCGACTTAGATCAAGAAGAAGTCGACGCACTAGTAGAATACTTAATGTCTTTAAAAGTAGACGAAGAATAGATTTTTAAGAAAGGGAGGTTACATTGTGAGTACGTTAGCACAGAAAAAAGGGTTTGGCGCAACAGTCTGGGACTACCTGACAACGGTTGACCATAAAAAAATCGCCATCCTTTACCTTATTGCCGGCGGATTCTTCTTTATCGTTGGTGGCCTGGAAGCGATGTTCATTCGTATCCAGCTTGCTATTCCAAATAACGATTTTTTAGCTGCTGGTCTTTATAATGAAATACTTACTATGCATGGAACAACAATGATATTCCTGGCAGCGATGCCATTATTGTTTGCGTTCATGAACGCTGCTGTTCCTTTACAAATTGGAGCACGTGATGTTGCGTTTCCTTTTATCAACGCCTTGGGCTTCTGGTTATTCTTCTTTGGAGGAGTCTTCCTTAACCTTAGTTGGTTTTTAGGTGGGGCACCTGATGCTGGTTGGACTTCTTATGCATCTCTATCATTGGCATCTGATGGTCATGGGATTGACTTTTACGCATTAGGACTCCAGATTTCGGGTATTGGTACACTAATCGGGGGAATCAACTTCCTTGTTACAATCATCAATATGCGTGCACCTGGTATGACATACATGCGTATGCCATTATTCACTTGGTCCACGTTTGTAGCATCTGCACTGATTCTTTTCGCTTTCCCTCCATTAACTGTAGGGTTGGCACTATTAATGTTCGACCGTTTGTTCGGTACAGCATTCTTTGATCCAAACCTTGGTGGTAACACTGTGATTTGGGAACACTTGTTCTGGATTTTCGGACACCCTGAGGTATACATATTGATCTTACCTGCATTCGGTATTTTCTCTGATGTATTCTCAACCTTCTCTAAGAAACGCCTATTCGGATATTCTTCCATGGTATTCGCGACAGTTCTAATCGGTTTCTTAGGATTCATGGTATGGGCCCACCACATGTTCACAACAGGCCTTGGACCGATTGCGAATGCTATCTTTGCGGTAGCTACAATGGCAATCGCCGTTCCAACAGGTATCAAAATATTTAACTGGATGTTCACGATGTGGGGCGGACAGTTGCAAATCAATACAGCAATGCTATGGTCTATCGCTTTTATCCCAAGTTTCGTTCTTGGTGGGGTAACAGGTGTAATGCTAGCTTCCGCAGCAGCTGATTATCAGTACCATGATTCTTATTTCGTTGTTGCTCACTTCCACTACGTAATCGTAGGTGGGGTAGTGTTTGGTCTATTTGCTGGTCTACACTACTGGTGGCCGAAGATCTTCGGTAAAATCTTGGATGAGACCCTTGGAAAAATCACTTTCTGGTTATTCTTCATCGGTTTCCATTTAACTTTCTTCATCCAGCATTTCCTTGGCTTAATGGGTATGCCACGTCGTGTATTCACATTCGGTAAGGATTTAGGATGGGATCTTGCCAACCTGATCAGTTCCATTGGAGCTATCTTCATGGCACTTGCAACAATTGTATTATTCATTAATATCGTTAAGACTTCTTTAAGCAAGCAAACAGTTGCTGGCGATGCTTGGGGCTATGGCCGTACATTAGAATGGTCCATTCCTTCACCACCACCAGAGCACAACTTTACTCAAACACCACTTGTCCGTGGACTTGATCCTTTATGGGTTGAAAAAATGGAAGGCAAGAAGGGCATGACCCCTGCAGAGCCAATTGGTGACATTCATATGCCAAACGGTTCCATACTTCCGTTTATCATTTCATTTGGTCTGTTCATTGCAGCATTTGGTGTGCTATTCAAAAATGATTACGCTTGGGGTATCCCGGTAATGATCATTGGATTATTAGTAACTTTTGGTGCCATGTTCTTCCGTTCTATTCTTGATGATCATGGATATCATATTCATAAAGAAGATCTTCTTGCTGAAGATGATGACAAGGGGGCGAAGCTATAATGCATACAGAAGAGAAATTAACAGCAGAAACATTCCCAGCTTCGCCTGAAAAGGCGACCCTTGAAGGTAAAAATAAGTTTTTAGGCTTCTGGCTATTCCTAGGCGGGGAGACTGTTCTATTTGCTTCATTGTTTGCCACATATTTAGCTCTTAGCGGACCTGATTCCATTGTAGCTGGACCAGACCAAAAAGAATTATTTGAATTAGGGCTTGTATTCGCGGCAACGATGATTCTTTTGACAAGTTCTTTAACAAGTGTGTACGCAATGTACCATATGAAAAACTTCAACTTCAAAAAGATGCAATTATGGATGGGAATTACATGGCTTCTGGGATTATCTTTCTTGATCTTGGAGATTTATGAGTTCGTTCATTATATCCATTTGGGCCATACGATTACTAGTAGCGCATTTGGTTCTGCATTCTATGTTCTAGTTGGTACTCACGGTGCCCACGTATTCTTCGGATTATTATGGATCGGAACATTATTGATTCGTAATATGAGACGTGGTTTGGATCTGTACAACGCTCCTAAGTTCTATGTTGCATCATTATACTGGCACTTTATCGACGTTGTATGGTTATTCATCTTTACTGTAGTATATTTAATGGGATTGGTGTGATGACTGATGGCAAATACTCAATCAAATACAGGTAACCCAAAAGTAGATTTAGAATTCCGTCGTAAAAAAAATAAGGAAGAAATGAAATACCAGGTTGTATCGTTTGTATTGATGATATTCCTTACACTCATTGCTTTCTTGGCTGTTGGTGCAGAAATGTCCAAGTACTTCATCGTACCGTTCATCATTCTGCTTGCAGTTGTACAATGTATCTTCCAACTTTACTATTTCATGCACATGAACCACAAAGGGCATGAAACACCAGCGTTATTCTTATACTCTGGTCTTGCAGTTGGGTTAATCACAGTATTGGCATTCACTACTATCGTTTGGTGGTGAAATAATAAAAAGGCAGCCTCTAGTAGGCTGCCTTTTTGCTTGTTCCTTCCGAGCTGAATTCAGTTTCCGAACCTTGTCTAAATAATGACACTTGCTATTAATGGAACGAAGCTTATCCCCACCACATTGAATGGGGTCAACTTTGTATAGTATAATGTTTATATGTAAAGTGGAAGTTAATTAGCTTTCATAAAATTGAGGTGATTTCAGAATGATTGGCAACTTGGACATGTTTGGATTTCAAGCTTTATGGAGTCCATATTTATTAGTTACCACCATACTTATAACTGTTACTTATTTCTATATTACTGGAAAAGGGCGTCACCGCTTCAAGGATTCTGAACAGATATCAAATAAACAAAGGACATTTTTTCTAGTCAGTATGATCTTGTTCTATTTGGTAAAAGGCTCACCGGTCGATTTACTAAGTCACTTGATGCTTAGTGCGCATATGACCCAAATGGCTATCTTGTATCTAGTTATCCCGCCGATCCTATTGATGGGTATGCCGGCTTGGGTCCTTAGAAAAATTATTAATCTTCCGGTCGTCAAACCGCTGTTCAGATTTATATCTAAACCATTGATTGCATTATTGTTTTTCAATGTTTTATTTTCCCTTTATCATATCCCTGTAGTATTTGACACGATAAAAGTTGATATGCTCTATCACACAACTTATATGACAGTTATGTTTGTCGGGGCATTCATCATGTGGTGGCCTCTTGTTAATCCACTTCCTGAGGAGCAACGTTTATCTGGTATCAAGAAAATCGGTTATATCATGGCTGATGGGATGTTGCTTACACCTGCGTGTGCCCTGATCATTTTCGCCGAACAGCCACTATATGCGACCTACTCAGAAATGACGGCGTGGCTTGCAGCTCTTGAATTATGTGTACCTGCAGGAACATTAGCAGGACTTGATCTTGGTGGACCTGAGATATTTAATGCGTTGCCGCTGGTAGAAGATCAGCAGTTAGGCGGGGTTATCATGAAAATCATTCAAGAAATCATGTATGGAAGCATACTTGCTTATGTATTCTTCGGATGGGCCAGACGTGAGCGTGAGAAGGACGAATTGGACCTGAATAAGGCAATGCATCCAAAAGTAGCAGAGTGATTGGAAAGATAGCATCAAGCTAGTTTGAGGGGAGAAAGAAATGGATTATTCAATACCAATAATGCCGACCATCAGTACATTTTTCATTGTATTGAGTGCCATTTTTGTGGCAATCGGATGGTACCTAATAGTTAAAAGGAAAATCGAAGCGCATAAAAAAGTGATGTTTTTCGCTGCAATATTCGCTATCATTTTCTTTATCATTTATGCTTCAAGAACAATTTTTGTCGGTAACACGAGTTTTGGCGGACCAGATGATATCAAATTGTACTATACAATTTTTCTTTTGTTCCACATAACCCTTGCTACTATAGGGGCTGTAATGGGAATCATTACATTATGGACAGGGTATAAAAATCGATTAGATAAGCACAGAAGGCTTGGTCCGATTACTAGCATTATTTGGTTTTCTACTGCAATAACTGGTGTAGCGGTTTACCTTCTGTTGTATGTAATCTATCAGGGCGGGGAGACCACTTCCGTTTTCAAAGCGATACTGGGATTATAAAAGGCTCTTTCTCAAAAGTTGTTGTTATTTATAGGTGAAAAGTCGGCAATTGGACTTTTCGTTACTAATATAGTCTTGAATTTGCAAGCAGTATTCATAGCACATCAGGGAAAATGCACGATAGTAAGTAATATAACGGGCTGATTGGAAAATACGAAAAGTACAAAGTATACGAAAGCAGCCTTATAAAAAAAGGTGTTTGGACATTTGTCCAAGCACCTTTTTTAACGTTATATTCTAAAATTCATCTTGATTATTCCTGCTTCACGTGCGGAATTGAACGCAATCAGTAAGAGTGGACCGACAATGAATCCTAGTATACCAATCAGTTTCAATCCTAAATACATGGCGATTAGTGTAGCTAATGGGGAAAGTCCTATATGGCTACCCATTACTTTAGGTTCTACGGTCCGTCGTATTATTAACAGCACAACAGCCAAGATAGCGAGTTGCGTTCCAAGGCCAATATCACCTGTAATAAGGTGAAACAGAGCCCATGGCCCCAATATGACAATGGATCCGATTATAGGGATGAAGTCGATGACCCAAATGATAAAGGCCATTATTAATGCAACTTCAGGTGCGATGAATAGTAATCCAATTAATGTAACAAAGAAAATGATTATACTAACTAAAAACTGTGCTTTAAAAAATCCGAAAATTACATATGATAATCTGGAACTCATAAAATTGACTTTGTCTGCCGTTTCTTCCTTCAGGTGGGAGTAAATACCTGCCTTCAACCGAGGCAAATCAAGTAGAAACAGAAACAATGCAATCAAGTAGACAATAAAACTGACCAGATAATTAGGTATGTTGGTAAAAAGGCTCTTTACGTTCTGGATATTGAATAAGTCTGTTAAATAAATCCTTAAGTCATAAAGTATTTTGTCTACCTGTAGACTTATTTCACTGACAAATTCAGGTGGAAGATCCTCGGAGGCGTTATTCAAATCAACCTGGAAATCTCGCCATACCCGATTCACTTCATTTATGTAGGAAGGTGCGTTTTCTACCAGGCTTATTGCTTCTGTTATAACTTTAGTTGTCAAAAAGTAGCCCATTATTCCAATGCTCGTGACGAACATTAAAAATACGATGAATACGGAAAGATTCCTTTTTAGTTTGGCACGTCCTTGAATCATTCTTACAAGAGGTTCAAGAAACAGGGCCGTTATTAACGCAATGATGATCGGTATGGAAACAGGCAATATAAAAAAAGCAATTAAAGCTATCGCCGCAATAACAAGCAGAATAAAAAGTGTTCGAATACTAAACAGCGTTGACAATGGATGTCTCCTTTCTAATTCCAAATTCCTATATTAATTATAGTATGTATTTTCGTTAAATAACAGTATGTAAGAAAATAAATATGTGCTCTAATAAGAAATATGATTTAAATGTAAAACATAGGGGATTGATATTTAAAGTCATCCATGCACCATTTACCGTGCAAACACATAAAATAACAAAAGCCCTATACTTTTTTAGGAGGTCAATCTTATGTTGGAGCTCAAAAAAAATGCTGATGTGAGTACTATGCTGCTTCAAACAGTTATTTCAATATGTGTTTCTGATATCGGTGGAATAAGAACTCTGCCACCCAGACTGCTTGGTAAATTTTATTCCATAATCAGAAAAGATCACCTTAATAATGCAATTATACAATATGATAGTGATGATAACATCTTGGTTGATATCTTTATTGAAGTCGATTACGATCAATGCATACTTCTTAAGGCTCAGGATCTCCAGAAGCTGATAAAAAATGAAATTGAAATAATTACAGGTAACACGGTAAAAGCAGTGAATGTTTATGTCGATCGATTATCCATGCCGATTAAGACAAATTAAAAAAGGTGAAGACTGGTTTTTACACCAGCGAATCACCTTTTATAGCCGCTAATATTATTTAATTGCATCCATGCGTTCTTTTGCTTGTTTTAACAAAGATTTTGAAGTGGAAACAACATTGGACGGGAATGTTTCACCTTCACCGTATTCTACACCATGCGGGTAGTAATGCTTGCCTAAAAGTGGTGTTAACAAATTGATCATCGCATTGGAACCACCAACATCTCCTTCTACCGCATACCCTTGAACGCGAAGGTAGAACACGCCTTCTTTCGTTTCAAATTTCCGGTCGAAAGTTACTCTTTCATAATCCCATTGACCAGCAAGGTCAAAACCTAAATCCTCAAAAATGTCCGTTAAACGGGCTAAATCTACTCTTTCATTTTCAAATCCTGTATTTTCAATCTTCATGTATGTACACTCCTTTTTCTATCTCTACATCTCGAAAATAAGTATGCTCCCTGTTAATAATAGTACGAAAGCGGATAACTTTCAATAAGGAATAGAATAACTATCCTTGTCATAGAAAGTTTTTTGGAAAAAGTCATGATTTTGTAGAAAATGGTGAACCTAAGGATGAGAGAAGGGTTACTCTTATCCTCCTCTAATATATGCACAGGTATGTAAGAAATTTATTGGAGGTCGTAATATGCAAACTGTACGTGAGGTCATGACAACAAATGTTGATTTTTGCACACCACTTGATAATGTCTTTGAAGTGGCAACCAAAATGAAGGACTTGGATGTTGGAGCAATCCCAATTGTAGAAAATGGTCAGCTGCTTGGAATGATAACGGATAGAGATCTTGTCGTAAGAGGAATTGCAGAAAAGCATCCTGGCTCAAATTCTGTAACCAATGTAATGAGTGACCACTTGATTACCATCGGACCAGATGCGTCAATTGAAGAAGCAGCTCATACGATGGCTGAACACCAAATAAGAAGGTTGCCCGTAGTCGAGAATGGCGGCCTTATCGGTATTGTTTCGCTCGGAGATTTAGCAATCCGCGACTATTCCGATGATCAAGCAGGAGAAGCGCTAAGTGAAATCTCAGAAGAATAACATCTAATGTCTGACTGGATTCAAGAGAATCCAGTCAGACTGTTGACAAAGCCCTAAAAATTTTTAAATTTGCATCCTGCTGTTGATCTTCGTTCCAGGCGCTTCGCTTTTCGCGGGCGGTCCGGAAGCCTCCTCGGGCTTTCGCCCTGCGGGGTCTTCCCTGTCCCTTCCTCCCGCAGAAGTCTGCGCGCCTTCCACTACGATCAACATAGGTATTGCATATCTCAAAATAAAATAATTTTGTCTACACACTGACTGGATTCCAAGAGAATCCAGTTTTTTTATTTGTACAAATTGAAAAAAGTATTCTTTTTTTTCAATAAGGGTATATATAGGATAACTCTACCAGTATCTACTAAAACTTAAAAGTGGAATGAAAAGCCTACTATTAAATATAATGAAAGAAAAGGGAGGGAAATAGTGAATGAGAGGTTTATTCTTCTTATTGTTTATAGCATTCTGTTTGTATCTATTTGTAAATGTTGAACCTCATGAATTAGAAAGTTTCATAAAGGAACAACCTCTTAGTGGTCAGATTACCCCCGAAAAAAGAGAATCAGAGGAAAAAGCATTTGTTCAATCAGAAATTCAGATGAATGAAAATATAGATGGTTTGGCTTCTTATATGGGAAAAAATGCAGGTGATTTGGTGGACGATTTTGGTGAACCTGACCGAAAAGACTTATCTTCCTATGATTATGAATGGTGGATATACAACCAGAACCTAGCAAATTATATGCAATTTGGAGTAAGTGACGGAAAAGTAGTGACCGTTTTCGGGACAGGAAATGAGAACAAACATGAATTGTTTGAAATAGGACAATCCTATGAATCATTGAATGAAAAATATGGATTTTCTGAGAGCGTTACAGTGGATCATAAGGATGGATCCTATCAATTTCAGATAAAGCCTGAAGAAATGAAGACCCGCCCCTTAATCAAGGTGGAGGATATGTATGTACAACTATATTTTGATGACTTTGAACAAGAGTTGTCGAGTGTACGGTATATGAATGATGAAACATTAATAAAACAGCGACCATATGAGCTTGTTTATAGAGGTCCTTTGCTTGATGCAAGGGAGCTGACAGTAGAGGAATGGACAATGGTGGAGGAAGGCAATGCAAAGCAGATCATCGATTTTACAAACATAATAAGAGCCCGTTTTGACCTTGATCCAGTAAAATGGGATGGAGATACTGCTGAAGTAGCCTACTCACATAGCAAGGATATGAGGCAGGGCAACTACTTTTCCCATACCTCTCCCACAAGAGGAACTTTGACAGACAGGTTAATGGAAGGGGATGTAGCGTTTCGCCTTGCAGGTGAGAATATCGCTGCAAAGTATGTTGATGGGGTTGCTGCTGTTGAAGGTTGGTTAAATAGTGAGGGGCACAGGAACACGTTGCTTAATCCAAGATTTACGCATTTGGGTGTTGGTGTAAATGAGAAGTATTATACTCAGAATTTCATCGAAACTTGGTAGTACCGCGACTTTCCACTCACCAATATATGAGAAAAGAACATTATTGAAGGCTGTTTTCTTATACTTTGTTGCTTTTCGTATTTTCCAATCAGCCCGTTATATTACTTACTATCGTGCTCTTTACCCTGTTATGCTATGAATACTTCTTGCAAATTCAAGACTATGAAAGCAAAAGTCCAATTGCCGACTTTTCATCCATAATTAGCAACAATCTTTGAGAAAAGAGCCTTATTAAAAGAAGACAGCCACTCTACTTGGGCTGTCCTTCTTTGTTTTTTGTAATGATTTCTCCCACAAGGAATAGGTCGTTTTCCCAACGTCCATTTACTATTATGTGCTCACCAAGCGAAATGGAAGGGGACTGGGTTGAAGACATGAACGGTTGCTTATGTACAACAGTTATGGTTTTATCACTACCTTGTATCCGAATGGTAGTATCCAGCGTATATAATTGATGGTAGAAACGTTTCCGTTCCGTATTTAGTTGAATTACTTTTCCTTCCACCCTTGATTCCAGGGGGAACTTACAAAGGTTTTCCCATCGTTCCTTCTGTTTACCTGCCTCTTTTCTTGTTATCCAATAAAAGTAAATAATCAGAATAGGAATGACTACAGCAGTAACCATTATCCTTCTCCCTTCCTAGCTTTTCTTTGAAATCACAAAAAAGCTTCCGGTCGCATGTGCAATTAGAGCACCATCACTGCGATAAACTTTCCCTTCCATTACAAGTAGCTTGGACCCTTTGTGTATGACAGAAGCCACACATTTGAAATGTTTGCCCACTCCTTTTGCTACGTAATTAACCTTCATTTCTGTTGTAACGGCCGCTTTATCTTCTGGTATCAATTTGAATGCAAGGGTCCCCATTGCCGAATCAAGCAAAGTAGCAGTTAAGCCCCCATGTAAGATATCAAGGGAGTTTTGTAAAAGTACTGTGTTGGGGATCTCCATTGTCAATGTATCAGGTTCCTGATATTCGCTCGTTATTCCCATCAATGCCCCTATATGAGTGCCATTTAACCCAGCTCTTTTTCTTTCCATACTGGCAAGGAATAAGGAAGCCGCCTCTATCTCTTCTTCTGTTGCATCATTTAAAAAATTGTCCCATTGCTGACTGATATCCATCATTTTAGTCCTTCTTTCTTCTCAAAAGTCTATTTACATCTTAACAATGGAAGGGACGGAAGAAAAGAAAAATAGGCGAACGCTTTTTTCCTTCTTACAATAAAATAAACTAGGCATATATGTAGAAGAGAGGTGAGAGAATGGCAACTAAACAAAAACATCCTAGCATAGAAAAGTTCAAGGAGTTTGTAAAAAAGCACCCGAAGCTGTCAGAGGAAGTAAAAAGCAAAAAGAAAACATGGCAGGAATTATTTGAGGAATGGTACCTGATCGGGGAGGAGGATGAAAGTTGGAAGAGCTTCCGCGAAGATGGTGCTGGAGAGGATAAAACATCTGACAAGGGAGCAAAATCTGATGTTATTCCTCAATTGCTGCAATCGTTGAAGAAAATGGATATGAATCAAATGCAGTATCATTTAACGAATGTCAATTCGGCTATCGGCAATATCCAGCAACTGATCCAGCAGTTCATCCCGACCACAGGGAAAGGAAGTTCTACTGCACAAGGTGCAAAAAATCCGTTTTCATTTCGAAAAGACTAGGAATGGATGAGATACATGAGAAAAGACCTCTATGAGTACATTCAAAAAAAGAAAACGTTAAAAAGCTACTTAAGGGAACAACCTTTATGGTATAGGACCTTGACAAGAAATCCCGAGAAGCTAAATGACTTTGAATTATCCTCCATGCATTATTACAAACAGACAATCCCACATAAAGTGGAGAAGTTTCAAAACTCCGTTCAAATGGCTTCCATGATGGTCCATATGTTCCAAACAATGAAAAACATGGATTGACACCTTAACAAGCTCCCACATAATAATGGGAGCTTCAGTGTGTAGACAAAGTTATTTTATCTTTGAGATATGCAAAACCTGTGTTGATCGTAGTGGAAGGCGCGCAGACTTCTGCGGGAGGAAGGGACAGGGAAGACCCCGCAGGGCGTAAGCCCGAGGAGGCTTCCGGACCGCCCGCGAAAAGCGAAGCGCCTGGAACGAAGATCAACAGCAGAATGCAAATTTAAAAATATTTAGGGCTTTGTCAAC
Source organism: Sutcliffiella horikoshii DSM 8719 (assembly GCA_001648575.1). Classification (GTDB taxonomy): domain Bacteria; phylum Bacillota; class Bacilli; order Bacillales; family Bacillaceae_I; genus Sutcliffiella_A; species Sutcliffiella_A horikoshii. The sequence continues at coordinate 353,949 of LQXN01000067.1, read as the reverse complement.
AGTCTGAAGCTCCCAAATAACTATGGGAGCTTCAGTGTGTAGACAAAGTTATTTTCGAGATAGAAATTCCCTGTTGATTGTAGTGGAAGGAGTGTAGACTCCTGCGGGAGGAAGGGACTGGTAAGACCCCTGAAACGTTGTGAGGAGGCTTACGGACCGCCCGCTGGAAAGCGAAACTCCTGCAACGGAAATCAACTTGTTCCAACAGATAACCTTACAATTTTATGGTTTGTCAACAATCTGAATTTCCCATATAACTATGGGAGCTTTTTTAATTGATGCTTATTCGCATAGAATGGTTTCTCCTTTCCCAAACTAACGCTAATACAGTTTAAGAAAGGAGAGTAAATTGTGAAGAAAAACTTAATTCTAATCCTTATTTGTCTATTCACCATCACCCTTGGTGGATGTAAGGAAGATCAGCAGAAACCCGAAAGTGAAGTGAGTTCACCAGGGGAAGTAATGGAGGTGCTCTCACACCAATCCGGAAGCAAGCAAAAGGGACTTTCCATGGCTGTTCATCATCGAGTAAAAGGCTCCAATATTTATATGGAGTGTATTGTTACTCCTGATTTTCATTTTCAATCTGAGGAAAACAAGAAAAAACATGGAGAGGGACAGGTAGCGGTCTTTCTTGATGGAAAACGATTTGATACTTTTACAAGTGGTGCATTCATCTTAAAGGGCATCCCAGAAGGCATGCATGAAATCAAAGTTTTGTTGCTGCATAATGACGAGTCAGAGTATGGTATTGAAGAAATCTTCCGTGTGGAGATTTGATTCCTTAAATAAGGCTATTACACTTCTTTGCTAAAACATGGTATGATGGTGTTGGAGGTGTATTCCATGATGATTGCTACTTTTGAGCATGTTCAAATGGTCGAAAAAGCAGAAGAATTGGCGAAGATGATTTGGCAGTCCGAGCTTGCTGAAGACTATCATCGCTGTCTATATAATTTACAACATGACCAAGAAGCACAGGAGCTTATACGTGCTTTTGATTCTATAAAAGAAAGATATGAGGAAGTGCAGAGATTCGGGAAGTATCATCCTGATTATCGTAAAGTAACCCTCGAAACACGTGAATTGAAGCGGAAGGTGGATCTTCACGAAACCATTCACGCTTTCAAGGAAGCGGAGGATGCCATCCAAAAAACCTTGGATGAAATAAGTGTAATGATTGGGAAGGCAGTGTCGGATAACGTAAAAGTCCCTACAGGAAATCCGTTTTTCGATTCCATGACAAGCTGCGGCGGAGGTTGCGGTTCTGGTGGCGGATGTGGCTGCAAAGCTAGCTAAAAAGCTATGGAAATACTAGAGGAGCTGTGACGTTGCAGCTTCTTTTTTCAGGCTTTTTTCCTTAATCGGATACAATCTTCACAAAGATTTCCACAACAGAACATTTTTTCTTGTGGTACATAGAACCGATGCCGGTAAACAAAGAGATTATCCTGGCGACGAAAAAAATGAGTTTCAGCGGTCACCTTTTTTTTAAACATTGCTTTTTTTGAGCATACATGAATAAAAGATCGCCCCTTTTCCTCCCAGCCGAATACATGGCCAGTTTGAATTTGTACATATAAAAATGGTATACCTGCTACTTTTTTATGAAAGCAATCTACTACCAGTTCATTTTTATTAAGTTCTTCCAGAAACGTATCCCAGATTTGCTCGAGTTCCACCAGAAACACCCTTTCCTAAAATTAGTGAAGGAATATTCTCATATTTCGATTGCTTAAACTATGTCATAATATTTCCATTCATGCTAAACTATAAAATAATACGTTTATATATAAATTAATGCGAAAAAGCTACTAGGTATAAGAAAACAACCATATATAAAGTGAAAGATTCATTATAAAGGGGTAAATTCTATGCTATCACAAAGACAAGGCATTGTCGTATGGCTTCATTCTCTGAAACAAGCCAAATTATTAAGACGGTACGGAAATGTCATTTATATATCCAAAAAACTAAAATATGTCCTGTTCTATTGTAACAGCGAAGATACAGATGCGCTTGTGGAGAAACTGAACAGGCAATCCTATGTCAAGAAAGTGGAGGTATCCCATAAACCCTCCATTAAAACTCATTATGAAAATTCAAGACCTGATAAAGCGAAGGAATATGATTACAAAATGGGCTTATAGATAGACTCCTTTCCCAAGTTGGAGGAAAATGGACTTTTGTAAAAGTATAGAAGAAGCAGTACAAACTTAAGGAATTAGGTTTTGTACTGCTTTTTATGTTTCATGATTATCTTAATGCGGGAATATAATGATTTAACCGCAGTATACCGATTAAATACTGAAAAAAAAGCTCTTTTTCAGCAAAAGTATCTGAAGGTTTAACATCAAATTGAATGATTTCCTTGTCTAGTTCCTTTGCTACTTCTTGAAAAAGTTCAGCTCGTTTATTTGGTTGGAGTTTATGATTAGGAATGCCTTCCAAACAAATATAAAGGGCTTGGAAATCCCCCGGATTTGTAGGATTCATTACTGCTACAAACGAAGACACATCCCGTCCGTTTTTGACGGTATGCAGCATGATCAAGTGTTTCAGTCTGTCTTTATTGCTTCTTGCCACCTCCAAAAGCTCATATATATCAGAATACCCTTCTCCAAGTTCTATAAATCGTTGTATCATATTTTTTCTCCTCTCAAAGCAGCTCGTACTTTACACAAAACATACTTTACCATGTAAACTTGGAAAATTGAAGAGAATCCAAACAAAGAGGGAGGTTTGCCGATGATGTGGTTTACCTTGGTGCTAATTGCAAGCATGATAATATTGTATGTCCATGATCATTTTTTTGGAAAAAAGCCTGCTGAAAAGGTAAATGGACTGCCTATCAAAGGGATGCTTGTTACCGGTATTCTATACTACTTAGTATCTGAAGGATTGCTTTCAAAGGATGAAGAAAAACAATTGGAAAATAGCAGTTTAGAAGAGCTTGAAGGGTATGTCTCAGAGAAAGGGTTGATGAGTGAAGGGGAATGGAGTGAGGTGTGCATGATTCAATGTGAAGCACCTCTAGACGGTTTGGTTGATTTTGATCTTCCGATCTAATAATTGGAATCTAAAAAAAACCCTGCTCGGATGTCCGGGCAGGGTCCTTCCATCCCTTGAAAAATCAAGGTTAAGAAGGCAAAGGGAGAGGAGAAACCGGAGGAAGAACTTATGGGGAAACGTAAGTCTTCTCCGCGGTTGGCAACAACATCACACGAAAGGATGTTGTTATAACTCAGTATGAACAAAATTAGAGAATGCTATACACATTAGTTTTATCTTATAGAGAGCATGTCCGGGCGACGCTCGACGTTTCCTTGCTCCCTTCGCAACATAATAATCCACAGGAAGACTTCAAATAATGGATATTAGTTAAATCAATCTTTCAAGAGCTTGAGAAATACTTTTGAATTTCTTGTCGAATATGATAGGATATTGATGATTGGCATTCTAGAAATAAAGTATGGTGATACAATGAGAGTTGTTTCAGGGAAATGGAAAGGTAGACAGTTGAAAGCGGTTCCAGGTATGAACACCAGACCGACCACTGACAAAGTGAAAGAGGCTGTTTTCAATATCATAGGCCCGTATTTTGACGGCGGAATTGCATTAGACCTATTTGGTGGGAGCGGGTCATTAGGTATTGAGGCGTTAAGTAGAGGTGTCGAAAAGGCGATATTCGTTGATAAGGATGGTAAAGCAATACAAACCATCAAGCAAAATGTGGAAAGCTTCGATTTGGACGATCAAGTTGAAATCTATCGAAACGATGCTGTCAGAGCGTTGAATGCATTAAAAAAACGAGAGATTAAGTTTGATCTCATCCTTTTAGATCCACCTTATAAAAACCACCATCTGAAAGAATTAATACATAAAATAAGCGAGTACGAACTTCTGTCCCCGACAGGGCTTATCATGGCAGAGCATAGCAATGATGTCAAATTGCCTGAACATATGGGGGAATTCATAAGAACAAGGCAGGAGGACTATGGTTTGACGGTCATTTCCGTGTATCGTCCAAGCCGGGGTTAAGAAGGGAGAATATAATATGGCAAGCGTAGCGGTCTGTCCGGGAAGCTTTGATCCGGTCACTTTTGGTCATTTGGATATAATCAAGAGGGCTTCTAAAGTCTTTGATAAGGTATATGTTTGTGTGCTGAATAACTCTTCGAAAAAGCCTCTTTTCACTGTTGAGGAAAGAGTGGAAATGATTAAAGAGGTTACAAGAGAGTTCGGTAATGTAGAAGTTGAAGAATTTCATGGTCTTTTGATTGATTACGCCCACAGTAAAAATGCAAGCTCTATAGTCAGGGGGCTTCGTGCGGTATCTGATTTTGAATACGAGATGCAAATTACCTCCATGAACAGGGTGCTTGATGAAAGTATCGAAACTTTGTTTATGATGACCAATAATCAATATTCATTCTTAAGTTCAAGCATAGTGAAAGAAGTAGCGAAATATGATGGTTCCGTTTCCGAATTGGTGCCACCGTCTGTAGAAGAGGCACTGCGCAACAAGTTCCAAAAAAAACAATAGAATCTTCCCAGCACTGATTTAGATATCAGTGCTGGTTTTTTATATGGTTCCTCTTAATGAGAAGGTACAGGTAAATCCAGAGCATGGAAATGGTAAAAATAGGCCCGTACAGTTGAAATAGGTTTAACACATCCTCCCAGAAGCCTTCTGGGACAATTGGGGAGAAAACGGGAACCTCACCACTTACGCTTTCAAATCCATTCAGTTTTCGCTCCAATGGGCCCCAAAGGATAAAAGTAATGATTGCAGCAAATGTTCCGTGCAAAATGCGGGCAAGGAAAAAGGGTTTAAATCGAATATCGGACTCTGCCAGTATACTTGCAACCTGTGCTTGGACAGAGAAGCCGCTGAATGCAAGGAAGAAGCTCGTTACAATAATCTGCTCCATTAAACTTACACCCTTGACCTCACTTGTCAGTTTACCACCAAGTGTAATTTCAAATAGGCCTGATATGAGTGGGTAGCTAAGATCTTTTGAAATATCAAGCAGTGTCAGTAATAAACTGATGATCCCTGCTAGTATGGCTGTAACGGAAACGAGAGACAGCATACTGTTCAGAACAGAAAATAAAATGAGGAAGCCACCGACCATAAGTAAAGTTTGTACCGAAGACAGAACGGCATCACCTAGCAATTTTCCCAACGGTTTATTGTTTTTCAAACGGGTTTTATGAAGCTCAGAGAAAGCCTTCCTTAGGGAAACTTTCTTAAATGAATCAGATGCCTCATCTTGCCGCCTTGCCTTGTAGTGTGGGCCATAGAACCGCATTACTAAGCCGACGCATATATTTCCGATATAATGAGCGGCAGCCAAAATTATCCCCACTTTAGGATTATGAAAAAAACCAACTGCAATCGCTCCGAAAATAAATAGAGGATTGGAGGAATTGGTAAAGGAAACAAGCCTTTCCCCTTCTATTTGGGTGATTTGGTTTTCCTGTCGGAGCCTAACAGTTAGCTTGGCCCCTGAAGGATAGCCCGAAGCCATTCCCATTGCCCAGACAAAGCCACCGACACCTGGCACCCGGAAGAGAGGGCGCATGAACGGTTCGAGAAGGACCCCTATAAAAGCAACTACACCGAAACCAATCAATAGCTCACTAATGATTAAAAATGGAAGGAGAGATGGAAATACAATGTCCCACCACATATTGAGACCCCTTACACTGGCTTGAAAAGAAGCTTGAGGGTTTAGAATAAGAGATAGGGTAAGTAGGGAAATAATAATAGCAAAAAACAGTGTTTTCCATTTTGAAGAATCCAAGCAGTTAACCCCCTTGATTAAAATACATCGATATAAAACCGTCACGCGCTCTGCGTTAGATTTTCGGGATATCTTTTTGTACAAGAATGATTGGGTTTTTGTTAGAATAATATTAATTACCCATACAGTGGCAACTAGGTTGTCCAGCTACCTTACCTTTCAATATACGTGGATGGGGCAGTGAATTAGAACCTAAATTGACCCAAGTCTTCATAGTTTGTTCACCAAGAAAAAGGAAAAGCGTATGATAAATAGAAAGAAGTTATCAAAGGATAACGGTAAGAGACTTTGGTTGCTGTCCAGCAAATAGGTGGCTGTAAACAGCTTGAGGTGATGACTTGAAGGAACCTAGAATAGGAATTGCATTGGGATCTGGTGGTGCACGTGGATTTGCACATTTAGGTGCATTAAAAGTATTGGAGGAAGAGAATATTCCCATTGATCTGATTGCAGGAAGCAGCATGGGAGCTCTAGTAGGCAGTTTTTATGCCATGCGTCATGACATGGACCGCCTTTATAAAATTGCCACTGCTTTCAAACGGAAATATTACTTGGATTTTACTGTTCCCAAAATGGGGTTTGTTAGCGGTAACAGGGTAAAGGAACTGATCCGCATGTTTACACAAAATAAAAACATTGAAGATTTGGACATCCCACTTTCCATTGTCACGACAGATTTGGAAAGAGCGGAAAAAGTGGTTTTTACAACTGGGCCAATTTCTGATGCTGTAAGGGCGAGCATCTCCATTCCGGGAATATTTGTACCGGAAAAGGTAAATGGACGCCTGTTGGTGGATGGCGGGGTCGTTGATCGTGTTCCTGTCAGCGTGGCAAAGGAAATGGGAGCGGATATTGTCATTGCCATTGATGTATCCCAAGTAAAAACAAATGAACCGGTTGATTCGATATTTGATGTGATTATGCAGACAATTGATATCATGCAAAATGAACTGGTGAAGCGAAGTGAACTTGAAGCGGATATCATGATCAGGCCATCTGTGGCACATTACAGCTCAAGGGCATTTACCAACATCGATGAAATAATTCGAATCGGTGAAGAAGCAACAAGATTACAAATCCCTTATATCAGAAAGTTGCTAGAGGAGTGGAAGGAGAAACATCAACATGAAAAGTAAATATATAATGAGATCCCTGCTAATAGGGATAGTACTTGCAGTCATCCTGAATTTTGTGACTTTGCCCTATTATGTGACTCGTCCTGGTGATGCACAAGTACTAAGACCCCTTGTAACTGTTGAAGGTGGTTTTGAAGACGAAGGAAGCTTCATGCTGACGACCGTCAAGATGGGGAAGGCGAACATATTCACCTATGCCATTGCCAAGGTAAGTGAATATCAGAATATATTCCCTATTAACCAAATTCGCTCAGAAGATGAATCTGATGAAGAATACTCCTATCGGCAGCTACATATGATGGAAAGTTCTAAAGAAACGGCCATTAAAATTGCCTATGAAAAAGCCGGGAAAGAAGTGGAAATGCTCTCCAAGGGCGTCTACGTATTTAGCGTAAAAGAAGGCTTGGCAGCCGAAGGAAAGCTCAAGATAGGTGATCGAATTACTCACATTGACGGAAAAGCTACTGCCACTGCAGAGAATCTGATGGAATTTGTAGGGGAAAAGTCGATAGGTGATGAAATTGTCCTTACATTTGATCGGGATGAAAAAGAAGAAACAACAGCCATCACCCTTGGGGAACATCCGGAAGACCCGAATCGTGCTGGACTTGGTATAAGTTTGTTGACCGATTATGAAATAACAATGAATCCGCCCATTACAATCAACACAGCTCAAATTGGAGGACCTTCTGCAGGGTTGATGTTCTCACTGGAAATCTATAATCAGCTATTAGAAGAAGATATAGCAAAAGGATATCAAATAGCCGGTACAGGAGCCGTCAATGAGAATGGAGAAGTGCAGAGAATTGGTGGTATCGCACAAAAGATAGTAGCAGCTGATAAATCTGGCGTGGATATATTCTTCGCTCCAAACGAAAAGGGAGCTGAGGGATCTAATTATCAAGAGGCCATAGTTGCTGCAGAAGATATAAAAACAACAATGAAAATTGTCCCTGTTGACACGTTTGATGAAGCAGTCGAATATTTGGAGCAATTGGATCCGAAATCATAATTAACAGGAAAACGCCTCACATTAGATTGTGAGGCGTTTCAGACTGATGACAAACCCTAATTATCTTTAGAAATTGCATTTTCTTGTTGATCTTCGTTCCAGGAGCTTCGCTTTCCTGCGGGCGGTCCGGGAGCCTCCTCGGCTTCGCCTGCGGGGTCTCCCATGTCCCTTCCTCCCGCGGGAGTCTACGCTCCTTCCACTACAATCAACAGGGGATTTATAACTAGAAAATAACTTTGTCTACACACTGAAACGCCTCACATAAGATTGTGAGGCGTTTTTTAGTATGAATCTCCTGTTTTAAAGAAAGCATTCCTTTTCTTCATCGTATCTGATAGGAGGTTTGGAGAATTCTTGCTGCATCCATTCACTTCGTGCGGGCTCATTGAATTTCATTGCATATGTACTGGTAGCACGGATATCCATGTCAAGCATATGGCTATCCACTCCAGAAACCTTTGATAAAATAGGAATCTCTACATCTTTCTTTATCTGTTTCAAGTATTGTTGCCCTTTTCTGCTCATACCGAGCAGCCTGATATATTCGCTTCTCTTGGATGAAGAAACATCCAGCATGTTTTCTTTTCTTGTGTTGGTAAGAAGATGTGTACACATCCGCTGAAGCCTAGTCCAGGTGTATCTCTTGGTTTTCAGCTTTGTCATGAATTCATTGAAATTCATACTTTCTTTCATAGTATGAATTACCCGGTGTTCAAGTCCTTCTTCTACTTCATAGATTTCAGCGAGTTCATTTGGGGTACTGCAAAGTATACGATATTTCAAAAGGGTGAAATAGTCCTCCCACTGATGAAAGCTGCCGACCTTGTACAAATAGTGATTTAAAAGTTCATATGTTTTTTCAGGTACAAAGCGCTGCACCTTTTCAATATTCCCATTGTTATCAAAAAGATGTTTTCTGATGCTGGTGGCACTAGCAATGGGAGTATCATTAAACTCAGGATCATGGTAACCAGCACCTGTCCGCTCAATAGTAAAGGGCTGCATAGTGCTTTCTTGTTCTTGGATTGCCTTTACATAATGATATCCAAGAATATTGTTTGGTTTGGTTAAATCCAGGATATCATTCATGTCTTCCGTCACTTTCAAAAAAGCAAGAGAGGATGCTTTTGGAAAACTGTAACCTTGTCCAATGAATGTTTGTACAAGAAAATCATGTTTTTCCTTTTCGTTATCCATCAAGGATATTGTTTTTTGAAAATCCTCCATATTACCTTGTTCACTGCCGAAACAAACGGAATCACACTTTAAACCTGAGAGGATAGAAATTGAACCGCTGGCGAACAATTCAGCTTTCTGGGTGGCAAAAGCGTAAGGCAATTCCACGACAATATCTATTCCATTTTTCAGAGCCATTTTTGTACGTGTCCATTTAGAGACAAGAGCTGGCTCACCGCGCTGAAGGAATTGTCCGCTCATTACGGCTATGACCAACTCAGCACCTGTTTGCCTTTTGGATTCTGTCAAATGAAACAAATGCCCATTATGAAAAGGATTATATTCAACTATCACACCTAGCGATTTCATCGTTCACCCATCCAATCTTTTTTCAGATTACGGCCATTTTTACTTGGATACTTGTTCAATTTACGATATTATGTCTATAATTGTACTGTAAAGAAAAAATATTGACAAATAAACTTACGAAAGCTATAATTACTTTTGTTGCCTTGAGGTGAATATCTTGTTGAAATGGACATTATTCCAGTTAAATCAGTTACAACATAAAGGTTTAGAAATCGATGAAACAGTTGATGTAAGTGAAATTACGGCACATAGTGAAATTCGATCTGTCAAACCAGTTCATGTAACTGGAAGAGCTGATTTAAGTTCAAAAAAAGCTACGTTTCATCTAACTGTGGAAGGTAGTATGGTTTTACCATGTTCACGGACGTTGGTTGATGTGGACTATCCTTTTACGATAAAAACAACTGAAACTTATCTTTTTCAGCCGAGCGAGTATGAAACAGACGAAGAAGAACTGCATACGGTCGAAGGGGATCTGGTCGATTTACTTCCGGTCATCCGAGAAGCGATCATCCTGGAAGTTCCGATGCAAGTGTTCAGCGAATCTCCTGACAAGGAAGAGGCTGCTCCCCAATCAGGAAATGACTGGGGCGTCATTTCAGAAGAGGAAACACAGGAAAAAGTGGATCCAAGACTTGCAGGACTGGCTAAGTTTTTTGAGAAAGACAAAGAGTAGAAATTACATGATGTAGTAGATGCTCATTTTTTAAGGAGGTGGGAAGAATGGCTGTACCTTTCAGAAGAACGTCTAAAACTGTAAAAAGAAAGCGTCGTACACACTTTAAACTACAAGTTCCTGGTATGGTAGAATGCCCAAGCTGCGGTGAACAGAAATTATCACACCGTGTATGCCCGGCATGCGGTACTTACAAAGGGAAAGAAGTAGTAAGCAAATAAATAATAGGGAAAGCATAAGGCCGTATGCCTTGTGCTTTTTTTATTTTCTGCAGTAGTTTTAGAGTCAGCGCCAAAAGCCCATCAGCGAAGCCCCTATAAATAACAGAGAAACCCATTCGCCCACAATAAAAACCCCCCACACCATCAAAAAAATAAGATAAAATAGACACAATACTCCAAAAAAGGTGGCCAATCAAACAATGAACGAACCTAAAGTGCATACACATATTGATCATAATCAGATCTACCGGTTTACCATTAACCGGCCTGAAAAACGAAATGCCATCGATTATGATGTGATGAACGAATTAAAGACAGCATTAAAAGATGTAAGAGAAAACCATAGCATTCGGGGATTTGTCATTACTGGCAGCGGGGAGAATTCCTTCTGTTCTGGGGGTGACCTATTTGTATTCCATGCGTTACATACAAAAGAGGATGCATATGCCATGCTCTCAAAAATGGGCAAGGTTCTTTATGATCTCATGACGTTGCCTGTGCCAACCTTTGCCTGGATTAATGGAACTGCCATAGGTGGCGGCTGTGAAATTGCAGCTGCCTGCGATCAGCGCTGGTCAGTCCCAAATGCAAAACTTGGATTTGTACAAGGGAAGTTGGGAATTACGACAGGGTGGGGTGGTGCAAGCATGTTAATGGAAAAGGTAACTCATGCCAACTCCATTAAAATGCTGTCTTCGGCCAAAATATATACAGCCAGTGAAGCACTGGAGCTTGGTTTTATACAAAAAGTGGTACCATCCTTCATTTCTGAATATATAGAAGAAGAACTCTCCGTTTCTTCATCGGTATTAAGAAGCTATAAAAAATCATTCATCTCCAAGTGGGAACAAACAGCATTAAAAGAAAGAATGATAGCCGAAATAGAGCAATGTTCTTTTCTTTGGGAGCAGGATGAGCATCATGAAGCAGTTTCTGCTTTCCTCGAAAGAAAGAAAAAATAAGAGAAAGCAGGGCATTTTACTCAACACATAGTCTATCTATTCTATTACACGCATATGTATAGGGTAAAAAAGTGTGTGAGGGGGATAGCATTATGTCTACTGTTCGTCAAGATGCTTGGACACAAGATGAAGATCTATTGTTGGCGGAAGTGGTTTTACAATATATAAGAGATGGAGGGACGCAACTGACTGCATTTGAGGAAGTGGGAAAAAAACTTTCTCGTACATCAGCAGCATGTGGATTCAGGTGGAATTCATATGTAAGGAAACAGTATGCTACAGGGATTGAACTGGCAAAAAAACAGAGGAAAGAGTTGAAAAAAGAACAGGCAGCACCTCAGCATGCAACTGTGGAAAATAGTTATAACGCAATCAATAACAAATTGTACGCTGGCGATAATTTGACCATTTCGGCTGTAATCAGTTATTTAAACCATCTGGAGCAATTAGAGAATGAATATACAAAGATTAAAGAGGAAAACCTTAGTCTGAAAAAGAAGGTGGAACAGCTGGAAAGTGACCTCAAGCATTTAGCTGAGGCTAAGTTGGAATTAGAATCCTCCATGAATCTGGTAGAAGATGATTACCGGGCCCTTATTGAAATAATGGAACGCGCACGAAAAATGGTAGTTCTGCAGGATGATGAAAAAAACAAAAAAGTCAAATTCCAGATGGACCGTAATGGGAATCTGGAAAGAGTCGAGAAATAAAAATCCGGCCACCCTTCCAAGAGGCCTCTGAAAAACAAAAAAACTAATCTTATTTTGAATTTCTAGCTGTTGATTGGAGCAATAGGCGAAGACTCCTGCGGGGGGGGTAGCGACAATCTTGAGACCCCGCAGGGCGCAGCCCGAGGAGGCTCAAGGTCGCCCCGCGGAAAGCGCAGCCGTTTGCGGAAATCAACAGCGGTATGAAACAGATAACTAAAATATTTACTTTTTCAGTGGCCACCTTTCCAAAGGGTGGTATTTTCATGGCCATAAAACATCTACTTATATTATAATGAAGGTGTGGTAAGAGAAAGGATGAGGTATCATGCCTGAATCTATAAAAAAAAATCCCATCCTGCTTTTTGATGGAGTTTGTAATTTATGTAATTCAATGGTGACGTTTGTGATAAAACATGATCCAAAAGCTAAATTTAAATTTGCTTCTCTACAATCTGAAATTGGACAACATATACTAAAAGAACATTCTCTGCGTACAGATCATTTTGATAGCTTTTATTATATTGATGGAAACAAGGCTTTTACTAAATCGACTGCAGCATTGAAGCTTGCAAAAAATCTTGATGGCGCATGGAAGCTTTTGTATCCCCTCATCATCATCCCTAAGCCTTTAAGGGATATCATATACTCCTTTGTTGCGAAGAACCGTTATAGATGGTTTGGCAAAAGAAATGAATGCATGTTGCCGAACCCTGAGATGAAAAAGAGATTTCTATAAAGAAAATCCGTAAATAAAAGGGTAATTGCATATAAAAATCGCAATTACCCTTTTTGTTATTATTCTGGAGTTATAAAATCGTCATAATAATTGGCTGTTATTATATACTTTGCAGCTTTTACTAATTTAGCCTAATTAGATTGAGATGTTCTTTCTTGAGCGGTTACGCCTTTTGGATACCACACAAGAGGATTCTCTCCAAGGTCTCTTTCTACATCGTAGTGAACGGAAGTGAAGCCCATTCGAGTCCAAAAGTCGGCAGATTTGATCCTTGGGTTTGTTTTAATTGGTAGGCCGAATCCTTTGGCGAAATCGACTAACTCTTTACCGAAGCCTTTGCGTTGGTAGTTTGAAATAACCTCAAGCTTCCATAATTCCAAATAATCTTGACGTGGTTCGAAATATTTATCAAGCTCTTTAGGCACACGGTAAAGGCTCATCCGGGCAACTAATTTTTCACCATAATAAATTCCGTAGAAAGGTGACTCGCTGTCATTCTCGATGATGTTGTCTTGAAGGTCTTCGAGCATGGAGAGTTCCTGCATGCCATATTCCCTGAACTGTTTGAACTCTTCCAAAGTTTTATAGTTAATGGATAGTTTTTTAACGGTCATCTGAAATTTCCCCCTTGTATCTCTTTTAAAGCGCTTACCACTATACATATTAAGAATAATGGTATATTTTAATATTAATTATATAACAAAAAAACAAAAAATTCTGCAATAATTTTAGAAAGCGTTTGCAAAAGAAGAAGGAAAACAAGGAATTATGTAGAAATAGTAGTTTGTTAGAGATTTTTTGAGGAAAGTTCTTTTGAAAGGGGATTACTTCATGCAAAAAATACTGATTGCTAATCGAGGGGAAATTGCAGAACGGATCATTAGGACATGTCAGCGATTAGGCATTGAAACAGTTGCTATATATTCCGATGCGGATAAAGATATGCCATATGTGCAACAAGCTACTGTAGCAAGACATGTTGGAGAGGCTCCTCCGCAGAAGTCCTACTTAAATGTGGAACGGATCCTTGAGATTGCCAAAGATGAGAAAGTGGATGGAGTCCATCCTGGATATGGATTCCTTTCAGAGAATAGTGAGTTTTCAACAGCACTCCAGGAGGCGGGTTTAACTTTTATTGGTCCTTCTGTAGATGTCATCAAATTGATGGGGGATAAACTATCATCAAGAAGAGCTATGATAAAGGCAGGTGTTCCGGTCGTCCCTGGATCTGAACAGCCTGTAGAAACGTTGGAAGAAGCATGCTCACTTGCCGAAGAAATCGGCTTTCCAGTCATGCTGAAGTCCAGCGGTGGCGGCGGAGGTATTGGTATGCACCGCTGTGAGAACAGACAGGATATAGAAAACACTTTTGAGCAGACAAAAAAACGCGCGAAAAACTATTTCAATAATGAAGACATGTTTATCGAAAAGTATGTGGGTAATGCCAAGCATATAGAAGTGCAGGTTTTTGGTGACGCCCATGGAAATGTCGTACATATGTATGAACGAAACTGCTCTGTTCAAAGACGAAATCAAAAAGTGATCGAGGAAGCCCAAAGTCCTGAGATGAGTGAAGAAGCAAGAAGGAAGATTTGTGATGCGGCAGTATTGGCAGCCAAACAAGTAAATTATAAAAATGCCGGAACAGTGGAGTTCATCATGGATGAAGGAGAAAATTTCTATTTCCTTGAAATGAACACAAGGCTGCAGGTGGAACATCCAATCACTGAGTGCATCACTGGTTTGGACCTTGTTGAATGGCAGTTATTAGTTGCAAGTGGCGAGAAGCTCCCGTTGAATCAGGATGAAATCACAAGCTCTGGTCATGCTATTGAATTCCGTTTATATGCAGAAGACCCGGTCAAATTCTTCCCTTCACCTGGGCTGATAACCAAATGGCAGCTTCCTGCTCAAGAAGGGGTACGGATAGACAGCGGTTACGGGGCAGATTTAAAAGTTACACCGTTCTACGATCCGATGATTGCCAAAATTATTATTTCAGGACAAACAAGGGAAGAAGCAATAGAAAGGTCAAGGGATTATCTGAAAAACGCTTCTGTTGAAGGGATTAAGACAAATTTACCATTTTTAATTCACGCACTTGAAACCGATGAATTTGTATCGGGGAATTATCATACAGGCTTCATCCAAAATATGAAACCTATTACCATCTAAATATAATTACAACAAGAAATCAGGAGGAAATGATCATGAAAAAAATTGAAGCATCCATGGCAGGAACAGTTTGGAAAGTATTAGTGGAAGTGGGGGAAGAAGTGAAAGCTGGACAAACGGTCATCATTTTGGAATCCATGAAAATGGAGATTCCTGTAGAAGTGATGATGGATGGGAAAGTAGCGTCCCTTCATACAGCAGAAGGCGAATTTGTAAATGATGGAGATGTGTTGTTGGAGTTAGAATAACCTTTTACAACGTTGATGAGAAAGCGGGGGAATAGAATGATTAAAACTACCAATGACCTTGATCTGGAATTTCAAGAGACGGTTGATACGATAAAAAGTGGCGGCAGTGAAAAATATCATGAAAAATTAAAAGAACAAAACAAACTTTTTGTAAGGGATCGACTGGCGCTATTGTTTGATAATGGTCAATATCAAGAGGACGGTCTTTTTGCCAACAACAAAGCAAAAGGACTTCCAGCTGACGGTGTAGTGACGGCAGTAGGGAAAATTAATGGCCAGACAGTATGTGTAATGGCAAATGATTCTACCGTAAAGGCAGGGTCTTGGGGTGCAAGAACCGTTGAAAAGATAATCCGCATTCAAGAAACGGCGGAGAAGCTGATGGTCCCGATACTTTACTTGGTCGATTCTGCTGGTGCTAGGATTACGGATCAATTAGATATGTTTCCAAACCGTCGTGGTGCAGGAAAGATCTTTTACAATCAAGTGAAGCTTTCCGGCATGATACCCCAAATCTGTCTATTATTCGGTCCGTCTGCTGCAGGTGGCGCGTATATCCCGGCCTTTTGCGATATTGTTGTGATGGTAGATGGCAATGCATCCATGTACTTGGGATCTCCTCGTATGGCAGAAAAGGTAATCGGAGAAAAAGTAACACTTGAAGAAATGGGCGGGGCAAGAATGCACTGTTCTGTAAGTGGATGCGGGGACGTTCTGGCTGCAACGGAAGAAGAAGCCATCCAGCATGCACGCAAGTATCTAGAATACTTTCCTGGAAGTTACAAGGAGAAAACAAAAGAATCGGAACCTGTCAGTCCTAAAGAAGGCAGGTCTTTGACGGATATTATCCCAGTGAACCAAAATGCTCCTTTTGATATGTATGAAGCAATCGATCAGCTGATTGATGCAAACAGTTTCTTCGAAATAAAGAAACTGTTCGCTCCAGAACTTATCACAGGGCTGGCCCGGATTGATGGAAAGGCTGTAGGGATCATTGCCAACCAGCCAAAAGTAAAGGGTGGGGTCCTGTTTGTGGACTCAGCGGATAAGGGGGCGAAGTTTATCCAGCTTTGTGACGCTTATCATATTCCTTTGCTGTTCCTTGCGGACGTTCCAGGGTTTATGATCGGGACTAAGGTGGAACGTGCCGGGATCATACGTCACGGTGCTAAGCTTATTGCTGCAATGAGTTCTGCAACTGTGCCGAAAATTTCGGTGGTGGTTAGAAAAGCATATGGTGCTGGCCTTTATGCTATGGCAGGTCCTGCGTTTGAACCGGATTGCTGCATTGCACTGCCGACCGCTCAAATTGCTGTAATGGGACCAGAAGCTGCTGTGAATGCAGTTTATTCCAATAAGATCAATGAAATAGAGGATCCGAAAGAAAGAATTGCCTTTGTACAGGAGAAACATCAGGAATACAAAGAGCATATCGATATTTATAAGTTGGCTTCAGAAATGATTGTTGATGATATCGTACCTGCAAAAGATTTGAGGGATGTATTGATCAGCCGTTTCCATTATTACTCAAGCAAGCAAATGACATTCAGTCATAGAAAACATCCAGTTTATCCTGTTTAAGACACCAGAATGCTCAGTGCTATAAATTGCACTGGGCATTTTTATTTCAACAACACCTATGTTGGTATCCATTATACCGAAGACAACAGCTCCTGGAAGTGATGTGTTATTGAATTTAAATAGAACTGTTGGCTAATGTTACCCGTTTTTATGAGTATCCCCCTTTCTATACACTGAGGATTTATGTATGGGTAAATAAGTGTTAAAGATTAAATGAGGAGTACAATTAAACTGCATATATTGGTACAATAAGAAAAAATAGGTATAAAGAAGGGGTCCTGATGAGAATTGGAATTGTCGGAGGAGGAGCGATCGGGCTTTTATACGCTTTTCATTTAACAAAAGCATTTGATGTCACTCTTTACGTGAAACGTAAAGCACAGCTCCAACTTATTAGTGATAATGGGGGCATAACTGTTTTACATCAACAAACTGAAGAGACCAGAGAAATAACCGTTAAATTGTGGGGAGATGTAAATGTACCTGAGGATGATGTGATCATCGTTGCAGTAAAACAATACAATCTACCTGAGCTCATGAATTCTTTAAATGAATGTTCTAAGCGGCAATCAGTTTTTTTTCTCCAAAATGGAATGGCTCATATCGATTTGCTGAGTGATTTAATTAACCCCCGAATTTTTTTGGGAGTGGTGGAGCATGGGGTGAAAAAAGAAAATGATTTTACTATTTCTTGGACCGGTAAAGGACGAACAAAGCTAGCGCACTATCCAAAACCACTTCCAGAACCATCGACTGTTGATTTCACTGAGAAATGGACTAAAGATATCAGTAATGACTTTCCGATAGAAATTTGTCCGGATTTCAACGAAATGATGATGCAAAAATTGCTTGTAAATGCAATCATTAATCCCTTAACTGCAATTTTTCACGTTCGAAATGGCGAGCTCTTGACAAATATCCATTATAAAAAGACGATGGCCATGCTCTATAATGAGCTTAGCCTTTTTGTAGAAAAGAATAAACGACAGGAAACATGGGAGCACATATGCACTATATGTGAGAGGACTGCGACTAATTGGTCCTCCATGAATCGAGATATACAAGAAGGCAGAGAGACCGAGGTGGATGCAATATTAGGCTATCTGAAAAAATTAGCAATCAGCAGAGGAGAATCAGTGCCTATTACAGAATTTATCTACGAAGCGGTTAAAGGACTTCAAGATATGAAATGAGGTAGATGGGGATGTCCGGATTTTTAGCAGGAACGCTTGCCACTATTGTTACAGTTCCTATTTTTGCGATGTTTGCTATATATTTTATCACTAGATTTGTTACGGGAAGTAATAAAAAGTCCTTCCATGTAGCTGTAGATGCCTCCACTGTTTTCTTTATCATCGCTGTCCACTTCCTTATTATCATAATATGGGAGAAGTCATTGTTGGGGGTCATTCTGACAATGTTACTGGCAATTGCTACAGTAATGGTTTTGGCGCAATACAAAATCAGGGAAGAAATACGTTTTGGGAAAGTGTTTAAAGGGTTTTGGCGATTGAATTTTCTACTGTTCTTCCTGGCTTATTTCTTGCTTGCTGCGTTTGGTGTCATAAAACGAATTTATGAAACATTTGTGTAAGCAAGTTTTTTTGAAACAAAACAAATCAATGCTATACTCATGAAGGAATAATCATATATGAACGATTCAGAAAGGAAGTACTTTATGAATGTAGTAGAATTAATGCTCCCTACTATTAATAAATTTTCATCCGCATATTCAGCTCAAAAGGAGAGCATCCTCCCCTTTTTTACATATAATCCATTCTCCCCGGATGTTTTTACTGAAAGAAAAAGGAATTTGGAGAATAAAATCTTCAGAAGAGAAGAGCTTGCTTCCCACCTGATTGAATTTAACGGACGTTACAATGCAGATGCAAGTACAATACATAATATTGAAAAATTGAAGGATGAAGACTCCCTTGTAGTGATTGGTGGTCAACAAGCAGGATTATTAACAGGTCCGATCTATACGATATCAAAGATAATCAGTATTATCAGGCTTTCTCAAGAACAAACCTCTAAATTGGGAGTTCCCGTCATTCCTGTTTTTTGGATCGCCGGGGAAGATCATGATTTTCAAGAAATAAATCATGTAAACATTCCAAGAGGGAATGATATCGAGAAGCAAACGTTCCATATGAAGGAAGCCGGAAAAAAAATGATATCAGATTTGGATTATGAAAAAGAAAAGATGAATTCTTGGCTGCATTCAATCATTAACTCATATGGAGAGACTACTTTTACTGCAGAGCTAAAAGATGTACTCGAGCAACATATTCAGTCTTCTTCTACATTTGTGGATGTTTTTGCTAACATGATTACTCATCTGTTTAAAGGAACAGGGCTGGTTTTGGTGAATGCTGCCGATCCTGACCTAAGAAAATTGGAAACTCCTTATCTGCAGAGAATGTTAGCCTGCCATGAACAGATTGGCCAGGGAGTTCAACACTCACAGACTGAATTACAGGAGTTGGATTTCCCTACAATGCTAGAAGTGGATACAGAATCCATGAATCTCTTTTATCATCATAAAGGAGAAAGGGAACTGCTTTTTTGGGATGAACACAAACAGGTTGCTTTTACAAAAGATGCTAATTGGAATTTTACGATGGAGCAGCTTGAAAAAAAGGTAGAGGAAGAACCATGGAATTTCTCCAACAATGTAGTAACCAGGCCATTGATGCAAGAATTTCTTTTTCCTACGCTTGCTTTTATTGGTGGTCCGGGTGAAATCAGTTATTGGGCAGAACTGGGTCGATGTTTTCAATCCGTAGAATTGGAAATGCCGCCGGTTGTACCAAGGATTTCATTGACATTATTAGAACGGCATATTGAAAGCACGATGAAGGAAATTGATGAAACGGTCCAGGAAGTTCTGGAAAACGGGTTGGAAGAAAAGCGCAAGGCATGGCTCTATAAACAGGAGCTGGAATCTTTGGAAAGTACACTTTCATCCTATCAAGCGGAATATAAGGATGTACATGATAAATTCCGGGAAGTTGGCAATGAGGTGTTGCCACACATGAAACCAACATTTGAAAAGAATTGGTCATTAATTGATAAACAGTTTTCTTTCATTCAAAGGTTAATGGAACGATCTGCATATGAAAAACATGAAATTATGATGAAGAAATATGAACGGGTGGAGCTTGCTTTGCTTCCAAAGGGGATGCCTCAGGAGCGGGTATGGAATATATGCTATTTTCTCAATAGATACGGGCTCGATTTTGTCCAACGACTATGCGAACTACCTTTAGATCACAATGGAAAACATAAAGTAATAAGGATCTAACGAAAACAGTGGGAATATCCCACTGTTCAGACTGTTGACAAACTAAAATTAGTTCGGTTATCAGTTGGAACGGTTGACCTCCGTTGCAGGAGCTTCGCTTTCCAGCGGGCGGTCCGTAAGCCTCCTCACTTCGTTGCGGGGTCTTCCTTTCCCTTCCTCCCGCAGGAGTCTACGCTCCTTCCACTACGATCAACTGGGATTTTATAACTCGAAAAGAGCTTTGTCTACACACTGAACAGTGGGAATGTCCCACTGTTTTTTTATTTCTTTTTCTGACATTACATTGATAAAGGAAAGTCGTAAAGGAACAAACGATGAAGAATGCTAGGTAAATGTGTTAGAGCGGAGTCAAAAAGAGCCAAGTTTGAACACAATTCGTCCTTTTGTCAAAAAATGTTGTAAAAAGATGAAAAACGAAAAAAAAGTAGGCTTAAAGGATTTTCTTTTAGGGAAGAGAATAGTACAATAAAGTAAGTGGAGATAAGTGGGGGATTGTGGGGGAAAGTAGAAGAAAGGTGGGAGAGCCAAATGTTCATGGGGGAATATAATCATACAATTGATGCAAAAGGGCGTATGATTGTGCCCGCGAAATTCCGTGATCATTTAGGTGAAACCTTTGTTCTTACCAGAGGCCTAGATAAATGCCTATTTGGCTATCCTCTCTCAGAATGGAAAACAGTTGAAGATAAACTGAAACAACTGCCACTTACTAAAAAGGATGCCCGTGCATTTACACGTTTTTTCTTTTCAGGGGCTTCAGAGTGCGAATTGGATAAACAAGGCCGTGTGAATATTGCAACACCTCTTGTACAATATGCACAGCTTGAAAAAGAATGTGTAGTGATCGGAGTATCTAACAGAATTGAAATCTGGAGCAAGGATAATTGGAATGATTTTGTGGAGGATTCAGAAGACTCTTTCGCAGAGATTGCAGAAAACCTCGTGGATTTTGACTTATAAAAGGGATTACATTACATGGAATACTAAGAACAGCCTGGATAAAACAAGATTTTCGGTGGGAAAATAACTACCGATAGAAAAAGAAATGCAGCACCTAAGAAAAACAGCTTAGAGCTAGAAAGGCGGTGGAAAATGTTTCACCACGTTACCGTTTTATTAAACGAAGCAGTTGATGGCCTTCAGATCAAGGAAGATGGAACTTATGTGGACTGCACCCTAGGAGGGGCAGGACATAGTTCTGAGATTGTGAAACAGCTGTCCGGCAATGGAAGACTAATTGCTTTTGACCAAGATGACAATGCATTAGAGCACGCCAAAAATGTGTTACATAACTATCTTGACAGGGTCATTTTCATTAAGAGCAATTTCAAGCATTTGAAAGAAAAATTGTATGAACAAGGAATTACAAAAGTGGATGGTGTGTTATTTGACCTTGGTGTCTCTTCCCCGCAATTGGATACTCCGGAAAGAGGGTTCAGTTATCACCACGAAGCACCTCTAGATATGAGAATGGATACCGACAGCCCATTGAGTGCCTATGATGTTGTCAATGAGTGGCCATATGAGAAGTTGGTACGTATATTCTTTCAATATGGTGAAGAGAAATTTTCTAAGCAGATAGCGAGAAAGATTGAAGAATACCGCAAATCTAAGGCCATTGAAACGACACTTGAACTTGTGGAAATCATTAAGGACGGAATACCCGCCCCTGCAAGAAGGACAGGCGGGCATCCAGCCAAACGGGTTTTTCAAGCAATAAGAATCGCGGTAAACGATGAATTAGGCGTCTTCGAAGATGCAATCCATCAAGCCATTGACGTCTTAAGACCTGGAGGAAGAGTTTGTGTTATCACCTTCCATTCACTTGAAGACAGAATGTGCAAGGTTGCCTTCAAAGAGAAGAGTCAGCTGCCTCCTTTGCCACCGGGGCTTCCGATAATTCCAAAAGAATACGAACCGACACTTAAACTTATCACTAGAAAGCCGATATTGCCAAGTGAAGAAGAATTGGAAATAAATAATCGTGCGAGATCGGCAAAATTAAGAATTGCAGAAAAAGCAAAAGATTAAATAAAAATTGTAGACTAGGGGGAGAGGGAATGAGTAATTTAGCTCATAAAATTCAACGGCAACATGAAGAGCGCATACAACAGTCACCTAAGAGGCAATTAGTTGTTAAAAAGCGTGCAAAGATTACGCTCGGAGAAAAAATGCTTGGTTGTATGTTTATCGGGATGCTCGCATTTGGATCCATTCATGTTGTTACGAACCATGTAAATATTTACCATGTCAACAGTGAAATTCAGTCGCTTGAAGGATCAGTGGAATCGCAATTGAAGAAAAACCGTGAATTGGAGCTTCGGGTTGCAGAAGAAAGCAGCTATGAAGTCATTCTCGAAAAAGCTAAAAACCTTGGTCTTACATTAAACGAGAATAATGTGAAGAATATAGGAAACTGATGAAAACACAAAATATTGTTCAAAAAAAGAGAATTCACTTGGGAGCAGCAATTTTACTTGGTTTTTTTGCGTTGCTCTTTTTTCTATTGATCGGGCGTTTTTTCTATCTTCAAGCGACAGGGGAGGCCCATGGGCACAATCTCTCCGAAGAGGCAAGTGAAAGATATAATGTTAATAAGACAATCAGCGCAACACGTGGGGCGATTTACGACAGAAGCGGTGATCCAATTGCAGAAGATACGCCTTCTTTCAATTTAGTTGCCGTGTTGGACGAGTCGTTGACTACCAATGAAGAGAAACCAAGGCATGTGGTCGACCCGGAACAAACAGCTACTAAATTGGCCGAAATCCTCGAGGCAGATCGAAGCGAGATTCTCGAAAGATTGATGAGAGAAAGCAAGCAAGTAGAATTTGGTGCGATAGGAAGAGATCTTCCTTTATCTGTAAAACAGGAGATTGAGGAAATGAAACTACCCGGCATCGGGTTCATTGAGGGTTCGAAGCGCTTTTACTTCAACGGCAAATTTTCCAGTCATGTAGTGGGGTTTGCAAGGGCCAACGACACTGGAGAAGTCAGCGGCGTCACAGGGCTTGAAAAAATGTTGGAAGATGAATTGAAGGAGCAGGACGGTTCCTTGGCTGTAAAAACAGACAACAAAGGTATCAAGCTTTCCATGAATTCTGATGTTTCCTATGTCCCAGCCAACAATGGTAAAAATGTTCATCTTACCTTGGATAAAACCATCCAGACTTTTCTGGAAGAAGCGATGAACAATGTAGCTAAGGAATATCAACCTGAACGGATAATTGCAATTGTTGCAGACCCGAAAACAGGGCAGATCCTGGCGATGGGATCAAGACCGACCTTCGATTTGAATACAAGGGAAGGTCTTACCGACAATTGGAACAACGATGCCATATCCTATAGATATGAGCCAGGTTCCACTATGAAAATATTCTCTTTGGCAGCCGCTATTGAAGAAGGTGTTTATAATGGAACTGAAATGTATCAATCTGGCTCCTATAAATTGCCTAACGACCCTGTTCCAGTATATGACCATAATAGGTCCGGCTGGGGGACGATTAGTTTTAATGAAGGAGTGCAGCGGTCATCAAACGTTGCTTTTGCATTACTGGCAGATAGAATGGGGACTGACACGCTATTGGAATACATCCAGGCATTCGGGATGGACAAACCCACAGGGATTGACCTTCCTGATGAAACAACAAGTAGTATCAACTATAACTACTATCGTGATAGGATATCTACAGCATTCGGTCAAGGATCTGCATTCACACCGATTCAGCAAATCCAGGCTGCCACAGCGATTGCAAATGGCGGCAAGATGATGCAACCTTATGTAATTGATAAGATTGTAGATCCCAACACAAATGAAGTGGTTCTCGAAAATAAACCGAAACAAAAAGGAAAACCAATCTCCGAGGAAACAGCTAATAAAGTTCTTGATGTATTAGAATCAGTGGTGAGCTCGGAAAACGGTACAGGGCGCCCGTACAGCATCGAAGGATACAGTGTGGCAGCCAAAACAGGAACGGCACAGATTCCTGGTCCTGGAGGGTATTTATCCGGACATGGTGAATATATATATTCCATCACCGGGATGGCACCTGCTGATGATCCAGAATTATTGATGTATGTAGCCGTTGAAAAGCCCAAAATTGCCCAGCATGAAAATGGAGCCGGACCGGTATCAGGGGTGTTTAATTCTGTCATGAGACGTAGCTTGCAGTATTTAAGCATTCAACCGGATGAGACACAACAAACTGCACAAAAGAAGAAAAATATCGGAGTGAAAGTACCAAATCTCGTTGGAAAATCGGTTCAGGATATTTCTTCTGGAACACAAGCTCCAGATTATGTGGTAATTGGAGAGGGGTCAAAGGTATTAAAGCAAACTCCAAAAGCAGGTAGAGAAGTCATAGCTGGGGAAAAAGTGGTTCTTCTAACAGAAGATTCTCCGCCGATTCCCGACATGACAGGATGGAGCTTAAGAGATGTCAGGAAAGTCGCTAATCTTCTGGGTCTCGAAACAGAAATAACTGGCAATGGTTACGTGCAAAAACAAAATATCATGCCGGGAACCCCTGTGGAAGAAGGAAACAGCCTACTTGTGGAATTGGGATCCAATCGCCCCATCCCACAAACAGAAGATTCGGACTCTGAAGAACAAACAGATGAAGAGCAAGAAGAGGAAGCAACAGAGGAAGACGAAACTTGATGAAAATGAAACTGCATGGTTGGAAGGCTGACTTAGCCTTTCACCCATGCAGTTTTTTTGTATCTTTTATCTGCCGGCTCCCAAAGTTCTAACCTTTATCGTACAAGCATATATTACTACGAATATTAAAGGGGGTTCATATGATATGCGGGTATCTCATGTGACGGTACGGAGAAGGTTGACTATCGTGCTTCTTGTAGGAATTCTACTTTTCAGCATCATAGATTTGCGTCTTGGCTATGTTCAATTTGCGCTTGGGAATATGTTAACAGATCGGGCTAGAGATTCTTGGAGCAGGAACATCCCGTTTGAGCCGGAACGTGGTGAAATTCTTGATCGAAATGGAGTTCCTCTTGCCACTAATATGAGTGCTCCCACTGTGCTGGTTGTTCCAAGACAAATAAAAGATCCAAATGAAACATCGGAGAAATTGGCAGCGGTACTTAATATGTCCAAAGAAAAAGTGTACAAGCTGGTTACCAAGAGTTCATCCATGGAAAGGATCAATCCCGAGGGGAGGAAAATCTCCCATGATAAAGCGAAGGAAATTAGGGCATTGGGATTGAAAGGGGTTTATATTGCAGAAGATTCCAAGCGCCACTATCCATTCGGCAGCTATCTTTCACATGTACTCGGATTTGCCGGGATTGATAATCAAGGATTGATGGGCCTTGAACTCTATTATGATGAACAATTAAAAGGGGAAAAGGGTTATGTGCAATTTTATTCTGATGCTAAAGGAAGAAGAATGCCGGATATCCCTGATGACTATGAAGCTCCGCAAGATGGCTTGGACCTCAAGCTCACCATTGATTCAAAGGTGCAGACCATCATAGAAAGGGAGTTAGATCTTGCAGAGGAATTATACAGTCCAGATGGTATCATTGCCATAGCTATGGATCCAAAAACAGGTGAAATCTTGGCGATGTCGAGCAGACCTGATTTTGATCCTGCACAATTCCAAGATGTAGCCCCAGAAATATATAACCGGAATCTGCCTGTATGGAGTACTTATGAGCCTGGTTCCACTTTTAAAATCATCACCCTTGCTGCGGCTCTGGAGGAAAACAAAGTCAACTTAAAAAATGACACGTTCAATGACAGCGGGGCAGCTATGGTAGACGGTGCAAGGCTGCGTTGCTGGAAAAAAGGGGGGCATGGACATCAGACGTTTCTTGAAGTTGTCCAAAACTCTTGTAACCCGGGCTTTGTCGAGCTCGGCCAACGTTTAGGGACGGATACACTTTTTGATTACATTAAATCTTTCGGCTTTGGGGAGAAGACTGGTATTGACTTGGCTGGAGAAGGGAAAGGGATCCTATTCAAGCCAGAGCGAGTCGGTCCGGTAGAATTGGCTACGACTGCTTTTGGTCAAGGGGTATCTGTCACTCCGATCCAACAGGTGGCAGCGGTCGCAGCCGCTGTCAATGGAGGGATCCTTTACACTCCATATATTGCTAAAGAATTTGTAGACCCAATAACCGGAGAGGTTGTTTCGAGAAAGACTCCTGTAGAAAAAAGAAGAGTGATTTCGGAAGAAACATCTGCCCAGGTCCGTTATGCGTTGGAGAGTGTTGTAGCTAAAGGATCAGGTAGACATGCCTTTGTGGAAGGCTACAGAGTCGGTGGCAAAACCGGAACGGCGCAAAAAGTAAAAGACGGCCGTTACATGGAAAATAATCATATCGTTTCATTCATAGGCGTCGCACCGGCGGACGATCCTCAGCTTGTCGTGTATCTGGCAGTAGATAACCCCAAAGGGACCGTTCAATTTGGTGGGGTTGTAGCAGCCCCGATAGTCGGGAATATAATGGAGGATAGCCTAAATGCATTAGGAATTGAAAAGAGAAAAGGCCAAATTGAAAAAGAATTGAAATGGCCGGATGTCCCGCTTGTGGAGGTTCCTGACCTTAAAGGCATGACAAGGAAAGAACTTCTTCAGCAACTTGTAACTCTTAAGCTTGATATTAGTGGAGAAGGAGATACAGTTGTACAGCAGACGCCCGCACCTGGCACAAAAGTGGAGGAGGGGTCCACTATCAGGGTTTACATGGCGGGGAACAGCGGCTCTAAAGAGAAGAAATCTAACTAATTATAGGTATTCCTGAGGATGAACCATCCCGGTTCTTCCTCAGGAATCAGATATTTTTCTTCTGGCAAGCTTGGTTTAATTTTCCTAAATAGGATAGAATGGAGATATGGCACCACGATAGCCTGATCCATCCCTTTTTAGGGTTTAAGCACCACAAAATATAATTAAAGAAGCCTTTTCTAAAATGACATCAGGCATTTAGTCATCAAGTATTCCAAAGGGGTTTGATTTTCAATGAAACTTCAGCATCTTATTAAACATCTTCACCGATATGAAGTATCCTCAGATTATAATCCTGAAATATCTTCGATTGTCATGGATTCCCGTAAGGTCATCGAAGGGAGTTTATTTTTTTGTATCAAGGGGTACACGGTAGATGGACATCAGTTTGCGAAAGATGCAGTGGCCAACGGTGCAGTTGCGATCATTTCTGAAAAGCATATGGCCCTTTCCGTGCCGGTGATCGTTGTGCCGGATACAATGAGGGCGATGGCTATTTTAGCCGATGTCTTCTATGAACAGCCTACACATAAGCTCCATCTGATTGGTGTCACAGGTACCAATGGCAAGACTACAACCACCCATATCATTGAATCTATTTTTCAGAGCCATCAACAAAAGACCGGCATGATAGGAACTATCTATATGAAAATGGGAAATGAAACGTTCCCTGTTAAAAATACAACTCCTGATGCATTGACCCTTCAGGAATCTTTTCACCAAATGGTTGAAAATAAGGTGAACACCGTGGTGATGGAAGTCTCCTCCCACGCACTCCACATGGGGAGGGTGTTCGGTTGTGATTTTGACGTAGCGGTCTTCACTAATCTTTCTCAGGATCATTTGGACTACCATAAAACAATGGAAGAATACCAATTTGCCAAATCGCTGCTATTCTCTTCATTGGGAAACACTTATAATCTCTCCAAACCTAAATATGCTGTATTAAATGCAGACGACGCTTCAAGTGATTTTTTCCGTCGGGCAACTGCAGCTCAAGTTATTACGTATGGAATAAAAGAAAGCGCAGATATCATGGCCAAGAATGTGGTCACAACGGCAAAGGGAACTTCCTTTGAGTTGATGTATGATGATAAATGTATACCCATTCAATTGAAATTGGTGGGTGAATTCAGTGTGTATAATGTACTCGCTGCCATTGCGGCAAGTTATGTATCCGATATTCCAATGGAAACCATCCTCCCGGTGGTAGAGCAGATAACTGGAGTTCCAGGGAGGTTTGAGGCAATTGAAGGGGGGCAGGACTTTACGGTCATTGTAGATTATGCTCATACACCTGATAGCTTGGAAAATGTATTAAAGACAACAAAACAGCTTTCTCAAAATCAAATCTATTGTATCGTCGGTTGCGGAGGGGACAGGGACCGGACTAAACGTCCGTTAATGGCAGCGGTAGCAGTGAATTATGCCAACAAAGCTATTTTCACCTCTGATAACCCCCGTTCAGAAGATCCATTACAGATTTTCAATGATATGAGATCAGGTGTCGTCTCTGACCGGCCTTATGAGATTGTGGAAGATCGCAAAATGGCCATCTATAAGGCAATTGAAATGGCGAAAACCGGGGATGTGGTCCTTATTGCGGGCAAGGGACATGAAACATATCAAGTCATTGGCGAAAAAGTGCATGAATTTGACGACAGAAAAATAGCATTGGAAGCCATACACGCAAAGATAAGCTCATAGACTATTAAGGTGTGTGTATCCAATATCCATATAAATGACTATTTCCATTTTCACCATTTATCCTAATATTTGCTTGAAAAACAATAGGATAGTTCGGTTTTTCAAAGAAATTTAAAAAAGATGAAAAAAAGTATTTTCATGTAGAGGAAAAACCTTTAGAATTTACTTTTGGTATATCTTTTTATTTTTCCCGCCTAAAAGAATTCCAAATTCCAATCAAAGGTATTATCATCCTCCTTAATAAGGACTCCGATCTGGAGGAGTTCATGTTAGGGGTGTGATAATACCTATAATCGTGAAATGAAGAGAGGAGGGAATAACGATGGAACAACAGGTTGTATTATTTGCTATCGTTATGTCTTTTTTAATTACTGTACTACTATCACCAATATTTATTCCCTTCCTGCGCAGACTGAAGTTTGGGCAAAGCATCAGGGAAGAGTTGCAGGAATCCCATCAAAAGAAAACAGGCACCCCGACAATGGGAGGGATATATATCCTGCTTTCTGTTGCAATCACTACACTGGTCATTACCGGACAGTTTGCAGAAACGTCTGTGGAGACCTATCTGCTTCTTTTTGTAATGGTAGGTTATGGACTGCTTGGATTCTTGGATGATTTCATCAAAGTTGTTTTGAAAAGAAATCTAGGCTTGACATCCTTGCAAAAGTTAATAGGTCAGATTGTCATTGCAGTGATATTTTATTTTGTATTTGTGCAGTTTGAGTTTTCTACTGCCGTTTCTATACCAGGAACAAGTATTTCTATTGAACTGGGATTCTTCTATGTCCTATTCCTTATTTTCTGGTTGGTCGGTTTCTCAAATGCTGTCAATTTGACTGACGGACTTGATGGTTTGGTATCAGGAACCGCAGCGGTCGCATTTGGGGCATTCGCGGTGTTGGCTTGGTTCCAATCCCAGTTTGAGGTTTCGATTTTTGCCGTAGCTGTTGTAGGTGCCCTATTAGGATTTCTTGTATTCAATGCACATCCTGCGAAAGTGTTCATGGGAGATACAGGTTCCTTGGCGCTTGGTGGAGCAATCGCAACTGTGGCGGTTTTGTTGAAATTAGAAATCGTCTTGATCATAATCGGTGGGGTCTTCGTGATGGAAACACTGTCCGTGATCATTCAAGTCATTTCCTTTAAGGCGACTGGGAGAAGGGTCTTTAAAATGAGCCCGCTTCACCATCACTACGAACTTGTAGGCTGGTCAGAATGGCGAGTGGTCGTAACCTTCTGGACGGTTGGTATCTTATGTGCGATGCTTGGAATCTATTTAGAGGTGTGGATCTAATATGAAACCAATTAATCATTATAATCAAAAAAATGTCCTTGTTCTTGGTTTGGCTAAAAGTGGGACGGCAACAGCCCATTTATTACATAAGTTAGGTGCCAATGTAATTGTTAATGATAAAAGCCCAATTGAAGGGAATGAGCAGGCTCAGTCCCTTCAATCCATGGGGATGGAAGTCATTGGAGGTGGGCATCCTACAAACATTTTTGATAAAAAAATAGATGTAGTGTTTAAAAACCCTGGCATTCCTTACAGTAATCCATTAATAGAATTAGCTCGAAAGAAAGGGATACCTGTTTTAACCGAGGTGGAGCTGGCATATGAAATCAGTGAAGCCCCCTTCATCGGAATCACAGGATCTAATGGAAAGACTACCACCACGACATTGATTGATGAAATGCTATCTCAGGGTGAGAAATCTCCTTTGATAGCCGGCAATATTGGTAACGTATCAGTCGAAGTGGCACAGGAAGCATCAGATGATAATATTATGGTCACGGAACTTTCCTCTTTTCAATTAATGGGGATTGAGACGTTCCGGCCGAAGGTATCCGTCCTGCTGAATATTTTTGAAGCACATCTTGATTATCACGGAACTTTGGATGAATATGCCAAAGCAAAAGCAAGGATATTCAAGAATCAAACAAGTGAAGATTTTGCTGTGATCAATGCAGATGACGAACAAGTGCTGAAACTTGCTCAGGATATCAAGCCTGTACTTGTCCCGTTCTCGACAAAGTCTAAAGTGGATGGGGCATATCTGGAAGATGGGTTTGTTTGTTTTAAAGAAGAAAAAGTGATGTCCATCGAGGAAATTGTACTGCCAGGAAAACATAATCTGGAAAATATTCTAGCAGCTGTTGCTGCTGTAAAGCTTTTTGGGACTAGCAATGAAGCAATCAAAAAAGTATTATCAAACTTCTCCGGTGTTAAACATAGACTTCAGTTCATTGGAGAAACGGAAGGCAGACGCTTTTATAATGATTCAAAGGCAACCAACATCCTTGCAACACAAAAAGCGCTCTCCGCCTTTGACGGAAATGTCATCCTTCTAGCTGGAGGATTAGATCGCGGAAATGAGTTCGATGATCTTCTTCCGTATCTTGCAAATGTCAAAGTATTCGTCACCTTTGGCGAAACTGCGGAAAAATTGAAAAAAACAGCTTCTCAAGCTGGAATAAAACAAATAAAACATGTCGATAATGTGGAAAAAGCCGTACCGGCAGCCTATGAAATGTCTGAAAGCGGAGATGTTATCCTATTGTCCCCTGCATGTGCTAGCTGGGATCAATATAAAACATTTGAGCAACGAGGAGACATTTTTATAGAAGCCGTGCATAAGCTTAAATAAGGGCTTGGCCACATGTTCAAGAGGCTTTGTTCTGATAGCTTCCTCCCTATAAGGCAGGAAGCATACGGACAAAGCCTTTTTTGGCTGACATACATGATGTAGTGATTACGTGCACATCTAACTGCCCTAATATAAGTAGTAGAGGTGTTTCACGTTGGCAAACAAGCGATCGACTCCCGACATAATATTGATATTGACCACCCTGACCTTGCTCGCAGTCGGGCTTATAATGGTATATAGCGCGAGTGCGGTATGGGCCGATTACAAATTCCAGGACACTTTCTTCTTTGCCAAAAGACAGTTGCTTTTTGCTGGATTGGGTGTTGTGGCAATGTTCTTTATCATGAATATCGACTATTGGACATGGAGAACCTGGGCAAAGCTGATCATCCTCGTTTGTTTCTTCCTTCTAGTCGTTGTATTGATACCAGGTATTGGGATGGAACGTAATGGATCACGAAGCTGGATCGGGGTAGGAGCCTTCTCTGTTCAACCGTCGGAATTTATGAAAATAGCGATGATCGCTTTCCTTGCCAAATATCTCAGTGAAAACCAAAAGAAAATCACCTCCTTTAAGAAGGGACTTGTACCAAGCCTTTCGCTAGTATTTTTAGCCTTTGGGATGATTATGTTACAACCAGACCTTGGAACAGGAACCGTCATGGTTGGAACATGTATTGTGATGATCTATGTTGCAGGGGCAAGGATAAGCCACTTTGTGGGTCTTGGACTTGTAGGGGTTGCCGGATTCGTTGTCCTTGTATTATCGGCGCCTTATCGGATTAAACGGATCACTTCCTTTTTAAATCCGTGGGAGGATCCTTTAGGGAGCGGCTTTCAGATCATCCAATCCTTGTATGCAATCGGACCCGGGGGTCTTTTAGGCCTAGGCCTAGGACAAAGCAGGCAAAAGTTCTTTTACTTACCGGAGCCGCAGACTGATTTCATTTTTGCGATTTTGGCAGAGGAGCTTGGCTTTATCGGTGGTTCATTCGTCGTGTTGCTTTTTGCACTTCTTTTATGGAGAGGGGTACGGATCGCCTTAGGTGCGCCAGATCTCTATGGAAGCTTTTTGGCGGTGGGTATCATTGCGATGATAGCCATTCAGGTAATCATCAATGTAGGGGTTGTAACGGGACTCATGCCTGTAACCGGAATTACACTTCCTTTCCTAAGCTACGGCGGTTCCTCCTTAACACTCATGTTACTTGCTGTGGGCATTCTGTTAAATATAAGTAGATACGCAAAATATTAGAATGAAAGCCGACCCTATAAAAGGTCGGCTTTTCTGTTACAGGACTGGACATAATATGACAAAAAATAAAAATTTCATTACAATAACTAATATTCGTTGCACATCTTTAACAAGGGATATACTATTAAGGTATTGTGCTATAAATATCTGCACAATGTTTTTCATAACAGGAAATACAGCTTAATAAAATTATCTAAAATGACAAAATAGGTTTAGGGTCTAGGTACAATAGGGTACATAAATATAGTCCTTTTTATACTGATTACATATTTGTCATTAAATTATAAGAATGTTGTAGGCTGATGTACCGTTACCATCCCATATGCATAGTATGGGTAGTAATAGTGGCGGACTCAATTCACAATAAAACGAAGTCTTTATTTTCCTCAATTATAAAGTTATGAAAATTGTAATATGAACGTGGATTTAGGAGGATTTGTATTGGAACAGTTAGTGAATGAATTGAAAGATAAGGAAGTCGGTAAAGTTCTCCCCAATGAACCATTGGCGAATCATACGACCATGAAAATAGGTGGGCCTGCTGATATTCTCGTTGAACCTCAAAGCTTGGAGAAATTGCAGGAGACGATGAAAATCATTAATCGACATGCTGTTAAATGGACAGCTATCGGACGCGGGTCCAATCTCCTTGTATCAGATCTTGGTATAGAAGGAGCCGTCATCAAGCTTGGTGCCGGTATGGACCATATGGAGATCAAAGGGAATGAAGTACATGTAGGTGGTGGTTATTCTTTAATTAAGCTTGTCACCATCATCAGTAAGAAGGGGCTTTCCAATTTGGAATTCGCTGCAGGGATTCCTGGAACCGTCGGAGGCGCAGTATATATGAATGCAGGGGCACACGGCTCGGATATCTCCAAAGTTCTTAAGAAAGCACATATACTTTTTGAAGACGGAAAAATGGAATGGCTGACAGCCGAAGAATTAAACTTCTCATACCGCACTTCGCTGCTTCAAAAAGAAAGACCGGGCATCTGCCTTGAAGCAGTTTTGAATGTAACAGAAGGTAACAGGGAAGAAATTGTCACCTTACTTCAAAAGAATAAAGACTACCGTAGAGATACACAACCCTTCAATTATCCATGTGCGGGAAGCATTTTTAGAAATCCACTTCCTGATTATGCTGGTCAGCTAATTGAAAAAGCTGGGCTGAAGGGCTATAAAATAGGCGGTGCAAAAGTGTCGGATATGCATGCCAATTTCATTGTGAACGACGGTGGAGCAAAAGCACAGGATGTATTGGACTTGATTGGTTTCATCAAGAAGACGGTTTTAGAGGAAAGTGAAGTCCGACTTGAAACCGAGGTTGAGATTATAGGAAGAAAATAGTAGATTTTTTCCGTTTTTTTCACCCCATATATGATATAATTATGCTAGAAAATCAATGTATAATAACAGCGATGCCAAGCGGCTCGCGGTGGGGTGAAAATGTCTTAAATGGAAAAAGGGAAAGTAGTGACGCTAGAAGACCGTGTACCTAAAATCAAACAGCATAGAAAGCAAAAGGCAAACAGAAGACTGGTTGTATATTTGTCCTTATTTTTCATTTTATTGTTTTTGATTATTTACTCGCAATCTTCATTGAGTAAGGTTTCCGGTATTTCGGTAGATGGAAATGTCCATGTGCCGGAAGAAGAAATTATTGAATTGAGTGAAATTACAAAAGAGACAAGCATCTGGCGTGTGGATGAAGAAAAGGTTGCTGAAATGATACAGCTACATAAGGAAGTTTCAGCAGCTGAAGTTCAACGGAAATTTCCAAATGGCGTAGAGATCCGCATCGAGGAGTACAATCGAGTCGCATATATATATGAAAGTGGGAATTATTACCCTGTCATGGAAAACGGTAAAATGTTATCTGTTTTGGATGATGAAGATTCACTACCGGATGATGCCCCCCTTATGATGAATTGGAAAAACGGAGAGATGGTAGAAAGTTTCATTGGTGAACTGATCAAATTACCTGAATCCATCATCTATTCCATCTCGGAGATCCATCATACACCTACTGACATCGACCAATATCATATCACCATGTTTATGAATGATGGTTTTGAGGTCAGTGCAACTGTCAGGGATTTTTCGAATAAGATGGCATCATACCCTTCAATCGTGGAACAATTGGATCCTTCTGTAAAAGGGGTCATCAATTTAGAGGTAGGGACTTTTTTCAAGCCTTATGAAACAACTGGAGAGGAAGAGGAAGAAACAGATGAAAGTGACAGGTAAACATGTTGTCTTATCTTTCGTTTGTCTTGTCCTTGGATTTATCGTCTCCTATTCGTATCAACTTACACAGGAAGAAGAAGTCAAGGGGACAGACAGACAATGGCAACGTGATCGAGCGATAAGGGAAACCCTGATCAGAACGGAAGAGAGAAACCTGGAGCTGCAATCAGAGCTTCAAAGAAAGCAAGAAGCAGTGCAAAACATAGAAGAAGAGCTTGCCACAGGAGAACAGCTGTTATTTAACCTGGTGGAAGATGTGGACAAGCTAAGGATGTACAACGGAAACGTGAAGGTTCAGGGAGAAGGGGTGGAAGTGACATTGGCTGATGCATCCTACGTCCCTTCCGAGGAGAATATCAACAATTATATTGTGCATGAAAGCCATGTTTTCAAAGTGATGAATGAACTGTTCATATCAGGTGCTTCTGCAATAGCCATCAATGGGCAAAGGATCACCAAAGATTCCTATGTGATCTGCAACGGGCCTGTCATAACGATAGACGGGAACCAATACCCTGCCCCTTTCGTCATATCCGCAATCGGGGATTCAGAAGTTCTCATTCCTGCATTGAACATTTTAGGCGGTGTGAAGGAACAGTTGCTTGCTGATAATATTACTGTGAAAATCCAGAATAAGGATATGGTTGTGCTTGACCCTGTTATACGATGATCTCTGTTGAAAGGAATTCAATAGCAGTGCAATATTGGCTCACCCTTGCATTGTAAGGTTAGGTGTACAAGTTGGATAAACGTAAATTTAGTTTTACTATCATAACAGTAATTGTAGGATTGATGATTGCGATCCAATTTCAAACGGTGAAGCAGCCGATTATACGGGACACCCGTGATACCTGGCAGCTTCGAAGTGATTTAAATCGTGAGCAGGAAATTCAGTCCCAAATAATCCAGGAAATCAGGAAGTACGATAAAATGCTGCAAGAGTATTCTAAAGAACGGGAAGAGTCCAAGGAAAACATCGTTCGGGAAACCTTGGAGGAACTAAAAAAAGAAGCAGGGTTAACGGAAATGACTGGAGCGGGCATAAAGATGACAGTCAAACCTTTGTTTGGCGAAGAAATACTTGGAAATGTCCAAGAAAATATATCAGCTGATCTTTTAAGAAGATTTATCAATGAACTGAATTCCTATGGTGTCGAGGAGATTAGCATTGCAAATCAGCGTATTGTCAGTAATACCATCATACGGGAAATCAACGGTCGTACGAAAGTGAACAATGCCTGGATACCAAATGCGAATTTCGAAATCATTGTTATAACTAGCGATCCCACCAAGCTATATAACAGGTTGCAAGTATCAAGGGCAATGGATGAATTTGCAATTGAGAACCTATTATTGGAAGTTTCAACGCCCATAAATCAAGTAACCGTACCAGCATATGATGAGCAGATACGGGTGAAACATATGGAACCAGTTAAAGCTGGGAAGGAGGGGAACTGACTATGTGGCTTCCTCTCCTGGGGTTAATCATAGGAATAGTATTAGGGCTCTATTCAGAAATACGGGTACCTGACGAATATTCCAATTATTTATCGATAGCAGTTCTCGCTGCATTGGATACATTGTTTGGCGGAATACGTGCCCACTTGCAAAACAATTATGATGATAAAGTATTTGTTTCTGGGTTTTTCTTTAATATCCTCCTTGCAGCAAGTTTAGCTTTTCTAGGCGTACATCTTGGTGTAGACTTATATTTAGCTGCTGTTTTTGCCTTCGGAGTAAGGCTTTTCCAAAACATTGCAGTGATAAGAAGGATATTATTATCCAAATGGTCACTTTCTAAAGAAAAAAACGAAAAAAAATGATTTTAAAAAAGGGAAAACATCATATGTGTGGAATACTTTCTAATATAATATGTTTTTCAAATGTTGTTCTTAAATAATAGGTTTTTTTAGGAGTAGAAGGAGGTGCCATAGAATGAACAGCAATGAAATATACGTCAGTTTGGACATCGGTACATCCAGTGTTAAAGTAATCATTGGAGAAATGGTGAATGATACTTTAAATATTATTGGAGTCGGTAATGTTAAATCAACAGGATTAAGAAAAGGGTCTATAGTAGACATAGATGAAACTGTTCATTCCATCAACAAGGCAATCGAACAAGCGGAGAGAATGGTAGGGATGCCGATCAATAGAGTGGTGGTGGGCGTCACCGGAAACCATGTACAACTGCAGGATTGTCATGGAGTGGTTGCCGTTTCAAGTGAGAACAGGGAAATAGGGGATGAAGATATAGCACGCGTCATTGATGCAGCCCAGGTCTTCTCCATTCCTCCTGAAAGAGAAATAATAGACTGTATTCCCAAACAATTCATCGTAGACGGATTGGATGAAATCAATGATCCGAGAGGGATGCTTGGAGTTCGCCTTGAAATGGAAGGGACTATAATTACAGGTTCAAAAACAGTCTTACATAACTTACTGCGTTGTGTAGAGAAAGCCGGCTTGGAAATTACGGATATCTGCTTACAGCCGCTTGCTTCAGGATCCATCGCTTTGTCGAAGGATGAGCGTAATCTTGGCGTGGCCTTAGTGGATATTGGTGGTGGATCTACTACCATTGCCGTTTTCGAAGACGGATTTTTACAAGCGACAAGTGTCCTGCCAGTCGGCGGTGAATACATCACGAAGGACATTTCAATTGGTTTGCGTACATCTACGGAAGACGCAGAAAAAATCAAACAAAAACATGGACATGCATTTTATGACCATGCATCTGATGAAGAGGTATTCAGCGTTCCTATCATTGGAAGCGATCAGCATCAACAGTTTAGCCAACTTGAAATTTCTGATATCATTGAAGCAAGAATGGAAGAGATATTCGAGCTTGTACAGCATGAGATTAAGAGATTGGGTGTCCGTGAGATTCCTGGGGGATACGTATTAACAGGTGGAGTCGTATCAATGCCTGGTGTACTGGAATTGGCACAGTTGATACTCAATAACAATGTACGGAAAGCTGTTCCGGACTATATTGGTGTTAGAGAGCCTCAATATACTACAGGAGTGGGCCTTATCCAATTTGCGTATAAGAACGCAAAGTTGCAAGGAAGAAAGATCGAAACCACAACAGCACCAAGTGAGTACCCTGAAAAACAACAACGTAGTGGAAAACAAACTCAGCAAAAAGGAAAACAAGCAAAGCCTGTAAACGAAGAAGAAAAAGTAGGCAACAAAGTAAAAAAATTCTTCGGACTATTCTTTGAATGAGAATTTCAAAGGAAAGGTAGTTAAGGGATAACTTAACGATTGATTGTAGCACAGGGTTAAGACTCCTGAGAGAGATGCCGCTAGGTGGAACCCTCGCTGGCTTGCCGAGGTAGTCCTCGTCAACCACTAGGAAAACATAGCCCAGTGTTGAAATTAGTTGTGGTCTTTAACGAAAAATAGCTTATGCTTGCAAGTACTTTCGAGAAATAGGAGGAACAGTCATGTTAGATTTTGATAACAGTATCGATCAATTAGCTACCATAAAAGTAATCGGAGTAGGTGGAGGCGGAAACAACGCTGTAAACCGCATGATAGAGCATGGTGTTCAAGGTGTGGAGTTTATCGCTGTTAATACGGACGCTCAAGCTCTTAACCTATCAAAAGCAGAAGTGAAAATGCAAATCGGCGGAAAGCTGACTCGTGGACTTGGTGCAGGGGCAAACCCTGAAGTCGGTAAGAAGGCTGCTGAAGAAAGCAAAGAGCAGTTGGAAGAAGTACTTAAAGGTGCAGACATGGTTTTCGTAACTGCCGGTATGGGTGGGGGAACCGGTACAGGTGCTGCACCAGTCATCGCTCAAATAGCCCGTGACCTTGGAGCATTGACGGTCGGTGTTGTAACTCGTCCATTTACATTCGAAGGCCGTAAGCGTGCGACACAAGCAGCTGGCGGTATTGCTTCCATGAAAGAAGCTGTTGATACCTTAATCGTGATCCCGAATGATCGTCTACTTGAGATCGTAGATAAAAATACACCGATGCTTGAAGCATTCCGCGAAGCGGATAACGTTTTACGTCAAGGTGTACAAGGCATTTCTGATTTGATCGCTACTCCAGGATTAATCAATCTTGACTTTGCCGATGTTAAAACAATCATGTCCAACAAAGGTTCCGCGTTAATGGGTATCGGTGTTGCAACTGGTGAAAACCGTGCGGCAGAAGCAGCGAAAAAAGCGGTATCTTCTCCACTTCTTGAAACATCCATTGATGGAGCTCAAGGAGTTCTGATGAACATTACCGGTGGTACGAACTTGAGCTTATATGAAGTACAAGAGGCTGCAGATATCGTAGCATCCGCATCCGATCAAGAAGTAAACATGATCTTCGGTTCTGTAATCAATGAGAACCTTAAAGATGAAATTGTCGTTACAGTTATTGCTACTGGTTTCAGTGAAGCCGAAATCAATCACACAAAGCAAGGCGCACGTCCGGTTTTCGGAGCACAAAAAGCGCCTGCACAAAAACCACAGCAGCAACGTGAAGTTAGACGCGAGGAGCCTGTCCACCAGGAACAACAACAGGAACCACGTCGTCAGCAACAACCACAACAACAGGAAGAAACGTTGGATATTCCAACTTTCCTTCGTAATAGAAACCGCCGTCGTTAAATTTTAGCAGTGAGGTTCCTAAATAAGTAAAGCACCAAGCCATCTTCAAAGGCTTTGGTGCTTTTTTTAAAAGATAAGAAAGTATAATCAAGAAAACACCCCTATTCAAAGAGGCTTAGATAAGGCGTAACCTATCTAATTTCAGTATTCTAGCTGCTGTGATGTGAGCAAATGGAGAGGATCCATTGGGGAGTGACAATCTTGAATCTCCGAAAATAAGTGAGGAATCTCAAGGCCGCCCTCGGAAAGTGAGTCATTTGCTGAAAGAAACAGCTGCTTATAAACAAACATCTAATGATATTTTGATACAATGGATCGGGCAATTTTGTCCTGTTTTATTATTGAATATTCATTTGGCCATACCTACAAGAATATCCCCAATTAATTCTCCGACAAATAAGCAAAAAAACCTTCAAAAATTGTATTCTACTATCGGCAGGAACTGACAGACTTTCTACTAGCGGTGATTTATACTAGTTTCAAATCTATAAGGTATAAATGAGGGACGTACTGTGACCGTATATTTAGACGCGATCTGGCTACTGAATTTCGGCTTTGATTTTCTGCTTTTAAAGATTACAGGTCTCATTTTAAAGCGGCAAATCGTAACATGGAGGTTAATTCTTGGGGCGTTCATAGGATCCTTGATCGTGGTCCTCATGTTCACCCCGGCACAGGGCCTTGTTGCTAATCCTTTTGTGAAGATGCTAATCTCCTTCACCATAATACTTGCAGCGTTCGGCTTTCACAGATTAAGGACCTTTTTAGAAAACCTGACTGTTTTTTATGTAACCACCTTTGCAGTCGGAGGAGGCATGCTTGCAGTTCACTATGCCCTGCAAGTGGATCAGCGTTTCGCAAATGAAACCATCCAAAGCCTTACAAGTGGACTTGGAGATCCCGTTTCATGGGTATTCGTTCTCATTGGTTTCCCGGCTCTTTTATATCTTTCCAAAAAACAATTCAGTGCAGTGGAGACCAGAAAATTCAAATATGATCAATTGGCCACCATCACCATTACGATCGAAAAGGATGTGATCACGTTACCAGGCTTACTGGATAGTGGGAATCAGCTTCTGGACCCCATTACCAAAACTCCTGTCATGATTGTGGAAGTGGCAGCTCTTCAAACCTTCATCCCAGAAGAAATCATACAAGCTATGGACTCCATTGAACAGACACAAGGTTGGCCAACTTTTTCAGACGAAACCATATGGGTGGAGAGAATCAGGATCATCCCTTATCGGGCAGTTGGAAAAGAAACAACTTTAATGCTGGCAATTAAACCGGATAAGGCAGTCATTCACCATGATAGTAAGCAATATGAAACAAGTAAGTTCCTTTTGGGACTCACCAAAACACAGCTATCTTCTGAGGGAGACTATGTGTGTATCCTTCATCCTAAAATGTTACAAGGAGAAGTTGTGGAACAGGTTTCATAAAGCAAATAAAAGGAGGAAACATTATGGGAAAGCTAAAAATAAAAATCACCTACTTATGGTATAAATTATTAATTAAACTTGGTTTAAAGACAGATGAGATCTATTATATCGGTGGAAGTGAAGCCCTTCCTCCACCATTGTCCAAAGAAGAAGAAGCACACTTATTGATAAAACTACCAAATGGAGACCAAGCAGCAAGATCCATCCTTATTGAAAGAAACCTCAGACTTGTCGTTTATATTGCAAGGAAATTTGAGAACACTGGCATCAATATTGAGGATCTAATAAGTATAGGGACAATCGGGCTCATAAAAGCTGTTAATACCTTCAACCCAGAAAAAAAGATTAAACTTGCTACGTATGCCTCAAGATGTATTGAAAATGAAATACTGATGTACCTTCGTAGAAACAATAAGGTGCGCTCGGAGGTTTCTTTTGACGAACCATTGAATATTGACTGGGACGGCAATGAGTTGCTTCTATCGGATGTCCTCGGGACGGAAGAGGATATCATCACGAAAGATTTGGAGGCAAATGTGGATCGAAAGCTTCTACTAAAAGCTTTAGAACAACTGAATGATAGAGAGAAACAAATCATGGAATTACGCTTTGGCTTGGTCGGTGGGGAAGAAAAGACCCAAAAAGATGTAGCGGATATGCTGGGGATTTCGCAATCATACATTTCTAGATTGGAAAAACGCATTATTAAAAGATTAAGAAAAGAATTTAACAAAATGGTATAAAAAAATTTTAAGACATTTTTTTCAGCATTGACAAGGTTTGTTAATATTTGTCAGAATAGATAGATTTCTGGATATGCATATTTTTCCCTCCTGAGGAGATACTTAACTCTGAACAGCAACTCCTGTTAGGAGGGGAAAGAATGACACGTAATAAGGTTGAAATTTGCGGAGTGGATACTTCAAAACTTCCTGTACTCAAAAATGAGGAAATGAGAAAGTTATTTCGAGAAATGCAAAGTGGTGAACTATCTGCTCGTGAGAAGCTTGTAAATGGGAATCTAAGGCTAGTATTAAGTGTTATTCAACGGTTTAATAACCGTGGAGAATTTGTTGATGACTTATTTCAAGTAGGATGTATCGGTCTGATGAAATCCATCGATAACTTTGACTTGGGTCAGAATGTAAAGTTTTCTACATATGCAGTGCCGATGATCATCGGGGAAATCAGACGATATTTACGCGACAATAACCCGATCCGAGTGTCGAGATCGTTACGTGATATTGCCTACAAAGCGCTGCAAGTGAGAGAAAGATTGATGAGTGAAACATCACGGGAGCCGACAGCCGAGGAAATTTCAAAGGTATTGGAAGTACCTCATGAAGAGATTGTTTTCGCGCTTGACGCCATTCAAGATCCTGTCTCTCTTTTCGAACCGATCTATAATGACGGTGGAGATCCCATCTATGTGTTGGATCAAATAAGTGATGAAAAGAATAAGGACATCCAATGGATAGAAGAAATTGCCCTAAAAGAAGGCATGAGAAGATTGAATGACAGGGAAAAACTCATTTTACGAAAAAGGTTTTTCCAAGGTAAAACACAAATGGAAGTTGCTGATGAAATCGGTATTTCGCAAGCTCAAGTTTCCCGCCTCGAAAAGGCAGCAATCAAGCAAATGAATAAAAACATCCAAAGCTGAACCAGTATAATATAAAACGGGTTGATTGGAAAATACAAAAAAGCAGAATAGTATACGAAAACAGCCAATACATAAGAAAAGAATCAGCGTCCTACTAAAAAGGACACTGGTTCTTTTTTTGGGACAAGCTTAAAATCTTCCAAATGATACTCAAATTTATTGGAGTGGAAGATTTACAATTATATTGGAACCTGCAAGCTAGTAAAGAAGGCTTCCGGACTGTCCGCACAGCATCACTGAACCCGATCAATAAGTGAATTTTCCTCTTTAAAATTCACTTTCCCCTCATTAAAAGTCAGTCAACCATCATATAGATTAATATGATGTAAAAAATGGGGGAATGGCAATGGTGAAAATATCGGACTTCCAAATGAAAGATGTTGTAAGTGTGTCAGATGGAAAAAAACTAGGGAATATCGGTGATATCGACATTAACTTAACCAATGGAAAAATCGAAGCCATCATCATCACAGGAGGAGGAAAGATGCTCGGCTTTTTTGGAAAGGACGAGGAAGTAGTCATCCCATGGCGTAATATCGTTAAAATTGGTGCAGATGTGATACTTGTTCGTTATCAAACGAAGGTGGAAACTGCCTATGAGGAGTAATACGCGAAAAAAGCTGTCGAATCATACAATATAATTCAATGTTAGTAGTAAAATGTGGTACAATATGAGGGAATATCACCGTAATCAATAAAGTAGGTGTCAACTATGACCGAGCCATTTGTTCTGGAAAAAGAACAAACATTGTCCCTCCAAAACTGGAAGAAGCATGCACCAAATATGGTTGTCGGCTTCACCACCAAAAATGGAGGAGTCAGTGAAGGACATTTTAATACATTGAATATGGGCCTCCATGTCCATGATAAATTAGAAGCCGTTTGTAAAAATAAAGAAATCGTGGCCGAACAATTGGGCATGCCCACCGAAAAGTGGGTGGGCTGCGACCAAACTCATGAAGATAACATCGTAAAAGTAGACAAGTCCCATATCGGAAAAGGAGTTTATTCTTACAATTCAGCTTTGTCAGCAACGGATGGTATTTACACAGATAAATCAGATATATTGCTGACTCTCTGCTTTGCAGACTGTGTACCATTGTATTTTTATGCTCCTGATGAATCCTTCGTTGGTATTGCACACGCCGGCTGGAAAGGGACAGTGAAAAATATCGCCGGCAAGATGATTAACGAGTGGAAATCGCAAGGAATCGATGTTGCTTCTATACTTGCGGCAGTAGGTCCTTCCATTTCCGCAAAAGCGTATGTGGTAGATGATCATGTTGTGAATAAAGTGAGGGAAGCGCTCCCCTTTGTTAATGAAAACTTGTTTATGAAAGAAGTTTCTGAGGGAGAATATGAACTTGATCTTAAGAGAGTGAATTATGAACTTCTTCTTCAAGCAGGAGTCAAAGAGGAGAACATCCTATGCAGTTCTCTTTGTACAAGTGAGGAAGGTTCCCTGTTCTTTTCCCATCGTCGTGATGAAGGGAAAACAGGGAGAATGATGAGCTACATCGGTTTGAAAGAGGAGAAGGAATCATGAGCATGCTGCATTCTGTTGAAACCAACCTGGAAGAGCTTCAAAAAAACATCCGTGAAGTCTGTGAAAATATCGATCGTTCTCCTGCAGAAATAAAAATCATTGCTGTGACTAAATATGTGTCTAATGATCGAGCGGAAGAAGCTGTGCTGAGCGGCGTAAAACACCTGGGTGAAAACAGGGACGATGGATTGTTAAAGAAATGGGAACTGCTTTCCGATAAAGCGATCTGGCATTTCATCGGAACCCTGCAAACTAAGAAAGTGAAGAAAATTATTGATAAAGTGGATTATATCCATTCCTTAGACCGGGAATCATTAGCAGAAGAGATACATAAACGTTCAGATAAACCCGTAAAATGCTTCATCCAAGTGAATATATCTGGAGAAGATTCAAAGCACGGTCTATCAAAGGAAAAAGTCATGGGATTCGTTTACATGCTTGAGAATCATTCTAGGATTCAGGTTGTTGGATTAATGACAATGGCTCCCCATACTGAGGATGAAACAGTAATTAGACAATGCTTTCGTGAACTAAAATCACTTCAAGTCCAAATTCAACATTTGAATCTTCCATATGCACCATGTAAAGAATTGTCAATGGGAATGTCCAACGATTATAGAATAGCAATTGAAGAGGGTGCCACATTCATCCGAATCGGAAGTGCTCTTGTTGGAAACGAACAATAAAGTGGAGGTGTAACACATGACAATAAAATCAAAATTTAAGAGCTTCTTTGCTTTAGATGATGAGGAGTACGAATACAAGGAAACAGATGCATATGAAGAAGAAGAGATGGTTGAAGAGACAAGAAGGACAAGGTCTGGGACAAGCCAACCG
Organism: Sutcliffiella horikoshii DSM 8719; assembly: GCA_001648575.1. GTDB lineage: Bacteria > Bacillota > Bacilli > Bacillales > Bacillaceae_I > Sutcliffiella_A > Sutcliffiella_A horikoshii. The sequence continues at coordinate 309,114 of LQXN01000067.1, read as the reverse complement.
TCAAAGCAAAATGTAGTAAGCCTGCAAAGTGTGCAGAAAACATCCAAAGTGGTGCTATATGAACCAAGGTCTTACTCAGAAGCACAGGATGTCGCAGATCACTTGAAAAACCGGAGGGCAATCATCGTCAATCTTCAAAGGATCGACATGGACCAGGCAAAACGCATAGTGGATTTCCTAAGTGGTACGGTATATGCCATAGGCGGGGACATTCAGCGGATCGGGCAGAATATTTTCCTGTGTACTCCTGATAATGTGGATGTATCCGGATCCATATCCGAGATAATGCAGCAAGAGGAAGAAAACTTTACTGATAAGAGGTGGTAGACATTCATGGATATGTTTTTTGGCATTCTTAACCAAGCAGTTTTTCTGTATACAATAGCTTTAATCATTTATATTTTCATGTCATGGTTCCCTGGTGCTAGGGAATCTTCCTTTGGTAGATTTTTAGGGCGTATTTGCGAACCTTACCTGGACATGTTCCGTAGGATCATCCCGCCGCTTGGGATGATCGATATTTCCCCAATCGTAGCGATTTTTGTTTTGCGCTATGCTGTACATGGGCTCCGGGCACTATTTCAAATGCTAGGTCTATACTAACCATAAGAGCAGGGAATCGCATGAAGCTGATTCCCTCTTTAACTTTTGTATGAGTAGAGTGATAATATGAGTATTTATCAACATTTCCGTCAAGAAGAACACGATTTCATTGATCAGGTTTTGGAATGGAAAGATACTGTCGTGGAGCAATATGCCCCTAGGCTCACTGACTTTCTAGATCCGCGTGAACAAGAAATTGTGAGTAGTGTCATTGGTAACAATGACGATGTCAAGCTTGCTTTTCACGGTGGAGCGAGTGGAGCCGAAAGAAAGCGTGCATTGCTGCATCCGCCTTACCTCGAACCGACTATCGGGGATTTTCAATTAAAATCGTATCAGCTTTCCTATCCAGACAAATTCCTGCAGATTGAACACAGGCAGGTACTGGGGTCATTGATGGGGATAGGATTAAAGAGAAGCAAGTTTGGAGATATATATTTTCATGATAAGGATGTACAGTTGGTTCTTGGGGCGGAAGTAAGTGGATTTGTCGAACTTCAATTGCAGGAAGTGGGTAGAGTGAAGGTATCTCTTTCTGAGTTGCCGCTTGAGGAATTATATGCGGCAGTAGTTAGCTGGGAAGAGAAATCAACTACAGCAGCCTCCCTAAGACTGGATGTGATGATAGCGTCCGTTTATAATCTGTCCAGGCAAAAAGCCCAATTGCTGATTGACGGTAAGAAAGTCAAAGTCAACTGGCGCTTGGTGGAACAGACAGCTTTTGAATGCCGTGAAGGGGACATCCTATCTGTACGAGGATATGGACGAAGTAAGCTCATTACACTTGATGGGAAAACCAAAAAAGATAAATGGAGAATTATTGTAGGAAAACAAAAATAATTCCCAGGTAGGCAGGAAAACGAGGCTGCCTGTCGAATAATGTTAAGTACTAGTAGAGATTTTAATGGAGGTGGCATCAATGCCCTTAACACCGCTTGATATTCACAATAAAGAGTTCAATAAGGCTTTCCGTGGTTACGATGAAGATGAAGTGAATGAGTTTCTGGATCAGGTAATCAAGGACTATGAAATGATTTTACGTGAGAAGAAAGAACATGAGGAAAAGGTGAAAGAATTAAATGACCGCCTATCTCATTTCACTACCATTGAGGAAACATTAAATAAATCCATCCTTGTGGCACAGGAGTCCGCAGAAGATGTCAGAAGGAATGCTCAGAAGGAAGCAAAGCTGATCATAAAGGAAGCGGAAAAGAATGCAGACCGCATCATCAACGAATCCCTCTTAAAGTCAAGAAAGCTGCAAGTGGAAATCGATGAACTGAAAAAACAATCAAAAATTTTCCGAAACCGTTTCAAGATGCTGGTTGAAGCACAATTGGAATTGATTGATAATGATGATTGGGAACACTTGATGGAATACGAGGATAAAGATAAAGAATTAGAAGAAAGTGGAGTATAACCTTGACGATATAAGGTTATATTCAGTATAATAACGGAACAAATCAAAGTTTTTTCATATGATGGTTTAAATGAACTTATTTACATTATAAAGAATAGAAAGCGTTGATAGGGACAGTAGTTTCTCTTATAACTTTTTGAAGCGAGTCGGGGACGGTGGAAGCCCGGTATAAGAAGAGGAATGAATATCACCCTAGAGCACCGGACTGAAGGCTTGATAGCTTGTAAGTTCAGTCGTCACATTCACGTTACGAATGCTAAAGTGGGCCGGTTACTGCATCAAGCAGTCTGGTCAATTTAGGGTGGTACCACGGGAGATCCTCTCGTCCCTTTTTTGGGATGAGGGGATTTTTTTAATTTGTTTTAGTTTTAAAGATTTTCTAGCTGTTGATTGGAGCACAGGGCGAAGACTCCTGCGGGGGTATAGCGACATTCTTGAGACCCCGCAGGGCGTAGCCCGAGGAGGCTCAAGGTCGCCCTCTGGATAAGCGAAGCCGTTTGCGGAAATCAACAGCGGTGTTTATCAGATCCTTTATTTTTATGAAAAAACAAACAAAAACTAAGATAGTTGGAGGAAATACCATGGAATACAAAGATACGTTATTAATGCCTAAAACCGATTTCCCGATGCGTGGAAACCTGCCTAACCGAGAGCCTCAACTGCAACAAAAATGGGATGAAATGGACATCTATAAAAAGGTGCAGGAGCGCACAAAGGACCGTCCGATGTACGTGTTGCACGATGGACCTCCATATGCAAATGGCGATATCCATATGGGTCACGCGCTGAACAAAGTCTTAAAAGACTTTATCGTACGCTATAAGTCCATGAGCGGATACCATGCTCCATATGTCCCTGGTTGGGATACACATGGTTTGCCGATTGAAACAGCCTTAACAAAAAACAAAAAAGTCAAACGCAAGGAAATGTCTGTTGCAGATTTCCGTAAATTGTGTGAAGAATATGCCTATGACCAAGTGGACCGCCAGCGTGAGCAATTCATGCGACTCGGGGTGCGTGGCGATTGGTTCAATCCTTATATCACATTAAAGCCGGAGTATGAAGCACAGCAAATCAAGGTGTTCGGTGAAATGGCTAAAAATGGTCTGATCTATAAAGGCTTGAAGCCTGTTTATTGGTCCCCTTCCAGTGAGTCTGCCCTTGCGGAAGCTGAAATCGAATACCAGGATAAGCGTTCTCCTTCCATCTATGTTGCCTTTAATGTAGAGGACGGAAAAGGAGTTCTCGATGGTTCAGAACGATTCATCATCTGGACGACAACTCCATGGACGATCCCGGCTAACCTTGGTATTGCCGTTAATGCGGATCTTGATTACAGTGTGGTGGAAGTGAACGGCGAAAAGTTCATTATCGCATCAGAGCTTTTTGAAACGGTATCTGGCACACTTGAGTGGGAAGATGCCAAAGTAGTAAGAACACTCAAAGGTGCAGAGCTTGAGTACGTTGTCGCAAAGCACCCACTATACGATCGTGCATCTTTAGTAATGCTTGGTGAACATGTAACAACAGACGCGGGAACTGGCTGCGTACACACGGCACCAGGTCACGGGGAAGACGACTTTGTCATCGGGAAGAAATACGGACTTGATGTACTGTGTCCTGTAGATGCCAAAGGAAACATGACAGAGGAAGCACCTGGCTTTGAAGGTCTTTTCTATGACGAGGCAAATAAGCCGATCACAGAAAAGCTTCAAGATGCTGGAGCCCTCCTGAAATTGAACTTTATCACTCACTCCTATCCGCATGACTGGCGTACGAAAAAACCGACCATCTTCCGTGCTACTGCACAATGGTTTGCATCTATCGATAAAATCAGAGATCAACTGCTTGAAGCAGTGGCAGAAACAAAATGGGTACCGGCATGGGGCGAAACCCGCCTCTATAACATGGTCCGTGACCGTGGTGACTGGTGTATCTCCCGTCAGCGAGCATGGGGTGTTCCAATCCCGGTTTTCTATGCGGAAAACGGGCAGGAAATCATCACGGATGAGACCATCGATCATGTATCTGCATTATTCAGGGAGCACGGCTCAAATATCTGGTTTGAAAAAGAAGCTAAAGACCTTTTACCTGAAGGCTTTACACATGAATCAAGTCCGAATGGTACATTTTTTAAAGAAATGGACATCATGGATGTTTGGTTCGACTCCGGTTCGTCCCATCAATCCGTACTGGAAGAGAGAGATGACCTGCAGCGTCCGGCAGATCTTTATCTTGAAGGCTCAGACCAATATCGCGGTTGGTTTAACTCATCCTTGACAACAAGTGTAGCAGTGACTGGAAAAGCACCTTACAAAGGGATTCTAAGTCACGGATTCGCACTGGATGGTGATGGACGAAAAATGAGTAAGTCCCTTGGTAACGTAGTTCTTCCTTCTAAGGTAATGAACCAGCTTGGGGCAGACATCCTTCGTCTATGGGTGGCATCTGTTGACTATCAATCAGATGTCAGAGTTTCCGATAACATCCTGAAACAGGTAGCTGAAGTGTACCGTAAAATCCGTAACACATTCCGTTTCCTTCTTGGAAACCTTGCTGATTTCGATCCGACTGTACATGCCGTTGAGATGAAAGATCTTCGTGAAGTGGACCGTTATATGATGGTGAAGCTTAACAACCTGATCACAAAAGTGAAGAAATCCTATGAAGAGTATGAATTTGCAGGCATCTATCATGCGGTTCATAACTTCTGTACGATTGAACTAAGTTCTTTCTATCTTGATTTTGCAAAGGATATCCTTTACATCGAAGCAAAAGATCAGCATGACCGCCGTGCTATCCAAACAGTTCTATACGAGACTTTACTTGCCCTTACAAAGCTTGTGACACCGATCCTTCCTCATACGGCTGATGAAGTGTGGTCCCACATCGAGTTTGTGAAAGAGGAAAGCGTACAGCTTGTGGATATGCCGGATGTATTGCCTGTTGAAAATGCAGATGCAATCGAAGAGAAATGGGATAAATTCATGTCATTGCGCGATGACGTTCTCAAGGCTCTAGAGGTTGCCCGTAACGAAAAGGTTATCGGTAAATCGCTTGCTGCCAAAATTTCGTTGTACCCTGATGCCAAAACAAAGTCATTGCTTGATTCCATCGAGGAAAATGTTCAACAGTTGTTCATCGTTTCCGGTTTGGAAGTAGTTGGCGTGAAGGAAGAGGCTCCTGAGAATGCTCAAGTATTTGAAGGTGTCGCAATTACCGTCACTCCAGCCGATGGCGAAACATGTGACCGTTGCTGGGTTGTAACACCAACAGTGGGTAAAGATGCAGATCATCCGACACTATGTGTACGATGTGCATCTGTTGTAAAAGAAAATTATACTGCATAAGAAAAAACCGCTGACTTTTGTCGGCGGTTTTTTTGTAGAAGGCTGTTATCGTAAACTTTGTTGCTTTTTTGAATGAACCATCTAACCGTATTTTTCCTTACTGTCGTGCTCTTTTTATTCGTTTTCTGCCATAGAGCGCGTATGGAACAACCAGAACCAAAAAAAGCAGAAGTTCAGTCGCCATAGAGCGCGTGTGTAACGACCAGAATCCAGAAAAGCAGAAGTTCAGTCGCCATAGAGCATAATCTTCACCACTTCAGCTTTATTTACCACCCTCTATTTGCTATAATTCAAAAGTACATATAAAAAGCTGGGGGTACTTGTCAAGATGTATTATCTAATAGCGCTTGGAATAATCATTGTCGACCAACTAACAAAGTGGTTGGTTGTAAGATATATGGAACTTGGGGAAAGCATTCCGATCATACATAACTTTTTGTACTTATCTTCCCATCGCAATCGTGGAGCTGCCTGGGGGATATTAGAAGGCCAGATGTACTTTTTTTACATTATAACAGTGGGTGTTGTCATCGGACTTATTGTGTACTTGCAAAAGCTTCCAAAAGAACAGCCATGGATGAAGCTTGCATTGAGTTTGATGCTAGGTGGAGCGATCGGTAACTTTATTGATCGTGTCCTGCACCAAGAAGTGATTGACTTCATCAACACATTTATTTTCACCTATGATTTTCCTATTTTCAATGTTGCGGATTCTGCATTAGTGATAGGCGTGGGGATAATATTAGTATTAACGTTACTCGAGGGCAAGAAAGAGAAGGAGTTATCAAAAAAATGACAGAAACAATTACGATTCAGGTTGATGAATCACAAAAAAATGACCGCATCGATAAAGTGCTATCCACACAGAATGAGGAGTGGTCGCGCTCTCAGGTCCAACAGTGGATCAAAGAGGGGCAAGTGCTTGTCAACGGTGAAAAAATAAAACCTAACTATAAGTGTAGTGCAGGCGACGACATAACCGTTACCATCCCAGAACCGGAAGCTTTGGATGTTGTACCTGAAGAGATGGACCTTGATATATATTATGAAGATGCGGATGTAATTGTTGTAAATAAACCGCGAGGCATGGTGGTCCATCCTGCAGCAGGACATGCATCGGGTACACTTGTAAATGGTTTAATGGCGCATTGTAAAGACCTTTCAGGTATAAATGGTGTCTTAAGACCGGGAATTGTCCACAGAATTGACAAAGACACTTCAGGGTTATTAATGATAGCCAAAAATGATCATGCACATGAAAAACTTGTCAACCAGCTCGTTCAAAAGACTGTAACACGCAAATATCAAGCGATTGTACATGGGGTTATTTCGCATGATGTAGGGACTGTCGATGCACCAATCGGACGAGACAAAAAAGACCGCCAGGCAATGACGGTGACAGATGACAACAGCCGAAACGCGGTCACTCATTTCCGTGTTATTGAACGCTTTAAAGATTTTACACACATTGAGTGTCAGCTTGAAACAGGACGCACACACCAAATCCGTGTTCACATGAAGTATATTGGATACCCTTTGGCGGGTGATCCGAAATATGGTCCGAAAAAATCACTGGATATTGAGGGACAGGCTCTTCACGCTGGAATTCTTGGCTTTATCCACCCGCGTACAGAAGAATACATGGAATTCGAGGCACCTAATCCCCCAGAATTCGAGCGTGTTTTAAAACATTTAAAAAATCATTGACAGGTTAATGTTATTTTGAGATAATCATTACAGTTAAATAAGACCTTTAAACGACAGTCCCGTGAGGCTGAGAAGGTAACGGCATATGCGAATGGAGAAGCTATATCTATAGCCATCCCTCTATTTTCGTGTACAAAAACCTCTCATCATACGGTGAGAGGTTTTTTGTTACTCGTTACTTGCATAATGAAAAAAAGAGGTGAGGTAGCCATGGCTGAAAAAGCGCTGATTTTAGACGAGCAGGCGATAAGAAGGGCATTAACACGCATTGCTCACGAAATCATCGAACGAAACAAAGGTGTGGAAGACTCTGTTCTTGTTGGGATAAAAACAAGAGGGATTCACTTAGCTAAACGATTGGCAGAGCGCATCAATCAAATAGAAGAAAAAGAAATAGCAGTCGGGGAATTGGATATCACTTTGTACAGGGACGACCTTACTACCAAAACATCCGATAATGAACCGCTTGTAAAAGGGTCCGATATCCCAGTGGACATAAACAATAAAAAAGTCATCCTTGTCGATGATGTATTATTTACAGGTAGAACTGTTAGAGCTGGAATGGACGCACTGATGGATTTTGGAAGGCCAGCACAAATTCAATTAGCTGTACTTGTAGACAGAGGACATAGGGAGCTACCGATACGGGCTGATTTTGTAGGGAAGAATATACCGACGGCAAGCACCGAAAAGATTGTAGTGGAACTGTCTGAAATAGATGATAATGATCAAGTTAGTATTCATGATAAATAAATAGACCCTTTTAAAATGCAGTCCCGTGAGGCTTGCAAAGGGGTAAAATGGTTTTAGAATCCGCTGCATGCGGACTTTCTTGGAACCTCTCTACCTCTTTGTGCCATGGGACTCGCGCAAAGAGTTTTTTTATGGGGAAAAACGGGAGGTAAACCTTATGAGAGAGAAACCAGTTTTAGAAGTAAATGAAGTACCAAGTAAATCAAAATGGCTTATTTTCAGCATACAGCATTTATTCGCCATGTTCGGCGCAACGATTTTAGTACCTGCACTAGTCGGCTTGAGCCCAGCGGTTGCCTTGATATCCAGTGGCTTGGGTACACTTGCATATATTTTCATCACAAAAGGGCAAATACCAGCATACCTTGGCTCATCCTTTGCCTTCATCGTACCGATTATTGCTGCATCAGAATTAGCAGGTCCAGGCGGCGCGATGGTAGGTGGATTTATGGCAGGGGTGGTATATGGGATTGTGGCTTTACTGATAAAGCAACTTGGTCATCAGTGGCTTCTAACCATTTTGCCTCCAGTAGTAGTAGGACCCGTCATTATAGTTATAGGTCTTGGTTTGGCTGGAGTGGCAGTGGATATGGCTATGTATGAAAATCCAGGCGCGCCAGAAGCTGAACTGATCTATAGTGTGAAACATCTTACAGTAGCATTGACAACTCTTGCCATTACCATCGTTAGTGCGATTTTCCTTAGAGGCATCTTCGGTATCATCCCGATACTGATTGGTATCGTCGGTGGATATATCACAGCTTATTTTGCAGGGTTGATTGACCTGGCACCAGTGAGTGTAGCAAAGTGGATTCAAGCACCGGACTTCATCGTACCGTTTGTTGATTATTCCCCGATGGTTACATTGTCCATTATCGGAATCATGGTGCCGATAGCAGTTGTGACCATCGCTGAACATATTGGAGATCAAATGGTCATCAGTAAAATTGTCGGAAAGAATTTTATTAAAAAACCGGGTCTGCACCGCTCCATCCTTGGTGATGGTGTGGCAACGATGATCGCTTCCTTGATTGGCGGTCCACCTAACACAACTTATGGGGAAAATATCGGAGTCTTGGCAATAACGAGGGTATTCAGTGTCTTTGTTGTCGGAGGGGCGGCAGTCCTCGCAATCATGTTTGGATTTATCGGTAAGATATCAGCTTTGATCAGCACGATACCAAGTGCCGTGATGGGCGGGGTATCCATCCTCTTATTTGGGATAATTGCTTCAAGTGGCCTTAGAACGTTAATTGACAATAAAGTGGATTTCAGTATGAAACGAAATCTTATCATCGCCTCCGTCATCATGGTGATAGGGGTTGGGGGAGCATTCATAAAAGTGTTTGACATGCAGATAGCAGGAATGGCATTGGCAACGATCATCGGAATTTTCCTTAATCTTTTCTTACCCGGTAGAGAATCTGCAGCTTCAGAACATGATGTAATGGAAGACGAACAAAATAATATAGCTTAACCTTTTAATAGAAGTCCAGAGAGGCTGAGAAGGGTGCAAAGCGAAAACTTAGGGAACAAGAAAGATTCTGCGATGGATCCTCTTGTTTATCTGAGTATGAGCAAAACACCCTTCCAGCAAATGGACAGGGTGTTTTTTGATTACTGGGAGGGATGGAAATGAGGCACTTACGGACAATGAATGACTTGTCAAATAAAGAAATTATGGCACTTATTGAAGAAGCGATGGAGTTTCAACAGGGAAAACATTGGGCACCTGAAACACCGACCTTTGTTGCCAACCTTTTTTATGAAGCAAGTACAAGAACAAAGTGCAGCTTTGAAGTTGCGGAACGACGATTAGGTCTTCAAGTGCTGCCATTTGAAGTAAGTACATCAAGTGTCAACAAAGGCGAAACCTTGTATGACACCGCAAAGACCCTACAGTCCCTAGGGGTAAGTGCACTTGTCATCCGTCACCCCGAAGAGGAATACTTCAATCAATTACATAATATCCAGGCAGCGATCATCAATGGTGGAGATGGTTGTGGAAATCATCCAACCCAATCTTTATTGGACATGATGACGATCTACCAGGAATTCAAGCGTTTTGAGGGCTTGAAAATAACCATTGTTGGTGACATACGCCATAGCAGGGTGGCACGTTCGAACTCGGATGTCTTACATCGGTTAGGTGCGGAAGTGAAATTTGTCGCACCTGAGGAATGGAAAGATGATAGTTACCCAACAGATTCCTATATCACAATGGATGAGGCGATCAATACAAGTGATGTGGTGATGCTTTTGAGAATCCAACATGAAAGGCACCACAGCGGAAAAGCAGGATTGGATGATTTCCACAAGCAATACGGTATGACAATTAAACGAGAAGAAGAAATGAAGCCCAACAGCATCATCATGCACCCGGCACCGATCAACCGCGGGGTGGAAATTGCTTCAGAACTTGTGGAATGCGATCGCTCAAGAATTTTCAAGCAGATGGAAAACGGCTTATATATGAGAATGGCTGTACTGAAAAATGCACTGACAAAAAATGAAGGAGGAAAAGAGCATGACAACATTATTAAAGAATGGGAAATGGCTTAATTCTGAAGGTGAAATGGAAAAGGTAGATATCCTGATCGAGGATAAAACCATTAAAAGCATCGCCTCCAACATTGATGTTAACGGCAAGGAAGAAGTTATCGATCTTGAGGGGAATTTAATTTCCGCAGGGTTCATCGATGTCCATGTACACTTAAGGGAGCCTGGAGGGGAAAAGAAAGAAACGATCGAAACAGGAACCTTGGCAGCTGCCAAAGGTGGGTTCACCACCATCTGCGCGATGCCTAATACAAGGCCTACACCTGATACAAAAGAACAGCTAGATTGGCTGACTAATAGAATTGAGGAAACCGCAAGTGTTCGCGTCTTACCATATGCTTGCATCACTACAAGACAGCTTGGACAGGAACTTACCAATTTTGTCGAGTTGAAAGAAGCTGGTGCATTCGCTTTTACTGACGATGGGGTCGGCGTGCAGGATGCCTCTAAAATGCTCGAAGCAATGAAACAAGCGGCAGCGCTTGATATGGCAATCGTTGCTCATTGTGAAGAAAATACACTGATTAATAAAGGATCTGTCCATGAAGGGAAGTTTTCCAAGGAACACGGTTTAAATGGAATTCCTTCAGTATGTGAATCCGTTCATATCGCACGAGACATTTTGCTGGCGGAGGCTGCAGGCTGTCACTACCATGTGTGCCATATCAGTACAAAAGAATCCGTCAGAATGGTGAGGGACGCAAAGCGTGCTGGAGTCAAGGTGACTGCCGAAGTCAGCCCGCATCATCTGCTCTTGTGTGAAGATGATATCCCGGGACTTGATTCTAATTTCAAAATGAACCCGCCATTAAGAGGAAAAGCGGACCAAGAAGCATTAATAGAGGGCTTGCTTGACGGAACCATTGACTTCATCGCGACCGATCATGCTCCGCATACTGCCGAAGAAAAAGCGGAAGGGATGGAAAAGGCGCCATTTGGAATCGTAGGCCTGGAAACTGCCTTTCCATTACTATATACGAACTTTGTGGAAACTAAGAAATTTACATTAAAGCAATTAGTGGATTGGCTGACTGTTAAACCTGCGGAAGTATTCAAACTGCAAAGTGGAAAACTGGAAGAAGGGGCTACTGCAGACCTTACCATCATCGATTTGAATAGATTATCAACTGTTAATCCGGAAACATTCCTTTCCAAAGGGAAAAACACACCTTTCACAGGTTGGGAATGCAAAGGCTGGCCGGTAATGACAATAGCAGAAGGAAAACTAGTTTGGCAGAAAGGTAGTGTTCAAGTATGAATCGACAACTAATTTTAGAAGACGGCACTTTCTTTGTAGGAAAGGCGTTTGGCAGCTTAAAGGACTCTATAGGTGAAGTGGTTTTCAATACTGGGATGACAGGATATCAAGAAATTTTATCTGACCCGTCCTACTGCGGTCAGCTTGTTACCCTCACATACCCGTTAGTTGGGAATTACGGGGTGAACAGGGATGACTTTGAATCCATTCATCCTGCAATCCACGGTTTTATCGTAAAAGAAGTAAGTGATTATCCTTCCAACTTCCGTAATCAATGGACACTGGATGAGTTTTTCAAAGCGAAAGACATTCCGGGAATTGCAGGTATCGACACGAGAAAATTGACAAGAATCATTCGTCAGCATGGAACGCTTAAAGGTGCTTTATGTGGGCTTGATGTAGATCGTGAAGAAGTGATTCAACAATTGAAAACGACGACGCTTGCAACCAACCAGGTACATCAAGTTTCCACCAAGACGGCATATCCTAGCCCGGGTCGCGGTTACCGAGTGGTGCTTGTGGATTTTGGGATGAAGCACGGCATTTTGCGCGAATTGAACAAACGCGGATGTGACGTGGTTGTGGTTCCTTACAACATTACTGCTGAAGAAATCATGCAGCTTAGTCCGGACGGTGTGATGCTGTCCAATGGACCTGGAGATCCAAAGGACGTTCAGGAAGCCATCACGATGATTCAAGGCCTGCTTGGAAAAGTTCCAGTTTTCGGCATCTGCCTTGGACACCAGCTTTTTGCCCTTGCATGTGGAGCGGACACGGAAAAAATGAAATTCGGCCATAGAGGTTCCAATCACCCAGTAAAAGATTTGAAAACTGGAAAAGTGGCACTCACATCCCAGAACCATGGGTACACCGTAACGGAAGAATCGTTAGCGAATACAAGACTAGAAATAACACACATTGCATTGAACGACGGTACAGTAGAGGGTGTCAAACATAAAGACTATCCCGTGTTCACGGTTCAATACCACCCGGAAGCAAGTCCAGGACCAGAAGATGCGAACTATTTATTCGATCAATTCATGGAACTTATCAAGGAAGCGAAAAAGGAGGAACTTGTATGCCAAAACGTCTAGACATCCAATCCATCTTAGTAATCGGGTCCGGTCCAATCGTGATCGGCCAGGCAGCAGAATTCGATTATGCAGGTACGCAAGCGTGTATTGCCCTTCGTGAAGAAGGATACCGAGTAATTCTAGTGAATTCCAATCCCGCGACCATCATGACAGATCAAGAGATGGCGGACAAAGTATACATGGAGCCATTGACGGTCGAATTTGTTAGCAGAATCATCCGCAAGGAACGACCTGATGCCATCCTTCCTACCCTCGGTGGTCAAACAGGCCTGAACCTTGCTGTAGAATTGGCGGAAGCGGGTGTCCTAAACGAGTGTAATGTACAGATCCTTGGAACAAAGCTTTCTGCAATACAAAAAGCAGAGGACCGCGACCTGTTCCGTACCTTGATGAATGAGCTTGGAGAGCCTGTTCCGCAAAGTGAAATCATCACAAACCTTGAGGAAGCTTATGAGTTTGTAAGTGAAGTAGGATATCCTGTCATCGTTAGACCTGCTTATACGCTTGGCGGTACAGGCGGAGGAATTTGTTCTGACGAAGAAGAGCTGATCGAAATTGTTACTAGCGGATTGAAAAACAGCCCGGTAACACAATGTCTGTTAGAAAAAAGCATCGCCGGATTCAAGGAAATTGAATACGAAGTGATGCGTGACAGCAATGACAATGCAATTGTGGTCTGCAATATGGAAAACATCGACCCGGTGGGAGTACATACAGGTGATTCCATCGTTGTTGCACCAAGTCAAACGCTCAGCGACAGGGAATACCAATTGTTGCGTAATGTATCCCTGAAAATCATCCGTGCCCTGGAAATCGAGGGTGGATGTAACGTACAGCTTGCGCTTGATCCACACAGTTTCCATTACTTCATCATTGAAGTAAACCCGAGGGTAAGCCGTTCATCTGCACTTGCTTCTAAGGCAACGGGTTATCCGATTGCGAAGCTTGCAGCAAAAATTGCGGTGGGCTTGACGCTAGATGAAATGATGAATCCTGTTACAGGTAAAACATATGCATGCTTTGAACCGGCACTTGATTATATCGTAACAAAAATCCCGAGGTTCCCTTTTGATAAATTCGAATCAGCCAACCGCAGACTTGGCACACAAATGAAAGCAACCGGGGAAGTAATGGCAATCGGAAGAACGTTTGAAGAATCACTTCTTAAAGCGGTCCGTTCCCTTGAATCCAACATTTCCTACCTTGAGCTTGAAGGCAGCGAAGGATTTTCAGATGAATTAGTGGAAAAACGGATCAGAAAAGCTGGAGATGAGAGGTTGTTCTATATCGCTGAAGCGATGAGAAGAGGCGTCACCATCCAGACGATCCATGACTGGTGCGAGATCGACTTGTTTTACCTCCAAAAACTTCATAAAATCCTGGCGATGGAAGAGTTCATTACAAGCAAAAAAGGTTGTCTATCTACATTGCATGAAGCTAAAGAAATGGGCTTCAGCGACGAGACGATCGCGAAATTGTGGTCCACGAAAGAGCGGGACATCTATGAGTTGCGCCTACAAGAAAACATCGCACCAGTATATAAAATGGTCGACACATGCGCAGCCGAGTTTGAGTCCTCCACCCCTTATTACTATGGGACATATGAGGATGAGAACGAATCAGAAGTTACTGAAAAGGAAAGCATCGTCGTATTGGGTTCTGGTCCAATCAGAATCGGCCAAGGCGTCGAGTTCGACTATGCAACCGTCCATTCTGTCTGGGCAATCAAGGAAGCGGGTTATGAAGCTATCATCATCAACAACAATCCAGAAACGGTTTCAACGGACTTCAGTATTTCCGATAAACTATATTTTGAACCACTGACAATCGAGGACGTCATGAATATCATCAACCTTGAAAAACCTAAAGGGGTAGTGGTCCAATTTGGCGGCCAAACAGCAATCAACTTGGCTGCGGAACTAGAATCAAGAGGAGTCAAAATTCTAGGAACAACATTAGAGGACTTAGATCGTGCAGAAAACCGCGATAAATTCGAACAGACATTGAACACCCTAGGTATTCCACAGCCTAAAGGGAAAACAGCCATCTCTATCACTGAGGCAATCGAAATTGCCGAAGGAATTGGCTATCCGGTGCTTGTCCGTCCTTCATATGTCCTGGGCGGCCGTGCAATGGAAATCGTCTATAAGTCTGAAGAACTTTTACACTACATGAGAAATGCAGTGAAGATCAACCCTGAACATCCTGTATTGATTGATAAATACATGACAGGTAAAGAAATCGAAGTAGATGCAATCTCAGATGGAAAAGATGTATTCATTCCGGGCATCATGGAGCATATTGAACGCGCAGGTGTTCACTCAGGTGACTCGATCGCGGTTTATCCGCCGCAAACATTGAGTGCGGCGATCAAAGAGCAAATCATTGATTACACAACCAGATTGGCGCAAGGCTTGAACATTATTGGACTGCTGAATATTCAATTTGTCATCTACAAAGAGGAAGTATATGTAATCGAAGTAAACCCGAGATCAAGTCGTACGGTACCATTCTTGAGCAAAATAACCCATGTGCCGATGGCCAAAGTGGCAACAAAAATCATCTTGGGGGATAGTCTTGAAGCACAGGGGTACGGTTCAGGACTTCAACCAGAAACAAAAGGTGTTTTCGTGAAAGTGCCTGTCTTCTCTTTTGCAAAACTACGGAATGTCGATATCACGCTTGGCCCAGAGATGAAGTCTACCGGAGAAGTGATGGGGAAAGACATCACCCTTGAAAAAGCACTTTATAAAGGACTGGTTGCTTCTGGAATTTCCATAAAAACTTACGGGTCTGTGTTGTTCACCATTGCCGACAAGGATAAAGAAGAAGCCCTTCAACTAGCGAAAAGATTCCACCGTATCGGGTATAAACTACTGGCAACAGCAGGAACTGCCGAATTCTTCGGCGAGTCGGACATCCCGGTGACGGTTGTTAATAAAATTGGTGGTGAATCACCGAACCTGATAGATGTCATCAGAAAAGGGCAGGCGCAATTTGTTATCAACACGCTGACTAAAGGCAAGCAGCCTGCACGTGACGGATTCAGAATCCGACGAGAATCAGTGGAAAATGGGATCCCTTGCCTGACTTCACTTGATACAGCAAAAGCAATATTAAGAGTACTAGAATCGATGACATTCTCCATCGAATCGATTGAAACCTTGGAAAGCAAAGAACAAGAGGCGGTGTTCAGCTGATGAAAAAAGCCTGGATGACCATCATTTCTCAAACCAATATTGCACGAAACATATATGAAATGACATTAGAAGGGGAACTCGTCGACCTGATGAGTTCTCCGGGTCAGTTTGTTCATATCCGTGTAACAGAAGGGTTTGACACTCTTCTAAGGCGTCCAATCAGTATCTCATGCATTGATAAAGAAAAAAGACAATGTAAGATCACATACAGGGCTGAGGGAAAAGGTACGATGCTGTTAGCATTGAAACAGCCTGGTGACAAGCTGGATGTATTAGGTCCGCTTGGAAACGGTTTTACGATGGATGAATTACAACGCGGCGATCACGCCTTGATTGTCGGCGGAGGTATTGGAGTCCCCCCACTCCTTGAGTTAACCAAGCAACTAAACCGCAGGGGTGTAAGTACCACCCACGTACTTGGCTTTCAATCGAAAGAAGACGTATTTTATAAAAATGATTTTGCATATTTTGGTGACACCTATGTGGCGACGGTTGATGGGTCTTACGGTACAGAAGGCTTCGTTACAAATGTGTTGGATGAGATTCAACCTCCATTCACGACACTTTTTGCATGCGGTCCAACGCCAATGCTTGGCGCACTTGAAAACTTATACCCGGACAGAAACGTGTACCTTTCACTAGAAGAGCGGATGGGTTGCGGTATAGGTGCCTGTTTTGCCTGTGTTTGTCATCTTCAAAACGATCCCGAAGGATATTCCTACAAAAAAGTTTGTACAGATGGACCAGTATTCCGAGCAGGGGAGGTTGTACTATGAGTTGCTTATCTATTAAATTGCCAGGACTAGACTTGAAGAATCCGATTATGCCTGCATCTGGATGCTTTGGCTTCGGTAGGGAATATGCCAAGCTCTATGACTTGAATGTTCTGGGGGCGATTATGATAAAAGCTACCACTGCAGAGCCAAGGTTCGGTAACCCTACACCAAGGGTGGCAGAAACGAACGCAGGGATGCTGAATGCCATCGGGCTTCAAAATCCGGGTTTGGAAAAAGTGCTTTCCGAAGAACTTCCTTTCCTGGCAAACTACGATGTCCCCATCATTGCCAATGTGGCTGGCTCTGTGATTGAGGACTATGTAAAGGTAGCAAAAGAAATTTCCGCTGCGCCGAATGTTCACGCATTAGAGTTGAATATATCCTGTCCAAATGTCAAAACAGGGGGAATTGCATTTGGAACGGACCCGGCGGTGGCATTTGAAGTAACAGAGGCAGTAAAGGAAGTTTCAGAAGTACCCGTATATGTGAAATTATCACCCAACGTTGCAAACATTTCAGAAATCGCTCTGGCAATTGAGCGGGCTGGAGCAGATGGACTGACGATGATCAATACACTGCTTGGTATGAGAATCGACCTTAAAACTGGGCGTCCGATTTTGGCAAATGGAACAGGTGGCTTATCTGGTCCTGCGATTAAGCCGGTAGCCATTCGAATGATCCATGAGGTCAGTCAAAAAGTATCCATCCCCATAATCGGAATGGGAGGGGTCCAATCTGCCGAAGACGTGCTCGAATACTTATTCGCAGGTGCGAGTGCCGTAGCAGTCGGAACCGCGAACTTTGTGGATCCTTTTATATGTCCGACCATCATCGAAGAACTTCCATATAAAATGCACGAATTAGGAATTGAGCATATTTCAGATTGTATCGGAAGGAGCTGGAAGCAACATGCAAAAATCGCTTATAGTCGCGCTTGATTTTCCTGAGAAAAAAGAAGTCATGGGGTTTCTGGCTCATTTCGATAAGGAAAAATTATATGTGAAAGTCGGAATGGAACTTTTTTATCAAGAAGGGCCAAGGATTGTGGAATATCTGATTGCCGAGGGGCACGATGTGTTCCTAGATTTAAAGCTTCACGATATTCCTCATACGGTATATCAGGCGATGAAGGGGCTTGGGAAGCTGGGTGTAACCATGACCAACCTGCATGCCGCCGGTGGGAAAGAGATGATGAAGGCCGGCTTGGAAGGGTTGATGGAAGGAGCCGGCACTAGACGCCCAAACTTGATTGCTGTGACGCAGTTAACAAGCATGTCGGAAAAACGCATGCAACAGGATCTCTTGATCGATGCCAAGCTTGACGATGTAGTCCTCCATTATGCCCGGAATGCATTGGAAGCCGGCTTGGACGGGGTGGTGTGTTCCTCATTAGAAGCGAGCATGCTGCGGGATGCCTTAGGAGCGGAGTTCAAAAAAGTCACCCCTGGAATCCGCATGAAGGAAGATAGTGTAGATGATCAAAAACGAGTGGTAACACCTTTGCAGGCTCGTCAGTTTGGCGCAACAGAAATCGTTGTGGGACGCAGCATTACCCGTGCTGAAAATCCTCTGAAGGCGTATGAAGCAATTTTACAACAATGGCAGGGAGTGGAGATAGGATGAACGAATTGATGAACAGAACAGTGGCGGAAGACCTATTGGATATCAAAGCAGTATTCTTTCAACCGAATGACCCTTTTACATGGTCATCCGGAATCAAATCACCCATTTATTGTGACAACCGCTTAACCATTTCTTACCCTCGTGTCAGGAAGAATATCTCAGAATCCTTGTCTCGATTGATTGTTTCAAAGTTTCCTGAAGTGCAGGTGGTAGCTGGTACTGCAACAGCCGGAATACCTCACGCTGCACTTGTCAGCAATGAATTGAACCTGCCCATGTGCTATGTACGAAGCAAAGCTAAAGCTCACGGAAAAGGCAACCAGATCGAAGGTAGAGTAGAAGCAGGACAAAAGGTAGTTGTGGTGGAAGATCTGATCTCTACAGGCGGCAGCGCCATCGCAGCAGTGCAGGCACTGAGAGAAGCCGGCTGTGAAGTACTTGGTGTAGTAGCCATTTTTACATACGGGCTCGAAGTGGCCAATGACAACTTGAAGAATTATGAAATAGAAGCACATGCACTATGTGATTATCAAACACTGATGGATGTGGCAATTGAGAAGGACTACATTTTGGAAGGGGATCGCAAGAAACTTTCAAAATGGGTGGAAAATCCAACAAGCGAGACTTGGATGGAGTATTAAGTTTCTGTAATGTTTTCCCCCTGGGCCGGGTGGTCTGGGGGGATTTTTTGTTTGCTTGGTTAGTTTGTTGGAGGGATGGTGAAAGTGTAGAAGATTTGCCCTTAGCGATAGAAGAGGGTTCGGGAAATTGAGAAGTGGATTCGGGAAATAAAGAAGCGGGCGGTTAGAGCTTAGAAGATGGAGGATGAAAGCTAAAAGATGGGGAGATGGGTGAGATCCTATTAAGGGGGAGTAGCAAGGAGTGAGGTATCCTCGTTCGCTTAATGTGAGTGGAGGGAGGAAGGGTGTTGACTTCCCAGTTACCAAACTTTTAAAAAGGGAGCTGTATGGCGAAAGTGTAGAACATTTGCGCTGAAAGTTAGAAGGGAGCTCGGGAAATTGAGAAGTGGATTCGGGAAATAAAGAAGCGGGCGGCTAAAGCGTAGAAGATGGAGGATGAAAGCTAGAATGGGGATTGATGGGTAGGTGGGTGAGGTGATCCCTATTAAGGGGGAGCAGCTAGTCGAGAGGTACCCTCGTTGGCCTATTTCGAGTGGAGGGAGGAGAGGTATTGACTTCCTAGTTACCAAACTTTTAAAAAGGTAACTGTACGGCGAAAGTGTAGAACATCGACGTTGAAAGTTAGAAGTAAGATCGGGAAATTGAGAAGTGATTCCGGGAAATAAAGAAGCGCCCCGCCTAAAGCAAGAAGCTGTAAGTTGAAACTAAGAACCACCACCCACCACCATCCTGCATCACAACAATTATCTATCTTTTTCACCACATCAGATTACCAAAATCCTATTTTATAAATTTAAAAGGTATTATAAAGATAAATGTCGAAACTTGCATAAGGAAAAAAAAGGAGGGCGTGATAGATTGGAAAAACGAAATCAATATCGATCATTATTGCAGTATAAGTTGCATGCTTTACATACAAGGCTTTCCCCCATGCATGAAAAGTATGCTCAAGTAGAGGTTGATTTGGGTAAGAAGCGTTCTGGTGATTATGGGGAAGCCTCTATCGATTATTATTTATCACAGATTAACGGAGGAATACCATACCCAATAATAAGAGGTGCAAGGCTACAACTCAATCAGTATCACTTCCAAATGGATACGCTTCTTCTTTATCCTTCATTTTTCATTCTCCTTGAAACAAAGCACTTAACAGGTACACTTTTTTTTGATCCCGATTTTCAGCAGCTAATTCAAATTAAGAAAGACGATGAGATTTCCAGGCAAGATCCCATATTGCAAGTGAAAATGCAATATAATCAATTCAAACGTTGGCTTTCACACCATCAAGTAGATGGTTATTCCGGTTTTTGCTTTGTTGTCATCACCAATCAAAACGCAATAGTGAAAGCGCTCTCCAATCCTGCAATAGTACAGGAGTATGTTGTAAGGAATCCCGCTTTAACATTTAAATTGGAGCATCTTATAGCAAATACCCAGCCATCTCACACCAGCAGTCATTCTGCTCATGAAATTTTCTCTCTAATTTGTGAACATCACGTACCAAGAAATGAAAATATCCTAAAAGAATTTGATATCAATCCTATGGAATTAATAACAGGTGTCACTTGTCCCAAATGCAATGAGTTAGCTATGGAAAGGTTGCCTAGAAGGTGGAGGTGCGTCCATTGTAACCATGTCTCAATGGAGGCTCATATCCAAACGTTAATGGATTATTCACTTTTGATTAGTTCATCTATTACGACCAAAGAGGTGTGCAGGTTTTTACATATTCCAAGTATGCATATTGCAAGGCAAATTATGAAGTCTTTATTTCTTGAAAAGACGGGTTCCACTGTCAACGCAAAATACTGTCTGAAAAGTCTTTGGAAACAGCAAAACGCACCCCAGATTGAAAGTGGGGTGCGAGTTTTACCATGAAATCTTAGATTAATTTTTCGATTTCACTGTCTTTTTTAAGGTCTTCTACAAGTGCTTGAAGCTTTTGTTGTACTTCTTCTTGCTCTAGTTGACCACGGATTTGGTCTTCGACTTCAGCGAATTCAGGGAATTCGTTTTGTGGTGCTTCTTCTCCTTCAGGAGCCTCTGCTTGTTGTGCTTCACTTTGTTGTTTCGCTTGGTCGTAGTATTCTTTTACTTGCTCGTCTGACACTTTTGTTTCAGGGAATTCTTTTTCCATATACTTCTGCAGTGCTAGCTCTTCGGAGATTTGTGCTTTCAATGTATCCATTGTAAGTGGGCTAGCTTCTAGAGCCTCTTCGAATTTTTCTTCGGACTCATAGCCTTCTTTAATTTCGTTGATGTAGTCTTCGATTTCTTTTTCGCTAGCTTCGTAACCTTTATCGGAAACTTCTTGAGAAAGAATCTCTTGATCGATCAATGTATTTAAAGTTTGGTCCTTCATTGCCTCAGCGTCTCCGCCTTGACCGAATTGCATCATCATCATTTGTGTTTGTTGAAGCATGTTGTTATATTCTTGCCCTTTGATTTCCTGGCCATTGACTTTAGCGACAACTTTTTCAGGATCAACTTCTTCTACTTCAGGGGTTTGTTGTTCTTGACCTTGTTCAGCTTCTTTGTTCCCGTTTCCTTCATTAGCAGCGTTGTTTCCATTTGAACCGCATGCAGCTAAGAGGACAGCTGTTAACATCGATACTAGAAAAATCGTCAATTTCTTTTTCATGTTGTAACCTCCATTTTAAAAAAACATTTAAAACTATTTTTCCATTTAAACATGCTTTTTATGAGGAAGCAAATGATTACCCTTTTTTTTGTTAAAATAAACCTAAAAAGATGAACCTTTGGTGTAACTAATTTTCATCTTATTCGTCTTTAAAACATGAAAAAGGAGGGGAAGGGATGGACGAGGAATTTGCCAAACGTAAAATTCAAGAGTGGTACGATTTACATAGTGATGAAATTTACCGTTTTATAGTTATGCTTACAGGAGATCAGGAAATAGCGAAAGATTTAATGCATGATACTTTTTTGAAATCTTATTTTAGTTTGCAGCAGTATCAAGGGAAGTTAAGTGTGAAAAATTGGTTGTACCGGATAGCAAGGAGTATAACGGTTGATCATCAGAGGAGGGCTAGGCCAGTTGCTTTTTTCTTAAGAGAGTGGAATGTCTTATCTGTAGAAAGTGGAAATTGTCCGCAGAAGATAGTGGAACTGGGGGAAATGGAAGTGCATTTATATACTGCGCTTAGAAAGTTAAAGCATTCCTATAAAGAAGTAATTGTGTTACGGAAGTTAAAAGAAATGTCTATTCAGGAAACAGCACAAGTACTCGGTTGGTCTGAGGCAAAAGTAAAAACGACCCTTTTTCGTGCTCAACTGGCATTAAAAAAACAGTTGGAAAAGGAGGGGTATGTACATGAGAATGTCTAATGATGATAAAGAATGGAAACTTTTGTCTAAAAGCTTTCAGAAAGTCTGTTTGGATATGAACGAAAGACAGGAAGTGCTGGGCTTGTTGCAGGCAAATATGTCTAAAAAGAAAAACTTTGCAAAATTCAATTTCCATCTAGCTCCAATACTATCAATGGTTTTATTTTTATTCACTCTTGGTGTCGGAGGGTATTATATGATTCATATAAAAGAAGATCAATTTACTTCTGGTGGAGCATATGCAACTCCTAGAATCCCTGTTTTAAGTGAGATGGAGTTAAGGCTAAGTCAGGATCAAATTAACTCATGGTTAATCTTGAATGAAGGCGGAGTTGTGGTTGGAAAACTGGCATTTTGTGAAGGACAGTGTGATAAAGAATTCGACCCATTAAAAGTAATGGAAGAACGGACTCTGAAAGGTTTAAACTACCCCACAACATTATACAGGGAACATGTAAAATCAATGAATATCTTTCAGACTCAGCATTTTATTATGAACAGTGAGGACGGGGAGCCTTTTGCGTATTTGAGGATTAACGTTCCTGCTGTAGATCACGAATTGGAACAAGGGGCAACTGTGATTCTTGAAAGTTTTCAAAATAATTTAAGGTAGTTCAAAAAGCACCTGCTTTTCTCAAAAAAAGCAGGTGCTTCCCTCATCACTTCTTAAGTCCAATAATCAACTCTTCGTCTGGAGTCACATAGACGGTCTGTTGCTGTTCATAGATTACAAATCCGGGCTTGGATCCGGTAGGTTTTTTGACATGTCTTACTTTGGTGAAATCGACCGGGACAGAGCTTGAGTGCCGGGCTTTGCTGAAGTAGGCGGCGATGGTGGCAGCCTCTTTAATTGTATCCTCTGTCGGTTCGGGATTTCTGATGACCACATGGGATCCTGGTATGTCTTTTGTGTGAAGCCATACCTCGTCTCGACGGGCAACCTTGTTGGTAAGGTGGTCGTTTTGTTTATTGTTCTTGCCTACTAAAATCTCTGTACCATCACTAGCGACATAAGTCTCGAGGACAGGTTTTTGCGGCTTGACCTTTTTGCGCTTTTGCTTCATGCGCAGGTAGCCTTCTTCCATCAATTCTTCGCGGATTTCCTGGATATCCTTTGGAGAAGCAGTTTCCACCTGTTGGTTCAGCATTTCAAAGTATTCGATTTCCGCTTTCGCTTTTTCAATCTGTTCTTCCACGATCGCCAACGAGTTCTTGGCTTTTTGGTATTTGTTGAAGTAACGCTGGGCGTTGCTTGAAGGTGATCGCTGCGGATCAAGCGCAATGGTGATGGTGCCGCTTTCCTCATCATAATAATTTATTACGGTGACCTCGGTATCCCCACGTGAGATTTGATAAAGGTTGGCGGTTAGAAGCTCTCCGTATAATTGAAATTTCTCGGCGTCCCTTGCATCCACTAATGTTTGTTCGAGCTTTACGATTTTCTTTTCATTTTTCTGTATTTCGTTTGTGATAAAACGTTCAAGGTCGTTCGCTTGCTGCTTTACGCGATCCCTTGATGCTTTTCCGAAGTAGAACCGGTCAATAGTTTCGCTGAGTGTAGCATACTTTTTACTGGCCCCTTTAAGGTGTTCAAGGTCAAGTAAGTAGAATACCTCTTTGTTGTTTGTTGTTATGATTTGCGGTGAGAGATCGCCCGCTCGAATTTTATCAACCAATTCAATGAAGCTTTTGGGGAGGGTGTCCCTATTAGCAAGTCCAGCCTTATGGACAGCTTCCTTGGCGAATAATGGGGAGACGCCTGCAAAAGTGTTCACAAGCTGCTTATCGAGTTTTCCGCCGATATAGTCCAGTTTTCTCTGAACGGTTTCTTCTGTTGCTTCCAGTGGATTGATTTTATCCTGGGCAGGTGGAAGGACATAAGTTTGTCCTGGTGTCAGGCTTCGATGTCTGTTCTGAGCCATCGGGACATGCTTGATGCTGTCTAAGATCATCTGCTTATCTTTATCGATGAAAATGATATTGGAGTGGCGCCCCATGATTTCCACAATTAGCTGTTTATAGGAAACATCCCCGATTTCGTTTCGGGCTTTTACATCGAACACGATGATGCGGTCCATGCCGATTTGGTGGATATCAGTGATGATACTGCCTTCCAAATGCTTTCTCAGGAGCATGCAGAACATCGGGGGCTCAGACGGGTTCTCATAGGATTCCTCTGTCATGTGCATTCTTGCATAGCTTGGATGGGCACTGATGAGCAGCTTGTGATTTGTCCGTCCGGAGCGTATGGTGAGCACCAGCTCATTTTTATAAGGCTGGTAGATTTTTGTGATTCTTCCGCTTTCCAGCTTTTCCTTCAGCTCTTTTGTCATGGCATATGTAAAGATTCCATCAAAACTCATATATGTAAACTTCCTTTCTTGTCAAAAAACTCATAGGGTCTCTTTTCCTCATTATATCTCAACAATCTAGAGAACGCCCAAAAAGTATATCATTTTTTTGGACGAGTCCGAATATGCTTTGGTAGATAGATTTTGTGCAAAGGTTGTGAGGTGGAACAGATGAAATGGCATGAAATGAGAGCAGAAGAAGTGGAAGAACAGATCAACTCCGATTTGGAAGCAGGGCTTAGTGAAAAAGAAGCGGAAAATCGTCTGTTGCAATTTGGGACAAACGAACTTCAAGAGGCGGAAAGGCCAAACGCCTTTTTATTGTTTTTAGAGCAGTTCAAGGATTTCATGGTGGTTGTATTGCTTGCGGCAACGTTGATTTCTGGGCTCCTTGGTGAATATATCGATGCTGTTGCAATTATTGCCATTGTTGTGATCAATGCATTTCTTGGATTTTTTCAAGAGAGGAAAGCCGAAAAGTCGTTGCAGGCACTCAAGGAGTTGTCGGCTCCTCAAGTGACGGTATTGAGGGAAAGGGAATGGCGGAAAGTTGCTTCAAGGGAAGTGGTGGTCGGTGACATCATCAAGTTTGGAAGTGGTGACAGGATCGGTGCAGATCTTAGAATTGTACAGGCCAGTTCCCTTGAAATTGAAGAGTCCGCTTTAACAGGGGAATCAGTTCCTTCTGTAAAAAGCGATAAGCCTGTACATGGGTCGGATGTGGCAATCGGCGATCAGGAAAATATGGCCTTTATGGGGACACTTGTCACGCGTGGAACCGGTGTGGGTGTAGTGGTTGCCACGGGCATGAACACCGCCATGGGGCAGATTGCCGATCTATTGCAATCTGCTGAAGCGACCATCACCCCTTTGCAGAGGAAGTTGGAGCAGCTTGGAAAGATACTAATCACGGTAGCCTTGATCCTGACTCTTTTAGTGGTGGTAGTAGGTGTTCTTCAAGGCCATAGTTTATATGACATGTTCCTTGCTGGTGTTTCTTTGGCGGTTGCTGCCATCCCGGAAGGTTTGCCTGCGATAGTGACGGTGGCATTGTCCCTTGGTGTCCAGCGGATGATCAAACAAAAATCCATTGTCCGCAAGCTTCCGGCAGTGGAGACCCTTGGCTGCGCATCTGTCATTTGCTCTGATAAAACAGGAACTCTCACCCAGAATAAAATGACGGTGACCCATGTTTGGTCTGGGGGCACAACGTGGAATGTGACAGGCAACGGGTATGAACCGAAAGGCGAGTTTCATATTGAAGGGGCTGAGAGTGCGACCAAGAACAAATCCCTTCACCAGCTTTTAACATTTGGCCTGTTATGCAATCATGCCGACATTATCCAAAAGAATAAACAGTTTATCCTGGATGGAGATCCTACAGAAGGTGCGCTTGCAGTAGCCGCAATGAAGGCAGGGTACACTAGGGGAAGTCTTTTGAGTGAATTTCAGATAGTTAAAGAATATCCTTTTGATTCTGAACGGAAGATGATGAGCATTGTAGTGAGAGATAAGCAGGGGAAAATGTTTGTTATTACAAAAGGTGCACCTGATGTTATAACGAATGTGAGTGATTCCCTTTTATGGGACGGCAAGAAAGAGCTTTTCTCTAGTAAGTATGAAAACATCGTCAAAGATACGGTTCATGCATTGGCTTCCCAAGCTTTACGAAATATAGCGGTGGCTTTTAAGCCGATTTCCAATTTCCATGAAAGCATGCTTGAAAAAGAAGTGGAGAAAGACTTGGTTTTAATCGGGATCCAAGGGATGATCGATCCGCCCCGCCCAGAAGTGAAGCAGGCTGTAAGGGAGTGTAAAGAAGCTGGAATCAGGACGGTCATGATCACAGGAGATCACATTGTGACGGCAAAAGCGATTGCATCCGAAATCGGTATCCTTCCGATGGGTGGTAAGGTATTGGAAGGAAAAACACTTCAAACGATGACACAGGAACAGCTCGAGGATATGGTGGACGATGTCTACGTGTTCGCAAGAGTATCACCTCAGCATAAATTGTCCATCGTAAAGGCTCTCCAGAAGAAAGGTCATATTGTGGCGATGACGGGAGACGGGGTGAACGATGCTCCGGCCATCAAAGCATCAGATATTGGAATTGCAATGGGTATTACAGGGACGGATGTGGCTAAAGAAGCTTCTTCTTTAGTCCTGCTTGACGATAATTTCGCCACCATCAAGTCAGCCATCAAGGAAGGGCGTAACATCTATGAAAATATCAGGAAGTTCATCCGTTACCTGTTGGCTTCAAATGTCGGGGAGATTTTAGTGATGCTATTTGCGATGCTTTTGGCATTGCCGCTGCCGCTTGTACCGATTCAGATATTATGGGTGAATTTAGTTACAGATGGACTTCCTGCGATGGCGCTTGGACTTGATCAGGCTGAAGGGGATGTGATGAAGCGAAAGCCAAGACATCCGCGGGAAGGGGTTTTTGCCAGAGGGCTGTGGTGGAAGATCGTGTCACGTGGTTTTTTAATAGGACTTGCCACTTTGATTGCCTTCATCATTGTTTATAAGCAGCATCCTGACAACTTGGTATACGCACAGACAGTTGCTTTTGCTACGCTAGTCATGGCGCAGCTCATCCATGTCTTTGATTGCAGGAGTGAGAGATCCATATTCCATCGCAATCCGTTTCAGAACATGTATCTAGTGGGGGCGGTAATCTCCAGTATCATTTTGATGCTGATCGTCATCTACTACCCACCTCTCCAAGGGATTTTCCATACTGTGGCACTTGATCCTAAAGAATGGCTGTTGATTCTCGGTATGGCTTCCCTTCCGACATTTTTATTGGTTGGCACCCTTTTTACAGGAAAAACGAAAAAGAATATGGTATAATTTATGAAAGGTAGTAGAGAGGTTTTCTCTATTGCCTTTTCTTCATTCGCTAACACAGGTTAAATATATGTGTAAAAATAGCTTTTAAATTAGGGTGAACAATGCTAATATAGTTGTTGCTTAGCATCAATAATTGCCGGTATCAGCACAATTTTCAGAGAACAGTTCTGCTATACTTCAGAACGGAAGTGAGTATAATGGTCAAAAGTATGACAGGCTTTGGACGGGCGGAAGCTAACCAGGGGGCATATAAGATTCTTGTCGAAATGAAATCTGTCAACCACCGCTTTTGTGAGTTCAATATAAGAATGCCTAAGCAATTTCTGGTATTGGAAGAAAAGATAAAAAAAGCAGTTGGCTCTTATTTGCAAAGAGGAAGGGTCGAAATGTTCATTACAGTGGAAGGGCAAAACATCCATGAACATTCATTGGATGTAGATTGGCAATTGCTTTCTGCATACATAGATGTATTACATAAAGTCAAAGATAAACACCAGATTTCCGGTTCCATTGATATTAATGATATACTTAAATTAGAGAATGTTTTCACCATAAGAGAAGCTCAAACAGGTTTGGAAGAGATTGAAAAGGTTCTGCTTGAACAGGTGCGATTGGCGACAGAACAATTGGTTTCCATGCGGACCCTTGAAGGGGAACAGTTGAAAGAGGATATTTTCATTCATCTTACATATATCGAAAGTATGGCCCGGGAGCTTCAGCTATTTGCTCCTACGGTGGTGGAAGCTTACCGTAAACGACTCGAGAAAAAGATGAAGGATTTTCTTGATTCCCAGATCGATGAACAACGGATCATGGCAGAGGCAGCCATTTTTGCAGATAGAGCAGACATCAATGAAGAGCTGAAGAGGACTCATAGCCATCTTGGTCAATTCACACAATCTCTTCATTCGAGAGAACCGGTTGGGCGGAAGCTCGATTTCCTTGTGCAGGAATTGAACAGGGAAGTGAATACCATCGGTTCCAAGGCTAATGACGCAAAGATTGCAAATTTGGTCCTCGAAATGAAAGCTTGCCTGGAAAAAATTAAAGAACAGGTGCAAAACATTGAGTAATCTTTGATTACCAAGCAAAAAACACGGATAGAATAGAGTTTGTAACTAGAGGTGGAAGCATGAGTATAAAGTTGATAAATATTGGCTTTGGAAACATCGTATCAGCAAACCGAATCATTTCTATTGTTAGTCCTGAATCTGCGCCGATCAAACGGATCATCCAAGATGCAAGAGATCAGGGAATGCTAATAGATGCAACCTATGGAAGACGAACAAGAGCAGTACTAATAATGGATAGTGATCATGTTATCTTATCGGCGGTGCAGCCTGAAACTGTTGCACAACGTCTGGTAAATAAAGATGATATGTCTGATGAAGGGTAGGTATTTGTTAATATAATGAGAGATAGAGGATTATTGATCGTCCTTTCCGGACCTTCAGGGGTTGGAAAAGGAACAGTCAGAAAAGCATTATTTTCAAAAGAGGATGTCAGTTTGCACTATTCCATCTCGATGACGACACGCAACCCGCGTGAAGGGGAAGTGGATGGTACGGATTACTTCTTTAAATCAAGAGAAGTATTCGAACAGCTTATTGAAGAGGACAAATTCATAGAATGGGCAGAATATGTGGGGAACTACTATGGCACGCCTGTCGAATATGTCGAGCAATGCCTGGCGGAAGGAAAAGATGTTTTCCTTGAAATCGAAGTGCAAGGTGCCATTCAAGTGAAAAGCAAGTTCCCGGAAGGTGTTTTCATCTTCTTGATGCCACCAAGTCTTTCCGAACTGAAAAACCGTATCACCACAAGAGGTACGGAAACGGAAGATTTGATCAATAATCGTATGACCGTGGCGAAAGAGGAAATAGAAATGATGGATGCCTACGATTATGTGGTGGAGAACGACCATGTCGATCTTGCTTGTGATAGGATCCAGGCAATCGTACAGGCCGAACATTGTAAGCGGACTAGACTGCGTGAAAAATATAAACAAATGCTGGAGGCTGAATAATATGCTATACCCATCCATTGATTCATTGATGCAAAAGTTGGATTCAAAATATACACTTGTGACCGTTTCTGCACGCCGTGCTCGTGAACTTCAACAAGTGAACGACCAAATGATTGAAAAAACCGTTTCCCATAAGTTTGTAGGGAAAGCCCTGGAAGAGATTGACGCAGGCCTACTATCTGCCAAGACCATTAAAACAGCAGAAAGAAGCGAAGGCATTCTTAATCACAAGTAAAGATAACAACCTAGAAATAGGTTGTTATTTTTTTAGTGAAAAGGCTTATTGATATTTGAAGCAAATACAAACCGGACGGGGGTCAGTGATATGCTGAAAAACAAGAAAATTTTATTGTGTGTTACCGGGGGGATTGCGGTTTATAAAGCGGTGTCGCTAACAAGCAAGCTTGTCCAGCAAGGTGCTGAGGTTAAGGTAATCATGAGCCAGTCCGCCTGCAAATTTGTAACACCATTGTCTTTTCAGGCATTATCTAGAAACGAAGTGTTTACTGATACATTTGAAGAAAAGAATCCTGCGGTCATCTCCCATATCGATCTAGCCGATTGGGCAGATGTTGTCCTTGTTGCACCCGCCACCGCAAATGTCATTGGCAAGCTTGCAAATGGGTTAGCGGATGATATGATCACAACAACTCTTTTGGCAAGTACTGCTCCTGTATGGATCGCACCAGCCATGAATGTGCACATGTATGACCATCCAGCCGTAAAGGCTAACATGAACAGACTTGCTTCGTTTGGGTATCGATTTATTGAACCAGGTGAGGGCTTTTTGGCATGTGGCTATGTAGGAAAAGGTAGGTTGGAGGAACCGGAAACGATTGTGGAGGGACTCTTGCGTTTTTTTAAGGAAGGTGAGCAGAAGCCACTGACAGGGAAACGTGTTCTTGTAACGGCTGGACCGACTGTTGAAAAAGTGGACCCTGTACGTTTCTTTACAAATCGTTCATCTGGAAAGATGGGTTATGCTATCGCAGAAGTGGCTGCGAGTCTCGGAGCAGAAGTTACACTGGTGTCAGGACCGACCCAACTGCCTGATCCGTTAAATGTAAGTACTCTCAGGGTGGAGTCGGCCCAGGAGATGTTTGAAGCAGTCCTGGGTTTATATGAAGAAACGGATGTTGTTATCAAATCAGCGGCTGTAGCTGATTATCGCCCTAAATATGTGTCTGATATCAAGATGAAAAAACAAGATGGTGATAGTGTACTGGAACTTGAGCGGACTCATGATATCCTTAAAAGCCTTGGTGAACGAAAAAAACATCAACTCCTGGTAGGTTTTGCTGCCGAAACGAATAATGTAGAAGAGTATGCAATGGGCAAGCTTAGAAAGAAGAATCTTGATTATGTGGTTGCAAACAATGTGACGGTTCCTGGTGCAGGGTTTGGGACGGATACCAATCTGGTGACCATTTTTAAAAAGGACGGGACAAGCATCTCTTTGCCGATGATGACCAAACGTGATGTGGCATTTGCACTGCTTAAGGAAGTAGCAACCAATCTCGAGGAAAATCTATGACCCGTTATGCGAGTGTGATTGTTGATGTTCCTGCCAAACAGACTGATAGAGTATTTGACTATGAGATTCCTGCAAAGTGGAGCGGTTTCATACAACCCGGTATGAGAGTCAATGTGCCCTTTGGTCCCCGGCAGATTCAAGGGTTTGTGGTGGAAGTCAAGGACAATACTACTGTTCAGAAAACACGCCCCATCACATCATTGATCGATATTCAGCCTATACTTACAAAAGAACTTATGCTTTTGGCTGATTGGCTCAGGGATCATACATTGTGCTTTACCATCTCGGCCTATCAAGCGATGCTCCCAGCTGCTTTAAAAGCTAAATATGAAAAATGGCTCATTGTAAGGGAGATGGAACAAGTACCACCAGAGCTGCAATTATTTTTTTCGTCCACCGATCGTATCAAGTTTGAAGAATTGTCCGGTTCGACTCATTTTAAGACAATCAAGCATCTTATCGAAGAAGATGTCCTCGAAGTCTATTATGAAGTGAAGGATAAGGTATCCACTAAAACGAAAAGAGTGATCCGATTACGAGCTGCAGAAACAGCTTTAATAGAAGCAAAAGGAAAGATACCGGCAAGGGCTGTGGCCCAGCATAAGCTACTTGATTATTTTATTGAAACAAAGAATGAAAAAACGGACAAAAAGGTATTATTGGAAGAGTTGAAAATAGGGACGAGTGCCATTCATGCACTGATCAAGCTGGGAATACTTGATGAAATCGAGGAAGAGATATATAGGGATCCCTATGAAAAAAGGCATTTTGAGCAGTCTCAACCCCTCCCTTTAACACAACAGCAGCAAGAAGCCATCACACCTATCCTCGGTTCAATTGAACAGAATAGGCATGAAGCATTTGTAATGTTCGGTGTTACAGGAAGCGGGAAGACAGAAATCTATATGCAAGCTGTAGATGCGGTTTTGCAGGAAGGAAAGGAAGCAATCGTACTTGTTCCTGAGATTGCGCTTACCCCTCAGATGGTTAACAGGTTCAAGGCAAGATTTGGATCTGATGTTGCTGTAATGCACAGTGGACTTGGAATGGGTGAGAAATACGACGAATGGCGAAAGATTCATCGTAAAGAAGTAAAAGTGGTAGTAGGTGCCCGTTCCGCCATTTTTGCACCTTTTGAGAATGTAGGCATCATCATTATTGATGAGGAACATGAA
Source organism: Sutcliffiella horikoshii DSM 8719 (assembly GCA_001648575.1). Lineage (GTDB taxonomy): Bacteria > Bacillota > Bacilli > Bacillales > Bacillaceae_I > Sutcliffiella_A > Sutcliffiella_A horikoshii. Next base: position 276,837 of record LQXN01000067.1, on the reverse strand, counting down.
ACAAGCTATAAACAAGAGGACACCCCGCGTTATCATGCACGAGACATTGCGCTTGAAAGAGGGAAGTATCATAAGTGCCCTGTTGTCCTTGGCAGCGCCACCCCCACATTGGAAACCTTCGCACGTGCATCCAAAGGGGTGTACAAGCTTCTGACGATGGATAAAAGGATGAGTGAGCAAGGCATGCCGTCTGTCGAAATCATCGATATGAGGGAAGAGTTGAGGGATGGCAACCGATCCATGTTTTCAAGGAGCCTGCTCGAGAACCTTCAGATAAGGCTTGAACGTGGCGAACAATCTGTCTTATTTTTGAATAAAAGAGGTTATTCTTCTTTCGTAATGTGTCGAGACTGTGGATATGTAGTGGAATGCCCACATTGTGACATCTCGTTGACCTATCACCGCAGCAATAATCAGTTGAAATGTCATTATTGCGGGTATGAAGAACCTGTCAGATCTACCTGCCCATCCTGTGAGAGTGAACATTTCCGGTTTTTTGGCACCGGGACACAAAAAGTGGAGGAAGAGTTGACGAAACTTCTCCCACAAGCCAAGGTAATTCGGATGGATGTTGATACAACAAGTAAAAAGGGGTCTCATGAAAGGCTTTTGCAGCAATTTGGAGATCGTAAGGCAGATATACTCCTCGGTACACAGATGATCGCAAAAGGGTTGGATTTTCCATACGTGACACTTGTCGGTGTGTTGACGGCGGACACAATGCTAAATATACCTGATTTCCGTTCGTCCGAAAAAACTTTCCAACTGCTCACCCAAGTAAGCGGCCGTGCAGGCAGACATGAACTGGCAGGCGAGGTCGTAGTCCAGACGTACAGTCCGGAACATTATAGTGTTGAGCTTGCAGGGACACATAACTACTTGGATTTCTATCACAAAGAAATGCAGGTGAGGAAACTTCACCAATATCCACCTTTTTACTACTTGGCACTTGTAACCGTGACTCATCAGGAATTGACAAAGGTCGTGACGGTTACAGAAAAAATCACACAATTCTTAAACATGCAATTATCGAAAGAGGCTGTTATACTTGGACCGGTTGCTTCTCCTATAGCGAGAATCAAAGATCGATACAGGTATCAGTGTATCGTTAAATATAAGAAAGAACCAAACTTACATGATGCATTAAAAAAAGTGGTGGAAAAGTACCAACCTCAAATGGATCAGGAAAAGCTTGCCATTCATATCGATTTAAATCCTTATATGCTTATGTAATAAATGGAGGTATATCAGATTGACCATTTTAAATATTGTTAAATATCCTGCTTCTGTATTGGAGCAGAACTGTGAGGCGGTTACCGTCTTCGATAAGAGGTTAGTTCGACTGTTAACCAATATGTATGATACGATGCTTGAAGCGGATGGGGTCGGACTAGCGGCGCCACAAGTCGGAATAGCCAAGAGGATCGCCATCGTTGATATCGATGACAACCATGGCAAGATCGAGTTGATCAATCCTGAAATCATCGAAGAAGAGGGAGAACAGGTCGGTCCTGAGGGCTGTTTGAGTTTCCCGGATTTATATGGGGAAGTAAAACGGTCCAATTTCGTGAAAGTGCGTGCACAAAATCGAAAAGGAAAATGGTTTGAATTAGAGGCGAAGGGATTCCTCGCCCGTGCCATCCAGCATGAAATCGACCATTTAAACGGGGTCCTGTTTACATCTAAAGTATTGAGATATTTTCAAGAAGACGAGTTGGAAGTAGAAGGGTGATATAGATGAAGAAGATCGTATTTATGGGTACACCTGATTTTGCGGTACCGGTCCTGCAACAAATTATTAAAGATGGATATGATGTGATTGCGGTGGTGACCCAGCCTGACCGTCCAAAAGGGAGAAAAAAGGTGTTGACGCCCCCGCCAGTAAAAGTGGAAGCGGAAAAACATCAGATTCCTGTGTATCAGCCTGAAAAAATTAAAGAAACAGCAGAATATGGAAAAATCACTGCTTTGAAACCAGATTTGATTGTAACGGCGGCATTTGGGCAGATTTTACCTAAACCGTTACTTGATGCTCCAGAATATGGTTGCATTAATGTACATGCTTCCCTGCTCCCTAAACTTAGAGGGGGAGCTCCAATCCATTATTCCATCATTCAGGGCCATGAAAAAACTGGTGTAACGATCATGTATATGGTGGAAAAACTTGATGCCGGAGATATGCTGACACATGTGGAAGTTAAGATAGAAGAAAATGACCATGTAGGAACCTTGCACGATAAATTGAGTGCTGCGGGGTCCCACCTGCTTTCCGCGACTCTCCCGCAATTATTTGATAAAAGCATAGTAGCTGTCGGACAGAATCATGAAGAAGCAACCTTTGCTTCCAATATCAAGCGCGAGCAGGAAAAGATTGTTTGGAATAAGTCTGGCGAAGAGATCTATAATCATATTCGCGGCCTCCACCCTTGGCCGGTAGCCTATACAACGATGGAGGGTCAAGTGATGAAGGTTTGGTGGGGAGTCAAAGTAGAAGCAGCCAAGGAAGAGGTGCCCGGAACCATCATTGGTATAGAAGAAGATGGATTCATTGTAAAAACAGGCAATAATACAGGTATTAAAATTACAGATTTGCAGCTTGCTGGTAAAAAGAGAATGACTGGCACACAATACTTAAATGGTGCAGGAGCCTCTTTATCAACAGGCACAAAGCTAGGAGACTAAAATGAAAAATGTAAGAGAACTTGCCTTGGAAGCATTACTGAATGTGGAAAAAAAGCAAGCCTACAGTAATCTTCTGTTAAATAACTACCTCGATTCCGGTAAACTGTCCAAAAAAGATGCAGGGCTTTTCACTGAAATCGTATATGGTACCATTCAAAGGACCATCACTATCGATCATTATTTGACACCATATATAGAGAAACAGAAGAAATTGCAAGACTGGGTGAAGGTCTTATTGAAGTTGACCTTGTATCAGATGCTCTATTTGGACAAAGTTCCTGCCCGTGCGGCGATTTATGAAGCTGTGGAGATTGCTAAGAAGAGGGGGCACAAAGGTGTTGCTTCTGTTGTTAACGGAGTGCTACGGTCCATTCAACGTAATGGCGTGCCAGATCTGGAACATATGGAGGACGATATTGACCGCATTTCCATTGCGACAAGTCACCCTAAATGGCTGGTGGAAAAATGGGTCGAACAATACGGTGTGCATGATACGGAAAGAATGTGTGAAATGAACCTTGTTCCCCCGCATCAATCAGCAAGGGCCAATACGGCAAAAGCGGAAGTGGAAGAAGTATTGAAAATGCTGACCGACCAAGGCTTTAGTGTGGAAAAAGGGGAGTTGGCAGAAGAGAGCATCATTTCTCTAAAAGGAAATATGGCATACTCCAATGCGTATAAGAATGGGTATATGACCATACAGGATGAAAGTTCCATGCTTGTCGCAAAAGCACTCGGCATTGAAGAGAACGACATGGTCTATGACAGCTGTGCCGCCCCCGGGGGGAAAACGACCCATATTGCCGAACTGTTAAAAGGAACGGGAACGGTTATTTCCACAGATCTCCATGATCACAAAGTGAAACTTATTAAAGAGCAGGCAGATCGCCTTCAGCTGAACAACATAGAAGCTCAGGCGCTTGACAGCCGGAAAGCAAAAGAAATATTTAAAGAAGAACAATTCGATAAGGTGCTTGTGGATGCACCATGTTCAGGTTTCGGGGTTATCCGCCGCAAGCCTGATCTTAAATATACAAAATCCATGCAGGACATCAAGCAATTAGCTTCCATACAATTGGCTATACTAAAAGAAGTGGCACCTCTTGTAAAAAAAGGTGGAACTTTGGTATATAGTACATGTACAATTGATAAAGAAGAAAATGCTGATGTTGTTCAAGCATTTCTAAAAGACAACAAGGAATTCGAAATAGATATCAACATAAAAGATTTATTGCCAGAAAAGCTAAACAGCTATATTAAAGAAGGTATGCTACAACTATTGCCTCACTATTTTGGTACGGATGGATTTTTTATTGTTAGACTTAAAAGGCAGGTGTAAAAGATGGAACAAAAAACAAAAGAACAAATCAAGCTAGAGGAAGCAACACGTAAACCGTCCATCTATTCTTTACAATTGCACGAATTGGAAGAATGGTTACTTAGTATTGGAGAGAAAAAATTCAGAACCACTCAAATCTTTGAATGGCTGTATCAAAAGCGTGTGACATCGTTTGAGGAAATGTCGAATCTGTCCAAAGGGCTCAGAGAAAAGCTTGAGGAAACTTATGCTTTGACAACGTTGAAAACAATTATCCAGCAGACTTCTTCTGACGGAACAATGAAATTCCTTTTTGAACTGCATGATGGGTACTCCATTGAAACAGTTCTCATGAAACATGAATACGGAAATTCCGTCTGTGTGACGACACAGGTCGGCTGTCGCATCGGTTGTACATTCTGTGCCTCTACGCTTGGAGGTCTGAAACGCAACCTTGAAGCAGGTGAGATTGTCGCACAAGTTGTTAAGGTTCAGCAGGCCTTGGATGAAATGGAAGAACGTGTAAGTCATGTCGTTATCATGGGGATCGGGGAACCTTTTGATAATTTTGATGAGATGTTAGATTTCTTGAAGATCATCAACCATGATAAAGCACTGAACATTGGCGCACGTCATATTACAGTATCAACAAGTGGAATCATCCCAAAAATATACAAATTCGCGGATGAAAATATGCAAATCAACTTTGCGGTCTCGCTACATGCACCAAATACGGAGATACGTTCCAGATTGATGCCTATCAACAGGGCTTATAAACTTCCTGATTTAATGGAATCCATCCGTTATTACATCAAAAAGACTGGACGAAGAGTAAGTTTTGAATACGGTCTGTTTGGTGGAGTGAATGACCAGGTGGAACACGCTGAGGAATTGGCAGTACTCTTGAAAGGGATCAAATGCCATGTCAACTTGATTCCGGTTAACTATGTACCTGAGCGTGATTATGTGAGAACACCGAAAGAACAAATCAATTTGTTTGAGAAAACCTTGAAAAATCTAGGGGTTAACGTAACAGTCCGTCGTGAGCAAGGCCACGACATAGATGCTGCATGCGGTCAACTGCGTGCAAAGGAGCGGAAAGAAGAGACGAGGTGACAGTGGTTAATGGTCTTTTTAACAGATAGAGGGAGAGTTCGTTCACACAATGAAGACAATGGGGGAATTTTTGTTAATAAAGACGGCACTATGCTTGCAGTGGTTTGTGACGGCATGGGGGGCCATCAGGCAGGTGAAGTGGCAAGTGAAAAAGCAGTGAGCCACATCAAGGAAATGTGGGAGGAGACTACTAAAATCTCTTCCCCGGATCCTGCTGAAATCTGGTTGAAGACATTTGTTCTCCAGGCAAATCAGTCTCTCTTTGAGTATGCAAATTCCCATGAGGAATGTCAGGGAATGGGAACGACGATCGTTGCTGCAATTATCGGGGATTCTTTTGTTACACTCGCCCATGTTGGCGATAGCAGAATCTATTTAATATCAGAAGAAGGTGCCAAGCAATTAACAGAGGATCACACATTTGTTAATGAGCTTGTCAAAACCGGACAGATATCAAAAGAAGATGCCGAGCATCATCCTAGAAAAAATGTTATACTACAAGCTTTAGGGACAGAGGGAACAGTGAAAATTGATATAAAAACGATTACATATGATGACCCTGGATATATTCTCCTATGTTCAGATGGTTTGACTGATAAGGTCAATGACCGGGAGATTGTCGAGGTAATGAACAATGGAAACCAGGCTATATCTTCCAAGGCGGAGGAATTGATCAGACGCGCCAACCATTACGGTGGGGAAGATAATATAACGGTAGCCATTTTGGAATTATCTGTCTCCGAAGCTGGGAGTGGGTGAATATAGGTGTTAATAGGTAAAAGATTAAATGATCGCTATAAGGTTTTGGAAGTCATCGGTGGCGGGGGAATGGCGAACGTTTACCTTGCACATGATATGATTTTGGACCGTGATGTCGCGGTAAAGGTATTAAGATTAGATTTTGCAAACGATGAAGAATTTATTCGCCGCTTCAGACGGGAAGCACAATCGGCAACAAGCTTGGATCACCCGAATATTGTCAGCATATATGATATCGGCGAAGAGGATGATATTTATTACATCGTGATGGAGCACGTCAAGGGGAAAACGTTAAAGCAATACATTCAGCAATATGCTCCAGTAGAACAGTATAATGCAGTGGAAATCATGAATCAGCTGACATCTGCCATCTCCCATGCCCATGAAAACGGGATTATCCATAGAGATATTAAGCCGCAGAATATTTTGGTTGATGATTATGGGACAGTAAAAGTGACGGATTTCGGTATTGCCATGGCACTTAGTTCCACCACCATAACCCAAACAAATTCACTTCTTGGATCTGTTCATTATTTATCACCTGAACAGGCAAGGGGAAGTTTGGCTACGAAAAAATCGGATGTATATGCACTCGGAATCGTCATGTTCGAACTTTTGACAGGAAGACTGCCGTTTTCTGGGGAGTCAGCCGTATCCATTGCCTTAAAGCACCTCCAGTCGGAAACACCTTCTCCGAAACGCTGGAACCCTACATTACCGCAAAGTATGGAGAATGTGGTATTGAAGGCAATGGCGAAGGATCCGTTTCATCGGTTCGCATCTGTTGATGAAATGCAGTCGGACTTGATGACTGCACTTGAGCCGGGTCGCATGAATGAACCTAAATTCAACATCCCAGATGATGATGATGAGGCTACCAAGGCAATTCCGATAATAAAAGGCAGTCTTGGAAACATTACGAATGATGAGGAAACCAGAATCAGGCCACCTGAGGAAAAACAGGTGAAAGAGGAGAAAGACACACCACCTTCGAAACAAAAGAAAAAGAAGAAGAAAAAATGGGTGATCGCCCTTTTAGTTATCCTTTTTCTATTGATTGGAGGAGCAGTTGCTGCATTTACTATCCTTCCATCCATGCTTTTACCTAAAGATGTCACTATACCGGACGTTACCGATTATGAATACGACGATGCTGTCAGGGAGCTAATCGACTTAGGTTTTGTTCTTGACGAACCAAAAGATGAACCAAGTGATGACATCGAAAAAGGTAAAGTCATAAGGACGTTCCCAAAAGCAGGGGATGTGGTGAAGGAAGGCAAAGCGATAACCATATTCAGGAGTCTTGGAAAAGAAGAAGTGGAGATGGATGACTACACAGACCTTTCTGTGGATGATGCTAGCCAAAGGCTGAATGATAAGAAGTTCAAGAGAGTTATCGTAGAAGAAGTTCACTCTGATGACGTGCCGGAGGGAAGGGTCATCCGCCAGGAACCTTCAGTGGGTACGATGGTCATCCCAGAGGAGACAGAAGTGAACCTGGTTGTTTCCAAGGGGTCAAGCCCCATCCAGTTGGACAACTATCAGGGATCTTCCATCGACTTTGCCCAAGGGCATCTTGCCAGACTAGGCTTGGTTCCTGAAATAACAAATGAATACAATGATTCCGTGTCACAAGGGAACATCATCAAACAAGAACCTGCTCCGGATTCCCAAGTCAAAAAAGGGGATACAATAAAACTGATTGTTTCGGATGGGCCAGAGCCTGCGGATAAATCGGTGGATATCCCACTAGAGGTTAACTATGACCCAGAAGAAGAAGGCGCTGAACAGATCGTCGAGCTATATATAGAGGATCTGAATAACACAATGGACCAAGAACCGGAAACTTACATCATTACAGATGATTTGATCACTAGTTTTACGATCACGGTAGCCTATAAGCAGCAGGCGAAATACAGGGTTGTCGTGGATGGGGAAGAAATCGAGAATGTGACTGTCGATTATGATGATATAGAGTAATGATCTAAGGAGTGAGTGTATGCCAGAAGGCAAGATTGTCAAAGCATTGAGCGGTTTTTATTATGTTTTGACTGCAGATGGCGATATAACCCAATGTAGAGGAAGAGGGGTTTTCCGGAAAAACAAGATAACCCCTCTTGTTGGGGACTCCGTTGTATTTCAAGCGGAAAACGACCAAGAAGGCTACATTATGGACGTATTGCCTCGCAAAAATGAGCTTGTTAGACCACCGATAGCAAATATTGACCAGGCGATCCTTGTTTTTTCTGCATTAGAGCCTGAGTTCAGTACAGTTCTGTTGGATAGATTCCTTGTGCTGATTGAATCCAAAGGTGTCAGTCCTTTGATTTGCATCTCCAAGATGGATCTTCTTGAAGAAGATGTTAACCTGATCCGGTTTGCCGATTATTATCGTTCGGTAGGGTATGAGGTTTTGCTGACTTCCACTAAGGAACCAGAACAACTGAAGGAGATATTACCGTATCTGAAAGATAAGACATCCGTGATTGCCGGACAATCCGGTGTGGGGAAATCTTCCTTGCTTAACGTGCTACGTCCGGAACTTGAACTGAAAACAGACAACATCTCCTCCCATTTGGGACGTGGAAAGCATACGACAAGGCATGTTGAATTGATGGAAATCAACCATGGTTTTGTTGCAGACACTCCGGGCTTCAGTTCTTTGGAGTTTTTGGAAATGGAAGCGGAGGATGTGAAGGATTGTTTTCCAGAATTCGTGGAGAAAAGCCACGACTGCAAGTTCCGGGGTTGCACTCACCTGAAAGAACCTAAATGTGCGATAAAGGAAGCTGTCGAAAATGAAGAAATCGCATCATACCGATACAAGCACTATGTTTCCTTTGTAGAAGAAATAAAAGATAGAAAGCCGAGGTACTAGAATATGATTAAAATCGCCCCTTCCATCCTAAGTGCAGATTTTGCCAATTTAGGTAAAGACATTCTAGATGTGGAACAAGGAGGAGCAGACTATATTCATATTGATGTGATGGATGGACATTTTGTGCCTAATATCACCATCGGGCCATTAATAGTGGATGCAATACGCCCTATCACCAAACTACCACTGGACGTCCATTTGATGATTGAAAATCCTGATGCATACATCGAGGATTTTGCCAAAGCTGGAGCCGACATCATATCGGTGCACGTAGAGGCATGCCGCCATCTGCACCGAACCATCCAACATATCAAGTCACAAGGCGTAAAAGCTGGCGTTGTCATTAATCCGGCTACACCTGTGGAAAACATCATTCCTATTTTAAATGATGTGGACTTGGTTTTGTTGATGACAGTAAACCCGGGATTTGGGGGTCAAGCGTTTATCCATGATGTACTGCCGAAAATTAAGCAAGTGGCTTCCTTGGTACAGGAAAGAGGGTTGTCCATCGACATCGAGGTGGATGGAGGCGTCAATCCTGAAACTGCCAAGCTATGTGTAGAAGCAGGTGCAAATGTACTGGTTGCAGGATCTGCCATATACAATAAGGAAGATCGCAAGCAGGCAATCTCCTCCATCAGAAGCAACTTGTCATAATTTCATTCATGATGCGGAAAGCTAGTGGTAAATGTGACGGGAGGACTTTGTTATATGAATATTTCGAAGGATGACCAGGCGATTCTTGAACAGGCGTTGCATGCCGCATTGTCCAATAGCACCGATTATAATGAAATTGATATGTATGAAAAGCTGCTAAAAAAATTTTCAGCAGTGGAAAATAAAAACCTGGACGGATTCCGCTATGATTATGACGACTCCTCCAGCACGTGAAAAGTCTTCCTTAAGAAGGCTTTTTTACGTTAAGCTGTTATAGAAAGCCAAAGAAGAAAAAGGAGAGAAGAAGTTGATTATACATATTGTCGCAGGTGGACCTACAGAGCGGATTCCAAAGCTGGAACATTCACAAACTGATAACGTGATATGGGTTGGGGTCGATCGAGGGGTTTCCTACCTATTAAAGCAAAATATAAAGCCAGCCAAAGCTTTCGGAGACTTTGATTCGATTACTAGCCAAGAACTACATGACATAAAAGCACAACTTCCATACGCCGAAATCTTTCCAAGTGAAAAAGACGAAACTGATACAGAGATTGCTGTCAATTGGGCCATTGAACAAAACCCGGAACTTATCCGGATTTATGGAGGAACTGGTGGCAGATTAGATCATTTTCTGGGGAACATTCAACTTTTGCTAAAAGGGCTTGAGAGAAATATACAGATAGAATTACATGATATTCAAAACCAACTATATGCCATAAGGGAAGGTTCTTACACTATCACCAAAAATGAAACTTTTCCATTCGTCTCTTTCATGCCAATCACCCCCCATGTGAAAGGCATCACGTTAAACGGATTCAAATATCCTTTAGAAAAAAAGCATATTCGCTTCGGAGACACACTATGTATTAGTAATGAACTTGAAGTGGAAAGTGGTACTTTTTCATTTGATGAAGGCATATTAATGATGATAAGGAGCCGTGATTATCATCCATTATCTTAAAACGGTCCCACTATCCGCTAATCTGTAACCTTATTTAAATAAAACGGTAAAAGTTCGGAGGAGGGAATGTAATGAAATTTTATACAATCAAACTACCTAGGTTCTTGGGGGGAATAATCCGGGCTATGCTTGGGTCGTTTAAGAAGGAGTAAGGCACCTCGAAAGGGTGCTTTTTTAATAAATAATTTTGCTTGAACGGTATGGCTGATTGAGGGGCGGCAAGGTGTGTAAGTTGGGAAAATGTAAATGTCCGATGAATGTTGAAGTTGACCGAAGTTTTCGGATCAATGACCGAATCCAATTTTACAAGCTTAAAAAACCCATATAGAGTAATATTCACACTATCATAAGAATTCTTGTTTGTAGTATACGGTAAAATAGTTATGTAAACCATCATCAACATCAATCCCACATGTATTCAAAAACGACCCAAAGTAAAAAGAGACAGGGAAAGCATCCCTGTCTCTTCTTTATGTGCGCAATTATTAAACGCGCTCAACTTTACCTGATTTTAAAGCTCTTGCAGAAACGTATACACGCTTTGGCTTACCATCTACTAAGATGCGAACTTTTTGAAGGTTTGCACCCCAAGTACGACGAGTAGAGTTCATTGCGTGAGAACGTGCGTTTCCAGAACCAGTCTTTTTGCCTGTAATTACACATTTACGTGCCATGTTCAATTCCCTCCTAACTACAAAGAAACATCATTCAATATTTTCATTAGTAATAAGAAAGTACCTTCTTATTATTGCGAGAAAAACCATACATAAGGTCTACGTCCATGGAAGTACCCCTCTGCACCATTTTTCTTTACCAAAATAATCTCTTGAAAATACTTATATAATTTAACATACTACCCCGCACTTTGCAATAGTTCTAAAGAAAGCTTTCAAGAAAAAAACCTTGACATACATGTTTTTAGCATTCAGTATAATAATAGTATTATTAGAATAGTACCCGCCTGCTTTTAAATTGAACGTTTTTATAGTAAAATAGCGTGTAGACAAGGTGAAAAATCCAATCGAAGGGGGAACCTTTATGTCCATCGAACTAAAAACATCCTATGGTCAAATAGATATTTCTAATGATGTAGTTGCTACCATCGCCGGGGGAGCTGCAATTGATTGTTATGGAATAGTAGGCATGGCATCAAAAAGCCAACTGAAAGATGGGTTATCAGAGATACTTAGAAAAGAGAACTTCACGAAAGGTGTCCTCGTGCGCCAAGAAGAAGATCAGCTACATATCGATATGTACATCATCGTAAGCTATGGAACAAAGATTTCCGAGGTGGCTCATAATGTACAGACAAAAGTGAAATATACCCTGAATCAAATGCTCGGTCTTTCCGTTGATTCTTTAAATATTTATGTACAGGGAGTTCGAGTTACGAACCCGTAATAAGGAGGAAATTTTAGTGTCAGTAAAAGTTCTAAATGGGAAACGTTTTGCACAAATGGTCATCCAAGGTGCAAATCATTTATCAAACAACGCCAAAACAGTGGATGCGTTGAACGTTTTTCCGGTTCCGGATGGAGATACGGGAACAAATATGAATCTTTCCATTACCTCAGGAGCGAAAGAAGTAAAAGGTAATGTTTCTGAGCATATCGGAAAGGTTGGTTCTGCTCTGGCTAAAGGCCTGCTTATGGGTGCAAGAGGTAATTCAGGGGTTATTTTATCTCAATTATTCCGAGGATTCTCAAAGCATATCGAATCAAAAGAAACCATTACGAGTAAAGACTTTGCACAAGCTTTGGAAGCTGGGGTACAGACAGCGTATAAGGCTGTAATGAAACCAGTGGAAGGTACTATCTTAACTGTTGCAAAAGACGCTGCCAAAAAAGCAGTGGCTGTTGCCAAAAACGAAGAAGATATCATCGTGTTGATGGAAGAAACTTTAAAAGAGGCCAATGCATCCCTTAAACGGACACCTGATCTTCTTCCTGTCCTGAAAGAAGTAGGAGTTGTGGATAGTGGTGGGCAAGGTCTTGTCTATATCTATGAAGGCTTCTTGGCAGAGCTGAAAGGCCAGAGAATAGAAGATATCGTGCCAACTACGACGATGAACGAGCTTGTTAATGCAGAACACCATAAGAGTGTTCATGCCGCTATCAATACTGAAGACATCGAGTTCGGCTATTGTACAGAATTCATGGTCAAGTTTGAAGATGACAAAGTGAAAGACAATCCTTTCACAGAAGAAAACTTCCGTAACGACCTGTCTCAATACGGTGATTCCCTGTTGGTCATTGCCGATGAAGAAATAGTCAAAGTGCATATTCATGCAGAACAGCCCGGTGATGTTTTGACTTATGGTCAAAAATACGGAAGTCTGATCAACTTGAAAATTGAGAATATGAGAGAGCAGCACAGCAACCTTCTTTTTGAAGAGGAAGCTTATCCTGCCCCAAAACCAGAAGTAAACAAAAAGCGTGAGAAATTTGGAATCATTACAGTTGCAATGGGTGAAGGGATTGCCGAGCTATTCAAGAGCATCGGAGCTAAGGCAGTTATTGAAGGCGGCCAGACGATGAACCCGAGCACAGAGGATATCCTAAAAGCAATCGATGAAGTGAATGCTGATAACGTGATCATCCTGCCAAATAACAGCAACATCATCATGGCGGCAAAACAAGCTGCAGAAGTTGCGGAGCAGAATGTGGCAGTGGTAGAAAGTAAAACAGTTCCTCAAGGAATGGCAGCGATTCTCGCTTTCAACCCGACAGGAGAGCTTGCTGACAATGAAGCGACGATGAAGGATGCTTTAAAGTCAGTTAAGACTGGTCAAATCACGTTTGCTGTCAGAGATACAAACATCGACGGCGTGGAAATCCAAAAAGATGATTTCATGGGAATTGCAGACGGAAAAATTGTTTTAACCAATAAAGACAAGAAAGCTGCTGCAAAAGAACTCCTTAATACCATGATGGATGAAGATGCGGAAATCCTGACGGTCATTTACGGTGAAGATGTGACCGAGGATGATGTAGAAGAACTAGTGGGAGAATTGGAAGAAGCTTATCCAGATGCCGAAGTGGAAGTTCATAACGGCAAACAGCCACTATATTCCTTTATCTTTTCTATTGAGTAAGATAATATAATACATGAAAACAAAGAAGGGGTAACACCCTTCTTTTGTATGTGATGAAATTGATCTGTTAGAATAAAGACAGCCAAGGGGAGTGGGAAGTATGAAATATAAAAGTGTATTTGATATAATCGGCCCAATAATGATAGGCCCATCAAGTTCCCACACGGCAGGTGCTGCGAGGATCGGGCGTGTAGCGAGAAGCCTTTTCGGCAGACAGCCTAAGTGGGCGAACATATCGTTTTATGGATCATTCGCTAAAACATATAAAGGTCATGGTACAGATGTAGCGATAGTTGGTGGGATTCTCGATTTTGATACGTTTGATGAAAGAATCAAGACCTCTTTAAAAATTGCCGAAGAATCCGGAGTCAAGGTTTCCTTCCATGAAGAAGATGCTATTACTGATCATCCTAATACAGCAAAAGTGGTAATTGGCGATGAAGGAGGAGAACTGGAACTTGTAGGGATTTCGATTGGTGGAGGGAAAATAGAAATTACAGAACTGAATGGTTTTGTCTTGAAGCTTTCCGGAAATCATCCGGCTATATTGGTGGTTCATGATGATCGCTATGGTGCGATTGCCGGAGTGGCAAACGTATTGGCGAAATTCGCGATTAATATAGGACATATGGAAGTTTCCCGTAAGGAAAAAGGCCAAAAAGCATTGATGACGATAGAAGTGGACCAGAATATAGATGACACGGTTATTCAAGAACTTTCAGCACTGCCCAACATCACTCAAGTAACCAAAATTGTGGACTAGCTTTTAGAATAATAATGATAGCGCTTTCAATCAGTCTAGCTATTAGGGGGAAAAATAATGTTTCGCAATGTTGCAGAACTTATAGAAATCGCAGAAAGCAGTAATAAGAAAATTTCCGAAATCATGATTGAACAGGAAATGGAGTTTACCGGGAAGAGCAGGGAAGAAATCTTTACCCAGATGGATAAGAACCTTGAAATAATGGAGCAGGCTGTGGAAAGAGGCCTCGAAGGAGTAAAGTCTGTTTCAGGATTGACCGGTGGAGACGCTGTGCTTCTTCAAAGATATATTGAAAAAGGTACCTTCCTGACAGGGAAGAATATATTGGATGCAGTCAGCAAAGCGGTTGCAACTAATGAAGTGAACGCTGCAATGGGGACGATTTGTGCAACACCTACTGCAGGCTCAGCAGGAGTTGTGCCTGGTACATTGTTCGCAGTGAAAAATGTGCTTAATCCTTCAAGGGAAGAGATGATCAACTTCCTCTTTACATCAGGAGCTTTTGGATTTGTCGTTGCAAACAATGCATCTATATCCGGTGCAGCAGGAGGATGTCAGGCTGAAGTAGGTTCTGCTTCTGGAATGGCGGCTGCGGCCATCGTGGAAATGGCAGGTGGGACGCCTGATCAATCTGCACATGCAATGGCCATCACCCTCAAAAACATGTTAGGATTAGTATGTGACCCGGTAGCAGGTCTTGTGGAAGTTCCGTGTGTGAAACGGAATGCAATGGGAGCTGCAAATGCGATGGTCGCAGCAGATATGGCGCTTGCCGGAATTACGAGCACGATCCCTTGTGATGAAGTAATCGACGCAATGTACAAGATTGGACAGACGATGCCTACTGCACTAAAAGAAACAGCACAAGGAGGGTTGGCGGCAACACCAACTGGACGTGAGCTTGAAGCGAAAATATTTGGTGTTCCCTTACAAAAAGGTGACTAAATTATCTGAGATATATGTAACAACCTTAAAAGGCATTGGCGAAGAAACCGCAAACTCCCTCCATGCGATGGGGATTATTTCTGTGGAAGATCTCCTCATGCATTTTCCATACAGATACGAAGATTACCGCTTAAGAGATATATCGGAAGTTAAACATGAAGAGAAAGTAACAGTGGAAGGGAAGGTTCATGGCGAGCCTTCTCTTATGTATTTTGGTAAAAAGAAATCACGGTTGACTTTTCGTTTTTTTGTTGGCCGCTTTTTAGTCAAGGCGGTGTGCTTCAACCGCCCGTATTATAAAAATAAACTCTCCATCAATGATACGATAACGATTACAGGGAAATGGGACCAACACCGTCAAACCATCACGGTGATGGAAATCCACTTCGGCCCTTTCATGAAAGAGAGTGAAGTAGAGCCGGTATATTCAGTGAAAGGCAACATCACAGTCAAACAAATGCGTAAGTTCATCTCAAATGCCCTCAACTCCCATGGTGATCAGCTTGATGATGCTCTTCCGCAATCGCTGCTTCGGAAATATAAGCTTCCTTCGAAGGGTGAAGCCGTAAGAGCGCTACATAATCCACAAAATCAAGACATTTTGAAGCATGCGAGAAGGTATCTTGTGTATGAGGAGTTTTTGCATTACCAACTGAAAATCCAAGCCTTGCGAAAATATAAGCGCGAACAGACCAGAGGGGTGGTGCATCATTTTTCAGAAGATGCACTTGATCAGTTCATTCATTCTCTGCCTTTCCCATTAACAGGAGCACAGGGCAGGGTACTGGGAGAAATAATGGCTGACATGACATCGCCCTTCCGAATGAACCGCCTGTTGCAGGGGGATGTCGGATCCGGGAAGACTGTGGTGGCCGCAATAAGCCTTTTTGCTGCTCATTTAGCTGGCTATCAAGGTGCGTTGATGGTTCCCACTGAAATCTTGGCAGAGCAGCATTCTCAATCGTTAACAGCATTGTTTGAGAATACATCAGTAAAGATAGAATTGTTGACAAGCTCTGTTAAAGGAAAACGAAGAAGAGAACTTTTGGAAAGATTGCAAAAAGGTGAAATCGATATTCTGGTGGGAACGCATGCGTTAATTCAAGAAGAAGTAAACTTTTTGAAGCTGGGGCTCGTAATCACAGATGAACAGCATCGTTTCGGGGTGGAGCAAAGGAGAGTCCTCAGAGAAAAGGGGGAAAACCCTGATGTCCTTTTCATGACGGCAACTCCGATACCGAGAACACTCGCCATCACAGCATTCGGGGAGATGGATGTTTCCATCATAGATGAAATGCCTGCTGGCAGAAAAGCCATTGAAACATATTGGGCAAAGCACCAAATGATTGACCGAGTGCTGGGATTTGTTGAAAAAGAGCTCCAAAAGGGCAGGCAGGCATATGTCATCTGTCCGCTTATCGAAGAATCAGAAAAGCTGGATGTCCAAAATGCCATTGATGTTCACGATATGCTTACCCACTATTACCGTGGTAATTGGAAGATCGGCTTGATGCACGGGAGATTGAGTTCGGATGAAAAAGAAAAAGTGATGGAAGCCTTCAGCAATAATGAAGTACAACTTCTTGTATCCACTACGGTCGTAGAGGTAGGGGTGAACGTTCCTAATGCAACGATGATGGTGATTTATGATGCCGAAAGGTTCGGGCTATCTCAACTGCACCAGCTCCGTGGACGGGTGGGGCGCGGAAGTGAACAATCCTACTGTATTCTCCTCGCTGATCCGAAGTCGGAAGTAGGGAAGGAACGGATGAAAATCATGACTGAAACAAATGATGGTTTCGTACTGTCTGAAAAGGACCTGGAACTTAGGGGGCCCGGGGATTTCTTCGGGCGCAAGCAAAGCGGTGTTCCTGAATTCAAAGTGGCTGACATGGTGCATGATTATAGAGCCCTGGAAGTTGCAAGACAGGATGCACATGAGCTTTTATACTCTCAAAGTTTTTGGGAGGATGAGGAATACAGGGGACTAAGGCAAATGGTTGAAAATTCAGGGGTAATGAATGGGGAAAAACTAGATTGATCATGGCAGGGGAACGTCATTTCATTGGCGGTTCCCTGTCGTTTTTACTTCTGGAAGCGATTTTTTTCCTTGCAATCTCCTTTTTTAGTATATATACTACTATTAGTACCTAGTCATAATAGTTCGGATGGTGTGGATTCTATGAGAAGAAATAAAAAGGAGCGCCAGTTATCCTTAAAGGAAAAAATACAAGAGAACCCTTTTATTACAGACGAAGAACTTGCGGATTTCTTCCAGGTGAGCATTCAGACAGTGCGATTGGACCGATTGGAATTAAGTATTCCCGAATTACGTGAACGGATTAAAAATGTAGCAGCACGTACACTCGAAAAAGAGGTAAGGTCCCTCCCGCTTGATGAAGTGATCGGTGAAATCATCGATTTACAGCTGGATGAGAGTGCCATTTCCATTTTTGATGTGCAAAGCGAGCATGTTTTTAAAAGAAATCAAATTACACGTGGTCATCATTTATTTGCACAGGCCAATTCATTGGCAGTTGCAGTCATTAATGATGAGTTGGCGCTAACTGCAAAAGCTACCATCCGCTTTACCAGACCGGTTAAGCTGGGTGAGAGAATTGTTGCAAAGGCAGTCGTCAGTAAAGTAGATAAAGAAAAAGGAAGAACTACTGTAGAGGTGAAAAGCTCTGTCGGAAGCGAAAAGGTGTTCCACGGAGAGTTCGAGATGTTCCGTTCTACAAGTTCTTAACAAAGGTAGGTTAAAGTGATGAAAATTGCCATAGACGCAATGGGTGGCGATCATGCTCCTAAGTCAATTGTGGAAGGCGTCATGAAAGCTGTCGAAAAATACAACGATGTTACATATACCCTTGTTGGGGATGAAAATAAAATAAGACCGTTTTTAACGAATGAAAAAAATATAACTATATTACATACAGAAGAAGTCATTTCAGGCGATGAAGAGCCTGTAAGAGCCGTTCGGCGTAAAAAAAACGCCTCCATGGTCCTGATGGCCAAAGAGGTGAAAGAGGGAAGAGCGGATGCCTGCATCTCAGCGGGCAATACAGGAGCTTTAATGACAGCTGGGCTTTTGATTGTAGGCCGGATAAAAGGAATAGAGAGGCCTGCTCTCTCGCCGACATTTCCGACAGTAGATGGAAAAGGGTTTGTGATGCTTGATGTCGGGGCAAATGCAGATGCGAAGCCTGAGCATTTATTTCAATATGCACTTATGGGTTCCATCTACGCGGAAAAGGTGCGAGGAGTGAAAGCGCCGAGGGTCGGTCTTTTGAATGTAGGGACCGAAGATAAGAAAGGAAATGAGCTGACAAAGGCGGCTTTTGAGTATATCAAAGAATCCAATGCAGTACATTTCATAGGAAATGTGGAAGCACGTGATCTGTTGAACGGTGTGGCTGATGTAGTCGTTACAGATGGCTTTACCGGAAATGTTACATTAAAAGCTATCGAAGGGACCGCATTATCTGTATTTGCGATGTTAAAAGACGCATTAACGAGCGACCTGAAAAGCAAACTTGCTGCTGCGGTGTTAAAACCGAAATTAAAAACGATCAAAAATAAAATGGATTACTCTGAGTACGGAGGTGCAGCTTTATTTGGCTTAAAGGCACCTGTCGTAAAAGCTCATGGTTCATCCGATGCGAACGCCGTGTTCAATTCCATTCGGCAAACAAGGGAAATGGTTGAAACGGATATGGTCGGAACAATCGCACAAACCATCGAGAAAATGGAATTTGTCACAACACAAGAGAACGGGGGAGAATGATGGGGAAGGTCGCATTTGTTTTTCCGGGACAAGGGTCCCAGATCGTGGGCATGGCTCAAGAATTATCCGCTGAAAATGGTGAAGTCCGGCAAGTGATAGCCAGAGCGGATGAAAAGCTTGGCTATAAGCTGTCAGATTTGATGTTCAATGGGCCTCAAGAAGAACTGACACTAACATACAACGCTCAACCTGCCCTTTTGACATCTAGCATAGCGATATTGCAAATCCTAAAGTCAGCGGGCATCAAGGCAGACTATGCTGCAGGGCACAGTCTAGGGGAATATTCAGCATTGGTAGCAGCGGAAGCTATCCATTTTGAGGATGCTGTACAAACGGTTCATTTGCGAGGTAAATTTATGGAAGAAGCAGTTCCAGCAGGCATCGGCTCTATGGCTGCCGTATTGGGACTTGATGAACAGCTTTTGAAAGAAGCATGTGAGGAGGCATCAACAGAAGCTGGACCGGTTCAGCTTGCGAACTTGAACTGCCCGGGTCAGATTGTCATTTCAGGGACTGCTGAAGGCGTAGCCGCTGCCTCTGAAAAAGCAAAGGTTAAAGGTGCCAAGCGGATCATTCCGCTGGTGGTGAGTGGACCTTTCCATTCGAGCCTGATGAAACCGGCGGCATCCAAGCTCGAAGATACACTATCCTCCATCGCTATCAATGATGCGGCAATTCCTGTCATCGCAAATGTTGATGCAAAACAGATGGTAAACGCAGCAGACATCCCCGTTAAACTGGTGGAACAACTCTATTCGCCGGTACGATGGGAACAATCTGTTGAAAAAATGATAGACCTTGGTGTGGATACTTTTATAGAGATAGGTCCCGGGAAGGTTCTGTCCGGTCTAATAAAGAAAGTGAATCGGAAAGTAACGACCATTCCGGTATATGATAAAGAAACACTTCAAAAAGCGATTGAACACTTTAATGAGGGGGATCCATCCAATGCTTAAAGGAAAAACAGCGGTTGTAACGGGAGCATCCCGTGGGATCGGACGTGCGGTTGCACTAGAACTGGCAGAACAAGGTGCCAATGTGGTTGTGAACTACTCAGGAAGTGAAGCGAAAGCGCATGAGGTAGTGGAAGCGATTAAAGAGATGGGTGGCCAAGCCATCGCAGTCCGTGCGAATGTCGGAAACTCAGAAGACGTTCAGGCAATGATGAAAGAAGCCCTATCTCAATTCGATACAATTGACATTTTAGTGAATAATGCCGGTATAACCCGTGATAACCTATTGATGCGTATGAAGGAAGACGAGTGGGATGATGTAATCAATATCAACCTTAAAGGTGTCTTCAACGCGACAAAGGCCGTAACACGCCAAATGATGAAGCAACGTTCAGGAAGAATCATCAACATCGCTTCCATTGTCGGAGTGATGGGGAATGCCGGACAAGCTAACTATGTAGCGGCAAAAGCGGGAGTGATCGGTCTCACAAAATCAACTGCCCGTGAACTGGCTTCTCGACACATTACCGTCAATGCGATTGCGCCAGGCTTTATTACAACAGATATGACCGACAAATTGACAGAAGATATAAAAGCGGAAATGCTGAAGCAGATCCCTCTTGCGCGATTTGGGGATGCGAAAGACATTGCCGCTGTCGTATCTTTCCTTGCATCCGAAAAAAGTGCCTACATCACAGGTCAAACCATCCACGTCGACGGCGGAATGGTGATGTAAAGTTAATAATGATTTACCCTGATGTCTGGAGTGCAAGGTGTGAGACTCCAGCGGGGGAGAAAAGGTTGGTTGAGACCCCTGAAGCGGAGTGAGGAGGCTCAAGCACCGTCCTTAGGATAAGCGAACACCTGGAACGGAAGTTATCAGGGAGTCCAACTAACACTAGTTTTTTAAAGTCAAATTCACTATAATACTTGAGGGGAGGTGAAAGTTATGGCAGATGTACTAGAGCGTGTAACAAAGATCATTGTTGATCGTTTAGGTGTTGACGAGTCCGAGGTAAAGCTAGATTCTAAATTCAAAGACGATTTAGGTGCTGACTCTCTTGATGTAGTAGAACTAGTAATGGAGCTTGAAGATGAGTTTGACATGGAAATCTCAGACGACGAAGCAGAAAACATTACAACGGTTGCCGATGCGGTGAACTACATAAAAGCGAACGCTTAATAGTTTTCTTGATTGTCCCACTTAGGTGGGACTTTTTGTTTGGCTCTATTCTCAAAGATTGCCTTTTATATTTTTGGCGACAAACAAAGGTGAATAGCGTCAAATCCGGTACAATTATCACTTAAAGTTAAGGAATCTGGCCAAATCGTGAAAGTTGCTATTTGTATCTTATAGATAATTTGTTAAAATAGTAATGTTATACAACTTTCATCTTCCAAAGAAGAATGTTGGCATCTTAGTGAAAGAAGATTGTATGTTGGAGGCTCCTTTATATGACTAGAAATAGAAGCAGAATAAACGAAATGAAAAATGAAGCAATAAAGAAGAACTTTTCAATGCTTCAAGAAAATTTAGGAGTTCAGTTTCTTAACGAGAAACTGTTATATCAAGCTTTCACCCATTCATCATATGTGAATGAGCATCGGAGAAAACCGTACGAAGACAATGAACGATTGGAATTTTTAGGGGATGCTGTCCTCGAGTTGACCATTTCTCAGTTTCTGTATAAGAAATATCCAATGATGAGTGAAGGACAATTGACAAAGCTGAGAGCATCCATTGTTTGCGAACCTTCCCTGGTTTCCTTTGCAAATGATCTTTCGTTCGGAAAGTATGTATTGCTTGGAAAGGGAGAGGAAATCACAGGTGGACGAGCAAGGCCTGCTTTGCTTGCCGATGTATTTGAAGCATTCATCGGAGCACTTTACCTGGATCTTGGACTTGATACCGTTTTCCAATTCCTTGAAAAGTATGTGTACCCTAAAATAAATGAAGGTGCTTTTTCTCATGTGATGGATTTCAAAAGTCAGTTGCAAGAGATGATCCAGCGTAATGCGCTTGGTGTCATCGACTACGAAGTGCTTGAAGAAAAGGGACCCGCTCACAACAGGGAGTTTGTCTCAAGGGTATCACTGAATAAAGAAGAGATGGGAATAGGTGTGGGGCGTTCTAAAAAAGAAGCAGAACAACACGCGGCCCAGTATGCCCTTCAAAAGCTGAAACCGGCAAAAAAATGAAAAAAGGCGATCTGATGGTGCACATGTGTGCCCAAACGGTCGCTTTCTTTCCACTTACATAAAGGGGATAAAGAAATTTCAAGAGTATAGATGAGGTGAGGAGTATGTACCTCAAACGATTAGAAGTAGTAGGATTTAAGTCGTTTGCTGAAAAAATATCCGTGGACTTTGTACCAGGCGTCACTGCTGTGGTCGGACCCAATGGAAGCGGAAAAAGTAATATTATTGATGCCATAAGGTGGGTTCTTGGGGAACAATCTGCCAAATCCCTGCGCGGCACTAAAATGGAAGATATCATCTTTGCCGGGAGTGACAGCAGAAAGCCGTTGAATATGGCAGAGGTGACATTGACACTTGACAACAGTAACCGTATCCTTCCGATTGATTATATGGAAGTGAGTGTGACAAGAAGGGCGCTTCGTTCAGGGGATAGTGAGTTTTTAATAAACAAACAAACTTGCCGCCTGAAAGATATAGTTGATCTTTTCATGGACTCAGGCCTCGGTAAGGAAGCTTTTTCTATTATCAGTCAAGGAAAAGTGGAAGAAATTCTGAGCAGTAAATCAGAGGAACGCCGCAGTATTTTTGAAGAAGCGGCAGGTGTCCTTAAATACAAGTCCCGAAAGAAGAAGGCTGAAAGTAAATTATGGGATACTCAGGAAAACCTGAATCGTGTATCCGACATTTTACATGAACTGGAAGGTCAAGTCGAACCTCTGAAGATCCAGGCATCCATTGCCAAGGATTTTTTGGAGAAAAAAGAAGAGCTTGAACAGATAGAAGTAGGTGTGACTGTTTACGAAATAGAAGAGTTGCATCAAAAGTGGGAACAAAATTCTCAAGAAGTGAAAAACAGTACGGAAAAAGAGCTGCAACTATCATCTGAACTGTCACAAAAGGAAGCGATCCTAGAAAAATACAAGGATAGGGTGGCTGCACTTGATGAATCCGTCGATTCCTTGCAACAGGCCCTTCTTGTGGCAAGTTCTGAACTTGAAAAGCTTGAAGGTAGAAAAGAAGTGCTCAAAGAACGTAAAAAGAATGCCTCGACAAACAGGGCCCAGTTGGAAAAATCCTCTGTTGAGCTTGCAGAATTCGTAAGGGTTCAAAAAGAAAAACTCACGACGGATAGCAAGTTGTTGGATGCCCTTCGCAAGGAACTTGTGTTAACCGAACAGCATTTAAAAGAAAAACAGGTCATCAATGAACAGTTCGACCAGAACATCGAAGAGAAAATTGATGCTTTGAAGAGTGACTATATTGAACTATTAAATAAACAAGCTACAATCCGCAATGAGTTATCCTATCTGGAACAGCAGGAAAAACAAGAAGGGATGAAAGTATCCCGCCTTGATGAGGGCAACCAAAAGTATCTGGATATGCGATCGTCCATACAAGTGAAAAAAGAAAAAGTGCTGAGTGACCAGAAACAAATCCAAGAAGATCTTATATCTACCGTCGACCTTTATCGTTCGGAACATGGTTCACTAGAGCAATTCAAGCAGTCCTATCAGAAAAAAGAGACCACCCTCTACCAGGCATATCAGTTCCTTCAACAGACACGAGCAAGAAAAGAAATGCTTGAAACGATGCAAGGAGATTTCACTGGTTTCTTCCAAGGAGTAAAGGAAATCCTGAAGGGCAGAGATGAAAACAGACTCACAGGGATAAAAGGGGCTGTGGCCGAGCTAATCCAAGTGAAACAGGATGTTGAAACGGCAATCGAAATTGCTCTTGGCAGTGCAACACAGCACATTGTGGTAGATAATGAGCAAAACGCAAGAACGTCTATTCAATATTTAAAGAAGAACGGGTACGGACGGGCAACTTTCCTTCCAATGACAGTCATGAAGCCTCGTACATTATCAGACTACCAGATCAATCAGCTCACCCGGCAAGAATCATTTGTGGGAATAGCGGCTACTCTTGTTGACTTTGATCCGGCATATGAAAATATAGTCTATAACCTTTTGGGAACCATTGTAATAGCCAAAGATTTAAAAGGGGCCAATACACTAGCCGGCATCCTGCAGCATCGTTACCGAATCGTGACGCTTGATGGAGATGTTGTAAATCCTGGAGGTTCCATGACAGGTGGAGCAGTTAAGCAAAAATCCAACTCCCTCTTAAGCAGGGGACGGGAACTTGACTCCATTTCAGCAAAACTAGAAGAAATGGAAAATAAGACTGCACTCCTGGAAGATCAGGTAAAGACATTAAAGCAGAAAATAGAAGAAAAAGAAACACAAGTCATGGAGCTTAAAGGTTCAGGAGAAGAACTGCGTTACAAGGAACAGCAGATTGCGAGCCTATTGAGGGAAGTGGAGCTTGAAGAGAAGAACATCAATGAGCATTTAAGCTTATATGATTATGAGAAACAGCAACTCACCAGTTCCATCAAGGATGCCGGTGACAGAAAAGGGAAACTTGAGACTGAATTGAAAAACGTCGGTATCCAGATTGTCGAACTCGATAAGGAAATCGCAGCCCTGAACTCCTTGAAAGTGGAGCAGCATGCCACAAAAGAAACCGTCCAGAATGAACTGACTCAGCTCAAAGTGGAGTATGCAGGCAAGAAAGAAAAACTTCTGAATCAATCGGAAAAAGTGGAGACGATGGAAACAGACCTCAGTCAAGCACAGGAAAAATTGGCAGACATACAGGAGGATCTCGAACTTTTACAAAGTGAAATGAATGATAACTCTTCTGGTGAACAAAAGCTGGAAGTGGCAGCAGAGGAAAAACTTCAGGATAAGAACACTACCATGCGATTGATTGCGGAACGCCGTGCAGAACGTTTGGCATTTTACGAGAAAGTAGAACAAGAGGAGCTTGAATTGAAAGAGTTGAAGCGTCAATACAAGCAGCTGATGGAAGTGCTGAAGGCAGAAGAGGTAAAACTCAATCGACTGGATGTCGAGCTTGATAATAGACTTCACCATTTAAGGGAAGAGTATATGCTGTCCTTTGAAGCGGCAAAAGAAGATTATCCTCTCGAGATGGACATCGACGAGGCACGTAAAAAAGTAAGGCTGATAAAGCTTGCGATCGAGGAGCTCGGCACAGTCAACATAGCCGCAATTGAAGAGTATGACAGAGTCAGCGAGCGGTACATTTTCCTTAAGGAACAAAAAGACGATCTTCAAGAAGCAAAAGATACTCTGTTCCAAGTCATCGGAGAAATGGATGAGGAAATGAAAAAACGCTTTGAAACAACTTTCACCAACATCCGGGCACATTTCCATGATGTTTTCCGCTCCTTATTTGGCGGTGGCCGGGCGGACTTAGTGCTTACCGACCCGTCGGATATGCTGAATACTGGTGTCGATATCGTGGCACAGCCACCTGGTAAAAAACTCCAAAATCTCGGCCTTTTATCAGGAGGAGAGCGGGCCTTGACAGCCATTGCGCTGCTATTCTCCATCCTGAAGGTGCGCCCTGTCCCATTCTGCATATTGGATGAAGTGGAAGCGGCGCTCGATGAAGCGAACGTCCACCGTTTTGCCCAGTACCTGAAGCAGTTCAGTGAAGAAACCCAGTTCATCGTCATCACCCACCGCAAGGGGACGATGGAGTTCAGCGATGTCCTATACGGAGTGACCATGCAAGAATCAGGAGTATCCAAGCTAGTTTCAGTCCGATTGGAAGAATCAAAAGAACTTGTTCAATAGAGAGGAAGAGAATAGATAATGAGTTTCTTTAAAAAGTTGAAAGAAAAACTGACCACACAAACTGAATCTGTCTCGGAAAAATTCAGAGAAGGATTAACTAAAACCCGTGATTCCTTTTCGGGTAAAGTAAATGATCTTGTTGCACGCTACCGAAAAGTGGATGAGGACTTCTTTGAGGAATTAGAAGAAATCCTCATCGGTGCGGATGTTGGGGTCAATACAGTGATGGAATTGATTGACGAACTCCGTATGGAAGTAAAACGCCGCAACATCCAGGACCCGCGAGAGGTTCAAAGTGTCATTTCTGAGAAGCTAGTGGAAATTTATCAGTCCGGTGAAGAGGTATCCCCGACCATCAATTTTCAACAGGACGGACTGACAGTTGTACTTGTTGTAGGTGTCAACGGGGTGGGTAAAACCACTTCCATCGGTAAAATTGCCAAAAAGCTCAAGCAGGAAGGAAAAAGTGTCTTACTTGCAGCAGGAGATACTTTCCGTGCCGGAGCCATTGAACAGCTTGAAGTTTGGGGAGAGCGTGTCGGTGTCGATGTCATCAAGCAATCAGCAGGCTCAGACCCTGCTGCGGTCATGTATGATGCTTTGCAGTCAGCAAAGGCACGTAAAGTCGATGTCCTTTTATGTGATACTGCAGGTCGTTTGCAGAACAAAGTTAACCTGATGAAGGAGCTTGAAAAGGTTAAGCGCGTCATCGAGCGTGAAGTCCCCGGGGCACCTCATGAAGTCCTGCTTGTACTGGATGCAACCACTGGTCAAAATGCATTAAGTCAGGCAAAGATCTTTTCTGAAGCAACGAATGTCACAGGTATCGTACTGACTAAGCTTGACGGTACTGCAAAAGGCGGAATAGTTCTCGCTATCCGTAACGAGATGAAAATTCCGGTCAAGTTCGTAGGCTTGGGTGAAAAAGCCGACGATCTGCAGGAGTTCAATGCAGAGCAATATGTATATGGTTTATTTGCAGATATGATGGAAACAGAAGAGATCCCGGATAATTAATATCAATAGCTTTATAAAGGTCGTCCTGAAGTTTATGGGCGGCTTTTTTCAGGTCAAGAAAAAAACTTGACAATCCCAATCCCACCCTGTAAACTAAGCTATTGTAAAGGCATTTCACTTAACAAGGGAGAGTGAAGAGGATGCTTGAAAAAACAACGAGAATGAACTATCTTTTTGATTTTTATCAGTCGTTGTTAACACCAAAGCAACGAAGCTATATGTCTTTGTATTACTTAGATGATCACTCCCTTGGTGAGATAGCAGAGGAATATAACATAAGTCGCCAAGCAGTGTATGATAACATAAAACGTACAGAACAGATGCTTGAGCAATATGAAGAAAAGCTTTTGTTATTTCAAAAGTTTCAAGAGCGGCAGTCGTTACTGCAGCAGTTGAAGGATGAAGCTGAAAAGGTGGATGACACCTCAAACGCAAAATCCCTTTTGGTGCTGATCGATTCGCTTGAGAAATTAGATTAGGGGGCGGCATACATGGCATTTGAAGGTTTAGCCGACCGTTTGCAAAATACGATACAGAAGATTCGCGGAAAAGGGAAGGTAAGCGAGCAGGACGTTAAAGAAATGATGCGTGAAGTTCGACTGGCTTTACTTGAAGCGGATGTAAACTTCAAAGTAGTGAAAGACTTTGTGAAACGCGTAAATGAGCGTGCAGTTGGACAAGAAGTCATGAAAAGTCTTACACCCGGTCAGCAAGTTATCAAAGTAGTTAAAGAAGAACTCACCGCACTCATGGGCGGGGAGCAAAGTAAAATCGCTGTAAGCAGCCGACCACCGACCGTCATCATGATGGTAGGTCTTCAAGGTGCAGGTAAAACGACGACAACAGGAAAGCTTGCAAACCTATTGCGCAAAAAGCACAATAGAAAGCCCCTTCTGGTTGCGGCGGATATTTACCGACCGGCAGCTATCAAACAGCTTGAAACACTTGGGAAACAACTTAGCATGCCTGTTTTCTCTTTGGGAGATCAGGTAAGTCCAGTCGAAATCGCCAAGCAGGCCATCCAAAAAGCAAAAGATGAGCATCATGATTATGTGTTGATCGATACCGCGGGACGCTTGCATGTGGATGAGACATTGATGGACGAGCTGAAGCAGGTAAAAGAGCTATCCAACCCGGATGAAATCTTTCTTGTAGTGGATGCGATGACAGGACAAGATGCTGTAAATGTGGCCCAAAGCTTCAATGAACAGCTGGGCTTGACCGGTGTCGTATTAACGAAACTGGATGGAGACACCCGTGGGGGGGCGGCATTATCCGTCAAGGCGGTAACGAATACTCCCATCAAGTACATTGGTATGGGAGAAAAGTTGGATGCCATCGAACCATTCCATCCTGAACGTATGGCTTCCCGTATATTAGGTATGGGAGATGTGCTGACTCTTATTGAGAAAGCGCAATCGAACGTGGACGAAGAGAAAGCCAAAGAGCTCGAACAGAAGCTGCGTACGATGAACTTTACGTTTGATGATTTCCTGGAGCAGCTTGGGCAAGTGAGAAACATGGGCCCGCTCGATGAAATTCTGGGAATGATACCTGGAGCCAACAAGATGAAAGGCTTAAAAAATGTCCAGGTGGATGAAAAGCAGATCGGTCATGTCGAGGCGATCATTCAATCGATGACCAAAGCGGAGAAAGAAAACCCGGATTTGCTTAATGCCAGCCGCAAAAAGCGGATAGCAAAAGGAAGCGGACGACCAATTCAGGAAGTAAACCGCTTGCTCAAACAATTTGAAGAGATGAAAAAAATGATGAAGCAGATGACAAGCATGCAAAAAGGGAAAGGCAAAAAAGGCGGCTTCAAATTCCCGTTCATGTAAGGCATCAACACCATTTTTTCTCTTAATAAATCAAGTGACAAGAAAAAACACTTTACAAACAAGTAACTACTTGTTATCATACTATCTTGTGTGAAATATTTTCGGAGGTGCTATATTAAATGGCAGTAAAAATTCGTTTAAAACGTATGGGTTCTAAAAAATCCCCATTCTATCGTATTGTAGTAGCAGATTCTCGTTCTCCTCGTGATGGACGTTTCATTGAAACAGTTGGAACATACAACCCTGTATTGCAACCAGCTGAAGTAAAAATCAATGAAGAACTAGCTCTTAAATGGTTACAAGATGGCGCAAAGCCTTCTGACACAGTTCGTAACCTTTTCTCTAACGAAGGTATTATGGAAAAATTCCACAATGCTAAATTAGGCAAATAAGAGACAAAATGACAGAATTAATCCAAACAATTGTGACGTCGTTGGTAGATCATCCAGAAAATGTAGTGGTTACGGAAAAGGAAACAGGTAATGTCCTCACGTATCAACTTACAGTACATCAAGATGATTTAGGGAAAGTGATTGGCAAGCAGGGTAGAATTGCTAAAGCGATCCGGACAGTTTTGTTCGCCGCTGCCTCCCACGAGAATAAACGAGTGCAATTAGAGATTATGGAGTAGGGGAGGCTTTTGAGCTTCCCCTTTTCTTATGGTTGAACGACACAATAACACTCATTATAATGATTTAAGTGTCCCTTTAAAAGGGTACGCTAGTGTTACATAGAACAGTTGAAAGCTGCGCAATGGAGGTGCAAGAAATGGTAAAGTGGTTCAATGTAGGTAAGCTTGTCAATACGCACGGTATAAAAGGTGAGGTACGTGTTGTTTCGAGAACCGATTTTCCTGATGAACGTTATAAAAAGGGGAATCTTCTTTATTTATTCATGCCTAATGAAAAGGAACCTATTGAAGTGAAGGTGTCATCTAGAAGGGTCCATAAATCTTTTGATCTCCTCACCTTTGAAGGTTACCATAATGTAAATGAAGTGGAAAAATTCAAAGGTGCCATCGTAAAAGTTCCGGAAGATCAACTCGGAGATCTAGAAGAAGGGGAATATTATTTCCATGAAATCGTAGGCTGCAAAGTCATCTTGCAGGAAAGCATGGAGGAGTTGGGTATAGTCAAGGAAGTCTTGACTCCCGGTGCAAACGATGTCTGGGTCGTGAAAGCAAAAAAAGGGAAAGACATTTTGATTCCCTACATCGATCAAGTAGTCAAAAAAGTGGATGTTAAGGAAAAAACCATCATCATTGAGCCGTTAGAGGGGCTATTTTAATATGAAGATCGATATTCTTTCCATTTTCCCTGAAATGTTCAAAGGAGTATTGGAATCTTCCATATTAAAAAAAGCGGCCGAAAAAGGTGCCGTGGAATACAGTGTGACAGACTTCCGGGAGTTTGCTGATAACAAGCATAAAACGGTGGATGATTACCCTTATGGAGGCGGGGCAGGGATGGTGCTGAAAGCCCAGCCAATCTTTGATGCCGTTCTTTCCCTTGCAGATGGAAAGCCTTCCGCCAAAAAGCCTCGTGTCATCCTTATGTGCCCACAGGGAGAACGATATTCCCAGAAGAAAGCGGAGGAACTTGCAGAAGAAGAGCACCTGATTTTCATATGTGGTCATTATGAAGGTTATGATGAGCGGATAAGACAGCATGTAGTTACAGATGAGATCTCGATTGGTGACTATGTCCTGACTGGTGGAGAGTTGGCATCCATGGTGATAGTGGACAGTGTCGTCCGTTTATTGCCGGATGTTATAGGTAAGGCGGCATCCCATGAACAAGACAGCTTCAGTACCGGGCTTCTTGAACACCCCCATTATACAAGGCCGGCTGATTTTCGGGGAATGAAGGTTCCTGATGTCCTTCTTTCAGGAAATCATGCACATATTGAAGAATGGCGGACGAAAGAATCCTTAAGAAGAACTTGGAGCAGAAGACCTGACTTATTCGAGAAATATCCGTTGACGGAAGAACAGCAGAAGTGGCTGCAAGAAATTGAAAAAGAGGATAATCCTTATTGATTTTATTCATACAATATGCTATTATACTCTTTGTGACTTAGCTATCGCTATGTCTAAAAACGATGTTCCGCTGCATCAAACAAGTATGGTATGAGCATCTGTGGAAAAGGAGCAGAAAACTATGCAAAAATTAATTCAAGATATTACTCAAGAGCAGTTGAAAACTGATCTTCCTTCTTTCCGTCCTGGTGACACTGTACGTGTTAACGTTAGGGTTGTAGAGGGTACGCGTGAGCGTATTCAGGTGTATGAAGGAGTAGTAATCAAACGTCGTGGCGGCGGAATCAGCGAAACTTTCACAGTTCGTAAGATCTCTTACGGTGTTGGAGTTGAGCGTGCATTCCCTGTGCATTCTCCAAAGATCGAGGGAATCGATGTTGTTCGTCGTGGTAAAGTACGTCGTGCGAAACTTTACTATCTACGTGCATTACGTGGTAAAAAAGCGCGTATTAAAGAAATTCGATAATAGAAAGGGGAGCTTGTTGACAAGCTCTCTTTTTTTTACCATCCTGAAGCAAGGTAAAATAAATCGGGTTATTAGTTTTCCATCAGCAGTTACAAAGTATATAATAAGGGTAACAATAAATACATATAAACTCTCGTATTTACGAGCAGCATAACGGAAACGGCGGAGGAACAAATATGGCACGTTCTAAAAATGAGTTGTGGGAATGGATCAAGGCGCTAGCGATCGCTATAATCCTTGCTGCAGGAATTCGTTATTTCTTTTTTGCTCCGATAGTGGTGGATGGAGACTCGATGTTGCCTACCCTTCACGATCAGGACAGAATGATTGTTAATAAAATCGGCTACAAGGTTGGAGACCCTGAAAGGTTTGACATTGTGGTGTTTCATGCTACGGTGGACAAGGACTATATTAAACGGGTCATCGGTTTGCCGGGCGATGAAATAGAGTATCGGGACGATGTTCTTTACATCAATGGAGAAGCTTATGATGAACCATATCTGGATGAATTCAAAACACAATTTCCCGACGGTCCTTTGACAGAGGATTTCACATTGGAAGAGAAAACTGGACACAAAGTGGTTCCGGCAGGACACATCTTTGTATTGGGTGATAACCGCAGATTCAGCAGAGACGGACGTCATATAGGCACTGTTCCTCAAGAAGAGGTTTTAGGAAAAACAAATATCGTCTATTGGCCGGTATCAGATTTACGTAGAGTAAAGTAGAAAATGTTTACACGCCATTGCTTGGAGTACAAGGTATACACACTTGGATTATGCAACCCTAAGCCTCTTCGCAAAGCGGAGCTAAGGCGTAGTAAATCAACAGAGGCGTTTAATATTACTTAAAAATAGCTTTGACTGTGCAAGGACTTCAGGAGGCAATTCTCATGACAATACAATGGTTTCCGGGACATATGGCAAAAGCCCGCAGACAGGTGACAGAAAAACTAAAATTAATAGATATCGTTTACGAACTGGTGGATGCACGGATCCCCGTCTCCTCACGGAACCCGATGATTGATGAAATCATCACAAATAAGCCGCGGATAATCTTGTTGAATAAAGCGGATATGGCAGACTCAAAGGTGACGCGGGAGTGGTTGGATTATTTCAATTTGCCAGGTTCTTCTACAAAAGCTATTGCCATTGATTCACAGACTGGCAAAGGAATCCAGCAGATAGCTGCTTTGTCTAAAGAACTGCTAAAAGAGAAATTTGATAAAATGCAGTCACGCGGCATCAGACCAAGAGCAATCAGGGCTTTGATCGTCGGAATCCCGAACGTTGGGAAATCGACGTTGATCAATAGACTTGCCAAGAAAAATATTGCACAAACTGGCGACAGACCAGGTGTGACAAAAGCTCAGCAATGGGTGAAAGTAGGCAAGGAATTGGAGTTGCTCGATACTCCAGGGATACTTTGGCCGAAATTTGAGGATCAGGAAGTTGGTTACCGCTTAGCTACGACAGGTGCCATCAAAGATACAATCATAAATCTACAGGATATTGCTGTATTTGCCCTAAGGTTCCTGACAGATGCATATCCTGAGCGGTTAAAGGACAGATATGGACTTGAGGAAATACCTGAAGATATCGTGGATCTTTTTGATGCGATAGGCTTCAAACGGGGATGCAAAATGAGCGGGGGTCTTATTGATTATGATAAAACCGCAGAATTGATCATCCGTGAGATCCGTCAAGAAAAGCTTGGAAAGCTTAGCTTTGAAAGACCGGAAAAACTTTAAAGAAGGGCTGTCTTTTGCACAGCCTTTTTCTTTTGGGGAAATGGAGTTAAGAACATGGAAAAGAAGCCGATAAAAGTTATAGAAAGAATGCTGGTAGAAGTAAAAAATGAAGATGATCCCTTCATCTTGTCGATCAGAGCCGATGAACGAAAAGGTGTCCAGGCGCTACTGAAAAGATGGGAGAAGAGAAGACACGAACATCAGGGACTTCTTGAACAGTTTGAAGAAATGAAAAAATACGAACGTTCCCTATGGAATGATGGATGCCGTTATATCGCAGGGATCGATGAAGTAGGACGGGGTCCGCTTGCAGGTCCGGTTATTGCTGCTGCAGTCATATTACCAGAGGATTTTCATTTGCCGGGACTTACTGACTCAAAAAAGTTGAATCAGCAGAAAAGGGAATGCTTTTTCCATTATATTAAAGAGCATGCGATAAGCTTTGGGATCGGAATGGTAGACTCCAAGATAATCGATCAAATCAATATTTATGAAGCGACAAAGCTTGCGATGATCGAAGCAGTGAAGAATCTGGTCCGAACACCTGATCACCTGCTTATTGATGCGATGAAATTGGATCTCCCCATAAGGCAGACACCCATCATTAAAGGGGATTCGATTAGCATATCCATCGCTGCAGCATCTGTTTTGGCAAAAGAGACCAGGGATACATATATGAAGAACCTTGCCCGAGAATTTCCTCATTACGGTTTTGACAAAAATATGGGATACGGTACACAAGAGCATCTTTCAGCTTTGCATAAGGCTGGAGTGACTCGTGAACACCGTCAATCATTCTCCCCTGTTAAGGAAATGGTTGACTGAATAAAGGAGATAATGATGAATATCTGGCAATTGATCCAGTCTAAAGGTCCTGAGTCGATGTTAGGAAGGACATCCCTCGAATCACAAGCAAATATACTTGGAAGGGTTTTTCAAGCAAGGGTATTGGAGCAGCTTAATGGTGCTCTTTTTTCCATTCAAAATGGTACAGTCACTTCCAAGTCTATCATCCTTGGGAAAGTGGAGGTCGGGAAGGAATATCTCTTTCAGGTTAAGAAGGGGCCGGAAGGGTTGTATTTGATACCTACGGATAAAATGCCTGCTGTCACCCGGACCCTCCCTTCCAAGGTGGAAAAGGATACAGCTGGAGTTCCGGCTGCTCGCCCGTCGCAATTATCATCCCCCCTGCAAACTACTCACGAGCGCCTTCAGGCTATGCTTACTCCAAAAGGGGAAAGTATACCGCCGACTGCTATAAAACATCTTGTAGGCATGATAGACCCCCTCCCCGCCATAGAAAAGGAACGGGCAATGGAGATGCTGAAATTACTGGTTAACCGGACTGGGGTTTCAAATATCCCTGAAAAGCTCCAAATGGTATTGTCAGGGTTCTCTGAAAAAGAAAAAGTATTGCAAGTACTTGCTAAAATCGAAGCTGATATTCAAAAGGCTGCTTCACCAACACCTGTACAGCAGAAACTAGTAGAACTCATTCAGCAGATGCAGCAGTCGCAAACACTCCATACAAAAGCAGAAGCTATTCACTTTATCAGGCAGGTTGTTTCCTTGCTTGGCCTTGACTTTGAAAGAGGATTAAGTGAAATGATCCGGCACAATCAACCTTTATCTGAGGTGAAAATGGAGCAATTGAAACCATTATTGATGAATTATCTGCAACAAGTGGAAACGTCTGAAGAAAAAAGTGCGATAACCCAGCTGCTCACCAAATTAACAGGTTTCCAGCTGCTTTCCAGAGAAGAAGGCAATCTTCACCATCTTTTTATGCCCATCCCTATCAAAATGAATGAAGAAGCAAAGGAATGGTATGTACATATTAGCTCAAAGAAAAAAGAAGACATGCTTGATCCGGACTATTGCCGCATCGTGATT
Organism: Sutcliffiella horikoshii DSM 8719; assembly: GCA_001648575.1. Classification (GTDB taxonomy): domain Bacteria; phylum Bacillota; class Bacilli; order Bacillales; family Bacillaceae_I; genus Sutcliffiella_A; species Sutcliffiella_A horikoshii. The sequence goes on along the minus strand of LQXN01000067.1, from coordinate 242,049 downwards.
TTTTTAGATCTGCCTGTATTTTCATCTGTCATGGTGGATGTATTTGTCCAGCAGAAGGTAGTCAACCTCTCCCTGCAACATTCCTATCCGGGGATGGAGTTGCTACTTCAGAATGGTACAGCGCTTCTTAAGAAAAGCCTTTCCGCAAAGGGCTTTACCCTGAGCTCAGTGAAAGCGGAACGGAAAGAGCAGGAGGAACCAGGTGGCATGGCTGTGGATTTTTTTAAGAAAATTCTTATTCCTACTGATATAGGGGTGGATATTAAAATATGAATAAGGACCAACAAAAGAGAAAAAAAGCTGTAGCAATCAAATACGAGCAAGCGAAAACCGCTGCACCTGTTGTAAAGGCGAAAGGGGCAGGTATTATTGCAGAAAACATTATGGAAGAAGCAAAAAAGCATCAAATACCAGTTCAAGAAGACGAAGCCCTTTTGGAAATCTTGATGGAACTCGAGCTGAATGAAATAATACCTGAAGAGCTGTATGAGGTCGTGGCAGAGGTTCTGGCATTTGTTTACAACCTCCATGAACAAGCGGAAAAGAATGTGAAAAAGTCCACGTGAAAGTTTTTCAGCATAACGAAAGAAGATTGAATTATCTGTCAAATAACATTATATTTTGCGCTACAGGTTGATTTTGTCGACATATTCAGATGTCAATCTATTAATTTTTTGAAAATAGTATAATATTTTTGCAGAAAGGTAGACATTTGATGGCGCATTTAATAAAATGAAAGCGCAGTCTATTTTTAAATAATGTTCTGTTATACATAAGATAGGAGGATGGGAAATGAATATCCATGAATATCAAGGAAAAGAGATCCTCAGAAAATACGGGGTGGCTGTTCCAAACGGCCGTGTAGCATTCACTGTTGAAGAAGCAGTAGAAGCCGCAAAAGAACTGGGAACGGAAATTTGTGTAGTGAAGGCGCAGATTCACGCTGGCGGCCGCGGTAAAGCCGGCGGAGTGAAGGTTGCTAAAAACTTGGATGAAGTTCGCGAATACGCAGGTGAAATCCTGGGTAAAACGTTGATCACTCATCAAACTGGCCCTGAAGGTAAAGAAGTAAAACGCTTACTTATCGAAGAAGGATGCGACATCAAGAAAGAATACTATATTGGTCTTGTATTAGATCGTGCAACTTCCCGTGTCGTGTTAATGGCATCTGAAGAAGGCGGAACGGAAATTGAAGAAGTGGCAGAGCAAACGCCTGAAAAAATCTTCAAAGAAGTAGTGGATCCTGTTGTTGGTTTAACTGGCTTCCAAGCTCGCCGTATTGCATTTAACATCAACATTCCGAAAGAATTGGTCGGACAAGCAGTTAAATTCATGATGAGCCTTTACACTGCGTTTGTGGAAAAGGACTGCTCTATCGCAGAAATCAATCCTCTTGTGGTTACAGGTGATGCGAAGGTAATGGCACTGGATGCGAAGCTTAACTTTGATGCCAATGCTCTATACCGTCATAAGGACATTGTAGAATATCGTGACTTGGAAGAAGAAGATGCAAAAGAAATCGAAGCATCCAAATACGATCTAAGCTACATTTCACTTGATGGAAACATCGGATGTATGGTAAATGGTGCCGGTCTTGCGATGGCTACGATGGATATTATCAAACATTATGGTGGAGACCCCGCTAACTTCCTGGACGTTGGGGGCGGTGCGACTGCTGAGAAAGTGACAGAAGCTTTCAAAATTATCCTTTCTGATGATAATGTAAAAGGTATTTTCGTTAACATTTTCGGTGGAATCATGAAGTGTGACATCATTGCTACAGGAGTTGTGGAAGCAGCGAAACAAGTAGGACTTGAAGTTCCTCTAGTAGTACGTCTGGAAGGTACAAACGTAGACTTAGGAAAACAAATCTTACGTGAGTCTGGCTTAAACATCGTAGCAGCGGAATCAATGGCTGATGGTGCACAAAAAATCGTAGCGCAAGTAGGATAAGAAAGGCAGGGGACATTCATGAGTGTATTCATTAATAAAGATACAAAAGTAATCGTACAAGGTATTACTGGTTCCACAGCGTTGTTCCATACAAAGCAAATGCTTGAGTATGGCACACAAATCGTTGGTGGGGTTACACCAGGTAAAGGCGGCACTGAAGTTGAAGGTGTACCTGTATTCCATACAGTAGAAGAAGCTGTCAAGGCTACTGGTGCAAATGCATCTGTCATCTATGTACCGGCTCCTTTTGCTGCAGATGCAATCATGGAAGCGGTAGATGCAGAGCTTGATTTGGCTATATGTATCACAGAACATATTCCAGTACTTGATATGGTAAAAGTGAAGCGTTATATGGAAGGAAAAAAGACTCGTCTTGTTGGTCCTAACTGCCCGGGCGTTATCACTCCTGGCGAGTGCAAAATCGGAATCATGCCTGGTTATATCCACACTAAGGGCCATGTTGGGGTTGTTTCCCGTTCTGGTACATTGACGTACGAAGCGGTTCACCAATTATCCCAAGAAGGCATCGGTCAATCTACAGCGGTAGGTATCGGTGGAGACCCGGTTAACGGTACTGATTTCATTGATGTATTAAAAGCATTCAATGAAGATGAAGATACGTATGCGGTTATCATGATCGGTGAAATCGGTGGAACAGCTGAAGAAGAAGCAGCTCTATGGGTTAAAGAGAACATGACTAAACCTGTTGTCGGCTTCATCGGCGGCCGTACTGCACCTCCTGGCAAGCGTATGGGTCATGCAGGAGCAATCATCTCTGGCGGTAAAGGTACTGCAGATGAGAAGATTCGTGTGATGAATGAGTGTGGCATTGAAGTGGCGGATACTCCATCTGTTATGGGTGAAACGCTTATTAAGGTCATCAAGGATCAAGGCATTTACGAAAAATGTAAAACTCACTGATAGATTGAAAACGGGGTAGTCGAGAGGCTATCCCTCTTTCTGTTTTTTCAGCAAAACATTAAATCGAGCCTCCATAGCATTTTATATGAAATGCCTGAAGCCCCACCTGAAAAACCAAAACAGTTAAAAAACGAAAGAGGTGCGCGCATAATATGCAATTGTCGAAACAAAGATTAATCACCCTCCACCACTGTCCCCGACTAAGCTGCAAAACATTAAGAAAAATTCTCGAACACGACCCCAACCTAGATCATCTTTATGTGCTCTCGCCATCTGATATTGCTTCCTTTTACTCCATCACTCACCAGCAGGCAGAAACAATCCACCTCTACATCCGACAGAACAACATCATAAAGCTACTTTCCATATACAATGAACAAAACATCAAGCTGATAACCATCCTAGATCAAGAATATCCGCCCCTGCTGAAAGAAATCTATGATCCTCCCCTCGTTTTATATGTTAAGGGCAATCAAGACCTTCTGAAAACCAGGATGATAGGTGTGGTGGGTGCCAGAATGATGTCTCACTATGGCAGAGAGGTGTTAATGAAATTGATACCGCCGCTCCTTCAAGATAAATTTACGATAGTGAGCGGGTTGGCAAAAGGAGTGGACATCCAGGCACACAGTCTCGCGATGGATAATGGCGGAAATACGATTGCGGTACTTGGAAGCGGAATATTCAATATTTACCCGAAAGAGCATGAGGGAATAGCGCACTTCATATCCCAAAATAACCTTCTACTCTCCGAATACCCCCCATACACAGCTCCAACAAAATGGAATTTTCCAAAGAGGAACCGCATCATCAGCGGATTGAGTGAGGGTGTACTTGTCGTGGAAGCCAAAGAAAGAAGTGGATCCCTCATAACTGCCGATCAAGCGATGGAACAGGGCAGGGAGGTATTTGCTGTACCTGGTTCGATTCTCTCAGAAACTTCACAAGGAACGAACTCCCTTATCAAGCAAGGGGCCAAACTTGTTACAGAACCAAATGATATTCTTGAAGAGTTGAAGGGGTGGATATCGGTCAGATGAAAAAAAATCAAACAAATTAAGTGGAAGTGACAAAGAACGTTCACTTTTTCCATAGATTTTTTGATTTAAGCTTTACAAATGAATATATGTCTATATTATTATAGGGTACAATGATATTACATCTTGTACCCTTTTCTGGATGGTATTTCTACATTATAATGTCGTTATCATCTTGACCTGCCGGATAAAAGTTATCTGAGTGAAGTATATAAAGTACATTCTGTGTCTACATATAATACATAAACTAATATGTGAATGTTTATCAAATTGGAATCTAGGAAAATAGAATAAATACGCAGTCCTGTTTGACAAACGGTTACATAATATTTGATAATGGTGAAGATTTCTAAATGGGAATGCAAATAATAATTACACTTTTACTTATTTAAAATTAATCATAGAAGCTAAAAACTTTGAGAAAACTCCACATCATGTTTTTTCTAAGAATTTACCCTCTTGAGGAGGATTATTGAGAATGTCAGATTATCTAGTTATTGTGGAATCACCCGCAAAAGCAAAAACAATCGAACGTTATCTAGGAAAAAAATATAAAGTGAAAGCTTCCATGGGACATGTCAGAGACCTTCCTAAAAGCCAAATGGGCGTGAATGTGGATCATGAATTTGAACCAAAGTATATTACCATTCGAGGCAAAGGACCTGTCCTGAAGGAACTTAAGACAGCTGCCAAAAAAGCAAAGAAAATCTTTCTCGCAGCTGACCCGGATCGCGAAGGGGAAGCGATTGCTTGGCATCTTGCTCATAGTCTTGATATTGACATCACTTCAGACTGCAGAGTTGTATTTAATGAAATAACAAAAGATGCGATCAAAGAGTCTTTCAAACATCCAAGGCCGATCAATCTAGATGTAGTTGACGCACAACAGGCCAGAAGGATTCTAGACCGTCTTGTAGGTTACAATATAAGCCCTTTATTATGGAAGAAAGTGAAAAAGGGTTTGAGTGCCGGCAGGGTTCAATCCGTTGCCGTTCGACTTGTAATTGAAAGAGAGCAAGAAATAAATGCTTTCATACCGGAAGAATACTGGTCTATCAAAAGTTCATTCCTAACAGGGAAATCCAAGGAATTTGAAGCGAATTTCTACGGCATAGATGGTAAGAAGACAGAATTAAATTCAGAAGCCGAAGTCAAAGAGGTTCTTGGGAAACTAGAAGGCAATGCATTTGAAGTGAAAAGTGTCACAAAAAAAGAGCGCAAGCGTAATCCCGCCCTACCTTTCATTACTTCTTCCCTGCAACAGGAAGCTGCCCGTAAGTTAAATTTCCGTGCAAAGAAAACGATGATGATGGCTCAACAGCTATACGAGGGAATCGAGCTTGGCAAAGAAGGAACGGTCGGTCTCATTACCTATATGCGTACAGATTCGACACGTATATCCGAAACAGCAAAAAAAGAAGCAGCGGAATACATCGAAAAAACATATGGCAAACAATTCGTTTCCAATGAAGAAAGAAAAGAAACGAAAAAAAGCAATGCACAAGATGCCCATGAAGCGATACGACCGACTTCTACGATGAAAGACCCGTTATCTATCAAAGAATATCTGTCAAGAGACCAATATCGCCTATATAAATTGATATGGGAACGGTTTGTTGCAAGTCAAATGGCTCCTGCCATATTGGATACCGTCAGTGTGGATATGACACAAAATAAAGTGCAGTTCCGAGCGACAGGCTCCACGGTTAAGTTTGCCGGCTTTATGAAAGTGTATGTAGAAGGAAACGATGATCAGCAGGAAGAAAAAGAAAACCTTCTTCCGCCTTTGGAGAAAGGCGACACAGTCTTTTCCAAAGATATAGATCCTAAACAGCATTTTACTCAACCACCGCCAAGATACACAGAAGCCCGTCTTGTAAGGACGCTTGAAGAGTTGGGAATCGGGAGACCGTCCACATATGCTCCGACTCTTGACACTATCCAAAAGCGTGGCTATGTGGCTCTTGATAATAAACGATTTGTCCCAACTGAGCTTGGGGAGATTGTCATTCAACTTATCTTGGAGTTCTTCCCAGAAATAATAAATGTGGAATTTACTGCAGACTTGGAAACGAACCTGGATAATGTGGAAGATGGAAAAGTGAATTGGGTTAACATTATAGATGGTTTCTATCACGAATTTGCCAAGCGCCTTGAAAAAGCGGAGCTGGAAATGCAGGAAATAGAAATCAAAGATGAACCAGCCGGTGAGGATTGCGAATTATGCGGTCATGAGATGGTCTACAAAATGGGTAGATATGGAAAGTTCATGGCATGCTCTAACTTCCCAGATTGTCGGAACACTAAACCAATCGTAAAAGATATAGGTGTACCTTGCCCTAAATGTGAAAAAGGGAATATTGTCGAAAGAAAGAGTAAGAAGAAACGCATCTTCTATGGTTGTGACCAGTACCCTTCCTGTGAATTCCTTTCATGGGATAAGCCTATCGCCAGGAAATGTCCTAAGTGTGAATCCTTGCTGGTTGAGAAAAAGCTTAAAAAAGGTGTTCAGGTACAATGTGTAGAGTGTGACTATAAAGAAGAGCCACAGGGTTAAGCAATTAGGTTGGGATGAGGGGACTGACACTGAAGCGGTTATGTCAGCCCTTTTTCCTTTGTGGTAAAACAATTTTACAACGTATTTGGAGGAATCTAGTTATGACAACAACAGTTAATGTAATTGGTGCCGGGCTTGCAGGAAGTGAAGCTGCATGGCAGTTGGCAAACAAAGGGATACAAGTAAACCTCTATGAAATGCGACCGGTGAAACAAACCCCGGCTCATCATACAGATAAATTTGCCGAGCTTGTTTGTTCGAATTCACTTCGTGCCAACAACCTGACAAATGCAGTAGGAGTATTAAAAGAAGAAATGCGATTACTGGATTCTGTCATTATCCGTTCTGCAGACGACTGCGCTGTACCGGCAGGAGGTGCTCTTGCCGTGGACAGGCATGAATTTGCTGCGAAAGTAACAGAGCGTGTCAAAGAGCATCCGAATGTGACCGTATTCAATGAAGAAATGGAACAAATTCCAGAAGGGCCGACGATCATTGCAACTGGCCCATTGACATCCAAGTCCCTGTCAGATCAACTTCGTTCACTAACCGGGGAGGAATACCTTTACTTCTACGACGCAGCTGCACCGATCATTGAAAAAGACAGCATCGACATGGATATTGTTTATTTAAAATCCAGATACGATAAAGGGGAAGCTGCATACTTGAACTGTCCGATGACCGAAGAGCAGTTTGATCGATTCTACAATGCATTGGTGGAGGCTGAAACGGTTCCTTTAAAAGAGTTTGAGAAGGAGATTTTCTTTGAAGGGTGCATGCCGATTGAAGTAATGGCAAACCGTGGAAAGAAAACAATGTTGTTCGGCCCGATGAAACCTGTGGGACTTGAAGACCCTAAAACGGACAAACGTCCATTTGCCGTCGTGCAGCTTCGTCAGGATGATGCAGCAGGCACGTTATATAACATTGTTGGTTTTCAGACACATTTAAAGTGGGGTCCTCAAAAAGAAGTGATTCGTTTAATACCTGGCTTGGAGAATGCTGAAATTGTACGATATGGTGTAATGCACCGTAATACTTTCATCAATTCACCAAATCTGCTTAAACCAACCTATCAATTCAAGGCAAGAGAGGACCTGTTCTTTGCCGGACAAATGACAGGCGTGGAAGGGTATGTAGAGTCTGCGGCTTCAGGCCTTGTTGCAGGGCTCAATGCTGCTAGACTTGTACAAGGACTTGAGCCGCTAGTTTTTCCAAAGGAAACAGCTATTGGAAGCATGGCGAACTATATTACTGCAACAAATTCGAAAAACTTCCAACCGATGAATGCAAACTTCGGGCTATTTCCGGACCTGCCGAAAAAAATCAAGAACAAGCAAGAACGTAATGAAGCTCATGCTAGGAGAGTGTTGGAAACAATTCAGAATTTTGTAAAAAATTAATCAAATTAATTGCAAGGGCTACTAAATTGTGATACTATTTAGTAGCCCTTGTGAGGTGATAAATATGCAAAATGTTAACATTTCGTTAATTTCTTTTCTGGAATATTTACAAATTGAGAAAAACTATTCAAAATATACTGTGGTATTTTATCAAAAGGATATTGAAGATTTCTTTGAATTTATGAAAGAAGAAGCCATTTCTAGCATCAATGAAGTCACTCATACAGAAGCACGTTTGTATTTGACCAAGCTGCATCAAAAGAAATATGCAAGAAAGACGGTTGCAAGGAAGACTTCCAGCTTGCGGAGCTTTTATAAGTACTTGCTACGAGAAGAAAAAGTGGAGCAAAATCCCTTTACCGTGGTTTCATTACCAAAACAGGATAAGCGCCTGCCGCAGTTTTTGTATAGTGAAGAGCTGGAGAAATTGTTTGCCGCCTCCGATCTATCTACGGCACTTGGACAGCGGAATCAAGCCCTGCTTGAACTTCTATATGCTACTGGTATCCGAATAAGTGAATGTTGTCACATACAAGTGCAGGACATTGACTTTCAGGTCGGTACCATCCTTGTTACCGGTAAAGGAAACAAGCAACGCTATGTACCATTTGGCAGCTTTGCGCAAGATGCATTGAGAACCTATATGGGGGACGGCCGCAGAACATTGCTTGAAAAACAGAAAGGGCAGACCCCTGCTAAACACCTGTTCTTAAACTTTCGTGGCGGTGCGCTGACTCCCCGTGGAGTGCGAGTGGTCTTGAACGATCTGGTAAAACAGGCATGCACAACCTTACATATTAGTCCACATATGCTAAGACACACCTTTGCCACGCATATGCTGAATGAAGGGGCAGATCTTCGGGTGGTGCAAGAATTGCTTGGTCATGCGAGTCTTTCGTCCACTCAGATTTACACACATGTGTCAAAAGAACATTTACAAAAGACTTATAATCAATTTCACCCTCGTGCGTGAGGAATGAATGGAGGATCATTTGATGTCAACATTTCATGCTACCACGATATTTGCAGTCCAGCATAACGGACGCAGTGCAATGTCAGGGGACGGCCAGGTTACATTTGGAAACGCTGTTGTCATGAAGCATACAGCTCGGAAGGTGCGTAAGCTTTTTAATGGGAAGATCTTGGCTGGTTTTGCTGGGTCTGTCGCAGATGCATTCACCTTGTTCGAGATGTTTGAGGCTAAGCTTGAGGAATATAACGGGAACATCCAACGTTCTGCTGTCGAACTTGCCAAAGAATGGCGAAGTGACAAAGTACTGAGGAAATTGGAAGCGATGTTAATTGTAATGGATGAGTCTAGCATGTTATTGGTATCTGGGACAGGGGAAGTAATTGAACCTGATGATGGAATACTTGCAATAGGTTCTGGCGGGAATTATGCTCTTTCAGCAGGGCGCGCCTTGAAAAAGTATGCCGGCGAACACATGACCGCGCGTGAAATAGCAAAAGCATCCCTGGAAACTGCAGGGGAGATCTGTGTGTATACGAACGACAATATCATTGTAGAAGAACTATAGAAAAGGCGGTTGTGGACATGAGTACAAAATTGACCCCTAGGCAAATAGTAGAGATGCTTGACCAATATATTGTGGGCCAGACAAATGCTAAAAAGGCAGTTGCAGTAGCACTTAGAAACAGATACAGAAGAAGTCTGCTGCAAGGCAGTCTCCGTGATGAAGTGGTACCTAAGAACATTCTCATGATAGGTCCGACCGGTGTAGGGAAGACAGAAATTGCCCGGAGGATCGCTAAGCTCGTAGGTGCCCCATTCATCAAAGTAGAAGCGACGAAGTTTACCGAAGTCGGGTATGTCGGCCGTGATGTGGAATCGATGGTCAGGGACCTTGTAGAAACTTCCGTACGGTTAGTGAAAGAGGAAAAAATGGCAAGCGTCAAGGATAAAGCTTTGGAAAATGCAAACAAACGAATTGTAGAACTATTGGTACCAGGCAAGCAAAAGAACACTTCCTATAAAAATCCTTTAGAGATGTTCTTTGGTGGAAATGCCTCAGGCAATGAAACGGAAGAACAGGAAAAACAAGAAGAGGTCTCCATTAACGAGCAGCGAAGAAGGATGGCACACCAACTTGCATTGGGTGAGCTAGAGGACCGCTATATTACCGTTGAGGTAGAGGAGCAGCAAGGCTCCATGTTTGATATGCTTCAAGGGTCGGGTATGGAACAAATGGGCATGAACATGCAGGATGCCCTTAGCAACCTGATGCCAAAGAAAAGGAAAAAGAGAAAGCTTACGGTACGAGAAGCAAGACCTGTATTGTCACATGAAGAAGCCCAGAAACTAATAGATATGGATGAAGTGACCCAGGATGCGATTAGGCGTGCAGAACAGAGCGGGATTATCTTCATCGATGAAATCGATAAGATAGCCAAAAAGAACAGCGGATCTTCCGCAGATGTTTCCCGTGAAGGTGTACAGCGTGATATCCTTCCTATAGTGGAAGGTTCCACAGTTGTTACTAAATACGGACAAGTAAAAACGGATCATGTCCTTTTCATTTCGGCAGGGGCCTTCCATATTGCAAAGCCGTCAGATCTCATTCCTGAATTGCAAGGGCGTTTTCCAATTCGTGTCGAACTTACAAAACTGTCTATTGAAGACTTTGTAAGAATATTGATCGAGCCGGATAATGCTTTGTTGAAGCAATATACCGCTTTATTGGAAACAGAAGGTATAAAAGTCGAATTTTCTGACGATGCTATTCGTAAAATAGCAGAAGTAGCATTCCAGGTCAATCAGGATACCGATAACATCGGGGCCCGCCGCCTACATACCATTCTTGAAAAGCTCTTAGAGGATTTATCCTTTGAGGCACCGGATATCAATCTCGAAAAAATTGTGATCACTCCGAAGTATGTGGACGAAAAATTAGGTGACATCGTTAAAAATAAAGATTTAAGTCAATTTATCTTATAGAAGTAGATTTTAGGAGGAAATAAAATGCCATTATTACAAAAAACAAGAACCATCAACGCCATGCTACAGAAAGCAGCGGGAAAACCGGTTAATTTCAAAGAAATGTCTGAAACATTATGCAATGTAATCGAAGCAAACGTATTTGTGCTGTCCCGCCGTGGAAAGCTCTTGGGATATTCCATCAATCAACAGATTGAAAACGAGCGTATGATCAAAATGCTTGAAGACCGACAATTCCCGGAAGAGTACACAAAGAACCTTTTCAATGTCTCTGAAACATCTTCCAATCTTGACGTGGATAGTGAATATACAGCTTTCCCTGTGGAGAATAAGGATTTGTTCAAATCAGGTTTAACCACTATCGTACCTATTATCGGTGGCGGGGAACGTCTTGGCACACTGATTCTTGCACGTCTGCAAGAGCCATTCTCTGATGATGATCTCATCTTGGCTGAATATGGTGCGACAGTGGTAGGGATGGAGATCCTTCGTGAAAAAGCGGAAGAAATTGAAGAGGAAGCCAGAAGCAAAGCTGTTGTACAAATGGCGATCAGCTCCTTATCTTACAGTGAGCTTGAAGCGATCGAGCATATCTTTGAAGAGCTTGATGGAAAAGAAGGTTTGCTTGTAGCAAGTAAAATTGCCGATAGAGTGGGAATCACCCGTTCGGTTATCGTCAATGCACTTCGTAAACTAGAAAGTGCCGGTGTGATCGAGTCTCGTTCACTTGGAATGAAGGGGACATACATTAAAGTCCTTAATGATAAGTTCTTGATGGAACTTTCAAAGCTTAAATCTCATTAATAGTTATATCAAAATATCTGGTCTGACCTTTACTGCCCTTAAGCAGTTGGTCAGGCCTTTTTTTGTGCTTTTCAAGTCGAATTTACCTCGTTTAAATATCTCATAGTACTAATTACCCAGTTTGCAAAATGAGTCGAATTATCGATTTTTTTTAACAATTGACACATAGACATATTTGTTTCCTTAATTTACAATGAAAACATACATATTTCGACAAATATATATAGTTCGTTATAAACGACTTGTTTATGGGGGTACCAATGAAGATTTTTTCGACATCCATCCAAGCATTGGAAAAAGGAATACAATACTCAGGGGCAAAACATAAGGCGATATCACATAATATCGCAAATGTGGATACTCCAAATTTCAAACGAAAAGAAATTGCACCGAATTTCGGAGAAACGTTTCAACAGGCTCTCATGGCCACCAAAACTAATGTCAAGCATCAGGAATTCAAGGGAACTTCCAGTGCATCATATCGCATGGAAAATACCCGTCATTCCTATTCGCATAACGGGAACAATGTAGACATAGATAAAGAAATGTCAGACTTGGCCGAAAATCAAATATATTATTACACTTTAATTGATCAGATGAATGGGAAGTTTCAATCGCTGCAATCTGTGATTAAAGGAGGCAGGGCATAATGTCGATGTTTAAAAGCATGAATATTTCTGCATCTGCACTTACTGCCCAAAGGCTCCGTATGGACGTCATCTCATCTAATATGGCGAATGTGGACTCTACAAGGGGGACGTACCGAAATGGCCAATGGGAGCCATACAAGAGAAAAGTGGTCGAAACTGCAGCAAAAGAAAACAGTTTTAAATCGTATCTGCAGAAGGCTTCAGGCACAGACAAGGGGATTGGCAGTGGTGTTCATATCACAAGAATAAAAGAAGATGATGCTCCGTTCAGGCTGGTGTTTGATCCCGAGCATCCCGATGCGAATGAAGAAGGATATGTTCAATTGCCAAATGTCGATCCCTTAAAGGAAATGGTGGATCTGATGAGTGCTTCAAGGTCCTACGAAGCGAACGTAACGGTTTTTAATGCCTCTAAAGGAATCATGATGAAAACTTTAGAACTTGGTAAATAAGTGGGAGGTTAATAGATGATTTCCAAAATAACGAACACCAGCCAGGTAATACCACAGACAAATAATGGTCTTAAAACAAGCGGTGATGTCCATAAGCAATTTTCAAGCTATCTGAAGGATGCTATCAATGAGGTCAACAACTCACAAGCTGCTTCTAATCAAATCACAACGAAATTGGTCAATAATGAAGGTGTTGAGCTTCATGATGTCCTGATTGCCCAGCAAAAAGCGAGTGTCGCAATGCAGTTGACGATGGAAGTAAGAAATAAAGGCGTAGAAGCTTACCAAGAGATTATGAGAATGCAAGTGTAATTGCCAAATACATGCGGTTATTCACTGCATAACTGTGCTGCAAGATAATAACCGGGGGAATTGACGTAATGAAAGAAAAATTACAAGAGATAAAGATAAAAACTACTTCCTTTTGGACAAATAGAAATAAAACCCAAAAGACAGCGATAATTAGTTCGGTGGTCGTATCAATCTTAGCAGTTTTTGCTATCGTATATTTTTTGACAAAGACGGATATGGCACCCCTTTATAAAGACTTGACAGTCCAAGAGACAGGACAAATCAAGGAAGTGTTGGATGGAAGAGGAATCCAATCTCATATAACGAACAATGGCACGGCCATCCTAGTTCCCGATCAAGCAGTAGACTCCCTGAAGGTGGAGCTGGCTGCTGAAGGAGTCCCAAAAAGCGGCAGTATAGACTATAGCTTCTTTGGTGAAAGATCGGGATTTGGAATGACAGATAATGAATTTCAGATTATGAAGCTTGATGCTATGCAAACGGAATTGTCCAATCTCGTAAAAAGTATAGAAGGAGTACGGGATGCGCAGGTGATGCTGAGTCTTCCGGAAGAAGGGGTTTTCGTCAGGGAATCGAGTCAGGAGGCATCAGCTTCCATTGTTATACATAATGAAGCGGGTTATCAATTTGATCAAAGCCATATAAACGCTCTCTATCATCTCGTTTCCAAAAGCGTTCCCAACCTATCTACTGATAATATCGTCATTATGAATCAAAACTTTGAGTACTTTGATTTAAAAAATAATCAAAATAATGGAAATTCATTTAATGTCGCTACACAGCTGGAATTGAAAAAAGAGATTGAAAGAGATATTCAAAGACAAGTTCAACAAATGCTGGGTATGATGATGGGTTATAACAAAGTTGTGGTTTCGGTTACAACGGATATAGATTTCACTCAGGAAAATCGTCTGGAAGACCTTGTAACTCCGGTGGATACAGAAAACATGGAAGGTATAGCTGTAAGTGTAGAGCGAATCACAGAAACTTACACTGGAAGTGAAGAGGCATCTGGAGGTGTCCCAGGCACCGGGGAAGCAGACATTCCTGCATATGTTGCTGGTGGCGGAAACGGAAGCGGCGACTATGAAAGAATGGAAGAACGAATAAATAATGATGTGAATAGAATCAAGAAAGAAATTGTAGAAAGTCCATACAAGGTTAGGGACATGGGTATCCAGGTAATGGTGGAACCGCCGATTGCAGATGATCCTTTGTCCATCCAAGAAACCACGGTTGATGATATTAGGCAGATTTTAAGCACGATAGTGCGTACCACCATTGATAAGAACATGTTGGGGGAAGATCCTCAGAATGCAAATATAGAGGATAAAGTTGTGGTATCTGTCCAACCGTTCAACGGTAAGGTTGAAATGGATGAAACACAAGCAACCTCCATCCCGTTATGGGTTTATATAACTGCAGGGATCTTATTGGCAGTCATACTCCTATTATTGTTCCTGTTATTGAGGAGTAAAAAGGATGAGGACGAAGAAGAGGAAGCATTTATAGAAGAAGAAACTGTCCAGGTGCATATACCGGATATAAACAATGAAAAAGAATCAGAAGGCACTGCTCGTAGAAAGCAACTTGAAAAGATGGCAAAGGAAAAACCGGATGAATTTGCAAAGTTGTTACGTTCGTGGCTCTCTGAGTAAAGGAGAGATATAAATGGCAAAAGCAACCCAATCAAAATCGTTTTCAAATAAACAAAAAGCGGCCATATTATTGATCTCACTGGGTCCTGATGTATCTGCATCTGTCTATAAGCATCTTTCAGAAGATGAAATCGAAAAGCTGACACTTGAAATCAGTGGTGTTAGGACTGTGGATAGTCATATAAAAGAGGACGTCTTAGAAGAATTTCATCAGATTGCCCTTGCCCAGGATTATATTTCACAGGGCGGAATCGGCTATGCCAAGACTGTACTGGAAAAAGCGTTGGGGAAAGAACAGGCACAAGCGATCATCACCCGGCTGACTTCTTCATTACAGGTAAAGCCCTTTGATTTTGCAAGGAAAGCAGATGCATCACAGATTCTTAACTTTATCCAAAACGAACACCCGCAAACAATAGCTCTTGTATTGTCCTATTTAGAACCAACAAAATCCGGACAAATATTATCCGAGTTACCTCAGGAGTTACAGGCAGATATTGCTAAAAGAATAGCGGTTATGGATAGCACTTCCCCCGAAATCATCAATGAAGTGGAACAGATTTTAGAACGGAAGCTGTCCACCACGGTCACTCGTGATTACACAAATACAGGTGGAATCGATTCTGTTGTGGAAGTGCTAAATCAAGTGGATAGAAGTACAGAAAGGACAATATTGGATTCGCTTGAAATACAAGATCCCGAACTTGCGGAAGAAATCAAAAAACGTATGTTTGTATTCGAAGACATTGTCACATTGGATAATATGGCTATCCAGAGGGTCATCCGCGATGTGGAAAATGAAGATTTGATGCTTGCACTGAAAGTGGCAAGTGAAGAAGTTAAAGACATCGTATTTAAGAATATGTCTAAGAGAATGGTAGAAACCATGAAGGACGACATGGAATATATGGGTCCTGTCCGCTTAAAAGATGTAGAAGAATCACAATCCCGCATTGTAGGCATCATCAGAAAGCTTGAAGAAGCAGGAGAGATAGTGATTGCCCGGGGTGGAGGAGATGACATCATTGTCTAAGCTCATTAAAGCGTCTTACTTAGAAGATGCTGGAACCGGTACGGTCTCGATCAAGGTTGCTCCAATATTCACAAGAAAACAAACAGATGCACCATCAGAGTCTGGCACTGTTCTCAGTATTGAACAGATTAACCAAACAATTGAAAAGGTCAAGCAGGAAGCGGCAGCCATCATGGAGCACGCATCCAAAGAACAAAATAAAGCGAGAATGCTGATTGAAGAAGAAAAAAATGCATGGGAAGAAGAAAAAGAAACATTAATTCATCAAGCTTTCACAGAAGGCCACCAGAAAGGCTACCTGGCTGGTGAAAAGGAAGCCTTGAAACAGTATGAAGCAAGCCTGGCAGAAGCTAAGAGCATCATAGAACTTGCCAAAGTGGAGCATCACAAAAAATTGGATAACTCCATCGAGTCAATCGTTTTGCTAAGCATGAAAGTAGCGGAAAAGATTCTTGGAACAAAATTAGATGCAGATCCCTCTACCTTTATCAATATGGTACAAACGGCGTTGAAAGAGGTTAAGGAAAAAGAAGAAATAAGAATTTATGTAAGCCCAATACAATACCCGTTTTTATTAGAAAATAAACAACTTCTTCAAAATATTATTAACAGTCAATATGATCTTGCCATCTTCCCGGAGTCGGATTTAAAGGACGATGGATGCTGGATCGATTCAACAGCCGGAAGGATGGAGGTTTCCATCCAAACTCAATTGGCTGAAATTAAAGATCACTTGCTCCAGATGGTAAATGTGGGGGAAAATCGATGATTACCATCGAAGAATTGTTGTATGAAGTGGAAAACATAAATGCTTACAAACGCTACGGGAAAGTAAAAAGGGTAATAGGTCTCATGATAGAATCCAAAGGGCCTGAAAGCTCAATCGGCGATGTTTGTAACATTTTCATCAGTAAAAAGAAAAATAGGATTGTCCAGGCTGAAGTTGTTGGCTTTCGGGATGACCATGTGATATTGATGCCCTTTACAGAAATTCAAGACATAGCACCTGGTTGTATGGTCGAGGCTACGAATAATCCACTCGAAATACGGATCGGAGAAGAGCTCAGGGGGTTGGTACTTAATGCGGTGGGACTTCCATTGAACCCTGAAGAAGAATTACCGGTTGGCCTTGGGAAATATCCGACAGATCAGGCTCCACCAAACCCAATGACCAGGCCTTCGATCTCTGAAGAGTTGGAAGTCGGAGTTAAAGTGATCGACGGGTTGCTGACAGTCGGCAAGGGCCAAAGAGTCGGGATTTTTGCCGGCAGTGGCGTTGGGAAAAGTACACTGCTTGGTATGATCGCCAGGAATACACATGCTGATATTAATGTAATAGCACTTATTGGGGAACGAGGTAGAGAGGTTCGTGATTTTTTGGAACGTGATTTAGGTCCAGAGGGGTTAAAAAGGTCCATTGTCATAGTTGCAACTTCCGATCAACCTGCCCTTATGCGAATCAAGGGAGCTTATACCGCAACCGCAATCTCTGAATACTTTCGTGATTCAGGATATAACGTAATGCTCATGATGGATTCCGTCACAAGGGTGGCCATGGCACAGCGGGAGGTAGGACTAGCTGTCGGAGAACCTCCGACAACAAAGGGCTACACACCTTCCGTATTTTCTATGCTTCCCAAACTTCTGGAAAGAACCGGAACCAATAAGAATGGCTCGATTACGGCTTTCTATACAGTCCTTGTTGACGGAGATGACATGAATGAACCGATCGCAGACACGGTTCGAGGAATCCTTGACGGCCATTTTGTACTTGATAGGGATTTAGCAAATAAAGGACAGTACCCAGCTATAAATGTCCTGAAAAGTGTAAGTCGTGTTATGAACAACATTGTGGCCAACGATCACAAGAAGGCAGCAGAGTCGATGCGTGAAAAACTTTCAAAATACTATCAGGCTGAGGATCTGATAAATATTGGTGCTTACAAGCGGGGGAGTTCGAGGGAGATAGACGATGCTATTCAATCCTATCCGTCTATCATTCAATACTTGAAGCAGGAAGTAGAAGATAAATGGAGCTTTGCGGATAGTAAGGCAGAACTTTCGAAATTAATGAAGTAGAGTAGGTGAAAGACATGGCTGTAAGAAAAGGGCGCTTAGAAAAAATATTAGTTGTTAAAAAAGCAGAAAAAGATTTGGCAAGCTCGGAGTATCAACAAGCAATTTCCTTGTTTGAATCAGAGGGCCAGGCATTATATGACCTTTTGAAGAAGAAGGAAAAATTAGAAGAAGCGCTGCAAGAGAAGTTGCTAACAGGAATTCCTATAGAGAGTCTTATGCAACAGCAATTTTTTATGGGTAATTTAGAAAAAAACGTCTTTCACCAACAGAAAAAGGTAAGCCATGCCAGAGCGTTTATGAACCTTAAGGAAGAAAAACTTAAGGAACAGTCTGTAGAATGCAAAAAATATGAGTTGTTGGATGATAAAGAGAAGCTTTTATGGAAACAAAATGACCTTAAAGTGGAGGCAACACATATAGATGAGCTTTCCATACTTCAATATTCGCAACAAGCAAATAGGTGAATAAACAATGAAAAAAACCAATCAAACCGAAGAAGTAGAAGGAAAATACACCTTCATGCAAAAACTGCTATACCTTTTTATCATACCTCTGCTTTTTACAGTGGTAGTCATCCTGGGGTATCTGACCTACGAAGGAAAAAATATCTTTGAAGTTGCTCAGACCTTTTTGCCTGAAAAGGAAGAGACCGGTATTTCTGAAGTGGACAAAGAGGAACGAGAAGCATCTTCCCCGGAAGTGAAGGAAAGTGGAAACTCTTCACAAGAAGTTATCCTTCTAGAGAGAAAGGTCAGTGACAAGGAAAGGGAAATAACCAAACTGATTTCACAGATTGAACAAGCGAACAAACGCATAGAGGAACTTGAACAACAACAAAAGGAAGTAAAAGCCTCGACACGAGAGTTAGCAAAGCTTTATGAAGGGATGTCCACGAAAAAAGCCGCCCAGATCATTTTGGAGCTTGAAGAAGATATGGCACTTTTACTTCTGAAAGAGTTAAGTACTTCAAAGACATCTTCTCTGTTAGGACAAATGGAACCCGAACAGGCGGCTAGGTTCACTGAATTACTAGCCCGAAATGAGTAGGTTTCCAGAAAGGAATGAACGAAGTGAACTTTTTAGTTATGCCAGATACCGCCTCCATTCATTCAGGAAAAACAGCGAAGATACAAGGGAAACCGGAGCAGGGATCCAAAGACACACCCCAAAGTTTCAGCAATACCTTATTCAAGAGCCTCCTTACTTCTTTTTTTGAGACACCTCTAGAAAAGAATGGAAATGAAGTGCTTGCTGAAGTTGCAAATCTTGATAAATCTTTTGGAGATATATTGCCTAAAATGGATGAAGTATTGTCCCTGCTGCTTTTAGGGTTGAATGAAATGAGGGAGCCGGAAAATAATCTTGGCTCTTCCCAGGATTTAGAAGAAATGCCTGAAGATTATTTTGGAATGCTTGAAGATGTTATGAGCATGATCCAATTACTCACTACCTTAAATCCCACTCCTCAAAAGGAATCACAAGAGGTACTGGAATCATTCTCACGTCTTTCAGAAAGGGTTTTGATGTTTATCAAGGGCTACTTTGAAAAAGATAGCAAAAGAGGTGAGCCTGCCCTTCCCACAGTAAAAGTGAATGCAGAACTGAAAGAACTGATAAAAATGATTGAGACAAGGCTTGATAAGCTATTGCCGCTTGAAAGAAATGCTATTACAAGCTCTTTACAGGTGACGGACACAGTACCGGTCCGCTCAACCACGATAACAGTTCCTGAAGTAGTATTTCCAAATGGAGCAGTAAGCATGAATCAACTACAGCTCCCAAAGCAGGCAACCATCCAATGGGTCATTGATACCACATCTAATGAGGCAGCACGTGAGCAACTGCTATCAAAGCTCGAGGGGATTCTTGCAAAAACTCAAGCTAGATATGTAAATGGCAACCAGACAATGACAATAAGGTTGGCTCCAGAACATCTAGGGACGTTACATATAAAACTGCAGGAAACACAACATGGATTTGTAGCGAAATTGATTGTCCACTCTAAATCTGCTGCTTCTTTACTTGAGAGCGGGATGGCAAACCTTAAGCAGGCCTTGGCACAATCGAATGTGAACATGGAAAAGCTCGAGGTAGTCTTTCAAGAACAGGAGCAAAAGTTCACACAACAACATAAAGGCACCAATGATGGTGAATCTCATTCAAAACACTTCTCTAAAAAGGATTCAAATGATGAGGATGACAAACACTCCTTTGAAGAGGTTCTATTAGAAGAATTAGAAATAAAAAAAGCTGAAGGTGACGGAGAATGACAAACACGATTTCATCTGATCTTTATATCCAAAATAGGCAGGTTGACACGTCCAAGCAAAATAATGTCATGGGGAAGGATGATTTTCTTCGCTTACTGATTGCGCAGCTGCAGAATCAGGATCCGCTTAATCCCATGGAGGATAGGGAATTCATTGCCCAAATGGCGAACTTCTCCTCACTTGAGCAAATGGCCAACTTAAACAAAAGCATGGAAGGCTTCGTTGCTACACAAAACAAAATGAATGTCCTCTCTCTTCAACAGTATCTTGGTTCAAACCTTACATGGCAACATGTTTATTATGTGGATGAGGAACCATTTGTCGAACAAAAGAACGGTACTGTAAAAAGTATTTCGATGCAAGACGGAAAAGCAAGACTTGTAATGGATGATGGAACTGAAATAGCAGTGGAGCAAATCACAAAAGTGAATCAGCCGGGGGACAACTCACAGGCTGGTAATGCACAACTATTGACTGCAAGTCATCTTATCGGGAAAAAAGTTTCTTTTACTTTTGGAGGAGATGGTTACGAGGACATACCTGTAAAATCGGTCCTTATGAAAGAAGGGAAAGCGCACCTGATCGTTACAGACGCACGATTGTCAGAAGAGAAGATACCGTTGGATGCCATCACTAAAATCACACAGTAACACTTCAATAATAAAGGGGGAAAACACATGCTACGTTCAATGTATTCAAGCATAGGGGCTCTAAGAAACTTTCAAACAAAGTTGGATGTAATCGGAAACAACATTGCAAATGTCAATACGTATGGCTTTAAAAAGGGAAGAACAACGTTTCAGGAAATGATGGTGCAGCAATTATCTGGTGCAAGTGGGCCAGCGGCAGGAAAGGGCGGAGTCAATGCCAAACAGATAGGTCTTGGCTCTATGATCAGCTCAATCGATACCATTCAGACGCAAGGGTCCCTCCAGACCACAGCAAGACCTCTTGACTTGGCGCTTTCTGGGGACGGGTTCTTCGCAGTGGCTTCCATAGCGGATATAACAAGAGTGAATGTTGATACAAATACATCTTATGGGGACAACAAAATTTTAGGTGGAGCCATAAATAATGCTGTTTCGATGAATTACACACGTTCCGGAAATTTCTATCTTGATAATAATGGATACATTGTCAACGCCAATGGGATGTACTTGATAGGAGAAACAGGAGAGAAAAGAATTCCTAACGATAGCATTATGGCTGCATCAAATGCGGCATTAAATGCAGGAGAGATTTTCTATGATGAATACAGAGACTTTAGAAATGATACAAACAAGTTCCTTGACCTAGCAATGAAGTTCTTGGAGGCCCAAAGAACATTTGAAGATGCGGAGAAAGCTAATTTGGAGGCTGGTGGTACGGATCAACAATTGGCAGCAGCTGCAGCTGCAGCACAAACTGCCAGAGATAACGCTGCTACCCAGTTTAATGATTTCAACACAGATATTTATGCGGGTGAAAGGGCAGCATTTATTGAATCAGCGCGAACGATGAACCAAGGGATTGATAGTTTTATAACATCCACAGGAGAAATCGCTTATCGAATGAGTGATCCGGTTGTTCAAAACCCTAGCATTACAATTCCTGATGCAACAACAGCAAACATCAATGACCTTTCAAATCTTGTAAGCTATGCCCAATCAGTGAAAACTAGTTTAGATACCGCTTATAAGACATTTGAAAACTTTATAGGGACAGCCGAAATGGTCCAACAACCTTCTTGGACCGACTCCTTGAGCGGAAGTGCGGGCCTTATCCAAATACCGCCAAATGCACGGAGCTTCAGCATTTCCGGTGATGGAAAAGTGAACTTCATCGATCAATTTGGAAATCTTAAAGTGGCTGGGCAGCTGATGCTTGCAAAATTCCCGAATGATGCCGGATTGGAAAGAATCGGTGAAAACCTGTTCCAGCAATCAAACAATTCCGGGACAATGGACAAAAACGGAGATGGTATACAACTTAATGAAATGTTCAGACCTGGTGAAAACGGTGCTGCAGCCATCATTTCAGGTACTCTTGAAATGTCAAATGTAGACTTGTCTGAAGAATTTACCGAGATGATTACAGCTCAAAGGGGATTCCAGGCAAATACCAGAATCATCACGACATCAGATGAGATATTACAAGAGCTTGTCAATCTGAAGCGTTAAGGAGGGAGGGCTAAAGCGTTATCGCTTAGCCCATCTAACAATGATAAAGCTGACCAAGCTGAACGGAAAGGCCTTTGCAGTGAATGTATGGCTGATCGAACAAGTCGAAGAAACACCTGATACTATGATCACCTTGAATAATGGGAAAAAAGTAATAGTGAAAGAGAGAATGCAAGAAGTGATTCTCCTATGCAAAGAGTTCTATGCCCACATGCATCATGGGACATATTTGGAGGCTAAAAAAGATGTTTCGCAATAAATTATTGAATGCCATGATGATAATTCTTTTGGTAATAACACTTTTGGGAGTGGTGGCACTCGTAGCTGTGGACAAACTGTATGCAGACGAGACAGCTGAAGAGCCTACGATTGACGAAATTATAAAATATTCGGTGGACTTTGATGAAATCACTACTAATCTTCAAAGCGGAGGGTATGTTCGTTTAAAGATGAAAGTTCAGACGGACAGCAAAAAAGCGACAGCGGAATTGCTAAAAAGGGACTTTCAAGTTCAGAGCATAGTCATTCATGAAATTGCAAACAAGTCGGCATCCGATTTTGATGGAGATAATGGCCTGACGCAACTTGAAGAAGATATTCAAAGGAAAATTAATGAAGTGATGCAGGACGGGGAAATAGTGAAAGTATATACAACCTCCTTCCTCCTCCAAAATTAATCACCATGAGATCCATGTAAATAGGAGGTGATGGATTTGTCAACAGAAGTAATGTCACAAAGCGAAATAGATGCGCTTCTCTCTGCTTTGTCTACCGGGGAGATGAATGCTGAAGAACTGAAAAAGGAAAATCAAGAAAAGAAAGTAAAAGTGTATGATTTTAAACGGGCTCTGCGGTTTTCGAAGGACCAGATCAGGAATCTCACTAGAATCCATGAGAATTTCGCTAGACTTCTAACCACTTATTTTTCTGCTCAGCTACGGACGTACATTCAAATAAGTGTTGCATCTGTCGATCAGCTTCCATATGAGGAATTCATCAGGTCCATTCCGAAAATGACCATCCTTAATGTGTTTGAGGTTGCCCCCTTAGAAGGAAGGGTAGTGCTTGAAGTCAATCCCACCATTGCATATGCCATGTTGGACAGGCAGCTTGGCGGGAAGGGTTCGGGTGGAAAAAAGAGTGACAGTTTAACGGAAATCGAAACAAAACTGCTGACCAACCTTTTTGAAGGAGCGGTTGAAAATTTTGGGGAAGCATGGGACACGGTCTCGAATATTCAACCATTTCTATCAGACTTGGAAGTTAATCCTCAATTCTTGCAACTGGTTTCACCTAATGAAACAGTGATTGTGATTTCAATGAATATCACCATTGGTGAAGTGACTGGAATGATTAATGTATGTATTCCGCATGTCGTGTTGGAACCAGTCATTCCAAAACTCTCCGCCCATTACTGGATGGAAGAGAAGAACAAAGTCCGTCAAGAACACGAAATTGAACTATTGGAGAAGGTAATCCGAACAGCGCCATTGACTGTAACGGCAGAGCTTGGGTGTTCGGAAATAACATTCTCCGACATGTTGAATATTAGTATTGGAGATGTCCTGACACTTAAACAGAAAATCGACGAACCGATCTCCGTCAAGGTGGATAATAAACCAAGCTTCTACGCTCAGGTCGGGAAGGTTAAGAGAAATATGGCAGTACAGATCATGGAGAAAATCAAGGAGGGATATGAGGATGATGAGTGATGGAATGTTATCTCAAGATGAGATAGATGCGTTACTTCGAGGAACAGATACCACCAATGAAGAACCCCTCTTTGTGGATCTTAACATAGAAGAATATCTATCTATAATGGAACAAGATGCACTTGGTGAAATCGGGAACATTTCTTTTGGCAGTTCTGCAACTGCATTATCAACACTATTGAACCAAAAAGTGGAGATTACTACCCCTAAGGTCTCATTGGTGGAAAGAGCGCGTTTGGAAAGTGAATTCCCTGAGCCGTATGTAGCAATTAGAGTTAGTTATACTGAAGGTTTCACAGGATCCAATATATTGGTGGTCGAACAAAAGGATGCAGCAATTATTGCGGATTTAATGCTTGGTGGAACAGGAGAAACACCGCAATCGCAATTTGATGAAATACACTTAAGTGCCGTTCATGAAGCAATGAATCAAATGATGGGCTCTGCTGCAACTTCCATGTCCACTGTATTTTCTAAAAAAATTGATATTTCTCCTCCGTCGGTAATGTTGCTTGACTTCAAAGGTGGCGACGGTGCAGATGAGATGCCAGAGGATGAATTATTAATAAAGGTTGCCTTTTCTATAAAAATCGGCAAATTGATTGACTCTTCCATTATGCAGATACTGCCATATCCATTTGCCAAGAACCTTGTAGGCGAGTTATTGAACCCGAGCAAGAATGCTGACAATCAAGAGACGGGTGTGGAGGAGAGTCACCCTGTTCCTACTTATGAGGAGCAAGAGGTAACACAGACTCCATACTACCAGGAAGAACAGTCAAATGCAGAGACTCAGCATAAAGAACCCGTCTACGCAGCGGGTGGGCAGACTAGAAACAATACTACGAAAGCCCAACCAGCTGTTAATGTCCAGCCTGCCGTCTTCTCAAATTTTGAAACAACAGCAGTGGAAGAGGCAGAACCGAATAATTTAAACATGCTTCTTGATATCCCTCTTCAGGTTACGGTGGAACTTGGGAGAACGAAACGTTCTGTAAAAGATATCCTGGAATTGTCTACAGGTTCGATTATTGAGCTGGACAAGCTTGCGGGTGAACCGGTGGATATTCTTGTCAATAACAAACTGATCGCACAGGGTGAAGTGGTGGTCATTGATGAGAGTTTCGGAGTAAGGGTTACAGATATAGTTAGTCAGACAGATAGAATTAGAAAACTTCGATAGATCCTAGGAGGAAACGACATGAGTAAACGAATTTTAATTGTGGACGATGCGGCATTTATGAGAATGATGATCAAGGATATTCTTACAAAGAATGGATATGACGTAGTAGGAGAGGCTGCTGACGGCGCACAAGCGGTTGAAAAGTATAAAGAACATCACCCTGACCTTGTAACAATGGATATCACCATGCCAGAGATGGATGGGATAACTGCATTGAAAGAGATTAAAGCAATTAATCCAAATGCAAAGGTCATCATGTGCTCTGCGATGGGGCAGCAAGCGATGGTCATCGATGCAATCCAGGCTGGTGCGAAAGATTTCATCGTCAAACCGTTTCAAGCGGACAGAGTAATTGAAGCTATCCACAAAACTCTATCATAGAGGTGTCTGTTTTGTATGTTAAAAGGTATTTAACCATTTTAATGGTGGCGGTCTTTCTTTTCGTACTGCCGTCCCAAGGTCTTGCAAACATCAAAGAGGGCATAGACGATAGTGTTTTTAACCAGTTCAAAGACCCAAAGGAACAAACGGAAATACCTGCAGAGGAAAAGGATATATCCACTGGAGGGCAAGCGGAAGTGAGTGAACATAAACCACCCTCCGTTTCCATTTTTGATTTCATTAAAATGATGTTTGCGTTGCTCTTTGTATTGGCCTTGCTCTACGGTGCATTAAAACTCATAAATAGTAAAAATAAGTTATCAAATGGTAGATCAGTCGAAAACATCGGGGGGACAAACCTCGGTAATAACAAATCTCTTCAACTTGTTAAGGTCGGAAACAGTATATTGGTAGTGGGTGTGGGGGACTCTATCAATCTATTGAAGGAAATCACGGATGATGAGGAACGAGAGCAATTGTTACAGTCATACCGGGACAGGACTGAAAACATGCCTATCCAATCCGATAAGATATCAGGGCTGATCGAAAAATTCAAAGAAGCGAGAACTTCCAAGAATCAGTCTCGGTTTTCCGTTATGTTACAAGATCAGTTAGGACAATTATCCAAGGATAGGAAAAAGAAAATGGATGATTACGATGATAAGAAGGAGCTTGGACGATGACGGAATTCATAGACATATTTAGTGGGAATGAAGCCTCCACCGTCTCTACCTCTGTACAGCTTCTATTATTATTGACTGTTTTTTCTTTGGCGCCTGCCATCCTGATCTTGATGACGAGCTTTACCCGTATCATCATTGTTTTATCCTTTGTCAGGACTTCCCTGGCAACTCAATCAATGCCTCCCAACCAGGTCCTGATCGGTTTGGCATTATTTTTGACTTTTTTTATCATGGCACCGACATTTGCACAAGTGAATGATCAGGCGCTTCAACCCTTGTTTAACGAGGAAATTGATTTGGATGAGGCATATGAGCGGGCAAGTATCCCCTTGAAGGAATTCATGAGCAAGCATACAAGGCAAAAGGATCTCGCTCTCTTCCTTGATTATGCTCAGATGGATCGCCCAGAAAGTTTAGAAGATATCCCGTTGACCGTGCTGGTGCCCGCATTTGCCATAAGTGAACTGAAGACGGCCTTTCAAATAGGATTCATGATCTTTATTCCCTTTTTAGTCATCGATATGGTCGTGGCAAGTGTGCTAATGAGTATGGGGATGATGATGCTTCCGCCAGTCATGATATCCTTACCATTTAAAATATTGCTATTTGTATTGGTGGATGGATGGTATCTGATTGTAAAATCTTTATTGCAGACATTTTGAATGAGGTGTAAACATGAGCCCGGAATTTGTAATATCAATGGCAGAAAGAGGAGTATATACAATACTGCTAATCAGTGCACCTCTTTTGATACTGGCTTTGGTTGTGGGCTTAATTGTCAGTATTTTTCAAGCGACAACCCAGATCCAAGAGCAGACACTGGCTTTTATCCCGAAAATAGTGGCTGTTTTGGTTGGTCTAGTCGTTTTTGGTCCATGGATGTTGTCTAACATGCTTTCTTACGCATTGGAAATATTCAATAACATCCATCGATTTGTGAGTTAAGCTGATGCTTGATTGGTTAAACTATTTTCCCGCATTTTTATTGGTGCTGACAAGAGTAACCGCTTTTTTTGTGACGCTTCCACTCTTTTCATATCGGAATGTACCTTCCACTTTTAAAGTCGGTTTCGGTTTTTTCTTTGCTCTAGTCATGGCTTTATCAATGGACCTCCCGGTTATCGGAATCGATGGTGCTTATATACTTCTTGTATTGAAGGAGCTTATGGTAGGGTTGCTGATCGGTCTTGTCGCTTATATGGTGCTTGCTGCCATCCAGATAGCCGGCGGTTTTATTGATTTCCAGATGGGCTTTGCCATTGCCAACGTGATCGATCCGCAAACTGGAGTGCAGAGTCCGATCATTGGTCAATTCTTCTATATGTTCGCGATGTTGCTGCTATTGGCGGTAAATGGCCACCACTTGATGCTTGACGGGATATATTTCAGCTATGAACTCATATCCTTGACGCAGGCGTGGATCCCACTCGGGGATGCTGGGGTGTTCGAATTTGTATTAAGTACAGTCAATAGAATGTTCATCATTGCCTTGCAATTGGCCATCCCGATAGTAGGTGTACTTTTCTTAGTCGATGTTGCACTCGGCATAGTTGCCCGGACAGTCCCGCAGCTCAATGTTTTTGTTGTGGGACTTCCTTTAAAAATAGGCGTAAGTTTTATTACGATCATTTTTTCTCTAACTATATTATTTACGTTATTTTATAAGCTCTTTGAACTGATGCTGCGGACTATGAGAGGTTTAATGGAATTGCTTGGGGGTTTCTGATATGACCGGATGGTTGAGATTGGATTTACAATATTTCAGCGGTGAAAAGACGGAAAAAGCCACTCCGAAAAAAAGGCAGGACACAAGAAAAAAGGGGCAGGTTGCGAAAAGCGCAGATGTTAACACTGCCTTTGTTTTAATTGCGGTATTCCTGTGCCTGCTTGCTCTCGGACCATGGATGAAAGGTCAGATCACGACGCTGTTTGTTCAGTCCTTCCAAATTTACTTATTGGAGGAAGTGACGATTGATAGGGTCCATATGATTTTTTTAGAGCTGATTATGCAGTTGATATGGGTGATAGGTCCAATTATGCTGGCTGCCATCATAGGTGCAATAATATCTAATTATGTGCAAGTGGGACCGTTATTTTCAACTGAAGCCATACATATGAAACTCAATAAACTCGATCCTATCCAAGGATTCAAACGAATCTATTCTGTTCGGGCCATTGTGGAATTTGTAAAATCGATGCTGAAGATTGTGTTTGTCGGAGTCATTACATTTTCGATTCTTTGGCTAAGCCTGGAAGATGTTCTGATTCTTTCGCAAAAAAACTTGCATGAGTCATTCTCGTTCTTAGGGACCTTAACGGTTCGCATGGGTCTATTTGCAGGTGGTGCGTTACTGTTTTTGTCCATTTTTGATTACTTGTATCAGAAATACGATTATGAAAAAAATATCAGGATGTCTAAGCATGATGTTAAAGATGAATATAAAAAAGCCGAAGGGGACCCGTTGATCAAATCCAAGATTAAGCAGAAGCAGCGGGAAATGGCGATGCAGCGGATGATGCAGGATGTGCCAAATGCAGATGTTATCATCACAAATCCCACCCATTATGCCATTGCATTGAAGTATGAAGCAGAAAAAGGGGATGCCCCGATTGTACTTGCAAAAGGGGTGGATTTTGTAGCTAAGAAAATAAAGGAAAAAGCAAATGAGCATCATGTTGCTACTGTGGAAAATAAACCGCTTGCCAGAGCACTTTATAGTCAAGCTGAAATTGGGGACGCCATCCCTGAAGAGTTTTTCCAGGCAGTGGCAGAAATATTGGCTTATGTTTACCGGTTACAAAATCAAGTGAAATGATTGGTGGAAGAAAAGGAGAGATAGCAGAATATGTTGTCAGCCAGAGATTTATCCGTATTACTTAGTGTCATCCTAATTATTGCCATGCTTATTATTCCTTTTTATCCTTGGATGCTAAGTATATTTATCATTATCAATATCTCTCTTGCATTGATTGTCCTATTGACGACCATGAATATACAGGAGCCATTGCAATTCGCCATTTTTCCATCCTTACTTTTATTACTGACATTGTACCGATTAGGTCTAAACGTTTCTACGACAAGATCCATCCTAAGTGAAGGTACGGCGGGTACTGTAGTAGAAACGTTTGGAACATTTGTTGTTGGCGGGAATGTGGTAGTGGGGCTCGTTGTATTCATTATTTTGGTAGTTATTCAGTTTGTGGTTATTACCAAAGGTGCGGAACGTGTGTCGGAAGTTGCAGCCCGCTTCACCTTGGACGCCATGCCTGGGAAACAGATGAGTATCGATGCTGACCTGAACGCAGGAATGATTTCCGAACAGATTGCAAAAGAACGACGAGAAAAAATCGCCAAGGAAGCAGACTTCTATGGAGCGATGGACGGGGCGAGTAAATTTGTGAAAGGGGATGCCATCGCGGGTATTATCATTGTGTTCATCAATGTCATTTTCGGTATCATAATCGGAATGGCGCAGATGGGGTTGAGCTTTGGTGAGTCGGCTCAGAAATTCACCCTTTTGACTGTAGGGGACGGGATCGTTTCCCAGATTCCAGCATTATTGATTGCAACAGCAACTGGTATTGTCGTTACAAGGGCAGCTTCGGAAGGTAACCTAGGCGGAGATATCACAAAGCAGTTATTCGCTTATCCGCAAATGCTGTATGTTGCCGGGATCACCATTTTACTATTGGGGATTGCCACACCTATCGGTCCATTGCTCACTGCACCTGTAGCCGCTCTCATCATAGTAGGCGGATATTTGATAGGTAAAAAACAAAAAAAGGATGTTTTTATCGAGGAGGAGACGGAAGAAGAAGTGGTTACCGACGAACTCCGCAGTCCAGACAGTGTTGTCAACTTATTATCTGTAGATCCGATTGAATTCGAATTTGGCTACGGATTGATACCTTTGGCCGACTCCAAGCAAGGAGGGGACTTGCTAGATAGGATTGTCATGATAAGGCGCCAACTTGCCCTAGAACTTGGTTTGGTTATCCCGGTCGTCCGTATCCGGGATAACATCCAGCTTCAGCCTAATGAATACCGTTTGAAAATCAAAGGCAATGAGGTAGCAAAAGGAGAATTGTTGCTCGATCATTACTTGGCGATGAGTCCTGGGATGGAGGAAGATAGTATTGAAGGGATCGATACAGTAGAACCTTCCTTTGGATTGCCTGCAAAGTGGATAAGTGATGATATGAAGGACGAAGCGGAGATGTATGGCTATACGGTGGTAGATCCGCCATCTGTCGTTTCCACCCATATAACGGAGAAAATGAAGCAACATGCTTATGAACTGCTTGGAAGGCAGGAAACCAAACAGTTGGTAGATCATCTGAAAGAAAGCACGCCAATCCTTGTGGAGGAGGTTACACCATCTCCATTATCCATAGGGGATGTCCAGAAAGTGCTTGCTAAACTGCTGAAGGAAAATGTATCCATACGTAATCTTCCCATCATCTTCGAAACACTGGCAGACTATGGGAAAATGTCAGCCGACACTGATCTGTTGACAGAGTACGTGAGGCAGGCTTTGAGCAAACAGATAACCAATCAATATGTGGTAGGTAGCGAATCCTTTAAGGTGGTTACGCTATCAGGAAGAGTGGAAAAGCTTATCGCAGATAATATTCAACAAACCGAACATGGTAATTTTCTTTCCCTGGATCCCAATGCATCCATGGAAATTGTCCAAAAAGTTGGGGAACAGATGGAACAGTTCGCAGTTTATGAACAAACACCGATCCTTCTATGCTCCCCAGCGGTAAGGATGTACGTGAAGCAGTTGCTGGAGAGGTATATACCGCAACTCCCTGTTCTTTCTTACAATGAGCTGGAAGCAAGTATAGAAGTACAAAGCATAGGGGTGGTGAATGTGGAAGGATGAAAGTGAAAAAATATAAGGCGGAAAATATGCAGGAAGCAATGCAGCTTGTCCGTTTAGAGCTTGGGGATCAAGCGGTCATCCTCAATTCCAAGGCGGTGAAAAAATACAAATTTTTCGGTCTTATATCGAAAAAAAGTGTGGAAGTAATTGCAGCTGTCGATGAAGAGCCGCCACAACCATTGAAAACGAAAAAAAACAACGAATCAACAATCGCCACTATGAAACAGATTGATCCTGTCGGCGTTCAAAAAACCAGTCCGAATCTGGAACAGGATCGATTGCTTGAGAGTATTTTAGATATGAAAAAAATGATGAAAAGCATAACAAAGAAAAATAATCTAGATCCTTCACTTCCCGACTTTTTTCATGAAATAGAAGAAAAGTTATCAAAAACCGATGTTGGGGAAGCCTTTGTCGAAGACATCATGGAAAGCCTCTACCATGACTGGCAAAAAAATAAGACTTTGGATGAAATGGCATTGCTCAATCTAGTTGAACAAAAAGTATTTCTTTCTTTAGAAGAAGTTCCATTTGAGGAAAATCCCTATAAAAAGAAATTTGTTTGTGTGGTCGGTCCTACAGGAGTTGGAAAAACAACGACACTAGCCAAGCTTGCAGCAAATGCCACTCTAAAGCATGGCAAAAAAATCGGCTTCATTACAACGGATACTTACAGAATCGCGGCAATCGAGCAACTGAAAATATATGCAAATATTTTAGAAGCCCCTGTAGAAGTATGTTACTCTGCTGAAGATTTTAAGGTGGCCAAAACAAATCTCGCCCACCTGGATGTCGTGTTTATTGACACAGCAGGTCGCAATTTCCTGAATGGGGAATTTGTAAATGAATTAAGAGCTGTGTTGGATTTCCAGGCGGAAATGACAACATATCTTGTATTGGCCCTTACTTCCAAATTCGAGGACATGAAGAAAATCACCGATCAGTTCTGGAGTGTGGGAATCCATCAATTCGTTTTTACCAAAAAGGATGAAACGACTAGTAGCAGTGCCATGTACGGCCTCTCAAAATTATACAAAAAGGGGACTGCGTTTGTAACAGATGGACAAAACGTCCCTGAGGACCTCATTCCATTCACACGGGAGCTTCTGGCGAAGTCTCTGACTGAGGAATTGCAAAAATGAATGATCAAGCAAAAATGCTAAGAGAACAAGTAATTCAATCGAAATATAAACCTCCATCCACTTTTAAAAAAGAAGCAAGGGCAATTGCGGTCGTCAGTGGAAAAGGAGGGGTGGGGAAATCGAATTTCTCCCTTAATTTTTCATTGAATCTTCAAAAAAGAGGATACAAAGTATTATTGTTTGATATGGATATCGGCATGGCCAATATTGATATTCTTTTGGGCAACACCCAAAGATACAATATCATTCACCTGTTTGAATCAGACATTTCCATGGAACAGATCATTCAAAGAGGACCAGAGGGAATTTCTTATATTGCAGGAGGTTCAGGACTGAGGGATATTTTTCAATTCGATGAACAAAAGCGCAGTCACTTTCTGACCCAACTCCAAGCACTCTCTTATCAATATGACTATATCCTTCTTGATATGGGTGCTGGCATCACAACGGAAAGTCTGCAATTGGTCCTTTCCTGCAATGAAGTTTTTCTAGTTACGACTTGTGAGCCAACTGCGATGACTGATGCTTATTCTGCCCTGAAATTTATCCATAATCATGATCAAAGTATCCCATTTCAATTGATAATCAATCGTGCCATTAATGCAAAGCATGCAAAAAATACCGCTGTCAGGCTACAATCGGTCACACAACAATTCCTGAAGAAGGGCCTCTCCCATCTGGGTTCTTTGCCGGACGATAAATATGTATCCAAGGCAGTCATGGAGCAGACGCCCTTTACAATAAAATATCCATCCTGCCAAGCAAGTCGGGCAATCAAAGAATTGACTGGAAGTTATTTAATAGAAAGAAACTCTTCTGTCACTAAGAACACATACACATTTATGACCAAGCTGCGGGAGTTATTCCGGTAGCGTAGCTTCAGGGGAGAGGAAGAGATTAACTTGAAAAAAGTGAAAGTTCTTATAACAGATGATTCTATCTTTATGAGGAAGTTGTTATCAGATTTACTGGAAAAGCATCCGCTTATTGAAGTGGTGGCAACGGCAAAAAATGGGTTGGATGCATTAGAGAAAATTCATGAGCATTCTCCGGATGTTGTCACTTTGGATGTTGAGATGCCTCAAATGAACGGATTACAGGCATTGGAAAGAATTATGCAATCACATCCTGTCCCGACCATCATGCTCTCTAGCACCACTTCAGAAGGGTCGTTAAACACAATCATCGCCATGGAAAAAGGCGCAGTGGATTTCGTGGCTAAACCATCCGGTTCCATTTCCTTGGATATTCACAAAGTCAAAGAGGAACTGACCTCAAAAATCCTACTTGCTTCCAAGACAAATGTGAGTGTGTTAAAAACTGAGAGAAAAAAAGATAAGACAGCATTATCCAGTAATGAAGAGTATAGAAAACTAGACTCATTTAAAAAACCTGACAATACATTGGTTTGCATCGGGACATCAACCGGTGGGCCAAGAGCTTTACAATCCATATTGACCAGGCTGCCAATTGATTTTCCAGCGCCAATTTTAATTGTACAGCATATGCCTCGGCATTTTACTAAATCGCTTGCAAGCAGGCTAGACTCCATGAGTGCCATACATGTCGTGGAAGCCATACATAATCAAAAGGTGGAAGCAGGGACTGCATACATTGCACCTGGAGATTTCCATATGGAGGTCATAAAGCAAAAAGGGAGCATGGTTATACAGCTCCTTCAATCTCCTTCTCTTAAAGGGCATCGCCCATCTGTGGATGCATTATTTGCCTCTGTGAGCAAATTACAGAATCAACGGAAAATTGCCGTGATCCTCACTGGTATGGGCAACGACGGTACGAACGGGCTTAAACAAATGAAGGAACAGGATGCGGAAGGTACCCTTGCACTAGCTGAATCAGAGGATTCATCTGTAGTGTTCGGCATGCCGAAAGCGGCAATCCAGACGGGGCTTGTAAACGAAGTCCTCCATTTGGACAATGTTGCGAAAAGGATCTACCAATACTTATATTCTTAGGGGTGCAAGAAATGGACTTAAACCAATATTTAGATATATTTCTAGAAGAAAGCAAAGAACATTTGCAAACGATTAATACTCATTTATTGGAATTGGAGAAACACCCGGAAAACTTAGAAATTGTCAGTGAAATCTTCCGATCCGCACATACCCTTAAGGGGATGTCAGCCACCATGGGGTATGAAGACCTTGCCAGTTTAACGCATCAAATGGAGAATGTGCTTGACCTTATCCGCAATGGAAAATTGAATGTCACAGCAAATCTTTTGGATGTGATTTTCCGTTCTGTTGAGTACCTTGAAGAAATGGTGATATCCATATCTGAAGGGGGAGACGGAAAGAAAGATGTGAAAGATGTGGTAGAACTACTTGTGAAAATCGAGAAAGGGGAAGATTATTCAGCCCCTGAATCCATAGTGGACAAGGAGGGTGCCGAGCAATCCTACGATTCGTATGAACTTACCATCATGCAGCAATCTGAAGAACAAGGATACTTTCCATATGAGGTCACCATTACCCTTAGACAGGATTGCCTATTAAAGGCTGCCAGAGTATTTATGGTCTTTGAAGTGGTGGAAGGGATTGGAGAAGTAATCAAAAGCAACCCTTCAGTAGATATGCTAGAAGAAGAGAAATTTGATAACAGTTTCCAGATCACAATGGTTTCAAAAGAAGATGCAAATAGTATTGAAGCAAAAATCATGAAAGTTTCTGAGCTTGAACATGTAAATATCATCAAGCTGGATACAAAAGCGTTCAATTCATCCGAATTGGAAAACGAAAAGGAAACTGCAGTTCAAGAAGCATTGTCAGCCCAAAAGGAAGCTGCAACGGCAACAGCACAGATCAAAAAGCCTGAAGAAAAAGCTGTCCCATCCAAAGGAAGTGCGATATCCAATAAAACTATCAGAGTAAGTATCGATCGCTTAGATGGCTTAATGAATCTTTTTGAAGAACTCGTTATTGACAGAGGAAGGCTTGAACAAATATCCAAGGAGCTTAACGAAAGCGAATTGATTGAAACAGTAGAAAGAATGTCGAGGATTTCTAATGATTTACAAAATATCATCCTGAATATGAGGATGGTTCCTATTGACACAGTATTTAATAGGTTCCCAAGAATGGTAAGGCAATTAGCCAGAGACCTTGGCAAGAAAGTAGAAATAGAAATCATAGGGGCAGAAACAGAGTTAGACAGAACAGTAATGGATGAAATTGGTGATCCACTCGTGCACCTATTACGGAACGCGATAGACCATGGTATTGAAACACCGGGAGTCCGTGATGCCAATGGTAAAACTGAGGATGGAAAAATCACTCTCAAGGCATATCATAGCGGAAACCATGTTTTTATTGAAATCATGGATAATGGGGCTGGAATTTCCAGGGTGAAAGTGCTCAATAAAGCAATAAGTAAAGGAGTCATTACTCCTCAGGATGCAGAACGGCTAAGTGACCAGGAAGTATACCAGTTAATTATGTCCTCAGGGTTTTCAACTGCAGAGGTCATTTCCGACATTTCCGGTCGTGGAGTCGGTCTTGACGTAGTGAAAAACACGATTGAATCCCTCGGAGGAAAAATTACGATCGATTCTGAAGAAGGAGCAGGAACGACCTTTTCAATCCAACTGCCATTAACCCTTTCCATCATATCTGTTTTATTGACGGAAATTGAAAGTGAGAAATATGCCATTCCATTATCTTCTATCATTGAAACGGCAATTATCAAAAAGGAAGAAATCCTTACGGCACATAATCAGAAAGTAATCGATTTCAGAGGAAAGATTGTACCTGTAATCTTTTTGGATGAAGTGTTCAAAGTGGAAAAAGAAAACGAAATCGCACCAGAGCTATATTCAATTGTACTAGTTAAAAAGGGAGATAAGGTGGCAGCATTAGTAGTTGATTCATTTATCGGGCAACAGGAAGTGGTACTTAAGTCGCTTGGGCATTATCTGAACTCCGCTTTCGCAATGAGCGGGGCCACTATCCTTGGAGACGGCCAAGTGGCACTTATTATCGATTGCAACGCTCTGATCAAATAGTGATTTACAGACAGGAGGCAATGAACATGCAGGAAATCGGACAGAAAATGAAACTTATCATTTTCGAACTAAATGGAGAGGAATACGCAATTCCCGTTCAGCAGATCCGTTCCATTGAAAAGTTGATGCACATAACTCGGGTACCAAATGTGGCTTCATATATTAAGGGGGTAATCAACCTTAGAGGTGTTATCACTCCCATAGTGGACTTGCGGTCCCGTTTTGGGATGGAGGAAACGGCGCCATCAGGTTCATCCCGGATGATCATCACCGTGGTAGAGGATCTGGAAGTAGGATTTATAGTGGATGCAGCAAATGATGTAGTGGATATTACAGAAGATGACATTGAGCCAGCACCAGAAGTTGTCGGCTCTGTTGAGAACAAATATGTAAAAGGTGTTGTAAAGATTGATAAAAGGCTCTTTGTATGCCTAGACCTTGATGAAGTCCTCCTCTTGCAAGAGCTTAAGGGATGAGGATGTCATAATGAACAATGTAGAAAAACTCAGTGAATTAGATCTTCTTAAAGAGTTAGGCAATATTGGAGCAGGAAATGCGGCAACTGCGTTGTCAAAGCTTCTTAATAAAGAGATCAATATGAATGTCCCTTTTGCAAGCATCGTCTCGTTCAACGAAATGATGGAACTTATGGGTGGTTCCGACAGACCCGTGGCAGCGGTTTTCCTGCGCATGGAAGGGGAGTTGTCAGGCAGTTTGTTTTTTGTCCTCTCCGTTGCGGATGCAACTAAGCTTGTTAATCAACTTATACAAGAGAACCAGGTGAACGAACAGGACTTGCCCTCCCATGAGCTTGGGCTTTCTGCTCTTCAAGAAGTTGGAAACATCATTTCTGCACACTATTTAACTGCATTATCGGAATGCATAGGCTTAATAGTCACCCCCTCTGTACCACAGGTAACGATTGATATGGTAGGGGCCATTGTTGTAACGGGACTTTTAGAAATTTCTCAAGTTAGTGACCATTCCATTTTTATTGATACAGAACTGACAGATACTACCGACAATTTAGTGGAAAAGACTAAAGGTCATTTTTTCCTTATCCCTTACCCGGATTCGTTTGAAAAAATCCTAGCAGCCTTGGGTGAAAAGTAATGTTAGAGGCAGCAACTATAGTAAAAGTCGGTATTGCAGAAATGGGGATTGTCAAGGCCCCGGACCTTATTCGCACATCTGGCCTTGGTTCCTGTGTCGGGGTGGTCATTTATGACAGTACTGTAAAAATTGCGGGCATGGTACATGTAATGCTCCCTAATTCAAACCTAAGCAGGTTGACATCTTTCAATCATGACAAGTATGCAGATACCGGGATTGTACATTTAGTAGACTGTCTTCTTTCCGAAGGGGTAAGACCAAACAGCATGAGGGCCAAAATCGCAGGAGGATCACAAATGTTCCAGTTCTCAAACCCGTCCAGTGAGATGATGAGAATCGGACCAAGGAATGTGGAAGCGGTAAAAGAAAGATTACAAGCCATGCATATCCCTCTTATCAGTGAAGACTGCGGGGGAAACAATGGTAGAACGATAGAGTTTAATCCGGATAATGGAAAACTGATGATTAAAACAGTAAATAAAGGAATTCGATACATCTAACTGCTTTCGGTCTTAGGAATATATAAGGAGGAAAGCCATGACTACTTCAACTTCAACAAACGATTCCGCATACTGGAATCTATGGAAAACAAAGAAAGACCCAGACGCCGGAGATTTTCTTGTTAAAAAATATATGCCCCTTGTCCACTACCATGTGCAACGTATCTCTACCGGCCTCCCCAAAAGTGTTAAAAGGGAGGAGTTGAAGAGCCTTGCTTTCATGGGGCTGTTTGATGCAATCGAGAAATTTGATCCTTCACGGGATTTGAAGTTTGATACGTATGCCTCTTTCAGGATCAGAGGCTCTATTATAGATGGTTTAAGAAAAGAGGACTGGCTGCCAAGAAGTGTCAGGGAGAAAGCCAAACGAATTGAATCCACTTTGGAACAACTTGAACAAAGCCTTATGAGGAATGCTACTTTGGAAGAAGTTGCAACGCAATTGGGAATGCCGGAAGAAGAAGTGTCCGCTGTACTGCACGAAGTATTCTACTCCAACATTCTTTCAATGGATGAAATGCCGAAAGAAAATGATGAGATCTCTCAAGGTGCATATGTACTTAAGGATGAAAAGACGAAATCTCCTGAGGAGGAATTAATCAAATCTGAAGCAATTCAGCAACTTGTCCATCAGATTGAGAGTTTGACAGAGAATGAACAACTGGTAATCAGCTTGTTTTATAAGGAAGAACTTACTTTAACAGAAATCGGACAAGTATTAGGACTTACAACCTCCCGTATTTCTCAGATACACTCTAAAGCGATCTTTAAATTAAGGAAACAGTTAGATCCCTTATGGTGATATGCAACAAAGTTTACGATAACAGCCTATGTAATAAAGGAATGTGAAAAAATGTTGGTAATCTTTTCTATCATCAATTTTGCCCTGATACTTCTTGCTTTCTTTTTCATTATCTTGCTTTATATCAAATTCTCAAGCGTAAAACAGTTGGAACAACAATACCGCAACCTGTTACAGGAAGCGGAGGATACAATCACAAGCTATGTAATGGAACTCAAGGAAGAAAACCGTAACTTCCTTGAAAGGCTTCATGAACACTCCCATGAAAAGGGTGGCCCAGAGTCGGAAGGCTTTGATGAACAGGAAGACAAGCTTTCGAATTCAGATCTAAAGGAACTGCTCCAACAAGAAAGCAGTGAGGGGAATTCAAAAGAAGCTGAGTTTACCCAGAAGCCTTTTGAAGAATTGAACCTAATGGATAAGGTTTTACATCTTAGCCAAAATGGGTTAACATCTGAAGAAATAGCAAGAAGTCTTGATAAAGGTAAGACAGAAATAGAATTACTGTTGAAATTTCGACAATGAACCCTATTTAAAACTTGATTGTGAAAAGTGATTGTGATATATTTATTTTCGGTGTTATAAATTCACACGTTTACCGATCTAAGCATTGGTGCTGATTCGTCAGTTTTGCTTGGAGATGACGTTGACGGAGGAAAAAAAACCATTAGGAGGAATATAACATGTCAGTAATTTCTATGAAACAACTATTAGAAGCTGGTGTACACTTCGGTCACCAAACTCGTCGCTGGAACCCGAAAATGAAGAGATACATCTTCACTGAGCGTAACGGCATCTACATCATCGACCTTCAGAAGACTGTTAAAAAGGTTGAAGAAGCTTACAACTTCGTTAAAGAACTTGCAGGTAACGGCGGAACAGTATTGTTCGTTGGTACTAAAAAGCAAGCTCAAGATTCTGTGAAGGAAGAAGCTGAACGTTCTGGAATGTACTTTGTTAACCAACGTTGGTTGGGTGGAACATTAACTAACTTTGAAACAATCCAAAAGCGTATCACTCGTCTGAAAGCTATTGAAAAAATGCAAGAAGACGGTACTTTCGAAGTACTTCCTAAGAAAGAAGTTGTAATGTTGAAGAAAGAGCTTGAGCGTCTTGAGAAATTCTTAGGCGGTATCAAGGACATGAAAGGTCTTCCTGATGCATTATTCATCATCGACCCACGCAAAGAGCGTATCGCTGTTGCGGAAGCTAGAAAATTGAACATCCCTATCGTTGGTATCGTTGACACTAACTGTGATCCTGATGAAATCGATGTTGTAATTCCTGCAAATGACGATGCTATTCGCGCGGTTAAACTATTAACTGGTAAAATGGCAGACGCTATTCTTGAAGCTAAACAAGGCGAAGAGACAGCTACAACTACTGCATAATTTGATTTAAGAAAAAGCTCTTTTAAAGTATATTGCTGAAAACGAGTATCCTAGCTGGTGATTGGAGCACAGGGCGTAGACTCCTACGGGAGGTAGCGCTTAGCAGAGACCCCGCAGGCTTAGGCCGAGGAAGCTCTGCAAGTGCCCCGTGGAAAGTGTAGCCCAGTGCGGAAATCACCAGCGGTGTTTAATAGGGCCTAAAGAAAAGGTGATAAGAGGGGAAAGCCTTTTATCACTTTTTTTTGGAAAATATGACTATCGAAATGAAACTATTTACATATTCTAAGGAGGAAATGAATAATGGCTGTTACTGCTCAAATGGTAAAAGAATTACGTGAAAAAACTGGCGCTGGAATGATGGATTGCAAAAAAGCGTTAACGGAAACAAACGGAGACATGGAAAAAGCAATCGATTTCTTACGTGAAAAAGGTATTGCTAAAGCTGCTAAGAAAACAGATCGTATCGCTGCTGAAGGTCTGACTGCGATAGTTACAAAAGGAAACGAAGCGGTTATCCTTGAAGTGAACTCCGAGACTGACTTTGTTGCTAAAAATGAAGGTTTCAAAACACTTGTAAACGAGTTAGGAGAATTCCTTATCTCCAACAAGCCTGAGTCTGTAGAAGTTGCTCTTGAAACGAAAATGGACAACGGTGTTGCAGTTTCTGAGCACATCAACTCTGCTATCGCTAAAATCGGGGAAAAACTGACTCTTCGTCGCTACACTATCGTTACAAAAACTGACGCAGACGCTTTTGGTGCTTACTTGCATATGGGCGGACGCATCGGTGTATTGACTCTTCTTGAAGGTACTACTGATGAAGCTGCAGCTAAAGACGTTGCTATGCACATCGCTGCAATCAACCCTAAATACATCTCTCGTGACGAAGTTTCTCAAGAAGAAGCAGACCGCGAGCGCAAAGTATTAACTGAGCAAGCATTAAACGAAGGCAAGCCAGAAAACATCGTGGCTAAAATGGTAGAAGGACGTCTTGGAAAGTACTTCGAAGATATCTGTCTGCTTGACCAAACTTTCGTTAAAAACCCTGACATGAAAGTACGTCAATTCGTAGAGAGCAAAGGCGCTACAGTTAAATCTTTCATCCGCTATGAAGTTGGAGAAGGAATCGAGAAACGTCAAGACAACTTTGCTGAAGAAGTAATGAGCCAAGTTAAAAAATAAGAGGAACAACAGATATAAGAGGGGAACACAATTTGTGTTCCTCTTTTTGAAAGGATAGGCTTGAATATCTCTGACCTATTTCCCTGTTGACTGAAGTGCAAGGTGTGAGACTCCAAAGGGAGGTAGCGGTAGGTTGAGACCCCTGAAGCGTCGTGAGGTGGCTCTAGCACCGCCCCTCGGAAAGCGGACACCTGGAACGGAAGGAAACAGGAGTAAACGAAAATCTCAACCCTTTTATTAATATTAATGGAGGTAACTATGGCTCAAGCTAAATATCAACGTATCGTACTTAAACTAAGTGGGGAAGCACTTGCAGGTGAACAAGGCTTCGGCATCAATCCCACTGTCATCAAATCCGTATCACATCAGGTAAAAGAATTGACCGAACTTGGAGTAGAAGTAGCGGTTGTTGTAGGCGGCGGTAACATCTGGAGAGGTAAAGTCGGCAGTGAGATGGGCATGGACCGTGCATCAGCGGATTATATGGGCATGCTGGCAACTGTAATGAACTCCTTGGCACTTCAAGACAGCCTTGAAAATTCAGGCGTACAAACACGTGTACAGACTTCTATTGAAATGCGTCAGGTTGCAGAACCATACATAAGAAGGAAAGCGATTCGGCACCTGGAAAAGAAGCGGGTAGTGATCTTTGCAGCAGGTACAGGGAATCCTTACTTCTCAACAGACACAACAGCAGCCCTGCGTGCAGCTGAAATAGAAGCAGATGTCATCTTGATGGCAAAAAATAATGTAGACGGCGTGTATAGTGCAGACCCGTCCATTGATGCAACAGCAACCAAATACGAAACTTTATCCTATCTGGATGTTTTACGTGAAGGACTGGCTGTGATGGATTCAACTGCTTCTTCCCTATGTATGGATAACGATATTCCAATTATCGTTTTCTCCATCATGGAAGAAGGAAACATCAAACGAGTGGTGTTAGGTGAAAATATTGGAACGATTGTGAGGGGGAAATAATCATGGCAAACCAAGTTATTAATCAAACGAAAGAAAGAATGGAAAAAGCGGTACAAGCTTTTTCAAGAGAGTTAGCGACAATCCGTGCAGGCCGTGCAAGTGCAGCGTTATTGGACAAAGTTACGGTAGATTACTATGGTGCTCCAACTCCGGTTAACCAATTAGCTTCTATGAATGTACCTGAAGCAAGACTTCTTGTGGTTCAACCTTATGATAAATCTTCTTTGGGAGATATCGAAAAAGCGATCATCAGAGCGGATCTAGGTCTTAATCCATCCAATGATGGCTCAGTGATCCGCATTTCCATTCCTGCCTTAACAGAAGAAAGACGTAAGGATCTAGTGAAACAGATCAAGAAAATTTCTGAAGAAGCAAAAGTGGGAATCCGCAATATTCGTCGTGATGGAAACGATGATTTGAAGAAACTTGAAAAGAGCGGTGAGATCACCGAGGATGAATTGCGCGGTTATACAGAAGATATTCAGAAGCAAACTGACTCGTTCATTGCTAAAGTAGATTCTGTTACAAAAGAAAAAGAAAAAGAAATCATGGAAGTATAAGCGATTTACATGTAAAATAGAAAGATGGAAAGACCCTCTAATGTTTACAGGGGGTTTTTTTGTTAATACTGTTACTATAAATGGATTGAAGCCTTTTAGGTGCATCTGTTTATTTTTAATGGAGGATTTTTATGCTGAAGAAAATACAAGAGTGGAGAGGCAAAGAAACCTCTAAATCGCTTAGCTTGAAGAATGAAATTGAGAAGCATCCCATCCCGGAACATATAGCCGTCATCATGGACGGAAACGGGAGATGGGCGAAGAAGCGTGCACTCCCTAGAGTAGCCGGGCATCATGAAGGAATGAAAACCGTTAGGAAAATCACTAAGGCCGCAAACAGCCTAGGTGTAAAAGTTCTGACTATGTATGCTTTCTCTACTGAAAATTGGAAAAGACCCAAGCTTGAAGTCGATTTCTTAATGAAACTGCCAGAGGAATTCTTGGGGACATTTTTGCCCGAATTAATGGAAGAAAACGTGCAAGTCAGGCTCATGGGGAACAAGTCCGATTTACCTGAGCACACATTGCGTGCTGTCGAAAATGCTATGGAGAAGACGAAGGATAACACTGGACTTATTCTCAACTTTGCATTAAATTATGGGGGACGTGACGAAATCCTGCGTGCTGTTAAGGATGTAGCTGCTGCTGTGAAAGATAACGAGCTTACAACCGATCAATTAACAGAAGAGATGTTCTCTGAATATCTTTTCAGCAATTTATTACCTGATCCAGATCTTCTCATTCGTACAAGCGGTGAGATACGATTAAGCAATTTTATGCTGTGGCAATTGGCATATGCGGAATTTTATTTTACAGATGTACTATGGCCTGATTTTGATGAAAAACATTTATATGAAGCAATCAACAGTTATCAAATGCGCGGGCGAAGATTTGGTGGTATATAAGAAGGTGTTGGACATACAATGAAACAAAGAATCATTACAGCTGCCATTGCAGCAGCAGTATTTTTACCAATCGTAATCTACGGAAATTTACCGTTTGTCATTTTCATCTATATTTTGGCATCTGTGGGCTTGTTTGAAGCGCTGAGAATGAAACAGATGTCTTTGGCAAGTGTACCAGGTGTACTATCCTTGCTGTTATTATGGTTTCTGTTGATACCTTCGGAAATGAATTCAGAGTTGGTATTGACCAAAATGGAGTTTGTCTTACTAATATTCTTGTTGTTACTCTCATATACAGTCCTTTCAAAGAATAAATTTACGTTTGATGATGTAGGCTTTTTGCTTATTTCCACTTTATATGTCGGTTTGGGTTTCTATTATTTCATTGAAATACGGGAACTTGCTCTAGCATACGTATTCTTTGCTTTGTTTGTAATATGGACAACGGATTCTGGGGCATATTTCATTGGAAAATCTATGGGGAAAACTAAGTTGTGGCCGGATATCAGTCCAAATAAGACAGTGGAGGGGTCACTTGGCGGGGTCGTTTGTGCAGTTGT
Source organism: Sutcliffiella horikoshii DSM 8719 (assembly GCA_001648575.1). Classification (GTDB taxonomy): domain Bacteria; phylum Bacillota; class Bacilli; order Bacillales; family Bacillaceae_I; genus Sutcliffiella_A; species Sutcliffiella_A horikoshii. The sequence goes on along the minus strand of LQXN01000067.1, from coordinate 197,800 downwards.
TGTAGCATTCATTTTTCAATTCACTGTAGGATTTGAACACTCCCTGCTAATAACCATCCTCATTGCGATCCTGCTATCCATTTTTGGACAAATTGGCGATTTAGTGGAATCTGCTTTGAAGAGACATTACAAAATTAAAGACTCGGGTTCCATTTTACCTGGTCACGGTGGTATATTAGATCGTTTTGACAGCCTTCTTTTCGTATTGCCACTTTTACATTTTATACATATCTTTCTTTTCTGACACAATAGATAGAAGAAGGTTTTTGTTTGAAAGAGGTGAGTGTGAGTGAGGAAAATAAGTTTATTGGGAGCATCAGGCTCAATAGGGGTACAGACGATAGAAGTCATAAGGCAACATAATGATCAATTCGAGTTGCTTGCTTTCAGTGTAGGCGGAAATGTCAAGGTTGCAAAAGAGTTAATCAATGAATTTTCTCCACTGGTAGTCTCTGTCCAGACTAAAGAAGATTGTGAAGCATTGAAACTTGAATACTCTTCCTCGAATATACGTTTTGTGTATGGGGAAGAAGGGTTGATTGAAGTTGCTACCGTTAAAGAAGCAGATGTCCTGGTTAATGCCGTTATGGGAAGTGTAGGGCTTGTTCCTACATTGCATGCCATAGAATGCAAAAAGGTGATTGCCCTTGCCAATAAGGAAACACTTGTTACAGCAGGTCATATTGTGATGGAAGCAGCCAGGAAGCATCAAGTTCCCATTTTACCAGTAGATAGCGAGCATTCGGCTATTTATCAATGTTTACAAGGGGAAAAAGAGAAGAATATCAATACAATTATCCTTACGGCATCTGGTGGAAGCTTTCGCGACCGGACAAGAGATGAATTAATAGGAGTGACGAGGGAAGATGCCCTCAATCACCCCAACTGGTCCATGGGTGCGAAAATTACGATAGATTCAGCCACCATGATGAACAAGGGATTAGAAGTGATAGAAGCCCATTGGCTATTTGGTATCCCGTATGAAGATATACAAGTGGTACTCCACAGGGAAAGCGTTGTTCACTCAATGGTGGAATTTCACGATACCAGTGTCATAGCACAGCTCGGAACTCCTGATATGAGGGTTCCGATTCAATACGCTCTGACATATCCAGACAGGTTGCCTCATCCACGAGGGAAGAGGCTGAACTTTATGGAGATGGGCAAAATGCATTTTGAAAAGATGGACTTTAACCGTTTCCGGTGTTTACAGTATGCATATGATGCGGGGAAAGCTGGAGGCACGATGACGACCGTACTAAATGCAGCCAATGAAGTTGCAGTAGATGCTTTCCTAAACGGAAAAATCGACTTTTTGACCATAGAAACATTTATTGAAAATGCCATGTCCAAACATACTATTCAAATGGCCCCGGATTTGGAAACCATTAAAGAAGTGGATTTGGACACAAGGCATTATGTTCGTTCACTAATAGATTAGAGGTGGAAATCTAGTGAATACTGTTATCGCTTTTATCATTATTTTTGGAGTGCTAGTATTTGTTCATGAATTAGGTCATCTTGTTTTTGCAAAAAGAGCCGGCATACTTTGCAGAGAGTTTGCCATCGGATTTGGTCCGAAGGTATTTTCCTTCAAAAAAAATGAAACTGTTTATACGATCAGACTTCTTCCTATAGGCGGTTTTGTTCGTATGGCTGGTGAGGATCCAGAAACGATTGAAATCAAGCCCGGTTATCATATTGGCCTTTTATTCAATGCAAAAGGGGAAGTCAACAAAGTGGTTGTCAACAACAAAGACAAGCACCCGAATGCAAAGGTCATAGAGGTCGAGCATGCAGACCTTGAGAAGGAACTTGTAATCAGAGGCTATGAGCTGAATGAAGAAGAAATATTAAAAGAATACAAGGTAAGTGAAGAATCGTATTTTGTCATGGATGGGCAGGAAATTCAGAACGCCCCGTACACAAGGCAATTTGGTTCCAAAACACTTGGCCAACGGACGATGGCCATCTTTGCCGGACCTATGATGAATTTCATTTTAGCGTTTTTCATCTTTACTTTCCTAGGCATGGTACAAGGCTATCCGGTCAATGAATCGTTGATTGGTGAATTGACCCAGGATGGCGCTGCCCAGGCAGCTGGATTGCAACAAGGTGACAAAGTCGTCGCAATCAATGACACTGAAGTATCGACATGGGAAGAAGTCGTAAAGATCATACAGGTGAATCCGGGTGAGGAACTTCAATTTGTGATTGAAAGAAATGGACAATCCGAGACCATCCCGATAACTCCTAAAGCAGAAACGATAGAAGGGGAGACCCGCGGAATCATAGGTGTCTACATGCCGATGGAAAAATCATTCTTGGGTTCTTTCCCTAAAGCAGCAACCGAAACTTTTAACTGGTCCAAAGAAATTGTAATTGGGCTAGGTAAATTGATTACAGGTCAGTTTTCCTTAGACATGTTATCTGGTCCAGTCGGCATTTACAAATCGACTGAAGTGGTAGCAGAATCCGGCGTGTTCCTTTTGATGAGATGGGCTGCCGTCCTTAGCATCAATTTAGGAATCATCAACTTACTGCCGATCCCGGCTTTGGATGGCGGAAGGCTTATGTTTTTTGCCGCAGAAGCAGTTAGAGGAAAGCCTGTCGACCGCCATAAAGAAGGTCTTGTCCACTTTATCGGTTTTGCATTGCTGATGTTATTGATGCTTGTCGTAACATGGAATGACATTCAGAAATTCTTCCTGTAAAATAGAAATATAAGCACATGGACTTGCATCATGAAATGTGATGCAAGTTTTCTTTCATTAATCGATATGTTTTTCACCGCTGTTGATTTCCGCACTGGGCTTCGCTTTCCGCGGGGCGCCTGTGGAGCCTCCTCGGCAAGCCTTCGGGGTCTCCACTATGCGCTACCTCCCGCAGGAGTCTTCGCCCTATACTCCAATCAACAGCTAAAATGTTTATTAATGGAGATAAAGAAATTTATTTGTCATAAGAAATTGCCCCTGTTGACTGAAGTGCAAGATGTGAGACTCCAGCGGGGGGATAGCGATATTCATGAGACCCCGCAGGGCGTAGCCCGAGGAGGCTCTCAAGCACCGTCCCGCGGAAAGCGAACACCTGGAACGTAAGGAAACAGGGAGTTAATTTTAATTCCAAAAATACATAAATACTATAGAAAATGGTTATGGGGTGCAGAAATGAAACAAAGCAATATGCTTATTCCAACATTAAGAGAAGTACCATCAGACGCTGAGGTTAAAAGTCATCAACTACTGCTTAGAGCAGGATATATCCGCCAAAACACGAGCGGTATTTACAGCTTCCTTCCACTTGGGAAAAAAGTGCTTAAGAAAGTTGAAGATATCGTCAGGGATGAAATGGAAAACGCAGGAGCGGTGGAATTGCTGATGCCGGCGATGCAAGCAGCAGAATTATGGCAGGAATCCGGAAGATGGTACTCCTACGGGCCAGAACTTATGAGATTAAAAGACAGACATAATCGTGAATTCGCACTTGGTGCCACACACGAAGAAGTAATTACAACACTTGTAAGGGATGAAGTGAAATCCTATAAAAAGCTTCCTCTTTCGCTTTATCAAATACAAACCAAATTCCGTGATGAAAAACGCCCTCGCTTCGGCCTGTTAAGAGGACGTGAATTCCTTATGAAAGATGCCTATTCTTTCCATGCAAATGCGGAGTCATTGGATGAGACTTATGAAAAGATGTTTACAGCTTATTCTAATATCTTCACAAGGCTCGGATTGAATTTCCGTGCAGTCATTGCCGACTCCGGAGCGATGGGAGGAAAAGATACACATGAGTTCATGGTTCTTTCTGAAATCGGGGAAGATACCATTGCCTATTCCAATGAATCCTCTTTTGCAGCGAATATCGAGATGGCTCCGGTCGTCGCCAACTATGAAAAGAAATCTGAGGCGGTATTGGAAAAGGAAAAGGTTAGCACTCCAGGGCAAAAAACTATCGAAGATGTGGCAAGCTTTTTGGAATTGGCTGAAATGGACCTGATTAAATCCATTGTTTTCAAAGTGGATGAAAGATTCGTTCTAGTGTTGGCAAGAGGAGACCATGAAATAAATGATGTAAAAGTGAAGAACCTTTTCCAGGCATCCGTGGTAGAAACTGCTACTGCTGAAGAAGTGCAAAAGGTAATGGGCTGCTCCGTTGGATCTTTAGGGCCGATCGGTGTACAAGATACTGTGGAAATCGTTGCAGATACGGCAGTTGAATATATGGTCAATGCGGTAACTGGTGCTAATGAAGAGGATGTCCACTATAAAAATGTCAATCCTTCCAAAGATTTCGAAGTGAAACAATACGCCGACTTGCGTTTCATTGAGGAAGGAGATCTATCCCCGGATGGACAAGGTGTCATCCAATTTGCAAAAGGAATAGAAGTAGGTCATATCTTCAAGCTTGGCACTCGCTACAGTGAAGCGATGGGAGCAAACTTCTTAGATGAGAATGGCAGAAACCAACCGATGATCATGGGGTGCTATGGCATAGGGGTATCCCGCGTCCTTGCTGCGATTGTGGAACAGTATCATGATGAAAATGGAATAGTATGGCCACAGGCAGTGACCCCGTATGATATACACGTCATTCCTGTAAACATGAAAAACGAAACACAAGCCTCATTGGCAGAAGAAATTTATACAGAATTTAAAAATGCAGGCAAGGCTGTCTTGTTGGACGATCGTCAAGAGCGTCCCGGTGTCAAATTCACCGACTCCGACTTGATAGGATTGCCGGTTCGTATAACAGTCGGTAAAAGAGCAGATGAAAAAGTGGTTGAAGTCAAATGGAGAAAAACAGGTGACAAGGAAGAATTAACTGTTGACCAATTGTTACAAAAGCTCCGTTAAAATGTAGTACAATAGAAGTGAATATTAAACGAAGGTACCCCCATCATGGCGGTACCTTCCATTATGTCGATATAGAGAAAAGTGACAACAATTGTTTTTACTATGCAAGGGAAAGGGGACCGAACTTTGCTAGACCAGATGTCTCAAGAGAAAAAAGATAGATTTCGTTTATTACTCCAACAACTAGAATTGACAAGTGATGATATTTTTCCTTACTTTGCAGAGGCTGGAATTGAAAAACTGACAGTTGAAAAAACAACGAAGAGATGGCATTTCCACTTTGTGCTAGCAAGGATACTTCCTGCAAAACTATATGAGCTTTTTTATGATAGGCTGACAAAAAGCTTTGCACATATAGCAAATGTATCTTTTTCATTGTCGGTCCAGGACCGTACATTTGAGAATTCATTTATTGCCGATTATTGGCCGAGCTGTTTAAAGGAGCTGCAAGCATGCTCTCCACCTCTTTTAATGCTTTTAAATGGGCAAGTGCCGACTATACAAGGTAATAAGCTTATGCTGAAAGCCAGGAATGAAGCAGAGGCCATTGCTGTTAAAAAGAAACTTAGTACAACTATCTGTTCCACCTATGAAGGATTTGGTTTTCCGACATTCTTGCTTGATACAAGCCTATCCCATTCAGAGGAGGAGTATCAGCAGTTTGTCGAGCAAAAACAGCAAGAGGATAAACAGAAGGCATTGGCTGCAGTCACGGAAATGGAGAAGAAGGATGCAAGCAAGAATGACAATTCTATAAGCGGACCGGTCATGATTGGTTATACAATCAAGGATGATGCAGAAATCAAGACACTGTCCGAGATAGTGGAAGAGGAAAGACGTGTGGCAGTACAAGGTTACGTTTTTGATGCGGAAACAAAAGAGCTTCGTAGCGGAAGGACATTACTGACATTTAAAATTACCGACTATACAAATTCCATCATGGTGAAGATGTTCTCAAGGGATAAAGAGGATGTGCCGCTCTTACAAGCAGTGAAAAAAGGTATGTGGTTGAAGGTTAGAGGGAGCATCCAAAATGATACCTTTGTTCGGGATCTTGTGATGATGGCAAATGATATAAACGAATTTCAAGCAAAAGAAAGAATGGACACAGCACCTGAAGGGGAAAAAAGGGTGGAACTGCATTTGCATACCCCAATGAGTACCATGGATGCCGTCAGCTCCATTTCCTCACTCGTAGCACAAGCGAAAAAATGGGGGCATAATGCCATTGCGGTGACAGACCATGCCGTTGCTCAAGCATACCCTGAGGCATATGCGGCCGGGAAAAAGAATGGTGTGAAAATACTTTATGGCTTAGAGGCGAACCTTGTTGATGATGGTGTACCAATCGCATATAATCCTGCTCACCGTGACCTTGCAGAAGATACTTATGTGGTATTTGATGTGGAAACAACCGGTTTGTCCGCCATGTACGATACCATCATTGAACTGGCGGCTGTAAAGGTGAAAGGCGGAGAGATAATCGACAGGTTTGAGTCTTTTGCCAATCCACATCATGCCCTTTCTGCCACAACCATCAATCTGACAGGCATCACCGATGATATGGTGAGAAATGCGCCTGAAGTGGAAGATGTCTTAAGGGATTTCTCCGAATGGATGGGAGATGATATCCTAGTTGCGCATAATGCCAGTTTTGATATGGGCTTTTTGAATATCGGCTTTAAGAGGATAGGGCTTGGAAAAGCGAAAAACCCTGTCATCGATACCTTGGAACTTGGAAGGCTACTCTTCCCATCTTTAAAAAATCACCGCCTGAACACCCTGTGTAAAAAGTTCGATATCGAATTGACTCAACATCACCGAGCAATTTACGATGCAGAAGCCACAGGATACCTTTTGGTGAAGATGCTCAAGGATGCGATGGAAAAAGGCATCACATACCATGATGAACTGAATGAGCATTCTGGAACGACAGATGCATATAAACGAGCAAGACCATCCCATGTGACATTGCTTGCCATAAATGATATAGGATTAAAGAATATATTTAAAATCGTATCTATATCACATATGAATTACTTTTTCCGTGTCCCAAGGATCCCTCGATCTCAGCTGCAGAAGTTACGAGAAGGTATAATTGTAGGCACTGCATGTGATAAGGGTGAAGTTTTCGAGGGGATGATGCAGAAATCCCCCGATGAAGTAGAAGGCATCGCGGAATTCTATGATTATATTGAAGTCCAGCCACCGAGCAATTATGCTCACTTGTTGGAGCTGGAACTTGTCAGAGATGAGAAAGCACTCAAAGAAATCATCACCAACATTGTAAAACTTGGTGAAAAGTTGGACAAACCAGTAGTGGCAACAGGAAATGTCCATTATTTGAAAGAAACTGACAAGATCCACCGTGAAATCCTTGTTCGTTCTCAATCAGGGGCAAATCCCCTTAACAGGCATCAGCTTCCTGATGTGCATTTTAAGACGACCGATGAAATGCTTGCTGCTTTTTCCTTTTTAGGGGAGGAAAAGGCGAAGGAAATCGTAGTCACCAATACACAAAAGATCGCAGAGATGACTGAGGAGATAAAACCAATTAAAGACGACCTTTACACACCGAAAATTGAAGGTGCTGATGAAGAAATCAGGGAAATGAGTTATACAAGAGCAAGAAGTATCTACGGGGAAGACTTGCCAGAAATTGTAGAAAAGCGAATTGAAAAAGAATTGAAAAGTATTATCGGGCATGGATTCGCCGTTATCTATTTAATTTCTCAAAAGCTTGTGAAGAAATCACTGGATGATGGTTATCTAGTAGGTTCTCGTGGATCGGTAGGTTCTTCTTTTGTTGCAACGATGACAGAAATAACGGAGGTTAACCCACTGCCTCCGCATTATGTGTGTCCGACCTGTAAGCTATCCGAATTCTTCGATGATGGTTCTGTCGGGTCAGGATTTGACTTGCCTGATAAGAATTGTCCAAATTGTGGAGAAGCATTTACAAAGGATGGGCATGATATCCCGTTCGAAACGTTCCTTGGATTTAAAGGGGACAAGGTTCCTGATATCGATTTGAACTTCTCTGGTGAGTATCAGCCAAGAGCACATAACTACACAAAGGTGTTATTCGGGGAAGAGTACGTTTTCCGCGCAGGTACCATAGGAACGGTAGCTGATAAGACAGCATATGGTTATGTGAAAGGTTATGCCAATGATAGAAATCTAATTCTGCGCGGGGCGGAAATAGACAGGCTATCCTCGGGTTGTACGGGTGTAAGAAGATCCACCGGCCAGCATCCAGGGGGAATCATAGTAGTGCCGGATTATATGGATATTTTTGATTTTTCGCCTATTCAATATCCTGCAGATGATCAAAATTCAGAATGGAAAACGACCCATTTTGATTTCCATTCCATTCATGATAACCTGCTTAAGCTTGATATACTTGGACACGATGATCCAACTGTTATCAGGATGCTGCAGGATCTCAGCGGAATAGATCCCAAGACCATACCGACTGACGACCCGTATGTGATGAAAATATTCAGCGGCACAGAATCGCTTGGTGTAACAGAGGAACAAATTATGTGTAAGACCGGCACACTGGGGATTCCGGAGTTTGGAACCCGTTTCGTCCGCCAGATGTTAGAGGATACGAAGCCATCCACCTTCTCAGAGCTGGTCCAAATCTCCGGATTATCTCATGGTACGGATGTGTGGCTCGGAAATGCACAGGAACTGATTCATAACAAGACCTGTACGCTCAGTGAAGTGATAGGGTGTCGTGATGATATCATGGTTTATCTAATCTATAAGGGTTTAGATCCTTCAATGGCCTTTAAGATTATGGAGTCCGTACGTAAAGGTAAAGGTCTTTCTGATGAATTCAAAGAAGAAATGATCAAGAATGATGTGCCTGCTTGGTATATTGATTCCTGCTTGAAAATCAAATATATGTTCCCTAAAGCACATGCCGCAGCCTATGTACTTATGGCTGTTCGTATTGCTTATTTCAAAGTGCATTTTCCACTTATGTATTATGCGGCTTACTTTACTGTCAGGGCAGACGATTTTGATGTCGATACAATGGTTAAAGGTTCTGCCGCCATACGTAAAGTGGTGGAAGAGATAAATGCGAAAGGCCTGGAAGCATCACCAAAGGAAAAATCCTTGCTGACAGTACTGGAATTGGCACTTGAAATGAGTGAACGCGGCTATTCCTTCAAAAAGGTAGATTTATATAAATCAAGCGCAACTGACTTCTTAATAGAAGGGGATTCACTTATCCCGCCTTTCAACTCCATTCCCGGGTTGGGGACCAATGCTGCCATCAATATTGTAAATTCAAGGAAAGACGGAGAATTTCTATCCAAAGAGGATCTCCAACAAAGAGGAAGAATTTCCAAAACGATTCTTGAGTATCTGGACAACCACGGCTGCCTCGAAGGACTGCCAGATCAAAACCAGCTTTCACTTTTTTAATTTGAAAGAAAGTCAACCTGAGTGGTAGCCATAGACCCCTGTCAACACTAGAAAGATTTGCATAATGGCAGGGGATATGATATATTTACATTGGAAATGCTATATACAGGTAATTAGCAGAGAGTGGGGAAACCCGCTCTTTCGTATTGTATTCCCATCTTTCTGGCAATCCTGAGTTATCAAGGAGTTGTTGGATTCCGTATCAGCTGTACATAAGCTTGCTTGTTTATGATTCCCTGCTTATTATACAGCAGGGTCTTTTGTTCAGATTTTAAACACATCGTCTCGCGCTTGCGAAGGAGGAAAATGATGAGCAAAAATGTGACAGAAACGGTGGAAGAACTTGCTTTACCCATCGTAACAGAAATGAATGTAGAATTAGTGGATATTGAATACGTTAAAGAAGGATCCTCTTGGTTCTTACGTGTATTCGTCGATAAAGAAGGCGGAATTGATATTGAGGATTGCGGAACTGTAAGCGAAAAACTAAGCGAAAAGCTTGATGAACTAGATCCCATCCCTCACAATTATTTTCTTGAAGTTTCCTCACCAGGTGCAGAGAGACCTTTAAAGAAAAAGGAAGACTTGGAAAAAGCCGTCGGTAAATATGTGAATATCAAAACGTACGAACCGATTGACGGATTAAAGTCTTTTGAAGGCGATCTTCTTGATTTTGATGGAGAAACGATCAAACTCTCCATGACAATAAAAACACGTAAAAAAGAAGTTTCAATTCCATACCCAAAGGTTGCAAAAGCACGTTTGGCAGTTAGGTTCTGATAGGTATTCACCTGATAGACCATCCCATCCAGCATAAGGAAGAATGGTAACTAAAAATGAAGTATAGGTATTTTAAGGGGGACATGGTTTTATGAGCAGTGAGTTATTTGATGCTTTAACCCTGATGGAAAAGGAAAAAGGCATTAGTAAAGATGTAATTATTGAAGCGATTGAGGCTGCACTTATATCTGCTTACAAACGAAATTTTAATCAAGCACAAAATGTACGGGTTGATATGAACCTTGAAACAGGTACAATGCGCGTATTTGCACGAAAAGATGTAGTAGAGGAAGTATTTGATTCTCGTTTGGAAATTTCCGTACAAGAAGCACGCCAAATTAATCCGAACTACCAAGAGAATGATGTACTTGAAATTGAAGTAACTCCAAAAGACTTCGGCCGCATTGCAGCACAAACTGCCAAACAAGTGGTGACACAACGAGTCAGAGAGGCAGAGCGCGGGGTAATCTATTCGGAATATATCGAACGTGAAGAAGATATCATGACAGGTATTGTTCAACGATTGGACTCCAAGTTCATCTATGTCAGCCTTGGGAAAATTGAGGCTTTACTTCCGGTGAATGAGCAAATGCCTAATGAACATTACAAGCCTCATGATAGAATAAAAGTGTTCCTCACTAAAGTGGAGAAAACCACGAAAGGTCCACAAATATTTGTTTCCCGTTCTCACCCAGGACTTTTAAAGCGTCTTTTTGAACTTGAAGTTCCAGAAATTTATGATGGTACGGTAGAAATAAAATCCGTGGCACGTGAAGCAGGAGACCGCTCCAAGATCTCCGTTCATTGTGAAAATCCGGAAGTAGATCCGGTCGGTGCATGTGTCGGGCCAAAGGGACAAAGAGTTCAAGCGATTGTTAACGAACTTAAAGGTGAAAAGATCGACATTGTACGTTGGTCCAAGGATCCGGTTGAATTTGTTGCAAATGCATTAAGTCCTTCTAAAGTGCTGGAAGTTCAAGTTAATGAAGAAGAAAAGGCCACGACTGTCATCGTTCCTGATTACCAACTATCCCTGGCAATCGGTAAACGTGGTCAAAATGCACGACTTGCCGCTAAGCTTACTGGCTGGAAGATTGATATCAAGAGTGAGACCGAAGCTGAGGAATTAGGGATCTATCCTAGTCTGTCTTTTTCCAAAAATGACACAGAAGACTTGGAAGATGATTACTATGACGAAGAAAATGAGTGAACTTTAAAAGAAGGTGAACCAGGTGAACAATCGCAAAAAGGTGCCAATGCGTAAATGTGTGGCAAGTCAAGAACTGAAGCCGAAAAAAGAATTGATTAGGATTGTCCGTTCAAAAGAAGGCGAAGTTTCCATTGACCCTACCGGTAAAAAATCAGGTAGAGGAGCATATCTTGCCAAAAACAAGGAAAGCATCCTCCTTGCAAAAAAGAAAAATATCCTAGCCCGTCACCTGGAAGTAGCGATTGATGATTCATTGTATGATGAATTGCTTCAACTGGCAGAAATGGAGAATGGCTCAACACATGAATAATCAATGGCTATCCATAGTCGGCCTTGCCACAAGAGCAAGAAAGGCAATAACCGGGGAAGAGCTTGTCCTTAAAGAAATCAGGGCAGGAAATGCAAAGCTGGTGCTTGTTGCCAGTGATGCCTCTGCCAACACAATGAAAAAATTGAGTGATAAATGCACGTACTATAAAGTGCCGATAAGAACGGTAGACGATCGGTATGAGTTAGGTCGAGCAATTGGCAAGGATGCGCGAGTATCTTTAGCCATCCTAGATGAAGGATTTGCAAAAAAACTCCTTACTATGCTCGATTAATCTTTGGGGGTGAATGTATGACGAAATTACGCGTGTACGAATACGCTAAACAAAAGAACGTATCAAGTAAAGATGTCATCACAAAACTAAAAGAAATGAATATTGAGGTATCAAATCATATGGCAACATTAGACGAAGACACTATCCAAAAATTGAACGGTTCCAATAAAAAAGAAACACCAAAGAAAGCAGCACCAACAAACACTGCTTCTGCACCTAAAAAGCAAAACAGTAATCAAGGCCAGGGTGGCCAAGGTAAAGGAAAGACTAACCCTTCTGCCAAAAAACCTTTTAATAATAATAACAACAACTTCTCTAAAGGGAAAAAGAAACAGAACAATAAACAAAATCGCGGGCAGCAATCAGCTCCGCCACAACCGGTGAAGAAAAAAGAAACACCTTCTAAAATCACTTTCACCGGCTCCCTTACAGTTGGTGAGCTTGCAAACAAGCTTAACAAAGAGCCATCTGAAATCATTAAAAAGCTTTTGATGCTTGGTGTCATGGCAACAATCAACCAGGATCTTGATAAAGATTCCATCGAGTTGATCGCGGGCGAGTACAGTGTGGAAGTGGAAGAGGAAATTATTTTTGAAGTAACCGATTTTGAAGGATACGATTCCGAAGATACAGAAGAAGTAATGGAAGAGCGTCCTCCGGTTGTTACAATCATGGGTCACGTTGACCACGGTAAAACAACGCTTCTTGACTCCATCCGTAACACAAAGGTCACTGCAGGAGAAGCTGGTGGAATCACGCAGCACATCGGTGCATACCAAGTGGAAGTGGATCAAGGCAAGAAAATTACATTCCTTGATACTCCTGGACATGCTGCGTTTACAACAATGCGTTCCCGTGGAGCACAAGTTACAGATATCACAATCCTTGTTGTAGCGGCAGATGACGGTGTTATGCCTCAGACAGTGGAAGCAATCAACCATGCCAAAGCTGCAGAGGTCCCTATCATTGTTGCGGTAAACAAAATGGATAAAGAAGGTGCCAATCCTGACCGTGTTATGCAAGAATTAACAGAACACGGATTAGTGTCAGAAGCTTGGGGTGGAGATACTATCTTTGTACCAATTTCCGCAATCAATGGGGAAGGCATCGATACACTTCTAGAAATGATCCTACTTGTATCTGAAGTGGAAGAATACAAAGCTAACTCTAAACGCGCGGCATCAGGTACGGTTATTGAAGCACAGCTTGACAAAGGCAGAGGTTCCGTTGCCACCCTTCTTGTTCAAAAAGGGACACTGCGTGTTGGAGACCCAATCGTAGTTGGTAACACGTTCGGTCGTGTCCGTGCAATGGTCAACGATCTTGGACGCCGAGTAAAAGAAGCTGGTCCATCCACCCCGGTTGAAATAACTGGACTAAATGATGTGCCTCAAGCTGGAGACAACTTTATGGTATTCTCTGATGAGAAAACAGCTCGTAACGTTGGAGAAGCCCGTGCTCAAAAGCAACTTCAAGAACAACGCAGTGAAAAAACTCGTGTAACTCTTGATGACTTGTTCGAACAAATCAAGCAAGGTGAAATGAAAGAAATCAACTTGATTGTAAAAGCGGACGTTCAAGGTTCTGTAGAAGCAATGGCTGCTTCCCTACAGAAAATTGATGTAGAAGGCGCGAAAGTGAAGATCATTCATACTGGCGTTGGTGCGATTACAGAATCCGATATCATCTTGGCTTCTGCATCCAATGCGATAGTTATAGGTTTCAACGTTCGTCCTGACGCAGGTGCGAAACGTACTGCAGATGTTGAAAATGTTGATATTCGTCTTCACCGTATCATCTATAAAGCGATTGAAGAAATTGAAGCTGCAATGAAAGGTATGCTTGACCCTGAATTTGAAGAAAAAGTAATCGGTCAAGTAGAAGTTCGCCAGACATTCAAAGTATCCAAAGTCGGTACAATTGCAGGTGCATATGTAACAGAAGGTAAAATCACTCGTGATTCCAGCATTCGTCTGATCCGTGACGGAATCGTTATTTTTGAAGGAGAACTTGATACTCTCAAACGCTTCAAAGATGATGTGAAAGAAGTTGCGACAAACTACGAATGTGGTGTAACAATCAAGAACTTTAACGATATAAAAGAAGGCGACATCATCGAAGCGTACGTAATGCAAGAAATCGAAAGAAAATGATTGGATATATAGAGTGTGACTGTATGATCTATGATGCTCAATCTCTGAAGGAAAAAAGAGCGGTTCTTCAGCGTATTATTACGAGGCTGAAGCAGAGATTCAATATTTCCATATCAGAGATTGATCATCAGGACGTATGGCAACGGACGAAGATTGGAATAGTATCCATATCTTCTTCCAAATCCATCACCGAAAAAGAATTGCAAAAAGTGCTCGACTACCTGGATTCCTTTCCAGAGATAGAGCGGGCAGAAACTTCGCTTGATTGGCTTTAAAGGGGTGAAAGGTATGACACTCAGATCAAACCGTGTTGGAGAGCAAATGAAAAAAGAGCTTTCCGATATCATTGGTCGTAAAATCAAAGACCCTCGTGTAGGCTTTGTAACAGTAACGGATGTACAGGTTACTGGAGATCTTCAACAAGCAAAGGTTTTCATCTCTGTGCTTGGAGACGATGAGAAAAGACAAGATACACTGATTGGCTTGGCAAAAGCAAAAGGCTTCATCCGCAGTGAGATCGGACGCAGAATTCGCCTAAGAAAAACTCCAGAGCTTTTCTTCGAATTTGACGAATCCATAGCTTACGGTAACCACATCAATAGCCTGATTCATGAATTGAATAGAAAAGACTCTGATTCGGATGATGAAGAGTAATTAAAAAGGATAGGCAGAAGTGTCTATCCTTTTTGTTGACTCTACGTGTTTAAAGGAATAATTGTACAAGTAAGAGATACAAGTTTCCTCTGTAGATTGGAGTGCAAGGTGTGAGACTCCTCGAAAATGCTAACGCATTTTCTTCGTGCGATGAACCGCTGCCGAAGCCTTCCTTGTCCTGCGGGGGATAACGGTTGGTTGAGACCCCTGAAGCGTTGGGAGGAGGCTCAAGCATCGCCCCGCGGAAAGCGAACACCTGGAACGGAAATCTACAGAGAGTTTACGGGACATTAATTTTAAGAAAGGGGTGGCCTAAATGGATGGTATTTTAATTTTAAACAAACCAAAAGGCTTCACTTCACATGACTGCGTATTTAAAGTGAGAAAAATACTTAAAACAAAAAAAGTCGGCCACACCGGTACACTAGATCCAGAAGTAACCGGAGTCCTTCCCATCTGCATCGGCAAAGCAACCAAAGTAGTGGAATTCCTGACAGCTGAACAAAAAACGTATGTAGCCGAAGTCACAATCGGCACCGCAACTACCACCGAAGATCAAACTGGGGAAGTAGTAGAAGAAAAGCGAGTGGACAACCCAATAACAGAAGAAAGTATACTATCTGTACTTCAGCAGTTAAAAGGAGAGATCGAGCAAACACCTCCTATGTACTCCGCTGTGAAAATAAAAGGAAAAAAGCTATATGAGTATGCTAGAGATGGAAAAGTTATCGACAGACCATCAAGAAAAGTGACCATCCATGATATCTTCCTGACAAGCGATATTACATACGAAGAAGAAAAGGGACAGGTTCGTTTTTCTTTTCAAGTTAATTGCAGTAAAGGTACATATGTAAGAACGCTTGCCGTACAAATAGGGGAATTGCTCGGTTATCCAGCGCATATGTCATATCTGACAAGGATTACCTCAGGAGACTTCACCATTGATCATGCGATTACACTGGATCAACTAAGTGAGCTAGCGGAACAGGGTACAGTAGAGGAACATCTGTTGCCGATGGAAAAAGCACTAAGTTCGTTGCCTAAGTTGGAGATAAGTGATAAAGTAGCAGAGAAAGTGTATAATGGTGCGGTTTTACCGTATCCGGAAAATATCGATGAATCAAAGGAATACTTTTGTGTATTCCACGAGAATAAATGCTTGGCCATTTATATGAAGCATCCATCAAAGCCGGGGCTGATGAAGCCGAAAAAAGTTTTTCATAACTGATTGATGTTTAGATGATAAATTCAGATTTAGGTGATAAATGATGAAAGTAGTGTATTTGGAGCACCCACATTCCCATACTAAAGAAGAATGTATGCCTGCTGCAGTGGCGCTTGGTTTTTTCGATGGTATACACCTGGGACACCAAAAAGTAATAAAAAGTGCACTTTCCAAAGCCAAAGAGCTTGGATTGGCCTCTGCAGTAATGACCCTTGATCCGCATCCTTCCGTTGTACTAAGGAGAACCGTCCAGCATGTTCGCTATATCACTCCCCTTTCAGAAAAGATAAGGCTGCTTGCTTCTTTAGGGGTGGATATTCTATACGTAGTGAAATTCGATATGTCCTTTGCATCGCTTGTACCTCAGGATTTTGTAGATCAATATATCATTGGCCTGAATATCAAGCATGTGGTAGCCGGGTTCGATTATTCCTATGGAAGCCTTGGGAAAGGGACGATGGAGACACTCCCATTTCATTCCAGACAGCAATTTGATCAGACGGTTGTGGAGAAATATACGGCTAATGATTTAAAAGTAAGCTCGACATACATAAGAGGACAGCTGAACGAAGGGAAAGTGGAAGAGTTGCCACAAACATTGGGAAGATACTATCAAGTGCGCGGCAAAGTTGGCCACGGAGAGAAACGGGGACGGACCATCGGATTTCCCACTGCTAATGTCATGCTTGAGGATGACTATGTGATTCCGAGGACAGGTGTTTATACTGTCCGTATGTATGTGAGAGGGGCTTGGGTGAATGGAGTCTGCAACATCGGCTACAAACCTACTTTCCATGAGCAAGAAAATGAGAACCTTCCATCTATCGAAGTCCACCTTCTAGATTTTGATCAACAGATATATGGAGAAGAGGTTATCATAGAATGGCATATCTGCATCAGGCAAGAAAAGAAGTTTTCAGGTGTTGAGGAGCTTGTTGCGCAAATCAGAAAAGACAAGGTGGAAGCCGAAGAGTATTTTCAAAAAAACATGCCCGATACTTGCTTTTTAACCTGAAAAGAGGTATGCTATTAGACGTACTAAAACCATTGCTTGGCAACTCGAATCACCAACGCTTGCTCGGTAATAGGGGTTTTTACTAATAAGGAGGTGAATAGGATGGCTATTACACAAGAGCGTAAACAAGAACTTATCAATGAGTTCAAAACTCACGAATCTGACACTGGATCTCCAGAGGTACAGATCGCTGTCCTAACAGAACAGATCAACAACCTAAACGAGCATTTACGTACTCACAAGAAAGATCACCACTCACGTCGTGGTCTATTGAAGATGGTTGGTAAGCGTCGTAACTTACTAACTTACCTTCGTAACAAGGATGTAACTCGTTACCGTGAACTAATCAACAAATTAGGTTTACGTCGATAAGTTTGTCAGAAAAAGCGGGAGAATTCCCGCTTTTTTATTAGTATTTTAGAAGATATTTTCAAAAGTTGCTGTAAACGGTTATATTTCGGCAATTTTTTTCCTATACATGCTGGAATTCTATTGATATGTAGTAGTTATTTCGTTCATACTATACATAATACTAAATTTTTTATCATAGACTCTTTTCTTTTATGAAGAAGAAAGTCAATACATATTGGAAGTTAGAGAGGGGCTAGACGAACTCATGGGACAAGATAAACAAGTCTTTTCTATCGATTGGGCTGGAAGAAACCTGACGGTAGAAGTAGGACAATTAGCGAAACAAGCAAATGGAGCAGTAATGGTCCGTTATGGAGATACGGCTGTGCTAAGTACTGCAACCGCTTCAAAAGAACCAAAGAAACTCGATTTCTTCCCACTTACAGTAAATTATGAAGAAAGATTATATGCTGTTGGTAAAATCCCTGGTGGATTCATTAAGAGAGAAGGACGTCCAAGTGAAAAGGCTGTATTGGCGAGCCGTTTGATCGATCGTCCTATCCGTCCGTTGTTTGCAGACGGATTCCGTAACGAAGTTCAAGTAATCAGCATTGTTATGAGTGTTGACCAAAACTGTTCTTCCGAGATGGCTGCAATGTTTGGATCCTCATTGGCTCTATCCGTATCCGATATTCCTTTCCAAGGTCCGATTGCGGGTGTAACAGTAGGAAGAATCAACGACGAGTTCGTTATTAACCCTAATGTTGAACAGCTTGAAAAGAGTGATATCAACCTTGTTGTTGCTGGTACAAAGGATGCAATCAACATGGTCGAAGCTGGTGCTGATGAAGTTCCGGAAGAAATAATGTTAGAAGCGATCATGTTCGGTCATAACGAAATCAAACGCTTAATTGCTTTCCAAGAGGAAATTGTACAAGCAGTTGGTAAGGAAAAAACAGAAGTCACTCTTTATGCAGTGGATAAAAACCTTGAACATGAAATTCGTGCCCTTGCTGAAGAGAAAATGACAAAAGCTGTTCAAGTCTTTGAAAAGCACGCACGTGAAGCAGCCATCAAAGAAGTAAAGGCAGAAGTTCTTGAACGTTATGAAGAGCAAGAAGTAGAAGCGGATGTTCTGAAGCAAGTAAACGAAATCTTAAGCATGCTAGTGAAAGAAGAAGTAAGACGCCTTATCACAGAAGATAAAGTACGCCCTGATGGACGTAAAAGCGACGAAATCCGTCCGCTTGCATCTGAAGTAGGCCTATTGCCTCGTACTCACGGTTCAGGTCTGTTTACACGTGGACAAACTCAAGCATTGAGCATTTGTACTTTAGGTGCACTTGGTGACGTTCAGATTCTTGACGGATTAGGAATTGAAGAAGAAAAACGCTTCATGCACCACTATAACTTCCCATTATTCAGTGTTGGGGAAACAGGTCCGATGAGAGGCCCTGGACGTCGTGAGATTGGACATGGTGCACTTGGAGAACGTGCCCTTGATCCGGTAATCCCTTCCGAAAAAGACTTCCCGTACACAGTCCGCCTTGTATCAGAAGTTCTTGAGTCCAATGGTTCGACTTCTCAAGCTAGTATCTGTGCAAGTACACTTGCCATGATGGATGCAGGTGTTCCCATCAAAGCTCCTGTAGCAGGTATTGCAATGGGATTGATTAAAAAGGGCGAGCATTATACAGTTCTATCCGATATTCAAGGAATGGAAGATCACCTTGGAGATATGGACTTCAAAGTTGCCGGTACAGCAAAAGGTGTTACAGCACTGCAAATGGATATTAAGATTGACGGCCTTTCCCGTGCTATCTTAGAAGAAGCGCTTCAACAGGCTAAAATTGGACGCATGCATATCCTTGATTCCATGCTTGCTACAATTGATGAGTCTCGCAAAGAGCTTTCTCCTTACGCACCGAAGATCTTGATGATGAGCATTAATCCTGATAAGATTCGCGATGTTATTGGACCTAGCGGGAAACAAATCAATAAGATCATTGAAGAAACCGGAGTTAAAATCGACATCGAACAAGATGGTACGGTATTCATTTCTTCCATCAATATGGAGATGAATGACAAGGCGAAGAAAATCATCGAGGATATCGTACGTGAAGTCCAAGTGGGCGAAATTTACATGGGTAAAGTAAAACGTATTGAAAAATTCGGTGCATTTGTTGAGTTGTTCAGTGGAAAAGATGGTCTTGTCCATATTTCCGAACTTGCAGAAGAACGCGTGAAACAAGTGGAAGATGTTGTGAAGCTTGGAGAAGAAGTTCTTGTGAAAGTAATGGAGATCGACAAACAGGGAAGAGTAAATCTTTCCAGAAAAGTCCTTCTTAAAGAGAAAAAAGAAAAAAATGAGCAAATGTCCTAATATCGAAGCCTGGTTTGACCGCCGGGCTTTTTGCGGTACCTGCCCCTAGGTGATTATACTGTGGGACGGGTATTTTTCCGCTTTATTCTTTGTTCTACCTTGTCCAATTCCTACATAAATTTGAAGTAGGAAGGAGTGGGGCAAAAATGAAGAGAAGTACGTTTCAACTGTTGGCATTTGTGATTATTGCTTTTTTTACATATAAAACGGTGTATCACCCGTTCCCAGGAGATATCAAGGATGCTCTGTCCAGTGATATAGCTGAAGTGACCAAAAATCGAGATGCATTGTTTACGGAGATAGAGCAGAAAGCATCGGAATTTGAAATTGCACCTCAAGATGCTAAAATAGACAAAGTATGGAAGGCTCAACCAGGGTTAAACGGATTGAAAGTGGATGTAGAAGCCTCTTATAAAAATATGAAAAAAACTGGTGTTTTTGATGAGGATAAGCTCGTTATGAAGCAAATTCCGCCAAACACCCACCTTCAAGATCTGCCCCCATCCCCAATCTACCGTGGACATCCCGAAAAGCCGATGGCATCATTTTTAATCAATGTAGCGTGGGGGAATGAGCACATTCCAGATATGCTCGAAACATTGAAGAATCACGGTGTTCAGGCAACTTTTTTCCTGGAGGGTAGATGGGTGAAAGAAAATCCATCGATGGCCAAAATGATTATCGATGCAGGACATGAAGTGGGGAACCACTCCTATACGCATCCGAATATGAAAACGTTGGGCAGTACTGCCGTCAGGGAACAGCTGATAAAAACAAATGAAGTCATAGAGGCGATTTCCGGGAATAAAGTTACCTGGTTTGCCCCTCCAAGCGGCAGCTATCGTGATGAGGTTGTAAATATTGCGCATGAGCTCGAGTTGGGAACGATTATGTGGAGTGTGGATACGATCGATTGGCAAAAGCCTACACCGGATGTCCTTGTCAACAGGGTGATGAAAAAAATCCATCCCGGCGCTATGGTCCTCATGCACCCTACACCATCAACTGCAAACAGCTTGGAAACCCTTATCATTTCCATTAAAGAAAAAGGACTTGAACTAGGAACCGTTTCTTCCCTTTTAAGTGAAGAAAGAATCGTTCATCACAACTAGAATTGGCAAACTTGAATAGGAGGATTATCGTTGCTTACTAAACATACATGCTCAAATGGAGTAAGAATTGTATTAGAAAACATACCGCATGTCCGCTCTGTTGCAATTGGAGTGTGGATCGGTACCGGCTCAAGAAATGAAGACAACCGTAATAATGGAGTCTCCCATTTCCTAGAGCATATGTTCTTCAAAGGAACAGAAACAAAAAATGCCCGTGAAATTGCTGAAGCTTTCGATTCCATCGGCGGGCAGGTAAATGCTTTTACCTCAAAGGAATACACTTGCTACTATGCTAAGGTAATGGATGAACATTCTTCCTATGCCCTGGGCGTACTCGCGGACATGTTTTTCCATTCGATTTTTGACGAAGAGGAATTAAAAAAGGAAAAGAATGTCGTATACGAAGAAATCAAGATGTATGAGGATGCACCTGATGACATCGTTCATGATGTACTGGCTCGAGCTTCCTATGGGAACCATCCACTAGGCTACCCGATTCTAGGAACCGAGGATACTTTATCTGCGTTTGACGGTAACACCCTTCGTGAATATATGAAGGAAACCTATACACCAGATAATGTTGTCATCTCTGTTGCGGGCAATATCGAAGATTCTTTTGTCAAAGAAATCGAAGAGCTTTTTGGAAGCTATGAAACCGGTCATTCCAAGCGTGACTATGTCAAGCCTTCCTTTGAAACAGGACGCATTGCGAAAAAGAAGACGACTGAACAGGCACACCTTTGCATCGGTTATGACGGACTCCCTATCGGTGATAAAGATATCTATAATCTGATTGTCCTGAACAATGTACTTGGTGGGAGCATGAGCAGCCGCCTATTCCAAGATGTACGTGAGGAAAGGGGATTGGCATACTCTGTCTATTCCTATCATTCCACATTCCAGGATAATGGGATGCTAACCATCTATGGAGGTACAGGCAGCAACCAGCTGGACCTTCTATTTGATACGATTCAACAAACTCTTGAAACGTTTAAGCGAGATGGCATCACTACAAAAGAGCTTGTAAATAGCAAAGAACAAATTAAGGGAAGTCTGATGCTTAGTCTTGAGAGTACGAACAGCCGTATGAGTCGTAATGGGAAGAACGAGCTTCTGCTTGGCAGACACCGTTCCCTTGATGACATCCTTGACAGAATCAACACCATCACTGAAGAATCTGTCAATGACTTGGCAACCAAGATTTTTACTGATGACTATTCTGTGGCATTGATCAGCCCGAGCGGTGAAATGCCGAAGTCAATTAAAGAATAAAACCATTATTATGCCTGCCAATTTTCATTGGCAGGTTTTTTTTTGGACACTCCTTAATATAAATAATACGGGAGGTGTTTTTATGAGGTTAAGTGAAATGAGCGGCAAGGAAATTGTAGATGTTAAACGGGCGGAGCGGTTAGGGATACTAGGACATACCGACTTGGAAATAAATGAGAATACAGGGGAGATCCGATCACTCATTATCCCGTCACTGAAATGGTTTGGCTTGAAAAAAGAAGGCAGCGATATTCGTGTCCCGTGGAACCATATCAAGAAAATTGGAACAGATATGATTATTATTGATATACCAGATGAGGGAGAGTAAAAAGACTTGGCGTCGTGCCAGGTCTTTTCTTATGAAGCGGGAGGGGAAAACGTGTGTCATAGGGGTGGAATGGAACGCAAAAATGGGAGTGAGAGGGGGAAACGTGTGTCATAGGGGTTCAATGGAACGCGAAATTGGGAGTGAGAGGGGGAAACGTGGGTCATAGAGGTGGAATGGAACGCGAAAATGGGAGCGGGAGGGGAATACGTGTGTCATAGAGGTGGAATGGAACGCGAAAATGGGAGCGGGAGGGGGAAACGTGTGTCATAGAGGTGGAATGGAACGCGAAAATGGGAGCGGGAGGGGAAAACGCGTGTCATAGAGGTTGAATGGAACGCGAAACTGGTAGCGGGAGGGGGAGGGTAAAACGTGTGTCATAGAGCTGGAATGGAACGCGAAAATGGGAGCGAGAGGGTAAAACGTGTGTCATAGAGGTGGAATGGAACGCGAAAATGGTAGCGAGAGGGGAAAACGTGTGTCATAGAACTGGAATGAAACGCGAAATTGATAGCGGGAGAGGAAAACGCGTGTCATAGAAGTGCTACGGAAGCTTAAATCAATACTCGCCCGAGCGAATGAGATCCTCTGTGATATACCCCAAAACAAAAGCCATAAAAAAGTCCAACCGCCTGAAAATTCCACCACCAATTCTTTAACTCTTCCCCTTCTCCCCCGATATAAGCACAGGAATAAGCACAGATTTTCCTTGGATTACATAAGATGTGGAAGTAAGAAAAACATGAGCCAGATTTACAAACTTTCACGAAGTAGAAGAAGGTGAACAATTTATGCTGACCGGTTTGCACATAGCTGTCATTGGCGGTGATGCAAGGCAGCTGGAAGTGATACGTAAGCTTATAGAGCTTGACGCAAAGCTTTCGCTTATAGGATTTGATCAATTGGACCACGGTTTTACAGGTGCTTCTAAAGAGCAGTTGAGTGAAGTTGACTTCACTACAGTCAGTGCCATCATCCTTCCGGTACCGGGTACGAACCTGGAAGGTCAGGTGGACACAATTTTTTCAAACGAAAAGATTGTGCTGACAGAGGAGATTGTTAACAACACTCCGAAGCATTGTACCATTTATTCAGGTATTACCAATGCCTATTTGAATCAATTGGTAGCGGATACGGGTAGAAAATTAGTTCAATTGTTTGAAAGGGATGATGTGGCCATCTATAATGCCATTCCTACAGTGGAAGGCACAATAATGATGGTCATTCAACATACGGATATTACCATCCATAATTCTAAAGTGGCTGTTTTGGGATTAGGGAGAGTAGGGATGAGTGTCGCCCGGACTTTCTCGGCACTCGGAGCGAATGTCCGTGTTGGTGCAAGGAAATCCGAACACATTGCACGTATTTTTGAAATGGGTCTCACGCCATTTTATCTGGATGAACTACCATCGAATGTTTCCGATGTAGATGTATGTATTAATACCATTCCTCACCAAATCGTTACCTCTGATGTGATTTCCAAAATGCCTGTAAATACTTTGATCATCGACTTGGCATCGAAACCTGGAGGCACCGATTTTCGCTATGCCGAGAAAAGAGGGATTAAAGCGCTATTAGCTCCAGGGCTTCCAGGGATTGTCGCTCCTAAAACGGCTGGACAGATAGTGGCTAACGTGTTGGCACAATTACTTAAAGAGGAAATGGAAGGGAGAAAGGAGAATTAAACATGCAATTAAAAGGCAAACGTTTAGGATTCGGATTGACTGGATCTCATTGTACGTATGAGGCTGTCATTCCTGAACTTCAAAAGCTGCTTGATGCTGGTGCGGAGGTACGTCCAGTAGTAACTTCCACCGTTCAAAACACCAACACAAGATTTGGGCAGGGTGAGGAATGGATCAAGCTGATCGAAGACATGACAGGTCATAAAGTGATTGATTCAATTGTTAAAGCAGAGCCGCTTGGTCCCAAGATTCCATTGGATTGTATGATAATCGCACCTTTGACAGGTAATTCAATGAGCAAGTTGGCAAACGCCTTGACTGATTCCCCGGTATTGATGGCTGCAAAGGCTACATTAAGAAACCATAATCCTGTCGTCTTGGGAATATCAACAAATGATGCTTTGGGTTTAAATGGACTGAATTTAATGCGGCTGATGGCGACAAAGAATATATATTTTATCCCATACGGGCAAGATGCCCCTGATAAAAAACCAAATTCCATGGTTGCCAGAATGGGCATGTTAATGCCGACAGTACTGCAAGCTTTAGAACACAAACAAATTCAACCAGTTATTGTAGAAAGATATAAAGACGATTTATAACAATATTACCTGGAAGAGAAGAAAAGTAAGAATTTCTTCTCTTCTTTATTTCAGTAATATGTTAAAATAAAAAATTATGAGTTAAATTAATATTTGAGAGGTGCTTAATAGATGAGTGGTTTACATGTAGCAGTAGTTGGTGCAACTGGAGCAGTAGGACAACAGATGCTTCATACATTAGAAGAAAGAGACTTTCCGGTAAAGAAGCTTACACTATTATCTTCGGAGCGCTCTGCAGGTAAAAAGGTCCTTTTTAAAGGTGTGGAAGTTACAGTCGAAGTCGCGACACCTGATAAATTTGAGGGTGTTCATATAGCATTATTCAGTGCAGGGGGAAGTGTATCCAAGGAACTGGCACCAGAAGCAGCAAAGCGAGGAGCCATTGTTGTAGATAACACGAGCTATTTCCGTATGGACCCGAATGTTCCTTTAGTCGTTCCGGAAGTCAATGAAGAAGATATAAAATCCCATAATGGAATTATCGCCAACCCTAATTGTTCTACGATCCAAATGGTGGTCGCATTGGAACCAATCCGTAAATCTTATGGGTTGAACAAGATTATTGTCAGCACCTATCAAGCAGTATCAGGTGCAGGTGCAGCTGCTATTGATGAACTTGAATCCCAATCACAAGCGATTTTGAATAAAGAAGCGTTCACTCCTAGTATTCTTCCTGTTAAAGGAGACAAGAAACATTATCAAATTGCTTTCAATGCCATTCCTCAGATTGATAAATTTGAAGACAATGGATTTACTTTTGAAGAGCTGAAAATGATCAATGAAACGAAAAAAATCATGCACGACCAGAAATTGCAGGTTGCAGCAACATGTGTACGACTTCCAGTTGTAACAGGACATTCCGAGTCTGTATATATTGAAGTAGAAGACGAAAATGTGACTGTTCAAGATATTAGAAGTTTGTTGGAAAATGCTCCTGGTGTCGTACTGCAAGATAAACCGGAAGAACAAGTCTACCCGATGCCAGCAGATTGTGTTGGATCCAACTATGTATTTGTGGGAAGAATCAGACAGGATCTTGACAACAAAAAAGGATTCCACCTTTGGGTTGTATCCGATAATCTGCTAAAAGGTGCGGCATGGAATTCTGTGCAAATCGCAGAAAGCCTAGTAAAACTTGGGGTAATCAGCCAATAATTATCCAGGAAAGAAAGACGTTTGTAAACAATAGAAACAAAAATTTTATGAGTTATATTGTCTACAAAAATAAGGTCTCTAAAAAGACCTTTTCTTTTCGGCTGTCTTTTTGATTCCGTCAAACTCCAATCTTGAACGGGGTGTATCATTCCAGAAGGGCTGGTACTATTTTCAACACATCTTTCGTATGTATTAAGGATGTTCTAAACCGCGATGAGGTGTCAAAATATGAAAATAATCGTTCAAAAGTTTGGTGGTACTTCAGTTAGAGATGAGGCAAGCAGGCTTGCTGCAGTTAAACATATAAAAAAAGCTGTCGGTGAAGGATATAAAGTGGTCGTCGTGGTATCAGCAATGGGTAGAAAAGGGGAACCCTATGCGACCGATACACTCCTCAACTTGGTCGAGGCTGAAGAGAAATATGTCACAAAGCGTGAAATTGATATGCTGTTATCTTGTGGAGAAATCATCTCTTCCATTGTTTTCAGTAATCTTTTACTAAAGCATGGAATTAGTGCAACCGCACTTAATGGTCCTCAGGCAGGGTTCCGTACCAATAATGACCATACAAACGCACGTATAATAGAAATGAAGTGTGATAGGCTTCTAGAAATGATAAAATTACACCAAGTAGTTGTAGTTGCAGGCTTCCAAGGTGAAACAAAGAGTGGGGATATATGTACGATTGGACGCGGAGGAAGTGATACATCTGCAGCTGCTTTAGGTGCGGCCATTCAAGCGGAATGGATTGATATTTTTACAGATGTTGAAGGAGTCATGACAGCAGACCCTAGAATCGTGAAAGATGCTTCTCCTTTACCTGTTGTCAGCTACAATGAAATTTGTAATATGGCTTATCAAGGGGCAAAAGTCATACATCCACGTGCCGTTGAAATTGCCATGCAATCCAAAATCCCTATAAGGATAAGGTCTACTTATTCCAATTCAACCGGTACCCTTGTAACTTCTCTGGATAGAATGGGAAAAGGTGCAGATGTTAAGGACCGCTTGATTACTGGAATTGCCCATGTCCCTAATGTGACACAGATAAAGGTGTTTGCAAAGGAAGGGGATTACGGGATTCAGACAGAAGTATTCCGGGCGATGGCCAATGAGCAGATCAGTGTCGACTTTTTCAACATTTCTCCGACAAGCGTTGTGTATACGGTTACAGATGAAATGAGTGAAAAAGCGATAGAAGTTCTGAAAAAATTGGGATATGATCCAAAAGTCAACCGTCATTGTGCAAAAGTCGCAACTGTAGGAGCAGGGATGACAGGGGTGCCTGGGGTCACCTCTAAAATTGTAACGGCGCTCTCAGAGCTTGGTATACAAATACTGCAATCGGCTGACAGTCACACGACAATCTGGGTGCTGGTCAAACAGGAAGATATGATACGTGCAGTGAACGCTTTACACAAAGCCTTCAATCTCGCTAGAAAACAAGTAACGATCCTACATCCAATCACAGAAGAAGGAGAGAAAAAAGTACATGATTAACTTTGGCAAAGTGTCAACAGCTATGGTGACACCTTTTGATAATAAAGGCAATATTGACTTTGACAAAACAACTCAATTGATTAATTATCTCATTAAGAATGGGACGGATTCCCTTGTTGTAGCAGGCACAACTGGAGAATCCCCTACTCTTTCCACTGAGGAGAAACTTGCTCTCTTCTCACATGTAGTCAAAATCGTTGACGGGCGGATTCCGGTTGTCGCTGGAACAGGAAGCAATAATACACGAGCTTCCATAGACTTGACTAAAAAGGCGGAAGCAATCGGAGTGGATGCCATCATGCTGGTTGCTCCTTACTACAGCAAACCTAGTCAAGAAGGTCTGTATCAGCACTTTAAAGCAATTGCTGCTGAAACATCCCTGCCGGTCATGCTCTATAACATACCAGGACGTTCTGTCGTTAACATGTCTGTGGATACGATAGTTCGTTTGTCTGAAGTGGAAAATATTATTGCTATGAAAGAAGCTAGCGGGAACTTGGACGCGATGACAGAGATAATCGCCAATACTCCGGATGACTTTGTGTTATACAGTGGGGATGATGGCCTGACACTTCCTGTGTTATCCATTGGCGGGAACGGTGTCGTATCCGTTGCATCTCATGTATTAGGAAATGAAATGCAAGCAATGATTCGTTCGTTTGAGTCAGGAGAGTATACACATGCAGCGAAACAACACCAAGTGTTACTCCCAATCATGAAAGGCTTATTCAGTGCACCAAGTCCATCCCCTGTTAAAACCGCCCTTCAAATAAAAGGGATGGATGTAGGCGGAGTCAGGTTACCTTTGGTTCCCTTGAGTGAAGAGGAAAGAATTGCTTTAACTGCACTTTTAAAATCCTTATAAATCAAAGTAGTACATGGAAGTGGCCAAAGCCCTCAAGGGGGCTTTGGCCATATTTTTGCATAAGGTTAAGAAAGATTGTCGACGTGGACCATTATTATAATATTTCTTGTATTCCAATTCTTGCATACGTTATAATTATTTCAAATGACATGGAGCGGTTATTAATTTGGCACTACTAAGCTGATAATTTAATAAACTCTTAATGCAATATGTGCATGATCGTCATAAAACGGGTTTACATATATGTAGGAGGTTAAAAAGTGAATACACCACAGATAGAGAAATTAAGAGTTTTTGCCCTTGGGGGAATTGGGGAAATCGGTAAAAATATGTACGTCCTTGAAGCGGATGAGTCCATCTATATCATGGATGCGGGTGTTATGATCCCGGAAGACGGGATGCTGGGGATTGATATGGTAATTCCAGATGTTAGCTATCTTGTTGATAACAAGGACAAAATCAAGGGGATATTCCTTACACATGGACATGAAGAGCATATTGGCGGTTTGGCGTATATATTAAGAAAGATTAAGGCGCCTGTGTATGGGACAAGGTTGACTTTGGCTATGGCTAAGGAGCTTGTGACTACACTAGGTTCTCCAGGTAAAGTAGACTTCAAAGAAATTGATGAGAATACTGTACTTCAGCTGGAGCATGCAACTGTCAGCTTTTTTAGAACCAACCATAGCATTCCAGGTTCTGTCGGTTTGTGCTTCCACACATCACAGGGTGCGATCGTACATACAGGAGATTTTAAATTCGATCAGTCTCAATTATCCAAAAACTCAGATCTCGGTAAAATCGCTGAAATCGGTAATAATGGGGTTCTTTGTGTCCTTTCAGACAGTACGAATGCAGAAAAACCTGGTTATACCGTTTCAGAGTCTATAGTAAAGCAAGAAATTGCCGATGTGACATATAACGCTAAGGGACGCGTTTTTGCTGCATGCTTGTCTACAAATGTGGGTCGTATCCAACAGATCGTACAAGCAACTATCGACAGTAATAGAAAGCTTGTTGTCGTGTCACATCCTACCGACCGCAATTTCAGTATTGCAACCGAACTGGATTATCTGCAGATTCCGGATGACTTGCTTGTACCTGTCAATGAACTGGGGAACATTAGCGAAGATAAGGTGGTCGTGCTGACAATCGGGACTCATTCGCAATTAATGTCTTCTTTATTAAAGATGGCTAGGGGCACACATAAGCATGTGCAAATCAAACAGCAAGATATTGTAATGATTGCTGCCTCCCCATCACCTGGAACCGAATTGACGGTTGCCAAAGTGATAGATAAACTATATCGTGCAGGAGCAGTTGTCATCTATGGTCAGAAAAAAATCCATTCTTCAGGCCACGGCTGCCAGGAAGAGTTAAAATTGATGATGAACCTTCTCAAGCCTCAGTACGTTATCCCCATTCAAGGGGAATTCAAGATGCAAAATGCGCTTTCCAAGGTTGCGGAGAGTGTTGGGATAGTGAAAGATAACATCTTTTTATTGAATAAAGGGGAAGTCATAGAGTTTCATGAAAGTGTAGGAAAATATGCCGGCAAAGTATATGCAGGAAATGTCCTGATAGATGGACTTGGTGTAGGGGATATCGGCAACATTGTATTGAGGGATCGCCGGTTATTGTCACAGGATGGCATCATGGTGGTGGTTGTTTCCATCAGCAAAAGCCAAAAACGTATTGTTGCCGGACCTGAAATCCTTTCACGGGGTTTTGTATATGTCCGTGAATCAGAAGAACTTTTGGACAAAGCAAATTCAATTGTAACGGATATTTTGGACAATGCAGTGAAGGAACAGATTTTGGAGTGGTCAAGCTTGAAACTGAAAATCAGGGAATCGCTCAACCAACATTTATATGAAAAAACAAGACGCCGTCCGATGATACTTCCAATCATCATGGAAGTATAATTGTTTCAGCTTAGCTTCTTGAATGTGCAAGGAGTATTAAAAGCAAAACACGGTTGATTGGAAAATAAGAAAAAGCAACAAAGTATAAAAAACAGCCTTCAATTAAACCGTAATGGAATATAGTGCCCATTACGGTTTTTGTGTGCAACAAACGAATGAAATACAG
Organism: Sutcliffiella horikoshii DSM 8719; assembly: GCA_001648575.1. Classification (GTDB taxonomy): domain Bacteria; phylum Bacillota; class Bacilli; order Bacillales; family Bacillaceae_I; genus Sutcliffiella_A; species Sutcliffiella_A horikoshii. The sequence goes on along the minus strand of LQXN01000067.1, from coordinate 167,521 downwards.
AGTGACGTCAATACTACATATGTATACACATTTTATAAAGGGACGGAAGGAGCATATCATATGCCTGATATTACATACCAGTCATCTGAACAACCAGAGCGGGAACCGAATAAACAAGATGCAGGGAAGGATTCCTTAGTAAATAAAATACAACAACTTGGTCAAACAAATGTACCTCAAATGCCTTCGGATTCTAAAATACATTGCTTAACGATCGTTGGACAAATAGAGGGACATGTCCAACTGCCTCCACAAAATAAAACGACCAAATACGAACATGTCATTCCGCAAATTGTAGCCATTGAACAGAACCCTAATATTGAGGGGCTCCTTGTCATATTGAATACAGTTGGTGGGGATGTGGAGGCTGGCCTGGCTATTTCAGAAATGCTTGCCTCCTTATCAAAACCTACCGTTTCCCTCGTGCTTGGGGGCGGTCACTCTATCGGTGTGCCTATTGCTGTATCCTGTGATTACTCTTTCATTGCTGAAACAGCCACCATGACGATACATCCAGTCCGACTGACAGGTTTGGTAATCGGGGTGCCTCAGACATTTGAATATCTTGATAAGATGCAAGACCGGGTAATAAATTTTGTGACAAAGAATTCTGGGATACCGGAGGAAAAATTCAAGGAGCTAATGCTCTCCAAAGGGAACCTTACTCGGGATATAGGCACCAATGTTGTGGGATCGGATGCTGTGGCATACGGGCTCATAGATCAAGTTGGCGGTGTTGGGGAAGCCATTAAGAAATTAAATGAGCTTGTGGAAGCAAATCAAGATCACAAAGGAGAAGGGAAGATGCTTCAATGATCCACTATACTACCTTGCCGCTTGAGATGATTTTCCCCGTAGAAAATGGAGAGTATGAAAAGCAACGAGTAGTAGACTTTAATGGAGTCTCTCTTATGGTTCAACAAACAGATATGAATGCTTACCAGATTGTTCGAAACCTCAGCACAGACCCTGCACATTATTTGAGCAGTGAGTATTCTCCAGGACAGACGATTAATTTTCTGTAATCCCGTTTCAAGAGAATGGGCTTATGATATAATACAAGCAACAGAGGAAAAAGCAGCCAGTAATAGTTGGCTGCTTTCTTCTTCTCATTATGTTCAGATAGGTGAGATAAATGTCAAAGCGAAAAAAGAGACAAAGAAAAACCAAAAACCGGGATGAATGGAAACGGACAGTCACCTTTGAAGTGATGGGGTTACTGCTGTTGGCCATTACATGTATAGCAATTGCCAAGCTTGGCATGGTGGGGCATACCTTTGTATTATTATTTCGCTTTTTTAGTGGAGAATGGTACATGCTCATGCTCCTGGGGTTATTAATTTTATCTGGCTATATCATCTGGAAAAGAGAGTTGCCAACCTTCTTTTCAAGGCAATTGGTCGGTGTATACGTCATCATGATGTCCGTCCTGCTACTTAGTCATGTTACCTTATTTCGAATGCTCTCCCGCGGTGGTTCTTTTGCCGATCCATCCGTCATAGGCAATACATGGGAGCTTTTCTGGTTGGAAGTGAACGGAGAAACGAGTACGACGGACCTTGGTGGCGGGATGATCGGGGCGGTGTTATTTGCTCTGTTTCATCTTCTATTTGATGCAAGGGGTGCCCAGTGGATCGCCATGATCTTCATTGTGATCGGCATCATTCTGGTGACAGGGAAGTCCTTGAATGACACTGTAATCAAAGTTGCGGTTGGTTTATTTACATTTGCAAAAAATCAATGGCTTGCTTTCATGGATGATATGAAAGGCTGGAAAGAAGACAGCAATAAACGCAAAAAAGAAAAGCAAGTGGAAGAGAAAAAACAAAAAGAAGAGAAAAAGGCAAAACCTCAAGAAGAAGTCATTGTCATGGAAGATTCCTCCGTTGAAGAAATTGTTTCTCCTCCTATCATCTCCTCTTTTAATGATAGAGAAGATATAATGGCTCAGGAAGCTGGCACTGCAGTTACTAGCAATGATCAAAACGGAGAACAAGTGGAAGACACTGGAGGGCTTATTACTGGCCCGATGGCGTTTACAGAAGTGGAAAACAAGGAATATGTCCTTCCTTCGTTAGATTTGTTAAACAAACCTGTTGCAAATCACCAAACAACTGAACACGAAAACATATACCAAAATGCAAGAAAGCTAGAGAAGACTTTTGCAAGCTTTGGAGTCAAGGCTAAAGTGACAAAAGTACATCTAGGACCAGCTGTAACAAAATACGAGGTCTATCCTGATGTAGGCGTAAAGGTCAGTAAGATAGTGAACTTAAGTGATGATCTGGCACTTGCCCTAGCTGCAAAAGACATTCGTATTGAGGCTCCGATCCCTGGTAAGTCGGCCATTGGGATTGAAGTGCCGAATAATGAAGTGGCGATGGTATCTCTCCGTGAAGTATTAGATACAAAGCAAGCCGAAAAACCTGATGCAAAGCTGTTAATAGGTTTGGGACGTGATATCTCTGGTGATTCTGTTGTAGCGGAGCTTAATAAAATGCCTCACCTACTTGTTGCCGGAGCAACCGGGAGCGGAAAGAGTGTGTGTATCAATGGTATCATTACAAGTATATTGGTCCGTGCAAAACCACACGAAGTAAAAATGATGATGATTGACCCTAAAATGGTGGAATTGAACATGTACAATGGTGTTCCGCATCTTTTGGCACCTGTAGTTACCGATCCGAAGAAAGCGTCACAGGCACTGAAAAAAGTGGTCAATGAAATGGAACGGCGCTATGAACTGTTTTCTCACACGGGGACAAGAAATATTGAGGGTTATAATGACTACATAAAAAGGCATAATCAGGATGAAGAGGCAAAACAACCTTCTCTTCCATACATTGTCGTTATTGTGGATGAGCTTGCAGACTTGATGATGGTGGCATCCTCCGATGTGGAAGATTGCATCACCAGACTTGCTCAAATGGCCCGTGCTGCAGGGATCCACTTGATTATTGCCACCCAGCGTCCCTCTGTGGATGTCATCACGGGGGTCATTAAAGCGAATATCCCATCTAGGATTGCATTCAGTGTTTCCTCACAGACAGATTCCAGAACCATTTTGGATATGGGGGGAGCGGAGAAGCTGCTAGGCAGAGGGGACATGCTGTTCCTACCTGTTGGTGCTTCCAAGCCGGTAAGAGTCCAGGGTGCATTCCTATCAGATGAAGAAGTGGAGCGGATAGTCGACTTTGTCATCGATCAGCAAAAGGCACAATATCAAGAAGAAATGATTCCACAGGACGTTAATGAAGAAGTGGAAGATGTGAATGATGACCTTTATGATGATGCTGTTCAGCTAGTCCTTGAAATGCAAACCGCGTCTGTCTCCATGCTGCAGCGCCGTTTCAGGATTGGTTACACAAGGGCTGCACGGCTCATAGATGCGATGGAGGTGAGGGGAGTGGTTGGTCCTTATGAAGGAAGCAAGCCACGAACCGTTTTAGTATCTGGTAATCAAAGTGAAGATGTAGGATCTTAAAGTATTTAGACGGTCGGGGAGGTCAAGGGGTGACTTCCCGACCGTCTTTTTTCGACAAAAGAAGTAAAAAACTATATTTTCTATTTATTTTACCTAAGAAAAGTGTTATATTATTTTGGATTAATAGGAAAACATGAAAAGTGTTTTGTAAACGGTTAATGGGGGATCAGGTATGACGATTCGGTCAGACAGCAGACATTTATATTTACTGGTTGTAGACAAACTGAAGCAAGATATCGAGAACAAGGTATATAAAGAAAAAGAGAAACTACCTTCCGAATTCGAATTGTCTAGACGTTTAGGGGTAAGCAGGGCGACGTTAAGAGAAGCTCTGCGTGTACTTGAAGAAGAAAATATCGTGGTCAGAAGGCATGGGGTCGGTACTTTTGTGAATTCCAAGCCGGTCTTCTCTTCTGGTATTGAACAATTAAATTCAGTAACGGAAATGATTTCACAAGCAGGGATGAAGCCAGGAACCGTTTTTTTGACATCGACAATAGAAGTTCCCTCCGAGGAAGAATTGAACAAATTCAATAATCCCGAAATCAAAGAAGTGCTCCATTTTGAAAGAGTACGTACTGCAAATGATCTACCTGTGGTTTATTGTATCGATAAGATCCCGACTACGATCGTCGAGGACTATCAATCTTATAAGAATGAATCATTATTAAAACTACTTGAGAACGAAGCGGGTAGATATATTTCTTATGCGGTCACCCATATTGAACCTATGGGGTACCATGATAAGATCTCACCGATTCTTGAATGTGAACCGGAAACTGCATTGCTTGTATTAAAGCAGATGCATTATGATCAAAATGATGAGCCAATACTTTATTCCCTAAATTATTTCAGAGCGGATAAGTTTAGTTTCCATGTACTGAGAAAACGTCCATGAAAACACAGAAAAACCACGAGCTACTATGCTCGTGGTTTCAGACTGTTGACAAAGCCCTAAATATTTTTAAATTTGCATCCTGGTGTTGATCTTCGTTCCAGGCGCTTCGCTTTTCGCGGGCGGTCCGGAAGCCTCCTCGGGCTTACACCCTGCGGGGTCTTCCCTGTCCCTTCCTCCCGCAGAAGTCTGCGCGCCTTCCACTACGATCAACTTGGATATTGCATATCTCAAAGATAAAATAACTTTGTCTACACACTGAAACCACGAGCTACTATGCTCGTGGTTTTTCTGTGTAGACAAGGTTCAAATATGATGAAAATTCCTAGTTGAAGGGACTTTCAAGACCCCGCAGGGATAGCCGAGGAGGCTTACGGACCGCCCTTCGGATAAGCGTAGCGCCTGGAACGAAGATTAACTGTTTCAACAGATAAATTAAATGATTTAGCCTGAAACTATAATCCCTATGATCGTTGGTTTTTGCATAATATTATTTTTCATAATATTATTATGTAAACTTAATCAAGTTTATACATTTGGCACGCCCTTCAACTTGAAAAACTTGCTAATTTAACGTTATATTGGGTTAAGGACTATTTTTTGAATAATAAAGAAAGAATAGTACTGTCTATATTGTTATACGTTTAATAAAAATGATGACATATCGAATACCTTATTTGACGTGAAGGAGGAGATTTCGTGAAGCTAGTAGACGAAAGAACGTACAGCTTGAATGGAATTACGATTCATACAATAACCACTGAAAAATTCAAGACGAACACAATCGTTTTAAAAGTAAGAGCCCCATTGTCCCAAGAGGATGTGACTGTCAGGGCTTTATTGCCGTATGTACTTCAAAACGGTACTAAATCACATCCGCAACCTTCTCACTTCAGGGCCTATTTGGATGAATTATATGGAGCAAGCCTTGCTGTCGACCTAAGTAAAAAAGGGGAAGACCATATCATTACTTTCCGTCTGGAAATTGCAAATGAAAAATTCTTAAGGGATTCCACGCCACTCCTTGAAAAAGGAATAGAGCTGTTAAGTGAAGTTCTTCTTCATCCGGTAATCGAAGGGAACGCATTCAAATCTTCTACAGTAGATAAGGAGAAGAGGGCATTAAAACAACGGATTCAATCTGTTTATGATGATAAAATGCGATATGCCAGCCAACGATTGATTGAAGAGATGTGTGCAGAAGAACCATACCGCCTTCCTGCAAATGGAGAAAAGGATCAAGTCGACAACATATCAGCACAATCATTATTTGAATATTACCAGAACATGCTTAAAACTAATGATATCCACCTCTATCTTGTTGGTGACATTAAAGAAGAAGAAGTGGATGGTTACGTTAAAAAGTATTTTGATATGCCACAACAAGTTAATAAAGTTGAATCAAGTATTACAAATCGAGCGACAAATAAAAAAGAACCGAACGAAGTAATCGAAAAGCAGGACGTGAAACAAGGGAAGTTGAATATTGGATATAGAACGAATGTGAAATTTAATGACGATCTTTATTATGCATTACAAGTCTTCAATGGTATCTTCGGTGGTTTCTCCCATTCCAAACTGTTTATCAACGTGCGGGAAAAGGAAAGCTTGGCCTATTATGCTGCATCTAGAGTTGAGAGCCATAAAGGCCTGCTGCTTGTAATGTCGGGAATTGATTTCTCCAATTATGAAAAAGCAGTTACCATCATCAACCAACAGATTGAAGCGATGAAGCAAGGGGAATATAGCGAATCAGAAATTTCGCAAACAAAAGCTGTGATAAAAAACCAAATTCTAGAAACAATCGATACTGCACGCGGACTCATTGAAATCCTTTATAATAATGAAGTTTCGGATGTGGATAAACCGGTCGATGCATTTTTAGAAGGGGTCGAGAATGTTACAAAGGAACAAATCCAGGAAGTTGCAAGACTAATTGAGCAAGATACCATCTATTTCTTGACAGGAAAGGAGGCATAAACAGATGGAAAAGATTGACTTCAACCAACTGGCTGAGACTCTCTACCATGAGACATTAGATAATGGTCTGGAAGTGTACCTGCTTCCTAAAGACGGTTTCCATAAAACCTATGCCACATTCACTACCAAATATGGTTCCATTGACAATAAGTTTGTTCCAATAGGAAAGAAGGATTTTGTCACAGTTCCTGATGGTATTGCCCATTTCCTAGAGCATAAATTATTTGAAAAGGAACATGGGGACGTTTTTCAAGATTTCAGCAAGCAAGGTGCCTCAGCTAATGCCTTTACTTCCTTTACTAGGACGGCTTACCTTTTTTCAAGTACATCCAATGTGGAAAAAAATCTTGAAACTTTAATGGATTTTGTGCAGGCTCCATACTTCACGGAAAAAACGGTGGAAAAGGAAAAGGGCATCATTGGCCAAGAGATTACCATGTATGAGGATAATGCGGATTGGCGTGCATATTTTGGATTGATTGAAAATATGTTCCACCATCATCCGGTAAAGATTGACATAGCTGGTACCATTCCGTCCATTTCCAAAGTAACAAAGGATCTCTTATACACCTGCTATGAAACATTCTATCATCCAAGCAATATGCTGTTATTTGTTGTGGGACCAATGGATATAGAAGAGATGATGGGGTTCATCAAAGAAAATCAAGCAAATAAAACCTTTAAAGAGCAGGAAATGATACAGCGCCAATTTGATGAGGAACCTGTCACTGTCAGCGAAAAGAAGAGAGTGCTTAAGATGAATGTCCATACTTCCAAGTGCATGGTAGGTATTAAAGAAGCCAACCCCACAAGGCAGGGCGAGGCCCTCTTAAAACACGAACTTACAGTGAATATACTTTTGGACCTCCTTTTTGGCAAAAGCTCCGATCATTATCAAACACTTTATGATGACGGACTTATTGATGAAACGTTCGCTTATGATTATACGGGTGAACAAGGATTTGGATTTGCTATGCTAGGAGGGGATACATCTGAGCCGGACAAATTGGCGGAACGGGTGCAGAGTATCTTGCTGCAGTTTGACCCCGACTCCATTCAACAGGATGAGCTTGAACGTATCAAAAAGAAAAAAATAGGTTCTTTCCTACGAGCACTCAACTCACCAGAGTTTATTGCAAACCAATTTACCCGCTATGCCTTTAACAACATGGATTTGTTTGAAGTGACGCCTCAACTGGAGAAGATAACAATTGAGGATCTTAAGAAGGCAGCGTCAGAATTTATCAAAGAAGAAGCTTTCACAATCTTTCAGGTTGTGCCAAAATGAATATTATAATGGAAGCTCGGTTCTTAATTGGGCCGGCTTCTTTATTTTTAAGCTCTTTCTCAAAGATTGTTGCAAATATAATGTGAATTAAGATAAAAACGCTGCATATGAAATTCTTAGTCTGGAAATGACCAGTGTCAATACAGAGTCTTATGTGGAAAAGGATGAGTACTTTGAGTAAAACAGCATTAATCATTGGGGCAAGCGGGGATATCGGGAAGGAAATAGCCAAGACGCTTCTAAAGGAAGGTTATTCAACCTATCTTCACTTTAACCGTGATAAACAGTCCATACTCGATTTGATGGAAGAGTATGGAGCTGAAAAAATAATACCCATTCAATCAGACCTAACAAGCGATGAAGGTGTACAGAGAATAAAAAATGGAGTATTTTCGCCTATTGATACGATAGTTTATAATGCGGGGGTAACCCATTATGGACTGATGACAGATATTGGAGAAGAAGCAAAGAGGCGTATGATTGCCCTTAACATAACATCATTATATTCAATCATTCAAACCCTATTGCCTGGCATGCTTAGTAAGCACAATGGTAATATTGTCGTCATCTCTTCTATTTGGGGGGAAATCGGTGCGTCGTGCGAAGTCCTCTATTCCATGACAAAGGGTGCTCAGATCTCTTTTGTAAAAGCACTTGCCAAAGAGGTTGCACTAAATGGAATACGTGTCAATGCCATAACCCCTGGAGCAGTGTCAACTAAGATGCTGGATAACTTTACAGTTGAAGAGAAGCTGGGAATAAGTTCGGATATCCCGATGGGCAGGCTTGGGTTGCCACATGAGATAGCGGATGCTGTCAGCTTTCTTCTGTCAGAAAGATCCTCTTACATAACTGGTCAAGTGATAGGGGTGAATGGCGGCTGGAATTAGAAGGTAATGCATAATTTGAAAAGGACCTTCACATACTAACTCTTGAACATATTGGAAGGAGGAGTTATTATGTCAGTACTTGAAAACTGGGAACAGTGGAAAGGCTTTTTAGGCGATCGATTGAACCATGCAGAGCATGAAGGGATGGACCATGGTGCTATCTCTCAGCTTGCATATGAAATTGGTGACTACCTTGCTAAAGAAGTGGAAGCCAAAAACCCACAGGAACGAGTTTTAGCTGATCTTTGGAAAGTGGCAAGCCCTGAAGAGCAACATGCAATCGCCAATATGATGGTAAAATTGGTGCAACACGATTCAACTCATTAAGAGAGGCCTCAACCTCTCTTTTTTGTTTGCCCTTTTTAAGGATTCCCATCATCGAGTAAAGACTTCTGAAAGACCGAATAGCTTAAAACATCACCCCGTCCTCTCCAATTTACAGAAAGAATTTTAAATAAGCTCAATTTTAGCGACATCACAAGGAATTGCTTTCTTATTAAGTGATTATTGGATATTATAGAAGTAACATAAGTCTCGAAACGTTTTGTAAGAAGTTTCATTGAGAGGGTGAGGGGTTTGATGGAGAAAAAAGAGTGGTATTTAGAATATGAAATACATATCAACAGACCGGGGCTTTTAGGAGACATTGCCTCCCTATTAGGAATGTTATCCATTAATATTGTGACAATCAATGGAGTCGACAATGCGAGAAGGGGAATGTTGCTCCTTAGTGATTCAAATGAGCAAATAGTCCGTCTTGAATCCATCTTGAATACAATGGATAATATAACTGTAACTAAACTTAGAGAACCAAAGTTAAGGGATCGGTTGGCAGTGAGACATGGCCGATACATACAACGTGATGCCGATGATAAGAAAACTTTCAGATTCGTTCGTGATGAATTGGGTCTGCTGGTGGATTTCATGGCAGAGCTTTTTAAACAAGATGGTCACAAGCTCATCGGCATCAGAGGGATGCCGCGTGTCGGAAAGACCGAATCCATTGTAGCTTCAAGTGTCTGTGCCAATAAAAGATGGCTTTTTGTTTCCAGTACCTTACTCAAACAAACCATCCGAAGCCAATTGATTGAGGACGAATATAATGTGGATAACTTATTTATTGTAGACGGAATAGTTTCCACTAAAAGAGCTAATGAGAAGCATTGGCAGCTTATTCGAGAAATAATGAGACTATCTGCTGTAAAAGTGGTTGAACATCCTGATATTTTCGTGCAAAATACAGAATATAAGCTAGATGATTTCGATTATATTATTGAACTCAGAAATAATGAAGAAGAAGAAATCACTTATGATGTTGTTCAACCAAATAATATGTTTGAAGAGAATCCTTTTGGAGGCTTTGATTTCTAAATAATGTTGGAAGGTGTAATTGTTGACAGAATTAGGTAATAGATTAAGGCAAGCAAGAGAAGAGAAAGGCATGTCATTGGAGGATTTGCAGACAGCGACAAAAATCCAGAAAAGGTACTTGATTGGTATTGAGGAAGGAAATTATTCGATCATGCCAGGTCAATTCTATGCCCGTGCCTTTATAAAACAGTATGCTGAAGCGGTAGGGTTGGATCCGGAAGTGATATTTGAGGAATTCAAACAAGACATCCCTGCTAATGAGAAAGAAGAAATCCCGCAATTATCAAGAGTGAAAACAAGAAAGCAAGTGCCTGCGAAGAATAATAAGGTACTTAATTTCATTCCGAAAATTTTGATGTTCTTAGCACTCGTTGCTGTGGTAGCCATCCTTTATATCCTTTTCCAAAATTGGGACTTCGGAAACAACTCCGATCCTCAAGAAGATTCCAATCGGGGTGTAGTTTACGACCCTGCCGATACTGAAGATGAAGATCAGGGAGACGGTGAGCAAGATGAAGCAACCGGAGAGGAACCTGTCGAAGAGCCTGAAGAGGAGCAAGGAAACTCAGCCGGAACGTTGACAGAAGTCTCATCAAGCCAGCCGAACGCTACCCTGGAACTGACGGGTGCCGATGCATTTGAAGTGGAACTCTCAGCAATAGGCGGTAACACATGGGTAGGGATCAGCAATTCAGAAGGAGAGTATTTCCACAGCAAGGAATTGGCTGAGGGAGAGACAGAAACATTTGATTTGACTGAAGAAACTGAAATTCTGTTCAATATTGGCTGGGTCCCGGCAACTGAAATAAAGATCAATGGGGAAGTACTTGAGTACCCCTTTCCTGCAGATGATGTGACAACTCAGAAAATCACTATTAAATTCGCAGCAAATGGACAACAATAAAGTCATCTGGATGATGGCTTTTTTTGTACAGACATTTCCCTATCATTAGACAAAGCCTAGTATTTTATGTATAGTGGAAAAGCAATATTGAATGCTGGAGGAATGATTGTGAATTTACCGAATAAAATAACTGTTTCAAGAATCCTAATGATACCAATATTCATGGTACTTATGCTTGTACCTTTTAATTGGGGCGATTTACACCTTGGAGATAAGTCAATTCCTTACGCGCATCTTCTGGCAGCTCTTATATTTATTATCGCATCCATTACTGATTGGGTTGACGGTTATTATGCTAGAAAATTGAATTTAGTGACCAACCTGGGAAAGTTCTTAGATCCTCTTGCAGATAAGCTGCTGGTTTCTGCGGCACTTATTGCGCTTGTAGAGCTTGGGTTAGCACCTGCGTGGATTGTGATTGTCATCATCAGCAGGGAGTTTGCTGTTACTGGATTGCGTTTAGTGCTTGCCGGTGGAGGAGAAGTTGTCGCTGCTAATATGCTGGGGAAAATCAAGACTTGGGCACAGATCATTGCTGTTTCCGCTTTATTATTACATAATCTTCCCTTTGCGTTCATTGGTTTCCCTTTTGACATGCTAGCACTTTGGGTTGCCATGATATTTACAGTGGTATCTGGATGGGATTATTTCTACAAAAACAGACAAGCTTTTTTGAATTCCAAGTAATAACGATCTTTTGTAGATATAGTGAAAAAGAGGGGAGAGTTCCATATGATTAGAAATGCAGAAATCATTGCAGTTGGCTCTGAATTATTGCTAGGGCAAATTTGTAATTCGAATGCTCAATTCCTTTCAAAACAACTAGCTGAACTTGGAGTAAATGTTTACTACCATACAGTTGTTGGTGATAATTCAACCAGACTCAGGGATGCGATCAATACAGCCAAGCAGAGATCCAATCTTCTAATCTTCACAGGAGGACTTGGCCCGACAAAAGATGACCTTACGAAAGAGACCATTGCTGAAGTACTTGGAAAGAGATTAGTGATGGATGAAGAGGCCATGTCAAATATTAAAGCTTATTTTGAAAAATCACAGAGGAAAATGAGCGAGAATAATAAGAAGCAAGCATTGGTTCTAGAAGGATCATCTGTCTTAACTAATGATTATGGGATGGCGCCGGGGATGGCACTATCAGATGAAACACATACATATATGCTTTTACCTGGTCCTCCCAAAGAGCTTCAACCAATGTTCAGACACTATGGAAGAGAATTTCTGTTAGAAAAGCTCGGTGTCAAAGAACAGATTGTTTCCAAGGTCCTCCGCTTTTTCGGAATTGGGGAATCACAACTCGAAACGGATATTGAAGACCTAATAGACAATCAGACAAATCCTACAATCGCCCCTCTCGCCGGTGATAATGAGGTGACATTGAGACTTACTGCAAAGCATCATTCCATAGAGGAAGCAAACCGTTTGATCCAACAATCGGAAACAGAAATCTTGGAGCGTGTCGGCGAATTTTTCTTCGGCTACGATGAAGATACAATCTACTCTGTTGTTTTTAATAAAATTCAACAGTCAAGCTTCACGCTCAGCAGTGCCGAAAGTCTGACAGGAGGACTGTTTTCTGAAAGGATGACAAGCTTCACTGGTGCCTCCGAAGTAATAGAAGGGGCCATTGTCAGCTACACCAATGATGTAAAAGAGAAGGTGCTGGGTGTACAGAAACAAACCCTTGAACAGGATGGGGCAGTTAGTGCAAAGTCTGCTGAGGAAATGGCTCAAGGTGTCAAGAAATTACTTAAGACAGATATCGGCATTAGCTTTACAGGGGTTGCAGGACCTGGAACTATGGATAATCAGCCTGTTGGTACCGTTTATATCGGAATTGCTTTACCTGACGGAAATACCGTCGTCCATAAGCTTCAATTGGCAGGCACAAGGGAAGGCATCAAGCATCGTTCTGCCAAATACGGCTGCCATTTATTATTAAAAGAACTTTTCAAGTAGTTGAAGGTAGCTTCAACTACTTTTTTTAAAGCAAAATCTGCCTTTTGGAATACTTTCTAAAAAATGAATTTTGTATTTTCACTCTTTTTTTCATCCTGAAAACCAAAATTCCGCATTAAGCAGAAAATCAGATTTTCTCCAAGTTTTCTTTTGTAAAAAAACCGAATGGATGTTCGTTTTTTAGTTGCCAAACGTTATAAAAAAGGGTATAGTTAGAGTAGTTAATAGATGCTAATAATTAAGTTTAATAGATAAGAGGAGGAAATTGTGTGAGTGATCGTAAAGCTGCTTTAGATATGGCGTTAAAACAGATAGAAAAGCAATTCGGAAAAGGTTCCATAATGAAATTGGGGGAACAAACAGAACGTAAGATCTCCACTATTCCAAGTGGATCCTTGGCATTGGATGTTGCATTGGGTGCTGGCGGATATCCTCGAGGAAGAGTGGTAGAGATATATGGTCCGGAATCTTCCGGTAAAACAACTGTTGCCCTTCATGCTATTGCAGAAGTGCAACAACAAGGTGGACAAGCTGCATTTATCGATGCGGAGCACGCATTGGACCCAGTTTATGCCCAAAAGCTAGGCGTAAACATTGATGAACTTCTTCTTTCTCAACCAGATACTGGTGAGCAAGCGTTGGAAATTGCCGAGGCACTTGTAAGAAGTGGAGCGGTTGACATCATAGTGGTTGACTCCGTAGCAGCTCTAGTGCCAAAAGCGGAAATCGAAGGGGAAATGGGTGATTCCCATGTCGGTCTTCAAGCTCGACTAATGTCCCAAGCTCTTCGTAAGCTTTCAGGTGCCATCAATAAATCCAAAACCATTGCTATCTTCATCAACCAAATCCGTGAAAAAGTAGGAGTAATGTTCGGAAACCCTGAAACGACTCCTGGCGGACGCGCGCTTAAATTCTATTCTTCCGTTCGTTTGGAAGTGCGCCGTGCTGAACAATTAAAACAAGGTCATGATATTGTCGGGAATAAAACAAAGATAAAAGTTGTTAAGAACAAAATTGCTCCTCCATTCAAAGTAGCAGAAGTGGATATCATGTACGGTGAAGGGATCTCCAGAGAAGGAGAAGTAATTGATATGGGCTCCGATTTGGATATTGTCCAAAAAAGCGGTTCATGGTACTCATATAATGAAGAAAGATTAGGACAGGGTCGCGAAAATGCGAAACAGTTCCTAAAAGAAAATAAGGAAATCCTAAAAGAAATCCATCAGCAAATCCGTGATCATCATGGATTGGATAAAGATGTAAACGCTCCTGCGGAAGAAGAAATGGATCAGGAAGAACTAAATTTTTAATATTTTAATATCTGCCCCATAGACCCTGTATATCAATACAGGGTCTATGTATGTATTAAGAGCCATTTTTTTCATAAAAACATACAAATAACAGGATTAGTTTACCAAAAAACAATATCCTTACCAGGACAGGCTTGACAATAATTTTTCACAGATTTACAATTAGTATGTATAATTTACATTTTGTTAGAATTTTAGAGCTATAAAAAAGCGAAAGCCCTAGAGCTGTATGTTGATAAGAACCGTTACAATGTACATGCCGACAATGAAATCTAGCAAGAAAAAGTTCATAGCAAGAGGAGGTGTAATGATGGATTATATGCCAATTATTATCTCCGCTTTGCTTGCCCTAATCGTCGGTGTAGTTGTTGGCTTTTATGTTCGTAAATCCATAGCCGAACAAAAGATTGCTGGCGCGAGAAGTGTCGCGGATCAGATCGTGGAAGATTCCAGACGCGAAGCTGAATCGCTTAAAAAGGAAGCTCTTTTGGAAGCGAAGGACGAAATTCACAAACTTCGAACTGAAGCTGAACGTGATATTCGGGACCGTAGAAGCGAACTGCAAAAACAAGAAAATCGTTTAATGCAAAAAGAAGAGAATCTTGATCGAAAAGATGAATCGCTTGATAAACGTGAAGTTGCATTAGAAAGGCGTGAAGATTCTTTAAACGATAGACAACAGCATATTGAAGAATTAGAAAGCAAAGTGGATGATATGGTGCGCAAACAGCAGGAAGAGCTGGAACGCATTTCAGCATTGACACGAGAAGAAGCCAAGAATATCATTTTGGATCGTGTTGAGAATGAATTGTCCCACGACATTGCTCTGATGGTCAAAGAAAGTGAAAACAGAGCAAAGGAAGATGCGGATAAAAAGGCAAGGGAGATTCTCTCATTAGCCGTACAGCGTTGTGCCGCTGACCATGTGGCTGAAACAACAGTATCCGTCGTTAACTTACCTAATGATGAAATGAAAGGTCGAATCATCGGTCGTGAAGGTCGTAATATTCGTACCCTTGAGACACTTACTGGTATTGATTTGATTATTGATGATACTCCAGAGGCAGTTATTTTATCAGGGTTTGACCCAATCAGACGTGAAACTGCACGCATCGCTTTAGATAAACTTGTCCAGGATGGACGAATTCACCCGGCACGAATTGAGGAAATGGTAGAAAAATCAAGACGTGAAGTGGATGAGTACATTCGCGAAATGGGTGAGCAGACAACATTTGAAGTAGGTGTACACGGCTTACATCCAGATCTTATCAAAATTTTGGGACGTCTGAAATTCCGTACAAGTTACGGGCAAAATGTCCTGAAACACTCCATGGAAGTTGCTTTCCTTTCAGGTCTTATGGCTGCAGAGCTTGGTGAAGATGAAACTCTTGCACGCCGTGCCGGCTTGTTGCACGATATTGGAAAAGCAGTCGACCATGAAGTCGAAGGAAGTCATGTTGAAATCGGTGTAGAACTTGCTACTAAGTATAAAGAGCATCCTGTTGTCATTAACAGTATTGCTTCTCACCACGGTGATACAGAGCCGACTTCGATCATTGCTGTCTTGGTAGCTGCAGCTGATGCACTTTCAGCAGCAAGACCAGGTGCCCGTAGTGAAACATTGGAAAACTACATCCGCAGACTTGAAAAGCTTGAAGAAATATCAGAAAGCTATGAAGGCGTAGAGAAATCTTTTGCCATCCAAGCAGGACGTGAAGTGCGTATTATGGTAAAACCTGATTCAATCGATGATCTTGAAGCTCATCGATTAGCAAGGGATATCAGAAAACGCATTGAAGAGGAACTCGATTATCCAGGCCATATTAAAGTAACGGTTATTCGTGAAACAAGAGCCGTGGAGTATGCTAAATAAAGTGGTGCTTTGCACCGCTTTATTTTTTTTGCTAAATAACATTAAAATACTCGTTAGCGTGCATAATGAAATGAAATCCACATGGTTAATCAGGTCGTCCGATTGTATCGTGTTTCGTTTATTTGCATACTCCGACAACATATGTAAAACTAAACTATGAATTTGATTGTTAGAAGGGATTAGTGAATGTGAGAATATTATTTATTGGAGATGTAGTAGGATCACCAGGAAGAAAAATGGTGAGTGAATACCTTCCGAAGTTAAAAAGTAAGTATAGACCAGCTGTAACCATTGTAAATGGAGAAAATGCAGCAGGAGGAAAAGGCATAACCGAGAAAATTTATCAGGGCTTCCTAAGGGCAGGTGCCAACCTTGTAACCCTTGGCAACCATACTTGGGATAACAGAGAGATATTTGAATTTATCGAAGGTGCTAAACAGATGATCCGTCCCGCTAATTTCCCGAGT
Organism: Sutcliffiella horikoshii DSM 8719; assembly: GCA_001648575.1. Taxonomy (GTDB): domain Bacteria; phylum Bacillota; class Bacilli; order Bacillales; family Bacillaceae_I; genus Sutcliffiella_A; species Sutcliffiella_A horikoshii. Next base: position 151,082 of record LQXN01000067.1, on the reverse strand, counting down.
TCAAACCCAGGGAAAGGAATCGCATACCTCCCATTTGAAGGAAAGGAACTGGCTGTGATCAATCTTCAGGGCAGGACTTTCCTGCCTCCGATAGATTGCCCTTTTAATAAGGTAGATGAACTTGTTGAAGAGGCAAAAAAACGTACACCGTTTATCTTTGTGGACTTTCATGCGGAAGCTACAAGTGAAAAACAAGCAATCGGCTGGTATCTGGATGGAAGAGTGACAGGTGTGGTAGGAACACATACACATGTTCAAACGAGTGATCATCGAATTCTTCCAGAAGGAACCGCCTATATTACGGATGTTGGGATGACAGGACCTTATGACGGTATTTTAGGAGTGGAAAAAGAGGCGGTGCTGAAACGCTTCACAACTGCCCTTCCTGTGAGATTTGAAGTGACAGAAGGAAGAGCACAATTAAACGGTGTCTTGATCGATGTGGATATGAAAACCGGCACAGCAAAAAAAATCCAACCCTTGATGATAAACGACGATCATCCATTCTTTGATTAATAGTCCGATGGATTTCCCTATTTAAAACCGACATATGCTTCCTTCAAAGTACATGTGAAGTTTGAAATATTGGCTCTATTCTAAAACATTATTGTTGTCCACTAGCAAAAAGTCGGCATTTGGACTTTTTGCCCTCTTACCTGCATTAAAATGATCAAGTAAACTTTACATGATTAGAGTGAAAAGAGCACGACAGTAAGGAATATTACGGTTAGATGGTTAATACGAAAAAGCAACAAAGTTTACGAAAGCAGCCTAAATATTAGATGCTTAGCTGACAACCATAGGAATACATTGCGCTCCTCGTGAATATAGTAGGAATGAAATTATTAACAATTCATTCATCTATGGATCTTTCACCATATACTGTAAATGTTAAGGAGGAGCTAGAAATGGAAATATTAAAGGTTTCAGCTAAGTCTAATCCAAATTCGGTAGCAGGGGCTTTAGCAGGCGTTTTAAGAGAGCGTGGGGGTGCTGAGATTCAAGCGATTGGTGCCGGAGCGCTAAATCAAGCTGTAAAAGCAGTAGCCATAGCACGTGGGTTTGTTGCACCAAGTGGAGTGGATTTAATTTGTATTCCAGCTTTTACGGATATATTAATTGATGGAGAAGAAAGAACGGCAATCAAGCTCATTGTGGAACCAAGATAAAAGAATAGCTTTTCATTGAGCCTGTTTGCTTGTTTTTGCAAACAGGTTTGTTTATGGTTATTTCAGTTCTATTAGGTTTGTCGACATCCATTCAAATAAAAAGAGTATAGTAATTAAGGGGATAGGAAAGACAGTAGTGGAGGGATTGTTTTTGAAAGTATTTGATGCACATTGTGATGTGTTATGGAAAATGTGGGAAAACAAAGGGTTATCCTTTAAAGACAGTGAAGACCTGCACGTAACCTGGGATGGTTTAAAGCAGGGGGATGCCAGAGTACAATGCTTTGCTGTGTATGTGCCGGAGAAAGTGAAAAAGGAATCTGTCTTTCATGTAGCGTTGGAAATGATCGACATATTCTATGAAAAAATATTACGCAGATTTCCAAACATGAGGCTAGTGACAACCAAAAAGGAAATATCAGAATTAAAGCCGGGGCAGATTGGTGCTATTTTGACATTGGAAGGGTGCGATGCCATAGGGACGGATTTAGAAAAGTTACGTACCCTATATCGGCTTGGGGTCACTTCTGTAGGTTTGACATGGAACCATGCGAATGCTGTTGCTGATGGAATCTTGGAAGAAAGAGGTGCCGGTCTGTCTTCTTTCGGACGGGAAGTAGTCAGAATGAATAATGAGTATTTTATCTGGACAGATGTTTCTCATCTATCTGTCAGAGGTTTTTGGGATGTCATGGAAACGGGGGATTTTGTTATTGCCTCCCATTCAAACTGTAAAGCGGTTTGTGCGAATCCAAGGAATCTTTCAAATGACCAGATCCAAGCACTAATTCAAAAGAATGCGGCAATAGGCGTTACATTTGTCCCTCAATTCCTCGCAGAGGGAACTGAAACCACTATTATAGATATTATAAGACATATTGAGCATTATTGTTCACTTGGGGCTGAAAATAACATCGGCTTTGGTTCGGACTTTGATGGAATCGATCATACAGTTCACGGCCTAGGAAAGTATGAGGACTATTTCAACTTAGTGAATAGTTTATTAAAATACTATTCTGAAACGACCGTCAAAGGGTTCATATTTAATAATTTCTTTTCCAGATTTCCGCGATAAACCTTGCGAATACTAGCTTTATCGTTGTATCTTTCTATACTGCTAAAATATCCAAATTTTTCGAAAGAAATTAATGCAAAGTCTTGTATTTTTAAAAAAATAGGTCTACAATGAAAGCGTTTAGTACATATTCAGCGGTTTTTCCTAGTCATGTTTTTATATTTAATAGGTAATTTCTAGTTATATGAAGGGAATAATGCTACAATAAATATTGTACAAAATTCTGACAACGAACGTAATTAAAGGGGTGTAAGGCACATGATCAATCAACTTTCATGGAAAGTTGGAGGGCAACAAGGGGAAGGTATCGAAAGTACTGGTGAGATTTTCTCCATTGCATTAAATCGTCTAGGCTATTATTTATATGGTTATCGCCATTTTTCTTCACGTATTAAAGGTGGCCACACGAATAATAAAATCCGTGTGAGTACTACTCAAGTTCGTTCTATTTCTGACGATCTTGACATATTAGTAGCATTTGACCAAGAAACTATCGATGTAAATTATCACGAATTGCGTCAAGGCGGGGTAGTTATTGCGGATGCTAAATTTAAACCAAGCATTCCCGAAGATGGAAAAGCTACTTTGTACGCTGTTCCATTTACTGAAATAGCAACGGAATTAGGCACATCTTTGATGAAGAACATGGTTGCAGTTGGAGCGTCAAGTGCAATCCTTGATTTGGATGCGGAGTCTTTCCGTGAAGTGGTGCAAGAGATTTTCGGCCGTAAAGGCGAATCTATCGTGGAAAAGAATATGGATGCAATCCGAGCAGGTGTTCAGTTTGTAAAAGAGCAAGCTGAGAACGTGGAAACAATGCAACTTGCTAAAGCAGATGGCAACAAACGGTTATTTATGATCGGTAATGATGCAATCGCTCTAGGTGCAGTAGCTGCTGGTTCCCGTTTCATGCCGGCATATCCAATCACTCCAGCATCCGAAATAATGGAATACCTCATTAAAAAACTACCTAAATTTGGTGGAACGGTCATTCAGACAGAAGATGAAATTGCTGCATGTACCATGGCCATTGGTGCCAACTATGCAGGCGTACGCACGCTGACTGCATCCGCTGGGCCTGGATTATCACTTATGATGGAAGCTATCGGTCTTTCCGGAATGACTGAAACGCCGTTAGTAGTAGTAGATACACAACGGGGCGGCCCGAGTACTGGTCTGCCAACAAAGATCGAACAATCCGATCTTATGGCCATGATTTACGGTACTCATGGTGAAATTCCAAAAGTGGTATTAGCTCCTAGTACAGTTCAAGAAGCTTTCTACGATACTATTGAAGCATTCAATATTGCGGAAGAGTATCAAGTGCCCGTTATATTGTTAACTGATCTGCAACTATCGTTAGGGAAGCAATCAGTTGAATCCTTGGATTACAAAAATATCGAAATCAGACGTGGAAAGCTTGATATCAATCAAGAGATTCCTTCCTCTGATGATAAAGCATACTTTAAACGGTATGAGGTTACTGAAGACGGCGTTTCCCCTCGGGTTATCCCAGGAATGAAAAATGGTATTCACCATGTAACTGGAGTAGAACATGAAGAAACAGGTAAGCCTTCTGAAGTTGCAGCAAACCGTCAAGCACAAATGGACAAGCGCTTGAGAAAATTGAATAACTTAAAATTCAATACACCTGTTCACGTAAACGCTAAGCATGAGGAACCTGATGTATTGTTGGTTGGATTCAACTCTACTCGCGGTACGATCGAAGAAGCGATGGAAAGATTGGAGCTTGATGGAATCAAAGCTAATCATGCACAAGTCCGTCTGATTCATCCGTTCCCGACAAAGGAAATCGAACCACTTGTAAAAGCGGCGAAAAAAGTAATTGTTGTGGAATATAATGCTACAGGACAGCTTGCCAGTATCCTGAAAATGAATGTAGGCGAGCATGCAAAAATCAGTAGCCTCTTGAAGTATGATGGAGATCCATTCCTACCGAAAGAAATCCACACAAAATGCAAGGAGTTGTTATAAATGGCAACGTTCAAAGATTTTAGAAATAATGTAAAACCTAACTGGTGTCCTGGTTGCGGGGATTTCTCCGTACAAGCTGCCATCCAACGTGCTGCCGCAAATGTTGGATTAGAGCCTGAAAACCTTGCAGTTGTTTCTGGTATCGGGTGTTCGGGTCGTATATCAGGATACATCAATTCGTACGGATTTCATGGAATCCATGGACGTTCTTTACCGATTGCACAAGGTGTGAAAATGGCGAATAAGGACTTAACGGTTATCGCTTCAGGTGGGGACGGAGATGGTTTTGCCATCGGATTGGGCCACACCATCCATGCCATTCGCCGTAACATAGACGTTACATATATTGTTATGGACAACCAGATCTACGGACTTACAAAAGGACAGACATCCCCTCGTAGTGAAGTGGGCTTTAAAACAAAATCTACACCACAAGGTTCCATTGAGTCATCCCTTTCGGTAATGGAAATGGCCCTGACAGCAGGTGCAACGTTTGTGGCACAAAGTTTTTCTACAGACTTGAAGGATCTCACATCCTTAATTGAAAAGGGTATTCAGCATAAAGGATTCTCTTTAATCAATGTGTTTAGCCCTTGCGTAACTTACAACAAAGTAAACACATATGACTGGTTCAAAGAAAACTTGACGAAATTAGCTGATATCGAAGGCTATGATGCTCATAATAAAGTTTCTGCAATGCAGACTTTAATGGAGCATAACGGACTTGTGACCGGATTGATCTATCAGAATAAGGATCAGAAATCTTACCAGGATATGGTTCACAACTACAGTGAAGAGCCTCTTGCAAAAGCGGATCTTCAATTGGATGAAGCACAATTTAACGAGTTAGTGAAAGAATTTATGTAATGATTGAAAAGTCCTGGCTAAGCGGCTGGGACTTTTCAATTTTTTTATGCAAAAATGTAAACGCTTTCTTAAAAAATTCAAAAATTCTTCGTTTTTTTATCTGACATAATCAGTTGTCCACACCCAGTGGACAACCAGGTTTACACAAATCCTTATAGATGATACACTCTTACTAGTATTTATGTTTAATAGTTTAATATTTATGAGGGAGTGTTCTCTGTGAATGGAAAAATGAAGGCGATTGTGAAGCATCACCGCGGTTATGGTGCAGAACTTCAAATGATAGATATACCAAAAATAAAAGAAGATGAAGTACTTATAAAAGTTAAAGCAACCTCTATTTGTGGAACAGATGTGCATATTTATACATGGGATGAATGGTCCCAAAGTCGTGTGAATCCTCCATATGCATTCGGTCATGAATTTGCCGGGGAGATTGTTGAAGTGGGCAGCAAAGTGACAAATGTCCAACTTGGAGATCAAGTTTCAGCTGAAACTCATATTGTCTGCTACAAATGTCCACAATGTCTAAAAGGTGATTATCACATTTGTAAGGATACAAAGATTATCGGTGTTGACACACAAGGCTGTTTTGCAGAATATGTAGCTCTTCCTGCGGTAAATGTTTGGAAGAACCCGAAAGATATGCCATATGATGTGGCATCTGTTCAGGAACCGATGGGAAATGCCGTACATACAGTACTTGCAGGGGACGTAACAGGTAAAACGGTGGCAGTCATCGGTTGTGGACCTATAGGCATCATGGCGGTGGGAGTGGCAAAAGCTGCCGGTGCTTCACAAGTGATTGCTATTGATTTAAACGAATACAGACTTGATCTAGCCACAAAAATGGGCGCTACTACAGTTATTAATGCTAAAGAGGCAAACCCGGTCGATGAAGTTATGAAGCTGACAGAAGGACATGGAGTAGAAGTAGTTTGTGAAATGTCCGGTCATCCGATTGCCATGAACCAAGGTTTTAAAATGATCACAAATGGCGGGAGAGTTTCCATCTTGAGCTTGCCTGTCCGTCCGGTGGAATTGGACATTACGAACGATATCGTTTTTAAAGGAGTAACTGTACAAGGAATCACAGGAAGAAAAATGTATTCTACATGGCAGCAGGTTTCTAGTCTACTAAAGTCTGGCCAAGTGGACGTAAAGCCAATGATCACACATCACTTTCCTCTTGAAGATTTCGAAAAAGGCTTTGATTTAATGATTTCTGGTCAATGTGGTAAAGTAGTTTTACACCCATAAATACGCAGTGGTAAAAATAGGAGGGGTTACTGATGAAAGGTTTTGAGTACTTACAAGAAGAATTAGATCAAATGAAAGAACAGGGTACATTCCGTAAACTTGTGCCTTTAGAATCTGATCAAGGATCGAAAGTTGTAATAAATGGGAAAGAAGTTATTCAGCTTTCCTCTAACAACTACTTGGGTTTAACAACGCACCCACGTCTAGTGAAAGCGGCTTTGGAAGCTGTTGAGAAATTCGGTGCCGGTACTGGTTCTGTACGCACAATTGCCGGAACGTTCACAATGCATGAACAGTTGGAAGAAAAGCTTGCAAAATTCAAGCACACAGAAGCTTCCCTTGTATTTCAATCCGGGTTTACTACTAACCAAGGAGTACTTTCTGCTATTCTTTCTCCTGAAGATGTGGTAATTTCCGATGCATTGAACCATGCTTCCATCATTGACGGGATCCGCCTTACAAAGGCTGCCCGTAAAGTGTACAAGCATGTAGATATGAAAGATTTAGAGCGTGCGCTGAAAGAGTCCGGCGAATATCGCAAGCGTCTTATTGTAACAGATGGAGTATTCTCCATGGATGGAAATATTGCTCCACTCGATAAAATTGTGGAACTAGCTGAACAATATGATGCACTTGTTATGGTGGACGATGCCCATGCTTCTGGAGTTCTTGGGGAAAATGGACGAGGTACGGTGAATCATTTTGGTTTAGACGGCCGTGTGCACATCCAAGTGGGAACACTTAGTAAGGCTATCGGAGTTCTAGGCGGATATGTAGCTAGCTCCCGTTCCTTGATTGATTATCTGATCCATAAAGGGCGTCCTTTCCTTTTCAGTACTTCTCATCCACCAGCTGTTACAGCTGCATGTGATGAAGCAATCCAAGTGTTGCTTGAAGAACCGGAACTAATTGAAAAACTATGGGACAATGCGAAATTCTTTAAGGATGGATTAGTGAAACTTGGCTATGATACTGGGGAAAGTCAAACACCAGTCACCCCTGTTATTGTTGGAGACGAGGCGCTTTCTCATAAATTTTCTGATAAACTATTGGAGTACGGTGTCTTTGCACAAGGTATCGCATTCCCTACTGTTGCCAAAGGCATGGCGCGTGTACGTACAATCGTCACGGCACAACACTCAAAAGAAGAGCTTCAAGAAGCATTGGATATTTTCGAAAAAGCTGGTAAAGAGCTTGGGATCATTTCCTAATAGAAGGAACAACAAGAGAGACACGTGAACAAGTGTCTCTCTTGTTATGTGTTAGAAATATGTAGATTTATGTAATCTTCTCCATATTTATTGTTTAAGAAGCCATAAAATAATATACTATGTTAATGTGTAGAGTTTTATGCGCTCTACTTTTCTGGAAAGGAGTCATCACAATGAATGAGAAACAAAGAGTGGAAGCAGCACAAGTAGTTGCGGGGAATTCATCGGACAAAAAATCCGAGAAGGATTTCAGCAAATACTTTGAGTCCGTTTATGCACCACCTTCTCTAAAAGACGCGAAGAAGCGCGGAAAAGAAGAAGTTGCATATCAGGATTTTTCCATATCCGAGGAGTTTCAAGGTCTTGGAGTAGGAAAGAAATTTTATATACGTACGTATGGTTGTCAAATGAATGAACATGACACAGAAGTGATGGCCGGGATATTTCTTGCCCTTGGCTATGAAGCGACATATACAGTGAATGACGCCGATGTCATCCTATTAAATACCTGTGCAATCCGTGAGAATGCGGAGAACAAGGTGTTTGGTGAACTTGGTCATTTAAAAACTCTGAAAAAATCAAGACCTGGCCTTTTGATTGGTGTATGTGGCTGTATGTCCCAAGAAGAATCAGTGGTTAACAAGATTCTTAAAACCTATCAGCAAGTGGATATGATTTTTGGTACCCATAATATTCACCGTCTACCTAACATTTTAAAGGACGCATACATGTCTAAAGAAATGGTGATTGAAGTTTGGTCCAAAGAAGGCGATGTTATTGAAAACCTGCCTAAAAACCGTAAAGGCGAGATCAAGGCTTGGGTAAACATCATGTACGGCTGTGATAAATTCTGTACGTACTGTATTGTCCCTTACACACGTGGTAAGGAGAGAAGCAGACGACCCGAGGATATCATCCAAGAGGTTCGCCACTTAGCGGCACAAGGATACAAAGAAATCACCTTGCTCGGACAAAATGTAAATGCATACGGAAAAGATTTTGAAGATATGAAGTTTGGTCTTGGGGACCTGATGGAGGAAATCAGCAAGATCGATATCCCTCGTGTCCGCTTTACGACAAGCCACCCAAGAGATTTTGACGATCGTTTAGTTGAAGTGTTGGCAAAAGGCGGCAACCTTCTTGATCATATACATTTGCCGGTTCAGTCTGGCAGCTCAGAAGTGTTGAAGCTGATGGCGCGTAAATATGATAGAGAACGTTATCTTGAACTTGTCGGGAAAATAAAAACGGCAATGCCTAACGCGTCCCTTACAACTGATATCATTGTTGGTTTCCCTAACGAAACGGAGGAGCAATTCGAAGAAACGATGTCGCTTTACCGTGAAGTCGAATTTGATACAGCATATACGTTCATCTACTCACCTCGTGAAGGTACGCCTGCTGCAAAAATGGTGGATAACGTACCGATGGAAGTGAAGAAAGAACGCCTTCAACGCCTGAATGCACTCGTAAATGAAATTTCTGCAAAGAAATTAAAAGAATATGAGGGTCAAGTTGTAGAAGTATTGGTAGAAGGTGAAAGCAAGAAAAATCCTGATGTGTTAGCAGGATATACAGATAAAAGTAAACTAGTCAACTTCAGAGCCCCAAAATCTGTGATCGGGAAAATAGTCAAAGTTAAAGTGGTTAAGACGAAAACCTGGACATTGGATGGAGAACTGGTTGAAGAAGTTGCAGAAGAAGCATTGGAGGTATAAAAAATGGCGAAATATACAAGAGCTGATATAGTGGAAAGAGCAAAAGAACTGGCACAAATGATTGCAGACACAGAAGAAGTGGAATACTTCAAGCGTGCAGAAGGGCAAATCAATGAAAACCAGAAAATCAAAGAAATGGTCGCAAGTGTGAAAAGCTTACAGAAGCAAGCAGTAAACTTCCAGCACTACGGAAAGACAGAAGCATTAAAGAAAACAGAAGCGAAATTGGATGCTCTTTTGGCCGAAATGGATGAAATTCCAATCGTACAAGAATTCAAAACTTCCCAAACTAATGTAAATGACCTTCTTCAATTGGTTTCTTCCTACATCTCAAAAACGGTAACAGATGAAATCATCGTTGCCACAGGCGGAGATGTTCTACGTGGAGAAACGGGTTCATACGTTAAAAACACAACATACGGCGGAAGCTGCTCCTAATAAATAATAATACGAAAGTATGGATGTCTTCTCATCCATGCTTTTTTTCGTTCCAGGCTTTTCACTTATCCGAAGGCGTTCTGTAAGCCTCCTTTACTTAGTCCCTTCCTCCCGGGGGAGTAGAGACAATCATGAGACCACGCAGCGCAGCGAGGAGGCTCAAGGTCGCTCCGGGGAAAGCAAGCCATTTGCGGAAAGGAACAGCGGCACATAACTAACGATGAACTAAAGGACCGGGCGGTTTTTTGCCCCGGTTTTTCTTGTTCCTGAGCCTGTTACAGCTTGCTTTTGATTTTTTCAAAAATTAGGCACATATCCAGAAAAGCTTGCATACAATGAACTATACGTTAATGTGTAAGAAATCATCTTGTTCTGTTTTAGAATCAAGTAAAACACAATTGTCATTTAAACCGCATAGGATGAAATGAAGATTGTAATGAGGAGGGTGTATGCTCGCATGTCTGAATACAGAGAAATTATCACAAGAGCAGTAACCGGCAAGGGTAGAAAGTTCACGCAATCCAAACATACGATAAGTCCCTCGCATCGTCCTACGAGCATTCTAGGATGCTGGGTCATTAATCATACGTATGATGCGAACAAAGTGGATGATACAGTAGAAGTTATTGGACGTTATGACCTAAACGTTTGGTTCTCTTACAGTGATAATACGAAAACGGAAGTAGTTACTGAAACGGTTTCCTACAAGGATGTTGTCAGACTGAAATATAAAGATGACAACAGTTTGGGGGATGACCACGAAGTAATAGCTCGCGTCCTTCAGCAACCAAACTGCTTAGAAGCAAGTATCGATGAATCTGGCGCTAAGATCAATGTACAGGTAGAGAGAGAATTCTTGACAGAAGTTATCGGGGAAACGAAAGTGACGGTCGAAGTGCATCCGGACACATTGGCGGACGATACGGACTGGGATGTAGATGAAGATGAGTTTGAAGATCTCAACCCTGACTTCATCGTTGACGGTTACGAAGAGTAAGAAGAAAACCGGGAGGGTAGCCCTTCCTGGTTTTTTATGTTTTATGAGGCTTTTTCCCAATCACCTCAACCCGACAAAATATGATATAATAAAGCAGCAAAAAACAATAGTTGGGGGATTTTTGATGGCTTCTTATACGCCGATGATACAGCAATATTTACGAGTGAAGGCAGACTATCAAGATGCCTTTTTATTTTTCCGCCTTGGCGACTTTTACGAGATGTTTTTTGAGGATGCAACAAAAGCATCCCAAGTACTTGAAATTACCTTAACGAGCCGGGACGGTGGAGGAAAAGAAAGAATTCCAATGTGTGGGGTTCCTTACCATTCGGCTCCTAACTATATAGATCAATTGATTGAAAAAGGTTATAAAGTGGCTATTTGTGAACAGGTGGAAGACCCGAAACTGACGAAGGGGGTCGTAAAGAGGGAAGTTGTCCAATTAATTACCCCGGGTACAGTTATGGAAACAAAAGGTTTATCCGATAAACAGAACAACTTTTTGACTTCTGTCACTCATTTCGAGGACGAAACGTTTGGACTGGCATATGCCGATCTTTCCACAGGTGAATTACATACGACGATTATTTCTGGTCCACTGCAGCAGTTAGTAAATGAAGTTTATTCCATTGGAGCAAAGGAAATTGTCGTTTCGGAGCAATTCCCAATGGATGTTTTACAAATGATCAGAGAAAGAATGGTTGTCACATGCTCCCATGAGGAAGCGGTGGATATCCCATCTGAATTTCAAACTATAGTAGACAACATAGAACAGGAAAAGCTTCTAATCACGGTGGGCAGGCTTTTGCACTATCTAAAAAGAACCCAGAAAAGAAGTTTGGATCATCTTCAGCCAGCTGGATTCTTTGAGTTGGACCAATCGATGAAAATAGATCTTTTCTCCAAGCGGAATCTGGAGTTGACCGAAACCATCCGTTCCAAAGGGAAAAAAGGCTCTTTACTATGGTTGTTGGACCAGACTGTTACCGCCATGGGAGGCAGGCTGTTAAAGCAATGGGTGGACAGGCCTTTAATTAATCCCGCAAAAATCGAACAACGTCATCAGATGGTGGAAACACTCATACAGGAGTATTTTACAAGACAAGAGATAAGGGACCTGTTAAAGGAAGTATATGATCTTGAGAGGTTAGCAGGAAGAGTCGCATTTGGAAATGTGAATGCTCGGGACCTTGTGCAATTACGAAAATCACTTTCCCAGATTCCCCATTTAAAAGCACTTGTGGAAAAACTGCCGATGGAAAGTACCAGCATTTTAGAAAATATGGATGAGTGCAGTGAACTGACGACGCTTCTTCATGATAGTCTTATCGAACAACCATCATTATCGGTTAAAGAGGGCAACATGATGAAGGACGGATTTCATGAAGAACTTGATAAATACAGAGATGCCAGAAGGAATGGGAAGACTTGGATAGCGGAATTAGAGAAAAGGGAACGGGATATGACCGGGATTCGTTCTTTGAAAATAGGTTACAATCGAATTTTTGGGTATTATATTGAAATAACAAAAGCGAATATTGCTTCTCTACCAGAAGGCAGGTACGAAAGAAAACAGACTCTTGCCAATGCAGAGCGTTATATCACAGAAGAGTTAAAAGAAAAAGAAACACTGATTTTAGAAGCGGAAGAAAAGATTGTCGCTTTGGAATACGAGCTGTTTCTACAACTACGTGAAGAAGTAAAGGCTTTTATCCCAAGGTTGCAGAAGCTTGCGAAAGCGGTAAGTGAAATGGATGTACTGCAATGCTTTGCCACGATCAGTGAAGAAAGGTTCTACACCAGACCAACTTTCAATAAGGAAAGAAAGGTCTATATTACCGAGGGACGCCACCCTGTTGTGGAAAAAGTGATGGATGCCAATGAGTATGTCCCGAATGACACGTGGATGGACAAGGAAAGTGAAATGTTGCTTATCACAGGGCCAAACATGTCCGGTAAAAGCACATATATGCGTCAAGTGGCTCTGACGGCCATCCTTGCTCAAATAGGCTGCTTTGTTCCAGCAAAGGAAGCATCCTTGCCTATTTTTGATCAAATATTCACGAGAATAGGGGCTGCAGATGACTTGATCTCTGGTCAGAGTACCTTTATGGTAGAAATGCTTGAAGCGAGAAATGCCATTGTGTATGCTACCCAGAACAGCTTGATTCTTTTTGATGAAATAGGGCGTGGTACTTCCACATACGATGGAATGGCACTCGCACAGGCCCTTATAGAATATATTCATGATAAAATCGGTGCTAAGACGCTATTCTCTACACACTACCATGAGTTAACCTCGTTAGATAAGGAACTTGACAAGCTAAAGAATATTCATGTCAGTGTGGTGGAACAAAATGGTAAAGTGGTATTTCTGCATAAGATGAAAGATGGTCCGGCTGATAAGAGTTACGGGATTCATGTTGCCGAATTGGCCGAACTGCCGAAAGAATTGATTCAAAGAGCGCAAAGTATTCTGGAAAAGCTGGAAAGTCAACCTAAAGTGGATCATTTGGAGGTCGCTTCTGCTAAAGAGGATGTCAAAATAATGGAACAAGATCCACAGTCCCAGCTTTCCTTCTTCGATCTTAATGATGGCGAAAAGCAGGCGGAAAGAAAGTCCAAGGGAGAAAAACTTGCCATAGAGAAGCTTAAAAAAATGGAATTGTTGGATACAACACCGTTGGATGCTTTGAACAAATTATATGAAATTCAAAAACTGTTGAAATCTAAATAATAGAGGAAAGGAGGAGATAGAATGGGGAAAATTGTCCAGTTAGATGAAAGCTTGGCCAATAAAATAGCGGCAGGGGAAGTGGTTGAAAGACCTGCTTCTGTTGTTAAAGAGCTTGTGGAAAACGCGATAGATGCCAATTCCACCATCATCGAAATCGAGCTGGAAGAAGCGGGGTTAACCAAAATCCGCGTTTTGGATAATGGTGACGGAATTGAACAGGATGATTGCCTGACAGCCTTTCAACGCCATGCGACAAGCAAAATAAAGAATGAAAACGATTTGTTCCGCATCAGGACATTGGGTTTCAGGGGAGAAGCGCTACCGAGTATTGCATCTGTTTCACTTTTTGAAATAACAACAAGCACAGGGGAAGGCCCAGGAACACATTTGAGCTTCAAAGGTGGGGTCCTCGAAAAGAATGAGCTTGCAAGCAGCAGAAAAGGAACAGATATTGTTGTACAGCATCTCTTTTTCAACACCCCAGCACGCCTGAAATATATGAAAACGATCCATACCGAACTAGGCAATATTTCTGATATGGTGAACCGGTTGGCTTTGGCGAATCCATCTATTTCCTTCCGTCTTAGCCACAATGGCAAAAGGATGTTGGGGACCAATGGAAGTGGAGACAGTTTGCATGTGCTCGCTTCCATTTACGGGATGAACATTGCCAAGAAAATGGTTCCGATCCGCTTTGAATCTTTAGACTTTGAAGTGAAGGGTTATATCGCGTTGCCGGAAGTGACACGAGCTTCCAAGAGCTATATTTCCACTATCATTAATGGACGATATGTAAAGAACTATACCATTGTCAGGGCAATCCAAGAGGGGTATCACACACTCCTGCCTATAGGGAGATACCCTATTGTGTATCTGGAAGTGGATATGGATCCACTCCTTGTCGATGTCAATGTTCATCCAGCCAAACTAGAGGTTAGGCTCAGCAAGGAAGATGAACTTTACCGACTTATCGCAGATGGTGTTAAGAAAGAGTTTCAGCAAAAGCAGTTGATACCATCCAATGTGCCTAGAAAACAGGCAACTTATTCTACAGAAGTGAAACCTACTCAGGAGACATTCAATTTGGAGCAAAGTCATCCATCTGATAAACCTTTTCCTGTTGGAGAGGAAAAAACTACCCTTTTCGATGAAGTTAGGGAAAGCGCGGTAAGTGAATCAGTACTGAATGAGCGTTTTGCTTCTTTGGAAATCTATGAGGAAAAAGAGCCATTCATACCAACTGACTCTGAAGATTCCACAGAAAATGAAGGAACGGAACCCAACTCTTCTATACAGGAGAAAGTAAAAGATCACGTAGGGGAGAAAACCTTTAAGAAGGAGCCTAGGATACCTGCTCTATATCCAATTGGTCAGATGCATGGGACCTATATTGTGGCTCAGAATGAGAATGGGTTGTATTTGATTGATCAGCATGCCGCACAAGAAAGGATCAATTATGAATACTTTTATCAAAAACTCGGCAGGGAAGAGAGAAATTTACAAGATCTTCTCGTTCCTTTAACCATTGAGTGCTCCATGGAAGAGTATTTGTTCTTGGAGGAAAATATGGATGTTTTTCAGGAAGTTGGCATATGGCTTGAGCCTTTCGGGCATCAGACTTTCATTGTAAAAGCACATCCTGTTTGGTTTCCACGAGGCGAAGAAAGAGAAACCATCGATGAAATGATTAACTTGGTAAAAGATAATAAAAAAATTAACCTTGCTGATTTGCGAGAAGAAGCGGCTATAATGATGAGCTGCAAAGCTGCAATCAAGGCGAATCAACATTTGAGACAAGATGAAATTTCAGCCTTGTTAAATACGTTGAGAGAAGCGGAAAATCCTTTTACATGCCCGCATGGGAGACCGATCCTCATACATTTTTCATCTTACGAACTGGAAAAGATGTTTAAGCGGGTAATGTAATAGAAAAAAAAAGATTTTTTCTACAAGATTGAGACCACATGTAAATGGGTATAATGATATCTTGTGATAAAGATTAATTGAGAGAGTGAGTGAGCGTTGGGAGAGAAACAGAAAGTTATTGTGATCATCGGACCGACAGCAGTCGGCAAGACCAAAACAAGTGTGGAATTGGCGAAGCTTTTAAATGGAGAAATCATCAGCGGGGATTCCATGCAGATATATAAGGGTATGGATATTGGTACAGCTAAGGTGAAGAAGGAGGAAATGCAGGGGATTCCTCATTACTTGATAGATATCAAGGAACCGACTGATGCCTATTCCGTTGCTGAATTCCAACAAGATGTCCGCAACCGAATTGAAGAGATTGCATCAAGGGGTCATCTTCCTATAATTGTTGGAGGAACTGGCCTTTATATTCAATCTGTTTTGTTTGACTATCATTTTTCTGATAGTGGCAAAGATGAAGAAGTTCGCAGAGTGCTTGAAAAAAGAAGTGAAGAGGTTGGTTTCGAAAAACTACATGCCGAGCTCGCAGAAATTGATCCGAAAAGTGCAGCGAATATCCACCCTAATAATGTGCGGCGGGTCATCCGCGCATTGGAAATCTATCATACAACGGGTAAAACCATGTCTGAGTACCAAGAAACACAGCAGCCTGAGCCATTATATGAAGTAGCGTTTATCGGGCTTACAATGGAAAGGGAAGTGTTGTACGAACGAATCAATCTCAGAGTAGGTATGATGGTGGAAGAGGGATTATTTGAAGAAGTAAAATATTTATATGATAATGGCATACGGGAGTGCCAGTCCATTCAAGCTATAGGGTATAAGGAACTGTATGCATATTTTGATGGGAAGGTTTCCAAAGAACAGGCAATAGAAGATCTAAAGCAGAACTCAAGAAGATATGCCAAACGTCAGCTCACATGGTTTCGCAATAAAATGGATGTCACCTGGTTTGATATGACAGATGGGAATTTTGAGCAAAAGTTATCACAAATTTTTACGTTTATTGCAGGAAAGCTTCAACTTGAAGCGAATAAGTAAGAAAGATAGAGATAAGAGGAGGAAGAATAGATGAAGCAATCAATTAATATCCAAGATCAAGTTCTGAATCAATTAAGAAAAGATGGAACAAGTGTAACGGTATTCTTGCTGAATGGATTTCAACTTCGTGGATTAATTAAAGGGTTTGATAATTTCACTGTGCTTCTGGAAACAGAAGGGAAACAGCAGTTGATTTATAAACATGCCATCTCAACTTTTTCTCCATCAAAGAACGTACAAATCGAAACAGAAGCCTAAAACCAGCTAAATGCTGGTTTTTTATTTTGTATAAAACAAACATATAGCTCTCAAATTATCATATATTTAGTTAATAAATGGAGAATTTCTCTCCATTTGTTTTATTACGGAAATAATGAGCTCGAAAAGCTCAATTATTTCTCGGGAAAGCGCATAATATGACAAGTTTGTCAATAGTTTGATGAAAATATATGAAAGTTGTAGAAGAGAATCGAAATAGTGCAGATTTAAGAAGAATATCGTAAAAAAAATTGTGTACTGCATCAGGATATGTCGGATTTTGGCGTGGAAATGAGGTGGACATTCTTGGATCAACCTATGAAAAACCAGAATGGGAAAATAAATATCGTATTAAATGGACAAAAAAAGCCACTGAGAGTTACCCATGTTCCTACATTAGAGGAACCGCTTACTCCTACCAACCATGTAATCTTGCAGGAAATAGAGCGGGAAATGGGGGAATTGGTAGGGTTACAGGAAATGAAAAAAGTGGTCAAGGAAATATATGCATGGATTTATGTGAATAAAAAGCGGGAAGAGATTGGGTTGAAAACAGAAAGGCAAGTGCTTCATATGATGTTCAAAGGTAACCCTGGTACAGGAAAGACGACTGTTGCCAGGTTGATTGGAAAGTTGTTTTGTGACATGAATGTCCTCTCCAAAGGGCACCTTATTGAGGCGGAAAGGGCAGATCTTGTCGGGGAATATATTGGGCATACTGCTCAGAAGACGAGAGATCTTGTAAAAAAAGCGTTAGGAGGAATATTATTTGTAGATGAAGCCTATTCGCTTGCAAGGGGAGGGGAAAAGGATTTTGGCAAGGAAGCAATTGATACCCTTGTTAAACACATGGAAGATAAACAGCATGACTTTATATTAATACTTGCAGGCTATCAACGGGAGATGGAAGAATTTTTGCGAACGAATCCCGGGCTGATTTCTCGTTTTCCGATTATCGTCGATTTTCCTGATTATTCAGTGGAAGAGTTGATGGAGATCTGTCAGCGAATGCTTAAAGAACGTGAATATATCATGGGGAAAGAAGCAGAATGGAAAATGCGGGAGCACCTTAATCAAATGAAAAGTGTATTATTGCCATCTGCTTTCAGCAATGGCCGTTATATAAGAAATGTTTTGGAAAAATCCATTAGGACTCAAGCAATGCGGCTGTTAATGCATGACAGTTTTCATAAAAATGAATTGATGACAATTGAAGCGAGGGACCTCCTTCTTAAATGAATTCCAAAATAAAAATAGCAGCCAGTCGGCTGCTATTTTTATGTTACCCGATACTTTTATTTACTTGTTCCCAATCTTCGTTAATAGCATCTGCTGTCAGTTGGCCAGATAGTGTCACCATCGGTACTCCACCGCCTGGGTGTGTAGAACCTCCTGTAAAGTACAGGTTATCAATCAGCTTACTTTTGCAAGGGATTTTAAATCCGCCATTCTTTTTGCGGTCTGTCACTACCCCATAGATGGAGCCTCCGTTTGCTCCGTATAAATCCTTTAAATCGTTAGGAGTAAAACAATATTCGAACTCAATGGATGAGGATAACCCGTCCAGCCCCATTCTTTCTAATTTCGAAAGAACTTTTTCGCGGTAGATATCTTTATATTCATCCCATGTTTCCCCTTCTTTTAATGGAGGAACGTGGGTAAGGACAAATAAGTTATCTTTACCTTCTGGAGCTTGGGCTTTATCCGTTTTGGACGATACACCGATATAGATTGTGGGATCCATTGCCGGCTTGCCTTCGTTGAAGATTGTGTGAAACTCCAATTCCGGATCTTCCGAGAAGAAGAAGTTATGATGTGCCAAATCCTTATATTCTTTGTTTACACCAAGTAGTAATACAAGGCCGGAAACAGTTGGAGAAAATTTTTCTAAATCCTCAGAGGCTTTTTTTGCCATTGGAATATCCTTTAACAAGGTTTTATAGGTTGGAATCGCTTCAAGATTTGAAACAACCAAATCCGCATGAATTTCTTCACCGTTTTCTAAAACAATCCCCGTTGCTTTTTTTCCATCCGTTGTAATTTTACGAACAGATGAATTTAAGCTGTACGTCACACCCATCTCATCCATAAGGGTCTGCATCGCTTCGGCAATTTTATACATCCCGCCTTTTACATAGTAAATACCTAGACCAAGTTGTACATGCGTTAATTGAGACAGGACAGCAGGTGCATGATAAGGAGAAGAGCCGATATACATGATCATGAAATTAAAAAGTTGTTGGAGATGTTTGTCTTCAAAATATTTCTTTGTAATTTGATCCATCGATTTCATCGGGTCCATCCCGATAAGTTCTTTCAGATTGTGCAGTGCCCGAAGTTCACCTAATCCTGAAAGGCTCTTCTTGTAAAAGCTCTTCATACTATACTCATACATTTTGCTGCAATAATTCAAATACTCAAAAAATCCGTTTGCATCTTTGGCTGAATGTTCTCTAAGTTGCTCTATCATTTTAGGGAGGTCGCTTGTTACGTCTATTTTCGTCCCATCCTCAAAGAAGGTTCGCCATTGAGGCTCTACTCTTTCAATGGTAATATAATCATGTAAATTTCTTTTAGCGCTTGCAAACAATTGTTCCAACACCCAAGGCATCGTCAGGATAGATGGACCAGTATCAAAAGTAAACCCCTTGCCGGAACGAATGTTTAACTTTCCTCCAAGGCGCTCTCCTTTTTCAATCACATGGACATCGTAACCGTCAGCGGATAGTCGTATAGCAGCCGATAATCCACCAAGGCCGCCACCAATCACTATTACTTTCTTTCTCATTCTTATTCCTCCTTATGAAAACAAATAAGTTTGACTAGACTGACTAGTAGATAGAAGCAAAAATAAAGTGTATATAACTTTTTATTTTACCCTGTTTTTCTATTTTCAAACTAAAATAGAAGTATATGGAGGAGTTAATTATGTCTGCATTACTATTAATTATTACAATATTACTAGGAAGAGTGCTTTTTTTTCGTATCCCGAGCTTTTCAATTACGCATGAGAAGACTTCTTTACTGAAAAAGGTTTCCGTAATCATACCTGCCAGAAATGAAGAAGGGAATCTTCCGGTTTTACTTAAGTCTCTGCAGGGGTATCGCGGAAAAGTAAAAGAGATTATTGTGGTAGATGATCACTCAACCGACGAAACTGCTAAGGTTGCAAAAACATTTGGCGCACGTGTTGTCAAATTAGAGGACCTTCCTGCAGGATGGTTTGGAAAATCCTTTGGATGTTGGAACGGAGCAAAACATGCAACCGGAGACATATTCTTGTTTTTAGATGCGGATACAATTATCTCAGAGAATGGCTTGGAAAATATGCTTACGGCATATAAGGGAGAGGGGGATGTGCTTTCTGTTCAACCTTATCACAAGATAAAAGAAAAATATGAAAGCTTATCATCGTTCTTTCATCTAGTGGTGATGGGATCCCTTGGTGCCTTTCATATTTTGCAAAAATGGCTGCCGGTTAAGGGGGCGTTCGGAGCATGTCTTCTGATCGGTCGACAAGATTATTTCAAGTATGGTGGTCATCAAGCAATTCAGGGAGAGTTAATGGAGAACATGGCGTTTGGCTTTCAGGTTCAAAAGCAAGGCGGAAAAGTTAAGTGCTATAGCGGAATGGGGGCAGTTGAAATGAGGATGTACCCAGAAGGATTGGGTACGCTATGGAATGGATGGAGCAAAAGCTTTGCAACAGGGGCAACTAGAACAAATATTTGGTATTTGATGTTGGTTTGTGTATGGCTTGGAAGTTTGATGACATTTCTAACAAGCTATCAAACGCTTCCTTTAGAACTTTATGTACTAGGATATGTATTAATCGCTTTGCATATTAAGAGGACACTAGCAATCATCGGTAACTTCGGGTGGGGTACGGCATTATTATTTCCTTTTCATCTAATATTCTTTATTATCTTGTTTGGCTATTCTTGTGTACAAACCTTTTTCAAAAAGAATGTAACCTGGAAAGGACGGAAAATTGACCTGTGAATATAAAAAAACAGGAGACATATTTGCCTCCTGAAAAATTCTGCAATTATTGACATAAATGCATCGGACAATTAAGCAGCACTTTGTAAACTTCGATTAGGTAACTTCCATTTGTACGTATAAGATAATACACGTAAAGAGACAATTCCTATAAAAAGGATATAAAGTTGAACCGGGGAGCTTGCAATTCCAAAACCGATGATTAATCCAGCGAGAATTGCCCAAGCTGCGTATATTTCTGCTCTTAATACAAGCGGCCTTCTGCCTGCAAGTAGATCACGTATGATACCGCCGCCGCTACCTGTCAGTACTGCAGCTACCACGACTGCACTAATTGGGTGATTCATGCCTGTGGCAAACAATGCTCCTTGGATGGCAAAGGCGGCAAGGCCGATTGCGTCAAAGAAATTGCCCCACTTCCTCCAGTGCTTTAACAAATTATTTGGAAACAAGAAGACAGTTGTCATTGCGACCAGAGCAACTTGAAACAACATCCCTTGTTCCCAAAGTGCGGAGATCGGTACACCGATGAGGAGGTTCCGGATTGCTCCACCACCAAAAGCTGTCACTATTCCTAATATATAAACGCCGAGTATATCATACTCTTCTTCCATCGCCACAATCGCTCCGCTTATAGCGAATGCGATGGTACCGATGATGCTGAAAACTTCCCAAGTCATGCTATCACTCCATCAAAAAAATACAAGATTGTTCAAGCCTTCCTGATTTTATATAGAAAACCAGCTTAATGCAATAGTTTTAGAGGATTTAATAGAGAAAAAATACATATTTTGATATGATAAAGGAACTCATTCAACAAAACTAATTATATTTCAGAAAAAGGGGTTACGCATTTGAACGAAACGCAAAAGAAAGAAAAAGAAAGGGTCATTCTGGTGGGCTGTCAATTGCCTAAAGATGATGATCAAGCATTCTTTTATTCGATGGATGAATTGGAATCATTGACCAAAACGGCCAATGGTGAAGTTCTGGTTTCCTTAACTCAGAAAAGGGAGCGAGTTCACCCTGCTACTTACATAGGTAAAGGAAAATTGGAGGAATTGGTCCAACTTGAAGAAGAATTGGAGCCTGAAATCATTATCTTTAACGGAGAACTGGCACCAAGTCAAAACAGGAACCTTTCCAAGATCCTCAATGCCAGAATCATCGATCGCACACAATTAATCCTGGATATTTTTGCTCAACGTGCAAAATCAAAAGAAGGTAAGCTTCAAGTGGAATTGGCTCAGCATCAATACCTTTTACCACGCCTAGGCGGAAAAGGTGTGGAACTGTCCCGTCTTGGAGGAGGAATAGGAACAAGAGGTCCTGGTGAAACGAAGCTTGAATCTGATCGCAGACATATCAATAGAAGAATTGTGGAGATCAAAACACAATTGACTTCGATTGTCAGTCATCGAGAAAGATACCGTGAGCGCAGAAAAAGGAATCAAGCATTTCAACTTTCATTGGTCGGTTATACCAATGCGGGGAAATCAACCATTTTTAATCGCCTGACAGAAGCAGGGACGTTTGAAGAGAACCTATTATTCGCAACGCTCGACCCGACAACAAGGAAGATCATGATGCCATCAGGGTTTAATGCGCTTCTGACTGACACCGTAGGGTTTATTCAGGACCTGCCTACCTCACTTGTAGCAGCATTCCGTTCTACACTTGAAGAAGTGACAGAAGCTGATCTGATTTTGCATGTGGTCGACAGCTCAAGTCCCGATCATGTCAACCATGAAAAAACGGTAGACAAATTGCTGAAGGAACTTGGTGTGGAAGGTGTTCCTGTACTAACCGTCTATAATAAGAAAGATCAGACAACAGAAGGTTTCACGCCTGCTTATAATGAAGAAATATTGCATATAAGTGCACTGGACATGAATGATATATCGAAATTGATGAATAAAATAGAATCGCTGATCAAGGCACAAATGCAGCCATATCATATTGTTGTTCCTTCTTCTGAAGGGAAAATAATTTCACAATTAAAACAAGAAACCGTCCTTTCAAATACGGAGTTCACAGAAGAGACAGAAAGCTACGAATTACAAGGTTATTATTTTGATAACACAAAATTGGCTTCTGTTATTCAGCAAAGAATGAAGAAATAGAGGAGAGTACAAATGTTCCATTTATTACAACATGGGGAAGTCATCGAACCGATCGTTCGTAAAATAGAAGAAAAGCTTCAAGAAGGTTTTCAACAGGTGGATGAGGGCGTAGAAACCAATCAATTCCGTGTTTTAAAAAGCTTTCAGGAGAATCGAGTAAGTGACTCGCATTTCATTCCATCAACTGGATATGGATATGATGACATTGGACGAGATACGCTTGAGAAAATTTATGCGGAAGTATTCGGCGGGGAAGCAGGACTTGTGCGTCCACAAATCATCTCAGGTACACATGCCATCTCAATCGCTCTGTTTGGTATATTAAGACCAGGGGATGAACTACTTTATATCACTGGTAAACCGTATGATACTTTAGAAGAAATTGTGGGGATTCGCGGAAGTGGCGTGGGCTCTCTAAAAGAGTACAACATCGGTTACAAAACAATTGACCTTAAAAACAACCGCGGAATTGACTGGGAGGCTGTCAGCAATGCAATGACGTCTTCTACCAAAATGATCGGCATCCAACGCTCCAAAGGTTATGCGACCAGACCATCTTTTACTATAGAAGAAATAAAAGAAATGATTCGTTTCGTAAAAGAAATTAATCCGGACGTGGTAGTGTTTGTTGACAACTGTTACGGTGAATTCGTGGAGCGTGAAGAACCATGCCATGTTGGGGCAGATTTAATGGCCGGTTCTTTAATTAAGAATCCTGGTGGCGGTATCGCCAAAACAGGCGGATACATAGTTGGGAAAAAAGAGTTGGTGGAAGCTTGTTCTTATCGTATGACTTCCCCTGGAATAGGGGCAGAAGCCGGCGCGAGTCTATACAGCCTGCAGGAAATGTATCAAGGTTTCTTCCTTGCTCCCCATGTGGTTGGACAGGCATTAAAAGGAGCTATGTTCACTGCTGCGTTTTTAGAAGAATTAGGGATGAATACCTCTCCAAGCTGGGATGCGCACCGTACGGATTTGATTCAATCTGTGCAATTTGATGATAAAGAAAAGATGATTGCCTTTTGCCAGGCGATCCAATATGCATCCCCTGTCAATTCCCATGTGACGCCATATGCAAACTATATGCCGGGTTATGAAGATGACGTGATCATGGCGGCGGGAACGTTTATTCAGGGTGCGAGCATTGAACTTACAGCTGATGGTCCAATCAGAGCGCCGTATGTAGCGTATGTTCAGGGTGGCTTAACGTATTCACATGTGAAGATTGCTGTATGCAGTGCAGTAGATCATTTAATTGGAAAAGGGTTATTGGATAGTTAAGAATTTTGAGTCCGGGGTTAACCGGGCTCTTTTTGTTTTTTTGAGTATAAAGACAATATTGAGTGGGGTTTTGAGTTGAGATGGTCTTCATAAGTGGCATGAGGACATTGCCTTGAGAGATTTTGGGTTGAGGATGTCTTCATTTGGGTGATGAAGACAATTTCGGGGAGTATTTGAAGTTTAAAGTGCCTTCAAGCTCAAGCACTGGACTGGGGAAAGTGAAAAAAATCCTAACTTGAACCAGTATGTTTTTAAATGTACGGAACAGGTTATATGATAAAGGGGTCAAAATCCACTTACATAGAACTCAATCCTCTTTCCGGTTGTTTATTCTTTAAAAAATAAAAATGATGTCAGAAAACCTAACATATTCTTGACAGATTATCTAACATCGCATAAAATAAGAGTAACTTCATAGGAAATGTTGAAAGGAGGATTTGTAGTGAGTGACAATATCAGACGTTCAATGCCATTGTTTCCAATAGGGATTGTCATGCAACTAACGGAATTGTCAGCTCGACAAATCCGGTATTATGAAGAAAATGAGCTTGTGTTTCCGGCACGATCAGATGGGAATCGCCGACTTTTTTCGTTCAATGATGTTGATACCTTGTTAGAGATAAAAAACCTCATTGAACAGAAAGTAAATATAGCGGGCATCAAGCAATTGATGGCAGTCAAGCAGCAACAGACGGCTCCTTCACAAGAAGCGGCAAAAGAGGCTGCAAAGCCAGAGATGTCAGATGACCAGCTACGCAAACTGTTGCGTGCGGAAATGATGCAAGCCGGAAGATATAATCGAACGAGTCTTCGTCAAGGAGACATGTCCCGATTCTTCCATTAATTTTTTTGAGTTTTTTTGTAAGTTTTTATTAAAACTATAATAGTAAAAATTTCGAGGAGGAACTTATTTATGGCTAAGTACACACACGAGGATATTAAACGTATTGTGCAAGAGGAAAATGTAAAATACATCCGTCTGCAATTTACGGATATTTTAGGGACAATCAAAAATGTGGAGATCCCAGTAAGTCAATTAGAGAAAGCATTAGACAATAAAATGATGTTTGATGGATCTTCCATTGAAGGTTTCGTACGTATCGAAGAATCTGATATGAACCTTTACCCTGATCTTGACACTTTCGTTGTATTCCCTTGGACTTCTGAAAAAGGTAAAGTTGCCCGCTTCATCTGTGACATTTATAATCCAGATGGAACTCCATTCGAAGGAGATCCGCGTGCTAACTTAAAGCGCATGTTAAAAGAAATGGAAGACCTAGGGTTTTCTGATTTCAATGTTGGACCTGAGCCGGAGTTCTTCCTATTCAAATTAGATGCAAAAGGCGAGCCTACTCTAGAACTAAACGATAAAGGCGGATATTTCGACTTAGCTCCAACGGACCTTGGTGAAAACTGCCGTCGTGATATCGTTTTAGAACTTGAAGAAATGGGCTTTGAAATTGAAGCGTCCCACCATGAGGTAGCTCCTGGGCAACATGAAATTGATTTCAAATATGCAAATGCCATCACAGCATGCGATGACATCCAGACGTTCAAGCTAGTTGTAAAAACGATTGCTCGTAAGCACGGTTTACATGCGACCTTCATGCCTAAACCATTATTCGGAGTGAACGGTTCCGGTATGCACTGTAACCTTTCCTTATTCCAAAATGGCGAAAATGCATTCTATGATCAAAATGGTGACTTGGAACTGAGTGAGAACGCGAGACACTTCATCGCAGGTATCATCAAGCATGCAACAGCGTTTACAGCGGTAACCAACCCTACTGTTAACTCTTACAAGCGTCTTGTACCTGGATATGAAGCACCTTGTTATGTAGCTTGGTCCGCTCGTAACCGTAGCCCGTTGATCCGTATTCCTGCATCCCGTGGAATCTCTACTCGTGTTGAGGTTCGTAGTGTAGATCCTGCAGCTAACCCGTACTTGGCAATGGCAGTATTACTACAAGCAGGACTTGATGGCATCAAAAACAAATTGGAAGCTCCGAAACCAATCGACCGCAATATCTATGTGATGAACAAAGAAGAGCGCGTCGCTGCCGGCATCGCCGATCTTCCTGCAACTCTTTATGCTGCACTTGAAGAATTGAAATCTAATGAGGTAATTCAAGCTGCTCTTGGTGAGCATTTACTTGAGCACTTCATTGAAGCAAAAGAAATCGAGTGGGATATGTTCCGCACCCAGGTTCACCCATGGGAGAGAGATCAGTATCTGACTCAGTACTAATTACTAATAAGGTAAACCCCTTGGCACTTATTGTGCCAAGGGGTTTTTCTTTTCGTGCAAAGTGGGTGCTTTATACATTGTCATATTAATCTCATTTATTAAATATGCTTTAGTAGTAAGTGTACAAGGGAGTGGCTATATGGCAAATGTAAATTATCCTACTGTAACGGCTGAAATGATTGAAAGGTATTACGAGTGCAACAAGCAGAAGAAAGAAATTGAGAATCAGATGGAAGAACTGAAGCAACTTTTTCATCTATATTTTGATAAAAGCTTTGGTGAGGAAAAAAAGGCGGAAGTGGTCATGGGAGGATACAAACTACAAAGGCAGGTCCGAAAATCGGAGAAATTTTCCGATGAAACCGTCCAAAAACTCGAAGCTTTAAGAATGCATGAATTAATCAAGACGGTCAAGAAACCAGATGATGCAAAAATTAAGGCAGCCATTCAGCTGAACCTTATTAAAGAAGAGGAACTTGAGGGCTGTTTAGTCACCAGTTCATCAATGGCGATCTCAGTTAAACCGCTTTTGCCAAAATAAAGGAGAGGGGATTTATATTATGACAGAACAAAGGCAAATCAGACCTGTTTCAAAAGGAGCCTGGTTCCGTATTGTATTTCTCATATTTGCCCTGGTAAATCAACTTCTTGTAGTTTACGGGAAATCCCCGCTACCTTTTACAGAAGCACAGTTGGAGCAAATATTCAGTTTGTTATGGACTGCCGTGGCAGCGATCATTGCCTGGTGGAAGGACAATGACTGGACAGAGAAAGCTAGAAGTAGAGTGAAGTAGTGGCTGTCCATGACCGAGGGAATTTCACCTTGGTTTTTTTCTATGGAAAATGATAGTGAAAATGTCTTGGGGGAGTGGTGAAGGGAATGAAAGTATTACTTTTTGCAGATCCAGGAATTGACGATTCTTTGGCGATTATTTATGCATTGCTGCATCCTGAAATTGAATTGAAAGGAATTGTAACTGGTTATGGGAATGTTTCTGTGTTTGATGCAACAAGGAATGCATCTTATCTACTCGCGCTTGCTGGAAGGACAGATATTCCTGTTATAAGGGGGACTTCGCAGCCCCTAAGTGGCATGCATACAATTTTCTACCCTGAAATACACGGACCAGAAGGACTTGGTCCCATTATACCCCCTGAGGATTTTAAAGCTGATATATATCCCTTTGAACTTATGTTCGAGATAATTGAGAAAGACAAGGAAGATATTATAATTGTTGATGTGGGGAGACAAACAACCCTTGCATTTGCCTACAACCTCCGACCTGAGCTAATGGAGAAAGTAAAGGAGATATATCTAATGGGGGGAGCGTTTATGGTTCCGGGAAACGTTACAGATATTGCAGAAGCTAATTTTTGGGGAGATCCGATTGCAACATCCGTTATCCTGAATAAAGCAAAAAAAATATATATAACCCCACTCAATGTAACGAACAGGGCGATAGTGACTAGGGATATTGCAAAGTTCATATTTAATCATACAAGCAGTCCTTATAAGTATTTGATACCTGCAGTAACAGATTATTATGCTGCATTCTATGATCAGGTGATGCCAGGTATAGATGGTTCGCCAGTTCATGATGTATTTACACTTTATTATCTCATGAATAAGGAAAAAGCATATACAATCAAGAGAGATGTAAGGATTGCAATTGTGGATGGGAGCAGAGGGCAAAGCATTGCAGATTTAAGGATGATCTATAAAGAACCGGAACATGAGCATTATATTGTGATGGATTTTGATTATAACGATTTTATAGCTGACTTTATAAGAGTGAATTTGGGTGCTGATTGACCTGTTTAATATTGCTAAGTTGTAAAAAGTCCGAATTGTGATTTTAAATAGGGAATAACAACAATATTTGAGAAATGAACCAAATAAAAAAAGCCGTTAAAGGCTTTTTTTAATGAATATTACGATAAACCCCAATTACTTTACCGAGAATGCTCACATTGCGGACAATGATAGGTTCCAAAGTGGAATTTTCCGGTTGTAGTCGAATGTAATCTTTTTCTTTGAAGAAGCGTTTTACAGTGGCTTCATCTTCTTCAGTCATTGCTACGACGATGTCTCCATTGTTAGCAGATTGCTGCTGGCGAACGATAACATAATCCCCATCAAGGATACCTGCTTCAATCATACTGTCCCCCATAACCTCAAGCATGAAAACTTGCTCGTCTGGTGCAACATAGCGATCAGGAAGCGGGAAGTAGTCCTCCACATTCTCAATAGCTGTAATCGGCTGGCCAGCGGTTACTTTACCAATGAT
Organism: Sutcliffiella horikoshii DSM 8719; assembly: GCA_001648575.1. Classification (GTDB taxonomy): domain Bacteria; phylum Bacillota; class Bacilli; order Bacillales; family Bacillaceae_I; genus Sutcliffiella_A; species Sutcliffiella_A horikoshii. The sequence continues at coordinate 122,442 of LQXN01000067.1, read as the reverse complement.
CGGTACATTAACTGCGGAAATCTTCGGAATAAGTTCGTCTTCCATAATTTCAATGGCTCTTGGTTTAGTTGGGTCTCGGCGAATAAGACCTTTGCTTTCAAGGCGGGCAAGATGTCCGTGGACAGTGGAACTGGAAGCAAGTCCAACTGCTTCCCCGATTTCCCGGACGGAAGGTGGATACCCTTTTGCCTGGACTTCTTTTTTGATGTAATCCAGTATATCCTGTTGTCTTTTTGATAGTTTCATATTCCGCACCTCTATCATTTATATTGGTATCAGTATAGCATCTTTTTTGGAAAAATACAAACATAAGTTCGAATTATTGACAGGAATATATGTTCGTTTGATAATAATAGTTTAAAAGAATGATGGGGGATAAGAAAATGAAAGGGATTATTTATTGTAGAGTCAGTACAAAAAAAGATACACAAGAAACCTCTTTATCCCGTCAACGGGAAGAATTGGTTTCGTTAGCAGCCAATCGTGGGATAGATGTAGTGGAAGTAGTGGAAGAACAAGCAAGCGGTTACGACTTGGACCGCGAAGGTGTTTTTCAAATTATCGAACTTGTCTCAAGCTTGGACATCGATGTACTTCTAATTCAGGACGAAACAAGGCTTGGCAGAGGGAATGCAAAAATCGCTTTTTTGCATTGGTTGAGAAAGCATGAAATCAAGATATACTCTATTACAGATAATGGGGAACTGAAATTATCCGATTCTGATTCCATGGTCATGGATATTGTGGCAATTGTTGAGGAATACCAAAGAAAGCTCCATAATCTGAAGATCAAACGAGGAATGCAGCGGGCGGTGAAAAGAGGATATGATCCAACTAAGAACCTATCTAATCTTCATATGAGTCCTGGGAGGGAGAAAATTGAAGTTCCGATAGAGGAAATAGTAAGATTGAGAAAAAACAAACTGACTTTTCATGAAATCGCTGCCACGTTAAGGGGACTTGGTTACGAAGTATCCAAGGCGACTGTAAATCGGAGATATCGTGAGTATTTGGAAGAGAACGACACCGGTTTGCTTGTAAAAAAAGAATCGCTCTAGTAAGATAAAAGCATATCTTCACAAGGAAGAAAGAAGGAGTTTTATATGCTATCAAAAGAAAAAATTGCAAGAATAAACACCCTTTCCAAGAAAGCTAAATCTAAAGGGTTGACTAAGGAAGAAACGATTGAACAACAAGAGCTTCGTCAGGAGTATATTAAGACTTTTCGTGCATCCATGGAAAATACCTTACAAGGTGTAACTATCATGGATCCGGAGGGTAATGACGTCACTCCGGAAAAATTAAAGGAAACAAAAAAGAATTTAAAACATTAAACGCTTTTTTTCAGAACATTGGAACATACTATCTATGATAAAATAGAGTCTTTCCAATAAAAATAAGTAAAAGAGAGAAAGGGTGGAAAAGATGACACACCAAATTGATCAACTTTCCATTAACACTATTCGTACACTAGCAATCGATGCAATTGAGAAAGCTAATTCAGGTCACCCGGGTATGCCTATGGGTGCTGCACCAATGGGGTATTCTTTATGGACACGATTCATGAATCATAATCCAAAAAATCCAAATTGGTTCAATAGAGACCGTTTTGTGTTATCAGCAGGACATGGTTCCATGTTGCTTTATAGCTTATTGCATCTTGGTGGCTATGATGTTTCCATGGATGATTTGAAGGAATTCCGTCAGTGGGGAAGCAAAACACCTGGCCATCCCGAAGTGGGGCATACACCTGGTGTAGATGCAACCACCGGCCCACTTGGACAAGGGATTGCGATGGGCGTCGGCATGGCAATGGCAGAACGTCACTTGGCAGCTACATATAATAAAGAAAACATGGAATTGATCAATCACTTTACATATAGCATTTGTGGCGATGGTGATTTAATGGAGGGTGTTTCTGGAGAAGCTGCTTCTCTAGCATCTCACTTGAAACTGGGCCGATTCGTAGTACTTTACGATTCAAATGATATTTCACTTGATGGTGAATTAGACCGTTCCTTCTCAGAAAGCATTGAATTGCGCTTTAAAGGTTATGGATGGCAATATATCCGTGTTGAAGATGGAAACAATTTAGAGGAAATTGCGGCAGCTTTAGAAGAGGCGCAAAGTGATTTGTCGCGCCCAACAATGATTGAAGTGAAAACTACTATCGGATATGGCTCACCGAACCGTTCAGGTAAATCAGATATTCATGGCGCTCCGCTAGGGTCTGATGAATTGAAATTGACAAAAGAAGCTTACAAATGGACGTTTGAAAATGATTTCCATGTTCCAGAAGAAGTATATACCCACTTCCGCGAAACAGTTGCGGAAAAAGGAGCAAAAGCTGAAGCAGAATGGAATGAACTTTTCGAGGCTTATAAAACAAAATACCCAGAACTTGGCGATCAGCTAGCAACAGCAATTAAAGGTGAACTTCCTGAAGGATGGGATTCTGAAATTCCAGTTTACGAAGAAGGAAAAAGCTTAGCTTCCCGTGCATCTTCAGGAGAGGTTCTGAATGCAATCGCGCAACAAGTGCCTTACTTATTTGGAGGATCTGCTGACTTGGCGGGATCCAATAAAACAAATCTTAAAAACGAAGCAGACTTCACTGCTGAAGATTACAGTGGCCGTAATATCTGGTTCGGTGTGCGTGAATTTGGAATGGGCGCTGCTCTAAACGGTATGGCACTTCATGGAGGGCTGAAAGTATACGGTGGGACATTCTTTGTATTCTCTGATTACCTGCGCCCGGCTATCCGATTAGCTGCATTACAACAACTGCCGGTTACTTATGTGTTCACACATGATTCCATTGCAGTTGGTGAAGATGGACCGACACATGAACCAATCGAACAGCTGCCATCATTACGTGCAATGCCAAACCTATCTGTCATCCGCCCGGCAGATGGTAACGAGACGGCTGCAGCATGGAAGGTTGCATTGGAATCCGAGAAAACTCCAACGGCCCTTGTGTTAACTCGTCAAAACCTACCAACTATCAAAGGTACCGATGAAACTGCACTAGAAGGTGTACGTAAAGGGGCTTATGTCATTTCTAAAGCAGGTAAAGATACAGCGGATGCCCTTATCCTTGCTTCAGGTTCTGAAGTTGGTCTGGCTGTAGAAGCACAAAAAGCATTACAGCAAGATGGCATTCACGTATCTGTTGTCAGCATGCCGTCATGGGATCGCTTTGAACAGCAATCTCAGGAATACAGAAATTCAGTATTGCCTAAAGATGTAAAAAAACGTCTAGGTATTGAAATGGCAACTCCACTTGGATGGGAGCGCTATACTGGAGATGAAGGGGATGTCCTGGCCATTAACGGCTTTGGAGCTTCAGCACCTGGAGAGCGCATCATGAAGGAATACGGATTTACAACTGAAAATGTAGTCGCTAGAGTGAAAGCGCTGCTTGATAAATAATTCTTTAAAATAGCAGGTGAGCAATGCCTTTTTACGGCATTGCTCACTTTTTTAACCTTTCGACAAAATCTGCTAAAAATAGCCCCTTGCAAACTACACTATAAGACAAACCTCTTCTCAGAAATTTACTATAATAAAAAGAAAGAAGTGATAGGAGGGTTTCGTTTTGCGGCAATATATGATCTATTTAATAGAGGAAGAAGTAGCCAAGCATTATTCAGGTAATGAAATAAAGCTTTTTCAGCTCTTTCAGCAATACGAACAAGAGGAACCACTTCATTCGATAATCAAACAACAAGTGAATTATGTAACGATCCCGATCCCAACCTTCCCACTTCAGAAGTCACTTGAACATGCACTGAAAAACTGCGAAGGTTACAAGCGAGTGGCCTATCAGCATCAAATAGAGAAAATAGACTCTACCGCAAAGCTCTCCATTTTCGAAAAGTATTTAAAGCTGTCCTCCACAGGGTCTTTTGAAGCGGAAGCCATATTTTTTGAAATCATCCGCAAACAGGCACCATATTTTCTTGCTATCGACTCGAGCTCCAATCGGTATGGTTGGTTGCAACCAATTAAACAAAGAAAATTTGTTTGATTGGTGGAGAAATCTATCGGAAAATGTTGTATAATAGGTTCTAGTTTAGTAAACTACATTGGTAGACCTAGTTTTGAGGAGGAAATTTTTTAATGGATACATGGATTTGGATTCTTATTGTAGTTCTAGCATTGATTGCTGGGGTTGCACTAGGATTTTTCATCGCCCGTAAGTACATGATGACTTACTTAAAGAAAAATCCACCAATTAATGAGCAAATGCTTCGCGTGATGATGATGCAAATGGGAATGAAACCATCCCAAAAGAAAATAAATCAGATGATGTCTGCGATGAATAAGCAAATGAAATAAATGAGAAAGCACTCCAATTTGTGGGTGCTTTTTCTTTTTGTCCGGGAAGATATAATTGGCTTTTTTCATATATTTTCGGCTACTAATAAACTTGCCATTATTTTCTTATTAAAGTGCTCTAATCTGTGCAATACAAACTTATCAACTCGTATTTTTATAGGTTATGTAAGCAATGAGTAGTCCATTATCATACGGAAACAAGTTAAGGAAATACGTATTGACAAAAAAAGCATCTTCCTAAAAATTTGAATATTTGCTAAACTGTTATAGTTGAAGGCAGCAATACATACCTTTGAAAAAGAATGAGAGAGAAAAATCGGGGGAAAGACCATGAGTATTTTTAAAGACCTTTGGTGGTTTTTTAAACAGGAACGTAAGTCGTATATTCCAGGAGTGTTTCTGCTTGCATTTGTGGCATTTCTGGAGCTGATTCCGCCAAGAATAGTTGGATTGACCGTCGATCATATTGTGGATGGGACGCTTACGAGAGAGACCATCCTAAAAATGATGCTTGTACTCCTTGGTACGGCAATAGTTGTTTACATATTACGCTATCTTTGGAGAATCTTGATTTTTGGACCGGCAGTAAGGCTTGCCAGGTTACTTCGCAATAATTTGTATGAGCATTTTACGAAAATGTCCGCGAGGTTTTATCAGCGCCGACGTGTTGGAGACTTAATGGCGCATTCTACAAATGATTTGCAAGCCATCCAACAGACAGCCGGGGCAGGAGTATTGACACTAGTGGACTCACTGATGACTGGTGGATTCGTTTTGATTGCCATGGCAGCTACCATCAGTTGGAAGTTAACGTTGATTTGCTTGCTGCCACTACCTTTTATGGCTATGGCTACTTCTTATTACGGTTCACTCCTGCATAAGACCTTCCATAAGGCACAGGCTGCTTTTTCATCGTTAAATGACAAAGTGCAGGAAAGTGTGAATGGCATTAAAGTGGTCAAAACGTTCGGACAAGAAAAGCAGGAAATTGAAGAGTTTGAAAAACAGGCTGAAGATGTAGTGAAGAAGAATGTTACGGTTGCGAAGATAGACTCCCTTTTTGATCCGACAATAGGGTTGATCATCGGCATTTCTTTTTTCCTCGCTATCGCTTTTGGTTCAAGATATGTCATGATTGGTGAAATGACGATTGGGGAACTGATTGCTTTTACTACATATCTTGGACTATTAATTTGGCCGATGCTTGCATTTGGCTGGCTTTTCAATATTGTGGAACGTGGAAGAGCCTCTTATGATCGTGTGACAGCGTTGTTAAAAGAAGAAGTCGATATAAAAAATACGAAAGAAGCAGTAGAGGATGTACCTACAGGCAGTATACAATATGCGGTAGAAACTTTTACATATCCTACAGAGAAAGAAGCGCTTCTGCGAAATATTCATTTCCAGTTGAAACAAGGTGAAACCTTAGGGGTTGTTGGAAAAACGGGTAGCGGAAAGACATCATTGTTGAAAATGCTCATCAGGGAATATGATGGCATACAAGGGAACATTTTTATAGGCTCTAAGCCAATCACTAAATACTCATTAGAGGCACTTAGAAAAGCAATTGGCTATGTACCACAGGACCACTTCTTGTTCTCTGCAACAATTGCGGATAATATTGCCTTTGCGGTACCGGAAGCTTCATTTGAAGAAATCATTCAAGCTGCTAAACTGGCAAACATCCATGATGATATCATCCAATTCACAGAGGGCTACCAGACAATGGTGGGAGAGCGTGGTGTATCCTTATCTGGGGGACAAAAGCAACGGTTATCCATAGCTAGGGCTCTTTTGATGAACCCCGAGATTTTAATACTGGATGATTCACTATCTGCAGTGGATGCTAAAACGGAGGAAAGTATCCTTCATGCCTTAAAAGAGAATCGTAAGGGCAAGACCACGATCATAACCTCCCACCGTTTAAGTGCCATTCAGCATGCGCAAACAATCATCGTGTTGGAGAATGGCCATATCGTTCAGAAAGGTACGCACGGGCAACTGATGGAAGAAGAGGGTTGGTACAGGGAAATGTATCATCGTCAAGCATTAGAGTCCCTTGTGGAGCATGGGGGTTAAGAAAATGAACAATCAGAGGATATCTGCAAAGGAACAAAGGCAAGTTCTAAAGAGACTGTTGGGATATGCCAAGCCACATACAAAACAATTTATTTTTGCCTTCAGCTTGCTCGTACTGGCAACGATTGGCGAAATAGTAGGTCCATTAATTATTAAAGTGTTCATTGATGATTATTTAACGCCGCAAGTTATGGAAACCGGCCCTATTGTTACACTGGCTTCATTATATATCGGGATATTAATTGCAAAAGTTATCATAACTTATTTTCAACTATTGAAATTTCAGGAAATCTCATTGAAAATCATACAAGAACTCAGAATAGATATTTTTGCAAAGGTTCAGCAACTCGGATTGAAGTTTTTTGATAAAACACCAGGGGGAAGCATTGTTTCAAGGGTTACAAATGATACCGAAGCGATTAAAGACATGTTTGTAAGTGTCATATCAACATTTGTACAAAATGGAGTTTTCCTAATCGGAATCTTCATTGCAATGTTTCTATTGAATGTACAGTTGGCTATCTTTTGTTTAATGATCATTCCGATCATATTTGCAATCATGGCAACGTATCGTCATTTCAGCTCCAGGTTTTATGCGGATATGCGAGAAAGGCTCAGCCAGCTTAATGCTAAACTAAATGAGTCCTTGCAAGGAATGTCCATCATTCAGGTATTCCGGCAAGAGAAGCGTTTGCGTAAGGAATTTGCAGATATTAATGAGGCGCACTATCAGGCTGGGGTGAAGAACATCAAGCTCGACGGGCTCCTGTTGCGTCCAGCGATTGATTTTGTTTATGTTTTGTCTTTAATTTTAGTATTGAGTTATTTTGGTATTTCCTCAATCGGGAATGTGATAGAAATCGGAGTACTCTATGCGTTCGTAAACTATTTGGGTAGATTCTTTGAACCAGTGAATCAGATGATGATGAGGCTTTCCATGTACCAGCAGGCTATCGTATCTGCATCAAGAGTATTCCATCTGTTGGATGAAAAAGAGCTGGCACCTGCAGCCGAAAAATCCTTAAGCTCACCTGCTATCTCTTCAGGAGAAATTGAATTCAAGAATGTAACCTTCTCCTATGACGGGAAGCGGGATGTATTAAAGGATATATCTTTTACAGCAAAACCGGGTGAAACAGTGGCGTTGGTCGGCCACACTGGAAGCGGAAAAAGTTCCATCATCAATCTTTTAATGAGGTTCTATCAAATCGAAAAAGGGGAAATACTTATAGATGGGTTCCCGCTGAAGTATTTTGAAGATCAAGAACTTCGTAAAAATATGGGCCTGGTTCTTCAAGATCCATTTCTTTTCTATGGAACGATCAATCATAATATCCGCCTGCATGATCCATCTATTTCAGATCAAGAAATAATAGCAGCGGCGGAATTTGTTCAGGCTGACTCTTTTATCATGAAACTGCCTGATAAATACGAGCAGCTCGTAGTGGAAAGAGGGGCGACATTCTCAAGTGGGCAACGGCAGCTTGTTGCATTTGCTAGGACCATAGCAACCAAACCGAAAATATTGGTTCTTGATGAAGCAACAGCAAACATAGATACCGAAACAGAAGAAGCAATCCAGACAGCTCTTGAAAAAATGAGAAAAGGAAGAACGACGATCGCAATTGCTCATCGCCTCTCCACCATTCAAGATGCAGACCAAATCCTAGTGCTGCATCAAGGAGAAATTGTAGAGAAGGGCACACATCAGGAGTTACTGAATTTAGAAGGTCTTTATTACAAGATGTACCTTTTACAAAATGCAAAGCCTGACAAAGTGGAAGATGCATTAATCCATCCATAATGAAATTAAGGTGAGGTTACAATTATGTTCACATATATTATTGCGAAATTACTACGCCTCCTCCCTAATAAAGCTATAAAAACGCCGATGATCCCTTTCCAAAATGTAAAAATGAAAAAAGATATGTTGATTGAAACTTCTGTTAACCGTACTAAAATATCTTTATACTATCCAATGAATACAAATCTGAAGAAACACCCTGTCTACATTAACTTCCATGGTGGAGCATTTATAATGAATGATAAAGATATGGATGATCCTTATTGTCGCTTCCTTTCCAATGAGACAGGGTGTGTCATTCTTAATGTCGATTATGCTAAGGCACCCGAGTACCCTTTTCCCAAACCGATTCAGCAGGGATATGACATTATCCAGTGGTTGAAAAGAGAAGCAGATGAGTTGAATATTGATGCAGGAAAAATCATGCTTGGGGGACAAAGTTCAGGTGCAAATCTCGCAGCAGCGCTCTGTCTTTACCTTGAAGAAAAAAAGGACAATCAGCCGCTACTCCAAGTTCTATCTTGTCCGATGCTTGATTTTGTTACCTCGCATGCTGATAAGCCTGAACCAGATCGGTGGCGTGCTCAATATCCTCAAGTAGCAAATTTTATTAATATGTGTTATATACCTGATAAAGAACAAGCAAGCCATCCTCTTGCATCCCCTATTCATGCTGAAGTCAGCGACCGCTTAGCTCCTGCACTTATTCTCGTAGCCGAGTATGATGCATTTAGACCGGAAGCCGAATTTTACGCGGAGAAATTAAAAACAGCAGGGGGAAGGGTTCAAAATATGCTATTCAAAGACTGTTGCCATGCCTTTACCCATCTTGGCCCAAAAGAAAAGGCAGAACAGGCTTGGTCGTTGATAGCAAGAGAAATTAAAGAAACAGTAAGAAAAATAACGGTTAGTCAGTAAAGACAAAAAGACGACACAAATCAGCCTACAAAGAAGAACCCCTTCTCATTTCTGAGAAGGGGTTTCATGCTGTTAGTTCACACAAGAAATATGTATTATTTAGGTACGATGATATGGTTATACTTGTTGAGTAGAGTATCCAGTTCCTGGCTGAGCTTAAGTGTCTTAGAAGAGGACAAACCGTACTTTGCGACAATATCAATTAATTCAATTCGCTTTTTTTCAATTAGTTCTATTAGTTCATGTTTAGTAGCCAATGTTGAGTTTCCTTCCTTCTTCCAATTCGTAACATTATTATACTAGAATTTGGGAGGCAATTCAAAGGAAAACTACAAGTTAATGGGACTTTAATAATTGTTAAGCTAGTGAAAAATAACTAGGCAATACTGTCACGGTTTCGTCATAGATTATTAAAAAGCAGGGGTATGTTTTCAGGGGTTTTCTGTTACTATATTAAATATAATTGAATAGGAGTAGTGATACTATGTCTGCAGATGTTACGCTGTTATTGGCGTTTGGAGCGGGGTTTTTATCGTTCATCTCCCCGTGTACGCTACCAATTTATCCAGCCTTTCTCTCCTATATCACAGGTGTGTCTGTAGGAGAATTGAAAGACGAAAAGGCTATGTTTCGAAGCAGGAGTATTTTACATACAGTGTTTTTCCTACTGGGCTTTTCCATCATCTTTATTTGGTTAGGATTTGGTGCATCCTTCTTGGGGCAATTCTTTTTACAGTACAATAATCTAATACGTCAGGTTGGGGCAATCCTGATCATTTTCTTTGGACTTGTCATACTTGGAGTGTTCCAGCCTAAATTCTTAATGACTGATAAAAAGCTTACATTCAAGAATAGACCGACTGGATATATCGGAACCGTCTTGATTGGAATGGCTTTTGCTGCAGGATGGACTCCTTGTACCGGCCCAATTCTTGTATCGGTAATGGCATTAGCGGCAGCAAATCCAGGGTCTGGTGTTTTGTATATGTCAGCTTATGTTCTTGGATTTGGAATTCCATTTTTTATACTTTCCTTCTTTATTGGAAAATTGTCCTGGATCAGGCGCAATCATGTCCTAATCATGAAGGTAGGAGGATATACTATGATTTTCATGGGTATATTGCTTTTCTTTGATTGGTTGACAAAAATCATTGCATGGATGACGCTAATTACTGGCGGGTTTCAAGGATTTTAAATTGTTTGATATTTTAGTTGATTCTTATGTCCGAAAAGAGTAAAGTTAAAAATGGGAATAAAGGAAAATTAAAACTTTTTTATAGGACATAAGGAGGACTCTGCGGTGGCTAATGTTTTAGTAGTGGATGATGCAAAGTTTATGAGACTAACAATTGGAAACATTTTAACTAAATCTAACCACACTGTTATCGGGGAAGCAGAGAATGGAAGAGATGCGGTTTCACTCTATCGGGATCACCAGCCAGATCTCGTTACAATGGATATCACAATGCCTGAAATGAACGGTATTGAAGCCGTTCGTGAAATAGTGAAGGATTTTCCTAAAGCCAAAATAATCATGTGTTCAGCAATGGGCCAGCAACGCTTGATTGTGGAAGCAATAGAGGCAGGAGCAAAAGATTTTATAGTTAAACCTTTTGATGAAAGCCGGGTTTTGGAAGCAGTGAAAAGAGTCATGGGATAACACAATGAACTATCTTCTCCCTATTTGGGAGTAGGTAGTTTATTTTTTGGGAAAAGAGAAATTTAAAAGTTTAGATAGGACTTTTAATATTTCACTTTTTCGGTATAATAGTAAGAGGTTAAAAGTTGTGAAGATAGAGGATGATTAATTTGAATATAGCACTATCTACGATTATCGCGGTATGTATGGCACTCTTGGTATTGTTTATCAGAATGAAAGCTGCGAAGAAACCTTCTTCAGTGAAAAAAATTGTGTTGCCTCCGATTTTCATGAGTACTGGCGCACTTATGTTCCTTTTTCCTGAATTTCGAGTATCCTCCTTGCAGATAGTGGAAGCGTTGACAGTTGGAGCGATCTTTTCCATATTTTTGATTAAAACTTCCAAATTTGAAATGAAGGACAATGATATATACTTAAAGCGTTCGAAGGCGTTTGTTTTTATCCTGTTGGGATTATTGGCTATCAGGGTCGTATTAAAGCTTGTGCTAAGTACCCAGATTGATATCGGAGAGCTGACAGGTATGTTTTGGTTGCTTGCTTTTGGAATGATTGTTCCTTGGAGAATAGCGATGTATATAAAATATAAGAAGATAGAGAGTGGATCCATTCCACCAACAATAAAAACCTCGGTATAGTAACCGAGGTTTTTCCTTTAAAACAAATGTTGATAAGGGGTGCGGTCGATATTGAGATGTTCCAATTTTTTAATAAGGAACTTATGATCCCTTTTAGGGGTAGCGAGAATATAGCCTCGAATGACATGTTCTCTTGTAATTTCCTTCGCTTTTTCTTTATAGGCGATTTCTCCGATTTTCCCGGCGATTTTTTGTCTCGCAATATCCCGGAATAGCTCCGGAACAGGTGAAACAAGCTCTTCTAAAAGCTGTTTCAAATCATCTGGCCAGAGGTGACGGGTTTTATCCAAGTAGAAATCCTGCCAATCCAATTCCGACTTTCCATCCTCTTTAGGCAGCCTTTTAAGAAATTTTCGAAACATAAAGAATCCGCCAATGGCGAGTAAACCGGCCATTGTGACAACCCAAAATAAAATTAACCATAAAAACCATCCGGTTAACATGTTCTTTTCCCTCCGAACTCGTTAACATTCTTGTATTATTATAACCGAAACTATTATAATTGCACTAGTAAATGAAAAATCAGAGGGAATTTCATATAAAAAATGACAAAGTTTTGACGGAGGTGGCGACGATGAAAAAGATTGGTGCCGTTATTGGCAGCATGGGGAAAACCGAGATACTCTCCCAAAGAGTCTGCCCTAAGTGTAATAGAGAAGTAAAGCGTGTCCGAATGCAAATTATCGGTGGAGAAAATAAAGGGCAATGGCAAGAATATGAAAATGAATGTGATTGCCGATTGGCAGAGGAAACCATGCAAGCGGAAAAGCGACGAAAGCACAAATACTTTGAACAATTTTGTATTATACCAAGGGAACTGGCGGATGCCACATTGGAAAACTTCAAAGTGGAGTATTCCAGCCAAGGGGAAGCATTGGCAAGTACCATTGACTTTTTCGACCAGTTCACCGGTAGAGAGAATCTGTATTATTTTGGCCGTACAGGAAGAGGAAAGACACATTTGGCAGTAGGGTTATATAAGTACTTCAAAGAAAATAATATTACGGCTATGTTTTTTGATGTGCCAAAGCTAATGGATACTATTGTTGCCTCCTGGGATAATGATTCCGGATATTCGGAGAGCAAGTTCATGAAGGCGATCGCTGAGGTGGATGTGCTCCTTCTGGACGATCTTGGCGTTGAAAGGGTAAGCGAATGGGTAGATCAAACAATTTACTCCATCTTGAACCAAAGGCAGGGGAAGAGTATTGTTTTCACATCCAACATTCATCCCGGAGATTTGACGAAACGTTATGGGGAACGGATTGCTGATAGGATTAAAAATAAAATGAGTCAAAATCAGTTGATATCGATTGTGACCCCGGAGAGCTACCGAACCAAAGATTTAACCATGTTTAAAGACTAATATTTTTTTAAATTTTAAATAAAGAAACCATCGCCCATAGCATATCTTGCTATGGGTCAGTGTGTAGACAAAGTTATTTTATCTTTGAGAATGCAATTACTAAGTTGATCGTAGTGGAAGGCGCGCAGACTTCTGCGGGAGGAAGGGACAGGGAAGACCCCGCAGGGCATAAGCCCGAGGAGGCTTCCGGACCGCCCGCGAAAAGCGAAGCGCCTGGAACGAAGATCAACAGCAGGATGCAAATTTAAAAATATCTAGGGCTTTGTCAACAGTCTGACCCATAGCAAATATTGCTATGGGTTTTTAGTATTGCGATTAATTTATAGAAATTTGTCTATTTTTGTTAATCAGATAATGGTAAAATAATTCTAAATAGAAAGAAAATAAAAAGGGGTGCCTTGATTTTGAAACAAGTACAACTATTAAAAAATGAATTGTCCAAAGTTATTATTGGGAAAGACGAAGTAGTAGAGCTATTATTTGTCTCTTTGCTAAACAAAGGGCACGTATTATTGGAAAGTGTGCCTGGAACAGGAAAAACTATGTTGGCAAAAAGTTTTGCTAAGACAATGGATGCAAGTTTTAAACGGATCCAATTCACTCCAGATGTACTGCCAAGTGATGTTACTGGGATTCAGTTTTTTAATCCAAAGGAACAAGATTTCGAATTAAGACCAGGTCCGATCATGACCAATATCTTGTTGGCGGATGAAATTAACCGTGCCACCCCAAGAACGCAGTCAAGCTTACTTGAGGTAATGGAAGAGCGGCAAGTAACCATTGATGGAGAAACAATATCCATCCCCGGGCCATTCATGGTGCTAGCAACACAGAATCCGATCGAATCCCAGCAAGGGACGTTTCCATTGCCGGAAGCACAAATGGACCGATTCTTCATCCAAATAGATTTAGGGTATCCGACAATGGAAGAAGAGAAAGAAATTATGAACACATACAGGTTAGGTGAGCCGATTAAGCAAATGAACTCCCTATTTACCAAAGAGGAAGTTATGGAACTGCAAGAACAAGTCAAACAGGTGAAAGTATCCTCTGTAGTAGAAGATTACATACTTGAAATCGTTCACATGACTAGAAATCACGAAGAAATAGAGCTTGGAGTGAGCCCGCGTGGAACATTGGCATTGATGCGTGCTGCACAGGGAACAGCTTTTATCAACGGCAGAGAGTTCGTTACGCCAGAAGATGTTAAAAAGATGGCTCCGTATGTATTAAGTCACCGATTGGTGCTTACAATGGAAGGTTCACTAAAGAAAACCAATAAACAAATAGTTACAGAAGTGCTGGCAAGAGTTGTTGTGCCTGTGGAGGCGACTTTATAGGAATGACTAGGTGGAATCAACAAGTAGATAACCTCACCCATCATATTTATTTCCGAGCTTGCGCATTTGCACTTATTGCGATTGGCTTCTTTACTGGACAACCCATCTTGTTCTTTATGGGTAGTTTGTATTTGGTGTATTTTATCGTTTCTTACTATTATTTAGAAAATGTTGGTAAGAGACTGGAACTTACTATTGTAGACGGACAGGTTAAACTTTTCCCCGGTGAAACGGGTGTCATAAAATTGAAAGTTGAACAGCCATCCTGGCTCCCTGTTTTTTCTGGTCGCATTCAACTTGTTGCAGACAATAACATCGAGTTTCAGAATGGAGACAGGAGAACCCGGACCAGCCATTTAAAACTCCCATTTTCTTTAATGGGGAAAAGTGAATTAGTCATTGAGGTGCCTTTTATTGCAAAGGAAAGAGGAGTGGCTAAATTACATCATATTGAGATGCAAATCTCACATTTCATTGATTTTGGAAAGGTGTATTTGCAAAAAAATGACCTAACGAAGTTTGAAGCGCTTGTATACTCTGAACAAATGTCTGTGACAGGACTTGAAAGGATTACTCCAAAGAATCAGGGCACATATCCAATGCGTTCATCACTTTTTGAAGATGTTAGCACAATAATTGGGACACGGGATTATGCTGCTGGTGATTCATTCAATAAAATTCACTGGAAGGCTTCAGCAAAAGTTACGAGGCTTCAGACAAAAGTACATGAAAAGACCTCTCAGTTCTCATGGTTAATTGTATTTGATATTAGATCAGGAAATATGGAAGAAAGAATTAAAGGCATTACCCATTTATTGCATCACGCGACAAAATTCAATATTCCTTATTCCTTAATTGTAAACATTAAAAGGGTGGGTACCCCATCATATTTGGAACTACCTTATGGGGAAGGGAAACGTCATCTCCAAACTGCTTTGACCATGTTGGCGAGATTGCAAGGAAACAGTGTATCCATTGGTATGCCAACTTTTGAAAGAATAACATTCCAACATGCTTTAAATGTCCCTTATGTAATTCTATGTGTAGAGGGAGACCGTCTAAAAGGGTGGAGAATGCCACCATCCACAAATGTGAACTTGCTTGATGTGGAGAATGCAGGATGCACATTAAAATCATGGCGGACAGTAGCGGGTAAGGAGGCTGTAAATGGGTAATCTTTGGAGAAATAGCATTCACTTATTGCTTGAGCTCAACATACTCTATTTTTTTGTCTTGCTCATGTACTTAGATTCCGGGAATCTCCCTTCTTTTGTAGGTGTCTTGTTGCCTTATGGTTTTGCGATTGCCATTTATAGTTTTTTAAATGGGAAATTGCCTAATAATTATGCAGCAATCCTGCTAATTGCACCAGTTTTAGCAGTTTTGGCTTACCTATCGTCTTATAGCATCGGGCTATCTCTTATCATCGGATCTGTGATTAGTTTCCGCGCGTTCATGTACTTTGTGGAGGAAAGGTTTATTTCGACCTTTGCTTTATTGGTTGTTTCATTCATATGGATGCCTTTTGTCTATGGTGCCGGGACGTTGGTTGATTATCCACATGGCCTAACCTTGATGATTTTATTTGGTGCGCAGCTAGCACTGGTTATTTTATTATACAGTGGAACTGCTGTATTTCAATTAAATGGAAACAGTTATATGCAAAAAAGAGTGGTTACAGCAACAGTTACTGTTTTTATCGGCATTGTTGCAGTATCGGCAGTCTTTGCCACAATAGGTAAATACTTAATTATTGCTGGATTTTCTGTTTTTGGTGCAGTTGTCAGTTTTGTTTTCAATTTATTGGCTAGACCATTGTTTTATCTATTAGGCTTGCATGATTGGTCGATCAACAGCCAAGGGCCCCAGGATGAAGGAGAGGTGGAGTGGGAGGAGGAAGATGAAGCAGAGGCAGCAGAGGTCCTCCTCACACAAGACAGCCTATTTGATAATCCTGTAGCGGTTGCAATAGGAGTAATCCTTTTCTTAACCATCCTTTACTTCCTATTAAAGAAGAAAAAAGTGACCAACCAAAAGAGGGGGAGTCAAACTGAACAGCATTTTACTTCCACTATGTCCAAACTTGGCGTGGCTGGTTTCTTCACTGGCAGAAGAAGACAAAAGCCGCCAGAAGATGAAGTAAGAAAGCTAATGTTTGATTTGGAGCAGTTGGCATTGAAAAAGAATCGTGGCCGTCTTCCGAATGAAACATTGGAGGAATGGTTAAAACGGGAGACCACCTTTAAGGAAAGCTTCATGGAGTTGTATGCAAAGGTGCGATATGGTGAAATGAAACTCTCACCTTCTGAAGTAGAAACCTGCAGATCCATGGCAGAGGAAATCCGAAAAGTGATGAAGCAATGGAAAAAGGCAAGTTGAATATTTATTTTTGCAGTGTATCCATTACTGGGTACACTCTTTTTAATGTGGAAACATGTCGGGATGAATGGCCCTGTTCATTTTTCCATAATTATCCTCCCTTAAATTCGGCCGTATTTCTCCATTATCGGCGATTATTCCGCTTCTGTCCGAATTACACGTAGATCAATTATATTGGTAGCGTTTACACTCACTATCTGGCTTTCATACGGACTAATTGTTATTACACCCTTGATATAGATCCCCTACATGTTACTATTATAAACGTTGTTAAAAACGAACGGACAGACGGAGGCGATTAAATGCTTAAAGAAAAAGTGATTGGATTTATTGGAGCAGGATCGATGGCAGAAGCGATGATTTCAGGTATTGTAGCAAGTGAAATCATTCCTGCAAAGAACGTAGTAGTTAGTAATAGGTCAAACATTGAAAGATTATTGGAACTTGAGGATAAATACGGTGTTCGTGGCGTCATGAAACAGGATTTAGATATGAATGAACTAGATATAATTATTCTTGCCATGAAACCGAAAGATATAGAAATTGCGTTAGCTTCATTAAAAGATCAACTAAACTCTTCGCAATTATTGCTTTCCGTTTTAGCGGGCATATCCACTAGCTATATGGAAGATGGATTAAATCCGGGGCAGCCTGTTATTCGGGTTATGCCGAACACGTCAAGCATGATTGGTGAATCGGCAACTGCCATTTCGGCGGGTTCGCATGTTGCGATGGATCACATAGTAGACACTAAAGTTATATTAGAAACGATCGGAAAAGTATACTCCATTGAAGAAGAGCAAATGGACGTTTTCACAGGCGTAGCTGGGAGTGGTCCGGCGTATTTCTATTATTTGATGGAGCATATGGAGAAAACAGCGAAAGAAGCAGGGTTGGATGAAGGGGTAACTCGTGATGTAGTGGCTCAAACAATCCTTGGGGCAGCAAAAATGATGCAGTCAAATAATGAAGAGCCTGCTTCATTAAGGAAGAAAGTGACTTCTCCAAACGGTACCACAGCAGCAGGATTAGAAGCGTTAAGTGACAACGGTGGTGGAAAAGCAATTTCAGCTGCGATCAAAGGTGCAGCAGAACGTTCAAAAGAGATAAGCGCAGAAAAAGAAAAAGAACTAGTACTACAGTAAGTAATATAACCAAGCTAATTACAGGAGTGATTGAATGACCCCAAATAAAAAGACAAAGCGAGTAGTTATAAAAATAGGTAGCAGTTCATTGACAAGTTCACACGGTGAAATAAGCAGAAGAAAGCTAGAGAGGCTAGTCGATGAAGTTGCACAATTGAAAGATCAAGGATATGAAGTATTATTAGTTTCTTCAGGCGCAGTGGCTGCCGGATATAGAAAGCTAGGCTGTCTGAACAGACCAACAAGTTTACCGGAAAAACAAGCAGCAGCGTCCATAGGGCAAGGCTTGTTGATGGAGGCTTACAGCGAGCTGTTATTATCTAACGGGTACGTTGCCTCTCAAATCCTTATTACAAGAGAAGATTTTTCGGATGAAAATCGCTACAATAACGCGCGCAACACCGCGAATGTTCTTTTAGAGCGTGGTATTGTACCGATCGTCAATGAAAATGACACCGTCACGGTAAACAGACTGAAATTTGGTGACAATGATACCCTTTCCGCTAAGGTTGCAGGACTTGTCGATGCAGATATGCTGCTGATTTTATCCGACATCGACGGCTTGTATGACGCAGATCCCCGTAAGGATCCGGATGCCACTCTATTACGTAAAGTGGAAGAAATCACACCTGAAATTGAAGCTTCAGCCGGAGATTCCGGTAGCTCAGTCGGCACAGGCGGAATGAAGTCAAAAATTGATGCCGTGAAAATTGCCATGGCATCTGGGATCCCAGCCTTCTTAGGAAAAGCGGGCGTACCTAATATCCTTCTTCAAGCGGTTGAAAAACAAGCAACCGGCACATATTTCGAATCGAAGGACACGGCAATGAACCTCAACCATAAAAAGCAATGGATAGCTTTCAATTCAGGTCCCGAGGGAGAAGTAATACTAGCAGAAGGTGCGGATGTATCCATGTTAGGTAAAAAGAGATTGTTACCCTCAAGCATCAGTAAAGTCAAAGGATATTTCCAGGAAGGGTCCGTCGTGAGAATCCTTGACTTTGATGGAAACAGAATCGGACTTGGAGTGGTGAATTACTCCTCGGACCAGTTAAAAGAATATGATCAAACTCAAGATAAATTTGAAGAAGAAGTCGTGAAAAATGATGATTTAGTATGTCATTTAGAAGCAGCCATTCCGGTTGGGATTTAGATATTATTACAAGTGATTAAATATAGCGAAGTAAACTTACAATAAAATTTAGGAGGAATTTGATGTCTTTATTAGTAGAGACAAATGTAGAAACACAAGCAAAAGAAGCGAAGAAAGCGGCAAAAGTGGTGAGTTTGCTGACAACAGAAGAAAAGAACAGCATCCTTAAACATATTGCCAATACCCTTGAAAGCAATGTATCACACATCCTCGAAGCAAATAATAAGGATTTGGACCAAGGACGCGAAAAAGGCTATACGGAAGCATATATGGACCGCTTGGCACTATCTGAGGACCGCATTGCAGATTTTGCAAATGGCTTAAGAGAAGTCGCTGAACTAGAAGATCCAGTAGGGGACATCTTGTCAGATTGGACATTGGATAACGGCCTCCAGGTCGAAAAAGTCCGCGTACCACTTGGAGTCATCGGCATGATTTACGAAGCTCGTCCGAATGTGACGGTTGATGCGACAGGACTTGCATTGAAATCCGGTAATGCGATTGTATTAAAAGGCGGTTCATCTGCCATCAACTCCAACCAGGCGATTGTAGATGTGATTCATAAAGCGTTAAAGACAACTTCCATTCCAGAACAAGCTGTGCAATTTATCGCAAGTACAGACCGCAAAGCAACTCAAGAGCTATTCACCATGAAGGAGCACATCGATGTATTGATTCCACGTGGAGGAGCATCTTTAATCAATGCAGTCGTAGAAAATGCGACAGTACCTGTTCTTGAGACAGGTGTTGGGAATTGCCACCTCTATATAGACAAAGATGCGGATGTTGAGAAAGCTTTATCCATCGTCGTAAATGCCAAAACCGACCGTCCTGCGGTATGTAACGCAGCAGAGACTTTGATTGTACATGAGGCATGGTTCAATGCCAATAAAGAAGCTCTGATCAAAATGTTCAAGGAAAATGGCATTACAGTTCATGGAGACGACAAAGTTATCGATACGATTCCAGGTGCTGTAAAAGCTGGCCATGAAGATTGGACCAATGAATATTTAAGCTTGGATATCGCAGT
Organism: Sutcliffiella horikoshii DSM 8719; assembly: GCA_001648575.1. Classification (GTDB taxonomy): domain Bacteria; phylum Bacillota; class Bacilli; order Bacillales; family Bacillaceae_I; genus Sutcliffiella_A; species Sutcliffiella_A horikoshii. The sequence continues at coordinate 102,592 of LQXN01000067.1, read as the reverse complement.
GAAGGTAGCTGCTGATGTTGGTGAGGCTATTGATCATATAGATAAGTTTGGCACAAAGCATTCCGAAGCAATCATAACGGAGAACAAAGAAACTTCCAGCAAGTTCATGAAACTTGTAGATGCAGCAGCTGTTTATCACAATGCTTCCACACGTTTTACCGATGGGGGAGCTTTGGGCTTCGGTGCAGAAATCGGAATTTCCACTCAGAAGCTTCATGCTCGCGGACCTATGGGATTGCCGGCATTAACGACGGTTAAATTTCAAATGACCGGTAACGGGCAAATCAGATGATTTTTATGACTTGGACTTACCTGAATACACGGGTAAGTCCTTTTGCAATGAAAAAATATTTAATATATTTTATAACTTCTAAGAGGAAAAATATGCTAATGACTAGAATTAATACCTATACAGATAAAAAGGGGTTAATTATATGGATAATACAGTAGGAAAGATTCTTCAAATTCTAGGATTTGTCGTGATCGGCATAGGTATCATTTTAGCATTTATTTTAGCGGCTGAAACAGATAGTATAGGAATGGCATTATCTCCATTGTTTACTTCTTTTGTGGGAGGAATGGTTTTAATCGGATTTGCTGAAATAATCCGCTTACTTGAAAGGGTTGTCCAAAAGGTTAATCCTTTCCCAATAGAGATAGTTAGTGATTCTGAAGTTGAAGCAACTGAACAACCCAAAAACTTAAGCGAAGAAAACGAAATGGAAATAAAAACTTTTCTCCAAAATAACGATATAGAGTACGAACTTATTGAACCAACTCCTAGAGAGGATTTTTTTATCGTTGTCTTAAAGAACGAAGCTTTGTTGATTGAACTTGGGAGTTTCCAACCGAAACTCATCAGTAAAGATAAATGGCCGAATGATTTAAGAAAATGGTATGCAGCCAAAAATGATATATAAAATATGCATTAATAATGCAGTGGACCTCACCGTTCGCTGTCTTTTTTATTGTCTATTTTCGTGAACTTTGTTGCTATAACTTGTTTATAAATACCCTTTCTGTCGTATTAAGCAGAAAAATACCAATTTCGACTTTTTACTTGAGAATAACATTAAACTTTGAGAAAAAAATCTTTTGAATTTATATATTCTAGCAAGTTTATTTACAAATAATAGAAATCAACTAATCTATCAGCCCTATCAAATTTAGAATAATAGAATACTATGTATTAATCTTAAGGAAAGGAGGGGAATAAATGGCACAAAAGACTTTCAATAACCGAAGTGCAGCTTCTTTGCAAATGGTTCTCCTTGTGCGACAAGGAAGTAATCCCTCTAACTATGCCGGAGAAGTTGTATTTACACTTGCTCCCGGACAGACAAGAACCATTTTCTACGGAAGTGAAGAAAATCCTTTCTTGAATGGTATTGTGATGTCGACTAATTTCAATGGCGATATTTACAGTAAAACTCAAATCGTTACAGTAAGAGGAACTCAGTTTGATAATCTATTGAACTTTAATAGCATTATCGACATTCTACCGATCTCGACAGACTATGTAATGTTTGGTCGCAATCCTGAGATGGTCACAGAGGATAGAATCATCACCGCATAAGAAAAGAATGGCAGGACGTGTTCCTGCCATTCTTTTATTTGTCCTTCCAATGCTTGTATGAATCTTCATCCTTTTCAAGCAATAAATGTAGTCAATGGTAGATTATACATCAAGAAATGATCTATCAATTGTGTGGAAACATTTGTTCGCTTGTGATACGATTACTTATATTAATTAGAAAATTATGCTAATAAAGGGTGAATGAGTATGGTCATATCCCAAGAGACTATAAGAGATGATATTTTACAAACACTGTCTGCACACATTGTAGAAGAAATTTTAGAGATCAACCCGATTAATCGTGGTTACCTTAATTTGAAATGGAAAGTAACAACAGAGAAGGGCACCTTTCTAATCAAGCAATTCAATAAAAGTAGATTAAATAGATATGACCGAAAAGATCTTTTGTTTGCATTAAAACAGCAGAAAAGGTTGAATGATAAGGATTTTCCCTGCCCTGATATTTATCTCAATAAGGAATCGCCCCTGTGGAAATCTGACGGACATGAAATATTCATGGTAATGGAATTCTGCCCTGGAAAAATAAAAACTCACGGAACGCTTAATCAAGAAGAAATGAACCACTTTGGAAAATTAACTGGTAGTATGCATGCCCTTCTAAACGATGGTGCAGCAGATAAAAAACAGTGTCCAACGTTTATTCCACCAAGCACAGAACAACGGATCATCCATTGGTTGAATGTAGAAGAAGAAGCATGTACCAAAGGTAAAGAAAATCTCGTGCAAATCATAAAAAAACAACGCTTGTTAACGGGAAAAGTCGACTTAAGTACACTTGGGTTGGGAGATACCGGCTGGGCACATAGAGATTTGTTCTTGGATAATATCCTGTTTCATGAAGGCAGAGTTTCAGCCATTCTTGATTTTGACCGCCTAAGATTTGACTACCCTAAGTTAGATGTGGCAAGAGCAGTTATGTCAAGCGCATTAAGTGGCCATTTTCTTGATGTGGAATTGGTGAAAAGTTTCATGAGAGGCTATAAGAGTGAGATTTCATGTACAGATTCTTTTTTGATAGAAGGACTCAGACTGCTTTGGTACATGGAAAGCACATGGTGGATTGATGCAGAGATGGATTTGCATGTAGGACCTCCAATTAGGTTCTTGGAAGAAATGAAATGGTTGCAAGAAAATTATTTCGAATTAGAGAACATTCTAATGGATTGATAAAGGAGGGAGTAAGAGTTGAAACTAGAGAAAGAAACCCAATACATAAGAGCTATCACTTTAAAAAGGGAAAGCATTCCCACATTTGACCGCTTTCCTTTCAACCTTCCCGTAATAAAAGACTTGAACACACTTCACCTGCATCCTAATGTCACCTACATCGTTGGTGAAAACGGGATGGGTAAATCCACCTTACTTGAGGGGATTGCTATTGCTTTGGGGTTTAATCCAGAAGGAGGAACGCTCAATTTTAACTTTTCAAGCTATGACTCCCACTCTGAGTTGGACGACTATTTACGTGTTATTAAAGGTGCAGAGAGACCGCTGGATAGTTTTTTCTTTAGGGCGGAGACTTTCTATAATGTCGCAACCAATATAGAGGAAATGGACAGGGAACCTGGGGGAGGAGGAAGGATCATTGATTCTTTTGGGGGAAAATCACTTCATCAACAATCACATGGAGAGTCCTTTTTCGCAGCTTTCGTAGAAAGGTTTCAAGGAAAAGGCTTATATATACTCGATGAGCCGGAATCCGCTTTATCTCCGCTCAGGCAAATGTCCATGCTAGCCAGAATTAACGAATTGGTCCAAGATGGATCACAATTCATTATCTCTACACACTCCCCGATTGTCATGGCATACCCCGATGCGAAAATTCTTGAACTTACTGAAAATGGGATGAGTGAAGCCATATTGGAAGACACACCGCACTATACGATAATGAAACAATTTTTTGAAGATAGGAAAAGGATGATGTATCACTTGTTTCGGCAAAATTGAGATATGGGAGGTGGGGGATCAATGCTAGTAATCGGGTTGGACTTGGCTGGTCCAAGTAATCATAGAGATACAGTACTTACGGTATTCCAACTGAATAAAAATCATTTAACTTTTCAAAAAATGATATCTAACATAAGCGATGAAGAAATACTAAGTGAATTAATAGACTTAAGTAAATCAGCTAAACTCTTTATTGGAATAGATGCTCCATTATCCTATCAGGATGGAGGTGGAGACAGGACAAGTGATAAAGAGTTGAGAAAATATATTGTTTCCTTAGGGATGAAGTCAGGTTCCATAATGCCCCCAACATATACAAGAATGGTATATCTGACGTTAAGAGGGATTAAGCTTACGAGAGAGATAGAGAATCTTCCTAAGGCTTTTCCTATATCAATAGTGGAAGTGCATCCAGGTGCGGCAATTGGAGCCAGAGTAACAGAAAAAGAATTAGAATACGTTCTTACATATAAAAAAAATCTTTCATCACGAAAATATCTTAAGAACTGGTTTGAACAACAAAACGTGACCGGGTTGCCAAACGGTGTAGAAAATGAAAGCCACTCCATCGATTCTTGTGCTGCCGCATTGGCAGCGTGGCACTGGGCGGACCCTTCACTGAATCCTAAATGGATATTTTCAGCACAACCCCCCTTGCATCCTTTTGATTATTGTTGTTAAATGCAAAATCTGAAAAGGATATTCAGATTTAATATCGAATTTAATTATTGGTGAATATATCCAAAAGGAGCGGGTGTTTCCATGATTCAAAATTCCATTGCAACTTTTAAATGTGAAGTGGTTCAAAGAAAACTTCAGTTGGTTGGTCAATGTGCGACAGGTAATTTTCCAAAGTCCTTTCCTGAAGTTTCGATGAATGTACAACAAGAGTTTGAGAATAGAAGGGATGAAGTTAGGCAAGTTGTAAATCCTGATGTGATTTATAGCCCGTATCTTGCAAACAGCCTGGTTGCTACATATTTTGCCTGTGTGGAAGTGAAGGGATATGGCGATATTCCTAAGGGGATGATGGCATTAGATATTCCAATGACAACATATGCAAAAGTTAGCTGCTCAAACAAAACGATTGATAAAGGGTATGAAAGAATCTTTTCCTGGATGAAGGAGAATGGCCATCGCCAAGAAAGCCTAGAGAAGGCTTTGCCAATTGAAATTTTCTATTTTGAGGAAAATGCTGAAGAAGAAATAGTGGAATTATGTATTCCAATAGTCGATTAAATGAGGAGGATTTGTCTATGAAAACACTAATCGGTGAAATAGTAACCATACCTTCCTACCGGGCGATGGGGCTCAAGTGGGAAGGACCCTATGGAGATGTGCCAAAATTAAAAGAAGTGATCTTACGAATGGGCAAAAGAGTCAATGAACTGCGTTTCGTAAAAAATCCTGAAACACAATTAGGATTATCTTATCATTTAAGACCAGATGGATTTGTTCATTACTCGGTATTTGAAGTGGATGATCAACAAGAAATACCACCTGGAATGATCGAAGTCAATGTACCGGAGATGACCTACTTAATAGTCAAGCACCCTAAAGGAAAAGATATCGGCGTCACATATACGGAAATTTATCAATGGTTTAAGGGGTGTGATTATCAACCGTTAAAAGAAAATGGGGTGGAATATTTCGATGATCTTCCAATTAAGCATGAGAGATATCCAGTTGATAGAGATCTAGAAGATCCACATTTTGAAATCCTTATACCGATTGTATTAAAATCATGAATATAATGCGATGCCACTAGTTGGTGTCGTTTTTTTTTTGTGAAAAATTTCCTGAATTACCGTTGCTTTATATTGGAAATTATAATATACTACATTACAACACTAATGCACTACGGTTGAACGGAGGTGAAATGTTGATTCTGAACACGGATGGTACAAAACCGATTTATATACAAATTGCCGAATGGCTGGAGACGGAAATTCTGAATGATAATTTCATACAGGAACAAAAAGTGTATTCCCAATACCAATTAGCCGAAATCTTTAATATTAACCCAGCAACTGCTGCAAAGGGTCTAACATTATTGGTGGAGGATGAAGTCTTATATAAAAAGAGGGGGCTTGGCATGTTTGTAACAGAAGCAGCAAAGGCTATCATCCTTACCAAAAGGCGAGAACATACATTAAAAAAACTAGTTTCTGATTTGGTGTCAGAGGCTGAGCAACTAGATGTGGGGGTTGAAGAACTACTTGAAATGGTGAAAAAGGAAAGTAAACGAAGCAAGGGGGAGTAACAATGAAAGTAGTGGAATGTCAAGGTTTGATGAAGGAATACGGTCGCTCAACGGCACTGCATGACCTGAGTTTCCAAATCAGTGAGAATAAAATAACCGGGTTGATCGGCAGGAACGGTGCAGGAAAAACAACCCTTCTTAGCATAATGGCCGGATTTCAGAAACAGACATCCGGTGAGATGAAAGTATTTAATGAACAGCCATATAATAGCTTGTTTACTTCGGCAAATAGTATTCTTGTGGATGATCAGATGGCATATCCAATAGCTTTAGACCTGGGAGAGGTTTTAAAGGCAGCATCAAGGTTTTACCCTAATTGGGATGAAGGACTGGCGAAAAGGTTATTTGATTACTTTTCTTTTCAAAATAATCAACGGCATAGTGAACTGTCAAAAGGAATGAAAAGCACCTTCAACATGATTGTTGGTTTGTCCTCAAGGTGCGCCCTTACAATGTTTGATGAACCTACTACCGGGATGGATGCTTCCGTTAGAAAAGACTTTTACAGAGCCTTGCTTAAAGAGTATATATCCAATCCAAGAAGCATCATCATTTCTAGTCATCACCTTGAAGAAATGGAGGATCTTCTCGAGGATATCCTTCTTCTGAAACATGGGCAAAAATTATTACACATTTCCGTATCTCATTTGAAAGAATACGCAATCGGCGTAACTGGAAGCACAAATGTACTTACAGAGTGGTTGGATGATAAAGAGGTCCTTTATAAAAAGGGAGTAGGTACCTCTATGACCTATGTTGTGATAAAAAACATTTATTCAGAAAAAATTAAACTGGATGCTGGGAAATTTGGATTTGAACTTTCGCCTGTTTCATCCAACGACGTATGCATCTATCTAACAGGTGAATCACAAGGGGGGATTGATGATGTCTTTAAATAAGGTAGCACTTGAACAAGTAGTGAGAAATCAATTTATTCATAAAATTAGTGCCTATTCCGGGGTTTTTATTTCTTTGATTATCCTTCAACTCATCGCAATGATGTTTTCCTTGAACGGTGTAGGCATGTCAAGTGGAGGGTCTGATTTTATAAGTTACAATCTTCATTACTATTCTGGAAATCTAGTTTTTGTTTTCACTATGCTATGGGTGTTCATCGTATCGATCATCATTACTTCAAAAGCATACAGAGATGAGGATTTTTCCTTTGTGAGCAATAGATTAAGCAGTGATTTATCCAATTTTCTCTTTATTATTTTGGTCAGCGCTATAGGAACTGCAACAGCTCTCCTATCAGGATACTTGATAAAAATAATTTTGATACCCCTGCAAAAAATTGATATGTTCTATTACTCTCCCATTTCGATGAATATGGCAAGCTATGTGTTTGTTGGAATATTGACAGCATTTTGCTATATTTTTGTTTGCGGGGCAGCAGGCTATTTTGTTGGAACATTGTTAAGACTGTCATCATTATTCAAGATTTTGGTCCCGGTTGTGTTTGTAGCCTACACCTTTTTGGGAGGGATGATCAGTGAGGTCAGTGGTCTCGCTACAGTGGTTGAATTCTTCTACTTTGAATCTTCGCTGCTAACATTTGTTCTCAAAACAGCATTAACTGTGGCTATTCTGCTTGGCAGCTCTGTTCTCATCTTCAACCGAATGGAGGTCAGACAATGAGCAGTGTTAGTATCGTTAATCTATTAACCCTTTTAGTTTTTATTTCCATTATTGTAACGATATATATTTTCTTCTCTAAAGGAGCGAAAAGAAGTAAATTCTCGTCGTCGATTAAGAAAAATTTATTAATCTTGGGAGGATACGGAATTGTTTTGCTTGTGTCAATGGTTGTATACTTTATGATTCCAGAGGAGAAATTCATGGAGGTAAAAAGTAAATTAGATAATCAAAATGGATTCATCCTCTATGAACGTCTCATGAATAAAGAAGATATAGAAGAACAATACCTTGCAAGTATGGAAGTTTTTCCTATAGAAGAAAAGGAACTAATCATAAAAAGTAAAGGAGGATATGCAGATTTTAACATTTTATTTACTAAAACTGAGGAATTAGAGGAGGAAATAGAGGTTCAAATTTATAACGGATTGTTTGAAATTAACGAGCTTGATTTTTCAGATGAACTGCCTCTTCCATTGATACACTATTCCAATAACATCATAGAAGTGGATAATCCTCCTTTTTTTGAGATGAATTTTGCATATATGACCCCAGAGTTTCCATTTTCACAATTTAGTGGGCAAGACTTGCAAGATCAAGGGTCTAGCAATGCCAGCAGAAGTCCGATCATTTATATTAAGGTTCCAAAAGATTTGAATGTAATCTCGAATAGTGAAAATATTAAGGTGGAAGAAATAAAATAGTCATAAAGTAAACCAAGCATGAAGAGTGGATTCATGCTTGGTTATCTGTTTTTCTCGTCCGTTTTCTTTTTTGCTATAAAAAAAGCCAGAATCACCAATGGAATTGCTATGAAAATTGGGATATTAATATGGCTTTGGGTGACAATTGCCAACAGTAGAAGGACTCCTATTCCCAAAATTATATACAAACAACCTCTCCCGAATGTCTCCATCCCCCTCAATTCCCCCTTCATTCATTTTAGTTTCAATATAGCATATGAAAGCAATGTATAGAGACAAACCATTTTGTTTGGAACCCCAGAAATTTAATTTTATAATTCATCACTCCCCCTATATCCCCGGTGGCAAAATACTAATTTAACATTTCTCTGTCACATTTTTTTACAACATGCATATACTTTCTATTGTGTGATAAAAATTTGGAAAGGAAGATTGATTGATGAGTGAACTAAAAATGAAGGACGGAAATGAATTTGTAGAATACAAACTAGAATCCTACTCAACTGATTTCAAAGTGGTTGAAGTAAACGTTACAGACCCGACAGAATTTTTACCCGCCCTGGTAAACCCGGTAAAACTTAATTTTTGATGTTTATTATAAGCCTTATATCTTGCAGTCCTACATAGTGTAGTGGCAAGAAGGGAGAAGCGTGCCTACTATGGTGGCGCTTCTTTTATTTGGTATTTAATTTAGAAAAGGGCATTTATATAGATATTCTCCATGGCATTTCAAGTTTGGTGAAATGCTTGGTATAATCATAGATAAAGACAGGGTATTGGAGGTCCGCTTTGGATTTATATTGTACAAAACATAAAAAAGTGTTAGTGGAACGCTATCACAGATCAACTCAACAAATCGAATTGTATTGTGTGGATTGTGAGATGGAGGAAAAATATCATGCGCAAATACAAAACAGCAGCCAGATCAGAAGGAAAATAATAAAAAAGCTAGGTGGAAAGCTTTGGTTGTTACTAATGTTTGGTTTGCTTTTTATATTATTCTTGCCGGTACATACTTTCGTGAAATTTTTACTTTGCTTCATCTTACTTTTGATAACCTTAAAGTTGATATTTGAACCATTCCTATCTCAGCCCCCAGCAGACCGTAAACCGGACTGGGATGATATTCGTGCAAAGGCACTGAATCAGAGCAGCATTCAGGCTAATGAAGTAGCAAATGTTAAAAGGCAGTGGAAGAAAGGGTTTTTGCAACAGCACAAGCAAAAGGGTTGGACAGAAGAAGATTGGCAACAATACCTTAAACAACACTATAAAAAAGAATAAGCTTCTGGACGTCCACCTATACAAGCATAAACAGGCTATCATACGCTATCAAAAAGAGGTGGCGGAGATGGCTTGTTTTATTAATAATGTCGTGATCAAGAATGTCAATGGTGGAGTTGTAAACTTTGGGAATATTTTTAAAGCTTGTCCGATAGCTGAAGAAACCGGTGTAACGGGTTCGGGTTCAGGAAATCTTGGACAATGCATTAAGACCTCTACAAAAATAAGTGTAGTCAATGTGTGCGGAAAGAAGTATGTCGAGATAAACGATGAAATAGGAGAGGGGATAGACTGACTGATTTAATTTTTTCAAGAAAAGTTCAGTCTGGTGTGAAATAAATGGGAACCCCCTTGTGTGGTTGTAACTTTGCGGAAACAACATGTTCTACTGGACATTGTTGGACCATCTCACACAAGGGGGTTAATTAAGCCTATAGAAGCTTTGTGGAGCTTACATATCGTGACTAGAATTATGTTTTTGTCTGGTGTGCTGACGATTTTTTACTTTATGAGATCCGCTTAAAGGAGCCGGTTGCCCTGATTGATTATCTTTTGGTTGGTTTCTGACCATATCCTTATGGCTGTTTTTGTTCATAATGTATCTCCTCCTTACCTATAGTTTTTGAAAATAAGCGAGGTTTATGCTAGTCATCCAAAGGTATATTTTTCTTGAATAAGGGCAGTATAGGTAGAGCTATTATTTACTTTAATTTAAAGGAGCGAATAGATATGCCATATCATAAAGATAAACAACAGGCTTTTCAGGCTGCACAACAAGGAACTGAACAAGCAAGAGATGTGTACGAAGCGATCGTGAAAAATGACCCGAACTACGGACATGATTTTAAACGTCTTGAAAATGAAGTAAATGAAGCGATGGAACAAATCAACAATGCACTTGAAGTTGCTTCAGAAACGCAGCGTCCTCAACTCATGCAATTTCAGTCGGATCTTCAAAGGCTGATGCAGCAAGGCGAAGGGAATACGTTGGAATAAAGGGTTGAAATGCTTTGGCCAATCCTGAACCGGCAGTTGCGGTTTAGGATTGGCTTTTTTATAAGATAAGAAAGTATAAAAATCTGTTGACCTTTCCACTCCTCTATACCAGGGTTGTTCCATTCATCTAAAGAAGAATGTAAAACCTTACTACTTAAAGATATTGAAATTTGCCTTAACTTACCTGATTTCAGTATCCTGGGTGTGGATTGGAGCAAATGGTGAAGACTCCAGCGGGGGAGTAGCGACAATCTTGAGACCCCGCAGCGTAGCGAGGAGGCTCAAGGTCGCCCCGCGGAAAGCAAGCCATTTGCGGAAAGGAACAGCGGTGCATCACTAACCATGTAATTTTAAAGGACCGGGCGGTTCTACCCGGTTCTACCCGGTTTTACTTAAGTTAAGTTTATAAAAATCAACCCCGGTGTGCTGGAGTTGATTTCACATTTAGTTATCGTTACTGATTTTTCTTGCGTTTTTTATTATTCTGTTTCTGAGCTTCTGTCAGCGGTTCATTGGATAACTCCTCATTGTACCCTGCTCCAATTCCTTGCCCGCTGGCACTGTTCATACCTTCGATAATATGATTTGATTTTCTTTTTGCCACTTTGCTTCACCTCCATTTTTAGTTTCTCCTGAGGTTTCAACTGCATGTATTTGTGGAATATTATGAAAGATAAGTGTAACTTATGTGATTTGATAACTTTATTGATATTTACTTATGAGAAATGTTGTATTAAGATAATATTGTAAGGACTATTCGGTGGGAGAAACAACTCGAAATTGTCTCAAAGAAAAACATTCGCAAACGCTTTCCACACAAATGAAAGCTTGTTTTTCAATGCCTATTAATTGTTCATAGCGAGGTCCTATTAAACTATGAGTAGCAGGGGGTAATACATATGACGAAGCAAGATGTTTTTAATGCCCGCACGTCTTTTGATGTGAACGGCAAAACGTATCATTACTATTCTTTGCAAGCGCTTGAAAAAGCAAACATTGGTAACGTGTCACGTTTACCATACTCCATTAAAGTATTGTTAGAATCCGTTCTACGCCAAGTAGACGGCCGTGTCATCACAAAAGAGCACGTTGAAAACTTAGTGAAATGGGGAACAGACGAGCAGAAGGACGTGGATGTACCATTCAAGCCTTCCCGTGTAATTCTTCAAGACTTCACAGGAGTTCCGGCGGTAGTTGACCTTGCGTCTCTACGTAAAGCAATGGCTGACGTTGGAGGAGATCCTCAGAAAATCAATCCTGAAATCCCGGTTGATCTTGTAATCGACCACTCTGTACAAGTTGATAAAGCTGGTACGGCTGACTCTTTAGACTTCAACATGAAGCTTGAGTTCGAACGTAATGCTGAGCGTTACAAGTTCCTAAGCTGGGCTAAAAAATCATTTGACAACTACCGTGCAGTTCCACCGGCAACTGGTATCGTTCACCAAGTTAACTTAGAGTACTTGGCTAACGTTGTCCATGCTGTAGAGGAAAATGGCGAGTACTTAGCCTTCCCTGACACGCTTGTTGGAACAGATTCCCATACAACCATGATCAACGGCATCGGTGTTCTAGGTTGGGGAGTAGGCGGTATCGAAGCGGAAGCAGGAATGCTTGGCCAACCTTCATACTTCCCTGTACCTGAGGTTGTAGGAGTTAAACTTACAGGTGCATTGCCAAATGGAACAACTGCAACTGACTTAGCTTTAAAAGTAACGCAAGTATTGCGTAAACATGGTGTGGTTGGTAAGTTTGTAGAATTCTTCGGTCCTGGAGTATCTGAACTACCACTAGCTGACCGCGCAACAATCGCCAACATGGCACCTGAGTACGGAGCAACTTGTGGATTCTTCCCGGTTGATGAAGAGTCCCTTGATTACATGCGCTTAACTGGTCGCAGTGAAGAACAAATCAAATTGGTAGAAGCATATTCCAAAGCAAACGGATTGTTCTTCAGCCCTGACGCTGATCCTATCTACACAGATGTAGTGGAAATCGACCTAGGGGAAATCGAACCGAACCTTTCTGGACCTAAACGTCCACAAGACCTTGTGCCTCTATCCATGATGCAGGAAACATTCCGCAATGCACTAGTTGCACCACAAGGTAACCAAGGCTATGGTTTAACACCTACTGACATTGCTAAAGAAGTTGACGTAACCTTGGCTTCCGGTGAGAAAACAACGATGAAAACAGGATCAATTGCAATTGCATCCATTACTTCCTGTACGAATACATCCAACCCATACGTATTGATCGCTGCTGGATTAGTTGCGAAAAAAGCGGTGGAATTAGGATTGGAAGTACCAAGTTTTGTGAAAACGTCCTTAGCACCTGGTTCCAAGGTTGTTACAGGATACCTGCACGATTCCGGTCTTCAACCATACTTGGATCAATTAGGTTTCAATATCGTAGGTTACGGCTGTGCGACATGTATCGGTAACTCCGGTCCACTAGCTGACGAAATCGAAGAAGCAGTAGCAGAAAATGACTTGCTTGTTACTTCAGTGCTTTCTGGTAACCGTAACTTCGAAGGACGTATCCATCCACTAGTAAAAGGTAACTACCTTGCATCTCCCCCACTCGTTGTGGCATATGCACTTGCTGGTAATGTGGACGTTGATCTTCAAAACGATGTCATCGGTAAAGACAAAGATGGTAATGATGTATTCTTCAAAGACATCTGGCCTTCCATGACAGAAGTGAAAGAAGTTGTAAAATCAACTGTAACTCCAGAGCTATTCCGCAGAGAATACGAGCATGTATTTGATGACAACAAGCGCTGGAATGAAATCCAAACTTCTGATGAGGCATTGTACTCATGGGATAATGATTCCACATACATTCAGAATCCGCCGTTCTTTGAAGGCTTGACTCCTGATGCGGGCACGGTAGAACCTCTAACTGGTTTACGTGTCGTTGGAAAGTTTGCTGATTCTGTAACAACAGATCACATTTCTCCAGCTGGATCCATCGGGAAAGATACGCCTGCAGGGAAGTACCTACAAGCAAACGGTGTAACCCCTCGCGAGTTCAACTCTTATGGTTCCCGTCGTGGTAACCATGAAGTGATGATGCGTGGTACATTTGCAAACATCCGTATCCGTAACCAGGTCGCTCCAGGTACAGAAGGCGGGTGGACGACTTACTGGCCAACTGGCGATGTAATGTCCATCTATGATGCTTGCATGAAATACAAAGAAGAAGGTACTGGCCTGATGGTCATCGCTGGTAAAGATTACGGAATGGGAAGTTCCCGTGACTGGGCTGCCAAAGGAACAAACCTACTAGGAATTAAAACTGTTATTGCGGAAAGCTTCGAAAGAATTCACCGTAGTAACCTGGTTCTGATGGGTGTACTACCTTTACAGTTCAAAGAAGGCGATAGTGCAGAAGTACTTGGCTTGACTGGTAAGGAAACTTTCCAAGTTGATGTTGACGAAACCGTAAAACCACGTGACTTTGTAAAAGTAACTGCAACAGACGAAGAAGGCAACAAGAAAGAATTTGAAGCACTTGTTCGTTTCGATAGCGAAGTGGAAATCGACTACTACCGTCACGGTGGTATCCTCCGCATGGTATTGCGCGACAAGCTAAAAGCTTAATTAATGTTATATGAAATGCTGGTTCCCTTCGGGGGCCAGCTTTTTCTTTACGTGGAAAATGTACTAAAATAGACATAGGTAATGGGAAAAAAATTGTCCATTTATGATTAAATATAAATATCAGCTAGCGAAGGAGAAGAGGATGGAAGCCATTCAACTAGGTCCGCTGCTTATAAAGAAGTCCTATATTGTTCTTCTTTTTTCATGCCTACTTGCATATTTATATATATCCATGTACCTTAGGAGCAAGCCGGATATCTTAAAAACAGTGGAGAATCACTTAACATCTGGTATGTTATTATGGATAGTTGTTTTTAAATTTAGTATTATTATTTTCAGGCCATCCATCATTTGGACAAATCCTTATGGTTTGCTGTTTTTTACCGGGGGGACTAATGGGGTTTACCTTGCAACTGTTGGTACAACACTGTTTCTATATTGGAAGTTTCATCAATCGGACATACATATTAAATACTCTACGATTATCATTGTTCCAAGTATTCTTATTGTCGTTACCGGATATTTTGGGATATTAGCGATTTTATAAAGGGTGGGATAGAAATGAAAAAAATAATAGCAATTGTCTTTCTCATTGCTCTTAGCGGGTATGCAATATTCCAGGTCTTCGCGGAAAAAGATCCGGATGTCGGCACACAGCCTGGTGATAAGGCAAAGGATTTTGAACTTGAAACCTTAGCTGGAGATACAGCACAGCTGTCTGAATTCGAAGGCAAAAAAGTAATTGTGAATTTTTGGGCGACCTGGTGTGGCCCATGTCGTGCCGAAATGCCGGAGATGCAGAAATATCACACCGAGAATGAGGATGTCGTCATGCTTGCAGTAAACTTGACTGACCGGGAGCCTGATCTTGAAACGGTAAAAGAATACGTAGAAGAAGGCGGGTATACGTTTCCTATCCTTTTGGATGAAGAAGGTGTTTTCAGACACTATCAAGTAATGACGATGCCATCTACCTTCTTCATTGATTCTGAAGGAGTTATTTCCTATATGCATCTGGGACCGATGACATATGAATTGATGGAGGAACAGGTTGAAAAAATGAACTAATCCAAATTAAAAGGATTCCAAATTTACTGGAATCCTTTTAATATTTCCATCGAAAATGGCCTGTGATGGGAGAGGAGAACGAAGTGAGTTTTATTTCTGATGCAAATGGATAGGTATTGTGAATGAGATAAGGAATTCCGTCTTTCGTACGTTTATCCGAAACTATTCCAACATGATCGAAATCACCACCAAGAAAGACTACAATGTCACCTGGCTGCCATTGTTTTAAGTTCTCCATATCCCCTTTGATGAGCTCTGTTGTCAAAGGCTCTGCAAACCGTTCCAAAAAAACAGATTGATTAGGAACACGTCTAAAATCAATATTGGTATCAGGTTTTCCTCCAACTCTTGGATAAAGCTCCGTATTTTCACTAATATCTTCATCCATAAGATCTTTAAGGTTTATTCCTGCCCCCATGAGTCCACGCCAGATCACATCAGTACATACCCCTTCAGTGTCAGGTGGATAGCCGCCATCATAATACACACTTTTGTATGGAGTCCTCTGTTCCACTTCCTTTCTAGAAGTATAAACAATATCAAGATGATCAGGTATGCCGTTGTTATTCTGATCGATCTCAGAAAAAGTAAGGGGAACCTCTATTTTTTTTGTGAAGGGCATAGGAAGGTTTACACCTAAATAATCCAAGATGATCCCATCACGGAATAATAAGGAAAAACATATAAAAAAGGCAAAGATCCACCCTATAAGTTTCCAGGTTTTCTTTTTCATTTTTCACCTCTAGATTAAACAGCTTGGTTTTTGATTTGCTCGATATGATGGTTATCGTGTCCTACAAACATTTTCAGAAAAGATCCAGGAGTGAATTTTCGCTTTTTTTTCCCAATGGTGAATGTTTCTTCTTGGTTCAAATTCTCCATCTTCCTGATCAATTCCTTCCGAGTAAGTGTAAATTCTTCTAGAAGAGCTTTCATATCAGGGAATCTCTTTATTGACTGAATCGCTTTTTCATTATAGTCATCATGATCAGGAAAGTCAGGCAACACGCCAGATTCTTTCATTTCGGGTACCATGGTTTCTAACAAAAAAAGGTCCCAATAATAAATATGACCGATAATTTCTTTCACAGACCATTTTCCATTACTTATTGGAGTATTTAATTCAGCTTCTTCTTTAATTCCAAACAATCGAAAGAATTCCATATTGCTTTCATAAGCTTGATAACTGGTTGTTGATGATGACATAAGATAACCTCACTTTTTAGAATATTCTCACCTATAAATCTTAACGTAGATTCAACTATTATACAAGAACGTATATTCGATTTCGTGGTTATAAATACCAGTTTTCAATTTTCAGAATTCGGATATACACATACTAAGTAATCCTCGAAAAACGCTACTTTTTAATTCCATCTGTTAATTTTCATGAAATTCTAATTAATTCGTCAGAAAGTTATCATAATTTTAGAGTATTTTGGACATTAATACTATTACAATAACAAATAAGTAGGTGAGATAATGAGAAGGATCCGTAAACGTTCATTTGAAGAGCTTGTTTTGGAAAATAAGCAACTTCTGCTAAAGGATGAAGAAGCATTACGTAAAATTGAGGACCGCTTGGAAGAAAAGATGTTAAATAAGGCTGCGGAATAACTTTCAAATATTTCTTGTTATGAATATCCCTCTACCTTGAGATAGTAAAGGTAGGAGGGATGTTTTTATGAGTAATCCAAAAGGAAGCAGAAAGCACTTTATGCCTAACCATATCGGAACTCAGCCACAAGAGGCTGGAGGCAATAAAGGTAAGCAGATGCAAGATACTTCAGGTAAACACGCTCAAGTGATTCAAACAAAAGGTGAATGACACATCCAACTATTTCAAGTGTTTAAGGGGCAATCATTGAGAAGAATAAGCTTGTAGTTGTTATTCATTCGATAAAAGGGAGGCGTTTTGTTATGGACCAAAATAACCAACATCGTGCAAACCCGGATGATCGCAGTGATAATGTAGAAAAACTACAAAGCATGGTGCAGAATACAATTGATAACATTGAAGAAGCACATGATTCCATGCAATTTGCCAATGCGGAGGAAAGAGAGCGCATTGAAGCAAAAAATCACCGTCGTGAAGAAAGCATTGCGGCATTCAGGTCTGAGATAAAAGATGAAGCAAGTGCACGCGAAAACGGATCAAAGTAAAAAAGGGGGAGACGGGCATTGTAATATGCTCGTCTTTTTTAAACTGCTTTTTAATGTGGTAAAAAATTCTTTTGTGTTATTATTATGAAATAAATTAGTAAGCGGGGGAGTAAAGATGCTAGTATCTAAAAAAGAAATTGAAGTGCGTTATGCCGAGACAGATCAAATGGGCGTGGTGTATCATGCAAATTATCTAGTATGGATGGAGCTTGGGAGAACACAGTTAATCAAGGATTTAGGGTTTTCCTATGCAGAGATGGAGAAGGATGGGGTTATATCCCCGGTAATTGATATCAATGTCACTTATAAAAAACCGC
This sequence comes from Sutcliffiella horikoshii DSM 8719, assembly GCA_001648575.1. Lineage (GTDB taxonomy): Bacteria > Bacillota > Bacilli > Bacillales > Bacillaceae_I > Sutcliffiella_A > Sutcliffiella_A horikoshii. The sequence continues at coordinate 85,013 of LQXN01000067.1, read as the reverse complement.
TCCGTTATGGAGAAATGGCAACTATACATACATGGATTGAAACATATGATGGTTTTCGGGTTGTATATGGCTATAAAATAGTAACACCTGAAGAGGAAGTGGCTCTGTTGGGGAGTTCCTCTCATGTTTGTGTAAAAAAAGATAATTTCAAACCAATCATTATACGGAAAAGATACCCTGAGTGGCATGCTGCATATGAAGGGGCTAAAAAGCAAGGAGAGTAAATTATGGCTTTTGGGATAAGGCGCGGGGAGCTACAGGAATGGAAAGAAAAAGTTGAAAATGGGGAAATTGCATTTATCACTCATTATTGGGTCCACCCCAGGTACAAAGGAATTACAACAGTCACTAAGGCTGGTTGTTGTGATGTGGGAAAGCTTATAGAATGGGGGCGTAAATACGGGTTGAAGGAACAATGGATACATAAGAGAGATCACTTCCCTCATTTTGACTTGATAGGAGATGTGCAACGAGAAATTTTACAGAAAGAACAGCAATGGGAACAAATAGAACGTTTTCTGAAATAGTTTCTTTTCTAAAAGGCAGTTCTCATTCCATTTGACCATGTATAAAAAACATAAAAAAGAATTAGGACGTAAAGTGCCCTAATTCTTACAGACTGTTGAGAATTAGGACGTTATGTCTGTCTCCTAATTCTTTTTTTTATTCATTCATAGTCAAATTTAGGTTCATTTAATTCTTCGTCAAATTTGATATGGAGATCATGGCCGTCAAAATACCATGCTTCTTTTTCTTCAACAAAAAAGGTAATGCCGTCTTTTTCCGCCGTTGCAACTGGTTGGTCGGGATTTTCTTTTACAATTCCTAATGAAAATCCTTTTTGGACGGTACTGCATCCGCCATATCGCACATGGAAGCGGATATTGTCTCCTTTTTCTAAATGCAATTCTTTTTTATACCATTCCAATGCTTTATCTGAGATGGAAATATTCATCATAGCAACTCCTTTTTATCTTCATCGATTGTATTACGTAAAAAAAAGGAAAAATGCTTCCGTTAGCACGCAATATGTATACATTCTTATTATAACTGAATTCCACAATTCCAACCAAATGAAACCACTTATGGAACTGGGGATTACTTCATAACACAACTAAAGCATCGAACGGTAACGTCCGATGCTTCTTTTTGGGGTTTAATTATTGATTTCATCATCTTTCAGCCATTGATACATATGGTTCATCATTTCCTCGTTTTTAGCTTCCGCCTGGGAAAAGCCAAAGGAAGCGGCATCTTTTAACGGAACTACATGATATTTGGTTGGATTCACTTGAGAAACATAAGTGGGGATGAAGTTGTCCACTTTGATTTCTATTTTCTTCTCTGAACCATCCACGAATTTTTCTACATGCAATTGCAGAATGCCCCCGATATCTTTATAGTCATCTTTTTGTCCAGAAAGGAAGTTGCCAAGTGAGTATACAACGAACATTTTACTTCCATCAGGCCTTTCGATGAATTTCATCGGTTGAAGGACATGCGGATGGTGACCGATTACGATGTCTACCCCGATTTCGGCAAGGAATTCGGCAAGTTCTTCCTGTTCGGTGTTAGGATAAAGAATATATTCAACTCCCCAGTGCATGGCAACTACCACCACATCAGAGTTTTGTTTGGCTTCCTCCACGTCTTTCTTTATTGCTTCTCGATCGATCAAATTCACAAAGTACTCTTTTCCTTCCGGTATTGGAATCCCGTTTGTTCCATATGTGTAAGATAGAAAGGAAAATTCAATACCGTTTTGGGATATAGTCCTTAACCTAGCTTTATCCTCTGTGCTTTTATAACCGCCGACATATTCCATCCCGATTTTTTCGTAATGATTAATGGCATTCATGATTGCCTTTTCACCACGGTCCAATGTGTGGTTATTTGCGATACTGACAATATCAACCCCCGCTTCTTGCAAAGCGTCTGCTACTTCAAAAGGGCTGTTGAAGCTTGGATAGTTGGATAAACCAATTTCTGTTCCCCCGATAATGGTTTCCTGGTTTGCAATGGAGATATCTGTTTCTTGAAGGTATGTCTTTACACGTTCAAGCATTGGGTTGAAGTTGTAAGAGTTTTCTCCTGTCTTGGCCGCATCATATACTGTACTGTGGATGAGCAGGTCTCCAACCGCAGAGATGGTAGCTTCCGTTCGAAAAGACTTTTCTGTCTTCACGAATTCCTTTGATTTATGCTGCTTGATGTCGGTTGCTGTGACCTCATCTTGTCCCTCGCTTGTCATGAACCCATCATAATGGTTGAAGGTCAGCAGGGAGAAGATACTGGCTAAAGCTAAAATAATGATTATTGGTAATAGATACTTGGAATACTTCATGGTATTTGACCCCTTATTTATATATTCTTCTTTCAAGATAATACATAGCTTTTACTTATTTCGTCGAAATATGTCGAATAATTAAAAAATAAAGGATTTTTTGTTTTGACTCACGAAATAGTAAATGAAGCAGCAAATATAAAGGGGGAAATGAATTGCTATCTTTTAAAAAGCCTGATGTTGAACAATTTTTCAAAGTATTTAATATTGAGGATTTTACGTTGAGTCCTGATGAAAAACAATTAGTTTATAGTACAAATCTTACAGGACATTACAATGTTTGGGCCATGGATCTGCCAAATCAATATCCATACCCGCTTACCTTTAACAATCAGAGTTGCCATGGGTTGAAATACGATCCTAATGGAGACTACATATTAGCCAGTTTCGACCACGACGGGGATGAATTGACACAGCTCTATGCCCTTCCAAGCCGTGGAGGGGAAATTCAGGATGTGAGAGTGGAAGCTGAGCACCGACATCTTTCTCCTAAGTTCTCTAAAAACGGGAAACGTATTTATTATACCAGTACCAAAGGCAACAAAACCTATTTGAATATTTATTGCTATGATCTTGAAACGAAGGATGAGCGTTTGTTGATAGAGGGAGCGGAAGCATCAACTTATTTTATGGACGTCTCATCGGATGAAGAGAGTATCATTACACTTAAGCAATTTTCTAATACCCATACATTGGCCTATATCGTACAGAATGGGGAACAGACTCAATTGACCCCTAAAACAGACAAACATCATACCGTTGACAGTGCATTTTTCATTGATGCAAAATCGATTTACCTTGTCACGGATCATGGAGAAGACAATGGATATCTAGCCCATTTTGATATTGAATCAAAATCGTTCACCAAAGTTCCTGGCCCTGACATGCATTTTACCGACATGTATTTGGATGAAAAAGAAAATCAACTATATCTCTTATCCTCTAAGGGGGTAGAGGATAAGCTTTACACATTCTGTCTGGAGAAAAAAGAGTGGAATGAGGTGGACATTCCGGTTTCCATCATTGATAAATTGGTAGTTGGTAAAAGTGGAACGGTCTTTCTGTTAGGAAAAACAGCTACTAAGCCCTCCAACATATATCAATTGGGAGGCGAAAGTTGGCTTGCATTAACAAACAACCGCATACCTGCTGTGAGTGATGAGGATTTATCTGAACCGGAAATTATTACTTATCCATCATTTGACGGTTTGGAGATAGAGGCTTTATTTTTCAAAGCGAAAAAAGAAGTATCCAACGGACATGTGATACTTTGGCCACATGGAGGTCCACAGGCATCAGAGCGCAAATTTTTCCGCTCCTACTTCCAGTTCCTTGTAAATAGGGGGTATAGCATTTTTGCGCCGAATTTCCGGGGCTCCTCCAATTACGGTCTGGCATATATGAAAATGGTGGAAGGGGACTGGGGGCACGGACCTCGGCTCGATAATATACATGGACTAGAATGGATGATTGATAAAGGTTATGCCGACAGAGAGAAGATTTTCCTGATGGGAGGAAGCTATGGGGGATACATGGCCTTGCTGCTCCACGGACGTCATCCTGAGTATTTTAAAGGTGTCATTGACATTTTTGGCGTTAGCAACCTCTTCTCCTTCATCGATTCTGTACCGGATCACTGGAAACCGGTGATGAAGCAATGGGTAGGGGATCCTGTGGAAGACAAGGAAAGGCTTACTATAGATTCACCCATCACCTATCTTGATACGATGACCAAGCCGATGCTGATTATCCAAGGTGCCAATGACCCTCGAGTGGTAAAACAGGAATCCGATCAGATTGTGGAAGCCCTTATAGAAAAAGGGAGAGATGTGGAGTACCTGGTCCTTGAGGATGAAGGTCATGGTTTTTCTAAAAAGGAAAATGAAATAAAAGTATTTAGGGCGATTTTGAACTTCCTTGAAAAGCATATGTAGGAAGCGGGATTTCATAAATGACAAAGAGTCGGACTGTAATGGTCCGGCTTTTTGTTCGTTTAATTAAAGTTGATTGACCCCTAAGTCTTAGTATCCACTACGTCTCAAGAAGTATTTTCCAAAAATACCTTTTTATTCACTCAGCAAGAGCATATAATCGTCTTGGGTAGCTGGAAATTAATTCTTATTCTTTTGAATTGAGGGGAGAACGTAGAATGTCGATGATGGAAAATATTTTAAAGAGGAAAATTGCAGTAGGATTGATGGTTATATTTGTATTTATGATTGGTCTATATTCGCTTAGCAAATTGGATCAAGAATTGATGCCACCGATTTCCTTCGATATGACCATTGTGCAAATAGATGCTGGGGAAATGCCAGTCCTTGATGTAGAAGAAAAAATCACAAAACCGATTGAACAGATTTTAAGCGGGATGGAAGGAGTCGACTCTCACTCATCTGCATCCTATACAGGAAAGGCTTCAATAACTGTCACGATTGAGGAAGGAAGAGGGGATGAGATACATAAAAATATTGAGTCTGCGATAGCACCTCTCTCAAACCAGATTCCTGGAATTCAATATATCAATAGCTTCCAAGTGACAACCAGTCAAGATTATGAGTTTTATATGGACATTTCCAACGGCAACATGGAAAAGATCACAGCATTTGCCAAAAATGTGGTGGAGCCGAGGCTTGAAGCATTGCCGGCAGTCAGGGATGTTAAGTTTGATGGCTTGGAAAAAAATGAAATTCTCATTCAATTTAAGGATGATGTGCTGGCTGAATATGGAGTGGACTCACAACAAATCATACAGACCATTCAGCAGTCAAACCTGATTACTTCTTTCGGTAAGTTGTCCGAAGAAACGAACGGCCCAACACTAAGATGGAATACTTCTTTAATGAACTTGGAGGATTTGGAAGAAATCCTAGTCCCTACAATGGCAGGTGTTAAAGAACTGCAAGAGCTTGCTGATATTACTCTCCAGGTCCGTGATACAGCTTCTGGGGTTTGGAAGAATGGAAGCCGGGATGTGGTGATGGTTCAGATTGGCCGTGTGTCAGATGTTACCCAGATTGAAATGGCAAAAGCGGTCCGGGCAGAAGTTGATAAAATTAAGGAAGAAGGACTTGTAAAAGCCTTTACATTTGAAGAGATAGTGACTCAAGCAGACTATGTAAGTGATGCAGTTGATGGGGTATCCAGCAATATACTGATTGGAGGATTGCTGGCAATAGTAGTTCTCTTCTTGTTCCTTCGTAATGTAAGAGCAACCATCATTATAGGAATATCTATTCCAATATCGATTCTACTTACATTCGCAAGTATGTGGATATTGGGATATAGCATTAATATGTTGAGTTTAATTGCTTTAGGTCTTGGAATCGGAATGATGGTGGATGCCTCCATCGTTATTTTGGAGTCGATATATCGTAAGAAAGAACAAGGCATAAAGAGTCGGGAGGCAGTTTTAGCAGGTGTAAAGGAAGTAGCCTCTGCGGTATTTGCTTCTATGCTGACAACCATCGTCGTATTTTTACCAATAGGTTTGTTAGGAGGGGAAGCAGGGAAGTTCATGATCATTTTATCGGTAGTGGTAATTGTGACACTGGTAAGTTCTGTAATCGTTTCCTTTACGTTGATTCCGTCCCTATCAGAGAATTTCTTGCGACTTTCTAAAAGACAGAAGCAAAAAAGAAACAGCAGAATCATTTTATCCTATGGCCGTTTTATCCAATGGCTGACTTATAAAAAACGCAGACGTTACGGTGTTATCTTTCTATTCATTTTGATGTTTGTAGCATCACTTGCGTTAGTCACAAAGGTACCGATGACCATTATGCCTGACATGTATAATCGATATTCAGAAATAATGGTGTCCTTGGATAAAGGAGTTACACCAGCACAAAAAAATGACATTGCAGAAGCGATTCATTCCAAGCTCGAGGATATTCCGGATGTGAAGGAAGGATTTGTTCTAGACCAGATCGAATCTATGTTCGTATTGATCAATATGACTCCGGAACAAGATGCTACCTTAGAGCAAAAAGAAGTAAACGAACGCATTCTCTCAGAGTTGCTTGATTTAACAGGGGAATATCCAATTATGGATGTCACTTCCGTCATGAGCACAGGAGCAAGCTATCCAGTTCAAATTGATATAAGCGGAGAGGACCTCGATGTTCTTACTTCTCTATCTGCTCAAGTAATGAGTAAGTTAAAAGAAGTTGATGGGATTATTGGCTCTACCACTTCCCTTGGAACTATGATGGATGAAGAACGAATCGTTTTGGATGAAACGAAAATGAAAGAGGACGGTATTTCGCCGTTGCAGATTTTAGGAGAATTAAACAGTCTTACTTCTTCCATCCCAATTGGTGCTTTGCAGGATGAAGCAGGAACACCAATCGTGATTGCGCCAAATGGTGTATTCAATAAGAAAGCTGATTTATTAAATATGGAAGTTTCCACTCTCAACGGTGCTAAAAAACTATCTAATTATATAACCTTTGAGCAGATCAAAGCACCAGGGCAGATCGACCATACAAGTGGTGAGAGGGTCGTAAAGGTGTTAGCTAATATTGAGAATCGCGACCTTGGATCAGTAAATAGAGACGTGCAAGAAGTGATTGACTCATTTGAAACACCTGATAGGTACAACATCTCGGTAGGCGGCAGTCTTGAGCAGCAACAGGAAGCCCTACAGGATATGCTGGTCATTTTGGGAATTGCCATTTTTCTAGTGTATGTCGTGATGGCAGTACAGTTCAATCATCTACTACATCCATTAATCGTAATGACCATCATACCAATGACCTTTACTGGTGTCATTTTAGGGTTGTTGTTAACACAACGTGAGCTGAGTATAATGTCTGGAATGGGCGTAATCATGTTGATTGGTATCGTTTTAAACAATGCCATTCTGTTAATAGATCGTGCTAAGCAACTGCGTGATGATGATTATGGGGTTGGGGAAGCAATGGTGGAAGCGGGTATGAACCGTATCAGACCAATCTTCATGACAATGTTGACAACTGTTGGGGGGATGTTGCCTCTTGCCATTTCTACAGGTGCAGCGAGTAACTATCAAGCACCGTTGGCCACTGTAGTCATAGCGGGCTTATTATTTTCGACTTTAATAACTCTGGTACTGATTCCTTCTGTTTACATGCTCTTCCATGATCTTGGAGTCGGGATCAGGAAAGTGTTCAAGCAAAGTAAGAAAAAAGGTACAGAGCAAGTATCAACATCAAAAAAAGCTGGTTAGAAAAACAAAGCATCCACTATCTTGAAGATGGGTGCTTTTTACTTTTGGTATGGTAAAACTAGAGATTTCTATTTTATGGTAAGATTAAGTATATTGGTTATTTAAGTTTTATAAAAAAGGTGGTATATCAAAAAATGAAAACTCTCGTCTGTTTCGGAGATAGTCTGACAGCAAGGTATGAAGGAAAAGATAATCCGCGTCTAACTGAAGAGTTAAGCTCTCAACTTCCTACGTATAATGTCGTCAATGCAGGTGTGTCAGGTCATACAACAAAGGACGCATTAAGAAGAATAGAAAAAGATGTTTTGACGATACATCCGGATCTCGTAACGGTACTTTTTGGTTCCAATGATGTTGCGTCACATAAGAAAGTGACACTTAAAACTTATAAGGAAAACATTTTAGAGATTACTCATCTTATTGGGCCTGAGAAAACGATTCTTATCAGTCCGCCCCCTGTAGATGAAGCCATGCAGCCAAACCGTAAAAATAAAGAATTGGCTCGATATGCAGATGCGGTTAGAGATGTTGCCAAGGAAACCGGAAGCCATTATATCGATTTTTTTACTGATCTTTATTCAAGACCAAATTATGAAGAGCTGCTAGTTGGTATCCTAAATGACGGTTTGCATTTCGGTGGCTCTGGTTATGATATTTTATCAACGCTAATTTTGAGTAAAATTCAGGAGATAGATTCTAAGGGAGCAAGGCAACATGATTAAGGCGGTTATATTTGATCTTGATGGAACCCTTTTAAATAGAGATTACTCATTACAGAATTTTATAGAAGATCAATATGAAAGGTGCAAGAAAGCCCTTGGTCATATTCCGAAAGATAATTATATGAATAGATTTATAGAGTTGGATGCACGGGGGTATGTCTGGAAAGATAAGGTGTATCAGCAGCTTGTCAAAGAATTTATGATAAAGGCACTGACTTGGGATGAACTTTTAAATGACTATATTCATCATTTCCGATATCACTGCACCCCTTTTGATAAATTAGAAGAAACACTTGTAAAGCTTGCAGAAGAGAATCTTTCTTTAGGCATGATAACTAACGGTTTTGAAATATTTCAGATGAACAATATAAAAGCATTGAAAATAGAATCCTTCTTCACTTCCATTCTAATATCGGAGCGTGAAGGGATAAAAAAACCAAATCCTGAAATTTTTATGAGGTCTGCAGAATTTCTTCGAGTATCTACGAAGGAATGCCTTTTTGTTGGGGACCATCCCGAGAATGATGTAAAAGCAGCTAAAAAGGTGGGGATGACTACTGTATGGAAGAAAGATTCCTTTTGGGACAAGGTGAATGCTGATTACATAATTGAAAATCTCGATGTATTACCAGCTCTAGTTAAATCAATAAATGAAAAGTGGATGATGGAAGGGATAAAAAGAAGATGATATATGAAGAAGATATATTGAAAGACGTCCTTATATCTTTAGATATTAAAAGGGTATTAGACGACGATAATTATAGAGCCAGTCTTTTGCAATCAATGCTATCGCACATCGGTTCTGTTGATCCCGTACTGAGGGATCATCTCATATACTCGAATTTTGCTAAATTAATTGGCGGCAGCCTTATCCCACAAAGCGAAATGGCTAGCATGTTGGACAGATGTTTAGATCAAGATCATTTATTTTATAAAATTGGCGAAAAAAATACAGACTCAGTATTTACACGCTCTTTTTCCTCTTTGGTCGTTGCATTAATTTTAACCGAGGATAATAAAACAACATTTTTAACAAGTATGAAACTACAAGAAGTATCAGAATTGATTCTTACATACCTGCATGAGGAAAAGGATATACGAGGATATGTAGAGGGGAAGGAATGGGCGCACAGTATTGCGCATGGAGCGGATATGCTTTCCGCCCTCATAAAGCATCACCATTTTCATGTGGGAAATCTACCAAAAGTGCTGAATGCTATACAGGCATGCCTTCTAAAGGGAATAGTATATACAGATGAGGAAGAGGAGCGGCTGATTTTCGTTATAGAAGCATTATTGGAAAAAGGTATAAAGCAAGATGTTCTGGTAAGTTGGCTAAACAACCTTTCTTTGACTCTGGAAAGGTCAATGGTGGAAGAAGGCAACTCTCTGACAGATTATCGGAGTAAAATAATGGTGAGTAATTTTATGAAGGCCCTTTTTTTTAGACTGAAGCACTCCTATCCTAATAAAGAACTGCTTCAATGCTTAGAAAATAATATTCATTATTGGTTTAGAAAATCTTATGGCCAATAGGAGGTGATAGGTTGATCTTTCTAAACAATGCTGTACATATAAGGGAACTTATTCAGGGAAAAGACGAAAAGCTATTACAAAAGTGGCTGTCAGACTCATTGGTATTGCAGTTTTATGAGTGGCGAGATCTGTCTTAAATTAGTTGTCTTTCATGTGATTATCCATTAAACTAAAAATTCATTCTATTCCAAACAAAGGAGTGTTTAACATTGACTAAATTAGGTCTTATACGCCACGGAAGTACTGCTTGGAATAAAGAGCGGAGAGCACAGGGAAGTTCCAATATCCCTCTTGATCAGGATGGTATCAGGGATGCAGAATTATTAGCAGAGAGAATCAAAAGCGAAGGCTGGGATGTTATTTACTCTAGTGATCTATTAAGAGCAAAACAGACAGCTGAAATAGTGGCAAGGAATCTGCAAGTCAGTGAGGTGTTCTTGGATTCAAGACTACAAGAGGTTAATGGCGGTCAGATAGAAGGCACTACTGAACCTGAGAGAATTGAAAAATGGGGAGAAAATTGGAGAGAGTTGGACCTTGGGATTGAATCGAAAGAAATGGTGCTGCAAAGAGCACTCTCCTTTATTGAAGATGTAACCGAAAAACATCCTGATCAGAATGTTTTGGTAGTCAGTCATGGAGCATATATACGGCACCTTCTAGGAGAATTAGTGAAAGAACTTAAAATGGATGACCACTTGGAGAACACGTCAGTTTCCACAGTTAAAGTGAGAGAAGGACTTTGGGAATGTGAGTTGTATAACTGTACCAAGCACCTGGGAGCGAAATAATAATGGGTTCACGCCTTATGCATACGTTAATAGGTCACGAAATAGCATCCAGGCTTGGAATAGAGGATGTAGGTTCCTTTCTTTTGGGGGCGATTGCACCTGATGCGGTTTCTCCTAAGGACCTTTCTCATTTTTATAAGGGCAATACGGTGGACTATACCCGTACAATTGATTATAAAGCATTTCTGCAAAAATATCGGCACCATGAGAATATTGCGTACATCCATGGCTATTATTCACACTTAGTGGCAGATGAGGTATGGCTGTCAGGGTTCTTTTTGCCATGGTTAAAGAACCGGATGGAAAATGATTCTTCTATCTTTGAAAGATATCATGATGATTTTAAGCTGCTTAATGCAAAGCTGATGCATCATTTTCAAATTAAGGAAAGTATGTTGAATGAGATTTTTCTTAGAGGGCATCCGGTAGATCTTGAGGAAGTGTCTGTCGAGCAGCTAATTAACTTTTTACCATTTGTGCAACAAGATATGACCTCTTTTTTTAGTGATGAGCCTCTCCAAGTATTCACGATGGAAATGATGATCGGGTACATGGAAACGTCCATTGACAAAGGATGTCAAGCAATCAAAGATACAACTAATTGGAAACTCTTGCTATCTTCATCCTAATTTCGGTATAATGGGAATATATGTTCGTGTGCCGTGAAAGGAGGCATTTTTTTGATTAAGACTGAAGAAGATATACTGAATCTCATTCAATCAGATGAATGGATGATGGATATCATAAAGGCTGCAATGAAATTGGATCTACCCGATTGGTGGGTGTGTGCAGGGTTTGTGCGTTCAAAAGTGTGGGACACCTTGCATGGTTATACCAACAGGACGCCAGTGCCAGATATAGATGTCATTTATTTTGACAGTAAGGTTATTTCTGAGGAGAAAGAAAAACAGTTTGAAAGACGACTTTTGCAATTATACCCACAAGCTCCTTGGTCGGTTAAAAATCAGGCAAGGATGCATGTTGTTAATACCGTACCACCCTATATAAATTCCATTGAAGCAATGTCTAAATTTCCTGAATCGGCTACAGCCATTGGCGTGAAGTTGAATGAAGACGATAATTTGGAATTAGCGGCACCCTGTGGAATACAAGACCTAGTGAACCTGGAAGTCAAACCCACTGCCACATTTCAAACATCTTCTGATCGATCAACTATCTATGAGAAGCGTTTGAAAGAGAAAAATTGGCAAGGGATTTGGCCTAAAATACCCGTATTTCATGCAGGAGGAGTAAGATCATGACAGGATTGATACACCACATAGAACTTTATGTTTCTAATCTCAAGAAATCGAATGAGTTCTGGGGCTGGTTGCTAGAAGAGTTAGGTTATAAACTCTATCAGGACTGGGATAAGGGAAAGAGTTGGAAATTAGGAGATACTTATATCGTCTTTGTCCAAACTGAAGAAAGGTTTCTGGATATTCCTTATCACCGAAGCAGAGTAGGTCTTAATCATCTAGCTTTTCACGCATCTTCACGGGACCAGGTAGAATGCCTGACAGAACAACTTAAATCTCGTGGAGTAAGCATGCTCTACATGGATAAGCATCCATATGCAGGTGGAGAAAATTACTATGCTGTGTTTTTTGAAGATCCCGACAGGATCAAGGTGGAGATTGTAGCACCTTCAGAGTAAGCCTTAAAAGGAAGTGTTCATGGTTTGTTTATTATATTGCTATTGATAGGTATTGCTGCAGGTACCGGGACCATCATTTCTTATTTGGGACAGTTAGTAAAGCAGAATAAGAGAATCATAGAGATATTGGAGACGAAAGACTCAGGAGAGAGAGAAATAAAATGACCAAAATAAGCATGTATACAATGTGCCTTGTAATCGATGATGAAAAAGTTCTCTTGATTAATAGGCCGAATGACAAAGGGTTTCCTGGATATCTCGGACCTGGTGGGAAAGTGGATTTTCCTGAAAGCCCGACAGAAGGTGCTATACGTGAAGTACTCGAGGAAACAGGGCTTGAGATAAGCAATCTTATTTATAAAGGCTTGGATGAATATGTGGATGAAATAAACGATGAAAGATACATGGTATTTAACTACATAACATATACCTTCAATGGTCAACCATTAGACAACCCACCAGAGGGGGAATTGAAATGGGTGGACATTTCAAAAGCTTTGGAGCTGCCAATGCAAGGGTGGTTCAAGGAAAGGTTTCCATTATTCTTTGAAAAAGGTACATTTGAGAAGCATGTTGTCTGGGATGATTACGAAAAAAAAGCAATGAAAGAAGTGGTAACCAGGCATTAGGGAAATAAAAAAGCATTCGATCATATCTCGAATGCCTAGGATGCTTTTTTCTTTTTTAAGGTTAACCATGTAATTTTCGGTTCGGTCTTCTGAATGATCCTCACGATATTGGTCCGGTGTTTAAAAATGACAAATGCCGTCAGAAGAGACACCGCGATAATGAGAGGGAGATCTCCATAAAGTATGCTATAGATGGTTGTAACCACCCCGGTAAGCATGGAGGAGAGAGATACATATTTCGTCAAGAATAAAAAAAGGAAAAAGCAGAATAACATGAGCCCGAACATAAGCGGATTGGCAAACAATAGGACACCGCCGGAGGTTGCCACAGCCTTCCCACCACGAAATTTTGCAAAAATGGGATAAACATGACCTACTACTGCACATGCACCAGCAAGAAGCGGGTGTATGTCAGCTCCAAGCAGAAACGGCAAGGAAGCAGCAAGTGTTCCTTTTAAAATGTCACAAATGGTAACAATCATACCGGCTTTAATGCCTAGTGTCCGGAATGTGTTCGTTCCGCCAAGGTTTCCGCTCCCATGTTCACGGATGTCGATTCCATAGCCCACTTTTCCAACAACAAGTGCAAATGGAATGGAACCGATGAGGTATGCAAGTATAATAATAAGTAGTTCAGTCATTCATTAAACCCCTTTATGTAATAGGCTCGTTTCTCAAAGAAATCAGCCCTATAATAATTCCTATCTTTAATATATGTTAATTTTGACAGGATGCAAAGGGTTTATTGCAACTTATCGCGAATTTTTTATGAGCAAGTCTTAATATCAGGGTATGAGAAGTTGTTAAATATCCTCATAGCGGGTATAACAGATAATAAATAGTAGTGAAAGGATTTGATAATATGAATATGGAAATACCTAGTCGTGAAGAGATCGGAAAGATTTTAAAAAAGAGCAAGCGAATTGCAGTTGTGGGATTATCGGATAACCCTTCCCGTACCTCTTATATGGTATCTAAAGCAATGCAGGATGCAGGATTTGAAATTATTCCAGTTAACCCGACTGCCAAAGAAGTACTTGGGGTCAAGGCTGTACCATCATTGAAAGATGTAAAAGGACATATTGACATTGTTAACGTGTTCCGTCGTTCAGAGCATTTGTATGGCGTTGCAGAGGAGTTTTTGCAGGTGGACGCAGATGTTTATTGGGCGCAACTTGGGCTTGCAGATCAAAAAACGTATGAATTATTAAAGGAAAAGGGCTATACTGTCATTATGGATCGTTGCATTAAAGTGGAACACGCTTTAACAAAATAGGTCGGCACGTCCTTGTTTTTATTTTTAAAAACAAGGATTTTTATTCTTTTTATTACAAATACAGCCAGATTATGTTGGCTAATGGGGAACAACTCTATACAATAGAACATAGACAAGTTTCAAATGTATGATAATATATAAACGAATATTTGTTGTTGCTAAACGGCAAATGCGTTTATTTAACAATCTTACCTATACATAAAGATTTATTGGCAGTACCAGTGAAAGGGGTATGTTTTTGGTGGCAAAAAATACGTTTGAATATAACGATGATGCGATACAGGTATTAGAGGGTCTTGAAGCTGTACGTAAACGTCCGGGTATGTATATTGGAAGCACGGACAGCAGAGGTCTTCATCACCTTGTATACGAAATCCTTGATAATTCCGTCGATGAAGCGTTGGGCGGTTACGGGGATCATATCATTGTGACGATACATAAAGATAATAGCATAAGCGTGAAGGATAAAGGCCGAGGTATGCCTACCGGAATGCATAAGATGGGAAAACCTACCCCCGAAGTGATCTTGACCATATTACACGCTGGAGGAAAGTTTGGGCAAGGTGGATACAAAACAAGTGGAGGGCTACATGGTGTAGGTGCCTCTGTTGTTAATGCCTTATCGGAATGGCTTATTGTAACGATCAAGCGAGACGGGATCGTTTATGAACAACGTTTTGAAAATGGTGGAAAGCCCGTAACCACTCTTGAGAAAATCGGTACAACGAATCAAACAGGGACTACCTTACATTTTAAACCGGATACAACCATTTTCAGCACGATAACATATAACTTTGAAACATTATGTGAACGACTGCGCGAATCGGCCTTTTTATTGAAAGGCTTGAAGATTGAGTTGAATGATGAACGCAATTCCGTAAAAGAGGTATTCCACTATGAGAGCGGCATAGAAGCATTTGTTGCCTACCTTAATGAGGAGAAGGATACGCTTCATAATGTAGTCTCTTTTGAAGGTGCCCAAAACGGGATAGAAATTGATTTCGCGTTTCAGTTTAACGATGGATATTCCGAAACTATCTTATCTTTTGTAAACAATGTTCGTACAAAAGATGGAGGAACCCACGAGGCTGGTGCAAAAACTGCCATGACTCGTATCTTCAATGAATATGCACGTAAAGTGAATCTATTGAAAGAAAAGGATAAAAATCTGGATGGCTCTGATATCCGGGAAGGACTATCTGCCATTATTTCTGTTCGTATCCCTGAGGAACTTTTACAATTTGAAGGGCAAACGAAGGGGAAGCTTGGGACAAGTGAGGCTCGTTCAGCCGTTGATAGTGTGGTTTCTGAGCATTTGGCATACTTCCTGGAAGAAAATCCTGAAACCAGCTCTATGCTTGTGAAAAAATCCATCAAGGCTTTTCAAGCACGTGAAGCAGCCCGAAAAGCAAGGGAAGACGCCCGGAGCGGTAAGAAACGAAAGCGTTCTGACGCAATGTTGAGTGGGAAGCTGACACCAGCACAATCCCGTAACCCTCAAAAAAATGAAATATACCTGGTCGAGGGGGACTCTGCCGGCGGTTCAGCCAAGCAAGGCCGGGATCGCCGTTTCCAAGCAGTGCTTCCACTTCGAGGGAAAGTAATAAATACCGAAAAAGCCAAGCTGGCAGATATATTTAAAAACGAAGAGATAAATACAATCATCCACGCAATAGGTGGGGGAGTGGGCCCGGATTTTTCTGTAGCTGATATCAACTATGATAAAGTCGTCATCATGACAGATGCTGATACAGATGGAGCACACATTCAAGTTTTGCTCTTAACTTTCTTCTATCGCTACATGAAGCCGCTCATCGAGGCGGGGAAAGTATTCATCGCACTTCCACCTCTTTATAAAGTGAGTAAAGGGACCGGAAAGAAAGAGGTATTGGAATACGCATGGTCAGATGAAGAGCTTCAGGGCGCCATTAAAAAAATAGGCCGGGGTTACACTATCCAACGCTATAAAGGTCTTGGTGAGATGAATGCTGATCAGCTGTGGGAGACAACGATGAATCCGGATACCCGTACCCTTATTCGAGTTCGAATTGATGATGCAGCCCGTGCTGAGCGTCGTGTGACCACATTGATGGGGGATAAAGTGGAACCAAGGCGTAAATGGATAGAAAGCCATGTTGCTTTTGGTCTTGAAGAAGATCCTAACATCTTAGAAAACGATAACTTGTTGGTCGCAGCAGAGGAGGTATAACAGATGACACAGATAGAGAAATTTCACGACTTACCCCTAGAGGAAGTTTTAGGCGACCGATTTGGACGTTATAGTAAATATATTATTCAAGAACGTGCCCTTCCTGATGCTCGTGATGGCTTAAAACCAGTGCAACGCCGGATATTATATGCCATGTATGCAGAAGGAAACGTGCACGATAAACCATTCCGTAAATCCGCTAAAACGGTCGGTAACGTTATTGGTAACTACCATCCACACGGTGACTCCTCCGTTTATGATGCTATGGTCCGGATGAGTCAGGACTGGAAAGTACGCAACATGCTGATTGAGATGCACGGGAACAACGGTAGTATCGACGGAGATCCGCCCGCAGCAATGCGTTACACGGAAGCACGTTTATCACCAATCGCGTCCGAACTTTTGCGCGACCTTGATAAGAAAACAGTTGAATTCATTCCGAACTTTGATGATACATCGCAAGAACCAGTAGTGCTTCCCGCAATGTATCCAAACCTTTTGGTGAATGGCTCGACTGGTATTTCTGCTGGATATGCAACTGATATCCCACCGCACCACCTTGGAGAAGTAATAGATGCGACAATCATGCGTATTGACAACCCATCTGTTTCCGTTGATGAACTTATGTCTGTCATTAAGGGGCCTGATTTCCCTACTGGAGGTATTATTCAAGGGGTAGAAGGAATCAAGAAAGCCTACGAAACCGGTAAAGGAAAGATAATCGTCCGAGGTCTGGCGGCAGTGGAGGATATCCGAGGCGGGAAAAAGCAAATCGTCATTACGGAAGTGCCTTATGAGGTCAACAAAGCAAATCTCGTTAAGAAAATGGATGAACTCCGCTATGATAAAAAAGTCGATGGAATCGCTGAGGTCCGTGACGAAACCGATCGTACAGGCCTTCGAGTAGTAATTGAACTGAAAAAAGAAGCAGATGCGAACGGCATTTTAAATTATTTATATAAAAATACGGATCTTCAAATAACGTTCAACTTCAACATGGTTGCCATCTATAAGAAGCGACCGACTCTAATGGGATTGCCACACTTTTTGGATGCATACATAGATCATCAAAAAGAAGTAATATCCAATCGTTCCCGTTTTGAACTTGAAAAAGCAAAAGAGCGCCAACATGTGGTAGAAGGCTTGATGAAAGCACTATCCATTCTTGATGAAGTGATTGCTGCTATCCGGGCTTCCAAAGACAAAAGGGACGCCAAAGATAACTTGATAGCCAAGTTCACATTTACCGAACCGCAAGCGGAAGCAATCGTTTCCTTGCAACTATATCGCTTAACCAACACAGATATCACCGCATTGCAGGGGGAAGCAGATGAACTTGCTAAAAAGGTTGCTGAATTGGAAGCAATCCTCGCAAGTGAGAAAAAGCTGTTCTCTGTCTTGAAATCGGACTTGAAACGCGTGAAAAAGCTTTATACAAATGAACGCCGTTCCAAAATTCAGGACCAAATCGAAGAAATCAAAATCAACCTGGAAGTGATGATCCCATCTGAGGATGTCATTGTGACCGTCACTAAAGATGGATATGTAAAGCGCACAAGCCTGCGTTCTTATTCAGCTTCCAATGGTCAGGATTTTGGTATGAAAGAAACCGACAGAGTCATTTCCAAGTTGGACATCAACACAACTCAAACGTTGTTATTGTTCACCAATAAAGGAAACTATCTGTTCCTGCCAGTCCATGAACTGCCAGATATCCGCTGGAAGGACATGGGGCAGCACGTGGCTAACATTGTCCCAATAGATCGTGATGAATCCATCATAAAAGCAATACCTGTAAGCAATTTTGAGGAACCTAAATTCCTGTTGTTTGTCACTCGCAATGGTATGGTCAAGAAAACGGAGCTTAATGCATACAAAGCCCAGCGCTATTCCAAGCCACTGATGGCGGTAAATCTTAAAGGTGCCGACCAGTTAGTGGATGTACACCTTACAGATGGAGCTCAGGATATCTTTTTGGCGACGAGAAGCGGATATGGCCTGTGGTTTACAGAAGAAGAAATCAATATCGTAGGAGCACGTGCAGCAGGTGTGAAAGGCATCAACCTCAAGGATAACGACCAAGTAGTGAGTGGGTTAGTATTTGAAAAAGAATCCAAAGCTATGTTATTTGTCGCTACTCACCGCGGTGCCGTGAAGAAATTGAAAATTACTGAATTCGATAAAGCCACAAGGGCGAAACGCGGCCTGGTCATGCTGCGTGAAGTGAAGAATAATCCTCATCAAATAGCAGCAGTAGCACTTGTAGGGCCATCCAGTTACATTTATGTTCAAACTGAAAAAGGTTTGGTGGAGAAGCTTGCTGCAGCCTCGTACCGTAATAATGACCGCTATTCAAACGGATCCTTCGTTGTTGATCAGCAAGATGCAGGTGATGTTGTAGAGATGTGGGTCGAAACGGAAGAGGAAGTGCAAGGAAAGTAAATTAAATGTTTGGATAGAGATTGAGGCCGCTTTTTGACACTGCATTTAGTGTCGGGAAGCGGTTTTTTTGTGTGGATGAGATGGTTTTGGTGCTAGCTGCCTGAAGAAAAATTTAAAAAAGGGACTATATTTATATTATGTAAACCCAAATAGTATGAATAAAATGTGAAGAGGTAGAACAAGTCATATCTTATAGAGAAGTAGGTATGGGAAATTTAGAAGCAGTTCCGGGAAATTTAGAAGTTAGTTTATAAAACATAGAAGTGGACTTAAAAGTGGCAGAATAGGTAGGTGCAGAAAATGCAGGCAATTTCTCATAAGATTGCAATCCAGGGAATAAATTTTGATAGTCTCTTTTCTCAAAATTAGTTGATATTCACAGGTAAAAAATCAGCAATCAATAGATATACAACAGATAAGGCAACAAAATTTACGAAAACAACCTTTAATTTATATAATATAGGTTAAAGAGAGGGGATGTTATATGAAGCCAGTGTTACTTGTTGTAGATGTCCAAAAAGGGTTTGATGATCCAGAATGGGGTAAACGAAATAATCTAAATGCAGAAGATAGAATGCTAGAACTTATACAAGGGTGGAGACATAAAGAACTTCCCATTATTCATGTTCAACATGTTTCCCAAAACCTTAATTCAAAACTTCATCCAAGTAAACCTGGATTTGCATTAAAAAAAGGATTTGAACCGATAGAAGGCGAATATTTTATCCGTAAAACTGTTAACAGTTGTTTTATCGGCACGCAATTGGATAGCTATTTAAAGAAAAATGGCTATCAAACACTGTTTGTGATTGGTTTGACTTCCAATCATTGCATATCCACTACAGTAAGAATGGCTGGAAATCTCGGGTACAGAACATATGTTTGCGGTGACGCTACAGCAGCATATGAAGCAATATCGTATGATGGATTGGAACTGTCAGCAGAAGAAGTTCATCGTCATGCATTATCTGCCTTACATAAAGAATTTGCAGAGGTTATTACATCCAAAGAAGCGCTTAATATGATTAAACTATAAATAATAAGGATAAAAAGACGCCAACAGCTATGTGGCGTTTTTTTGATACTAATAAATAGTATAGAAGACTTAACAACTAAACAAATCTTAATATTATTATGTAAACTAAAAAAAAGTTGAGATGGAACCTAAAATATTCTGCAGACAGGAACATAATTAGTAAAGTATTTTATTGATCAAATCTTTTATCATAGTTGTTACAGCGTACAGGAAAACAAAACTGATCACTGTCAAAGAAGTTTTTCAATTAACTTAGACCAAAGACAAATTAGTACTAAAAATACTCAATATCTAAAAATCATTATTTTCGTCTCACTATCATAAGTTTACTCTGTTTTTGATACAAAACAGTCTTTTTCATTCAACTTCCTATAATAAGTGTTATGTAAACCTGATAAATTTTAAAAGAGAAGCGCTTCAACTATACTGAAGACTCCTCCATTCATCAATGGATGCCCTTCTCTTTATTTATTTGCACTAGGAAGCTCTTCATAAGCCATCTTCATAATGATTTCTTTATGTTCAGGATATCTACTCAGTAATTCCGCTTGTGTAAACATTTCAAAATCCTTAAATTCAAATCCTGGTGACACCATGCAACCCACTAATGCATAACTGTCTGGAGAATCTACACTTGATCCAAATATTGAGTTTTTAGGGACTAATGCTTGTGGTCTTTCGGCTTTTTCTATGTTCAAGCCTAACTTGTGTTGTATGTATTCCCCTGCCTCTGTTATTATGTGCACTGTTAAAGGTGCTCCTCCATGGAAGTACCATAGCTCGTCAGATTTCAGGCGGTGAAAATGCGAAATATTTTTATCAGTCAGTAAGAAATATATACTTGTATATAGCTTTCTTGTACCATCATAACTCACGCTTAACTCACTATCGGTAATGTTTTCACCTGACATGAATGTTTGTTTGTAGTATCCGCCTTCTGGATGTGCCTCCATTCCTAAGTTCTTAACCCAGTACTCGACGGTTTTTTCCTTCCCCATTGTCTTTTCCTCATTTCAATTGCCTTTTTAAAAAGTATATCAAAGAAAACAAAAACCCAACATCAAAATTGGGTTTTTAGTCATCATTTTTATCATTTGGGATTAATTCTTCAGAGTATTCTGTTTGGAATTCTATAGTTTTTGCATTTGCTTTTGTTGGTCGATCAGGAAAGATGTTTTTTACTAAGTATAGATGAAAGAACACCTCAAACACGGTAATGGCCACCGCAGCAAATAAAGAAGGCATTAAAAACCCTGTTTTGAGATTGGTCAAAATATATACGATAAATGCAATGGTGGCAAAATTGAACAGGAAATCAAACAGACCTGCTAAAATATAATTTGTTCTGGGAAGTAACATATTATCCCCTGCAAAGTAGGTAAGTGTGACTAGTATTGCTGTAGTCAGAAGGATGTCTAGAAATGAAATCTCTCCGAATGGGGTTAAGAAGAAGGATAGAATTAAAAAGCTTACAATGAATTTTATCAATATTGGCATAAAATGTTTCATGTTTTTCACTCCTTTTCCTTTGTATAGTGCTCTTAGGAATGATGTTTTATTCAAGGGGACATGCACCAAACAGTTAATGTAGAATAATTTGGGCTATATAATCAGGAAAAGGAAGGTGACAACTATGTCAAAAGAAATGGACTATACCTCCCCTTCAGTACAATTCTTTCATGATGTCAATAGCAGCAGGGCTTTTACAAAGGATAATCAGAATTATATTAATGTATTAGGTGTCGAACAGTTAAATACATTATCAGGAACCTCTTTATTGGATATATTCCTTGATGCAAATAATGTGGTGGAACCCCATTACCATCAAAATGCTGCGGAGCTTGTCTATTGCATAAGAGGATCTGCTGATGTTTCTTTGTTCAATCCTTTTACGAAACAGCTTCTGACTTATACCATTACACCAGGTCAAGTAACCAATGTTCCTCAAGGCTGGTGGCATTATGAAATAGCAAGGGAAAATAAAACGCATTTATTGGCTGTTTTTAACGCATCAACACCTGATGTCATATTGGGATCGGATTTATTGGCATTCACTCCTGCTAATGTGATGGCCCATACTTATTGTTTGGATGAAAAGAAATGGAAAGAGGCGATAAAGCCTCTCCAGCCGTCTATTTTCATAGGTCCACCTCAGTCTTGTGATCGTAGCTACCATAGAGTGAATCCGTATTATCAGCAGGCACCATACGCTTACAAAAGTCCATACTATTACTATTAACACAAAAAAGTCCCCACTCAAAAGGGACTTTTTTGTATAGGTCTTAATGTTTATTCCACAATATCGCGTCTTTTGAACCCGGTAAATCCAAAAAAGATTAATATGCTTGCCAAAACGGTTAAGGCTGCCAAAGTCCAAAAGTGAATTTCCTCTACTGGCACTTGAGGAATATACCCGTATGGAGATAATGTTTCCATCCATTCGGGTAGTTGCAGCATACGACCCAAATAAACAACGAAGAATGAATAGCCCAACAACAGCCATGTTAGTCCGGTGAACCTTGGTCTCATTCCATATGTCAATACCCCGAGGCCGATCATCACCCAAATTGCAGGTAAGTAGACTAGCCCAGCCTTCAAAAAGGATTGTAGAGGGATTGGGGCTTCCATTACCGCATCTGCAGCTACCCATAAGCCAATTATGGCAAGAAACAACATAAGTGCCCCTGACACAAGCGACAGTACGAAATAACTGCCTAATAATCTTGTTCGGGAAATTGCCCGTGAAAGGATATTCTCAAGATGCCCCCTCTTCTCTTCCCCTTTTATCTTCAAAAGGAAAATGATTGGCGGAATGGTGCAAAGCATAGAAATCACAGCCATAAGCATGGTGATGAATTGTTCTGTCAGGGTATATCCTTCCGCAGGTGTCAGCATTTGCGCCATCATTTCGTTGCTTGAAAAAAATGACTCTAAGTCACCGAGTACTGACCCGTATGAAACACCTAAAATGAACATTCCTATCGCCCATGCAATGATTCCGGTTCTTTGAAGCCGAAATGCCAATCCAAGAGGACTCATCAATGTCTTTGATGCATGAACCCTGCCAGGCTTAGTAGCAATGAATCCAGAGCCTAAATCTCTAACAGCATATAAGAACAGAGCAATAATGGCTATAAGAAATGCAATTCCTATTGTCAGGATGATTGGCCACCAATAGTTATTCACATATACTTCGGTTCCAAGTATCCACCCAAGTGGAGATGCCCAGGACAATGATTCATTTCCTACGTCCCCTATGGCTCGCAATAAGTATGCCAGACCGAGTACTATAAAGGAGAAACCGATTGTTCCGCGTGCATTTGAAGAAAGTTGTGCAAAGAAAACAGTAATGCTTGTGAAAAAGATACCAGTTGCCCCTAATGCGGCTCCATATAATAGGGACCCATTCAAATCCATGCTTTCAATACCCAATGAGTATAAGCTGAATCCAATTAATACAGTTAATAAAAGATAAGTTCCTACCATCACAATGATTGTTGCTGATAATGTTGCCAAACGCCCTACAGGCAAGGATCGAATCAATTCCACCCTTCCCTCTTCTTCATCTGTGCGTGTATGGCGTGTAACGAGTAAAATACTCATGATCGCTACCACGATGGCAGTGAATAAAAGCATCTGGTGTGCCATCATCGGTCCTTCGGTATAATTTTCTAAACCATAGCCTTTGCCAACCATAGCTGTCATGGCAGGATTTTTCATCGTTTCTGCTATAGCTTGCCTATCCTGATCTGTGGCGTACAGTCCTGTAAAGGATGTAGCAGTCATTACTGTAATTAAAGTAATGGAAACTAACCATATCGGTATGCGGACTCTATCTCGTCTTAAAATAAAACGTATGAGGTTCCATGTATGATGAAAACGCTGCTTCCACATCAAGATTCCCCTCCCACTCCTAAACTGGAGGTAGTGCTGCCTTCATAGTGACGCATAAAAAGATCCTCTAAAGTCGGCGGGGAACTCTCCAACTTCACTAATCCAAAATTGCTTATATGTTTCATAACGGCATCTAGATCATCTGAATCCACTTGAAAACTCAAGGAAGCTTCTTTTTGTTCTATTTCATATACACCTTTAAGTGAATGTAGATCCTCTACAGGTTGCTTCGTTTCTATGAGAAGATTTGTTCTAGTCAAGTGTCTCAACTCTTGCAGGGTACCTGTTTCAATGATGCTCCCTTGACGGATAATTCCGATACGATCGCATAGTTTTTCCACTTCAGATAGGATATGGCTGGATAGAAGAACACTTTTACCCGCTGATTTTACTTCCATGACGCTTTCTTGAAACACTTTTTCCATTAAGGGATCTAATCCGGAAGTCGGCTCATCAAGGATAAACAAATCGGCATTTGATGCAAAAGCTGCTACTAATGCTACCTTTTGACGATTACCTTTTGAATAAGTTCTGCATTTTTTGGATGGATCTAATTTAAATCGTTCGATTAATTCTTGTTTTTTACTTGTATTCAGTCCTCCTCGGAGTTTCATGAAAAGGTCAATTACTTCTCCACCTGTAAGGTTCGGCCATAATGTCACATCTCCTGGGACATAGGCAATTCTTTTATGGATTTCTACAGCATCCTTCCAGGCATCTAATCCAAAAATCTTGGCCTCTCCATGCGATGCTTTGAGAATTCCTAATAATATCCGGATGGTTGTCGATTTACCCGCTCCATTCGGTCCGATAAAACCGTATACCTCCCCACGGTTTACATTCATGCTGACCCCGTTTAATGCAGTAAATTTCCCGAAAGATTTTCCTAAATTGTTTATTTCTAAAATGGTCATAGCAGACCCTCCCCTTTTCTGATATGAAAATCACACAGAAAAATTATGAAATATTTTAACTTATATAGTTCATAATATAAATAAAAAACATCTTTGACAAGAGTTTATGAACTATTTTGTTTGTTATATTACATATTTTTGATTAAAATAAAGAGGAGGTGAAAGATATGGATGGTTTTAAACGCCGGAAAGAGCAAAAAAAACAGGATATTTTAGAGGCAGCCCTTTCTCTGTTTATGGAGTATGGCATTCAAAAAGTGGCGATTTCTGAGATTGCCCATAAAGCGAATGTTTCACAAGTCACGATTTATAATTATTTTGAGAGTAAACATAAATTATCCATAGATGTATTTGAATATTACGTCATGAAAGCTACAAGGGATTTTGAAAAGATTGTCACCAGTGACATACCGTTTCCAGAAAAAATAAAGCAGATTATATTTAATAAAACGATAGCTTCCAAACAGATTCATGAAGAATTCTATCATTTCCTGATGAAGGAATATGCCGAACAAGGGAATGTTATCGAGAAAATCTACCAAGAAACTGCAATTCCATACTTTGCAAAGCTTTTTGAAGAAGGAAAGCAACAAGGTCATGTAGATCCGAACATTTCTCAAGAAGCGATCTTTTTCTATATACATATGTTGAAAGACTATATGCAACGGGAGGAAGTTTATACAAAAATTCTCCCTCTAACTGAAGACATCTCCAATATACTGTTTTACGGAATAGTGGGTAAAGAAAGAAATTAGGCACACCCCAGGATAAGTGTTATGCACTAGTTAGATTATCTTTTTGAACAGTTAATCTCCGCTGCATGAGCTACGTTCATTCCTCTGCGATCAACTAGAGAATTGCAAAATTTTTAATCTTTGGCTACGAATTAAGACACACCACATGCTAAGAGGTGTGCCCCAGACTGTTGACAAACTCTAATCATCTTTTGAATTGCATTTTCATGTTGATCTTCGTTCCAGGCGCTTCGCTTTCCTGCTGGCGGTCCGTAAGCCTCCTCGGCTTTGCCTGCGGGGTCTTACTTGTCCCTTCCTCCCGCTGGAGTCTGCGCGCCTTCCACTACGATCAACATGGGTCTTACATGTTCCTGAAGATTAAAGACTTTGTCTACACACTGAGGCACACCACATGTTATGCGGTGTGCCTAATTTCTTAATATCCCTTTGTAATTACTTCATCAATTATCCCATATTTCTTTGCTTCCTCTGCTGTCATGAAATTGTCTCTGTCGGTATCGCGCTCCACTTTTTCAATTGGTTGACCGGTATATTCAGAGATCATTCTATGAAGATCATCTTTCAATTTGAGGATGCGTCTAGCGGAAATTTCAATTTCGGTGGCTTGCCCTCTTGCACCGCCAAGTGGTTGATGAATCATTATTTCACTGTTTGGCAGAGCCAGCCTCTTCCCTTTCGTTCCCGCCATCAACAACATAGCCCCAAAAGAGGCAGCCATTCCAATGCAGATGGTCCTGATATCTGGTTTGATATAGTGCATCGTATCTAATATGGCAAATCCAGCAGTAGTGGATCCGCCAGGACTGTTAATGTAGATGGAAATATCTTTTTCAGGGTCATCTGCTGCCAGGAACAGGAGCTGGGCAACTACACTATTGGCCATTGGGTCATTTATTTCATCCCCGATCATGATGATGCGGTCTTTAAGCAAGCGTGAGTAGATATCGTAGGAACGTTCTCCTTTACTTGATTGCTCAATCACATAAGGAATTGTATTCATGTTTCATTTCCTCCTTTATTAAGCAACACATTTAAATGCATTGCTCGGAGTGTGAGTAGGAAGTGTGTATGTCGTGTCAAAGGCATTGTTTTGGAAGATAGAAGGCAAGGCATCAATCAGGACGGCAGGATCTTCTTCTTGCAGACTTTCCTGAAAAAGAGGTGGTAGCAACTCTTTTTCTTCTTGGCTCCAGAAACCGTCAATAAGCTCACCACTAGATTGCTCTTTTTTCTCCAGTCTCCTCCTCGAACGATGCAAAGCAGCCTTTACCGCCCCTTCTGTCATGCCTAACATGCCGGCGATTTCAGCTGATTGAAATTCAAATGCTTCTGTAAGAAAGAAGATCACTGCTTGCTTTGGTGTTGTATTTGCAAGTAGTAAATCTGTAATGATGAGGGCTTTCTCCAAATGATGATGATATGTCTCTTCCTTGAGAACATCTTGTAATGTTTCTTTTTGACGCTTACGTACAATATCAATCCATTTGTTGTAAGCAACTTTCTTGAGTAGATTTTGACTAATAACTGCAGAACTATAATGCTGAATGGTTTTTGCCATCGTTTCCTGTGCAAGGTCACTTCCATCCCATTCGTTTTTTGTTAGAAAGAGACAATATCGGAGCAATTTATGATAGTTATGCTGAAGGAATTCTTCTTGATACAAGCTGGTTTGGTCCAACACATTTTTGTTTGCGCTTTTCACTGAGAAACACTCCTTTAACTCCACTCTATTATATAAACGTTTTATCAGTCCTAGAAAGATACGGGGTGATCAAAATTTTTGTTTGGTCCGTTGTAATTATAATGTAAATGAAATTACCCCCACAAAGGTAACTATATTCCTTAATAGTATAGGTATAATACTCAACCAGTTATTAATATGCAATTGGAGGTAAATATGCAAACGTATGTAAAGGATTCTTTATTGGATTGGAAAGAAGAAATGCTGAAACAGAAGAAAGAGATTGATGAAGAGTATGAAAAAGTAAAATCTGACCTTCAGCTTTACTCGATAAAGTTCAGTATCACCAAACAAGTGATACAATCCACCATCAACGATGAAATTATAGAAAACATCAAGACATCTTATCATAGACCATATGAAGAGAAGTTCAATGAACTGAAGCAGTACATAAAAGAATTAGATGAAAAACGCAAGGTATTTCAAATGTTTGTTGACAAGATTGATAAGGTCAGTGAATCGGAAATTGTAGAGAAATAAAGGTATTGGCCTGTCTGGAAATCAGCTTTCCAAACAGGCTTTGTTAATTACTGTGGGTGAACCATTTTACTTGGATCTACCAAAGAATCAAATTCCTCTTCTGTTAACAACTCCAATTTAGTTGCAGCCTCTTTCAGTGTCGTCCCTTCTTTATGGGCAAGCTTGGCAATTCGAGCAGCTTTTTCATAGCCGATATGCGGATTAAGAGATGTGACAAGCATCAGGGAATTTTGAAGATGTAATGCTATTTTTTCAAGATTAGGTTCCAATCCTGCTATGCATTTATCATTAAAGCTGTTCATACTGTCTGTTAATAGGGTTGCAGATTGTAGAAAATTGTAGATGATGGCAGGCTTGTATACATTCAATTCGAAGTTGCCTTGACTTGCAGCTATTCCAATTGTCACATCATTGCCCATGACCTGCGTTGCCACCATCGTTAATGCTTCACTTTGAGTGGGATTAACCTTGCCGGGCATGATGGAGCTTCCCGGTTCATTTTCAGGTATCGTTATCTCTCCGATTCCACTTCTAGGACCGCTGGATAACCATCTCACATCATTGGCAATCTTCATAAGATCTGCCGCAAGCGCCTTTAATGCACCATGTACATAAACAACTTGGTCATGACTTGTAAGGGCATGAAATTTATTAGTGGCTGAAATGAAGTTCTTTTCGGTAAGTGTAGAAATTTCCTCTGCCACCATCTTCCCGAATTCAGGATGGGCGTTAATACCTGTACCTACCGCTGTACCTCCAATAGCCAGCTCTTTCATATGTGGAAGGCTCTCTATGATCATTTGCTCACTTTTTACAAGCATATGATGCCAACCGCTTATTTCTTGGCCAAGCGTAAGTGGAGTAGCATCCTGTAAGTGCGTTCTGCCAATTTTAATCACATCCATGAAAGCTTGCGACTTTTGGAAAAGGATTTCTTTTAATCTTATTAATGCGGGTAGAAGGCGCTCTTCTACAGCTAATACCCCGGCAATATGCAATGCAGTCGGAAAGGTGTCGTTTGAACTTTGCGACATATTGACATCATCATTGGGGTGTATATGTTCCCGTGAATTGTTCTCCTTCAAGAATTGATTTGCCCGGTTGGCGATAACTTCATTAACGTTCATATTGGACTGTGTCCCGCTACCAGTCTGCCATACAGATAGCGGAAAGTGATCATCCCATCTTCCGTTCATGATTTCGTCTGCGGCTTTTGTTATTGCTTGTGTTTTTTCCTTAGAAAGCTTGTTTAATTTTTCATTGCTTATTGCTGCCGCTTTTTTTAATAAAGCAAATGCGTGGATGATCTCAATTGGCATCTTTTCGGAACCTATGGCAAAATTCTCGATACTCCTTTGCGTTTGTGCTCCCCATAATTTTTCTTTTGGAACGTTTATCTCTCCCATTGTATCCTTTTCTATTCGATATTCCATGTATGTAGTCCCCTTTCTTTATTGATGCAGCTACTATTTACTTACCTCTAATAAAAAAAGAAAAACGTGGCCTTTTGATAAGTATTTCTATCTCTATATAAAAATAACCTGCTTCTCCTAGTGAGAAACAGGTTATTCGACAAAGTATCAGGTTGTAACTTCTTCTTGAATTGCATTCATTCTTTTATTAACTTCTTCTTCTGTTAAACCATGTTCTATAATATAACGGTTTCTTGGGTTTACACGGCACTCATGGGAGCAGCTTCGTAGATATTTTTGTTCATTCTCCTCTGAGCTTAATATTTTCTTATTGCACGCAGGATTCGCACAGTTTACATAGCGTTCACATGGCTCGCCGGAAAAATGATCCTTCCCGACTACCACATGTTCTTTCTGATTGATTGGAACGCTGATGCGCTCGTCAAACACGTAGCATTGGCCATCCCATAACTCTCCTTGTACTTCCGGATCTTTTCCGTAAGTGACAATTCCACCATCCAGTTGTGAAACATCTTCAAAACCTTCTTCTAACAGCCATCCGGAAAATTTTTCACATCGAACCCCGCCTGTACAGTACGTAAGGATCTTTTTGCCTTCAAAATCTTTTTTGTTTTCTTTAATCCACTGTGGAAGCTCTTTGAATGTATTGATATCAGGTCTTACAGCACCGCGGAAATGACCAAGGTCAAATTCATAATCATTACGTGCATCAATCACGACGGTATCTTCTCGCTGAAGGGCTTCAAACCATTCTTTCGGGTTAAGGTGTTTGCCGGTTGTTTTACGTGGAT
Organism: Sutcliffiella horikoshii DSM 8719; assembly: GCA_001648575.1. Lineage (GTDB taxonomy): Bacteria > Bacillota > Bacilli > Bacillales > Bacillaceae_I > Sutcliffiella_A > Sutcliffiella_A horikoshii. The sequence continues at coordinate 55,157 of LQXN01000067.1, read as the reverse complement.
CAATATCATTTTCCAAACGAAGCGTTACAAGTTCAGGTCGGTAACGCACCTTCATTTTAGGAAATACATGCTCGCTTGCCTCATCAACTTTATATGTGATATCAGAAAAGAGCGGGTGGGCATTCATATATTCTACATAAGCATCTGTCTGTTCGATCGTTCCAGAAACGGTTCCATTGATTCCTTCATTCGCAATCAATACCCGTCCTTTCAGACCAAGGCTATTACAAAATTCTATATGCTCTTGCGTGACCTCTTCCGGATTCTCTATGTCTACATATTTATAATACAATAATATTCTATAATCTTGACTCATTGTTATCACCATAACCTTTTTTAAATTATCTATTTACATTGTGAACAAATTTGTTTGTTAATATAAGAAGTTACAACATATTACTATATCAAAAAGATCGGGAGTATGACAAGCATTTCTTACTATCTCATAAGGGTTAACGTGGAAAATTTAGTATTTGTCGAAAATGTATTGCTTTACTTTTAGAATAAAGGTATATTTTACAGAAATGAAGGCGTTTCCAACATTTTTGTCGAAACGTTTCACTAAAATAAGAAGTTTATGGAGTTGAGCGGATGATCAAAAAATTAACCGGGGTAATTCTAACAGTTTCTATCTTATTTATATTTCTTGTTGCAGGCGGTTTATATCTTTATTTTAAAGGCGATTCAATAAACACAGCTGTCCAACCTGCAAATGAATTGGAAGAAGAGCTGTTAGAAACGGCAGAAAAAACGTTTCGATTTTTTGTGGATTATACAGATGAAAATACGGGACTTACCATGGATCGGGTTGACTTCGAACAGAATGAGGTGAAAGCGGAACATACCTCCCCTACTAATATTGCCATGTATATGTTAAGCATGGTTTCTGGGGTGGAACTCGGGCTTGTTACAAAAAAAGAAGCAGAGCAAGATCTTGAAAAAACCTTGCACACACTGAAGGAAATGGAAACCTGGAACGGCCTTTATTATAATTGGTATTTCACGAAGGATGGATCGCAAAAAACAGATTGGGGACAGTTCATCTCAAGCGTCGATAATGGGTGGTTGACTGCCGGCCTGATTGTTACCGGTCAGTATTTTGAAAACTTGAAAGAATTAACGGACCCTCTTGTGGAGCAAATGGATTATTCCACACTATATGACCCTACTGTAGGCCACCTTCATGGAGGTTATGATAAGGCGAAGGAGAGTCTGACTCCTCATCACTATGGTCTATTATATACGGAACCCCGTGTGGCCAGTTATTTGGCAATCGGAAAAGGAGATGTACCTGAGGAGCATTGGTGGAAGCTGTTCCGTGCCTTCCCTCCTGAGTTTGATTGGCAATCCCAAATTCCTACCGGTGAAAAAAAGGAGTATGACGGTATCACAGTATACCAAGGAATTTATGAATATGAAGGAATAAAGTATGTACCTAGTTGGGGAGGCAGTATGTTTGAAGCATTGATGCCTAGTCTCGTCATGAAAGAGAATGAACTTGGTGTCAATGGACTCGGCATGAACAACTCTCATCATGTTCAAGGACAAATACTATACGCGAAGGAAAATGACTTGGAGGCTTGGGGATTTTCTCCGGCAGCTATCAAAAATAACTATGGAGAGTTTGGCGCTCCGGTACTTGGGGCAGAAGGATATGAAGCTAACGCTACTGTCACACCTCATGCCAGCTTTCTCGCTTTAGATCATTCTCCTGAAGAAGTATATGAAAATCTATTAAAGCTTAAGAATATGGGTCTCAATGGAGATGATTATGGCTATTATGACACCGTGAATCTTCAAACCGGTGAAGTGGCTCATACCTACCTTTCATTGGATCAAGGTATGATACTAGCTTCTATAACCAATTATTTGAAAAGTGGAGTCATCAGAGAATATTTTCACCAAGATCCAATTGGGAAAAATCCTGAACATCTACTGGAATTAGAGGATTTTGGGATTAAAGAATAAAGAGGAAAAGAGCAGTGTCGTGCTGCTCTTTTTTCTCTATTAATTTGGCCTTATCTGATTGAACCTATATAAGATAAGGAATCTACCTCTGCAGAATCATAGGAACCATCAAGGATTTTTCTAATATCCTCAAGCATCGCCTGCATCTCAACATCTTCTCCTTTTATACCGGAGAATTGTTCCGCTACAAAGAATGGCTGGGTCAGGTAAGCTTCTAATCTTTCCCCTCTTTTAAATGTTTGTACCTCCGTATCTGGAAGTAATTCGATTCCTCTTACTTGAACAAGTGAGCGTAATTCACGGTATCGTCTTAAGAGCTTTTGAGAGCGTTGCTGGATGGATAAGTGGTGTTGATCTAGGTGAGCACCCTCTAATACGGATGAGGTGGATTGTATCGGATTGATTGCTGGGAATTTATGTCTTGCTGCAAGGTCTGCATCAAATTGCCATAATGTTTCTAATGGCCCATATGGAAGGTCTTCATCAACCACTTGGCCACTTAGATCAAGGAGGAATGTTGTAACAGACGTCATCCCCACACTTTCAAGTTTATCGTGAAGCTCTTGGATGGTCCCATTTGCTACATGACCACGGTCTGCAGCAAAAACTATTTCTTGATTTGCTCCAACTCCCATGATTTTACTGTAAGCTTCATCAGTTGTCTGAACGGTGTAATCCACATGCTCAAGGATGTCTTGCACTTCAGGGTGTTCTCCCTTGGGTGAAAGTAAAAGTGTAATATGTCCATCACGCTTAAGACGATAAAACAACTCTGCCAACACTACAAGTTGACCCATTCCTGGGCGGGCAACAAGGCCATTGGTCCCTCCTTTTGTCAATGGAGCAAACAAGTCGATTGCTTTTATTTTCGTTTCAATCATGTCTACTTTCTCCCCTCTCAATATCAAATCATCCAAGCTACATTCTGCTAATTCCGCTAAAGCGATAATGGTGCGTACCTCTGCCCTTCCAACAGGAATTTTTCCTGTGCAAAGATTTGAAACTGTTGCTGGTCTTAAACCGACAGATTTAGCTGCACTCGTGAGGTTTGGCACCTTTCTCCGCAATAAAGCTACATTCAATCTCACATTTTCCATTATTTTCACCTCCTGTTACTTTCTAGAGTAAATTATTTTCTCTCAAAAAGCAATGCATTTTTTACGCTAGAAGGTAATTATTCTTACTTGTATTGATATTAGCTCGTATTATGATTTTTCCGTAGATTATTGTGACTTTTCCCGAGGTTATTGTGACATTTGCTTAATTTATTGTGACTTTTGCAGCAGTTATTGCGACATTTCGAAATCCGGAAGAAAAGCAAACAAGAAAAAGAGCAGCACCCCAGCTGCTCTCAGTATTTTGACAAGACTTTAAATAATATAATTCTCTAGTTGATCGGCAGTGGAAGGAGCAAAGACTCCTGCGGGAGAAAAGGACTGGTAAGACCCCGCAGGCGTAAACCGAGGAGGCTTACGGACTGCCCGCTGGAAAGCGAAGCTCCTGCAACGGAGATCAACTGCTCCACCAAAAAAGTTTAATTATCAAACATCCAACTCCATATCTGTTGAAGCTTCTTTGTTATAAATAGAAGTATCTAAATCATTCGTCACTTTACTTGTAAGGACTCCCGCGGTCATACTACCACTTACATTCACGGCAGTGCGTCCCATATCGATAAGCGGTTCAACGGAAATCAATAGACCTGCAAGTGCAATCGGCAAGTCCATTGCAGAGAGTACAAGGATAGCTGCGAATGTTGCACCGCCTCCTACACCGGCCACTCCAAAGGAACTGATTGCTACGATGACAATCAGCATGAACAAAAAGGATGGATCTAGAGGGTTAATACCCACTGTTGGTGCTATCATAACTGCCAGCATGGCCGGATATACCCCGGCACAACCATTTTGCCCGATGGATAAGCCGAAAGAACCGGCAAAATTGGCAATTCCATCTGATACACCAAATTCCTTCGTTTGTGTCTTGATGTTCAATGGTAATGCCCCTGCACTTGTTCTTGATGTAAAAGCAAATGATAGGACAGGAATCGCTTTACGGACATATGTCAATGGATTCAAGCCCGCGATTGCCAAAAGAATCAAGTGGATACCGAACACAATTGCCAACGCCACATAAGATGCTGCTACAAATTGCCCTAGTTTCGCAATGGCTCCGTAATCACTGGTTGCTGTTACTCTGGTCATTAATGCTAATACACCATATGGAGTTAAGCGAAGAATCAGTGTAACCACTCTCATTATTATGGTATAGAAAGTATCAACAATTTTTGCGAAGGATTCCGCTTGTTCAGGATTTTTACGTCTAACACCTAAATAAGCAATACCTATGAATGCTGCAAAAATAACCACGGCTATCGTGGATGTGGAACGTGCTCCGGTAAAATCCAGGAAAACATTGGACGGAATGAAATCAAGCATCTGCTGAGGGAAGGTTTTTGATGCAAGTTCATCTGCCCGTTGTTCCATCTGTTCCCCTCTGGCTGTTTCCGCTTCACCTTGCTCAATCTGAATGGCTTCTAAATCGAAGACAAGTGTGGTACCGATACCAACGGCAGCTGCCACCGCAGTCGTACCGATCAAGATACCAATGATTAATCCGCTGATTTTCCCTATGTTACTTTTTAAAGTAAGTCTCGTGAATGCAGCGATGATGCTTATGAATACTAAAGGCATGACAATCATCTGAAGGAATTTTACATATCCTGATCCTACTATGTTGAACCAATCAATGGATCCGCCCAAAACTTCTGAACCTGATCCATAAACAAACTGTAGACCCAAGCCAAACACAATACCGATTCCTAATGCGGAGAATACACGCTTAGAAAAAGAGACGCCTTTCTTTTGCATGGTGTAAAGTCCAAAGCAAAGTAAAAGTAATAAAATAATATTAAGTACAATAAACAAAGTATCCATACTCTCTCCCCCTTCTATCATATGAAATTACTTTAATCCACTAAAACATCCCTGTCAAGTAGGAATTGGATAAAGAAGAATAACTTTCCATGGAAAAATTATTCTCTTTGTTTAATGTATTTAGCTTATTCTAATACATGCCCATCAAATAGAAAAAGAGGCTGTCCTTTTTTATTGGACAACCTCCATGACCTTATTGTTCGTTATCAACCATTGCTTCAAATGCTGCAGAAACTTTATCAAACTCTTCATCCGTTTCGATTTCAGATAGCTCTCCATCCTCTTCCACTTTCAAGAAGAAAATATCGACGTCTCCCGTTGTTTCTTTTGCAATTTCTTCCACAAAACCGACAGCTACGTATACAGAACCTTCTACGTCCATAGTGCCAAGCACCTCTAGCTCCTGCTCTTGATCATTTTCATCAGTCACAATGAAAATATCTCCTACTTCTATCTTTTCCATTATAATATCTCCCTTCGATTACTATTCTTCCTGTAAGTCTTTTCCTAGTATTCGTTATTCTATACTCTTTATAGAACTTCCTAATCTTAACACACTGAATCGTTGTAATAAATGAAGATATGTAAAAATAAAAACGAGCCTCCATCACTAAGATGGAAGCTCGTTTTTTAGTGTGTTTTTAAAGGAACAAGCCACAACTGCCGTAACTTAGTATAAGAAAGTTTTAAACCACCACTCCTGAAAGTGGGTGTTCGCAAAAACATTCCTGTCGTCCTCTATCTGTGGAGGCATGACATTCCTGCTTTTATATAAAACTCCCTAGCTAAGTATAAAGGTTAAAACTTTGTTATGGTTACGAACATCGTAGCTTGTTTCCCTATAGTACAGGAGAACTGGTAAAAATGCAAATGGTTTTAGTTAGAGCACCTCTTTATAATGCTCCCCACAATAAGCAAGGACTGCCTGCTCTTCCTCTTCTTCCATCTCAAAATCCAGAGAGGTATTCGTATTTTCTTCATAGAATTGGTATTGAGCAATCCTGAATCCTGACTCTTCGACTGCAAAAATGACTTTTAAATAAACGCCTTCTTCAGAGAATAACTCATCTTCCTCATCAACTTCCAGCTCTAGAAAAAATTCATATCTGTCTCCTTCGATAATTCCTGTTGGATCATTTATTTTCTCTGCTTCATACTTTTTAATGTTCATAGTAACAACCCTTCCTTTCTATCTTTTGTAATTTCTGTTAGTGGAATCATGTTTTCTTGCCTTCTCTTTTCTTGCTTTCGCAATATTTAACTTGCGCTCATCTTCGTAATCATCTCGATCAGGAATACTGATGCCTTTAAAAACGAGCTTTTCAAGAGGCATGTCAATTCCCTTCTCTATCATATGAAGAAAATCCACATCCCTTGGAGCATATAAAGTGTATGCGTCTCCAGATCCAGCTGCACGACCAGTACGGCCAGTGCGGTGGATATATGTTTCCAAATCCTGTGGAATGTCATAATTATATACGTGTGTCACGCCTTCTACATCCAGCCCTCGAGCAGCTACATCTGTTGCGACCAGATACTGAAGTTTTGCTTCGCGGAACCATTTCATCGCTCTGTTCCGTTTAGACTGCGGGATGTCCCCATGCAATGCTTCACATTCAATGCCCTCATGTTTTAATACCTCGGTAAGCTTCTGAACCCGTGCTTTTGTGCGGCAGAAAATTATTGCCAGATAAGGATTTTGTTCCTTGATCAGGTGAAGCATAGTGCCCTCTTTGCGTCGGTCAGTCGTCTCAACGGCATAATGGTTAATCGTCTCTACAGTTACTTGCTTTTCTTTTATCTCAATGTGTTTTGGGTTCTTCATATATTTTTTAGCAAGTCCATGTATTTCATTCGGTATAGTGGCAGAGAAAAGCATTGTCTGTCTGGAAGGGTAAGTCTCAGCAGTAATGGTATCAATATCCGGAAGGAATCCCATCAATAGCATCTGATCCGCTTCATCGATGACAAGCATGGAGATCGTGGATAGATCGATGGTTCCTCTTCTCACATGATCCAAAAGACGGCCGGGTGTTGCCACGACAATATGCTGGGCACCTTTTAGCTTTTTCATCTGTGCTTGTACATCTTGCCCACCGTACACAGCAAGAACATTCAGGTCCTCTATGTTTTCCTTTAGTTTTTTTATCTCTTTAGTAATCTGGTGAGCCAATTCTCTAGTTGGTGTCAGGACCAGTGCTTGTGTATCAGGGTTATTTACGTCCACTTTTTCCAGAATAGGAAGAACAAAAGCCAATGTTTTCCCTGTGCCTGTTTGAGCTTGCGCTATTACATCATGTCCTTCAAGTACCGGTGGGATGGTTTGTTCCTGTATCGGGGTCGGAGAATTTATCCCCATGGATTTCAACGAATGATTTATCCCTTTACGAACCCCTAAATTTAAAAAATCAGTCACACTTATCACGTCTCTTTTCTCTTTATAGCCTTAAAAAATAGCTCCAATAACTATATCATATAACAAAGTGGAGTATAAACAAAAACCGATCCGTTTTTCCAGATCGGTCATTATTTCATTCTATCCAGTTTTACTTGAACCAACCTTTTTCCTTGGATTGGGTAATTGCTTCAATTCGGTTCTTTACTTCGAGTTTGTCAAGTATGGTAGAAATGTAGTTTCGCACGGTACCAGATTTTAAACTCAGTTCATCAGCTATTTCTTGTGTGTTTTTTCCATCTGCCACAAGCTCCAAAACTGCTTTCTCTCTTTCTGTGAGCGGATTTTCCTCCCCGTAAAAATCATCCATCAATTCAGGAGCATATATTCTTCTTCCTGACATGATGCTCCGGATAGAATTAGCCAGGTCTTCACTTGGACTATCTTTAAGAAGATAGCCGGAAACCCCTGCCTTTAATGCTCTTTGAAAGTAACCAGATCTGGCAAAGGTTGTCAGTATGATCACTTTACAACCAAGCCCCTTAATATCCTCCGCTGCTTCAAGCCCCGTTTTTTCCGGCATTTCTATATCCATGATACAGACATCAGGCTTCAATTCATGATAAAGCTCCACTGCCTCTTTTCCATTCCCTGCCATACCCACTACTTCCATGTCTTCTTCTAGAGCTAGTAATGAACCTAAGGCACCTAACATCATGCGTTGGTCTTCTGCTATTACTATACGAATCATACTTGCTCCTCCTGTTCCCTTTGATTGACCATCTTTGGCACCTTGATGACAATGGTTGTCCCATTGTTTCCCTGTAAATCCATAAAACCATTCACAAATTCCAGTCTTTCCTTCATACCAAGGAGCCCGCTCCCTTTCACCATATCCTTTTCTTCCATCATGCCAATCCCATCATCCTGAATGGTGACCCTGATTTCATCTCCGAGCTGTTCTAGTCTTATATGGCAAAGGGATGCTTTACTATGCTTTACCACATTTGTGACAGCTTCCTTTAAACACATGCTCAAGATGTTCTCTAGAAACAAGGAATTGTTCTTTAAAGGCAGGTCGTGATCTAATTTTAGTTCAATTTCTGCTGCATCCAGAATCTGTCGGATTCTGATGAATTCCTCTTTTAATCGAATGCCTCTCATTTGAGACACCATCTGTCTCACTTCATTCAAAGCAGTACGGGCTGTCTGCTGGACATCTTTCAATTCCAATTTTGCCTGTTCAGGATTTTTATTAAGGACCTTTCTAGCGAGATCACTTTTTAAGCCTATCAAAGATAGTTTCTGCCCTAGGGTATCATGCAGATCTCTTGCAATTCGTTGCCGTTCCTCTTGAATGATCAATTCTGAAATCCTTTTATTTGCCACATCCAGCTGTTCTTCTAATTGGTCTTGTTTTCGTTTGTTATAAAGGTTAAATGGAAGCAGTATGACAGCGATCCAAATGATGACTACAAAAGGAATCTGTTGTAAAAACAAGTCATCCCTCATAACAACATTAATATTGATCGCAACCGTAGTGGCAATTAAATGAATTATATACAAGACTATAAATGCAATTTTATTCTTGATTTTTCCATTGTAGTAAGCTATGTAGAATGCAAAATAAATAAAATGAAACCAAATGGTCATCGTGATCGAAATTGCAATCAGCAAGCAAGTCCACAAATATACCGGCCATTTATTTGAAATGAAAGCAAATCTGTATGCTACGAAAAATAAAATAGTAAGTATGAATCCGACAATAAATTCAGTTTTTGAAGAAGATTGAAAAATAAAATAAAAAGGAAGAATACTAAAAACGCTCCAAATATATGGAGAAATACCTGATCCTTTTTGAAAAATAGAGAATCTTTTTCTCATAGAGCACCCTCATTTTAAATTTTCTATGTTGTACAACCATTCTACCATAATCAAAAGGAAAGTTATGTAAAAACCTACCGATTTCTCATTTTTATATTATATTACTCCATTTATCAATAATGGACACAGTCATATGTGTCATGTCCGAATAATGACAAATGTCATGGTAACACAATTAGAGCGGAATCTCTGATGCATAGAGATACCCGCTCAATTACTTATTTCATTATTCTTAGTTAGATGGATTTTTATCAAACCGTTTGTTCGTTATTATATTCAGCGCAGCCATGCCATCACTTGGACTGCCATTCAAATGATTGATCGGAAACAACGAAAAGAAAATGAAATAGAATGAAAAGTAGGTAAACTGATAGAAAAAGATGCTTGGTGCCAAAACACCATTAAACATAAGTGCATTTAACAAAAGTATAGACAATATATTGAAGATAGATCCTCCAAGATAGACAAATACTTTTTCTAGTTTAGTAGCTTTCTTGCCAAGTGAAATATATTCACACCATCCATCATAAAAATATAACTTTCTGATCCTGATGGATCCAAGATCGAACAAAACATTGCCAGTACCAATATGCACAATCACCTTACCACCAAAAAGCCTGGCGAAAAAATAATGCCCCATTTCATGAATAATGGTCACCATGGGCAGTACTAGAAAAAAGGATAAAAAGAATTTCCATAAATCATTGAAGCCGAACAATAGAAGCACACCCCTTACATGCAGAATTAGAATTAAATAGTCATACCATACCCGATTCACAAAAAACAAACTAGAAAATGAATAAAAATTTCAAACTAAGTCTTTATCCTCATCTTAGAAACTCCAAAAATACATTACTCATAAAGCTATGGTATTCTTTATACATCTCCTATTTCTAATAGGGCAACGACGAAAACCCAGTACCTAATGGCACTGGGTTTCGCATAATTTGTCTTTGGCATTTCATTTATGTATGAACTGGCAGTCACTAACTTATTTTTAAACTTATTATTCAACAGAACTCAATGTCACTACGACAATTTCGGGGCGATTAAATATCCTTATCGGAATAATACTGTTTCCAAGTCCTCTATTAACAATCATTGTAGTATTATCTGATGTGTATTTCCCAGATGTATACTCTGGAAAAAATCCTTGATCTGGAGCAATTAAACCACCCACGAATGGAATTCTAAATTGTCCACCATGTGCATGACCTGAAAAAACAATATCAAATCCATATTTATCATATAAAGAAAACATTTCAGGTCTATGAGATAACAAAATTTGAAAATAATCTTCCCCCTCTATATCAATTAAATCGGTAATATTTTTTTCTGTTTTGCCTGTTTCTTCATAAGACTCTTCTACATTGGCTGGGTCATCAATTCCGATAATTTGAATTTTGTCTGTTCCAATGGTAATTTCCTCTGTCTTATTTCTCATCACTTGTACACCGATGATTTTTAATTTATCTTCTAAGGAATCGAATTTTCCAGACCACCATTCGTGATTACCAGTGACATAATAAACAGGTGCAATTTGAACCAATCTTTCCATCAATATTAGACTCGTCTCCTCGTCATACCTATATGAATCTATTAAGTCACCTGTAAATACAATAGAATCTGGTTCTAAGTTTTTGATTTTTTTAACTAAGTTTTTTTGGTCATTTCCAAAAGACTTACTGTGTAAGTCAGATAGTTGGACAATTTTGTATCCATTAAAAATTGGGGGAATCTTATCTGAGCTAATTGTATAATTACTTATTACAATAGAATTGTTTTGAAAATAAAAAAAGAAAATTAACAAAGCGATTCCACTCAAAAAATATATCCATTTCCTTTTAGTTTTTTTCCTCAACACCAACCACCTCTGTTTTATCAATCGACCTAATTATCATTAAACTTTTTAAAAGTTGTCTTAGCAGCCAAACTAATAGTGTGAGTTCTCTTTCAACTTAATCATACAGCAGTAATATGTTAAATAAATTCAAATATCCTTATATCGACCGAATCTAGGTAACCTAACTCTTCTTTTAAGTCCCAAAGTCTAATCTCAGAAGTTTCATCATTTTCTATAAAAGGTTGTAGTTTTTCCACTTCTGTCAAGTAAACTGGATTGTATCTAATTTCGCCACTTGTTGCTTTTTTTGACTTTAGTAATCCCTTAAATTCTAAACCAGTCTCTACTTGTCCCGTTTCCTCAAACAACTCTCTTATCGCACATTCTTTTGGTGTTTCATCACCTTCTCTACGTCCAGCTGGTAATTCCCATTGTTCACGCCATGCGTTGTAGCACATAAGATATTTACCTTCACATTTAATTACTGCAAAGGAACCAGCTAATGGTTGAAATTGAAACATATCTTCTTCAGACAAACTAATGAAATCAAGAAATTCTATTCCATTATCCTTTGTTAAGTTCAAATAGTTTCCTCCTCAATAAATGCTGTAAATCAATATATGTCATTCGACCAAAAACCTTTATCCAAAACTTTAAATTGCAATCCTGCCAAAATCTTATATAGGAAGCAAGCGTCTTTGCAATTTTTTCTTTTTTTAATCAATAACACTATTGTCATTATTAATGAAATCAAAGAAACCCTCCAGGGGAGGCAAAGGGGACTATGGGAGTTTTGGGCACGGGGGAACCGGCGAAAGTGGTTATTTCTCACTACATTAGCATTTTATAAGTTCTCTTATATAGCTTTTTCACAACCAAAGCCAACCCCGTCTAAAACAGCAGAAATAAACCAAGCACTAATCCGACTCGGTAGATAAAGGAAGTTTGGTGCCACACAACTACAACATCCAAATACTTGCCAATAGTATCCCGTTACCTTATTTAATAGAATTGTTTACTTTAGGATAGTACTTAGAGGTTGGGAAACATAGGAAAAGGAGCTTTCGTTACTACTGAACGTCCTATAATTGAATGAAATCTAGATCCATTCATTCACATGTTCTGTAATGAATTTTATATCTTTTTGATAATGCTCAATATGCCCTTCATCTATCATCTTTTGAAAAGCAATATCCCCCTCTTTAGCTTTTCTTTTAATTGTTTTACATAACCCATCCAACCTTAGTAATACCATCTCCAAGTAATCTTCATACTTTTCCTCCCCGTATGATTCAAAAAATAATTTAACTCTTCGTTTTAATAGGTCAGCATGCAGTAATGTATTATAATGAACAGCATCGCCTGTTTCAGAATAATAGACTCTACTTAATGGGATACAAGTGTACAGAGTATAGGCTATATCCCAAAGTCTAGGACCAGGACCAGCTACATCAAAATCAATAATACCTACGGGTTTATTATTATTAAAAATAATATTGTAAATGGCAAAATCGTTATGACATAGTACCTCAAACGACTTGGGAGTGTTATCAATTGGTTTCCATTCATCAGATATTGCAAAATCACTCACAGCTTCATGATATTTCCGAAGCATCTTCGCTATATCTATTAAAACATCATCAGACCACATATATCTTTTTATAGGATAATTACCAGCTTCTCCTTCAATAAAGGATAATTTCTCTCTCCCTACTTCATCAATTCCTAAAAACTTTGGTGCATAATTAAAACCTTTATCATCCAAATGCTTTAACAACTTATGAATTTTAGGGCTATCTGGCTTTAATCTACGCAGTACAGTATCTCCGGAGCGATAAACATCTGAGACATTCCCACCTGTTAGAATTTCTTCGTTTCCATGCTTTGACATCAAGTTCCCTCCGCACTGGGACTTCCTGAACCAGTTAGTTTAAATTTAAGACAGTTTGGAAATGTATTTTAGCAAGTTAATTTGATTCAATACAATATATTTTAAATACATGTATATTTTTCGTATTTTTCATCAGAGACGGTATCAACATAAGTCCAACCTAGTTTTCTATAATAATCAAATTTATTTTGGCCATATAGAAACGAGCGCTGATCCTTTTTACTGATTAAGCAGTTTTAATAGTTACTTCTAATTGAATATCCACATTGCCTTGAATTGCACGGCTAATCATACAAGATTTTTCCGCTTTTTCCGCAATCTTTTGTGCCACTTTTTTGTCTTGATGAGAAGCATTCTGTTTCAATACTATTACTGGTCGATGGATAATTTTTTTATATGTAAATACACCATCTGTCACATCAACAATTGCTTCTGATTCCATCGTTAATCCATCTTTCTCTATCTGACTACGTTCCATCATCGCAGCTAGTGTAATAATATAACATGTTGCTGCTGCGCCAAGGAGCATTTCGTCGGGATTTGTACCAATACCGGGACCGTTCATTTCTTTTGGTATAGAGATTTTTGTCACTAAATGTTCGGCTTCGATATTCCCTATATCATTACGTAGTCCTGGCCAATGCGCCTTTAAATGAAAATGATGTTCTGCCAATTTCATTCCTCCTTGCATTTATCATTTTGTTAATAAAAAAAGGTCATATAATATAGTCACACTAAGTATATTATATGGCCTTAAATTTTTTTCAACAAATGCGCGCTATAATGGAATAAGTAATATACTGGTAATCCTAAAACCCTTGTTACAGGATCGCGCCCTTTCTGGAAGACTCGGAATCGAGACAATAAACTAGCTTATTTAACTCAACTTATTTGAATTGATTAACTGGGTTTCCATATCTAACTAATACATGCCACAATAATTTTAATTCTTGAAGGACTTCTTCATAAGTACCTCGATCACTCCAAGAATCTGGATTTCGTTTCAAGTTCATTACAGCTAATCCTATTTGATATGCATCGATAGTACCATTTTTTGCAATCCTATCTGCTAAAGATGGCATGGATGGGCCCTTGAAATCAGAAGGTACTGAATCTACCTTAAGCATAAATCCCTTATGCCATTCAAGGTCTATGGAATATTTTTGGCATATTTGTTCAAGTATTTTCCCTACATTAGTCCTCCTAAAGGAAGGGTCTGCGACTAGAACTTCAACATCCTCTCTAAGAGATACTGGACCGTGAATTTGAGCTTCAATATAGTGGTTAAGATTTCTATTAGCTTCACTATTACTCGTATCCTTTATGCTCTTTTTAAGGTTGTATAATAAATGATTGATTAGATTCGTTGGAGTCAAATTTTTCTCTCCAATTGCAAAATCTCTTGTGAAAGTTTCCTCCAATAATGCAGCTAAAATCATGTCAAATTCTTCATAGGTACCTTTTTCTCCGGGATCTTGATGCGAATCTAGGTAAGTATATGTAGACCGATATGAGACACTAGGAGACAATAAAAAATAGCATGAGCCAAAACGTGGAGAAGGGCCATCTGGATGTAACATTAAATTTAATGCCCCATATTTCGGTCGTTCGCTCATGGATGTGCCTTCCTGCTGATAAGCTCCTCCAAATAATTTCTTTTCCCATAAGTCGCGAGCTCCACCTGTGTAAGCAGAAACACTCCCATTCGAGATTAATGTTTCAAACTGACTTTTATATTCTCCCTGTTCAAAGAGAGCTTCAGCTACACTATTCATATTGGGAATGGGTCGATCTGGATGAAAGTGTAAACCAATCCGTGCATTAGTCTTTAAATGAATCACAGCTTTTTCAAACAAATGACTTGATATATTCGACATGTTGAGAATGTGGTTAATTGTAGAGTGGGCTTCTTTTCTATGGTTTCTTGCAAACTTTGAAAAAGATAACCCCATACATCATTCTCCTCTCATTACCTAAAAAAAGTTAGATGAATTTTATTTCACCAGCAGGAATAACCTCTGCAAACCATTGTAGAACTCTGTTATGGTGGTTAATAATTTGCTGTGCTGTTATTTCTCCTGAATCCCATGTACTATGTGTATCGGAAACTAATGTCACCTTATATCCCATACTAAAAGCCCGTCGACAAGTTGTATCGACACATGCTTCAGTTTGAATTCCAGTTAAGATAACATGTTTAATATTTTGTTTTTTAAATTCATCATCAAGTAAAGTATTCAGGAAAGAATCTGGAGTAAACTTCTGAATAATGCCATCATTTTTGTGGGGTTTAATTTCAGGATGGATATACCATCCATCTGTACCAGTCTCTAAAGCTTTCCCCTCTCCAGCATTATGTTGTATATAAAAAATAGAAGTATTTTTTGAACGTGCTTTTGTTAGTAGAAATTTTAAATTATTAATTAACATTTCGCCTTTATATACTCCATTATTTTCGGGAAACATCCCCTTTTGAACATCAATAACTAAAAGTGCTGTTTTCACACCTATCCCCCCAAATTTCTCATTAATCACCGCTACTTTAAAGACGGAGATTCAGCTGACGTGGAGTGTGTTTCATAAATCATCAATAATGTTGAAGGCTCAATCGAAAATAAATCTTTAATATTATTTATCTTATTATCTAATACATAATTTGAAACTACTTTTAAGGCGAATGAATACCCCGCAAAAACAGGGATTCCTTTTTGGTTGTTACCAAAACATAAAGGTCCCTTAATATTATCGTTGGTTGATTTAAGATGGTCCCTACATTCATTCCAATACGTTGACTCCATTTCAGTTGGAAGGTTGTTTTTCCACCATCTTTTATCGGGGTATAAAGAAAGAGCTAATAATAACTTCATTCTCAAAATATTAATGTGTTTTTCGATAATAGCCTCTGTGGAAAAATGTGTTCTTTGGTTTAATTGCTATGTGGAATGAATTAATGATGTCAGAGGCTGAGATTAAAGTGTTCAGCCAGCCTATGTATAAGAGAATGACTTTGATATTTCCTGAAACATATAACGATAGAATGAAAGGGACAACTGATAATATTAGGAAAGGAAAGCTCATAATCGCCCAGAATCTATATTTAGAGAGGACTGCATTTGTGTTTATCCAAAAGAATATACCGCTAAAAGTTAGGCTGATATCCCCTTTTTTGTGTATAACAAAAATGTGAATACATTCATGGATAATGAACACAAGAATACCTGTTATGATTAGTAAAAAGATATGAATATTAGTGAATCCTTTACTAAAGAAGTATGGAATCGATAAAATGATTATCTGAAGAAGGTATACAAACTTCATATAATGTTTTCTGTACCAATCACTATGTATGAAAGGAGTCCATTCCGACAAATCTTTACTGGTCTGTGGTAAGTGTCGAAACCAAAGAATCATGGTCATTCCCCTTTCTAAATAGCGAATGTGGTTTCATAATTTTAACAACAAGATTTAATGCTGAAATACTTATAAATCAGCGCTCCCGCCATACGTAATCAAGAATAAAGATCAGTCTAACCAATGAGTTGGTCTTTGAATATGAGATGGTAGTAGTGTCTTCATATCTCCTATAGCTGAATTAATTTGCATTTGCGTTAAAAACATACCTGTAGATAAGTTTGACCCCATTAATTTTGTATCCCGTAAATCAGCTCCAATAAAATCTGCACCCCTTAAATCGGTATTCCTCATATCAGCAGCGATCAAATATGATCCCCTAAAATTTATTGCCCTTAAATCTCTTCCGTTTAATTTTTTACCTGCCAAGTCGGCTCTTTCATAATTTATGTCTTTGGTATTTTTCATTCCAGGTAACTCTGAGATTAAACTTTCTCTGATATAATCGCTTGTTTGGGCAAGCAATCTGTTAATAGGAAACCTGTACATTACAAGATCAAGTGATAATAATTGATCTGGGTCAAGTTTAGTTAGATTCTGCAATTCTTCTAATTGTACACTCAGATGTTCAGATAGATCATGTGGAATTTTATACGACAAGGCTTCTGCCGTGTAGGCAATCATTTCATGAATTTGTTCCATGATCGGAAAAACTTTGAACATTTCCCTTCCGATTTCGGGATATTCCCGCCAGCTTTGCCCTTTATAAGTGAATTGAGAGACGACTTGACCCGCACCCAAACAATCAAATACTGTACAGCCCTTAAAACCACTCTCACGTAGATTACTGTGAAGTTGACATTTGTAATCTGATTGTAAATTTACACACGGTGTGCCTGCTGGTTTGTTTATCGGAAAATCACTTGATGCTATAATGTTAAGGGCTGTACAGCAAAGTCCAAAGCATTTTGAACAATCAGCTGTTAAGCTTTTTCTAATATTTTCGGCTTTTACATAATCCATTTTTATAACCTCTTATGAATATTCTACTTTTTAGTTGATCTATACTTATCAATATAAGGTTCATAGTTAAAAAATTTTAACCAAACAAAAAGCAGGTCCAATTCCTTTCGAAGAATCAGCCTGCTTATTTTCGATGTGAATGGTAGCTGCAATTCCCCTTACACTTTATTGATACGGGATTAATGTTAATTTGTTATTAATATGTCAATAGGCTAATTTGGCTTTTATATTTTGAAGGCAATCATTATAAAAATCACTCGCCAATTTATATTGGTTGTTTTCATAATAATAGTGCGCCAGCATTTCTGTGTATTTGTTTGTATATCTCTCGTTACCTGCCCGTTTAAAATAAGGGAGCACTTGATTCAAAACGTAATCCTCAAGCTTGTCGCTTTCCTCTATTAAGTAGAGATGTGCAGTAAAATGTAAGATATACTCCTTCAGACAGAGTCTCTTTGCCAAACAAAGACCCTGCTCTGCCCATTCTTTAGAAAACTCTTTCTGGTCCAGGAAATAATACTCCTCAACAAGTCCAAGTATAGAAAAAACACTTCTTTCTTCATCCTTTCTTAATTTCAAGGATTCCAAATAATAAAAGATGGCCTCTTCTGACTCCTTCAAATTGGATTTTATTTTACCTAGATTGTTCAAGGCCATTGATTCCAAGTATCTATCTTGGATGCTTTCTCCGATATTC
The DNA here is from genome assembly GCA_001648575.1 of Sutcliffiella horikoshii DSM 8719. Taxonomy (GTDB): domain Bacteria; phylum Bacillota; class Bacilli; order Bacillales; family Bacillaceae_I; genus Sutcliffiella_A; species Sutcliffiella_A horikoshii. The sequence continues at coordinate 37,169 of LQXN01000067.1, read as the reverse complement.
TTGGCTGATACATAATGATTTTCTGCCAGGTCAAATCGTTTCGAAAAATTGTAATTTATACCTAGTATGATATGACATTCAGCCGACCTCTTATTATAATAAAGACCTTGGTATATTGTCAGTGCTGCTTCTGCATAATGGATAGAATCAAACGTATCACTAGTTTTAAGTTTAGTTAATGCGGTTTGATAATATAATTCCGCTTTATCTTCCTCTGAAATGAATGGTAGCTCTTTTAATAGATTAAGAGCATGTGCAAGTGCTAGAGTGGATTCGACAAAATTATCAGTTCTGTAATAAAAGATTCCTAGAGTTTTGTATTGAATATATTCTATGGAGAGGTTCAAGCTTGTAGGCAGTTCGTTAATCTGTTCGAAGGTAGGTATATAAAGCTTTTTATCATTTATTAATATGAAGTATTTTAATTTAACCACCAGATACAACAATAAAGTTTCTTGGGGGATCTTATCCTTTACCAAGCTGAATTCATCATTCAAATAGGTGAATTTTTCTTTTGCAGCTTTTTTATCCTGTTTTACTGTGAAATCATAAATGGAGTAGAGAAGCTCCTCGAGCGGACAGCTGATTCTCCTGGCGGAATTTAGTCTAGAATGATTGCCATATCCTTCTGTTAATCCAGCAGTGTCGGCGATTCTACTGAAATGAAAAGAACTATTGTCAGGTCTCAGATCCATTATGTTATTGTAAATATTTCTCATCGCAAACACCCTTTGTGTGAATTATAAGAATATTTTACCACCATATTCATCAAAATTATACACTTTTCCTCATTTTTCCTATTTTTTTCAATTCTTTCTTTATCATCATTGAATATATCCAAGCCGACCATCTCATAATTTGTTCACTCTTCTGAAAAAGGTACTGTCACAATTTAGCCGAAACTTCGCCATAAAGATGTCATAAACAAGTGCCTTTACCCGGTTTTGCATATTTGATTTAGGGAATATACTAGAAAGAGAGTTTGCTTGGAATTTATATTGTGAAGTATTGAGCAAACTGTTGTATAATGAGAGAGATAATATTTTTATTGACTATTTTGTATGGTTTAAAGGAGTGAGTATGGATGTTGGAATATGATCCGGTCTTATACAGCCGAATATTAACGGGTATTACCCTGGCTGTTCACGTCATTTTCGCAACAATTGGTGTTGGGGTACCTCTGATGATTCTCTTGGCTGAGTGGATGGGGATAAAAAGGAACGATGAACATTATCACCTTCTTGCCAGACGCTGGGCTCGCGGATTTGTGATAACGGTAGCAATCGGCGTTGTTACAGGTACAGCCATCGGGCTTCAATTAAGCTTGCTCTGGCCCAATTTTATGCAAATGGCTGGTCATGTAATAAGCCTCCCATTGTTTATGGAAACATTTGCCTTCTTCTTTGAGGCTATATTCCTCGGGATTTATTTATATACTTGGGATCGCTTTAAAAAGAAAATCTACCATTTTTTCATATTGGTTCCAGTCGCACTTGGAGCGACAGCTTCAGGTTTTTTCATCACCACGGTAAATGGATTCATGAACGCACCTAGAGGATTTGATCTAGAGAACGGTGTACTTACAAACATTCGTCCATTAGAAGCAATGTTCAATCCTGCAACTCCGACGAAGGTTGCTCATGTGTTGTCCTCTGCCTATTTAGCAACAGCCTTTCTTCTAGCAGCAATAGCTGCATTTGCAATACTTAGAGGAAAAGATCATGTTTATCATAAGAAAGCATTGCACCTTACCATGACTGCTGCAGCGGTTTTCGCAATTTCTACCGCGCTGATCGGGGATTTCTCCGGTAAATATCTTGCAAAATATCAACCTGAAAAACTAGCTGCGGCAGAATGGCATTTTGAAACATCAACAGAAGCTCCTCTTATCTTAGGAGGAGTCTTACAAGACGATAATAAAGTTAAATATGCATTGGAAATCCCATACGCTTTAAGTATATTGGCACATGGAACACCTGATGCTGAGGTCATTGGCTTGGAAGAGTTTCCTGAAGATGAGCTACCGCCGCTTATAGTCCATTATTTCTTTGACATGATGGTGGGGATAGGGATGTTCCTTGCGTTTGTATCCATCTTATATGTTTTGTTTGCTAAGGTCCGAAAATGGAATGAGTGGAACAAGCCATTATTATGGGCTATTGTTGCTGGTGGTCCACTAGCCTTCCTGGCCATTGAAATGGGATGGTTCTTTGCTGAACTCGGCAGACAACCTTGGCTCCTGGTTGGTTATATGACAGTGGAGGAAGGCGCAACTACGTCGGAGCATGTTGACCTGATGATCATCTTGTTTGTTCTGCTATATATCGTCTTATGTACAACATGCGCAACAATCCTAAGGAAAATGTTTAAAAATAACCCTGTGGAGAAAGAGCTTCACGAGAGGGGCATGAAGTAAGGAGGATAACGGATGAGTTATGAAGTTATTGGCATCACGGTACTGTGGACATTTCTGTACGGATACTTGATTGTAGCCTCCATCGATTTTGGAGCCGGCTTTTTCAGCTACTATTCTACAATCACAAAGAAGAATCATTTAATCAATAAAGTAATTGTCCGTTACCTCTCCCCTGTCTGGGAGGTAACAAATGTTTTTCTCGTATTCTTTTTTATAGGAATTGTGGGCTTCTTCCCTTCTACCGCCTATTATTATGGAACAACTTTATTGGTTCCAGGCAGTATTGCTATCGTACTATTGGCGATTCGTGGTTCATATTACGCCTTCCATCATTACGGGGAAAAAGGGAACACCTTTTATCAGGCATTATATGGAGCAACAGGCTTATTGATTCCTGCTTCCCTTTCTGTAGTTCTGACAATTTCAGAGGGCGGATTCATCTACAAGTACGAAGATACAGTGTGGCTTGATTATGCAGCATTGTTCACCAGTTTCTATTCTTGGGCTGTCGTCATTTTAGCTTTGGTAAGTGTACTTTACATTTCTGCTTATTTCCTTGCATATTATGCCAGAGCAGCTCAGGATGAAAAGGCTTTTGAGGTATTAAGGAAATATGCTTTAAACTGGAGCCTTCCAACGATTTTAGCAAGTGTGCTTGTGTTCTTTGCATTAAGTGATCATAACCCGGTCCACTTTGATAAAATGCTGGAGCTTTCATGGATGTTCAGTCTTTCCTTTCTCTTTTTCCTAGGAGCGGTTTATCTTATGTGGAAAAAGAAACATCTCGGTGTCGCATTTATTTTGGTTATGCTGCAGTTTGCAACTGCTTTTTTCGGCTACGGTGCATCTCATATGCCGTATCTTTTATATCCGTACCTCACCATTTATGACGGATTTACAAACGAAGCGATGGCCATTGCGTTGATTTCCGCCTTCATCGCAGGGCTTTGCCTGCTGATTCCTTCATTATACCTCTTGATGCGTTTGTTCTTATTTGATAACAAATACGTACAGGGAAAAAAATAAGGAGGTCAATCTTTTGGAAAATTTCTTGATTATGTATGCAGCACCATTGATTGTTGTTACTGGTATTGTTCTTTTGTTCTTATGGGGAGCAAAAGGCAAGGAAAAATATTAATAGAACAACATGAGTCCTACCGACTGAAAGGTAGGGCTCATATTTTTTGATAAACTAAAAATTAGTTAAGTTATCTGTTGGAACGGTTGATCTTCGTTCCAGGCGCTTCGCTTTCCTGCGGGCGGTCCGTAAGCCTCCTCGGCTTCGCCTGCGGGGTCTTACATGTCCCTTCCTCCCGAGGGAGTCTGCGCGCCTTCCACTGCGATCAACTAAAGACTTTCATCATATTTTAACTTTGTCCACACACTCAGCCCTACCGATTGAAAGGTAGGGCTTTTATTATTTTTAGTTTTATACATCCAATTTTTTATCTTCAGAAACCAATTGTGGTTTCTTTTTGATTAGTGGAATGATAAGCGATAGTAATGCTAAAGCGATTAAAGTAGCGGAAATCGGACTCTTTATGAAGACCATCCAGTCCCCATTGGAAATAGTCAACGATTGTCGCATTGCCTGCTCCATCATACCTCCTAGGATAAATGCCAGAATGAACGGAGCTGCAGGAAAGGAGAATATCCTCATTAGGAAACCTGCCACCCCGAATAACAGCAATACATATAAATCAAATGTATTAAAACTGATTGCATAAACACCGATAAGACTAAACATGATAACCAAGGAAATCAACAGTGGCCTTGGTACTTTAAGGATCTTAGCGATATAAGGGATAAGCGGCAGGTTCAAGACCAAAAGGAATATATTTCCAATATACATACTGGCGATGATTCCCCAGAACACTTCAGGATTATCCTGTACAAGGAGCGGACCTGGCTGTACGCCGAGGACAAGGAAGGCACCTAGCAGGACCGCTGTTGTACCCGACCCTGGGATCCCTAAACTTAACAGGGGCACAAAGGCCCCGCCAGTTGCTGCATTGTTAGCTGCCTCGGGTGCGGCAAGACCTTTAATGGAACCTTTCCCGAACTCTTCCGGATTTTTTGCTATTCTTTTCTCTGTCACATATGCAATGAAAGAAGCGATGGTCGCACCTGCCCCAGGTAAAACACCCAGCAGAAAGCCGAGAAATGATTGCCGCGTAACAGGACCTTTCATTTCATTTACATCATGTCTGGAAAGTTTCAGACTCCCGATGTTTCCACTCATACCTCCGGAACTGTCTTTACGGTTGAAAATTAAAATGCAAACTTCAGCTAAAGCGAATAATCCGAGAGCAATTACAAGAAAATCGATACCTTCAAGGAGGTTGATGTTACCAAAAGTAAAGCGTTGAGTTCCTGTTTGTGCATCTATACCGATCGTTACAGCCATAAAGCCCAAAACAGCTGAAATCATTGCTTTTACTGTGGATCCATCTGACAGACTCGATATGGCAGTAAGTCCCATCAGCATTAAAGCAAAGTACTCAACTGGCCCGAATACGACAGCGACGGAAGCTAGTAAGGGGGTGAAAAGCATTAGCAGGATTACACTTACCGTACCTCCCGTGAAGGAAGCTATGGCTGCAATGGCCAACGCTTTTCCTGCCTTTCCCTGCTGCGCCATTGGATAACCATCAAAGGCTGTCGCTACTGTGCCTGAGATGCCTGGAGCATTCAGAAGTATCGAGGATGAAGACCCTCCAAAGACCGCCCCATAGTATACTCCCGCCATCATGACCAGCGCCAGTGCCGGGTCCATGCTGTAAGTGACAGGAATCATGATAGCAATGGCGCTGATTGGGCCAAGACCCGGCATCATCCCGATAAATGTACCAATAAAAACACCTAGAAATACAAATAAAATTCCTTCAATACTAAAGGCAACCTGAAAGCCGGAAAAAAGACCTTCCATAGACCCCATCTGACTCACCTCCTAAAATGGTAATACTCCTGGTGGTAAATGAATAAGGAGCAAGTAATTGAACAGAAAATAAATGAGCGTTGAAAATATGATTGCAACAAGCGCACTTGTTTTATAGTTTTTGTAACCAAGAAACGAAGAACATGTAAAAACAAACAGGGAAGTCATTATGACAAAGCCTACTATTTCAAGCAAAAAGATATATATCAAAATGAATGCAGCGACTCCCAACAAAATATATATTTCCTTTTTAGGTATGGTCCTTTTTTGTTTTTCTTGTTCTGTTTCTACTTTTTTTTGTGAAAAAAGTAGAATGGACAATAATAAAAGCAAGAAACCTAGTCCCTTTGGCACCACATCCGCATCAACCAATGCATAGGAATAACTTGGTATCTGGTAGCTCAAAAATAAGTATAATCCTGCAAAACCGGCTAGGACCAAACCAATTTTACGATTAATCGGTTTAAGAACCATGCAACATCCCTCCACGTTATAAGGTTCCGCTCCCTCTTGAGGTGAGGAAGCGGGACACCTTAACAATTAGTTACCTAAGCCGAGCTCTTCTAGCAATAATTGCATTTCTTCATTTTCCTTTTTGAGGAATTCTTGGTATTCCTCTCCTGTCATATACAGCTCATTCCAACCGTATTTTTTTCGGATTTCATCCCAAGCATCAGATTCATTCAACTCCGAAAACTTTTCTACATAATAATCGATTGCCGCCTGATCCATGTCGGCCGGGCCGAAGAAACCTCTCCAGTTCACAAAAGTTTCATCGATTCCCTGTTCTTTGGCAGTCGGGAAGTCTGAGAGGACTTCCCCTTCAAGGCGTTCTTCCGCAGTTATACCCAAGACTTTGATCTTCCCGGCTTTCACCTGCTCCACCGTTTCTGCCGTACCTGCAGAATAGACATCTACACTCCCGTTCAGTAGTGCGGTCAATGTCCCGCCCTCTTGTTCAGAAACATACTTTATTTTACTGATATCCACTCCTGCTGCTTTTGCTATTTTGACGAACTGGATATGATCCATGCTTCCGGGGGAGGATACCCCTATTACAGTTACAGAGGATGGATCTTTCTTCATATCGTCAAATAACTCATTCAAATTATCCCACTTTGCATCTTCTCTAACCGCAAAAGCTCCATAGTCCGCAATAACATTCGCTATTGGTGTGAAGTCCTCAAATGTATTGTCCGATTGCCCATTTAGCGGAACTAATAATAAAGGAGGAGAAGAAACAAATAAATGATGAGGATCACCATTTTTCTTTGCGATGTAAGACCATGCCACAGCGCCGCCACCACCAGGTTTATTTACAACTGGCATCCTTTTATCAATCATTTTCTCTTGTTCAAATGTCTGGGCCACCATCCTTGCGGTAGTATCCCATCCACCACCTGCCCCTGCTGGTGCCACCATTTCAACTGGTTTTTGAGGAGACCATGTTCCATCAGAGTTCGCTCCTCCAGTTGAGCTGGAGCATGCTGCCGTTATGGATAACAACATTGTTAACCCAATTATTCCTGCCTTTTTCTTCATTTTCATTTAGAACTCCCCTTTGCCGTTTTTATCTGTTGAAAGAATCCGGGTGTAAGGTATATGAGCCATCCCTTGTTAGTGATCGTAAAGAATATTCTCATAAATGTAACCGTTTACAATATAAACTTTATAAAAGATATATTGATTATTTTGTTCATTTTGTTCACAGAGGACTATCGATTCTGAATACATAATAAAAAGGCTGCCCATTAGGAAAAATTCTCCCAGGACAACCTCTTTTTATTGCATTTTTAGTTCCTGCCTGACTTTATAGCATCCAAAGTATCCTTGTAAAATGAATCGTTGTGCGGAACGAACATATCTTTGTCTGCTTTCATAGTAATCCTTACTCTTTCGCCGTTTTCTTTCTCTTTGATTCCGACCATAGCCACATGCTTGTCATTTCCGAACCAAAGCTGATAAAATTCCTCGAATGGAACAAGGAAGATCCCGCTTACCTCTTCTGCTTGCAGAGTAAAATATTCAAAGGGGATTTCTCGTTGCAACAAATACACATGTGCATGCTCCCTATCGATAAAACCCTCTAATTCTTTTTCATAAGGAATGACACCAAGATAAGTTAATTCATCCATGGTCACTTTAATCCCTATTTCCTCCTTTAATTCCCTGATTCCATCTTCCACATTTTCATTTGATAATAAGTGCCCGGCTGCTGTGATATCCAATAGGCCTGGGTAATCCTTTTTCCTCTTGCTCCTCAATTGAAAATAGAGGTATTCCTTACCCTCGATCTCTGCCATTATCCAGCAGTGAAAGGTTTCATGCCAGAGTCCCTTAATATGTATCTCATCTCTGGTTGCTGTACCTATATAGGTTCTATCTTTTTTGAAAATCTTTAACTCTTCCATTGACTTCATTTCCTATCTTATAGTATTTTCGTTCTGGTCTCCCCACCATACCGTATTCCAACTCAGCTTTTGCTTTTCCCCTTGAAATCAAGTATTCAAGATACCTCCTTGCAGTTGTCCTCGATGCTCCCATCATTTCCCCCATTTGTTCGGCTGTCCACCCATTCCCTGAATTGTTTTGAAGAAGTTCTTCCACTTTACCTAAAGTTAATTGATCAATCCCTTTTGGCAGAGAGTCACATTCTTCTTTCTTGCTCGCTTTTAATTCGGTAGGATGAAAGAGTTGATCTATTATCGTTTGGTTATACGCTTCATTTTGTTTGATAAAAGCCCTTTTCTCTAAGTAGTTTCTTATTGCATGTTGGAACCTTTCAAAGGTCACCGGTTTAATTAGGTAATCCATCACTCCATAATGCAGGGCAGCTTCTACTACCTCCTTGTCTGCAGCAGCTGTAATCATGATGATGTCCACTTCAGCAAATCTTTCACGGATCGCTGGAAGCAGTGAAGCTCCGCATTCATCAGGCATATAATTGTCCAAGAGGATGAGATCGGTCTTCCCTTTTGCAAGCAGCTCCATCGCTTGAGTGGCATTTAGGGCTTTATCGACCATTCTTATCCCTTCTAATTTATCCAAGAATTGTTCGTGGATGTGTGCCACTCGGAAATCATCCTCTGCTATCGCTACATTTATCATATCTTCCACCCCCATAGCTTTGATTTTTGGGAAGGTAAACGGTAAACACAGTAGTGTTGTCCGAGGTTCTTTGTACTTCCACTGTTCCACCCAGTTGATTTACCTCTTTTTTCACGATAGAAAGACCGTATCCCCTTTGCTGATCAACTTGTTTTGTGCTATATCCCTTCATGAATATACGATCAATCTCCTCGCCCTGAAAACCTGGCCCGTTATCGCTGACCTCCAATATTAAGTCGTTCCCATAATCAACAGCAAAAAAGGATACGACTCCCCCCTCCTTCTGTTCAACAGCCTCCAGAGCATTTTCTAGCAGATTACCAATAATCGCTACTAAACTTGAAAACTCTATATTCGTTGGAATCATATTAACCGAACTACCCTCATCGAGTTGAAGCAGCACTTTCTTTTCTGATGCCACCGCAAGTTTGCCCAATAGGATGGCCTGTAATCTTTCATCTTTTATCCTGTCAAATAAAATGTCATTCCGTTCTTGGTTAATTTTGTATTCCTTCTGTATCCAATCTAGAGCTTCGTTGAATTTCCCTAGTTCCAACATCCCCGATATAACATACAATTTGTTTGTGAATTCATGAGTCTGCGCTCGCAATTCCTCCGAATATTTTTTAACCTCTGTCAAGGTGTTAAGCAACTTCTTCATTTCCGTTTTGTCACGGAAGCTCGATACCACTCCCACCACTTTTCCTCTTTCCAAAATGGGAATCCTATTTACGAATATATCTTTATCAAATATAAATACTTCCTTGTTCACTTGAGCATGACCTGACTTAGCAACCTCGAGCAGGTCTGTACCGGGTACAATGTCGGTTATTTTTTTATGTAGCAACTCACTTTCTCCTAGCTCTAGTATTTCAAGGGCTGAAGGATTTGCCATGGTTATATACCCGTCAGCATCAATTGCTATGATTCCTTCCTTGACGGATTGTAGTATGGCTGTTCTTTCTCTGTACAAGGAAGCGATTTCATGTGGTTCGAGGCCCAGTATGTCTTGGCGGATGTTCCTGGCCAGTACATAGCCTCCTGCTATTCCCATATTTATTGCCAATAGAGCAATCAACGATATTTCCACCAGCTTTTCTTCCATCCGGCTATTTAAATTTTCCATTAGAAAACCGACTGACACTACTCCGAGAATCCTTCCATCTTGAGCAAAAATAGGTGCTTTCCCTCTGATAGATAATCCAAGAGATCCTGTTGCTTCAGAGATGTACGCTTCTCCCTCCCTCAGTGCCCTGGTATTATCGCCACCTACCATGTGCTGTCCTAGTTTGTCAGCGTCCGGATGGGTATACCTTATCCCCTCAATATTCCCAATCACGACAAATTGGGCCTTAATCTCCTTTTGAATGTTCACTGCTAAAGGCTGGAGCCTCATACTTGGATTGTCCGACTCCATGGATTCCATCACTTCAGGCATCCCTGCTATGACTTTTGCCATCTGTAGTGCCCGGTTGCCTGTATTGGCTTTAAGCTCTTTCATTTCCAGGTAAAAGAATACACCGCAGATGACGAATATAATGCTAAATAATAACGAGACAATAAGGATAATTATCTTAGTTTGCAGACGTACCGGCATTATTTTTAGTCTCATCCATATCTCCCCCTGAGTTCTTCTTATTCTATAATATTCTCCTTCAATATTCTATTTATTTTGACACTTTTTGCTCTTTGGGAAATATTCTATCTTCAGATAACGCAGTTGTTTTTGTGCAATAGTTTCATTATTTCATAATTTTCGATTGTATTTTCCTGAAATAATAATAAATAATATGCAGTATAACTTCAGTCAAATTATTTCCCGTCAGTCATATAAAAAAGCGACTCGGCTATCGAGTCGCTTTAAATAGTCAGCAAACTGAATCTGTAGGCTTAGGGTTTTTCAATCCGAATATTGGTCTGATAAATAAAGCTAGTAGTGTACCCAGCATGGCCATGACCATCCATACCCAACCATGTAAGCTGAAGGATGCAATGCCGCCGAAATATGCTCCGATGTTGCAACCGAAAGCAAGGCGTGCCCCGTACCCCATCAATAGGCCTCCTATAATGGATGCACCTGCTATGCCGGGCTTTATTTTCTTAGGCTTGAAGTTACCTTGAGCAGCAGCGGCAAGAAAGGCGCCTATGATGATTCCAAAGTTCATGACACTTGTCGAATCCGCCAGAACCGTCTGTGTCAATGCTGCTCCATTTTCACCAGAAAAATATCCCCAACTTGATACATCTACCCCTACTGCCATAAGAGCCTTCCCCCCCCAAAGAGCGAAGGCGGACGTGATGCCCCAAGGGTTACCCCTGACTGCAAGTGTAAGGGCATTTAGCAATGCAAGTATAATGGCAGCAGCAAATAAAGGCCATGAACCTCGAACAATCTTTTTCCATCCTGTTGTTGTCGCTAAAGGCTTCATATGGGGCGGTTTCTTTTTCTTTGCTATCTGCACTGTAATCCAATAGATCCCTGCAAATAAAAGCATTTGAATCACCCAGCCCCCAAAGAAGCCAAGACCTGTTGACTCTGCAATGGAAATTGGCGGTAGTGCAGGGGTATCTTCCATCCAGAATGTGAAATGATACGCACCTATAACCGAACCTATTATAAAAGATATCAAAGTCAGAATCATGGATGAGGATCCCCCGCCGACCGAATATAGCGTTCCTGATGCACAGCCACTACCGAGCTGCATGCCAATCCCGAAAATAAATGCTCCCACAAGTACGCTTATTCCCACTGGAGATACATATCCTGCGGGTGTGTTACCTGTAAAACTGAAGCCTGTACTCAAAATGACGGCAAACAAGGTTGTAGCAACGGCAAGCATCAGCATATGTGCTTGCAATCCTTGAACATTGCCTACGGACATCAATCGTCTGAATACTGAAGTGAAGCCAAATCTTGCATGAAGCAAGGTAATACCAAGCGCCAAACCAATTATATAAAGAAATCCTTGTATCCAATCTGTTGTGAGGACTATTGCGACCAGCAACAGGATCCCGATTGCCGATCCAAGTGTTAAAAAGGGTTTCTGTATTGGATTTAACTTTGTTACAATCGTTGTTTTTGGATTTTCCGGTCCAACGGCATGTTCCGTTGTTGAAGTTGTGAAAGCCATTATAATCTCACCTTCTCCTATTGTTTTTATCGGAATTTACGTTAGTTGCTATGATAACTTTTTTTGATATCGTTGTAAACCATACAGCTTGTATTCTATTTTTCTTTAAAAATTTGACTATTTCATCTACTTATCTATAATTCGATTAATCTATCGAATTTTACGTATGTTGATTAAATAATCGAATTGTAATAAAATGTAGGAAGATTATTATATGAAAAGTACGTAAGAAAGGATTGTGAGCAGATGAAGAAGCCTGTTTCCATATTTATAATGGATGTGACAAACTCATCAAAGAACTGGAATGAAATAACTGAATATCTGGAGGAAATAGAAGGAATGGCCAAAATGTGGACAAGAGGGTTGCCCAATGCCAAAGTAAAGCATCGTCTTGGTGATGAGTTGGTTGGCATCTTCGATCATTTTTCTACCGCTTATACATTGGCGTTTTATATCAGCCAGTTTTGGAAATACAGAGAGCAGCCGCCCTATTTCGGAATCACTTTTGGTATGGTTGATGAGGACATTAAGCAAATAAATCTTGATAAATGGAATCATCCATTAATGGGGCTTGCACGCACTGCGAATGAAAACATTAAACAATCTGTTCAGCGTACATCCATGGTGATATTACCTGAGAACGAGTTAGTATCTAAACCTTCTTTGGATATGGGGAATTTATTATTGACCTATCAGGATAAATTAATGAGTGAACAAACCGAGCTACAGCATCTTATAACAATGCTTTTTTCAATACTGGATGAGCAAAAAGCAATTGCAAAGCTAGTAAATAAGTCGCCATCTACTATTTCCAGCCACTACAAGAAAGGGAATTGTGAGATAATATTGAAAACCCTGAAAACCCTTCAAGAAACACTGGATTATCTTGAAGCAGCGGCGATAGGGAACTATCCGCACAATATCACGAAGGAATTAACGAAAACAATTAAAAACCAGCTTCATCAGAATATCAACAATATTATCTCTTTCTGAACTGGATTGTAAGGAGGGTTTGAATGATTGTTTTATTACTTATTTTAGCTCATTTAATAGCTGATTTTTATTTTCAAACAGAGAAAATGGTAAAGGAGAAAAGAAAATATCTAATACTCCATCTTTTTCACCACGCTGCAATGATAGTTATCTCACTTTCGATCCTATTTTTTATACAAGGGGAGTATTTTTTTAATGAAGTGGTGATTCCTTCTGCTCTCCTGGTGTTATCTCATGGATTGATTGATTTCTTAAAAGTAGCCCTGCAACAAAAAAGTATAAGGTGGACGAAGAGAAATACATGGAATCTTGGGCTATTTGTAGGTGACCAAGTCTTACATATACTTACTATTTTGACAGTTTGCTATTTTGCATTTCGGATAGATTTGTATGAGGTTTTCCATCAGCTGCTCATAACTATGAAATTAGCAGAAGGTGTAAGGATTGAGCTTGGGCTTGTAAACACCCTGCTCTTCTTACTGATTATGTTCATCTTATGTACTACAGTAACCGGTCACTTTATCCGTATCATGCTCGGATCACTTACCAAGCATATCTCCCTTTTTGAAGGGAAATATACATTACGCGATTTGGCAGTCAGCCCCAATAGTGAAAAAAACATGTCAGAAGAATATACCTATATGGTGATGAAACACCAGGATCTTTCACGCGGAAAGGTAATCGGTTATTTGGAAAGGTTGCTTGTGGTGGCATTGATCCTTATGGGGTCTTTTCATGCGGTTGGTTTCATCGTTGCCGCTAAGTCCCTAACCCGATTTAAACAAATGGATGATCGAGATTGGGCTGAATATTTTCTTCTGGGGACCTTGACTTCCTTCCTATTGGCTATCATATATGGGGTCATTTTGAAACTAGTTTTGTTTGGATGAAACCAAGAAAGCAGAGTGATTGTCAGGCAACATTTACTCTGCTTTACATATTGGAAATTAAAACGAACCCTACTTTTTATCTCTTTTCTACAAATAACAATAAGAATGTTGCCAATGGGCCGAAGAAAATGGAAAGGATAAACCAGTTAAGACCACTTCGATTCTTCCCCTGCGCTAATCCTGCATTAATCAGAGCCAATGTCCCCCATCCTACAAAATATCCATTCTCAATCATATCTTGCCCCCCTTTTTCTTTGTATGAGCCTCCCGAAAACTCTATCATAAAATACTAAGCAGCTTCAAGCTTGTCAGCTCTAGCATCTCGCACGTTTATTATTCCTTTCACTTGCAAATTTTAATAGTTTATTAAAAATATGATAGGAAACAGGTATTTACCCTGTCCGATTCTATCAACTTTCATATGATAGAAACAAAGGGGGTGACAATATGTTGCGTTATTACCGTTATGTCACTAGGTTAGGGGAAAACCTTATCGAAGAGGGCGAGGAATATTTGGAAAGACGTGCAAGAATGGCGAAGAGAGTCATTAAAAGGGTAGCCCGCCGCTTGGATGATCTGATTGACTGATGAATCTTGAAAAATATGTCTTGTAGGAAACCTCTTCAAGGCAACAAGAAAAACAGCACCGTATCAATCGGTGCTATTTCTTCCTACATATTTTTGCTTTGCTGCAGGAGCTTGGATTCCCCCGTTCTCTCCCACGCTTCTACAGTTTCATAGGCTTTCTGAGGAGAGTAACCTTTTCCGACAAGTACTCCCATTAGAATGAATTCTTGTAGAATATGAAGAGAATTTATACCTCTTTTCACATCCTCTAAGCCTTCCTTTACTAAAAATTCGGTATATTGAATCCATTCATCTGGGGTTTTTCCATCAATGACCGTTGGTTCGTCTCCATGCTCTTCTGCTGCCTCCGCATCTTCTTTCGTAACATGTACCGTACCAAATGGATGGTTTGGCGGGGCATAGATAGAGTATAGTTTCAGCGGAGTATTTCCAGTATTGGTCAAGTTGTGCCAGGTGCCAGCTGGAATCACTATCGCAAAGTCATCCGATACCATTTTTTCAAAACTTAAATCATCCTTGCTCTCACCCATCTGAACTCTTCCCTGCCCTTGCTCTAAACGCAGGAACTGGTCCACATCCGGGTGCATCTCCAATCCTATATCTTCACCAGGATTTAAACTCATTAACGTAATTTGAAAATGTGGTCCAGTCCATAAAGCGGTTCTAAAGTTATTGTTTTGCAAAGTGAGTTCGGTAATATTTTCAGCGAATGGGTTTGGCCCATAGTCCTTAAGTTCAATCGCCCTGAAACCATTATGATAGTGATTATTGTAGTAATAGTTCGGATATGTCCAGTAGCTGTTTCTTGCATAGTTAGCATTATATAAGTATGGATAAGCATACATATTTGGATATGAATACATTCCTTCAACTCCTTCAAATGTCATTGAATTATCTTATGCATTTCATCTGGGAATGTACTTTGGAATGGGTATATTTTCTCCAAACAAAAACCAGTCTCTATATATAAAAAGAGACTGGTCAGACTGTTGACAAACTATAAATGAGTTAAGTTATCTGTGGGAACAGTTGCTCTTCGTTGCAGGAGCTTCGCTTTCCAGCGGGCGGTCCGTAAGCCTCCTCGGCATGCCTGCGGGGTCTTCCCTTTCCCTTCCTCCCGCAGAAGTCTGCGCGCCTTCCACTACGATCAACACAGGTTTTGCATATCTTAAAGATAAAATAATTTTGTCTACACACTGAAACCAGTCTCTATATATAAAAAGAGACTGGTTTTACATCATGATTATTCTTTTGTAAAATCTTTTGTACTTCTAACAGTATCAATCGGTCTAACAAGCTTTTCGATTTGTTCACGCTTCGGTTCAAGGAACGGTGGTAAAGAAAGTTTCTCCCCTAACGTTTCGTAAGGTTCGTCTCCCATGAATCCCGGACCGTCCGTTGCGAACTCAAATAAAATTTGCGGTGCAACCCTTGCATATAGTGACTCAAAGAAATAGCGGTCAACATGACCTGAGGTATTAAAGCCGAAACCTTTTAACCTCGCATCCCACTCATCGATAACGGAGCGGTCTTCCACTCGGAACGCGGCATGGTGTACAGTCCCGTATCCTTGCTGGGCTTGAGGCAGTGTAGCATTGTGTTCTACAACCAGTCGTGCCCCGTTGCCTCCTTCTCCTACCTCAAATAAATGAGTGTCACCTTCTTGTGCAATTTCTTTGAAAAGTAATACCTTCTCTAGTACTTCCTTAAAGAAATCAAAATTTGCGACCCGAATATGGAGTGGCCCTAATCCAGTGATTGCATGTTCTAAAGGTATCGGCCCCTTTTGCCAAGGTGTGCCCGGCTCCACCCCATGGTTGTTTTCATCTGAAACCAATTGGTACTGCTGATCATCAAAATCAACGAAAGAAAGGGTTTTTGTACCAAACTCCTCTCTTATACCATCGTGCTTAACATTTAATCGGTCGAAACGATCCTTCCAATATACTAATGCATTGTCTGATGGGACTCTGAAGCCGGTTCTGAATATTTCATTCGTTCCATGGTTACCTTTAGGTATGCCGGGAAAATCAAAGAAAGTCATATCTGTGCCTGGACTGCCTGAATCATCGGCAAAGAACAAGTGGTATGTTTGGATGTCGTCTTGATTAACTGTCTTCTTAACAAGTCTCATCCCTAACACATAGGTGAAGAAATCATAGTTTTTCTCCGCACTGCTTGTTATCGCCGTTACGTGGTGAATCCCTTTTAAACCGTTTATCATAAAGATCTCCCCTTTTAATGTTTTTCAAAAAATCAGGTGGAATTAATTATCTTGAATTCGAGATAATTATATCGCGGTTGGTATACAATGTCAAATTATCGGGAGATGGAGCTGATCATAGTGCTATCTGGCGAACTCTAATAAACAATTAAAATTCGCCAGTCTTTTGTATAAGGCAGCTGACTTCCTTTTTGTACATAATACTGATTTCTACAAGTCGTACTCCCACTCTTCTTTCATCTGCAAATAAAGCAACAGAAGCATATCTTCCAATTCGTCGTAACGTTTACTTTCTGGATCAAGGCCGATCTTTGGAAACAAAATATCAGCCATCTTTCTTGTCAATACAATGCGATCGTCTGTACTTAATGAGTTAATGCGTTCCGCATATGTTTTCAGGAGTTTCCAATCCTTAGACCCGAGTGCTTTTAATGCCCATTCTTCCACAAGGTGTTGATTGGCACCGAGGCCTTTTTCAGCAATCAATTTGTCCAGCTTTGAGGCCTTCTTTTTCTTCTTTCCTCTTCTTTCATGAACGACAATGGTACCAGCTACAAGGTCGCCGAGCCGCTTGTGTTTGGAGTGAAAGAATATCATCAGCATTCCTACCAGGTAATTGACAGGCAACATATCGATGATTCGGAGAAAGTTTCTTATTAAGCTCGACAAAAGAGTTATACTGTGGCCGTTTTCCTGGATGACCCGGATACCAAGTGCTTTCTTGCCAATTGTTCGTCCACCTGTAAAATACTCCAACAGGAAGTAGTAGCTCCAATTAAGGACAAACATGAGAATGATGACTCCTGCAAACAGGTAGGATGGTATGTCGGACTCGAAGTAATCAAATAAACTTGCATTCAGTCCGAAAACGAGTGCTATAAAAATGAGTAGATTGACTGCGAGCAGGATAAGAGTATCTATAATAAAGGCTGCTGCCCGACTACCCAAACCTGCTGCATGGAATTGTAATGAGACATATTCGGGTGTTTTGATATCCACTTGTTCTGTATTCAAGATGATTCCCTCTTTCTATGGATAAATTTAACTGGAAGTGTTTCTATTTTTCTACAATATTACTATAATGGAGTAGATTGATGAAATCAGACACGAGGTGTAAAGATATGAACGTTAAACAATTTATTAAACAGCACCGTGTACAGTGGAAAGAGCTTGAACAGCTGGCTTCGGACTTACATAAAAAAAGAAGATTACCGGTGAAAACCTGGAAAGGTTCCATCGTCTCTACCAAAAAGCTGCACAACATCTTTCATATAGTCAGACCTATTTTCCTGAAGAGGAAGTGACAGCTTATTTAAACGGCCTTGTATCCAAATCTCATAATCTCCTTTACAAAGATCAAATTACGAGCTGGAAGCAGGCGGCTGATTTTTTCGGACATAAATTCATCGGGCTGCTTTATGAACAGTGGAAGTTCGTGGTGGTTGCCATGTTGCTGTTCACTATTGGGGGGCTAGGCGCTTTCTTTGCCGTGTTGCAAGACCCTCTTTATGTATATTCTATTCTCTCCCCTGATATGGCCCAAAGCATAGATCCGGAAAAGCTCGGTACAAATGATGGGATGCAGGATGCACCTGTGATGTCAGCCAGTATCTTGACAAATAATATCCAAGTTGCAATTCTTGCGTTTGCCGGTGGGATCACCTTTGGCTTATTGACGGTTTATGTACTGATTTACAATGGAATCATCGTCGGAGCCATTGCCGGATTGTTTTGGCATCATGGGATGACTTATGAATTCTGGGCATATATCGTTCCACATGGAATGATAGAATTAACTGCGATTTTTATAGCTGGAGGTGCCGGACTTTTAATGGGTTATAAGCTATTTGTACCCGGAGAATACTCACGGGGCTATCAGCTGAAATTAAATGCGAAGCGCTCTGTCCAATTATTGCTTGGGACCGTTCCATTGTTCATCATAGCAGGGATAATTGAAGGTTTCATTACCCCTGCTGCTATACCGTTGGAAGCTAAATATCTTGTGGCAGGTTTGACGGTCATCGGTCTGATTCTTTATGTGGCGATAGGTAAATTCAAACTGCAGAAAGCGCAATTACAATAGACCTCTGTTTATCGTGTCAATATAATGGGATACAGCGGCAGTTGCAAGCCGCTCTTCACGGGCTTCCATCATAAGTAGACCTTGTTTTTCCCATTTTGTTTTCTCACGTTTCTTTATTAGAATCTGTTGTTGCGCTATCCCTTTGACCATGGTTTCTTCCAAGGTGTTGGAAGCTTCTTTTGCTCTGGAAATCAATGTCTCATCCTCGACTCCGATCATGAAGAAAAGGTGCCTCTGTCTGACTTTTTTTAAGTAGATAAGGGCGCTTTCTTCATATAAAAAGGTTTTTACATCACTGAACAAAAGAATGAGGCTTCGTTTCTTCTGAACTAGCTGCAGATATTGGAAAACCTCTGCATAATTGGATTCTGCCGCATCAACTTGAACGTTGTAGATAGCCTGCAGGATTGTCTGCAAATGCGGCATCCCTTTGGCAGGCGGCACATAGGCTTTCACCTTTTTTGAGAAAGCCAGAACAGCTACATAGTCCCCTTTTTTCAATGCAGCAGCTGCAACGGTAAGGGCTGCTTCAATTGACCTTTCCAATCGATTTCCTTTTTTGAGTTCAGCCCCCATCATTCTTCCGCAATCCACAAGTATCGTAATATACTTTCCATGTTCTGGTTCAAATTCGTTTGTCATGACCTCCTGCAGTTTTGCAGTTTGACGCCAGTTAATCTTCCGTGGGTCATCACCGACAACATAGGTACGGATTTTCGCAAATTCACCGACTCCGCTTTTTTGCTTGCGGACATTGACACCCTCATGAATGAGAAATCTCTGAGCATTCTCCAATAATTGTTTGGTTTCCGTCATATCAGGAATCACTTTTACCGAAAACACTTGCTCCACAGCCATTTGTTTTTGCCACAAACCAATTCTGCTTTTGTATCTTAAATAGAGTTTCTCTACTTTATAATCACCTCTTGCAGGTGCAACCGTATGGTAGGTGAACTTTTTACGAACACCTCTCTCCACCAGCCCTTTTATCGGAAACGGTCTTAAAAAGGATTGTGGCACCCCATCTTTTAAGGTGCAGTTCATGTCCTGATCGGTTGGATTATCCACGACAATTTGAACAGGATATGTAATCCCACGCTCCATCTCAGCAGGTAGGACCCTTGTCACTTTCACCGCTTTTTTGCTTGGAGACAATACTATGTCCACCAAGGTAAAAAGAACGAAAAACCCGTTCAGTAAGAAGATGATCGGCCAAGAAATGGCAAAGAAAAAGCTAGAGATGATTAAAATCAACGAAAGGGATGCATGTAACAGTATCAGTTTTCTAGTAGGCAAAATACCTTTATCTTGGAACAGGAATCGCCCCCACAAGTTCTTCAATGATTTGCTCAACAGTCGATCCCTCCAATTCCGTATGTGGAGATAATTGTAAACGGTGGCGTAGAGCAGGCTTGGTGACCATTTTTACATCATCTGGTGTTACATAATTTCGGTTGTTTAAGTATGCCCATGATTGTGCAGCCTTACCGATGGAGATGCCTGCCCGAGTGCTAGCGCCCATACGAATAGAATCAGACTCACGTGTCTTCCTGACAATTTGCATGATATAATCCATGATGCTGTCACTTAGTGTGATTTGTTGTATCTCTTCTCTAATGGAAAGAAAGGTTTCCATGTCGAGCACTTGTTGGTCATCAGAGTGTGAAAATTCCCTGCTGATCACCTGTTTCAAAACTGCGGTCTCTTCTTCAAGACTTGGAAAGTTGATATGTAACTTGAAAAGGAAACGGTCCTGCTGTGCTTCTGGTAGCGGGTATGTTCCTTCATACTCAATTGGATTCTGTGTTGCTACGACAAAGAACACATCTGGCAATGAATAGGTTTCACCTTGAATGGTTACCTGCTTCTCCTCCATTGCCTCAAGCAATGCAGCTTGCGTCTTTGCCGGGGTACGATTGATTTCATCGGCAAGCATGATGTTGGAAAATATGGGGCCTTTTAATGTCTCGAAAGTCCCCTCCTTCATATTATAAATGGAGCTTCCCGTAATATCACTTGGCAAAAGATCAGGGGTAAACTGTATTCTATTGAATGTACCCCCCAATAAAGTTGCTAGTGTACGGACCATTTGTGTTTTCCCGGTACCGGGCACACCTTCTAACAGGACGTGCCCACCAGCTAATACAGAAGCTAATAAAAGCCTGACATTCAACTTTTGACCTAATATTCTTTCCTCATATTTCTCAAGTAGAGATGTTAATTCCGGTTTCATCCCTCTTCCACCTCTTTCCGTAGTTTATCCAATTGTTTGGACCATAGTAGGTAATCCTGTTTGGAAATCTTATCTTTCTCTAACACAACTGTTAATTGGTGCAAAAACAAATCTATCTCTCCGTTATCCTTCGTTCTCCATTTCTTTTGAAGAACAATCGAACAATCTTTCCATTCTTTATTAAAAGGGAT
This sequence comes from Sutcliffiella horikoshii DSM 8719, assembly GCA_001648575.1. Taxonomy (GTDB): domain Bacteria; phylum Bacillota; class Bacilli; order Bacillales; family Bacillaceae_I; genus Sutcliffiella_A; species Sutcliffiella_A horikoshii. The sequence continues at coordinate 16,374 of LQXN01000067.1, read as the reverse complement.
ACCCCATTTTTCCTGCATCAGGTATTTTACATATTCAGCCTGTGTTTTCAGGGAACTTTGATACACGTTACCCTTCATATGCCAAGCTGCCAAAGCCCGGATGCTTTCGTCACTGAATCTGACAGTTTCTTCACGTGGATGTAAGATAGGTCCAAACCTTTTACCAAGCATCCATAGTAACAATATTGTGCCTAAAAAGCTTTGAAGAAGTAGAAGCAGGAACCAATTTTGATAGACATCAAGGAAGGATGTACCTGTTTCTCCATGGTTGTATTCATCAAAGAATATCTGGGAATAATCCATTCCGTCTTCCTGTAAAAGACCGAGTATCAGAGGAAGATGATCCTTTGACAGTATTTCTTTATTCATGATCCAGTGCGGTGCCAAGGAAACAATTAGTGCCCCTTCCCCATATTCCCGCTTTAAAGCAATAGTTCCGTGAATATCAGAAAATAGAACCTTATCATCCTCTGATTCTTCTATTCGGACGGAAGAATAGATGTCTGCAAGGTATTTTGAATCGGTGGAATCAGAAATCGTAACTTCAGGGAACATCATTTCTGCATAATTTGTACGAATATCAAAATATCCCCGCGGGTTGCTCTTCATTAGAAGAATGGTATTTCCTGCTTCCATAAAATCTATGTAGTCTTCCATATCCTGAGAGTCAGGGGTGAAATAAGGTTCCACCATCAGCAATAATTGACGTCCTGAAGATGTGGGAAGTAGATTTGATGGCTGTTCCCATCTGTCCACAGCAGATGTTTCATCAGCCAAATAGGTATAGAATGCCTTTATGCCACTAGGTGAAGGTGACATGGAATCGTATGGGGCGTATTCCTGTGGCTGCTTAGATATAACAAGGTAAATACAGATCAAGAATATACAGAATAAAAGGCTGAGCCATATCCAACCTTTTTTCTTTGAAGCATTACTCTGCAATTGCTTCCCTCCTTCCGTCTACCTTTTCTCATTTGAAGCATTGATCCAGTTCATAACAATATCACGGTATTCTTGATAATCCTCTTTTAGGACCTGTTGTTTCCCATATGTTGCCCGATCAAATAACAGGGCAAAGTCGAAGAACAGATCTGCACGACCTTTATCCCCTTTATTTAACTCTTCATAATACTCCCAGTTTGTTTTCCATATTTTTGCTACAAGCCATTCTTTCTCATGAAAATAAAGTAACGTCCCCAAAAACAGATGACGGGTCGCAAGCGAATAATCTTCCGCTTCTTCATATGTTTTTGCCTCTGTAATATGCTGATGATAGGACCATTCCATTTCATTGGTGGAAAACGGCTGTTTCTTTCTAATGGTTTGGTTTCTTCTGTACTTGCTTATGTAGAAAATGAGCATTACTATCATAAAAATGATAACTAGCCCCAGTAGAAGTATTAATATATTCCCGGCAGTCCCATTAGTATTTTCCATAGAAGGAAATAGCCTGGAAAGTAAGTCTGCCAGCCAGGCTACTAATTCATCCCACCAAATTTGCAAAGAGTTTCTAGTGTCGGCATAATAAATCCTATACTCATCCTGGTTCAATATTTCTTCCAGTTTTTCTTTTGCCTCTTCTTCTTTAAGCACTGTTTAACACCTGCCCTATAAAACGTTTCAAACATTAACCAATGTGATAGTCATCAATTAAATCTCTCAAATCGTCCGCATCGTGACGAACTTTCAAGTCCAGGTACATGACAGCATATCCGACTGCCATGATGAGAGTCGTAAGCAAGGTGGTAAAACTTACAATCAATCCAAGAAGTACACTATCCCCTAAAATTGCCTGGAAAGAGAACTGTAAAGATACAGCGATGGAAAAGGTAATAAAAATGAAAATTAGATACAGGCCGATCAATCTAAATGTCCTTCCCTTTGAAAGCCTCCAACTGCGGGTCAATCCGGGTGAGTTCCTATCCATTACAACCGAACCAAAATAAAAACTCCATCTAGTTAACAAGAATGCCCCCACCAGGAATAAGAAAATGCCTAGAACAATGGATAAGATCAAACCAATCACAAAATCCAGCATAATGAAAATCATAGAAGCAAAAACACTAATAAAAATAAGTCCGAAAAAGATACCAATTGCAATCAGTATATAGACAATGGTTGACCCGATCATTGGAAAGAAACGGCCCATTGCCTGTTTAATCAAAGAACCTATGGTGAATTCACGATTTTGTTTTATATGATTAACCCCTATTAAAATGGCAGCTTGTGCCACTGGATATGTAAAAAGAACCAACAAGGATACAATAGCAAATCCTATATCCGCTGCAAGATTGGTAGATGACACTTCAGCCAACTCAAAGTTGTTCAACATATTCTCATACCAAGTTCCCCCAGTGGACTCTTGGCGCAAAAAGTTTTTACCGGTCGCCAAATCTATAATCGCCTGCAAGATATATACAGGCCCTACCAGGATTAATAAGATCATAAAAAAATCTTTAAACCTGTACTTGCTTATTCGGAATGTTTGATCTAAAATCTCGCCGAATCCCTTAGGTTTATTCAATTGGTTATTCAACACTTTTCCTCCTTTAACTTACTATTCCATATGTTGTCATATCGACTATTTTACCATTAATCTATCAAAATTCGAGTTTTATTTAAGCTCTTTTCCAAAAGTTGCAAAAGAAATACCCTCATCCACAATGATGCCAGTGGATGAAGGCGTAATACCTTTATATGACTTCACTTACCATGCTTCCGTTTCCTGTTCCGTCCATTTAACAAAATGGCTTAAATAGGAATCTTGCATCAGTACCTCATAGTGACCGTCTCCATTTCTGACAACGAGTAATTCAGCTGTCGATGGAGCTTCAAGAACGATTGGTTCCCTAAGTCGCTTTGTAAGGTTGGTGATGTACATTTCCATTGCTTGTGACTCACTCAGTTCTCCGTTTTCAATGCGATAAGCTATAGGAAGCAGAACTTCTGTAATTAACTTTTCCATACTGAAGCCTTCTATTGAAACACTTACTAGGAAGAGATCGTTCATTTCGTCATATACTGCATCTTCGGTATAGTATCTTGTTTGACTTAGTGCAGATAAGAATGCTTCAAGGAATTCACTTGCCTGTTCATCGCTAATGAAATGAGAGATGGAATTTTCATTAAAGCCCCTCATAAAGTCGGAGATGAAGATATCATTAAACATCTTTTGATGGTTTTCCCCTTTTTTTCTCACAAACTCCATATCTTCAGAATATGGATGCAAGTTGACAAAGGCCTCTACATCCTGAAATACTGTAGCCTGTATGAGTGCATCAACATAAAGCTTTGACTCGAGAACATGGAGTTCCTTTTCAGGATCGCTTTCATATGTGTTGCTATTTTCAATCGAAGTTATCTCTTCGCTCTCCTCTTCCTTTGCAGTGTTCTCATTTTCGATAGCTAAAGTTTTTATTTGATCTGTTTCATTAAAGGAGTAAATATAATTACTGGTTGCTTCCCACTCCATATTTTCTCCTGAAGTAGAAAATATATATCCGATTGTTTCTTCCACTTCTATTGTAAGAAATGTATCTTTGGCAACGTGTATTTTATAGGCGAACTCTTTGCCTTCTAATTCATCCTGAGTAATGCCCGGAAATATGGAACTGCCATTTTCATTAAAATAATAGTCAATCATGACATCTTTTATCAATTGTTCTCTTTCTTCCGGTTCTGCGTCATAGGTCAGCACATAGTATTCATCGTTTTCTTCAAGGAGGCTAAGCCTATTTGTAAAATCAGGATCATACTTTTGATAAAATGAAATGGAGTTGCTATGCATCTCTTGTTCTAATTGGATGATCATAAGCAATTGTTCCAGTTCTTGGCCCATACTTGATTCTGTAAAATCACCCGTGCTTACGATTACCGATTCTTTATCTCTGAACATGATGGTTGTCCCATCATCCTCTATATTTTCCAAATAGGATTGATCATTTTCCAAGTCGACTTGCATTGAACCTTTCGTTTTGTATTCTTCTGGTAATTTAACGTTTTCTTCAAAACTAACTTCATAGTTTTTAAGGTTATCATGGGATTTCATCAACTCATCTACTATTTCTTCCACTGTTAAAACTTCTCTCGCAGTTTCAGCTTCCGCTGTTGTTTCATCTACCAATTCATTATTGCATCCTGATAAAGTGAGCATAAATATGACTAGGGTCGTAAAATAAAAAGAATTTTTCATAGAAGCCTCCAGTTTATTATTTTTGTAAGTTCATTCTATATTTGGTTAAATACACATAAATTTCCAAACATAAACCATAAGTCCTAAACTGGATACATTTTCCTATTAGATCTACACCTAAAAAGCATAAAAAAACCAGGCAAAAACCGCCCGGTCCTACAAAACTTCATGTATAGTAATGCGCCGCTGTTCCTTTCCACAAATGGCTTGCTTTCCGCGAGGCGACCTTGATCCTCGTTACGCTGCGGGATCTCAAGATTGTCGCTACTCCCCCGCTGGAGTCTTCACCATTTGCTCCAATCCACAGCTAAAGACTGAAATAAGTGAGGTTAACGGTTATTTCCATCTCTTTGGTAGAATGGTTTTTCAACTTCTTTTGTAAATGGAGCCACTTTGTTGATTGGAGTGGAATCCGCGCAGACTCCCGTGGGAGGAAGGGACATGTAAGACCCCGCAGGGCGAAAGCCTGAGGAGGCTTACGGACCGCCATTCGGATAAGCGAAGCGCCTGGAACGGAAATCAAAAAAATTTTTATACTTTCTTATCTTTTTAAAAAAGCTGTTCTTCCACCATATTTGGTGAAAAAACAGCTTTATTGATTCTACTTGTAAAAAACTTTCTCGACATTGTATTTAGATCTTAAAGTATTGGCGATATATGTTTCGTAGATTTCTCTTTCCATTGGGTCTTCTACAATACAAACATCGATGCGATAAACTTCATCTCGATGATGTTTTATCGGGGACACATTATCTTCAAAATGCTTCTTGATTCGTTGGCGCAGCTTTCTCGCTTTCCCTACGTAAAGCAAATCATCATTAATATTAAAAAACATGAAGATTCCGCCTTGGTCCCTTGGGATTTTATGAAAATCAATAAACCCGTTGATAGGTGTTATGATTGGTTCATCTTGGACACGGATTTGTTCGCGTTCAGTTATCGAAACGCTCGGTTTTGGTATAGATATGTTTATCAATAGATTTCACGTCCTTTTTTCATTAAAGATAAATGGTAACACATTCAGATTATAATAGCTATTGCGTTTTATTTTTGGGCGTTTATACAAGGTTACTTATCGCACCTGTGACATCGTAGTCGTTTATCTCTAGCTCCATTGGCAGTCCCATGGCTAGTCTTGCAAGCTCGGCACCTAAATAAGGGCCGCTGGTTAGACCCGATGCCCCCAATCCATTTGCGATTATAATATTCTCATGCTCTGGGAGTTTACCAATGACCGGGAGGAATCCAGGGGTAAAGGGACGGAAACCAACCCTTGTTTCCAAAACTGTGCTTTCAGTCAAGCCAGGGGCAACCTCTAGGCTCTTGCTCAAGATTTCATTCATGCCTCCTGCGGTCACTCGTGTATCAAACCCGGCTTCATCTTCGTGTGTGGCTCCGACCACTACCAGCCCGTTCTCAAAAGTAAGGATATACTGATTATTAGGCGGCATTACCACTGGCCAATGCCGCGTTTCCTTGTTATCAAGTTCCAAATGGATGATTTGAGCTTTTTGCGGAACTACCTTAAATTGAACCCCCAGTGGAAAGAGGACTTCGCTTGACCAAGCGCCACCCGTAAGTATTACCTGATCTGCAGGGAGAAGCTTCTCATCCACCTGGACTCCTGTCACCACGTTTTCTTCTTTAAAAAGGCTGGCATTACCAGAAACATATGTGACCCCATTTTTCTTTGATGCACTAATTAGAGCATTCCGTAATGCTCTGCCATTCACCTTTGCTCCTCCACTGACAAAAACCGATCCATAGTCTCCTGACAATACTGGAAAAAGCTCTTTTGTTTGAGCGGGTGTCAACACTTTTATTTCCCCAATTTCAGGTGCATCTTCCCGACGCTTAATAGCTCTTTCCGCCATTTTCTTTAGTTTTTCCTGATCTTTATGTAAACTGATCGCTCCTACCCGATCGTACCCTGTTTCAGTTTCCCCGTCCTGCTCTAGTTGGTTTATAAGGGAGGTGTAGTATGCTGCTCCTTTTTTAACAAGATTGTACCAAGCCTTGTTACGTCTCTGAGAAATCCAAGGACAGATGATCCCTGCTGCAGCATCCGTCGCCTGACCTTTATCAAATCTGTCTACAACATGTACTTTGACGCCCGTTTTAGAAAGATGGTAAGCGGCAGAGGCCCCAAGTATGCCTGCCCCGATTATTACTATATTCTTCATTCATATGCACCTTTTTCTAAGTTCTATATGGACAATTCTACAGGAATTGGTTTCTGTACTCAAATCTACACCAAAAAAGCCCCATGCTTCATAAGGTAGCTGTAGGAACAGTTAATTTTCGTTACAGGCGCTTCGCTTATCCGAAGGGCGGTCCGTAAGCCTCCTCGGCTTACGCCTGCGGGTTCTTACATGTCCCTTCCTCCCGCGGGAGTCCGCGCGCCTTCCACTGCAATCAACTAGGGATTTTGATCATATTTGAACTTTGTCTACACAAAGCCCTACACTTCATAAGTATGGTTCATTTACCATCAGCTTACATTTAATCTGCTTCTTTTCTTTGCGAGTTTTCTTATTTGCTCAGCATCTTTTTCAAGAACCTCTTTCACATTTCCTCCAAACCACTCCAAAGATGCTTCGACGTCAGTCATAGAAAGAGCAGACGTAATGAAATCGTGATAATTCAAGACACCTTCAAATAACGGTACCATTCCATCCCTTGATCCTGCTGCTGCATATACATTATCTGGGCTAAATACATCTAACTTATCCCTTGAACTAATATTTTTAAAGTGATAGTGCATTACAAATGGTTTTAATTTGATTAGTGCATCTACTGGATCCACCCCTGATTCCCATATATGTAAAACATCGAAATTTACCCGCAAGGAAGGATGATCCACCTCATTCAATAATTGAAGCGTTGACGGTACTGTATCTGTCAGCGTATTGGGATGAGTTTCGAGTAGCAGGTACTGATCCTCCTTTTCTAATTCCTTGCAGATTTTTTTAAGATTTAACACAATGGATTTCCTATCTTGGTCACTTGTCGTAAGGCTGCTTTGTTGCCCGGCAAATGTTCTTAGTTTGTTTGTTCCCCATATATTCCCTAATTCACTCAAGTCCCTGGTTGCTCTCATAAGGTCACAGTTAGGTAAATGTAATGGAAGGTAATCACTGATCATGCTTGTATTTAAGCTGTAAGAAGACAACCAGTGCTTATTATATGAAGGGTCTTTTTTCAGGTTTTTGGCATGAACACCCCACAATTCGATACCTTGGAAGTCCTTAACCTGTGCCCATTCAGCCAATTGACTTATCGAATGTAGGTGGTGTCTGAATGAAATGGTGCATACTGATAGTTTCATTGAAATAATCCTCCTTTTAAACAAGGGATTTGGTTTGTTGTTCTGTCAACCAGGCTTGAAAACATTCTTGCAAGCCAATTTTTATGAAGTATTCTAGCTTATCTTGTTCATTTAATTTGATATGGATTTCTTCCAATACCCCTATATCCCCGGTTAATCCATATTTCATTGCACGATATTGAATGGTTGTGTAACCTTTGACTAGTTTTTCTATTTCATCACACCAAGCCTCAAACCATTCCTCCGAATAGCTGTTGGCTTCCAAAAAAAATGCGAAGGCATGTTCATATGCATATTTTCGGATTGCCAGGACAGGTATTTGCTTTAATGCATCTGACAACTCTTGCCTTCTATGTTTCTTTAAACCTTGCGAGTATAATTGGACGATACTTCTAATAGCAGATGTCATTGGATTATCTTTGAGTTTCATGCAAGTTAGAAAATATGATTTCACTACATCTGGACTTGTCGGCCCGATTTTTTCTGCGTCAAAGTAATAACCTCCTTTTACGGATGGAACCATGATAGCATCTAGTATTTTTTGCTTGGCCAATTTCCCTTCCCATCTGAAATCAGGATCATACATAAACCACTCATCCCTGTCGTCAGTCTCCTCTATCATTACATAATGCGGAAATGGGCTCTCATGGAATTTATTTTCCCTTTCCGGAAGCATGGAAAGGTCGAGCATGACCATAATATGCCGAGAAGATTGTTTGTTTTCTAGTAGTTCCAAGAACATCTCTATATTTTCTTTTTTTGATTTCCCCTCGTCATACCATTTATGGATCTTAATACCATAAAGTAGTTCATACCAAGTTTTAAAGAAGTGATGATCTATGTTTTCTGAATGGTAGCTTAATTTCCCCTCTGAAGTTATATCAAAATCAGCGTCCCAAACCCCGAAGTAAAAAGGGCGGTGGTCAACTCCATCCGTGTTTTTAATTACTTCGCAAACACAACTCACAAAGCAGTGAACTTTAATCATATCCCCTTCTCCTTTTTTAGGGGGGAGCTTGGGCTCAACCCTTCTAAAAAATCCAATAGAGAACTTACGGTATGAAAGTCCTTTGGAACAAGCATCTCATCGGGAATATGTACTCCTAGATCCAATTCCAAATGTAAAATCAGTTGTAGAATCATTACGGAGTCCATGTAGAGGTCCTCATTTAATCTTGCATTCTCCTTGAAATCCGCAATCATTGGAAGATTCAATTTATGTTCCATGATTTCGTAAACAGCGTTATAAAGTTGTTTACGGTTTAATAGTTCTCTCATCCAGACACCTCTCCTACTAACTTTCTGCTAATCTTCCCGTTTGGTAGCTTTGGAATAAATTCAACCTGTATAAATTCAACGGGGATTTGGTGTGGTGCAAGTTGCTTTACACACCATTCCCTTAATCGGGATTCCTCTATAAACGCCGAAGCAACATATTGTACACAAACCCTTTCTCCTGCATACTCATCAGGTTTTTTATAAGCAATCACCTCTTGAATTTCCGGTGATTTCAAAATAACTTCTTCGATTTCTTGGGGGTATACATTTAGTCCGGCAACATTTATCATGTCATCTATTCTTCCAAGGAGGCAAAGGGAACCAACTTCATTGAAGTATCCGAAATCTTTTGTATGGATGCCCCCTTGTTTGCCGGATATGATTATCTCCTCTGGGTGGTTTCTATCAATCCCGGCTTTTACTTGGATATGTGGAAGCACAAAACCCATGACTTCAGGACTATGTACATCAGGGTTGATTGCAATGCATCCGGTCTCCGAACACCCATACTGTTGCAACACTCTCTTTGACTTTAGCGCTATTTCATCCAACCATTTTGCAGATATCAATGTTCCAGATGTCATGATATAGTGAAAAGAAAAAGTTGGATGCGAGAGTTTGTATAAAATATTCAAATATGCTGGGGCTGCATATAAAAGATGATTAGGATTTTCTACCAATTTTTTTAACACATATCTAGGGTTTAAATTACTGAGTATGATAGGAATGGTATTACGCTCCAATGCAGATAGAACACCACTAATAAGCCCATAAGAGTGAGTGATAGGACATGATATGAGTGATACAGTATCCTTTTCAACAGGAAGGCTAATATTATAGGCGTCCATTTCCAATTGTATATCCTCCCAAGGCCGCTCCAGGCATTTGGGATCCCCTGTCGTGCCAGAACTCATTTGGACGAGCACACCCTGTTTCTCCTCGATGTCATTTACCATCAGAATTGGGGTCCGTAATGTCCCGTAAATCAAAATGTGGGAAGAGCACTTATGAGCCAGTCTTATTGCCACATCTCTTGGTGTGGCGGCATGGATTGGTACCAAGGATCCACCTTTTTTCCTTATATAGAGGCATATTGACAGATATTCAAATAGATCTGAAGTACAAACTGCAATCCTTTTTTTATTGCAATCTTGAAAGATCTGGAGGTTGTCTAATTGTTCATATTGCTCTTCTAAATCAGCATTTGTATATAAATCTTCGTTAATAAAGAACATCTAAGTCAACTCCTTGACATGATAAAGGCTGTTTGGGACCTGGTGGCGAAACTCCTTTTCATTTATCCCTATTTTTCTACTGAAAAGGGATTCTGCATATATTGCCTTTTTCTCGGATTTAAGTAGATTATGTCTTTCCTCTAATTCTGGATGAGACTGGATATGAGAATGTATGGCTTTACGAATCAATTGCCAAAAACTCGTTTCTGGATAATCAAGGTGCAGGCTGAGCTTGTAGGAAAGTTCACTGAAATGAAAGACGAATAATGTATCCATAACTAATTCCCTCAACGCCTCTATAGAAGACATCCAATAATATTTATCTGAGGGGGCCTCTTTGTATGATTGATGTAATGTTGAAAAATCGGGTACTAATTCAGGATGCTTGAGAAATCCTTCTACATATTCAAGACTTTCATGGAAATCCCGCATGATAAATCGTTTTGGCCATCCATGTTCATGCACAAGTATCATATTTTGAGCGTGTGCTTCAAGAGCCAACCCTTCAGAAACAAGTAAATGCCATACAGGTATAATCGTGACTTTCACTAACTGATCCATCCATTTCTCCAACCCAAAATTATCAATCCATGGCTGTATGTATAGTGAATTGTCTTCCTCCACTAAAGACAATGTGTTTAATGGAATAGCTTCTTCTTCACCGTTAAGGTAGATTTTAGGGCTTTCCCTCCATAATGCTGCGAGATGACCAGACAGGTTCATATCATCCTCCATTGCCACCATACCTGCATATTCAGACAAGACGTTTAGTTTATCATTCAAATAGCTATCGGCCTCAATCACCTGTACCAACCAACTAGAAAGCGCAGGAGCAACACAAACAGAGTTTGATTCCATAAGTCTCAAAGAAGAAGTATTGACCATATTTAATGGTAACTTTATGTGTGCTTTTGAAGGATCTGTTATATTCCAAATCGTTCTAACTGATTGGGTTGCCCTGTAAAAATCCCCTGCGATTCCTAAAGATATGATTTCCTTATGGTAAAATCGTTTCACTTCATGAATGATCTTGTTTTCCCATTGCCAAGGATGAACTGGAATAATAGAGTAGTTATCATGTCGGACTCCCTCTTTTTTTAACCGGACAATAAGTTCTTCATACGTTTCCTCCCCTATTTCTTCCTTCATGAACTGTTCCTCCTTACATGGAAAGGAGCTTTTAATATACTCCTTTTTTACTGCTATCCACCTTAATTGAAAGGAGCCACTTGCTTCTGGACCATACATCTGATGATCATTTAAGGAGAACCCTGTTCTCGCTTTAAAACAAGGATGATATGGATGCCCTTCTATCAGGGCTGATTCCATCTCCTCATATACGATTCCCCTCCTCGAAACAGGTTGGATATTGACTTCATTCCAATCGCTCAAACAGATGGTTTGTTGTAATTCCTCCATCAAGCATTTCTTGATTCCTTTATTGGTTGTGAGTTCATTGACGATATCAAGTAAGTTGGGAATTGTTTGTTCGCCATCATTTCCTATAAACCTTATTGTTTCTTCTCTTAAACGAATTCTTCCAAATGAAGAATGGATTCCTTGGGATTGAAAATTGTACTTCTGACCGTGTATGTTGACTGAAACCTCATTGCCACTAAGCATTTTCAAATCGAATGGTAACAGTTTTTCAAATATGACGGCCTCTAAAAGTTGCTTGATCACCCTGAATCCTGTCTTAGACGGAACTTGCTGCAGCATAATGCTTCTCCTCTCCTTCTATTCCCCTGGAGCCATCATCGTATAAAGGGTTCGGTAAAGTGGTATATACTGCCTGCTCTAAGTCTGTCATTAGCTCATCAACATCATGAAAACGAGTTAGAAGATTTGCCTTACAAGGGAGTCTGTTTTTCGATAAAAGGGAGACGATAAATCTTTTTCCTTCCCCAGAGAATCTTTTTTCAGATTCTTTTAACTCTTCAAGCATCCAACTCACTAACTTGCTTTCTTCGATTAAATCATCTGTACCCATTCGATGGATAAGGGAGAATATATGATTTATAAAAAGGTAATACGTGAAACGTTCTTGTATAAGTTCTTCTTCATAAAATAAATTTGATGTATTCTTCAAATTACCTACAATCTCTTCAAGTTTGTTACGTTTTGACTCCGCAAGATAATAGCCCTGATTATCTCGGAAGTAAAATGCCGTTGGAAAGCTATTTGAGACATCCACCAAACTATTTTGTTGGTGTGCCTCTAATGCCAATCCATATTCATCATAAAGGACAAACATGGGCTCAACTGCACATTTCCAGTACTTTTTGAACCATTCAATGCTTGCTTCTTCAAGTGTAAGTTGAAATGTCAGGCTAAAATCTATTACTAACTTTTTTAAAAGTGATTCTTGATCTGGCAGGGGATCTTGTACTAATGCGGCAATGGAATGAATACCTTTTCCTTTATCCTTTTGAAACGGATTTGTGCGTATAATAACCTCGAATCCTGTTTCCTCCTTTACCGGAATGTTCAGTGATAAGGAAATAGGATCATCAATTACGTGAAAGCATGGATATCTCTTCAGAAAATCAATGGAATCAAAAAGCTCCGACATTACTACTCCGGCTTTCAGCTCATGGATTTTATTCACCCTTAAGGAATTGGTCACTTTTACAGGAATCGAGAATTTATACATCCATTTTTCCTTTTCATTATAAACAGTCCTTATTGATGAAGTGGGAAGGAACGGTTTGCCCCTTGGTCCTATGTATTTGATTTGGCCATCATGTATAGCTTTCTGCACGTGTTCCTGTTGTAATAGCCATAGTGCTTGTAAGGGATGCATTGGGTATAGGTATCTATTCTCTGCAGACTTTTCTAATAGTTGATCTAGTATCGTAACCGATTGACCAAATTTATTATATTGTGTGATTACAATGGCTGGGTCCACTTCGAAATAATGCAACTGAAAAAATCCTCTTAGCTCTGGAGCATAAAGGTCATGTTGCCAAGTAGCCATCCCTACTCTACTTTTTGGGGTAGGGTGCAACCAATGACCAAATAGTAATGATTGTTCAGACTGTATAAAATGGTAATCTTTAATGTTGATATCATTCTGTTCTATACTTTTGGTGATATATGTTTGCATAGTATGATAGCTATCAATTACTAGCAGGATCAGTTCATCATAATGGGAGGCCATTTCTTGTCGATCATTTTCCTTCGCTTGCAGATGCAGTTCCTGAATGCATGAAATCATACAATTTAATGGTTCTTCTTCTTTCCACTCTTTTTTTCCTTCGTGATACATATAGATTCTTCCCAATGAATGCCTTCCCACTAAAGAGTGATATTCGACCTCCAATAATATTCTTAGTTGTTGGTAAGGTAACACTAATTCGAGTGCTTCCTCACCAATCAAGAAATAGGTTTGTTTATTCAGCTTTAGCCATTCTTCTTTTTTCACCCATTTCACATCTCCGGCTTCTCTGATAAAACAATTCATAAAAGCTTGGTAGGAGGCGTTTTCTGCAATTTTTTTAGCTGAATACTGCATATTTCCACCCTTTCTTCTATCGGCTATCTATTAAATTCCTTTTCGTTGATAATGATTATCAATAGTAATCAAAAAAAGAATGAACCCTTGTTGAAATTCATTCTCAATGATAACTATTATCAATTAACAAAACCATGCACAAATTTAACTTTCAACATAGACGAAATTCCTTCTAGGTATTAAGTAATGTTGTTCCTTCTTTAAAATAGTTCACTAAATCTTTTATCATATTTTTTCTGCCCAATGGCCCCCAAGGATCCCATTCTTGACTGTTTGGTATATGTATTTCTTTATTTTTTACAGCATTGAGTTCATTCCAGTATCGATCGCTGGCAATCTTATCTATTGCTGATTTTGTACTCCATAGAAATAGTAATTTGTCAGGATTCAACTCTAATAATTCTTGAACGGTTATGGCAATATACCCACTTTCTGGCAAGCCTTTATGCGGTGTGAATCCGAGAGTTTGATAGATAAGATCCATACAAGCATGATTGGTATGGCCGTAAAGCCTTATTTCTTCATCTCTGACCCAAATCACAGCCCATTCCCCACTTTCAGTAACGCCTATTAGCTGTTTTTTAGCCTGTTGCTCCAAATGATTCATTTCCTTTTTTATAGAAGTAACAATCTCTTCTTTCCCGAAAAAACAGGCAATTTGTATCAGATAATCAATCCAGGAATTCTGAAAATCGATGGAATGAACTTCTTTGTTCTTCGTCCATGTTAGTGCCTGCTGTTCACCATGGTGAAGAGATGTTTTAATAATACAATCAGGATTGACGGTCATTATTTCTTTAGAGCTGATAGATTTTTCTGCATTAATGAGCAATGTACCTTCCAATGGTTTTTCTAAATAGGAAGGAACTCCATTGGTCTTTGGATAAACACTTGGATACATAGGAGCAGCTACGGGCTGTATTCCAATGGATAACAAGTGATCCTGTAATAAAAGCTGGCTGACAACAGCTACCCGATTTTGAATTTTCTTTATATATATGGTCGGAGATATTCCTTCTCTTTTTTTAAATAAACGGCTAAAGTAAAATTCATCATCTATGCCAACTTGTCCCGCCACATCTTTTATGTTAATACCTTTATTTTGTACAATTAGTGCTTTGGCCATTTTCATCTTATTATCAAGAAGGTATTCTTTTGGAGGGACCCCTGTCTTCTTCTTGAACGCCCTGGCAAAAGATGCAGGTGTCATCCTTGTCCTTGAAGCAAGTTCTTGAACAGAAAAATTCTTATGAACATGAGACGAAAGGTACCTTAAAGTATGATCTAGATCATCTAATGGTTGATTTTCAGTCATGTCACCAAGAAGCTTCCAAAGCTTTGTTTGAAACTGACAGTGCTCACTAAATGACCTGCTATCTTGGATATGAAGCAGTTCATCTAATATGGGGCAAACTTTATTGGGCTCAAAAGGAGAGAATATGGTCCCATCTTGTTTCATCACATGTAATTCAATCATATATAATTTTAAGTATTTGCTTGTTGACGTTACGATTGATTCATCTTTTACCCAATAAGCCTTTCCTTCTAAAATGGTGATCATGGAAAGATGATCAGGATCTTTTATATATGCATCATTTCCTACAACATAAATTATTGAAGAAGAAACTATAATCTCTTCTCCTTCTTCTAAAAAGTATTTAGATATTCTGGTCATTCCAATTAGTCTCCTTACAACAGTTTGTTAATAAAATAATTATAATTGATAATGATTATCAATTGCAACTATATTAGGATATTAATATCTTTCTGGTTAACATTAATACCTTCTTTCAACTAAGCTATCTAGTAAAAACAAGAGTACAGTTGCTATAAGCTCTGTATGCAGGGGAACTGTTATTCCCTTTATTACTTCATCTGTTAAATATAATGGTATCCAAATGAATAATAGCGTAAGGCTTGTTTTTAAAGAAATTTCCAACCACCTTATTTTCACTATGAATCTTACCTTAATCATTATGAGCATTGCCCCAAGTTCGAATAATATGGTCAACGGAAAAAGGCAAAGGATATAATACACCAGCGAACTTTTAGTTTCATAGTGGACACTGAATAACTGAAATAGACCTGCAAAACCAAATAAAAAGACCCCTCCCATTACTAGAAGCCCGAGTGCAATAAGAATTGCCATGGATATGCCGATAATCACTTTATCTGACGAGTTCAAATTCGGATCTTGATCATGTCCCATAATTTTCTCTCCTTTAAAAGGCTTATTATGAGTTATTCGGCATAATACTAATTGAGAACAAAAAAAAAGATAAGTCAGGGGACTTATCTCAGACTGTTGAAAAAGCCCTAAATATTTTTAAATTTGCATCCTACTGTTGATCTTCGTTCCAGGCGCTTCGCTTTTCGCGGGCGGTCCGGAAGCCTCCTCGGGCTTACGCCCTGCGGGGTCTTCCCCACTAGCTTTGCATGAGTTCCTTTATATGTAAAATTATCCATATTATTTCTAGACAAATACAAAAAAAGCTCCTATTGTAGGTATGTTGGATGTTTGTTCCCATAAACAATCCACCTACAAAGGAGCACAAAAGCAATATTATGATAGCTCATAAATCAGTTATAAGTCAATGTTTATCTTTATTACCTACAGAAGATTTAGCTTGTCCCCTCCTAAATTATGAGATGAAAAAGCTATCTGTAGAACAATTGGTAAAGCTTTTTATCACAGCTCAATTAGATCATTGGGAATCATATCCGGAATTTGATATCAAAATGCGTGCGTATTCCGATCTCATGAAAGATATTGGAATTGAGAGTATCAGTAGTTCTCAAATTAAGCCGAAGAATCAATGATTTAGAC
>LQXN01000066.1 GCA_001648575.1 Sutcliffiella horikoshii DSM 8719 | reverse complement strand
TTTTTTCAACTCCATATTGTTGACGCTTTGTTTATCCTAACTCACTTTTTAATTCTTCTATTTCAGCAGTTAGTTCCTCATTTTGTTTCAGTGCCTTTAGATGACCTGTTCGCTCTAGCTCACATTGTTGTTTTAGCTCATGGACCTCATTACTGATGGTTACCAGCTTCCCTTGATGGTCTTCCTTCTGTTTTGTGAGTTCTTTTTTCAACTCAAATACTTCATCCTGCAATGTTGAAGTACGACTGACATACATTTCCCTTTGTTTTGATAGCTCAAGCTGATATTGTGCAATTTCCTGCTGAAGGTTTTTCACCTTCTCTGACCCTTCCTCTCCAATCCTCGCTAGCTGTTCGGTTAGCTCCTGGATTTTCTCTTCCTGTTCCAAATTCTCCTTTTCTAAGGTTTTTAAGAAACTCTTACTGTTTAACCTTTCCACGTCTGCAGTAAGCCGTTTCACTTCCGCACCCAAATGTATGATTTTCTGCTGTAAAATTATTTTATCGTCGTTTTTGAAACTTTTCATGCTTATCCCTCCCAAAAACTCTCCCTTTTTAAAAGTAATTCCAGTAACTTGGGAAATATGACTAACTGATACAAAAATAAAATTTGGGTCATTATCTCGGCACACTTACCCACCAAATTCATACTATACAGTAGTCCCGTAACCCAAATGGGTATTAAATGAATAGGAGGAGTTTTTAGTGAGTCATAAAGAAACTGAAAGAGTCTGCATTAAGGCTCGTAAAGTTTACGACTGGGTAACTCGTCAAGTGCAGGTTTCCCCTAAAAGTATATGTAACTCTGATTTAGAAGGAATTTTTGCATGCGATTGGGATCATGATGATGATGCAAACATTGCAGATCTATTATGTGAAATAGATCCGAAAATTGGTCCCTTAGCAGTAGAGTGTTACCTTTCCGACGAGCATGGGCGTAAAATTGATGTAATGGCAGCACACCACCACCGCAATCACAAAGGCTTTATCTGCAAGGAAATCGAGCAACCAGGCGGACGTCAAACTGTTGACGTAGAACTACCAGACGGCACAGAAATCGAATTACAACGCGTAAAAGTTTTAATTAAAGGCTTTGTTACGGTTCAACTAGTAGACGCTCAAGGACGCGTAAGATGCTGCTCCAAAGCACTACCTTTCGCGACAGTTCAAACATTCCTGCTATGTGCTCCAGAAGGCACAGAGCTAGACTGCCACGTAACGTTCTTTGAGTGTGACTCTAACTTGATCGCAACAGAGGAATTCTCACAACTAGACGTTACCCTTACACTTTGCTTAGACATTCAAATGGAAGCTGACGTGAAATTAGAAGTTGAAGCAAGAATTTGCCGCCCACGT
This sequence comes from Sutcliffiella horikoshii DSM 8719, assembly GCA_001648575.1. Lineage (GTDB taxonomy): Bacteria > Bacillota > Bacilli > Bacillales > Bacillaceae_I > Sutcliffiella_A > Sutcliffiella_A horikoshii. The sequence goes on along the minus strand of LQXN01000066.1, from coordinate 395,766 downwards.
GAGGAAATTATCGAAGGCCTAATCTGCCCTCCAAAACAATTTCCAGAGCAATGTCCAGAAATCTTCCCAGCACATAAGCGACCAAGATAAGTATCACATACTAAATAATCACTTTCCAGAACAGCCAAAAGGATTGGAACACCATCCGATGCTATTTGGCTGTTCTGTTATGTTTTTTGTTGTTTTCATATTAAGGAATGTCCGCTACATAGGATGTTGTAAACATACTTGGGAGGAGTGTGGATCAGTGGAACAGAATGGAGAGTTGTTCCGAACAAAGCAGCAGCTAATTTACTACCGGGCGGAAGTGGCTAAATATAAAAATAAGATTACAGAGTTAAAAGTTCTATATGATAAAGAAGTTATACGAAACAAATACCTAAAGGATAAAATCCATGAGGTAAATCAACAACTAATTCCCAGTTACATCAAGGAAATAGAAGAACTACAAAAGAAGATTCTGCAGTTAGAAGTAGAGGTGGAGGAAGAAAGAATCGGGGGGGATACTCGGGTATCATCTATACATTCAAGTAAAGATATAATGGGAAAATCACTAGACTTCTATAGTATATTTAATTATTCGTTTTTCCTCTCCCCTAGCGATAGTTCCATTTTAGATATTTATGGTGATTTTATAGTAATGAATACTGGTAAAAAAAAAATGACTGATGTATTGATATGTATAAAAGTGACCCCAATACAAAACGTTACTCTATCAGGAAAAATTTCTAATCCTACATTCATCCAACAAAACAATGCTAATCAGTCAGAAGTGGATTGGGTATATGCAACAGAGGATTGGGTGGAAATGATCAAAAACAAAGGCGAGTACTGGATAAAACCTATAAAAAAGAAGGAATTACGACAGCATGAAAAATTGGTGTGTAGCGGTTTGGGCGTTATGGTAAACAATTGGGAAGATATAGGGAAGATTAAAGTAGAGGGATCTGTTTTTTGTAATGGAATTATGAAAGGAATAAAGAGCCAAAATAAGATTCTGATCCATTTGTAATTAATTTCAACCAAAATCCAAACTCAAGGCCATAAATAGAAAGCAGTAAGCATATTTGCTTACTGCTTCCAGACCGTAGACAAACCCCTATTTTAGCTGATGCTGAAATAGGGGTTTCGTTGATTTAAGACATTCTGCTGGTAAGTGTAGGGGGTTACCAAGCCCAACTAGCCAGTTTTTCAAGGTTCATGGCAGCGAAAGTTAGCATCGCCTGCATAGCCACTTTTTGCAGTCTCCTGAGAGTGGTCCAACGCATACCATGCTTTTCTTTTGCATCTGCAAAGGCCCGTTCTACGGTTTCTTTGCGTTGCGCATACAATTGCTTATTTGCTTGGGTATGCCTTAGACGGTTTGCCTCATCAAGGTCATCTTCCCAAATCTGTCGTTGTATCATCTTGGTAGTGTTTTTGCTTTGTGTGCATGTTTGGAGTAAAGGGCAATTCTTACATATTGTTGGATTAGAAGCGTACTGTCTATAGCCATCTCTAGTGGTTGTGCGATAAGAGAGTATTTGGTCCTTCGTACAAATATAACAGTCATAATGTTCATCTTAGGTATATTCATATTTCCTCATGTATCCATCTTTAGTTCGGGGACGAGTGTATGGCATCACGGGACGAATTTCTTCTTCGAATAGATAATGAGCAATTGGCGCAGTTTTATATCCAGCATCCACCGCAACAGCTGTGGGCTTTCAACTTTCTCTTTTACTTCATTCACGAGGGATTCTAGCATGTGGCTATCATGAACATTGGCTCTCCCATAACCTGAGTCGCAAGGATAAAACCTTTGGAATCACAAGCTGTGTGAAAGGAATAAGCAAACTGTTTTTCCCGTTCATCTTTCACATAATAACCACTTTCCGGATCAGTAGTGCTCACTTTAATTTGTTTTGTTTCAGTCTTTGTCTGAGGGGTGAAGGGCTTTTTTCCATGGGCTACACTGTCTTCATTTATTTCCTTATCCAATTTTTCTTGGTAACACCTTGTTTCCACATTTACGACTTCTTTCGTGAATTTCTTTTTATTGGCGTTGGCTTTCACATGAGTCTAATCAATAAAAGCTACAGAGGGATCAACGAACCCTTTTTTCATCGCTTCATTTAAGATGTGGTAGAAGATGCTTTCGAAGATTTCTGTATCTTTGAACCGGCGTGTGTAGTTCTTACCTAAGGTAGAAAAAATGAGGGATTGGTTGATCAAAGTCAAAACCTAAAAACCAACGGTACGCCACATCGGTCTCTATTTCTCTGATCGTTTGTCGCATAGTTCGAATTCCAAACAAATACTGAATAAGACAACAGGGTCGTTGCTTGGCCGCTCATTGTCCATAGAATATTTATCTCCCAACAAATCATAAATAAAGTTAAAGTCTAAGGCTTTTTCAATTTTACGTACAAGGTGGTTCTCAGGCACAATTTGATCAAGAGCTATCATAGAAACTTGATAGCGTCCTTCCATTGATTGTTTCGATAACATCTTTAACACCCCTCAAACTGACTTACTATATTAATCCAACAAAAAAAGCCTGTAGACCTGCCTAGTAACTAGACTTTGTCTACAAGCTGAAAGCAGTAAGCATATACTGCTTCTTACATTTAATCTCCAGTTGGGAAATTAATCAACCTAGGAGTTTCATTAGGATCACAACGATGCTCATTTACATCACGAACACAGTCATGGTCATAAGGGTCTACTAGAGTAGGGCGTGTTGCTGTAATAGTGGTACGCAAGATAGCTTTAAATAAAAGTAGATTAATAACAAGGTTACCGTTCTCAATTTGGATTAAATCTTGGTCAAGAGTGGCTTCTACAACATAAGGAGTCTCCGTTACTGTATCTCCCGGGCAAACTCCAGGGCAGTCTGTATGCTCTTGAAAATATATACGAATTGGCAGACTTAATTCTAGGACTCCAGCAATCCTTACCTCAAGAAATGCAGGAACAAATCCTAAATTAATGATTTTGTCTCTAACGACTGTAATTTCGCTTTCGATTTCGCTAAAAACAGGTCTTACCCTGACACTAATTAAACCAGCTAGAATTTGAGCCTCTGTAACCGCTACACCTAATAGAGTGGATAGAATTCCAGCAAGCGCGCCCGGAGTAATAGCTCCTACACCTGCTGTCCCAAGTGGCCCAATCGCAAACGGGAGTGCGAATTCTGCCGTCTTTTGTACTGATTTAGAACAAATTACCTTATTAACTAAAACTGCTTCTTCGCGACGGGCAGGTTTACTGCAACAAATATCTTTCTCACGTTTACAATGATCCTTTTCACTCCATCTTTTCTTTTTTTCATAATAAAAACTCATATCTTCTTCCTCCTTGGAATATTAAATTTTGTTGGTATTTCATACCTCTCGCTTATAGTATATTTCCATGAACAGGGGTTGTATCAGCTATTGTCCATGGGCGATGATACATTTTAGTAGAGAATGTAAAACGGGCTAACAGATTCTCAATTAACTAGTCACTTGTGATATCAAGAGTTTTTGGGGGCTTATCATACTAGTAAATGCCCAATAAAAATAGTACCTCCCTATCTGAGACGGAGGTACTAAGTTTCTAACCTATTAATCAAAAGTAGCATTTCCAAGTTTTTTTCTTTTTTGTCTGCTGCTTTTCTTTTCTTTTTTGAATTAGACTTTCTGAAACCAGTTTTTTCTCACCCATTACTCGAATTACTTTCATTTCTTCCACTCCCTTCTTATTGTCTATTGTCAATTTATTCGATTAAAAGAAAATGGTTTGTATTTCTTCCAAACTAATTTTAATTTGCATATAAAAGTGCTCTATTTATTTGGGACGAAATCCACCATTTTGCATAGATTAATAAATGTACCTAGTATGAAGGAGGATTTGTATGGGAGTACTTTATATAGAAACATGTGAAGCTTGCTTCAAGCCGAGAAGGAGATGTTGCTGTTCATACTGTGAGACTGTTCCAAGGAGGGGTAGAACAAGACCAAACCCTCCCCCACCTGGAAGTGATCGATATGATGAGATATTCAGAAGGCTTGCACAATTGGAGGATATTGTTTGGGATTTGAGGAGGGACTTTAATGCATTAGTTCCGACTATTAATGCCATTCGCGAATTCATTAACAGACAGCAAGGACGTTTAGAGGCAATACGACTGTTTTTTGAAGCCAATGTTGGGGAACCAGTTACGGTTGTGGCCACTTTTGATGTCATAGAAGGTGTCGTGGAGATGGTTGGGGCGGATACTGTTGTTATCCGTACATCTAACGATGATATTGTCATAATTCCCTTTAGTAGTGTTATAACCGCATCAAATGGTGAAGGGACGGGGATATAATGACTTTTGCAGAAATTTTAGCACGATATATTGGTAGACAAGTGGAAGTATATGCTTTTGATTTATTTCTTGAAGGAACACTTCTTTCTGTAGGGACGAATTCTTTTGTTGTAGAAGTAAGGAACGGATCTTATATTACTCCTGACCAGCAAGTGACCGTATTTCTATTAAATGTGCAAGGGGTCCGTGTATTAAGTGAAACTTCGATATAATTTGTTAGTTAGAATGGCAGAATACTATACTGTCATTCTTTTTTTAGTTCTCTCTCCGCCCATTTTTGCCAGCGAAGATAGTTTATTCTTGGCTTATGCGATATACTTTCTTTTCGCATCAGCCGATTATACAAGTTTTCATTAATATGGAACAAGCTCTTTCCTCTAATTATCAGCTGACAGATAGTAAAGATGTCCTCATAAAACCTTCCGCCATATATATCGTGTATACTCCAACCATTCATCTCATTTAGCACCCGGATATTGTAGATCCTTGGACAGAGCGGATATGGTAACTTTAAATAACTTAACCAGTGCAGTTTTTTAGGGGGGCTTTTTACACCTGACAAGAATTGCTTTCCATCTCTTGATCTTTCCCTCCACTCAACATAGTTGCCATAAATAAAATCTACTTCCTCCTCTAATCCTAATATAGCATTATTTATTTTCTCTAAACTATCCGATGGGAGCCAATCATCTGCGTCAAGTTCCATTATCCACTCCGATTTCACCCATTTTAGTACCCTATTCAAACTTGCAGCCTTGCCTATATTAGAATTATTGTGAAGTGTATGTACTCTTGGATGATTTATGAAGGTTGACAGTATAAGGTATGTCTCATCCTTTGAACCATCATCCACCACAATTAATTCCCAGTGTGGATAGGACTGCTGCAGAACACTTGTAATTGCCTTTGTAAGATACTTGCCATCATTATATGTACAAATAACGATGGAGAATTTAGCATTAGCTGTCATTACGTCCACACACCCCTCTAATTATTTCCATACTATAAACTATGGTCTTTTTTACAGGTTAAGAAGCACTTATAAGGGAGCATTATCATGAACATTATCATTTATCCACCCACAATCGATTGGACGTTTATGAAACAACGCCCCCAGCAGCTGATGAAACAGTTTGCAGAGATGGGGAATATCGTTTATTACTGTAACCAATCCCAACAAAGAATACCTATTCAGCAACTAGCCCCAAATCTCTTCTTGGTACATGACTATGAGCACTTTAAAAAAGAGTCACTACCTTTATTAAGGAGAGAACATAAAGTGCCCCTCGGTGTCTGGTGTAGCTGGCCTAAGCTAGCCAAAGAGCTTGCTCATCTAAAAGCGGATTGGATTATTTACGATTGTGTAGATGAATTTGCCAGTTTGCTTAAGTATGAAAAAGATTTGGTTGAAATTTCTTCTGCCATCGTTTGTACCGCCCACCGCATTTATACACGATTAGCTAACACCTATCCTGAAAAGCAGCTTGCGCTAATACCAAATGCATATGATGAAGGAATGAAAGTTCATCCTATGCATTCTGCAAATGTTCCTGACACTACTCGCCCGCAAGTTGGCTATGTAGGGGCATGGGCACCATGGGTAAATAATCGATTGATTGCAAAGCTCGCCAGGTCGCTTCCGGATTGTGATATTGTCATAATCGGAGTGGAGTTTGATCGGAAGTTCAGCATGCATCATATAGAAAACATTCGTTTCCTGGGACATCTTCCCCATGAAAAACTAAAAGAACACCTTTCTACATTTGATGTATGCATCATTCCTTTCAAATTGACTCCCGTCACTCTTGCGACCAATCCTGTAAAAATGTATGAATACCTAGCAACCGGAAAGCCTGTAGTTTCAACCGGACTGCCTGAATGTATCTTGCATCAAAATTTAATTGATATCGCTCATTCGGTAAACGAATTTATCCAAAAAGTGAAGTACCGTTTGAGAAATCCAGGGGATTCCCAAACACGAATTGACTTTGCGCTCGCCAACACTTGGCGTCATCGGGCAAACCAAGCTATGAAACTAATAGAGCTTCTATGAAGGGAGGTATAAAATGAAAGTTGCAGTCATCGTTGGAACACGCCCCGAACTAATTAAAATGGGTGTACTCATTAAAGAGTTGAAGAAACGTAATTCTCAGCACCTTTTCATCCATTCAGGTCAGCACTATGATTACCATATGGACGGAATGGTGACGGATTCTCTCAAGCTCCCTCCTCCTGACTACCATTTGGGAATCGGTTCAGGTTCACACGCTTCTTTTACAGCAGCGATCATGCAACAGCTGGAAGCCATACTCCTGAAGGAAAAAGTAGGGATGGTGATTGTCCAGGGCGATACAAACACCACTTTGGGAGCAAGCCTTGCCGCTGCGAAAATGAACATTAAGGTCACGCACGTCGAGGCCGGCCTTAGAAGCTATGATAGGAACATGCCCGAGGAAATTAATAGAGTTCTAGTCGACCATATTTCCTCTCATCTATTTTGTCCGACAAAGGAAGCTGTGACCAACCTTCAAGCGGAAGGAATTACGAAAGATGTCCATCTTGTCGGGCAAACCCTCGTGGATGCGGTCTCGACCATATTATCAGCCAACCATTATGACGTTTTAGGCAAGTACAAACTTTCTACAAAAGATTACTTTTTCCTTACTGTTCACCGTCAGGAGAATACAGATAATCCAGACCGACTACGTTCCATTTTTTCAGCGGTTACGGATCTCACGCAATTGTATCCGCACCAAATCGTTATCGCGATGCACCCAAGAACAAAGAAAATTCTTCAACAGAATGATATGTACGAAACACTTTCCATCACCTCTTCCATTCTATTATTAGACCCACCACCTAATTTTTATGAAACCATTCATCTTCAAAAACAAGCCAAACTTGTTCTTACTGATAGCGGAGGGCTTCAAGAGGAGTCCTGTATTCTAGGAGCACCATGCATTACTTTGAGAGAAAATACAGAGCGGCCGGAAACCTTACAATGCGGCTCGAATCGCCTTGCTGGCTATAAAAGTGATTCTATTATAGAGGAGGTTGCTAACAGTCTGAGTGGCTCTGGTAAATGGGTCCACCCATATGGCAATATTGGTGTGAGCTCCACCATCGTTGATATTTTACTAGAAAGCTGAGGAGATTCTATAATGAAAGTGTTCATTCATGGATTTTATGGGGCGGGGAATGCCGGAGATGATGCCATACTCCACGCCATCATCGATCGATTAAAACAAATCAATCCCAACATTGATATTGCAGTAAGTATTAGGTCTAAAAACATACAGGCCTATTTCGGCGAAGAGTCGATCGATTACGTACTAGGAACAGACATTGCTAGCGTCTCCCGTATCATAAAAGAAAGCAGTCTGGTCATTGTTGGAGGTGGCGGACTTTTTCAGGATTATAACAGCTTTGAGCCTGAAAACCTTTTTTTAAGACAAAAAGGCGCCATCAATTATTACTCCTATCCTATCATTGTTGCGAAGATGCTTAACATAAAAGTCATGCTATATGCCGTCGGAATCGGACCACTGACAAGTTCCGAATCACAGACTGCAATGAAATGGATAGCAGATAACGTGGACGAGATAACTGTGCGGGACCGACAATCTTACAATCTATTGCAAAAATTGGGTGTCACCCATCATGTACTTTCAGCAGATCCCGTCATTAAACTGGAGTCTGTCCAGGTAAAGCTGCCAAAAAATCTAGCAAAAAGTACAGGTTTAAAAGTGGGGTTGAATTTACGAAATTGGTCCTATGCATCAGAGAAATTAAAAAAACTCGAACATCAGTTAATACCGCTATTAAACAATTTAGCCACTGCCCACCCCATCCATTACTATATTTTCCCATTTAATAACCTCCCATCAGAAGAGGAAAAGGCAAAACAGCTAGCAATACAACTAATTGGAAAAGTCGATATCATCCCTTACACGGTTTCCCCCCAAGAATATAAGTATTATTTCAAGCAAATGGACTTCTTGGTTGCTATGAGGCTACATGCAAGCATATTCGCCATTTATGAAGGGGTACCGAGCATTGGAATATCTTATGATGATAAGGTTTCACTATTTTATGAAGAGCATAAGTTAGAAAAATATTGTTTCAGCCTATATGAAGGAAATTTCACAGAACTGCATCAACTATTATTAGACTGTATCAAAAGACCGAATTATCATAAAAGCATGTTGAAGGATAAGTTGGCCCTCCTTTTGGAAAGAGAAGAGGAGAACAAGCGAGTCTTGATACGGGCTTTAGAGAATGGTGTGAAAAATGATGAGTAGGCCTTTGAAGATTGTCTTCATCGGAAGGTATACAGAGGGACAGACTGGAATTGTCCGGAGTATTTATATGGGTTTGTTAGAAAATGGACACAAGATTCACGAAATTAATCTATCTAAAAGACCAAAAATAATTTTCAACCCTCATCGTAATTATGGTGGATTCGGCCCAGTTTTTATCAAATGGGAAATGATCAGGGATGAAGTTCTGGTTTTCAAGCCAGATGTCATTTTCATCTGTGCAGGAGGGCTGACGTTCAAGTCATCAACGATGGAAAAACTAAAGAAATACTGTACGGTTATCGGCGTGACACTAAGTGACCCAGATGTATTTCCTTCTGTTAGTAAATTCGCATCAGAATTTGACATACACACTACAAACTCTCCCCTTTCTTACGAAGAGTATAAAAAACTCGGAATCAATAACACTTATTACATGCCTTTTGGCATCGACTCGCGCTTCTTTGCAAGCCACGAACCAGTCGAAAAGTATAAATCAGATGTGTCTATCATCGGGCATTACCGGCCAAATCGCTTAGAAATTGCGGAAGAACTTCTTAAAAGATTTGATGCAAAGATATTTGGACGTGGTTGGCCGATCCCTACCGAGGGACCTGTTTATGATGAGGAATGGTTTAAAGCGATGTTTTCTACAAACATCATTATTAATTTTCCTACGACAGGTGCCGGCTATACAAATGTGAAGGTTGGGGTCTTTGAAGCTGCAGCAACGGGGCGTTTGATTATGACGGAGTATTTCGAGGAGATGGAGAATTTTTTTGAGTATGATAATGAAATTATAGGCTATAAAGATAAAGAGGATCTTATGTCAAAGCTCGATTACTACATCCAACATCCAGCCGAAGCGAAAATAATTGCGCTTGCCGGTCAAAAAAAGTGCTTAGAGCATCATACCTGGAAAATGCGCCTGGACCACTTATTCCAGTCATTCAGGTTAAAGAGCCCTCCACTAAATTGGGATATAGTGGAGTAATATATGGAATAAGTAAAACCGGGGAAAAGTCCCCGGTTTACTATTTTTATTAGAAGAGTGTTGAAGAGACAAGCTAATCTTCTTCCTCTTCCTCCCCATCCATAAAATCTGCAGAATCGTCATCATAATATTCAACCGCAATATTAACCTCTTTGGCCTCTCCGCTCTTAACTGCTTTTAACACTGCATTCAACGCTTCTTCTAAACTCAATTCCGGGGATAGGGTGAATCCGCTTTTAAACTTCACCTTTAAGTCCGCATGGGACACTTCATTGGACATATTTATCACGCTCCTGAATTTTATGGTTTCGTAAAAACATATGCATACAAGTAAACATTTCATGAATAATTTTAAAAATCGGAAAGTAACAGAAAGATTTATTGATAGCTTCTTACTTCCACCAACACGTCTCTCATCTTTTCCAGTTCCTCTTGTTTAACGGTGATGGTCTCTTCCAACATTCTTTCATATATTTTTAAAATAAGCTGGCCATATTGGGTACCAGGTACTGCCCAACGACCATTCAGGTCAAACCATCCAGGTGCGATTCCCCTAGTTACAAGGTCAAAACGAGGGTCTACTTTTGGATAAGTGGTAGGCAAGGGCTTCCGATTCGCATAGGCATAGAGATGCTGAAGATGAGCGAGTACACCCTCTTCCTTAGTGGAGAAAATAGCTCCTCTCACTTCCCCCCCTGTAGCCCCGATTCCTGCAAAGTTGTTTTGGTCTGGCTTTACAACCCCTGTAAAACGGAAATAGTTTGTTTCATGGATGGCTTGGGCGAACGCTATGTCACCACGAATATTATAGGCTTTTCCTAGTTCAATATAGTAATCACCAAGTAATGGGGCATTAGGGTTGATGGTCTTCACGAAGGCATCAAGTTCTTCTGCTTTCATTACCGACTGCCCTTCAATGGATAAACCTTTCGGCTCTGGATCAGGTTGAGATGGAGTGGGTGGAGCGGGAGTCGGTTCAGGTGTTGGGACAGGTGCTGACGGCATAGTTGCTTCCACGAGGATAAAAGCTTCTGCGCCAAGCTGCTTGATTTGTTCTACCAGTTTTTCGGCATTTGCCCTTTCCTTAAATGCACCCGCTTGCACGCGAAAATATGGTGCGCCATTCAGTTTCGTCGTTACAACAAAAGCACTGATTCCTTTTTGTTGCAAAAATCCCAATCTTGCTTCTGCGTTTTTTCTATCCTTAAAAGAACCTGCAATGACTTTATACAAATCGGTGGTCACCTTCCTTGGTAGGGCCAAAGCTTTTGCGATTCCTTCCCCAATTGCTGCCGAAACATCCACTTTGAAGCTTTCATGCTGGATGAGGGCACAATCCTCGGTTGTATCCAGAAACAGAATTTCCAATAGGAGAGACGGCATGGATGTTTCTCTTAACACATGAAAGTTCGCTGCTTTGAGTCCTCTATCTCTTTTATTGTATTTTCCTGTAACCACATTAATGACTTCCCTATGAATGATTTCTTGAAAAGTTTTTGATTTACTAGTAAAGGTATTTGTACCATTGAACCGATAACTTTCAAAGCCCGTCCCTCCACCAGCATTATGATGAATGGAGCAGAAGAAGTCCGCTTTTACTGAGTTAGCGAGATTAGTTCTTGCTTCCAAGCTGACTGTCGAATCCCCCTCCCTTGTCATCATCACCTTCACTTCATATTCTTTCTCCATATATTCTCTCACACGTTTGGCAATATCTAAATTCACTACTTTTTCATGGAGCCGCTGAAATACAGCCCCCGGATCCTGCCCACCATGACCAGGGTCTAATACTATCAATTTCATTTGATTATTCCCTCCTTTTGCTATAGAATATGCTAGATTATAGAAGAGGGATTGGGTGAATGGGGAGTCCGCAGTCTATTTTAATAGAATAATTAGAAGTATTGGTGCCGAGGCAACTCTATCAAAGTAGGTAATCACATAAGAGGGGCTATAGCCCGTCCCAATTTATTACAGAACAATGTCAGAAATGATCTGACATCTTTATTTCTTCTTATTCTTTGCTTGCTGGATAGTATTGACTAAATTTAAATACTCTTCATAAATACCTATGTCAAACCTCTTACCTTCAACAACTTTTCCAAAACATTCTTCTTGTGATAATAGATCTTTAATTGCATCCGTTAACTGTAGCTCTTCACCTACTGAAGGTTGTTGTTTATCCAATAAAGAAAGAATCGCAGGAGAAAAAACATATCTGCCAATCACAGCATAATTGGAAGGCGCATTCTTACTTGGTTTTTCTACTATGTCATCCAATTTAAATAATTCTTCTCCCTTTGCCTCACCACTTATAACTCCGTAATGCTTCAATTTCGATTCCTCTACTTCTTTTATCCCAATAATTGATTTTTTGAATTTATTGTACTGGTTTACTAGCTGTTTTAACGCTGGCTCTTTATTTGAAAGCAAAATATCATCAGGCAAAAGCACAGCAAATGGTTCATCCCCAATGAAATACTTACCAAGCCTTATTGCATCTCCCAGCCCTTTAGCATATGGTTGGCGGATATAATGAATCGGTATGGAGGGGACTGGAAGAATGTCTATAAGATGATGTTTATTTTCCCTCTCCAGAAATGTCTCAAGCTCTAAGGATTCATCAAAATAATCGACAATCATGTTTTTCTTTTTTGATACAATCATCAATATTTGTTCAATGCCTGATTCGATAGCTTCCTCCACCACATAGTGGATAGCAGGCTTTAAACCTACCGGGAACATCTCTTTTGGTAGTACCTTAGTGATTGGTAAGCCCCTTGTTCCGTAGCCTGCTGCTGGTATGATCGCTTTTTTAACCACATTAACTCCCTCAATTCCTGTCTCTTTTTCATATCGTATTCATTACTAATAGACCAGTATGTTGTCTTATGGAAAAAGGGCGTTATACTCATATTCCCCTATTCTATTTGGGCGGTGTATTCGTCACAATCCACCTTTGTCCAGTAATAGTATAGTAAAAGAAATTGCCTGGTTTATATTGGTTAAACCCAAAAGGAGTGTAAGCCTTGAACATATGCATCATAGGGGCCGGTTATGTAGGGCTCACCACCTCTGCCACACTGGCAGAATTCGGACATCGTGTTTATTGTGTGGATATCAATTCAGATAAAATTCAGAAGCTTCAAAATGGCAATATCCCTATTTACGAACCGCAATTAAAGGAATTGATCTGTAAAAATAACGAAAAGATAACTTTTTCAACAAATCTACCCGATTCCATTCAAAGGTGTACCGCCATCTTTGTAACAGTCGGAACTCCTAGTTTAATAGACAGAAGCCCTGATTTAAGTTTTCTTAATTCTGTCTTTACAACCATTGCACAACATCTTCAAAGTTATAAAACCATCTTTATTAAAAGTACAGTGCCACCTGGTACAAATCAAAAAATGCACCATTTTCTGCTGGAAAAGGGAGTATCTCCTTCCATGTATAATATCGTGTCAAACCCTGAATTTTTGCGGGAGGGTTCTGCCATACATGATATGTTTCATCCAGATAGAACGGTCATAGGAATAGCGGAAGGTGATAAACAATCCGAAGCGATTGCAAGGGAAATCTATCAACCTTTAAGCGCCCCACTTATTGTTACAAGCTGGAATGGAGCAGAAATGATCAAATATGCATCTAATGCCTTTCTTGCCACTAAAATTTCATTTATCAACGAAATATCCCGAATTTGTGACTTATATGAGGTGGATGTCACGAATGTTGCCAAAGGCATGGGCGCCGATCCAAGGATTGGCCCGCTTTTTCTTCAGGCTGGAATAGGATATGGAGGGTCTTGTTTTCCAAAGGATTTACAAGCATTACAGCATATTGCTGCTGCCAAATTTGTCAGCACCCCCATTTTGGATGCAGTGCATGAAGTAAACTCCAGCCAACTGGATTGCTATATAAAAAAATTACAGGAAGACCTTCCTTCTATCCGGGATAAAAAAGTGACCGTCCTTGGAATAGCATTTAAACCGAATACAGATGATACAAGGCATTCCCCTGCGATAGCACTTATTCAAAAGCTGCATTCCCTGGGAGCCGACGTTCATACCTATGATCCTAAGGCCTTTTTACCGGCTGATTTACGTCATTTAGCTACACAACATAAATCACTTAAATCATCCTATATTGATTCGGAAGCGATCATCATAGCCACAGATTGGCCGGAGATATGCCAATTAGACTGGAAGCAAGTTAAAGCTCATCTCAAAGGTAATCTAATCCTCGACGGCAGAAACTGTATAAATAGGGAAGAAGTATTAGGATTTGGACTGAACTATAAAGGGGTGGGACGTGGATGAGAGTTTTAGTTACGGGAGCTGCCGGCTTTATAGGCTCGCACCTATGTGAAAAACTACTACTGGAGCCAACCTGCCAAGTAATCGGAGTGGATACCTTCATCGGTCCTACACCACCATCCTTCAAACAGAAGAACATTCAAGCATTAAAACAGCACTCTTTCTTCACCTTTAAAGATTTGAATCTATTACACTGTGACCTTCATCAACTATTAAAAGGTGTCGATGTCATCTATCACCTGGCAGCAATACCTGGAGTGAGAACGAGCTGGGGAGAAGAATTCACCCCTTACGTAAACCATAACATCCTCATGACACAACGCCTATTGGAAGCGGCCAAAGATCATAGCATTAAGCGATTCATCTATATATCCACATCCTCTGTATATGGAGAAAAAGCTGGAAAGGTATCAGAAGGGGCATTTACAGAACCCTTGTCCCCCTATGGCATAACAAAGCTTTCCGGGGAGCAATTATGCAGAGTTTATGAAAAAAGCTTTGGACTTCCGCTTGTCATATTGCGCTACTTTACCGTTTATGGACCTAGACAGCGACCAGACATGGCTTTCCATCGCTTCATCAAACAACTGCTGACAAAACAGCACATCACTGTTTTTGGAGATGGGCTGCAGTCGAGGGACTTTACCTATATCGATGATTGTGTGACAGCAACGAAAGCGGCATTAACCTCGGGCGAAGCAATAGGTGAAACTATTAATATTGGTGGCAAAGAAAGAGCATCTGTACTGGAAATCATCGCAATATTAGAAAAAATCACGGGGGAAAAAGCTTTGCTAACTTTCTCTGATACAGTAAAAGGAGAGCCAAAGCACACATGGGCAGATGTTGGCAAAGCTGAGAAATTGCTTAATTATTCACCATCAATGCCCTTAACAGAAGGACTGGAACGGGAATACCATTATTTGAAGAACTTATATGGAGAAGTGTTGACATGAAATTAGCCATTATTTGTACAGAGAAGCTTCCAGCCCCCTCGATAAAAGGAGGGGCTATTCAAATGATGATAGACGGGGTAACCCCTTATCTATCAAAGGTATATAAGTTAACCATTTTTTCTGTGTCGGATCCAGACCTTCCTGATCATGAAGAAGTAAATGGTGTCCGATATATTCGCTTCCCCCGTGAAGAGTATCGCCTACATGTTGCCAACGAACTGATGTGTCATCAATTTGATGTGATCCATGTATGTAACAGGCCGAAAAATGTCCTACTATATAAACACTCATCTCCAGATAGCAAGATCGTCTTAAGCCTTCACAATGATATGTTTTCGATAAGAAAACTTTCTGAAGCCGAGGGGGAGGATGTGGTGGAGGTTGTTAGTGCCATTACGACAGTCAGTAACTATATTAAAGAAACGGTTAGCAAACGCTTCCCGAAAGCAGAAGACAAAATAAGGGTCGTGTACTCCGGGGTGGATTTGTCCTCCTATCCATTAAGAAAAAGTAAAGAATGGCAGCAGATAAGAAGTAATTTTCGCAAGAGGTACAATCTAGAAGATAAAAAAGTCATTCTTTTTGTTGGGCGCTTAAGTAAAACGAAAGGTCCACACTTACTTATCCAAGCAATGCAAGCACTAGAAAAAAAACACGATAATCTTGTATTGCTGATAGTTGGGGGCAAATGGTTCAGTGACGATGGTATGAATAGCTATGTGCGTGCCCTTTACAAATTGGCTCAACGGTTAAATGAGAAGGTGATCTTCACCAAATACATTCCTGCAGAGTTAATCCATGAAGCTTTTGTCTCCGGCGATGTGTTTGTATGCAGCTCCCAATGGAATGAACCATTAGCAAGAGTGCACTATGAGGCTATGGCAGCCGGAATTCCTTTGATTACTACCAATCGGGGCGGAAATGCAGAAGTAATCCTTGATCACTTCAATGGTTTGATTATTGACGATTACAGTAACCCTTCCGCTTTTGCAAAAGCTATACACTATGTACTCAAAGAGCCGGAAATTTGTGGATGGATGTGCCAAAATGGAAGAAAATTCATTGAGGTCAACTTCACCTTCAAACACGTTGCCGATCGCCTTATTGCTGTATATGAGAAGGCAATACTCTAATTTTGAACAAAGAGAAAAGTGCCAGATTCCCGTTAAAGGATTCTGGCACTTATTTTATATTACTCTATTCCTCTTCCTCTTCTTCTTCGTCATCATCGTCATCGTCGTCGTCATCTTCGTCGTCATCTTGGTCATCATCGTCAGCTTCTGCTACCTCTTCATCTTCCTCATCGTCATCATCATCATCGTCATTATGATAATCCTTTTTTAAACCATCACTATACTCTGCGGTAATTTTCACCTCAGCTACTTCTCCATTTCTAATTGCTTTTAAAAGAGCATTTAAAGCTTCTTCTGCACTAAGATCTGGAGATAAACTAAAGCCATTGTCAAAATCAAGTTTCAATTTTGCTTTCTGTAATTCATTTGACATTCTTCTCACTCCTACTCATATAAATAATTGATATATTACCAATTTATGCAATTACCTAGACCTTTAATGAACACATTTTTTAATTTCCGCGCTTTTTTTGATTAGAGGTTGACTTAAAGGTAATCCAAGGTAACTTTAAGGCTTTTTCCTCCACGATTATGGTTACTTTTATATTGGAAACCGGTATTTTTTCTTTTTCTTCCATGATTTCTTCCTTGTCTTCTAATTCATCATTGTTTGGAGAAAAACCAGGTTCGGCAGCTTCTTCATTTTCCATAATAATAACCTGGTCAACAACTTTCTCATTTTCTGAAGGAGTTTCCTTTTTTATCGACACCCGTACTTGATCCTTCAATGCTCCACTCATCGACAGCTCCACTAATTCGTGCTTTAACAGGGAGTGCAACTGAGAATTAACAGTTGTCTCGTTTAATACAAGCTGGTCAGGATTTTGCAGCATTTTTTCATATTCTGCCATATTCCATCCCATTGGACCTGGAGGCGAGAAGGTGAATTTTTCCAGCTCCAACTTTGGTATTTTAGGACTTTCCGCCATTTTAGATCCCCCCTTTGTTTGAAGAAATGATTTCTTTAAAAATGGAAGGATATCGGTTTAGGAAGCTCCCCTTGGACTCTTCAAGTGCAATGATATTCTGTAATGCCCAGATATATTTTTCATCTGACCAAGACCTTTTTTGGGCTAAAAAATATTTATGGGCAATCGCACAAAAAAGATGAGGGAATTTTAAATCGATTGAGAGAATACGGTAGTACTCCTCTGTCAACGGATTAGTTATTTGATAGGCGCGTAATAAATCAAATACAAGGTTCTCATCCCAAACAGAAAACTTCTTCATCATTTTGTTTAAAATTATTCGTATATCACGGGTTGGTAGATCATAAGTTACCGAGTGCAGCTCCTTCATAAACAGGGCGTCTTCCACTTCTGTGAATCGTGCTAAAGTGAAATCCTGTTGACAGAAGCCTTTTAAACTACTGACCTCTCTGGAAATATCCGTATAGATTGGTTCTTCCAGAGCAGTCAATGCCGATTGGGCCCGGGAAATCATTTCATCTACATGTTCTAAAAATAATAAGGAGAATACATCATCAGGATACGATTGGGCAATCGTTTTATTTCCTTCCAGCTCTTGAAGTTTCCAACGAAATAATTTATGCCACTTACCTAGTCTGCTTCGTGTTTTACTCTCTTCCGCCGGAACATACCCTTTTGAAGCTTGATAGAAGTTACCAGCAAATTCCATGGCCTTTAGCATTTGCTCTTTGTTGTAATAAATCACTTCATTGCCTTCTACTTTATCGAACAGCACATAACTAACCGACCCTGCTCCAATGCAGATCCCACCATTTTTTGTTTCATGAATCGGTGTTATTGCAAGCCCTTTTTGGTGTAGATGCTGATGAGCCCCAGCAATGAATAGCATTCTCTCTGGCTTCATGCTTGCTTGCTTCAAAATCTTTTTCCCTTCGGTGGTATCAACTTCCCAAGTAGTTCTCCCGCTTCTGCTGGATATTAGCCGAACATCAGAAACATCCAACGGATAAAAATCCAGTACTAGTTGCAAGTGATCTTTTTCCATCTCATGATTTTGTTCCAAAAGTCATCACCTCTCTTTATTACCAGTGGCTTCTTTATACACCGCTATCAGATTATTCTCTACATTCCTCCAGCTGAAGTCCCTTTCTACTTTTTCACGTCCATATCTTCCTAGTCTTTCTCTCTTATTGGAATCATGTAATAAGGAGTTAATTAGAGTCGCATAACTTTCAGGATCTTCAAATTGATCAACAACATATCCGTTCTTCCCCTCATTGATTACCTCGGGATTCCCACCACGCTTACTTGTTATAATCGGCAACCCGGCAGCCATGGCTTCATAATGAACACGGGCTAGTGGTTCCTGCCATTGGGAAGAACATACAAATACATCCGACATGGCAAATAATTTCGGAATATCCACTGGTTTAACAAACTTAATGAACATTACATTTTCTTGATACATGGCACCAAGTGTATAAAGATGTTTAACGTAATTATTTACTTGATCATCACCAAACCACTTGGATCCAATGAATACCATCGTGACATTTTGGTGTTCTTTTTTTATTGACGGAAGAGCTTGTAATAAAATATGAGGTCCTTTTACCTTACTGAGCCTTCCTACAAAAAGAATAACCTTTCTATTTGTAAGTCCCAGCTCGCTTCTTATACTGCTTCTCCCCTGACCTCCCTTTGAAGTCCATGGTGGCTGGAATGTATCTAAATCTACTCCAGAATATACGGTTTTTACTTTGGATTTGGCAAATGGAAATCGATCAGTAATGGTTCTTCCAATAAAGTCACTGACTGTAACTACCTTTGACACAAGGTTTAAGCACTCTTTTCCTTCTTGATCACTCAATTTCTCATAAGTAAACATTTCGTTATGGACACTTAATACTATTTTGGATGCAGGTGTCGCTTCCTTTACCGATTTCACCCATAATGGGCGATTACATAAATGGATGACATCATAGGTTTCTTGTTGAAGATGCGTAATGATTGAAGTCAGATAATTTTTTTCGTCAAAACGAATGTAACGTACATTTCCTCTCTTCTCCTGCATCTCCAGTTCCTCATGCTGAATAGACAAAATGGTAACATCATGGTTTTTTCCAATTATGGCAGCAACAGAGTCAATATATATTTGAATTGCACCACCACGAATTGCCGGTACCGGAAGTTTTTCTGTAGCAATATAGGCTATTTTCATTTGTGACCTCCTTTTACCTAAAAACGGTAGTTTATAAGTATGGTATGGATGAGCAGGTTTAAAAGTACCTTTTCCTCTTATTCTTTTAGGAAAAAGGGCAATTACCTTAATTAGTAAGCATCCGGTGAAAAAAACACACCTGTCAATAACATTTCTTCCGATACGACCATACCTTAAATAAAAGGTCCCTTGCTGATTGGGAAAAATATCAATCTTAGGCTGTCTGTTACCACAATAAAAAGCAGACTTCTAAAGAGGATGGTGGAACGTTTGTTGGAAGAAAACAATCATAATCAAGAAGGAAATTCGACGGAATATGCCCTGACACCGGAAGAGGAACAAAAGCTTATCTCGCTAGCAGAAACAATCATCAAGAACTGGGAGGTAACTGTAAATTCAGTAGAAGTGATCCAAGGAGGTCAAATGGCGATAGTATGGAAAATCCATACTATTGAGGGCCCCATATGCTTAAAGAGAATACACAGACCAGAGAAAAAAGCCTTGTTTTCCATCAATGCACAAAATTATCTGGCATTAAAAGGAATGAGAGTACCAGGAATCATCCCCAATAAGAATGGGATTCTTTACACAAAGCAGGGCCCTTTCCTATTTGTCGTCTATGAGTGGATAGAAGGACGGCCATTTGAATTGACCGTTCAAGAAGATCTTGAGTTTATCATGAAGGGATTGGCTGAATTTCATACTGCCTCTATCGGGTATCGCCCCCCGGAAGGTATCCCTATTTTCACAAAGCTTGGTCGATGGCCGAATCACTACATTAAACGTTGTCAGCAGATGGAAACCTGGAAGTTATTAGCGAGATCGCTGCCGGATGATCCATTTTCCAAACTCTACTTAGCGGAAGCTGATTACTTTATAAAGGAAGGACGGGATACGCTAAAAAGATTATTGGATTCGGAATACCTGGATTGGGTGGGAACGGTAAAAGGAATGCCAAACCTCTGTCACCAAGATTATGGAACGGGGAACTCTCTTCTTGGGGATGACGGACAAATCTGGGTTATTGATCTTGATACAGTATCATTCGATCTACCTATCCGTGATTTGCGTAAAATGATCATTCCACTATTGGATACAACAGGAGTTTGGAATGACGATCAATTCAATGTCATGATTAATGCATACGAATCTGTCTCCCCTTTAACTGAAAAACAAAAGGAAATCATGTTTATCGATATGTTATTTCCATATGAGCTTTATGATGTTATCCGAGAAAGATATGTAAGAAAATCACCTTTGTTGGAAACTGAACTGGCTGAGGCATTTGAATACGAGCGAATCAAGTCTGGTGCATTAAATCAATTGATTAAATAACCCTTCAATCAATTTTTATAGCTCCTAGCTCTTAGAACAAAAAAATCCGAGCTTGATTTAAAGATCAAGAACGGATTTTTTATAATAATTTTTATAAGGTTGCAAAATGAGCCTTATTAAAAGATATGGTATCCAGAGTCAACGTGGATGTTTTCTCCAGTAATCCCGCGAGACAGGTTACTGAACAAGAATAATGCAGTGTCTCCAACCTCTTCTTGTGTCGTCACTCGACGTAATGGAGCAGTTTCTTCGATTTCTTTTAAAATCGAGTTGAAATCACTTACACCTTTTGCAGAAAGCGTACGGATAGGACCAGCGGAAATGGAGTTAACGCGGATTCCAACTTTTCCAAGGTCGTTAGCAAGGTATTTTACGCTTGCATCAAGACTTGCCTTTGCGACACCCATAATGTTGTAGTTAGGAACCACTTTTTCACCGCCAAGGTATGTTAACGTAACGATGCTGCCGCCATCTGTCATAAGTTCCTTTGCTTCTTTTGCTACAGCAGTTAAAGAGTAGGAGCTGATGTTATGTGCTAGCATGAACCCGTCTCTTGTTGTGTTCATGTAATCACCTTGAAGCTCCTCTTTGTTCGCGAATGCGATACAGTGAGCTACACCATGGATTACACCGACTTCATCTTTAATCTGCTGGAAGCACGTGTGCACTTCTTCGTCTTTTGTTACATCACAAGGAAGGACGATGGAGTCTTTTCTTTCAAGCGATTCCGCAAGCTCTCTCACGCTTTTTTCCAGGCGTTCACCTGCGTATGTGAATACGAGGCGTGCTCCTGCATCATGCAGGGATCGGGCAATTCCCCATGCAATACTTCTTTTATTTGCTACTCCCATTACTACATATGTACGACCATTTAAGGATAAGTTCATTGTTTTATATCCTCCTATTTATATAAGTTATTAGTACCTAGTCATAATTATAGCATATAGTTGTGGAAATGCGAACTTATTATTTCTTGAATGTATAGTACATTAATACTGAGGTTCAGTAAATCACCGCTTTTGCTTTCCGCAAATGGCTGTGCTTTCCGCGGGGCGACCTTGAGCCTCCTCGCTACGCTGCGGGGTAACGGAAATCAACAGAATTATATACTTTCTCCAATAAAAAAGAAGACCGGCTCTGTTATGAACCGGTCTTCCATTAGTCGTAATCCCTGCCCAATAATACTTCTTTCGGTATCTCCGTCCCTCGTGTACCTCGCAGGTCCTCTTTTTCTTCTCTTGGATAGAAGACTATGAAGCTTTCTGGGTTGATTTTTGCAAGCTTTCCCGGAATCTTCTCGAGCTGCGGATGCCAGCCGGTCGTTCCTTTTCTTGCGCTGAGTACGACCGCGAGATCATCGGGCTCTAGAGCGGGCAGATTATTTTCATATAGGGCAGTCCAGCCTTCCACCCATTCCACAACGGTCGGAGGGTTGGGCTTGATCTCGCGCATATGCGCTTTATACACATCAGGGAATCCTTTGATGACATAGCATTGAATTGTCGCCCCAAGGTTGCTTGCGATCAGTTTTATGGTGGCCAGGGCATCCCAGTAGCCTGGCTTGTGATCAATGCCTTTAGGTAGAATCAGTACAATACGCTTTGTAGTATTCAACGGGTGACCGAGCTTTGAAATCAGTACAGAAACATTTGTCTGATCAAGTACTTGGTCGATGACACCACCGAAAATTTTCTGTGGTGCGGTGCGTTCTCCGTTCCATCCAGCTACAAGGGTGGTGATGCGCTCTTCAGCAATTGCCCGGTTGATTCCGATGGCAATGTTTCGGTCCACCCGTGTAGTCACGCGGATAGGGACGTCCGCTCCACTCGAATAGGAAACAGCCTGGCCAAGCATTTTTTCTGCTTTGGCAACGTCCCCATCTGCTCCCCACATATCACGCTGTACCACACTCAGGGCATATAAAGGGTGTTCAGCAGTATTGAATTGACGGATGACAAAGGCCAGATCCATCAAGGACTCCATCGTATTCGGATTGGCGATTGGTATTAAAATCCTCTCTGGTGCCTCCCCCTTCTGAACAGGTTTCATCTCTTCTTCTAGGGCAAGTTTCCGTCCATATTTTTCTACCATATAAGGACCAAATATACATGTTATCAGAATCATAATGATGACACCGTTCACTGTTGCCTGATCAAGCAGTCCGACATTAAATCCAACAAGGGTAGCGGCAAGCGTTGCTGCTGCCTGCGGGGTGGTAAGGCCGAATATGACCATGCGCTCATCCTTAGAATACTTGTAGAACTTACTTGTTAATAATGCCGCAATATACTTACTTAGCAACAGACCAATCACTATCGCTATCGTCAAGACCCATGCTTTTGGGTTGCCGATCAGGACTCTTAGGTCCATCAGCATTCCAACTGAGAGCAGGAAAAAAGGGATAAAGATGCTGTTGGCAGTAAATCGGATTCGGTTCATCAGCGGGCCTTGATCGAAAATGAATCGATTGAGGGCAAGCCCCACTAAAAACGCCCCGATAATTGGCTGCAATCCGGCGATAAGTGCCAAGGAGCCAGCCGTGAAGAGCATTACCATGACATAAATGAACTCCCCTGTTCCTTCTGTTGCCACATTCCGGAAAAACCATCTTGATAGAAACGGTGTTCCCAAAAAAATGATGGCAACAAAAACAATTAAGGAAAACCCTAATTTCACTCCAAAGTAGATATCAAGTTGGCCTGCGGTTGCACCAGTGATGACTGCAAGCACCAATAAGGCAAAAGTGTCAGTCAGGATGCTCCCGCCAACAGCTGTGGTGATGGCCTTGCTTTTCCCAATTCCAAGCCGGCTGGCGATGGGATAGCCCAGCAAGGTATGGGACCCAAGTATTGAGCCGATCAGGATGGCAGCTGCCACACTATAACCAAGCATTAAACTTATTACCGTCCCTACCAATAAAGGTATCCAAAACGACATCATCCCAAAGATGATACTTCTATTCCGATATTTCTTAAAACCATCCAAGTCCATCTCAAGTCCGGCAATGAACATGATGAAAAGCAACCCGACTGTCCCTAAAAGTTCAATCGTCGAGCTTCTCTCCAATACAGCCAACCCCTTTGGTCCAATGATGACTCCAGCTAAAATTGGTCCGATCAATCCCGGTATCCGCAATAATTTCATGAAATAGGGAAAAATGAAAAAGATCATCATCGCTATTGTAAATACTAATACCGGTTCCTTGATTGGTAGCTCAAACATTCTATCTTCCCCAATCAGTTCTATTTTTGTATGTAATAAGCAAAGATTATATCATGTTTTTATTACGCTAAAACAGTAATCAGATAAATTTTTCATGAAAAATTTACAGAAATGATACAATGTAGATATTAACAGTAGTATGAACTTTTTCCTTTTACCTCACTCATTTGTATGGGGAAACGGAGCTGGATATGTATATGAAAGAGGTGTTATGTCTTTATGAAAATTGATGTCATAGGTGATATCCATGGGTGCATAATGGAATTCAAAACATTATTGTCCGAATTGGGATACTCAGAGGAAAATGGGGTTTACCAACACCCTGAAGGAAGAAAACTTGCCTTTGTGGGCGACCTTACTGACCGGGGGCCTGACTCGATTGGAGTGGTGAATATCGTATACGGTATGGTGGAAGCGGGGATTGGCTTTTATGTGCCAGGAAACCACTGCAACAAACTATATCGTTTTCTTTTGGGAAACAAAGTCCAGCATACTCATGGGCTTGAGACGACTGCTGCTGAATTTCAAGCACTTACCGGTGCAGAGCAGGAACGGTTCCGGCAAACATTCATTAAACTATATGAGGACGCTCCGCTCTATCAGGTGCTCGATGATGGCAAACTGATCGTAGCGCATGCAGGCATCAAGAAAGAATACATAGGCAAGCAGGGTAAAAAAGTGAAAACATTTGTACTGTACGGTGATATCACCGGAGAATTCCACAAGAACGGTATGCCAGTCCGCCGCGATTGGGCAGTAGAATATGACGGAAGTGCTTGGGTTGTCTATGGTCACACACCGGTCCGGGAGGTAAGGATCATAAATAAAACAGCAAATATCGATACCGGCGCAGTTTTTGGTGGCAAGCTTTCCGCCCTGCGCTATCCTGAAATGGAGACGGTTTCTGTGGATTCAGGAATGCCGTTTGTGAAGGAAAAATTTAGAGAACTTTGGGATTAGATAGTGGGGGGGCCTGTTCTCCTTTTAAGCAGCCCCCCAAATAGAAGGCAATGGTTAAAATTCATCAGTGGTGTCCAACTCTTCAAAAAAAGCCAATATCCCTTAGGATCATCAGCTCTTCTCCAATGCCTTGCTCATATCTTCCGGCAACTCACACCGGAACTTCATCGCTGTGTTTTTTACCGGATGGAAAAAACTCAGTTCACAGCTATGCAACGCCTGGCGGGCCATACCCTCCAACTCCACTCCTCCATAGAGGCGGTCGCCAAGCAAAGGATGTCCGAGATGCGTCATATGAACGCGGATTTGGTGAGTTCGTCCTGTCTCCAACTGCAATGAAACATGAGTCCAACCTTCTCCGAAACGAAGCACCTCGTAATGGGTAATAGCGTGTTGTCCATCCTCCCGCACCTCGCGCTCAATAATGCTCGTTTCCTTTCGACCGATCGGTGCATCCACCGTTCCAAAAACAGAGCCATCATCTCCATTCAACACACCGTGCACAAGAGCCTCATACTTTCTTTTCACCCCGAAATCCCGCTGTTGCAAGGAAAACAGGTGATGAGCATGACGGTGCTTGGCAATCAGCATCAATCCTGAGGTATCACGGTCCAGCCTCGTTACAATATGAATGGTGGAATGAATCCCTTTAGATTGGTAGTATGCTAAGAGACCATTGGCAAGCGTGCCGAAACGGTGCTCACGAGATGGAATGGAAGCTACCCCTGCAGGCTTGTTGATAACAAGTACATACTCATCCTCATACATGATATCAAGGTACATTTCCTCAGGTAAAAGTTCCTCACTTGGCACCTCTTTTGGAAAAAACACCTTAACTGTATCACCTTCACGCAATAAGTATCTCACAGTAACGGCGCTGCCATTTACAAGCAGCGCCCCTCCGTTGAACTTAATATCAATCAAGGCGGCTTTTGAAATCTGCCTTTCTTTTAGAAACTCCCGAAGCAGTTTACCTTCGTCTTGTGCTCCGGCTGTATATTCTAGACAAAATCTCTCCATAAAATACTTCCTCTTATTTGTCCGTGATGAATGAATCGCTGACTCGCTTCCAGAACGGAAATGGACGGAAGCGTGCGAATCGGATTTTTTCTTTAGCGACTCTGCACTGAATGGATTTTACATCCTTATGCAGCAGAGTCAGGTGATCGACCGTAATCTGATAGTCAACATCATTCACAGGTTTCAGCAAACAGGTATGGTGCTGAGGCAATACCAGCGGCGAGCCCACCGTACGGAAGACCCGATTGTTGATGGAGGCCATCTCCGCCAGCTGAATCGCCGGCAGGGAAGGGTGCAAAATAGCACCGCCCAAGGCTTTATTATAAGCCGTACTACCAGATGGCGTGGATATGCAAAGACCGTCTCCCCTGAAGGTTTCGAACAGCTGCCCTTTAATTTCCACATCCATCACCAGTGTCCCTTCCACACTTTTCACGGTACATTCGTTCAAAGCAAGATAGCGGGCTTCCCTGCCACCGTCATTGTAACGGATAATGACTTCTAAAAGCGGATATTCCACAGTTTGATAAGGAGTTTTCGCAATGGCAATCACGAGCTTTTCAATTTCTTCCGGCACCCAATCCGCATAGAATCCAAGATGACCCGTATGTACCCCGATGAAGGCAGTCTTATCCAGACGGCTTCGATAGCGATGGAATGCATATAGAAGCGTACCGTCCCCCCCGACTGATACTACCAAATCCGGCTGGTCTTCATCATAGGTCAAATCAAAGTCCTGCAAGTATGTTCGCATTTTGTGCATCAATGTATTTGAAACCGAGTCCCCTTTGGAGGTTATCGCAAATTTCATACTCCCACCCCTATTCCATTAGTCCGAATCCAGTTCCTTTTTTCGTGAAAAGATGGCTTGTGCTTCTTGAATCTCACCGCGGATCTGCGACATCTCAGCGTCAAGAAGGTATGCCGCTTCCGCAGCACGTACAAGTCTTTCTTTTATTTCTTGCGGGAACTGACCGCTATATTTGTAATTAAGTGAATGTTCGATGGTTGCCCAAAAGTTCATCGCGAGCGTCCTGATTTGAATTTCCACCAGAATCTTTTTCTCGCCTTCGATCGTCTGGACAGGATAACGAACCACCACATGGTAGGAACGGTACCCGCTGTTCTTTCTGGAAGAGATATAATCGCGTTCTTCCACAATTTCAAAATCATTGCGGTTACGCAGTATCTCCACCACTCTATGTATATCATCCACGAACTGGCACATCATACGCACACCGGCGATGTCTTGCATTTCATCTTCGAGTTTTTCAAGGGAAATCCCCTTGCGCGTCGCCTTGTCCAATATACTTGCTATCGGCTTTACACGACCTGTCACAAATTCAATCGGCGAATGCTCCGACTGCATCATAAATTGTCCGCGCATCCCCTTCAATTTCACTTTCATCTCATTTATTGCCTGTTTATAAGGCGCTAAAAACAAATCCCAGTGTTGTATCATAATTCGTCAAACCCCTTAAAAAATCTCGTTTACTCTTCTCTCCATCTCTTCCCCGTAATTGGCGTTGTCACGGATATTTTCAATTAAATATCCAAGCTCTTCTTCTATATTTGTCAGCAATAACGCCACTTTCTCCGCTACAAGCACGATTGCCTTATTTTCCTCCAATGCCCTTTTAAGGTCATTCCAGAAATCATCCTTGATGCTCACATAGATATATTCCGTCGCGGTTTCTAGTTTGTAAATAAACGCAAGGTTATCTGAATCCACTAGCATTTGATTGCTCGCACTTACCTGGTCGAGCGGAAAAGAAACCGTATCGGCCTCCAGCAAAAGTTGATGTTCATTCCATGATGTATTTTTGATTTCAATTCTTTTTTGCATAATAATCTCCTTCCAACCTAAATCCTACTCATATAGTATCATAAATCCCATCTAGCAACGAAATGGAAACCTCACTTTTTCCCAATTTCGTTACTTTTACTTCCTGCTAACTTCCATATATTGTGTAACAGTTGTCTTCGTTGAAGAAGCTTTCTCTCCTTCCACTCCCATCTACTAGAGAATCTCAATATTTCTGCTATGTCAACACTCTTAATTCCTAAAGGAATGTACTTTATCATTGCCTTAACTGGAAAACAAAGTAATAATAGAAGTATAACAAATCGGGAGAGGTAAAATATGAGCCACCAAGAAATTGAAATTGAATTTAAAAACATGCTAACCTTTGATGAATTCACATCTCTCTGTTCGGCATTCAAGGTGAAATCCGAAGACTTTTTTTCTCAAGAGAACCATTACTTTGATACTCCCACTTTTGCATTAAAAGATAAAGGATGTGCACTGCGTGTCCGCAAAAAAGGGGAAAGCTTCACACTGACTTTAAAGCAGCCGGCTGCCGAAGGTTTATTGGAAACACACCAGTCAGTGTCTGAAGAAGAGTTTGTCTCTATGAAGGAAGGTCACATCGGTATAATCGAAGGCACTATTTCTTCCATTTTAATGGCAGAGCTAGGTGTTGATCCATCTAAAATCCTTTATTTCGGATCGTTAAAAACAAACCGGGTGGAACTCCCATATAAAAATGGCCTGTTGGTTCTTGACGAAAGCAATTACATGGAGACAAGTGACTTTGAAGTGGAATTTGAAGTTAATAATTACGCTGAAGGTGAAAAATCATTCCATGAATTGCTCACTTCTTACGGCATCCCACTCCGTGAAACCAAAAACAAAATTGTTCGGTTCTATGAAGCAAAAGCATATACGCTCACAACGGAAGGAGATTCGAAATGAATGTAGAACAGCTCCGTTCGATGATGCAACTGCAGGCAATGCAAAGTTTTCAAGGAAATAAATCGATGAACAGCCCTTCATCTTCCCCTCCCTTTGCGTCTATCCTTTCCGGTTTTTTAGAAGATGGCAGCACAGGCATTTCAGGGAAAAGTCCAGGTGCAAACGATCCCCTTCCTTTTTCCCATCCGTTAAACAATGCAGCACTTAATTTCTCGGCATCAAGCCATATGCAAGTGATTGCCTCCGATATCGCCGAAGCCAGTGCCGATAAAGTAATCACCAGTGCAGCTAGACGCACTGACTTCGAGGAAATAATAAAGGAAGCATCTGAGAAATATGGTGTTGATCCGAAATTAATTAAATCCATCATTCAACACGAGTCCAATTTCAACCCGACAGCTGTAAGCCATGCCGGGGCTGCTGGCTTGATGCAACTCATGCCTTTAACAGCAAAAGGCTTGGGTGTGAACAATTCCATGGATCCCCGACAAAACATTATGGGGGGAACCAAATACATCCGCCAAATGCTGGACAAGTATGACGGCGACTTAACACTTGCACTGGCAGCTTATAATGCCGGCCCAGGAAATGTAGATAAATATAACGGCATTCCACCATTTAAGGAAACAATGAATTATGTTCGAAAAGTTACAGGCAGCTATAATGCCTGAATGGTTTTTCATCCATTCCACTTGTGCAAAGTATGCATGAGTGGTTTTTTTTTTGGAATAAATACAATAACACCTCCCACCCCACTCCCTTTTTTCCCTGTATTTTGCAAGGGTGGAATCGTATTGTTTGAGATATAATAACCACATTGCTAAAATATACATACAATCGTTACTTTGAAATTGATAGGAGTTAAAAATGATGGATAAAATACAATCACCTTTTGAAGCTGTTGGCGGAGAACAAGTTCTTGATGAACTTGTAGATGCATTTTACGATCGTGTTGGTCGCCATCCCAGTTTAGCTCCGATTTTTCCGAATGATTTAACGGAAACGGCAAGAAAGCAAAAACAATTTCTCACCCAGTATTTAGGCGGTCCACCGCTATACACAAGTGAACATGGGCACCCGATGCTTCGCGCCCGTCACATGCCTTTTGAAATAACTCCTAAGCGGGCAAAAGCATGGTTAGCTTGTATGGAAGAAGCGATGGATGAAATAGGACTTGAGGGTTCATATCGAAAGGAATTTTTTCAGCGTTTAGTTTTAACGGCTCAACATATGATCAATACCCCAGACAAACCTGAAGAAAAGGAAGATTCATGTGACCTGTAAAGATAAAAAATCATTTTATTTAAAAAACATCCAGCATACCACC
This sequence comes from Sutcliffiella horikoshii DSM 8719, assembly GCA_001648575.1. Lineage (GTDB taxonomy): Bacteria > Bacillota > Bacilli > Bacillales > Bacillaceae_I > Sutcliffiella_A > Sutcliffiella_A horikoshii. Next base: position 365,970 of record LQXN01000066.1, on the reverse strand, counting down.
AATAAACCAATAGAGATATACTTCTTCATCGATCCACTTTGCCCGGAGTGCTGGGCCTTGGAGCCGATGTTAAAAAAGTTGCATGTCCAATATGGGCAGTATTTCACGATCAAACATATTGTGACTGGCCAGCTTACTTCCCTTAACCTAGCGAAAAAGCATTATGCTGCTTCCATGGCACAAGTATGGGAACGTACCGCAACCCGTTCCGGCATGTCCTGTGATGGGTCCTTGTGGCTTGAGAATCCAATAGAATCTCCTTATGTTGCATCGATTGCAATCAAGGCAGCCGAGCTTCAAGGACGCAAGGCAGGAATCAAGTTCTTGAGAAAACTGCAAGAGGTCTTATTCCTCGAAAAACAAAACATATCAGAATTGTCCGTCCTGATGGAGTGTGCGGAATCAGTTGGGCTCGACATGGAAGAGTTCACAAGGGATATGAACGGGGATAGTGCATCCAAGGCGTTGAATTGTGATTTTAAAATCACCAACGAGATGGACGTTTCCGAGATACCTACACTTGTTTTCTTCAACGAAAATATTGAAGAGGAAGGTATTAAGGTTTCCGGTTATCATTCCTATGAGGTGTATGTTCATATTTTGCAAGACATGCTCGGGGAACAACCTTTTCCGAAAATACTGCCACCGCTTGAAGATTTCCTTTCACAGTTTTCTTTTGTAGCAACAAAGGAAATTTCAGTCGTGTATAACCTGCCGATCGTGGAAGTCGAGCATGAATTAAAGAAGCTTCAGCTGGCACAGCGTGTAGAGAAGGTTCCTGTGAAGTACGGGACATTTTGGAGATATATTGCGAATTGATGGTTATTTCAATAGCTCAACGGAAGAGGAAAACTCAAAAGGTTTTCCTCTTCCGTTTCAGTGTGTGGACAAAACATTAGAATAATGAAATTTCCTAGTTGATCGCAGAGGAAGGGACATGTAAGACTCCGCAGGCGTAGCCGAGGAGGCTTACGGACCGACCTTCGGATAAGCGTAAGCTCCTGTAACGAAGATCAACAGTCTGCAACGGAAAACAGCGCTGAAAGTTATATAAAAATAGGAAAAGCCCTGGTCAACGGGACCAGGGCTAATCTATTGTCATTAAAGACAACAAAGGGGATGGGAGAAATTTTTCACGGTCAAACAAAGGGGTATATGTTTGTTTGTGAATCGTTTCACAGTTATAAATATATCAGATATTGTCGACTTTTGACAAGTGGTTAGACCTCTAGTTCACAACATTGTCACAATCGGATTAAATTGTTTTTTTAGAATTTTTCGTAATGAAACATCACCCTTTTACGTACAAATAACTAGTAGATGTACAAGTATGTTAAAAGGAGCCTTCCATATGACAAAAATCCCTTTCATCCTTTGTTTAGTATTTATTCTGTTAAGCCTTTTTATAAATGTACTTGGACTTATGAAACTGTATCCGATTTATCTTACTTCCCCTATATTATTTTTTTCGTTGTTTCTGCTTATTGCGCTATTGAATAATCAACGACGTTTTAAAGGATTTAAATAAACTTATCTTTCCCCCTCCACATAAAAAGAACCACCCTTCATAAGGTGGTCCCCATTTGTCCGATTAAGAAAGCAACTCTTCCATCTCTTTCAATTTCTCCTCAAATACCTTACATGCCTCTTCAATAGGATTGGATTCAGTCATATCCACTCCAGCCTTTTTCAACACTTCGATCGGATAATCAGAGCTTCCCGCTTTAAGGAATTCCAGATAACGATCAACAGCTGGCTGTCCTTCTTCAAGGATCTGCTTGCTAAGGGCTGTTGCAGCACTGTACCCGGTAGCATATTGGTACACATAATAGTTGTAATAGAAGTGAGGGATTCTTGCCCACTCTAAACCGATTTCTTCGTCAATCGTGATGTTCTCACCAAAGTACTTTTTGTTCAATTCGTAATAAGTTTCTGTTAACAGGTCTGCTGTCAATGCTTCTCCACTTTGAGCAAGCTCATGAATTTTGTGCTCAAATTCAGCAAACATTGTTTGACGGAATACCGTGCCGCGGAACCCTTCTAGGTAATGGTTCAGCAAGTATAGGCGCTTTTTGTCATCATCAATTGTCTTTAACAGATAATCATTTAACAATGCTTCGTTACAAGTGGAAGCAACTTCCGCAACGAAGATGGAATAGTTACCATACGGGTATGGTTGGGTTTTTCTCGTGTAATAACTGTGTACGGAATGGCCGAACTCATGGGCAAGAGTGAACAGGTTATTCACATTGTCCTGCCAGTTCATCAGGATGTATGGATTAGTGCCATATGTTCCGGAAGAATATGCCCCGGAACGCTTGCCTTTGTTCTCTTGAACATCCACCCATCTGTTGTCGAACCCTTCTTTAACAATATCAAGGTATTCTTGTCCAAGTGGGGCAAGGCCTTTAATCAAGTAATCCTTCGCATCCTCATAGGACACATTCATGTTCGCCTCTTTGACAAGTGGCGTGTAAAGGTCATACATATGCAACTCTTCTACGCCAAGGACTTTTTTACGCAGATCCACATAGCGGTGCAACAGGTGAAGATTTTTGTTGATTGTATTCACCAGGTTGTCATAGACGGTTTCAGGTATATTGTTGTTGCTTAATGCAGCCTGACGGGCAGAATCATAGTTTCTGACCTTAGCTTGGAAGTTGTCTTTTTTCACAGCCCCACCAAGTGTGCTGGAGAAAGTATTACGGTACTTGCCATAAGTTTCATAGACCGCTTTGAATGCGTTCTTACGCACTTCTTGGTCTTCGCTTTCAAGGAATCGGATATAGCGTCCGTGTGTAATTTCTACTTCTTCCCCGCTCTCGTCTTTTACTGACGGAAATGTGATATCGGCATTATTGAGCATGCCAAATGTATTGGAGGATGAGGATAATACCTCGGATGCTTCAGCAAGCAATGCTTCTTCCTTAGCAGAAAGAACATGCGGGCGCTGACGGTTGATTTCGTCCAAGGAATGCTCATATAAAGCTAGCTCTTTCTTTTCTTGGATGAACTGTGTGATTTCCTCTTCCTTCATCGTAAGGATTTCAGGCACGAGAAAGGAAAGTGCACTGGCTACTTGTGTGTATAAGTTTGTCGCTCGATCATTCAAGCCCTGGTAGAAGGAATTAGTTGTATCTTGGTCATAACGCATATGGGCATATGTATATAACTTACCTAATCGGCTGGAAATAGAGTCTTGATATTGAAAAGCTTCGTATAATGTATCAGCTGATTCGGATAGTTTTCCTTCATAATCCTTGATCTTTGAAATCATACCCTTTACTTCTTGGAACTCTTTTTCCCATGCCTCATCACTTGGGAAGATATCTTCTAATTTCCATGTATCCTCCACAGAAATGTCTTTTCGTTCTTGTAATTTCTTAACAGCAGTTTGTTCCGCCATTATAAAACCCCCTTTGAAAATAAAAAGTAAATCATTATTAACTATTCGACACAACCTTATTATTCCCTTTTTTCTTTTATTAATCGGTAGTTTGTTTAGTTCTTAACAAGGTCTGCAGAACCACCTGGTCCTGTTTATGAGCTTCCTCCATGGTTGATAAAGGTAAGCTTTTTTTGAGGACACGGTAAATCGTTGGCGTTTCCCTTTCCAACAATCCTATTTCAACTAACGCGTTCAAATATTCAACAATCGCATCCTCATAAGCTCCTACCTTTACAAGTGGTAATTCTCTTAAAGAAATATCAGTACTCTTCAAACGGAAACGGAAGTTTTTCAATACAGAAGGTAAATGTATCAATGTAAGAGGTGGCATATGGTAGATCGAATCAAAATATAACCATGCCTGCCATTCAATAAGGGATGTGTGGATATGGTAAAACGATGGGACAGGGAGACCAATTTCTGAAGGAAGAAGGGATAAGGGGATGTTCATGTTCCCATAGCAATATTTTCTTAACTTCTGATACGGTTTATAGAAAGAGTATTCGTATCTCCACTTCTTTTTATAATGAAGATAGTGTTCTTTCCATATGGGACGCTTTTGAAATGAAATGCCGGGCTGCTCTATCCAATTTTCACTGGTCATGGAATTTACATAGGTGGTGGAGCTGTTGATGGAGAAAATGGGTTGATGATAAGTGAATATGGATTGGTAAGGGCAGAAGCTTAGGATGAATGGCTGAATATGAGGAGAGGGTCTTTGCAGGAAACGCCATTGAAACGGGGATAATTTAAGCGGGCTGTCATTGTTGTCAGGTGGACCCAGCTTTTCTTGCCCGATGATCCACATAGGGCGAATACCCTCCCTTTCATAGAGTTTAGTACGTCGCTTGAATTCTTGAGCTGGGAGATTTGAACACTGAAACTCAAAGGCATATCTTCCATAGTTTGTTTCCACATACACATCTGCACGTTGTTGGGTATTGGGAATGTAATGTTCTAAAATGGGTTGGTTGTATTGAAGGAGACTTTCGTACAACTTAACTTTCCCTTCAAGATGATAAGGGCTTTCGGATTCAGAGGAAGCTGTGCAGGATTTATTCAGATGGGCAAAGTGGATTCGGCGGACCTTCCCTTGTTTGAGTAGTAGGGAACTGTTACAAGCAGGGCAATAAAAGGATTCCCCTTTTGTAATGCGTTCCATGTCCTCTCTTCTTTTCCAGTCCAAGAGAGAGAAATAAGAACCATCTTTCTTTTTGGCAACAAACATTTAAACACACCTTTCCTGTTCATATTTTCTTACCTGAGTATGATTCGTCATCATAAGACAATTTCCTGCAAAAAGTATCAAAAAAAATAAATTGCCGGTAATCCGGCAATTTCAGAACTGTTTACAAACTAAAAATTAGTTAAGTTATCTGTTGGAACAGTTGATCTTCGTTCCAGGAGCTTCGCTTTCCAGCGGGCGGTCCGTAAGCCTCCTCACTCCGTTGCGGGGTCTTACCTGTCCCTTCCTCCCGCAGGAGTCTTCGCTCCTTCCACTGCGATCAACTAAAGAATATCAATATTCTAAGCTTTATCTTCACACTGAAATTGCCGGTTATACGGCAATTTACTTCGTCAAGCATATATCCTATAGAAGTGGTGATGCCAATCTAGCCAAGGACTCAAACACCTTCTGATAAAATGGACGATTGGCAAATACTTCTTTCGCAATCGGTTTGGCATCATGAAGGTCTTGCTTAAAATCTTCCGCAAGTGTTTGGACACTGTCCGTGTTATAAAGGAATGCATTCACCTCAAAATTCAAATGGAAGCTTCTCATATCCATATTGGCTGTCCCTATGGAAGCGACCTGGTCATCCACAACAACCACCTTGCTGTGCAAGAACCCTTTTTCATATTGATATATCTTTACCCCTGCTTCCATCATTTCGGGAAAATATGACCTGGAAGCATAATATACTATTCGCTTGTCCGGCCTTTTAGGGACCAGCAGCCTTACATCCAGTCCACTAAGCGCTGCTACTTTCAGAGCGGTAAAGATATCATCATCCGGGACAAAATAAGGGGATGCGATCCATATAGATTCCCTTGCAGAGGTAATCATCGAAAAATATAAGCTTTTTATGACTTCCCATTCCTGATCCGGCCCTCCAGCTATCATCTGTACGCCGCCATATTTTTTCTCGTCTAAGGGAGTCGGTGTCAGATAGCTTGGAGTGAGAAGTGATTCATCTGTCGCATAATACCAATCCTGGAGAAAGATAAGCTGGAGGGTCCTGACCGCTTCCCCTCTAACATAAAGGTGGGTATCCCTCCAAAATCCGAAATATTCGTCACGCCCAAGGTATTCATCACCTATGTTCAGACCGCCTACAAATCCGACCTCTCCATCCACAACAATGATTTTCCGGTGATTACGGAAGTTAATTTTATTATTGAACACAGGTATTCTTACAGGAGAGAATGAGATGATCTCAACTCCTGCCGCACGAAGATCTTTTATGTATTTACTTCCCAACTGGAAGCTTCCCACTGCATCAAATAAAAACCTGACTTGTACACCGCTTTTGGCTTTTTCAATCAATAAATCCTTGATTTGTGTACCAATCTCATCGTCTCGGACAATATAATATTCAAAATGAATATGGTGCTTCGCTTTACTGATTTCCTCTAATATTCTGGTGAATGTCTGATTTCCGTTTGTCAGTACCAGCGTTTCAGTACGAAAGGATATGGGACTCCTGCCAATATTATGGGAAAGTTGAAACATGCCATTTTTACTTTCATCAAGCAGTCTCATGTCTTCCTCAGAATATTCTCTTGTTCCTTCCACCTCTTCTAACACTTCTTTATCTAGTAATGCTTTTCTTTGAAACAGTCTACGTTTCCTTACATTCCTGCCAAAGATCAAGTAAAAGAAGAAACCAAGGACGGGGAAACTCCCAAGTACAACCAACCATGTTAATGTTCTAGTCGGATGCCGGTTTTCCAGAGAGATTAAGAAAGCGATAAAAACAACGGAGATGGTAAAAAATACGGAAATGGATCCTAGTAGCCATCCTTCCCAAAGACCTTGAGTGGCGAATAAAATCGCCCCGATGACTAAAATAAATACAATAACCCTAACGGTGTTTTTCAAAAGAATCTCATCTCCTCATCCAAAAGCAAAAGTGCTCAGTTCATATATAGTATCTTAAATTTGAAAAAAACCGATTTCAACTTCTTGAAATCGGTCTCCCATTATCTTAGCGGAAAGTGTTTTGTCATTTCCTTCATAGCGTCATCCTTGGCTACTTCTGATCCATATTCTTGCAGACGGTGAATGGAGATGGTCGATTCTTCCCCAAATTCGAGTAAAACACTTAACACATTATCAATTTCCTCATCCGTATAATGTTCACTTGAAAAATCAACATAGAGATAATAATTCTTCTCATAAAAGTACAGATGGTTGCTGAGATTTTCCAAGTGTTGTAATCGATGACTGGCAGAAATGATATACTCCAAATCTTTGAAACGTACCATGAACTGCAGAAGATCTTTTTCCTCATCGGCTTTATCTTCTTTCGCTTCATCCGCTTTAGCAGAGGAATTGAAATGCTGGTCTAAAAGTGCTTCGATTCTTTCATCGACCGGAATATCAATACGCTTATCTTCTGACACCGGAACTTCAAAGTTTTTACCGTCCTTTGAGAGCTGGGCCCTTGTCACAATGACTTCCAAACCTTTATCAAGCGCTTGAACTTGGATCCATAATGGTCCTTCCACCATGAAATCTTCTTCATCGTGCGCTTCATCCATCATTTCCCAGAATAATTCTTCACTGCGTTCACGGTTATACCAAATTTCTTCTCTGTCAAATCCTCGTTCTTCTATATCACCGTACGAAATGTAAAACTTAACTGTATGATCATTAATTCGTTCGATTTCCATTCTTAACAACTCCCTTCTGAATAGGTAAATGATTAGCGTGCTCTTTTTCGAACAAACCTCACAATGGGGAATTTCTTCCATGAGATATGTCAGTCTCTTATTGTCCGCTCCTCATTTTCCTCCGTCTTTCCTTGGAAGGGACCCTCCACAAATTTTCTTATACCTTATTGTTTCAATTTATCCATTTAGCATAGTGAGTAAACCTGAATTCTATGCAAAAAGAAAAGCGAATGCGGTTGGTTCCGGTCCATTAAGCAAAAAACATAGATAGTGTGCATCCCGGTTAGAGACAATTTATGACCTCAAGTACCCAGCCTACTAAGCTGTACCATGACCGCAGCATAGATAAAGCACATTGTACTACAAAGAATTATACTTGTACTGTTATTTTATGATAAAAAAAGGAAGAATGGAAACAAAAATGCTCACAATTTCAAAAATCGTTAAAATGCCTAACCTTGCAAAACCACAGATCTTATAATGGCATTCGAATGTATCATATACATGCACCTATACGAAAATCACTCTGCCATCCTTAACGGATAAAACAGTCATATTATCCCTCCTACACCACTATATTTATATAGGACTGGGACAAGAAGGGGCGATATAGTGGAGCTGGAACTGATTACTTCCATTCTTATCATAATAGGCATTGATATTGTACTCGGTGGAGATAACGCTATTGTCATAGCATTAGCATGCAGAAACCTTCCCGAACGCTACCGGAACAAAGCAATAATTATCGGAACATTGTTGGCTATTTTTTGCAGGATCATTCTTACTGTTGGTGCAGTCTATCTTTTGGCAATTCCATTTCTCCAATTTGTCGGTGGAGTATTGTTAATCTATATAGCTGTACAACTTATTATCGACCATGGGGAAGAAAAGCTTATAAAGGGCAGCAGTTCCCTTGCAGTCGCCATTAAGACTATCGTGGTCGCCGATATTGTGATGGGAATAGATAATGTCATGGCTGTAGCTGGTGCTGCACACGGTAATTTTTATTTGGTGATCATTGGCTTGGTATTTTCCATTCCAATAATTATATGGGGGAGTAAGATTATATTAGTGGCAATGGAGAAATATCCTATAATTATTTATTTTGGAGCAAGCATCCTATGCTATACTGCCGGTAAGATGATTATCAGTGAACCTCGTGTTGCTGTTATGCTTCCAACTGGTGACTGGCATATGTTTTTTCCATTTATACTGATATTATGTGTTTTATTTTTTACTTTGGTGCATAAGAGAAAGCTTTTTAAAATGCGCTGAAAGTTTTTGCCGAATTATGATTCAGGATAAAAAAACTTCTGCATGGAATGCATGCAGAAGTTTTTTATATTAGCTGTTTACTAATCGTTGTGCTTCTCTTAATTGGAACGTTCTTACTTTTCTTGGTAAGAAGCGGCGTATTTCATCTTCGTTGTACCCTACTTGAAGTCGTTTTTCATCTATGATGATTGGTCTTCTCAACAGACCCGGGTGTTCTTTGATGACAGAATATAATTCTTGAAGCGGCATTGCTTCTACATTTATATTCAGTTTTTGGAAGATTTTAGATCTAGTGGAAATGATCTCATCTGTTCCGTCTTCCGTCATTCGTAAGATTTCCTTGATCTCATCGATAGATAAGGATTCTGAGAAAATATTTCTTTCTGTATATGGAATGTTATGTTCTTCTAACCAATTTTTTGCTTTACGACAAGAAGTACAACTTGGAGATGTATATAGGGTTACCATGAACTTTCCTCTCCTTTTTTATCTAGTATTATTCGAAAAGAACATGCTGAACGTTTCTAATTGTGAATCGCTCTCAATTTGAAATTACTCTAAAGAAGTAATATCTATTGTTTATTATACACGATTTCCGACTAAAAAGGTATAGTATTTTAAAAGTCGGACAAGTTGTCACAGCATGTTCAAATTTTCATCTTTCTTAACTGCTTTAACGCCTGTAGATTTCCGTTCGGGGTGTTCGCTTTCCGCGGGACGGTGTTTGAGCCTCCTCGGCTTCGCCTGTGGGGTCTCAACCAACCGTTACTCCCCCGCAGGAGTCTCACACCCTCCACTTCAATCTACAGGGGGTATAATAGACCACTTAAATAATTCATCTTATTTCTTGGGTTACATATATACAGACGTTTGGTTGTCCATGAAGGTTTCATATAAATGAAATTAGTTCTCATTCTTTTTTTAATGTTCACAAAGTGGTAACAATTACACTCTTTCGAATACCGTTCGATAGTTAGTAATTGTAAGGGTTTGTAATACATGTTAGTTTTATAATTAGACAAGATAAGTATGAGGTGATAGATGTTGAAAAAATATTGGCTGCTTCCAGCTATGTTCGTGCTTTTATTTTCAACCGCTTGCAGTCAGAAAGAGATTACAAGCCAGAATACAGAGTCCAATAAAATCCCGGTCACAGTGGCTGAAGTTACTGAAAAAAACATTAGCAATACCATTGAACTGGTCGGACTAGCTGTACCGGAAACACAAGTACCACTCCTAACTACTTCCCCCCTTACCGTTGAAACCGTTCATGTAAAAATTGGTGATATAGTAAAAAAGGGCGATTTGATTGTCACCTTGGATTCTGAGGCTGCAACCGAGCAGGTCAATCAGGCTCAAAGTGCAGTAACAGAATTAGAAAATGCCCTTTCAAAAATGAAAGAAATGCAACAGGCAGCTGAAAATCAGGCCTCTCTTTCTGATATACCCAAGTTACAGGAAGAATTAAACCAAAGTTTAGAAAAATCTCAAGCTCTTTTGGATGGTGTGGATACCGGTGCCGTTACTTCATTGGACTTAGTGCAAAGTACAGTCGATGTCATGGTCAAGCAGGCACAACTAGCAAACGCTGCCAGCCAGGTCCAACAAATGCCGACATTTAACACGATGGAAATGGAAGCACAGCTTAACCAAGCGCGCCAAGGGTTGAAACAAGCCCAGCAGATGGCGGAAGCTACCTCCATCACTAGTCCGATAGATGGAATCATTTCAGAGTTGAATGTGGTTGCCGATGGTATTGCTTCTCCCAATGTTCCAATCGGTACGGTAATTCAATTGGATAATATCGCTGCCACCTTCCAAGTGAACAGTTACCAAGTAAGTAAACTGAAGGATGGGCTGGATGCGACTGTCTCGTTTGAAGGATTGCCAGATTCTTATGAATCAAAAATTGAAACTGTTTCTCCGACGGTCAACCAACAGACGAATATGTTTTCAGTCACCATTCCAGTAAGTAATACAGAGCTAGAAATTAAAGGCGGAATGAGGGCAACCGCTTTTGTTGCAGTTGATAACCTTGAAGCACAGACAGTTGTTCCTATGGACGCCATCCTATATGAAGAAGCCAATCCTTACGTGTACGTCATTGAAGAAGGCAAAGCAGTTAGACAGGATGTCACCACTGGTTTTAGAGATAATGAGTTTATGCAGATTATCGAAGGCTTGAAAAAAGGACAAACAGTAGCAGTTAATGGTAAAGAACGCTTAAAAGACGGTGCCGAAATTTTAGAACAAAAAAAGTGAGTGAACCTAATAAATGAAAATTGCGAAGCTTTCTGTATTACGACCAATTGCCATGTCAATGGTAATCATCCTTATGTTAATTCTAGGTGCCGTCAGCATGCGCGGAATGCCGGTCGATTTGTTTCCGGAGCTGACGTTTCCCATTGTAGCAGTCACCACCACTTATGAGGGGGCCGGCCCGGAGGAGATTGAGAACCTTATCTCATCTCCTTTGGAGGATGCCATGAGTACCCTCCCAAATGTAGAATCCGTTACATCCATTTCGCGCACAGGAGGTTCACTTGTCCTCGTATCCTTTACCTGGGGCACGGACATGGACTTTGCCTCTTTGGATATGCGGGAGCGCATTGATTCTGTCAGGGACTTTTTGCCGCCTGGTGCGAATTTGCCACGGGTACTTCGTTTTAACCCAAGTGACCTTCCAATCGTGCAGCTCGCCATAACGGATCCTTCTGGAGAAATGACCCAGGCCAAGCAATTGGCAGAACAGGATATAGAACCTCAATTAAGCAGTGTGGACGGAATTGCCTCCATTTCGGTGGAAGGCGGCGCTGAAAATGAAATCCGGATCACATTAGATCCAAACGCCCTGTCTTCCTTTGACATTTCAATTGATCAATTACAACAGATCATCGCATCTGAAAACTTGAACCTGCCAGGAGGATCCCTGACAGATCAAAATCAAAACCTTCCAATCAGGATCACTGGGGAATATCAATCCATTCTTGATATTCAAACACTTCCCATTCCTACTTCCAAAGGAGTCATCCAGTTAGACCAGCTCGGTGAAGTGAAAGAAACTTTGCAACCTACTACCCAGTTAAGTTATCTGAACGGGGACCCAGCTGTCGGGATGTCCATTTTGAAGCAGTCCGGTAGCAATACCGTGACAGTTGCCAACGATATAGAGAATAAGTTGGAGGAAATAAGGAAAACACTACCTCCAGGTGTGGAAATCAAACCTATTTTTGATCAAAGTGAATTTATTGAAAAGTCGATTCGTGCAGTGGCGACCAACATGATTGTCGGTAGTTTGCTTGCCGCTCTGGTTCTATTCTTCTTTTTAAGGAATATACGCAGTACCTTAATCATTTTGTTCTCGATTCCTGTTTCCATTGTTGCCACATTCATCTTTATGTACTTCAGTGGCCAGACATTGAATCTATTGACCTTAGGTGGACTTGCACTCGGAATCGGAATGATGGTGGATAACGCGATCGTCATTCTCGAAAACATTTATCGGCTGCGGCAAAAAGGCTATTCCATGAAGGATGCAGCCATTGAAGGAACAAGCGAGGTCGGCCCTGCCATTATCGCTTCAACTTTGACAACAGTAATTGTTTTCCTCCCTATTGTATTTGTGGATGGGTTGGCCGCACAACTGTTCAAGCCCCTGGCACTGGTTGTTTCGTTTTCTTTACTTGCATCATTATTTACAGCTTTGATCATCGTACCGTTGTTTTCTTCGCTTCTGTTAAAAGTAAACACTAGTACATCCCGTTTTGAAGAACGGTTTACAGGATTCACAAACTGGTACCGTTCCATATTGGAAAAAGCATTGCGAAACCCAAAGAAAACCGTAACATCTATTTTCATTTTATTTCTGGTATCCTTAGCCGGTATTCCTTTTATCGGAAAAGAGTTTCTGCCACAGCAAGATCAAAGTTTCCTTTCCATGACCGTACGGTTACCAGATGGGGCTTCACTTGATGCCACGTATGATGTGATGGAAGAAATTGATGAAAGATTGGAAGAAATCTCTGAAATTGACCTTGCTTTTGTAACGGTCGGTGGAACAGACAACTTCTCCGTTTCTGCAGGAACACAAACTAACCGTGCGAACTACAGTATTCTTCTAACACCGGTTACGGAACGGAGCCGCTCTGATAAAGTGATCGGGGATGTTGTTAGGCAAAAGCTTGAAAATATACCTGGAGCAGAGATTAGACTCTCCTCAGGGGATTCAGGATTTTCTCAAAACCCTGTTTCATTAAGTATCACCGGACCGGATCTAACCACTCTTAAAGCGTTGGCAGATGATACAGTCGACCTTTTATCTGAAATTGAAGGAATCCGGGAGCCAGCATCAAATTATACAGAGGGCAATCCTGAAATCGTTGTAGATATCGACAGGGTGAAAGCTAGCCAATTCGGTATTGGAAGCAGCCAAATTGCTTCAGCGGTCTCAAGTGCCACCAAAGGGCTTGTTGCCACAAGGATGGCCCGTGATGGGGCCGAACTTGATATTCGCTTGACCATTGAAGATACTTACACGGCATCTATAGAAGATTTAGAAAAGCTTCTGATCAATACACCTACTGGTGAAAATATCCCTCTTCAAGCGGTAGCAACCATTGAAAGGGGTCAGGGACCAAGCCAAATCTCCCGGACGAATCGAAACCGGGAAATCACCGTAAACGCAGACATCGTTAACCGGGATCTAGGAAGTGTCATTGATGATGTAGAAAAAACGTTGAAAGAAAACATCTACATCCCCAACAATCAATATAAGATAACCATCGGCGGACAGGATGAGCAAATGAATGACGCTTTCTTCAAGCTTGGTGGTGCATTGGCACTTGCCGTTGTACTCGTCTATATGGTAATGGCCGGCCAGTTTGAATCCTATTTCTATCCATTCATAATCATGTTTGCAGTACCTTTAACCATCATCGGAATCATATTCGGCCTTCTTGTAACCTCGCAGCCTCTTGGTGTCGGATCACTCGTTGGGATGCTCATACTCACAGGCATTGTCGTCAACAATGCCATCGTGTTTGTAGACTATGTGAATATGATGAAGCGGGACGGTAAAACAACATGGGAAGCAATTCTAATTGCAGGGCCAACTCGTTTAAGACCGATTTTCATGACCGCTTTAACTACCATATTAGGGTTGATTCCGTTGACACTTGGCTTCGGAGAAGGAATGGAGATACAACAACCGATGGCAATTGTAATTGTATTCGGGTTAAGTTTCGCTACCATCATTACATTGCTTTTAATACCTGTCGTATATTATTTGTTTGATGCTTATAAGGAAAAAAGAAGATTGAAAAAGTCGGAAAAACTAGATGTCTAACTTATTAGGGAGAGGATGAGGGGCATGTTGAAAAAATGGAGTATGGCTGTGATATTGATTGTTTCAAGCTTGCTTTTTTATCCTCCCGCAATAGCGGAATCCCCTAAGCAGGTCACATACATCGCCATAGGGGATTCATTGACGGCAGGTCTAGGCTCCTCCGAAGAGAATCACTTACGCATTCACGGATTCGTCCCCCAATTCACAAAATATTTGCGCAGGGACAAAAATGTAACGGTTGAAAATTACGGTATTCCCGGTCTATCTTCGACCGGACTACTGGCACTGCTGAACGCAGATGAAGCCTTGCAAAATCGCCTGAAGACAGCTGGAGTCATTTCCGTCTCGATTGGAGGCAATGACTTTCTGCAAACCATACGCTCTGTACCAGATGGTGAAGATGAATCTGCACTCAACTTGCGGATGGAAATATTGAAAAGAACCTATCAAGAAACCTACAAGTTGCTGCGGGATTTGAATCCTGATGCAACAATCATACTTTTAGGTTTATATAATCCTTATCCTAATGGTCATGAATTTACGGAGCTTGGAGCAAAGTACGCCCCATTATTTAATGGCTTTATCGAGGAATATGCAGAAGATGAAAAGACGCTCGTCATTGACCCTTATGAAGCATTTCAAGGGAACGAATCAGAATGGACCCACATCACAAAAGATGACATCCATCCTAATGATAGAGGTTACTCAGAAATTACACTGTTGATGAAAAAAGCATTCGAAAACAGACAAGAATAACAAGAGGACACCGCATGGAATGATGAAGCTTCCCATGCGGTGTCCTCTTTTATTTTCACAACTTTGATAAAATATCCTCATTGTCCTCGTCTTCCTCATAAGTAAGCACTTTTTCTACTTCTTCATAAGATTCACCATAGAGTTCTTTATCTTTATATGTATGAACTTGCTCGTATGTAGCCTTCATTCCTTGATAAATGGCTTCTTCCCCTGCATCGGTCGGTGACCAATATAAGATTTCCATCGCATTCACCTCTTTTGTTGCAAGAGAGCGACGTCTATACCCAATCGAGGATGCATGTTCAAACCCTTCTCTCTTATAAAAACGAAGCCGCTTTTCTGTATCTGTATCTTCATAATCCACAGGTTCAACTTCTAAAATGATCGGCTTGCCTTTTTCTTTCATCTTGTCCAGGAGCTTATGTCCTAGCCCCATTCCCCGAGCATCTTTTGAAACAAACAAGTAATCGATAAAGATAAAGTTTTCCAATTCCACATACATCAATACATGAAATTTCCCTTCATCTTTATGATAGATATCCCCTTTTTCTTTCAAAAGCAGCTCCATATGTTCTCTGGATTTCATTTCTTCCACTGGAAAATATTGATTTAATTTTTCATACCAATTCATTCTGTTAGTAAACTCCCCTTTCTTTATATCTCTATGTACACTTCAAGTATAACAAACTTGAACAGACCTCAGTGTTAATATACCCTCTTTCTTTTCTCCTAAACATAGCCTACAATAGAACCATAAAGGATTTTGAATACGATTACATACTGCAAAGGGGATGTATGGTTTGATCGGATATTTTATTGATTTCACAATCGTAGCAATATTGGTAATTGGTATTACTGCAGTAATGGGAGTTCTGACAAATGGTATCGGGGAAAAGGTATTCGGAAGGAAAAAAGGCTCTGAAAGCTTTGATAAGTCAGCAAACATGCAGGCTGGTTGGAAAAGTGTCGGCGGTAAAAATAAGTAACGAACTATTTCCTAGAAAATCAACCAAATAGAAGAAGCTGCCAGTTTCATGGCAGCTTTTTTCTATTAGTCATTCAATGGTGTAAAATCTAATCCATCTGTGTAGGAATTGCCTGCATTCCATATCAGGTATTCATCAATTCCATTTTCGTTGAGAGCTCGGATCTGATCTTCCACTTCTTTTGGTCCATAAGGGATATAATTACCCGCTCCCAGCCAAGAAGCAGTAAAATCCTGAATCCATGGTCTTGAAACCGGTCTGTTTTCCAACTCATCCAATTTGGCGTTTTCCAATTTGGAATACTCCGCAACAAGCTTATACGGTTCCGTATCTGGCTTCGCGATTCCAAAGTAAGATGTCCAGTGACTTGGATATATCATAGAAGAAATGACATCTACATGCTCAGAGATTCTGCTAAAGTTCTGCCCGATCCCCGGTGCTTCCGGCAAAGTTGCCGTATAACCGAATATATCCACTGAAACCTGGACATTGTAAGGCTCAAGCCTCTCCCTTGCATACTCAACAAAATTCGTTACGGACTCTACACGCTTCTGGACACTGTCCATGTCCATATCTTTATATTCACCATAGCTGTATTCTAAAGAAGTGTCTCTCTTTTCAAAGCCTTCAGGAAAACGGACATAGTCGAACTGAATTTCTTGGAACCCCATTTTCGCTGCTTCAATTGCTATATCAATATTGTAATCCCACACTTCTTTTAGGAAAGGATTCACAAAAGCCTCTCCTCGCCCATTCACCCATACTTTCCCGTTTTCCTGGAAAGATAAGTCAGGGCGTGCTTTTGCCAAAACGGAATCCTTGAAGACTACGATTCTACCAATTGGATATACCTCGTTTTCTTCCAAGGTTTCCATCATTTCTGCAGGATTCTTGATATATGGCTGGGCGATATCCATGAATGGGGAGTCTTCTTCTTCCGGTATGTACGTCAAATATCCATGATCATCTTTAATATCGATAACCATCGCATTCAAGTCTGTTTTGTTCAATAAATCAAGTAAACGCGGGAATCTTTCCCCTCCAGCGGAGTGCCCTGTCACATAAATTCCTCTGACTGCATCAGGGTAAGTAAACGTATAACCTGAATCAAAAGCGAATCTCACCATGGAAACCGGGAGTTCACGTGTTTCCAATTGAGTTTTTTTTGTTGCATGCTTGGCAGCTTCCACCACTTCTTCATCCGCGTGTGCAAGTGTTCCACTAAAAGCAAGTATTCCGACTGCTGCAACCAGACCACCGATCATTTTTTTCATCATTCCATTTCAAAATCCCTTCTTTAATGTGTTACTTCTATTATACTGGAAAATCGTTAGAATTTTACCTTTTTCAGCAAATTACTGCAAAATAATCTAAGAGTACTAGGCTTGGAATTGAGAACTTGGAGCCTACTCATTTATTCCCGCAAAAAAACCGACCCCCACATATTTATGAGGATCGGTCCACCAAAATCGAAACAATTACTTCGCAACATATTCCGCTTG
Organism: Sutcliffiella horikoshii DSM 8719; assembly: GCA_001648575.1. Lineage (GTDB taxonomy): Bacteria > Bacillota > Bacilli > Bacillales > Bacillaceae_I > Sutcliffiella_A > Sutcliffiella_A horikoshii. The sequence continues at coordinate 348,762 of LQXN01000066.1, read as the reverse complement.
ATATCTTTTATACTCTGCTTCCGAACACAGTACATAGTGTCCTGGCCTAACTTCACGCAACTCCAATTCCTCATCCTTGGCATAGCCATGGGATGCCGGATCATAGGCAAAACGCTTACGTGAGCGTTCGGAATCTGGATCTGGTTGAGGGATCGCAGATAGCAGGGATTTTGTATAAGGGTGCATCGGGTTATTATAAAGCTCGTCACTGCTGGCAAGCTCGACGATTTTCCCGAAATACATCACTCCGATGCGGTCGGAGATGTATTTTACCATCGAAAGATCATGGGCGATGAACAAATATGTCAAGCCTTTTTCCTTCTGAAGCTTTTTCATCAAGTTGACAACCTGAGCCTGGATGGAAACGTCCAATGCAGAGATTGGTTCATCGGCGATGATGAAGTCTGGTTCCACAGCAAGTGCACGGGCAATTCCGATACGTTGACGCTGACCGCCACTGAATTCATGCGGATAACGGTTGGCGTGCTCTTTATTCAATCCGACCGTCTCGAGCAATTCGTGCACACGTGCAAGTCGTTCTTTCTTTGACTTAGCAAGGCCATGAATGTCGATTCCCTCTGCGATGCAGTCGGCAACAGTCATACGTGGATTCAATGAAGCAGAAGGATCTTGGAAGATCATTTGCATCTTACGGTTGAATTTTAAAAGCTCTTTTTTGGACTTCTTACCGTGAACATTTTCGCCTTCAAAAAGAACCTCTCCGTCTGTTGCATCATAAAGTCTGATGATGGTTCTTCCAGTGGTGGATTTCCCACAACCGGATTCTCCAACAAGACCTAGTGTTTCCCCACGATATATATCAAAGTTCAAGCCATCCACAGCCTTAACCATATTTGGCTTTCCTTCGTTAAAATATTGTTTCAGGTTACGAATTTCCAATAGCTTTTCATTCGTTGCCATGTTACTCACCTTCCTTTACCATAACAGGCTTTTCGAAGTTTTGCGGCATCATGCGACGACGTTTCTGTACAGCCAATGGAGGCTCTACAGCAGGTGCATCTTCATGCAACAACCAAGTCTTTGCAAAATGCGTCTTGGAAATTTGGAACATTGGCGGTTCCATTTCCAAGTCAATTTGCATCGCAAATTCGTTACGGGCTGCAAATGCATCCCCTTTTGGCGGATCAGATAAATCCGGCGGGGAACCAGGAATGGCATATAATTCAACTTCATCTCCAAGCTCAAGATCTGGCATGGAGCTCAGTAATCCCCATGTATATGGATGACGCGGGTCATAGAAAATTTCATCCACCGTACCGGTTTCAATGATCTGTCCCCCATACATAACAGCTACACGGTCTGCCACATTCGCAACAACACCAAGGTCATGAGTGATAAAGATGATAGATGTATCAATCTTTTTCTGCAGGTCCTTCATCAAATCAAGGATTTGAGCTTGGATCGTAACATCTAGTGCCGTCGTTGGTTCATCGGCAATCAATATCTTCGGGTTACAAGCAAGTGAAATGGCGATTACCACCCTTTGTCTCATACCTCCTGAGAACTGATGTGGATATTGTTTAAAACGTTCTTCCGGCATTGGGATCCCTACTAGTCGAAGCAAGTCGATCGCTTTTTCAGCCGCGGCGCTCTTGCTAAGCTTTTGATGCTTGATGATTCCTTCCATGATTTGTTTACCAACAGTCATGGTTGGATTCAAAGAAGTCATCGGATCTTGGAAGATCATTGCGATTTCCTTGCCCCGGATACCCTGCATTTGCTTTTCCGTTAACTTGGTAAGATCTTTTCCATCAAAAAGGATTTCCCCTTGCTTGATGTTGGAGTTATTCTTCGGTAATAAGCGCATTACAGTCTTTGTTGTAACAGACTTACCAGAGCCGGATTCCCCCACGATTGCAAGGGTCTCCCCTTTTTTCAAATCAAAGTCCACTCCACGGATGGCTTTCACTTCGCCACCGAATGTATCAAAAGAAACATGTAAGTTTTTCACTTCTAGAATTTTTTCCACTGTCATTCACCTGCCTTTATAACTAGTCTTTCATCTTAGGATCTAATGCATCACGGAACCCATCGGCTACAAGGTTGAACGCAATCATCAATAAACTGATGATTATTGCAGGGAACACCATGATGTGCGGGAATATCTGCAAGGATTTAAATCCATCATCTATCAATGTACCAAGAGATGCCATTGGAGGCTTCAAGCCAAGTCCAATGAAACTCAAGAAGGCTTCGAAGAAAATGGCACTTGGAATCGTGAACATTGTATTGATGATGACTACGCCTACTACATTCGGCAATAGATGTTTAGAAATTATTCGGTTGTTGGTCGAACCAAGTGTCTTGGATGCGAGGACATATTCCTGGCTTTTGAGCTTGAGAACTTGTCCCCGGACGACCCTGGCCATCCCGACCCAACCAGTTATGGTCAAGGCAATGGTTATGGCTATTATCCCCGGCTCAAGCACGAGAATCATCAAGATTACAATTACCAAGTTAGGGATACCGACTAATACTTCGATAATACGTTGCATGACATTATCTGTACGTCCACCGTAAAATCCGGAAATGCCACCATATGCTACACCGACTACCATATCAATGAATGCTGCAAGTAATGCAATATATAAGGAAATTCGTGTACCTGTCCAAACACGTGTCCATAAGTCACGTCCAAGACTGTCGGTACCGAACCAATAATAGTCCGTTACTCCACGCTGATCGTAAACGTCCACTCCATTTCTTGTTCCATCCATGATACCGAGATTCTCGATACCAGGAACTTTAGGAGGTAGATTTCCTTGTGCTACATTCTGGCTATTAAAGCCGTGGTCATTCATGAAAGGACCGAAGATTGCCAGGAATGCTATGACAATCAACACGATGGAACCTGCGATTGCCGCTTTATTTTTCTTGATGCGCAACCATGCAGTTTGCCAATAGGTCAAACTCGGTTTTGCAATTTTCTCACTTCTATTTGGATCTTGCTCCGCCGGTTTAAATAAATCTTTTGGCAGTTTATCAAAGTTGTTGTTATTCATTATTTCTTACCTCCTGCCAAGCGAATACGCGGGTCGATAATTCCATAAAGAATATCAACTACAAGAACGATGACAATGAATAAAGCCGCAAAGAACAATGTCGTTCCCATGATTACTGGATAATCGTTTGTAGTAATGGAACGCACAAACTGTTCTCCAAGGCCTGGGATAGAGAAAATCTTTTCAATTACAAGAGTTCCTGTCATCAAACTTACAGCCAACGGTCCAAGAACCGTCACTACTGGAATCAACGCATTTCTTAGTGCATGTTTTACTGCGATATCATAGTTGGAAGCACCTTTTGCACGTGCCAAAGTAATGTAATCCGACCCCAATACTTCAATCATCTCTGTACGCATGAAACGTGCAGCGATGGCGATTGGGAACATCGATAAGGCAATCGTTGGCATCACGGTAAATTCCCATCCTGACCAAAAGGCAACAGGGAACCAGCCTAGCTTAACCCCAACCCAATATTGTAAAAGCCCTGCGAATACAAATGAAGGAATGGATTTCCCAAGTACGGCCATGATAGTAGAACCATAATCAACCCAAGTATTCTGTCTTAATGCAGCGATAACACCTAAGAATATTCCGATAATTGTTCCAAAAAACATTGCCTGGAACCCTAACTGAGCAGAAGGACCGATACGCTGCATGATTAAACTGGTAACACTTCTGTTGTCATACTGAAATGAAACACCTAGATCACCTTGCAAAAGACTGCCTATATACTTAGCGTATTGCACAGGTACTGGCTGATCAAGTCCATACTTAGCGTTCAAAATCGCCTGTTGAGCCTCTGTCAATTTATCTTGCATGGCGAACGGAGAACCTGGCATCATTTTCATAAGGAAAAATGTAAATGAGGCAATCAAGAATAAGGTGATAAACATGTATAAGATACGTTGCAACAAATACTTTGTCATTTCTGCACCTCCTAAAAAAATAAAAATGTTGAGTCGAATTGTTCATAATTTTCCCTAAAATTCGACAATTTGATTACAGGGAAAAAGAGAGTATATGTTTCAAATATACTCTCTTTCTTTATAATTTAAAAGAAATATTTTTATACAAATATAATATTATTTACCGCTGATATAAGCCCATTTGTAACTGAAGTCAGGACCGAAGTTGTGACGATAAACATTTTGTACGTAAGGTTTCCACAATCTTGTAGTTCCACGTTGGTAGATTGGCGCAATCGCAGCGTCCTCTTCAAGTAAGATTCTTTCTGCTTCTTGCATTGCTTCAAAACGTTTCGCAGGATCGTTTGCATACGTAGTCATTACGTCATTCAACAACTTATCGTATTCTTCGTTAGAATAACCCATCTTGTTGTTTCCACCATCAGTGATCCAAAGGTTAGAGAAAGAGATTGCATCAAGATAGTCAGGACCCCATCCAGCAAGCTGCATGTCATAGTCCATTGCAGAATCTAAGTCTAAACGTTGAGCAAATGGTACTTCTTTCAACTTGATAGTTAAACCCGGTAGATTTTCTTGTAATTGGTTTTGAAGATATTCTTGCATAGTTTTAGCTGTCTCAGTGTCTCCACCAAGGATTTCAACTGTAATAGCATCCGTGCCTAATTCTTCTAGACCTTTTTCAAAATGTTCTTTCGCTTTTTCAGCATCAAATTCATTGAAATCGCCGTTTTTCTCACGGAAGTCTTCTCCAGTTTCCGGATGTTGAACAAACTCAACTGGAACAGAATAGTTAGCCGGAATAGAACCGTTGTTTAATACATAATCAGCCATATCTTGCTTGTTGAAGCCCATGGAAATCGCTTTACGAATGTTAACATTCGCTAATGCTTCATTCTTAGTTTGGTTGAACTTAAACCAGAAAATAGTTGGCTCCAGGTAAGAAATCAAATCTGGATCTTCTTGATATTGAGTTACAAAATCAGATGTCAAACCAGGTGAGATATCAATTTGTTGAGCAGTGTATAAGTTTACACCAGTAGAAACTTCTTTGACAACTTTTACATTGACTTCATCAAGTTTTACAGTTTCAGCATCCCAATAGTCTTCATTCTTTTTCATTGTCCAGCCTACTTCATGCTCCCAGCTGTCTAATGTGAACGGACCATTGTAGATCAAAGTGTCTGCTTCAAGAGCATATTTATCTCCTTGTTCTTCAAGAAACTTTTGGTTTTGCGGGAAGAACGTAGGGAATGTCATTAAAGATTCAAAATAAGCAACAGGTTGCTCAAGTGTTACCTCAAGAGTATATTCATCAATTGCTTTTACACCAAGCTCTTCAAGTGGTAATTCACCTGCAGAAACTTGTGTAGCATTTTTAATTTTCCCATTCATCATATAAGGACCATACTCAGAACCGGAGTTTGGATCTACAGCACGCTGCCAAGCAAAAACGAAATCGTTTGCAGTAACAGGCTCACCATTAGACCAAACAGAATCTTCACGTAATGTAAAAGTATACGTTAAGCCGTCTTCGGTTACTTCATGACTTTTCGCAACACCTTCTACTACTTCATCATTTTCTCCTAATCTGTAAAGACCTTCAAAAACGTTGTTCATTACGTTGAACGCAACTGCATCAGTACCTTGGATGGAATCCATCGTAGGAATCTCAGCAGAATCAAGTACATTTAGTACTTGTGGACCAGTTGGTTCTCCCTCACCTGCAGGAAGCTCATCACCTTGTCCATTGTTTTGTGCCCCTTGATTTCCACCGCCACATGCAGCTAGAAATGCACTAAGTACAAGTGTAAGCGCTAAAAGAAGTAAATATTTTGACTTTTTCATTTGCTTAACCCCCTAGAAATTATGTCGAAAAGTGTTTGTTTTCGAGGTAACGATTTTTATTATACAAGTTTTCTAAACATTGTGCATTCATAAATTTAACGCTAATTTTACAGAATACTGTTATTTCAAGAGTAATCATTACAAAAATAGTTCTAAAGTCCTATAAAATATCCTAACTTCAGAACAGTTTTATTACATATCTTTTACAAAAAATACACTTGTTTTACAAAATGCTAATCTCAGTAATCGCCTTTATAGTTTCTTTAAATTTGTCTTATTCTATTCATTTTATTACAATACATTTTAGAGTCTTTACTTTGGGAGGAAATATGAAAAATTCTTTTAAAGGTTCACTTATATTCTTTTGCGTCCTTTTAGGTATAACGTTTATTACAAGCTACTTCTATTATGGAGCCATCACATTGCTTGCTTTTATTAATACTTCCTTTACTTTTTCAAGTATTTTGTTATTCCTTTCCTTGCTTACACTTGTCACTAAAAGAGGTTTCTTTGATGGAATCACTTACAGCTTCCGCAGAATCTTCGCTTCAAGTCAACCTGATAAACAGCTCGAAGATGATATTAGAAATGAAATGAGACCACCATCAGAATTACTTCAGCCACTTTCTACAAAGCCCATGCTACTTGCATCCCTATTATTATTTCTTAGTATGCTTGTATCACTTTTTGTTTTTTACAATAGTTGATTTTTTCCTAAGATTTGGCTATAATAGGAGAATATTTATCATATAAAAGCAATGATGAAGAGTAGTACTAGACTGATTAGTTTTTAGAGAGTTTGTGGTTGGTGGGAACAAACAACTATCGTTTAGGAATGGACTTCTAAGCTTCATGGCTGAATTGATTAGTAGGCTGTGACGTATCCTTACGTTACAAGGTCAAGTGATTTCTGCAATTTTTGTATGAAATAATAAGGGTGGTACCACGGTCCATTCGTCCCTTTCCTATGGGATGAATGGGCCTTTTTGTATTTTCCTAACTTAAGTTAAGTCGTTGATTTCCGTTTGAGGCACTTCGCTTTTCTGCGGGTCGTCCGGGAGCTTCCTCACTTCGTTGAAAGCCACTGAAGAATTACATTCTTTTAATAATCTGTTTAACACCGCTGTTGATTTCCGCAACCGGCTTCGCTTTCCGCGGGGCGACCTTGAGCCTCCTCGGGCTATACGCCCTGCGGGGTCTCAAGAATGTCGCTATCCTCCCGCAGGAGTCTTCGCCTATTGCTCCAATCAACAGCTAGAAATCATATTATTGAAAAGTTACTGGGTTTATCGGTGGCAGAACTTGGTTGTGGTGTCTCTCCTGTCCCTTCGTCCCGCGGAAGTTTGCGCGCTTTCTACTGCATTCTACTAATCTTACTAGTTAAAAATCATCTTTATCAAAACTAAGAATAATGGAAAAAGGAGTACCAAAATGAAAACAATATTTTCAGGGATTCAACCAAGTGGAAATGTCACACTTGGAAATTACATCGGGGCAATGAAGCAGTTTGTCGAACTGCAAAACGACTACAACAGCTATTTCTGTATTGTAGATCAGCATGCGATCACAGTTCAGCAGGATCCACAGGAACTTAGAAAAAACATCCGCAAACTGGCAGCACTGTACCTGGCCATCGGACTTGATCCGGAAAAGGCTACACTTTTCATCCAATCCGAAGTACCGGCGCACGCCCAGCTCGGATGGATGATGCAATGTGTGGCATATATCGGAGAATTGGAAAGAATGACCCAATTCAAAGATAAGTCAACTGGGAAGGATGCTGTTACAGCAGGTTTACTGACATATCCTCCACTGATGGCAGCGGATATCCTCCTATATAATACCGATGTGGTTCCTGTCGGAGAAGATCAAAAGCAACATCTGGAATTGACAAGAGATCTAGCTGAAAGATTCAATAAAAAGTACCGCGAAATCTTGACTGTACCAGAAGTGAAGATTGCTAAAGTCGGGGCAAGAATCATGTCATTAAGTGAACCTACAAAGAAAATGAGCAAATCAGATCCAAATCAGAAATCTTTCATTTCCCTGTTGGATACACCAAAACAATTGGAAAAGAAAATTAAAAGTGCAGTTACTGATTCTGAAGGTATCGTTAAGTTTGACAAGGAAAACAAGCCGGGAGTTTCTAACCTTCTTTCTATTTATTCCATTTTGGCTAACAAAACGATTGAAGAGTTAGAACTTCAATACGAAGGAAAAGGTTATGGTGATTTTAAAGGTGATTTGGCCCAAGTTGTCGTAAGAGCACTAGAGCCAATTCAAACTAGATATAATGAACTTATTGAATCGGATGAACTTGATGCTATTTTAGATAATGGAGCTGAGCGAGCGAATCGCGTTGCCATGAAAACATTGAAAAAAATTGAGAATGCGATGGGATTGGGCCGTAAACGTCGTTAACCACTAAAAAAGCTGACAGAATGATCATTCTGTCAGCTTTAAATATTTCCCTAGGAAATAATACTAGTTAACTTTCGGTTGTTGCTCTAATTCCCATAATTTTTCAAAGAATGGTTGGCCCTTTACTAAGTGTTCACAAAAGTCCTGGTGCTTTTCAGACCAGCCCTCTCTGGTTTCCTCAAGTAATTGGGACCAAACTTCATCAAAATTCATGTTTTGAATTTCCCGATAGTGAATCGGATTCCATTCCGTATACCAATATCTTACTTCCGCTACATTGCAAGTTGACTTTAGTTGATCCAATGCCATGAAAAGAAGCTGTTTTAATTGCCTTTCTTTTCTAGTTAAACCGTTCATGATTTCAGGGGACAGGGATAATATGTGATAGTCTTTTGGTGTTTTGCTGTTTGATGTGAATGAATACTTCTCATAATCATGATTTTCGACCATATCATAAACTAACTGCTCTTGCCTTGGAATGAGTCTGCTTTTACGGATTGGGATATTATATCCAATTGTATCGACAGCCATGATCCCTTTTCCATCTGTCACCACAAAACAATAATCCAGTTGAATACGCTCATGATTTTTACGAATATAACTTTTTTGAAAAATATCTTCCAGCAAAGATGGAGGTAACTCTTGGAGGTCGTTTTCAATATAGTTGAACAAAACTGAATCCACTTTCAACAATGGAACCTGGTCTAACAGCTCCACGCTATCATCTTTTCTCCACTCATGAAAATGACAAACATTATAACCGTTTTCTTCTCCTTCAAACCAATTTACCCATACATCATGAAGATACAACATATCTTACCCCTCACTTCACATCTACTCTTTTATTTATCCAACAGTATGAACAGTGAAGTGCAAAAATATTCCATTAAACCCAATAAATTTTCCAATATCCCTACTCATCTTCTCTAAAATCCGGTTCCCGGGTCCCTGATAAATAGATGCTTCCGGCAACAAGCAGTATTCCAATTGGTAAAAGATAGCTCTCTGGTCTTGAAACGAGAAATTTAACAAATTCCATGATGCTCATCCCAGTTGCAAAAAGATTCAGATAGGCAATCATACTAATTCCACCTGCAACTGAAATCCCGAATCCAATCAAGAATAAAAATCCTCTTATCATTAGCCATCACTCACATAATAAATCCTGATTATCTGCATATATTATCCCCTTGTCCATTCTATTACTATTACTTTATGACTTGTCTTCAGAAAAATGACAAGATGTATCGAAAATGGGCAAAAAGAAAAGCCGAGATTCGGCTCTCAGCTTTTCTAGTCAAGTGTTTTTGGATCTAGTGCATCACGTAATCCGTCTCCAACAAAGTTGAAGCTCAACACTGTAAATAATATCATCAATCCAGGAAATAATGGGTACCACCAATGTTTTAACATGATTGTAAAGTTTTGTGCATCCTGCAGCATGTTCCCCCAACTTGGTGTTGGCGGCTGAATACCTAAACCTAAGTAACTTAACGCGGATTCTGCAAGAATTACTCCTCCAACACCTAGTGTTGCAGCAACAATGATCGGACCCATTGCATTCGGTAAAATATGAGAAAATATGATTGTATGGCTTCTCGTACCAATTGTCTTGGATGCAAGTACGAATTCACGCGTACGAAGTGATAGGAATTCTCCTCGGACAAGACGCGCCGTACCTGTCCAACCTGTTAAAGCAAAGATTAAGATAAGCTTGTCCACACCTGGTTGGAATATTGTAACCAAGGTAATAAGCAAGAATATCGTTGGAATGGAAATAATGACATCTACAATACGCATTAGCACCGCATCAATTTTCCCACCAAAGTAACCTGCCATAGCTCCAACAACTGTTCCTATCGTAATAGATCCTGCTACAGAGGCAAAACCAACAAGCAAGGAAATTCTTGCTCCGTATAGGATACGGGAAAAGACATCACGACCATAACGGTCTGTTCCAAGCCAATGTTCACCACCTGGAGTTTGCAATTTATTCAACAAACTTTGTTTTTGTGGTTCGAATTGGGTGATCCATGGTGCCAGTAAAGCTAATGTGATGATGATAAAAAGCATTACAGCACCTATTACAGCCAATTTGTTCTTCATGAACTTATTAATCGTAATTTTCGTTAATGTATCTGGCTTATTCTTTACATTGGGGTTTAACGATTGGTTATTTGGTTGAGTTGATGGTTGAGTTTGCATCGATGTTCCCCCTTCTAGTACTCAATTCTCGGGTCAAATATTGCATATAGAATATCGGCAAGCAAGTTCCCGATAACTACAAAGACCGCTGAGATAACTGTTAGTGCCATAATCACTGGATAATCACGCTGGAATGCAGAATCGATGAATAATAACCCAATGCCTGGCCAAGCAAAAATTCTTTCAACTATAACCGATCCCCCAATGAAACTTGGTAGCATCAATCCGAAAATGGTGATAACAGGAATTAAACCGTTTCTTAAACCATGCTTATATGTTACTTTATTTTCTTTTAGACCTTTGGCTCTTGCAGTTCGCATATAATCTTGCTTTAAAACCTCAAGCATACTAGATCGTGTGTATCTTGTTAATCCAGCCATATCAGCGGTTGCCAATACAAATGCAGGCAGTATTAGATGATGAATTCGATCAAGTATACTGAAATCTGCGTTCAGGGTCGCCACCCCTCCAGTCGGGAACCATTGTAACTGTACAGCAAATACCATGATGAGGACTAATCCTATCCAGAAGTTTGGTGTTGCCAGCCCCAAGAAGGAAGTAACTGTAACGGTATAATCGGTTAAACTGTATTGCTTCCTAGCCGAAATCACTCCGAATGGGACAGCGACCAATATTGCAAGAGCAGTGGATACAATCATCAATAATAACGTATTTGGCAATCTGTTCATGATCATTTCACTTACAGGCACACCACGGCGGATAAGGGAATCACCAAAATCACCTTTTACCATGTTGCTCACCCAACGATAATACTGGATGTGTACAGGATCGTTTAGACCATAGCGCTCTTCGTATTTCTTCATTGCCTCTTTACTAATATTCGGATCCATCATTAGGGAAGTAGGTCCACCTGGTGCCATCTGAATGATGGCAAAGGATAAAACTGTAATACCGAATAATAGGGGAATCGCCATTAAGCAACGGCGGATGATATATGAGATCATAGCTGATTCTCCTTTTCTGTCTTTACTTTAGGAAGGTGATAGTAAACGTGAATGGTTTATTTTAATACTGTGGAATTTGCGACGTAACACAGTAAAATATTCAAATTTAGCGATAGAACGGCTCGTCCAAGACGAATACATTTTATCTGTCCCAATGAAAAAAGTGTCAAGGTCATTCATTTCAGTAAAAAAGAAGGAAGGGGAACCTCCCCTCCCCTCTTCTTTTACCTTTTTACGGGGTTGAAATTAGTTATTTGTATCCAACCACCATTTGTGGATGTTGTAGTGCTCAGCACGTGCGTGGAACTCAAAGCCTTCTAGGTTAGTAGGCATTGCACGGTGTGCATTTGGATAGTACAAGAATGTGTAAACTTGCTCTTCAGCAATGATTCTGTTGATTTCTTGAATCTTAGCAGCACGCTCGTCACGATCCATAGTTAGGTTAGCTTCATCCATTAAAGCATCAGCTTCTGGGTTAGACCAACCAACGAAGTTCAAACCTTCTTCGATTTCTTTAGAGTGGAAGATTCCACTTGGATCTGGATCTGTTGATAAAGCCCATCCTAAGATGATCGCTTCGAAATTCCAAGCTGGTGGATCGATGTCAGCCAAGAATGCAGACCATTCCATGATATCTGGAGTAACTTTGATTCCAAGCTCAGAGAACTGCTCTTGAACTACTACAGCGATATCTTCACGAACTTTGTTACCTTGGTTCGTTTTTAAAGTGAATTCAAATTTTTGTCCATCTTTTTCTAAGATGCCATCAGAACCAGGAGTCCATCCAGCTTCTTCAAGCATTGCTTTTGCTTTTTCTACATCGTACTCAAAACGTGGCACATCTTCGTCATAAGCCCAGCTAAGTGGGGACTCAGGAACATCTGCAACTTCACCGTCTCCGTCCATTACAGACTCAACGATTAGTTCACGGTCAAGAGCATGAGTTAATGCTTGACGTACATTTTTATCTTCAAATAATGGGTTACGTAGGTTGTAACCTAAGAAAGTGTAAGATAATGCTAAACCAGACTCGATTTTCAATTGACCATTAGCTTCCCATTCTTGAACTGTTGCAATGTCAGAAGCAGGAACTGTGTAATAGTGTACATCTCCAGCAGCTAGTGCAGTCATTAATGCATCAGCATCAGGAATAATGCGGTAAGTTAAAGAATCTAAGTATGGACGACCATCCCAGTAGTCATCGAAAGCTACAACTTTAACATATTGTCCATCTTCCCAAGTTTCGAACTTGAATGGACCAGCTCCGATTGGGTTTTTCGTGTTGAACTCAGTGTACTCACCAAGGTCAGCGATCGCAACCTCACCTAAAATGTGCTCAGGAAGGATAGGGTAACCTAATGCGATGTGGATTGTTGGATCTACTGCATTAAGAGTTACTTGAACAGTCAAGTCATCGATTTTTTCTACTTTTTCGATTTTCTCGAAGTAACCAGCACGAGGACCGTCATAATCTTCACTTAAAGGAATGCTTAGAGTGAATACTACATCATCAGCGTCAAGAGTTTCACCATCGTGGAACTTGATTCCTTCTTTGATTTTCAATGTATGAACTAGGTCATCTTCAGAAATATCCCAGCTTTCAGCCATGTTCAATTGAGTTTCGAAAGAAGTGTCGCTTGTTAATAATCCGTCAAATACGAAACCTTCAATTGCAGAACTTGCAGTATCTGCAGAGTAAAGCGGGTTGAACATTGTAGGGCTACCAGTAGAACCTAATACTAGGTCTCCACCTTGAACTGGCTCACCAGTAGTAGCTTCCTCTTCATCTGGTTCTTCACCGTTGTTACCAGCGTTACCTTCGTTTGTTGCGTTGTTGTTGTTATTTGTTGGTGTTGTACCTGTGTTTGATCCGCTACAAGCAGCTAGGAACAAGGACAATACCAACGTTAAAGCGATAAGTAGTAATGATTTTTGCTTCACGTTTACTCCCCCTAAAATTTTTTAATGTTCTGAAAATGAAAGGTAAAGAATGTTGACTTTGGATTATCTCCCCCTTTCAAAGGGTATATATTTTATGTACTTGCCACCTATTCGTATAGGTGACAAGCAACAAAATGATCTGGTTTAACCTCTTTGAATTGAGGAATAATCTGTTTACAAACGTCCATTGCTGCAGGACATCTTGTATGGAATACACATCCTGTCGGAGGGTTTGCCGGGCTTGGCAATTCACCTTTCAACACGATACGTTCCCTTTTCACTTGGCCTTTGCGGCGAGTGGATGGTACAGCAGAAAGCAATGCCTGTGTATATGGATGCAGCGGCTCACTATATAGGTCATGCTTGGTAGCCAGTTCCATCATGCGGCCAAGATACATTACACCAACTCTATCACTTATATGACGCACAACACTTAAGTCATGTGATATGAAAATATATGATAATCCCATTTCACGTTGAAGGTCTTGCATTAAGTTGATAATTTGGGCTTGTATCGAAACGTCCAATGCTGAAACTGCTTCATCGGCAATGATCATTTCAGGATTAAGTGCCAATGCCCTTGCAATTCCAATACGCTGACGTTGTCCTCCTGAGAACTCATGAGGGTATCGATTGATGAAACTTGGATCTAATCCGACTTTGGCCAGAAGCTCCTGCACCTTTTCCTCACGTTCTTTTTTGGTGAACATGTTATGAGTGTTATATGGCTCCTTGAGGATGGCTCTTAACGTCTTTCTCGGGTTAAGTGTTGCAAATGGATCTTGGAAGACCATTTGGATGTCTTTTCTGACAGTCTTTCTAAGTTCGCTTTCACCCATAGTGGCAATGTCTTTGCCCTTGAAGAAGATGTTACCTTCAGTCGGCTCATATAATCGTATGATAGTCCGTCCGGTTGTTGATTTCCCGCAACCAGACTCTCCCACCAGACCGAGTGTTTCTCCTTTTTTGATGTAAAAGTTAAGGTCATCAACCGCTTTTACATCGCCTACATGCCTTTGGAGCAAGCCTGCTTTAATTGGAAAATACTTCTTTAACCCGCGGACCTCGAGTATATTATCCGGATTGGTTTCTATAATCGTTTTTTCTGTTTTAATCTCTGTTGCCGTCATTTTTTAGCCTCCTCGCCTTCGTATAAGAAGCATCGAACGGAGCGGCTCCCGCCTTGTTTAACCAATGCCGGAATTTCGCTGCGACAACGGTCGAATGCTTGTGGACAACGTGGGGCAAATCGACAGCCCTGTGGCAAGTTTGTTGGTGGTGGTACATTTCCATCAATTGATTGAAGACGGCCAATATCACCATCAATATCAGGTATGGACCCCATCAATCCTATAGTATAAGGATGAAGCGGCTCATCAAACAAATCATCTACGGATGCTTCTTCTACCACTTGACCGCAATACATAACTACTACTCTATCAGCTACTTCTGATACAACCCCTAAATCATGTGTGATTAATAATATGGAAGTATCAAATTTATGGCTTAGATCTTTCATAAGATCCAATATTTGTGCTTGGATGGTTACATCAAGTGCAGTTGTTGGTTCGTCCGCAATAAGGAGCTTCGGATTACAGCTCATCGCCATCGCGATCATGACCCTTTGTCTCATACCGCCCGAAAGGCGATGAGGATAATCATTGACGATTTCGGCTGCCCTTGAAAACCCTACAACCTCCAGCATTTCAATGGCTTTTTTCATTGCTGCTGTCTTGCTCATTTTTTGATGCAGGATCAGCACTTCTGTAATCTGCTCACCTATTGTCAATACGGGGTTTAAAGATGTCATCGGCTCTTGGAAAATCATGGATATATCATTTCCGCGAACTTTACATAATTGATTTTCGGTCAGTTTCACAAGATCCTGTCCGTCAAAAAGGATTTCCCCATCAACTATCTTTCCGCCCGGGCTAGGTACAAGCCCCATGATGGATAAGGAAGTAATGGATTTCCCAGATCCTGATTCTCCAACAAGTGCAACGGTTTCCCCTTTTTTAATGGAGATGTCAACACCATCTACAGCTGGAATAGCTTGCTTTTTTCTAAAAAAGTGAGTTTTTAAGTTCCTCACTTCCAATAAAGCTGACATTTAGCCTTCACCATCCTTTTTTCTTTCGATGCATGGTCTGTATGATGTCTAAAAATGTAATGTAAAGATTCGAAAAAATTAACGTAAACTTAACCTTTATATTACAAATTTATAAAACTACTAGCTATTAATCTATTGTGTAAATACCTTTATAGATTCTCCATGCTGATTATTACAAAATCTTCAGTCATTTTACCCGAAATTTACTGTAAAAACTAAATTATCGGAAAATAATTATCGTCTGTTTGTATATTATTACAATTCCGTTACAAGTTCAAGCTTATTTTGAAAATTAACTAAAAATTTTTTTTATTAAAACTTGTAGCAATCTTCTACAAAAACTGATTATATACAAAAAAAAACAAAAAAACTAGCTTTTTTTGCTAGATTTTTTGTTTTTTGTTATTTTTCTCCTATTCCTCAAAGAATTATATGACAAATAGTTTTGTTATGTCTGTCAGGCTTTTTGACATCAATTCGGAATAGCTCAATTTCTCTGTTTTTATTAGTTTTTGGATTAGATAATACCCTACGCAATATCCAAGCATCTTAGGATAAAATCCTTTCCCATAGAGAAGTTTCATATGATCCCGTTCACTTTTCCTTACGTCTTTATTCGGAATGATGTATTTACTGAAAAATATTTCTAGTTCTTTCTCGGTATAGTAGGAAGTCCAGTTGGACGTGTATTCTTCTCCAAGGATTTTTTTCACGGCACTTTCTGCAAGGCCTTCAATCAAGACTGAATCAAGAAGCGTGTATTGATCATCTTTTCGTTTATTTTTGGATAGTACACAAATGTGGTTATATTCGTGTATTAATAATGCTTTTATTTCATTAGTTTCAATGTCTTCCGGGAGGAACATAAACAGCTTATCCTTGAAAGCTACCCCTGCTTTTCCTTTAAAGTCCCTTTTTATTTGATTGTTGTTTTTGTCGGAAGGAAAGATGAAGATTGGAATATCCGGACCATTCCAGAGTTTTTTTAGACGCTTTGATTCTGCGAGAACAATATTCCAGCAATCCAACGTTTTCAATTTCTCAACTGTCCCTTTTCCATCCCTTACCGGGCGGTACATTCCATGCATAATGAGATAATCATAGAGCTCCGCTGCAGTGACGTCCTCAAAGTACTTCAGCAATCTCTTGGAAATGTTCAGTGGCTGATGATAGTCCTCCTCCAACCATCTATCTGTATGAATAATACTCATGCTCTACAGCCCTTTTCTTTGCTTTTTGTTCTCATTGTATGATGTGGAGGCAGGATTGGTGAGGTGGGTTATTGAAAGGAAAAGTGCAAGACAGCAGGATGGTTATGGTTAAGTTTAAGAAAAAATACTGAAAATAAAAAGCAGCCGGGAAGGTATACATTCCCGGCTGCAGAAACACTATAGCTTATTCATATTTTTTAAAGACAATCGTTGCATTATGCCCGCCAAAGCCCAATGAATTACTCATAGCTGCTCTTACTTCTATGTGACGTGCTTCATTCGGTACATAATCAAGGTCGCATTCCGGGTCTGGTGTATCAAGATTGATTGTCGGTGGGACTACAGCATTTTCGATGGCCTTAATGGTAAAGATGGCCTCTACTCCTCCTGCTGCACCCAATAAGTGACCTGTCATGGACTTTGTGGAGCTGATGGCTACTTTATTCGCATGGACACCAAGTACTTCTTTAATTGCTAGTGTTTCAAATTTGTCATTGTATTCCGTACTCGTACCGTGGGCATTGATATAATCGATATCCCCAGGTTGAAGGTCGGCATCTTCAATGGCCATTCTCATGGCACGTACGCCGCCTTCTCCTCCTGGAGCTGGTGCCGTGATATGATGGGCATCCCCAGTTGCTCCATAGCCAACGATTTCAGCATAGATGCGGGCACCGCGTGCCAAAGCATGATCTAGCTCTTCGAGCACAACAACTCCTGCTCCTTCTCCCATGACAAAGCCGTCGCGGTTTGCATCAAATGGACGACTTGCCGTTTTAGGGTCGGGATTTAATGACAATGCTTTTGCGGAACTGAAACCAGCAAAGGACATTTCCGTCAAGGGAGCTTCTGTTCCACCTGACACCATGACATCCGCATCCCCGCGTTGGATGACTTTAAAAGCATCCCCAATGGAGTTAGTTCCGGTAGCACATGCTGTAACTGTACAGGAGTTCACACCCTTGGCTCCCAATGCGATACTGATTTGCCCTGTAGCCATATCAGGAATCATCATTGGAACAAAAAACGGGCTTACACGACGTGCGCCTTTTTCCAAGAATGTTTTATATTGTTGTTCAAACGTTTCCATCCCACCAATCCCGGAACCTACCCATACTCCAACCCTAGGAGCGATTTCATCTGTTATTTCCAGATTAGCATCTTTCACAGCCATCAATGAAGCTGCGATGGCATATTGGGTAAAGCGGTCCATTCTTCTCGCTTCTTTTTTGTCCATAAAATCTTCCGCATTAAAGTTCGTGATTTCTGCCGCTACTTTCGCAGGGAATTTTTCACTGTCCACTCTTGTTAACGGACCTACTCCTGAAACTCCTTTAATAGCGTTTTCCCACGCCTCGTTTACATTCAGTCCAATCGGAGTCACAGCTCCAAGACCTGTAACTACTACTCTTTTTTTAGGCATTTGCATGATTCTTGCTCCTTCCACCGTTATATCTATTTTATTTGGCTGTTATCATAAATTTTGTGGCCTTTTTTGTTGATTATTATTATTTTCCCCATCTGACGGCGATTGCTCCCCATGTCAATCCTCCACCAAATCCTACCATGACCACTAAATCATCATCATTTATTTTTCCATTTTCCAATTCCTCTACAATTGATATCGGAATTGACGCGGCCGATGTATTTCCGTATTTATGAACCGTCATGGACATCTTTTCTACAGGAAGTCCAAGTCTTTCCCTGGCCGCCTCCATGATACGGATATTAGCTTGATGAGGGATAAGGAAGTCTACATCTTCTTTTGACAATCCTGCCTTCTCCAGCACATTCACAGCTGATTCTCCCATTTGACGAACAGCAAATTTAAATACTTCACGGCCATTCATGACGATAGTTTCATCTTGATACAAATGTTTTGCACCTGTACCGTCTGCACCAAGTTCAAAGGATAATATACCTCTTCCCTCTGACACTGGGCCGATAATTGTTGCCCCTGCGCCGTCCCCAAATAGGACAGCTGTGTTGCGGTCTTCCCAATCTACAATTTTCGAAAGCTTCTCAACGCCTACTACAAGTACATTTTTATATGTTCCGGCTTCAACAAATTGCTTTGCTGTTATTATGCCGTACATAAATCCCGCACAAGCAGCACTCATATCAAAGGCACATGCCTTTTTAGCGCCTAATCTTTCTTGGATCATACACGCCACACTCGGGAAAGGATTATCAGGGGTCACGGTCGCAACGATTATCATATCGAGCTCTTCCGCCGTTATCCCTGCATTCTCCAATGCTTTTTCTGCAGCAAAAAAAGCCATATGGGAAGTATCTATATCATCAGGAGCGATTCTTCTTTCTTCAATTCCAGTTCTAGTTTTTATCCATTCATCAGTAGTATCCACCATTTTTTCCAGGTCTGCGTTGGTTAAAATCTTTTCAGGTACATATCTTCCGATTCCTAATATCCCTGCATTCATAGATATAACACCTATCTCTCTTTTGGACTTTTTTAATAAACCCACGATTAATTATTATCAAATATTATGACTTGGTACTAATTTTAACTTATTCTACTCATCTTGACAATATATAAATGCCCATTTTGATCGGAACCTTCTCTTCTAGACCAAAGCCCATCCCAATTTTTTCAGCCCGCATAGTATAGTCTCAGAGGGGATAAAAGTTGACTTGGAGAGGTGATATACATGAGTGAAGAACAACAAGAAGCAATAAAGGTCGAAAGGGATGTGGATCCATTTACGAGAATGATGTTTGGCGGTCCCCCGAGACGAGAGCATGTGGAAGCAAATACCACAGAGAACAGCCCTGAAAAAGCTAACGGGGACTATTATGCGCTTATGGAACAGGTGGACTCCATAATGGATTCGGTCAATAAGTTGAAACCAATGTTAAAAGAATTTTCCCCGCTGTTAGATTACTTTAAAAAATAGTATAGAAAAGACGATCCTGGGAATGATGTCAGGATCGTCTTTTCTTTAGGTTGTTTTCGTGTATTTTGTTGATCTTTTTATATTTACATTATTTTTTTATTCTATATCCAAAGCATTCTGTTTTCCTAATTCATAAGCTTCATCCATCACTTTCGTCAAAAGTGAAACAAGTGGCTGGATGTGTTGTGGCTCAAGCTCCAAGCCAGTTTCGTCCAGCATTTGTTGTGCTTCAGGTAAATATTTCATCGCTATTGCCATATATTGCATCGTTCTATCCTGTTCCATGATTATAACCTTCTTTCTATTTTTCGTTTGGTAATAAACCCGTGGTCTTGTATTCTTCTATGTGTTCATGAATGCTTTCTTGGTATTCTTGGCTTACCAATGGGCTGAATTTCCCCAGGGAAATGACATCATCCTTGAAATCAAAGTATAGATTACCAGAATCTAAGTCCCCTGAGAAATATCGGTTTGCCACAAGCTCATATAACGCGGGGACATGTTGGACTGTGCTGGTGAGGACGGTATTTTCACCTAAATCAGACTGGTCGGAGACAAACCCCACTGCATAAAGGCCCTTTTCCTTCAACATATTTATGACGGGAACATTAAATCCGTCCCCTGCCGGATATACGACATCCACTTCTTGCTCTAGCAAATTATCGAGTATAGACAATGCTTTATCCGGATCATCCCAATCCTGCGTATAATCAATAAGTACTCTTGCTTCAGGGTTCTCATGAAGGACCCCTTCAAAAAAACCATCTACTTCAGGCTGCCATTCAAATGCAGCAATGATACCTATGGAATTGGTTTCCGTCATATGACCAGCTACCATTCCTCCGAAAAAGCCCATTGCATTTGCTTCAAAATTCAAGCTTGTTACATTATCACCTTGAACTTCAGAATTAAAACATACAAAATGCATGTCCGGGTACTCGGATGAAATGGAGTTGAACGTCTGGGCATACTCACTTCCGTGGCCAAAGATCAACGTAACCCCATCTTTATGAAATTCTTGAACAGACTTTCTTATGGATGAATCTGTATGTATTCCTTCTTTGTAATACACATCAAGACCATATTCGGTTTGTATACGTAGAAGGCCCTTGTATCCCTTCGTCCCCCAAACCTGATCACTCACCGTATCCGGAACCAATAAACCTACCTTTTGTTCCCCGTTGTCAGGAGTAGTTTGTCCACATGCAGTTAATAGAAGCATTAATAAAATAATTGCCATCATTGTTTTTTTCATGTATGTACCACCCCCCTAGTGACCAAAGGAATACCGCTTATTTCCTATCTTCCATTTTATATTGTACATGCTTTGAAGACAAAGGAAAAGTTAATATTCTGTAAAAGCCTTACAGTAACAAGGGGGATTATTCATTGGCTTCTATTCCAGCTTCAATTTCTGACGCATTTGTTCTCTCTGTGCCTTAAGGCTTTCATTTATCGTCAGACTTTGTTTCACAACAAATTCTGTTATACTTTTTTCTTCACTTTCTAGATTTGCATCTTTCAACAAAGTTAGATTCAGTATTGTCATTAATTCATGTAACGCTTCTTCATTTTCGTTTTTAAAAAGGACTTCCTTTTGTAGTCCTTCATTAGTTGAAAAATCAAAAATAGCTTTTGCAACGTCGCTTACATATAAGACATCGGATTCAGCAATAGCAATTGGTTGTCGATCTATTTCATTGGCGTCTTCTTGAAGCCTTTTATGGACCGCTTCTTCTTCTTCCTGCCACGGACCAATTACCATGGGCAAGTAAATGGATATGCAGTTAGAGTCCATCTGTTCCTTTTTAATCATTGTCCTAATTTCATTATTTTCCCTGTGGGTATGATAGGAAGATATGAATATTAGTTTCTTTGCTCTCTTTGCAAATGATAGAATTGTTGCTTGTTTTGAAGAATCCAGGCGCTCCATTCTATCCAAAAAATAATAGACAACCCCGACACTCTTATCCGAAGGTTGATCTACCCTAAGCTGAAAAAATGCATTACGGCCTATTTCCATCAGCATTTCGTGCGCCCTTTCATCCATATTACCGGACCATTCGAACCCTGATACTTCCACTTCATGTTTTATGAGCTCTTGGCAAAGCGCAAAACCAACATGTGTTGTAGCTCCGACCACCACTGCATTTTTCATCACTTTCCACTCCACCCATCATCATTTATACTGTATCCTTATGCACGAAAATATAATAATAGTCCCTATTCCATAAGAGTGGAAAAAGGGACTTTTCATAATTTCTGTTCATATTTTTTAAAGAACTGACATATCGATGGACCGTAGGAATACCGTTTTTCCACCAGGTGATAGGTTACTGCTATAGGTGATTGGTTTTTTTGCCTAAGTTCTTCATATCTTTTGCAATGAAGATATGGGTCAAAGGAGAAATTGGTGGTGGTCTGCCAAATTTTCACCGGCAATGAATTATACTTGAACTTCGATAATTCTGGAAAACCTTCATATTTCTCAAATTCATTTTCAGATACGTTGTAAGCCTTGGCTATTTCGTTTTTAATTTTTTTGTAGAAAAACTTCCTGTCTTTTTCCTGAGTCAGCTGCGCTTTTAAATCCATACAAGGATTAATGAAAGCGACAGAGCGAATTTGTTCTTCTAACTCCTCCATCAGTTGCAATGCTGTAAGCGCACCCATCCCTTCGGCGATAATATGAATTTTATTATTAAGAATTTCCTGTTTCATAATGATATGATAAAGCTGTTTTGCCTGCATGACAGATTGGCTGCTCCCCCAATGCGCCCCGTTTAGATTTGAATAGAATATGGTATAACCACATTTCAGAATCTCTTCTACTATTTTGTTGCGACCGATATGCTGTAACCACAGACTATTCTGTTCATCAACAAAATGGTTGGCATCTCCGATGATAAGACAGCCAAAGCCATTAGGCTTCTCCGGTACATGTACAGCATTCCATTGACCGCCCATTTGAAAAAAGCGTTGATTTATGCTCATCCGATTCACCATACCCTCCAATTCACGAACTTACTTACTCTATGCTATGTAAATCGGCCTTTCAATGTTTGGGACAAAAGACCACATCGAACAATATAAATGGCTCTTGAGATGGGGAAATAAGAAAAAGGAAGGTGCAGAAAACCTAATCCCTTCCCATTTCATCATATTGAAGCTCTTCCCTCAATCTCTCCAAAGTACGTTGCCCAAGTTCCGTCAAATTACTGACCTCTTGTTCCAGAAGCATTTCCAGTTCAAGAAGCTTTTCATTACTATTCATCATTTAACAACCCCTTTTTCGACTATATTAAACATATTTACATTTATTATATGTTCCAGTTGTGGTAAAATATCCTCTGAATGAGTTTTGAAATAATATATGGAGGGGGAGTCACAATGCGCGCATTCTGGACTATTTTCTGGTCACTTCTTCTTATAAACATGGTTGCTTATGTTGTTGCTAACATGCAGGGTGATACATATAACTACGTATTAGCTTCAATCATCGCTGTCGTATTCGCAGTATTAGTCATGCTGATCGGGGAAGCGTTACCAAACGAACCGGTTGAAAAGCATTAATGTCTGTAAAAAAAGAACTTGCTCCCATGGACAAGTTCTTTTTTGTCTTTATATTTATTAGTCACCGATCACGAGTTTTCCTTCCTCTACTTTAATAATTATTTCTTGAAAATCTTGGATGGTCCCTCTTATTATTTCCTTAGCAATAAGAGTTTCAATGTATTTTTGAATAAACCTCTTCAACGGCCGTGCCCCGTAAACAGGATCATATGCACTTTCTGCTATGAAGACCTTCGCTTCTTCTGTCAGATTTAACGTTATATGTTTATCTTCTAAACGTCTCTGTAAGTCTCTAATCAGTTTTTCCACAATATACCCTATTTCCTTTTTAGATAGAGGTGAAAAGATGACCGTATCATCAATTCGATTCAATAACTCTGGTCTGAAGTGATTCCGCAGTTGTTGCAACACTTTTTCTTTTGTGGCATCAGATATGACTCCTTCAACATTTTCCAATAAAATGTGAGAACCAATATTGGAAGTCATAATGATGACAGTGTTTTTGAAGTCCACAGTTTTCCCTTGGGAGTCTGTTATCCTCCCGTCATCCAACATCTGAAGCAAGATATTGAAAACCTCTGGATGGGCTTTTTCTATTTCATCTAAAAGAATGACTGAATAAGGCTTTCTCCTCACTGCTTCTGTTAATTGTCCCCCCTCTTCGTAGCCAACATAACCGGGAGGGGCACCTATCAACCTGGATACGGCATGCTTTTCCATGTATTCGGACATATCGATTCGTATGATCTGCTCCTCACTATCAAAAAGGGATTGGGCAAGGGCTCTTGCCAGCTCCGTTTTTCCTACCCCTGTCGGCCCAAGAAAAATGAAAGAACCTATTGGACGGTTCGGATCTTTGATGCCAGCTCTTGCGCGAAGAACAGCCTCTGAAACAAGTTGGACAGCTTCTCCCTGCCCTATCACACGTTGATGAAGGATTTCCTCCAGCTTTAATAGCTTCTCTCTTTCCCCTTCCACAAGCTTAGTGACTGGGATGCCTGTCCATTTAGCTACGATACCAGCTATTTCTTCTTCTGTAACCTCTTCCCGAAGGAGCTGGTTTGATTCTTTTTTCTGTTTTGCCTTTTCTTCCAATTGCAATAGCTCTTTTTCAAGGCTAGGTATTTTTCCATGCCTGAGTTCTGCGGCCTTGTTCAGGTCATAATTGTTTTCAGCGGTCTCCAAGTCCCGCTTGGATTTCTCCAGTTCTTCCCGTTTGATTCGGACTAGCTGAATATCATCCTTTTCCAGCTGCCATTGGGCTTTCATTGTGGAGGCCTGTTCTTTAAGATTTGCTAATTCCTGCTGAAGTTGTATGAGTCTTTCCAAGCTCGCCTGATCTTTTTCTTTTTTCAGGGCGGCTTCTTCAATTTCCAACTGCATCACTCTTCTTGTCACTTCATCCAGTTCAGATGGCATTGAATCGATTTCGGTACGAATCATTGCACATGCTTCATCCACTAGATCAATGGCCTTATCCGGTAAGAAACGTTCTGAAATATATCTATCAGATAATACGGCAGCTGAAACGATGGCACGATCATGGATGTTTACCCCATGATGGATTTCAAACCGCTCCTTAAGCCCCCTTAAAATGGAAATGGTGTCCTCTACTGTCGGCTCTTGCACAAGGACCTGTTGGAATCTGCGCTCTAAAGCGGGGTCTTTTTCAATATACTGCCTGTGTTCATTAAGAGTGGTGGCTCCTATGCAATGCAGTTCCCCACGGGCAAGCATCGGTTTCAGCATATTACCAGCATCCATCGACCCCTCCGTCTTGCCGGCCCCGACGATGGTATGCAACTCATCAATGAAAAGAAGAATTTGTCCGTCGCTCTTTTTAATTTCCTGCAGTACCGCTTTTAGCCTTTCTTCAAATTCACCTCTGTATTTGGCCCCGGCTACAAGAGAACTAAGGTCCAAAGAAAAAATTGTCTTGTCTTTCAACCCATCGGGAACATCCTTTCTCACGATGCGTTGTGCCAAGCCTTCCACAATGGCTGTTTTTCCTACACCAGGTTCCCCGATCAAGACAGGATTGTTTTTTGTTTTCCTAGAGAGGATCCTGATCACCCTGCGGATTTCCTGATCCCTTCCGATAACTGGATCCAGCTTTCCGCTTTTCACCTCTTCAATCAGGTCCCTCCCATATTTTTTTAAAGCTTCGTATGTAGATTCAGGTTCTTTGGAAGTCACTTTCTGGTTCCCCCTTACTTCTTGGATGGCTTGCTTTAGCTGCTCTTCATGGAGGTTGTATGTATTGTTTAACTTGTTTAATTGATGGCTAATGCTGTTTTTATGAAATAAAGCAAGAAGGACGTGCTCGACCGATAGATAATCATCTGCCCATTCCTTTTTCCACTCTTCTGCTTTTTTGAATGTCTGGTTCAGCTGATTACTTATATAGGCTTCGCTAGCAGCACCGCTTACTTGAGGCTTTGTTTCAAGTAATTGTTTTAAATCCATTTGAAGTGATTGAGTATTTATTTTCAGCTTTTGCAACACTCTTTCAGCAAGGCCTTCATGCTGATCAAGCAATGAATGAAGAAGGTGTTCCTGTTCTATTTGCTGGTGATCCATTTTTTCCGCAAGGCTCTTGGCCATGACGATGGCTTCCTGTAGCTTGGTGGTCATTTGATTAATGTTCATTTTGTATCACTCCTTCTGGTAAGGTGATTTCAACCTCTATAGTGACCGAAATGTGAATTTAATTTCCCTTCACATTTCTTTACGGCTCAGCTTCCATAAAAGTTTCCTACATTCTATCCAAAAAAGCCATCCTCTAAATTAAAGAGGATGACCTTATCAATTACGGACGGCGTTTCTTCGCCCAAAGTCGGTTATGATTGGAGGTTTCGGGAAAAGTGTCCCCAGCTTTCAAGTTGACCTTCTGAGGATTCTTAACACCACTGCCAGTCTCCCCGATTTCCAAGTAGATGCCGTTATTAGGCGCTTTTTGACCCGGTCTGAATTGATGATTCTGGCCCATACGATTTCCTCCTATCATCAGATCGTGAAATACCAATCAGGCAGACAGTATGTGCTTTGAGAAATAATATCTCCCTACTATCATTCCCGAAATGGAATCTTTCATGACCTTAACAACATGTTGATGGATCATCCATTATTAAGCAATCGTCAGAACCTCATGTTTGGAGGCAAGTTCGATGAAATGCCCCATGCCGCTAATTTCACCGCTTATGAGTTTCTCTTCCACCTCATAGTGGTCCACACAAGTTTTACAAGCATATACAGGGACTCCAGCTTCATGAATTTCTTTTAGGTGTACAGACACAAGAGATTCCTCCGTCAAAGTAAAGACTCCTGAATTCATCAGAAAAATCGCTTCTGGCTTATCTTCACGCTGCTTTAGAATGGTGAAGAAGGTTTCTAAAACACCTTCACCCAAAGCTTCATCGCCTTTCCCCAACTGATTGGAACTGACAAGCACCACTTTATTTTTCATGACCGTCTCTCCCCTTCCAGTCTTATGTACTTTTTTAGTCTGTAACGTTTAAGGCAATCTTTGCAAGGCGGGACATTCTATCCTTGCTCCACGGCGGATTGAAGGTAATATTCACATCCACTTCATTGATTTCCTCTATTGGTGCGAGCTTCTTTTTCACATCTTCCACAATTTCCCCTGCAAGCGGGCAGCCGATTGAAGTCAGAGTCATCGTAATATCTACATTGTTAGATGGATCAATCTCCACATCATATACCAGCCCTAAGTTTACAATATCAATTCCAAGCTCTGGGTCTTCAACTTCTTCTAAAATTTCCATCACTTTATCTTTTAATGCTTCCTGCATGGTATCTCTCCTCTTCATTTTGATGTAGATGTTCTGCAAACCACTCCACAGTAGCCAGCACGCCTTCCCTGCTTACTTTATGATCTGCATTGTCATCAATAAGAACCTTTATGTTATCCGGTTTATTTTTATAATAACCTTTATTGTCATTTACAAACGTCAATAGCGGGTCAATCGGTACTTCTTGATCCTGTTTTCCATGCCAGCATAACAATGGCCTTTCATTCAGGAGTGTTGGATCGTTGGATAGATCATATGGATCTAGTTTTGCGTAATACGATTCTAACTGCATTTCATCGAAAGGCAGGACAAACCCTGCTTCAAGGAATTTTTCCACTTTATGACGTGCAAAGTCCTTATAGCTTGGACAGCCCATCAGACTGACTGCGGCCTTTATCCACGGATATTTTTTCAAAGCTCCAAAAGTAACGATGCCTCCCATGGATGTACCTGCAACACCAATATCCGTTTCAGCTGCTAATCCTTCTTTCAGCAAATATTCCTTTAATATATCTATTTCATGGACGGTTTGTACAACAATCTCCCAAAATGACTGCATCATTTCATGATTTCTAAGGCCACTCTCACGATCCCCATGATGAATGCAGTCCGGCAAGATTACCCGAAATCCTTTTTCAGCTAAAAGGTAAGCATAGTGAAGATTATTTTCCTTCACACTTTGAAACCCATGTATAAAGATAACAGTAGGTTTAGTATTTGAAAAGGATTGTGCTTCACAGACATGTATAAAGGAGACCGCTCCCGTTTTCTGTTTCGCAACATTTATCATCTTACTTCCCCCTGACGACTTTTACCTCATTTTTCCTATTTAGTCTACTCTTGTCTAGTTTAACATGTAGACAATCAAAATTGAAAAAGGTTACACTTGAAACAGGAATATTTTTTGTAGGAAAAGAGGCGTAGAGATTTGGCAGAAAAACATTTAATTGCAATCGACTTAGATGGAACCTTGTTGACAGATGATAAAAGAATCTCCAAACGCAATAAAATGGCTCTTCAAAAAGCGATGAAACAAGGACACGAAGTCGTAATTGCCACTGGACGTCCTTATCGAGCGAGCGTCATGTATTATGAGGAATTGAATCTGACATCCCCTATCGTAAACTTCAATGGTGCGTTCGTTCATTATCCGGGCAGGGATGATTGGGGGATCTACCATGAACCACTTTCCATCGAAACAGTAAAGGAAATCGTGGAAATCAGCGAAAAATACAATATACATAACATATTGGCAGAAGTGATGGATGATGTTTATTTTCATTTCCATGATGAAAAGCTTCTAGATATCTTTGGCTTTGGGAACCCGAAGATTGAAACTGGTGACTTAAGACAAGTCCTCAAAAAAGATCCGACATGTATCCTTATCCATGCCAGTGAAGAGGAAGTACCGAAAATAAGGGAGTATCTATCGGAAGTGCACGCAGAGGTAATTGACCATAGACGTTAGGCAGCTCCATGGCATGTCATAGAGCTCGTCCGTACAGGCATGAGCAAAGCGGTTGGACTGCAAAGGATTGCCGCACATTATAATATCCCTCAGGAAAATATCATCGCTTTTGGTGATGAGGATAATGATTACGAAATGATTGATTACGCTGGGACAGGTGTGGCGATGGGAAATGCCATTGACGGACTTAAAGGCAAAGCCAATGAAGTGACACTTAGCAATGAAGAAGATGGAATCGCCGTGTTCCTTGAAAAGAAACTGAATCTTTAAGACCATAATTTGCCCTTATAGAAAAGCCCCTTTTTACTTAGACTACATAGTGGACAAGTGATTGTCCTATTTGAAAAGGGGGGCTTTCATAATGGGTAGAAGCAGCAAATCAAAACGTTTTGTTCAGCAAGGAAAGAATTCCGTTCAGCTTCATGACCAACAAATCCCTTATCACTTGACGATGGAACAAGCAGAAGAACGCAAAGCACACCAAGCAGAACGTAATTCTCTTGGAGGGATATAATCATGGGTAACCAATTATTCCAATCTGCCCGTGAAGCCGTCATGAACGTTGTAAAGGGCAAAGAGAACCTTTCCTCTGAGCATAACCATACTAATGATTATTCATCAGAAGTAGATTCCAATTCGATGAATGTTGCCAAAAACGCATTATCCTCCGCTTATGCAAATTCTACTGTAGCCGAGAAAGCACAGCTACGAGAATTGCAGGAAGAACTTTTCAACAAGCAAAAAGATAAGTAACACAAAAACATCGTACAGGCCATCAAGGCTTGTACGATGTTTTCGCTTTTAAGATGATCGTTATCAAAAAGGATATTAAGGCTTACAACGAAAATCATCGGGGTTGAAATAAAGCTTAATCTTTTCTGAAGAAGCCGAAAATACCTGTAGTCTGCACAATATTAGTAAATGCATTAGGATCCGCTTCCTTCAATATCCGCTCCAGATCATACATCTCATACCGGGTGATGACAATCATGAGCATCTCCTTATCTTCACCAGTAAATGCACCGCGTGCCGGAACCGCCGTTATACCACGGACCATTTTCGCATGAATCGCTTCCTTTACTGCTTGTCCCTCTTTGGTCACTATCATGGCAGTCAGCTTCTCATGACGCGTATGGATCGCGTCAATGACCCGTGTGGATGCGTAAAGCGTCACAAGCGTGTATAATGCCTTTTCCCAGCCAAACACAAGGCCGGCCGTAACAATGATCACAGAATTAAGAGCAAAAAAATAGGTCCCAACAGGCTTGTCCTTCATTCTCGACAAAATCATTGCAATTATATCCAGACCACCAGTGGATGCCCCCCACTTAAGTGTCAAGCCAACACCAACTGCAGCGATGACACCACCGAACACAGCATTAAGCAAAATATCATTATTCACTGTGTAGATAGGTACAATCTCAAGGAATAACGACATTAAAAAAACACTTAAGAAACTATAAATGGTAAAAGAGCGTCCTACCTTTTTCCAAGCCAATATTGTTACCGGTATATTCAGAAGAAATAATGTAACACCTGTGGAAATCGTAAAAGGTAGGAAATCTTCAGAAATACGGAATATCAGCTGGGAAACACCTGTAAAACCGCTTGCGTAAACATCAGCAGGAATCAAAAAGAAATTCATCGCAATCGCGTTCAAAAATGCCCCGACTAATACAATCAGCACTTTTTGTACATGTTCCTTCACATTCATTTGGCCTATTACCTCCTAACAGCCTACTGTCTTATTTTATGTACTTTTCCTCTTTTTACCCTTCCGAAACGATAAACTTGATTTTCTTTCCTTGAAGAGTCGTTCATTAATAGGTAAACTTGAAAAAGGAGTATTATTCCTCTTATGGAAAAATCGTCAGTTCTCACAACAACTAGTTTAACCCATGCTTGTTAGTATAATAAAGAAGGTGACCTTATGACAATAAGAATTATTGGAGATAGTGCCAGCGACTTACCAAAAGATTTTTTTTCAAATGAAAAGGTTGACTTGATTCCTCTGAAAGTACTGTTTGGCGAAACCGAATATGAGGACATGGTCACAATTGATTCATCAAAAGTATATGAAGCTATGCGGGGTGGCGAGGTCGTCAAGACTTCCCAAGCGTCTCCTGTGTTCATGAAAGAATTGTTCACAGATGTAGCAAAGAAAAATCAGACAGCTATTTATGTAGCATTCTCTTCGGAATTATCCGGTACCTATCAAACAGCGGTACTCATGCAAAATGAAGTGTTGGAGGAGTTTCCACATCTTGACCTGACCATCATAGACTCCAAGTGTGCGTCTTTAGGATATGGCCTTGTTGTGAAAAGAGTAGCAGAACTTGCCAATAATGGGGCTTCAAAAGAAGAACTATTGGCATCAGTGGAGTATGACATCACCCATATGGAGCACGTATTTACGGTAGATAATCTTGATTACTTGGCACGTGGTGGCAGGGTAAGTAAAGCATCCGCTTTTGTAGGTGGACTATTGAATATCAAGCCTTTACTTCATATGGAAGACGGAAAACTGATACCATTAGAAAAAATTCGGGGACGAAAGAAAGTATTGCGAAGAATGGTGGAAGTCATGCGGGACCGCAATGGCTTTGATACCGCTGGACAACGCATAGGCATCAGTCACGGTGATGATCTGGCAACAGCTCAAGCATTGAAAGAAATGATTGAAGAGTCTACCGAATGCGATGACTTCACCATAACTTCCATTGGTTCAGCTGTCGGAGCCCATGCCGGCCCAGGAACCATCGCCTTATTCTTCCTGAACGGGAAAAAAGCGTAACACATAACTTTATTTTTGACAGGACAACCTATTCCTATCTATTTCAGAAAGGGGTAGGTTTTTCTATGCCACATACAAGCGATAACGACAAAAAAGCGAAAGACAACAACGCCAAACGTCATGAAAAGAACATGCAGCGCGAGAAAAATGAACAAAAAGGTGAACGCCAATATTCTAAAAAGACGGATCACATGTAAGATAAACGGAGCCGCTTCTATAATGGGAGGCGGCTCTTTCTATACAAAAAAACAGCAAAAACCGCCCTGTTCTTATAAATCAAAGGTGATAGGTATCCCGCTGTTCCTTTCCGCAAATGGCTTCGCTTTCCGCGGGGAGACAATCTTGAGCCTCCTCACTTCGTTGCGGGTCTCAAGATTGTCGCTACTTCCCCCCCTGGAGGTTACGCCATTTGCTCCAATCCACAGCTAGAAATCATTCACCTCATTAAGATAGTTACTAGTTACCCCTCCAATGGATTGAGGCACTTTGTTGTTTTTAGAGAAAGGCGCGAAGACTCCTTGAAAAGGCTATCGGATTTTCAAACAAAAAAGCATAAGAGGGTTTAAATAACTTAAACATTCTTCTACTTTAAAGTTTTAAGATGTATATTCAATTTTTAGCAGTTGATTGGAGAAAAGGGCGAAGACTCCTTAGGGAGATAGCGCTAGGTGGAGACCCCGCAGGCGTGCCGAGGAGGCTCCAGCAGCGCCCCTAGGAAAGCGAAGCCTTTTTCGGAAATCAACAGCGGTGTATAACCAAGTTATTAAACTTATCTTTTAAAAAAGCAGCCCACAAAGTGAACTGCCCGAAACAGAAAAATCAATTTTCCTCTTCTTCCTTCTTATACGTCCAACCCTCAGACTGACGGATCAACCCTTGTTTCAACAACTTGCCAATCGCACGCTTAAATGCAGCTTTACTGATGTTGAATTGTTCTTTGATATCATCAGGTGCACTCTTGTCGCTATATGGCATCGCTCCGCCCCTAAGCTCCAAATAATCCATGATCACTTTCGCGTCATCATCCATCGCTTCTTGTTTGCGCGGCAAAAGGGAGACATTGATCGTGCCGTCGTCTTTCACATCAATTACTCTTCCTTCCACTACCTGTCCTAATCGTGGCTCTTCCTTGCGTTCAGAATTATGGATGAATCCAACATAGCCCTCATTTGAAATCATATAGCTTCCAACTTTTAAAAGTCGGTAGATTGCGCCTTGGACATTCTGGTTCAGGATATTGGATGGTGCCTTGATCGATCTATCCAACATTACATCCTGAGTAGCAAGCTTGCCGATCAGTTTTCCACGTCTGTCGGTTTTCACACGACATAACAGGTGATCACCAACCTGCGGCCAAATTTCCTCAAATACCGGTAAATCGTCTGCTGGGATAAGAGCATCCTTTGCAATGCCAATATTAATGAATGTACCAAGACCAGGCAGTACTTCCACCACTTCCATCCATTCATGGCCGTTTAATCCTTTGGGGATGGTCATCGTCGCAGTGATTCGGCTCTTTTGGTCAGAGTATAGAAATACCTCCACCGTCTCGTCTTCCCCTAATTCTCTTGTCGCTTCATTTTTATGAAGAAGAATGGTCTCTTCCCCGTCCGTTAACATATATCCAAGCGGCGTCTCGCGATCGACCGTCAATTCCAATACCGTACCAGTTTCCATCATTGTTTAATACCTTCCTTTTTACACATTGTTATGTAAAGTGTACCCGAATTTGATTCAGTTGTCCAAACCGCTTCATTCTACTATAATTAAGAACAGAAAGCGATGTTTTTTCTTACCATTACCATTTGGTAAAATTTTAACCTATGCTGGAGGGATTACCATGGCAAAAGAGAGTTCCTTTGATATCGTCTCTAAAGTCGACCTATCTGAAGTAACAAACGCCATCAATATTGCATTAAAAGAAATTCAGAACCGATTTGACTTCAAGGGGTCTGTTAGTGACATCAAACTTGAAAAAGAAGAACTCGTTCTCCTTTCAGATAGCGAGTTCAAACTGGACCAACTGAAAGATGTGATGGTCAGCAAAATGATCAAGCGCAATGTACCAACTAAAAATATTCAATACGGAAAGATTGAAGATGCTTCCAAAGGCGCAGTACGCCAGCGTGGCAAGCTTGTTCAGGGAATTGATAAAGACAACACGAAAAAAATCAATACAATCATCAAAAACTCCGGATTAAAAGTGAAAACGCAAATCCAGGACGATCAAGTTCGGGTAACTGGAAAGAACCGCGACGACCTGCAACAGGTTATCGCAGCTCTACGCGAGGCTGACCTGGATATTGATCTGCAGTTTGTGAACTACCGATAGAATAATTGAGATGTCCCGCCTGTTCATGGTGAGACATCCTTTTTATTTCACTTAACGAAAAGCCCCATTATCAATTCATCTGAATAGATCCCGTCCTCAAATTTCACATGCTTTTCTTTTCGTCCTTCTACTTTAAAGCCAAGCTTTTCGTATACATGTATAGCCCTGTCGTTATGGGCGAAAACTTCCAGGCAGACCTTTTCAATCTCTTCGTCTGCTTTTGCCCACTCAAGCAGTCGATTGATCATTTGGCTCCCCAAACCATTGTTGCAATATTTTTCTTGAATGCTAATACCAAACATACAGATATGTTTAACTCTTTTTCTAGAACCCCTTGTGGCGTTAAGCATTCCTACAATATTGGAGCCTTGCTCCGCTACAAGAGTTAAATGCCCTTTTTCTTCGTTATCTTGTAACCACTGTACTTCCTGCTCGATGGTGACATTGAATTCTTCTGGTGCCGTTAATAGATTGCGCCCTTCTCCATATACTTTTATAGCATGTATCAGGAGTGCTTCTGCATCTTCAATCCTCGCTTCTCTAATATTCATTATTCTTTCCCCCTATTTTTCCCTTTGGATAAATTATAGGCGCTTTTCTAATAATAGGAAAGATTATTGGAGGTGTTTTTTATGACAAATCAACCAAAACAGACGCTCCCGCCACAGCATCAAAACCAACAGCCTGGTATTGAATCCGAGATGTCGCCTAGACCAAAAGCAGAAGACCAAACCTATATAGGTAGCGGAAAATTAAAGGACAGGGTGGCAATCATAACTGGTGGGGATAGCGGCATAGGAAGAGCTGTCGCTATTTATTATGCAAAAGAAGGGGCAGATGTCGTCATCGTGTACTTAAATGAACACGATGATGCAAAGGAGACAAAAATGCAGGTGGAGCAAGAAGGTCGTAAGTGCCATCTTATTCCCGGGGATATTGGTGAAGAGGCATTCTGCAAAAGAATAGTGGATGAGACCATTGCCAACTTCAACAAAATAGATATCCTGGTAAACAATGCTGCAGAACAGCATCCCCAAGAAAGCATAGAGGATATTACAGCTGATCAATTAGAAAAAACGTTCAGGACGAATATTTTTTCCTTTTTCTACTTAACAAAAGCTGCATTGCCATTCCTGGCAAGTGGCAGTTGCATTATCAATACTGCTTCTGTGACCGCTTATGCCGGTAATGAGTTGCTGGTGGATTATTCCGCAACCAAAGGGGCCATTGTGGCCTTCACACGTTCGCTGGCACTTCAGTTGGTTGGCAAAGGGATACGTGTAAATGGAGTAGCTCCTGGACCAATCTGGACCCCGTTGATTCCTTCTACGTTTTCTAGTCAAAAGGTTGCGAATTTCGGAGCAAACACGCCAATGAAGCGTCCCGGTCAGCCTGAGGAGGTAGCACCTAGCTATGTCTTTTTAGCAAGTGATGATGCTTCTTACATGAGCGGCCAGATATTGCATGTGAATGGTGGGAAAATTGTGAATGGATAGGTAGTTAATGGGCTGGTTCTAATTGGGCTCTTCAATTTTATGAACCCCACAAAAATAACCCCCATTTCCTCATTTCTAGAAAAAAGCCGACCCCATCATTGAGGCCGGCTTCGATCTAACATGGTTCAAACTCCATTTTGTTTCGTCATATCCTTACAAGTATGGCGCTTCACCATTGTATGTGGGATGATGATCCGTTTGGTCGGCTCGGACGGATCCTTCACCTTTTGAATCAAAGTCTTGGCAGCCTGAAATCCGAGTTGGAATATATTGATGTCGACTGAAGTCAAAGGTGGCCGCGCCACTTCTGCAAGCAACACATTATTGAAGCTCACAATGGACATTTGATCCGGAACGGAGATTCCCATGTCATGTAATGTATTAAGGATTCCAAGCGACATCAGGTCATCGGAAACGACAAGAGCGGATGGTGGCTCTTCTAAAGAAAGCAATTCGGAAATCGCCTCTTGTCCACCTTCTTTCAGGAACTCTTCATGAATGATGTAC
This sequence comes from Sutcliffiella horikoshii DSM 8719, assembly GCA_001648575.1. Classification (GTDB taxonomy): domain Bacteria; phylum Bacillota; class Bacilli; order Bacillales; family Bacillaceae_I; genus Sutcliffiella_A; species Sutcliffiella_A horikoshii. The sequence goes on along the minus strand of LQXN01000066.1, from coordinate 313,215 downwards.
TCGTCCCTGTATTGTATACCTGCATCCCTTATGGCTTTTTCATAACCAAGTAAACGGTCGATGGTTACAACCAATTGGATGCTTCCCCCTACAAAGGCAACTCTTTCATTACCAAGTGAAATCAGATGCTGTGTCGCTTCTTTTGCTGCCCGGTAATTGTCATTGTCAACATGTGTAATCTCTTCCACCTGTTCAAACGGCTTTCCGATCACTACAAAAGGGAAGCACTCTTTTTGCAAATACTTGATGATTTTGTCTTCCACTGCTGAATACAAAAGGATGATGCCGTCCACACGCCGTCCCTGGACCATCTGCATGACACCTTCTAAAATTTCATTTCCTGTCACCCCTGTAGACATATGAAGCGCATATTGTTTTTCATGCGCAGCTGTACTGATCCCCCTCAATACTTCAGGGAAAAATGGGTTTTGAAATGTTTTATCTGCAGATGCCGGCATAACAAGGCCAATTACTTGTGTGGATTGATTCGCCAGGCTTCGTGCGATAAAGTTTGGATGATATCCAAGCTCTTCCATTGCTTCTCTCACGCGTTTCTTTGTCTTTTCACTTATGCGCGGATTATTTGCTATGACGCGAGAAACTGTGGAAGGTGCAACATTGGCCATTTTTGCTACGTCTTTAATTGTTACTGCCATGCACCTATCCCTCCCCTTTTTTATTGGAAACGCATTCAATTATTTCAATGCCTATCCCTCCGCCGGGAGGAAATACGCATCTTCATGTTGATTATATCCAGTAGTTATTCTTTATTCTTTTTCTTCCTTCTAATAATTGCTGCAGCGATGAATACGATGAAGCCTCCGTAGATCAATGCCATGGCACTCACAAAGCCGACATTAATACCGGAGTCTTCTTTTACCGTGTAAATCTCGGCCGTTTCCCTGTCAAGACCGATGGTGTATGTGCCGTTGGAATTACGGACAAGTTCGTCTCCAAGGGTTCCGCGCAGTTCCATGCTCTCCCCTACTAGATCAGCGTCAATAGGTGCAGCCTTAGTCTCAGTGGAATTGTTGATGGCAACAAAACTGACTTCACCTTCATATTCGCGTTTGATGACAGCCATTCCCGCGTTGTCATAAACCATTTCATATGAGCCATGAGTCAGACTTGGCATTTTTTTACGCAGCTCTGCAAGCTTTGTAATATATTCCATGATTTCTTTGTCTGCTCGGAAGTTCATATCTCTGCGGTTATCAGGATCTTCCCCACCATCCAAAGCAATCTCTGTACCGTAATACACAATAGGAATTCCAGGTGCAGTATACATATAAGCAAGAGCCAGCTTCAGCCTCGTCGGTGGATGCTGTCTCTTTTTGATGGCAGCTCTTGTGAAGCGTTCCACATCGTGATTGTCCAGGAATGTTCCGAGGACATATGGGTTGTCATAAAGATTTTGGTTGTGTTGAAACAAAGTATCCAACCTTCCCAATGATTCATCAGGTCCAGAAAATACACGAGTTAATTCGTTGTATGTCGGGAAATCAACAAACGAGTCGATACCCGTTTCCTGGTAGCCTGCAACATACTCTGGATTATCATGCCAGACTTCCCCGATCAAGAAAAAGTCCTCTTTTACTGACTTGACTTCCCTGGAAAACTCTTCCCAGAAATCTTTAGGAACATGTTTGACGGTATCAAGTCTGTACCCATCGATATCGGTTTCTTCAATCCACCATTTGGCCATATCCAAAAGATATTCCCTTGCCTCAGGATTATCCTGATTTAAATCTGGCAGACCGTAGATCCAGCCGTTTTCTACTTGCTCTTGGTCATCCCAATTGCGGATTGGTTCATCTGGATGGAACCAATCTTCTTTATCCTCTTCATTCAGCCAGGCATGCTGGTAACCTGTATGATTGACTACGAGGTCCACGATGATTTTCATGTCTCTTTTATGTGCTTCTTGTACCAATTCTTTAAATTCCTCTAATGTGCCAAAATGTTCTTCTGTTTTATAAAAGTCCTCTGTCCAATAGCCATGGTATCCTTTTTCCTCATTCTGAACAATAGGAGTCAGCCACAGGGCGGTGAATCCCATATCTTTCAAGTAATCCAATTTCTCGATTATTCCACGGAAATCCCCTCCGTGATAAGCCTTTGGATCATTTCGATCCACCTCAAAGTCATTCGAAGTATCTCCATTATTGAATCGGTCAATCATTATAAAATAAATTATCTCATCTTGCCATGCGTGTTCTTCTTTTTCAGCGTTAACAGGTTGAACGGGTGGAACAAACCATGCAGAAAAAAGAAGAAACGGAACGATAATGAGCCCCATCACTCTTTTCATCAATTCCGCTTCCCTCCCTTAAATCGTTTTAGTAGTCTAGCTTTTGTTCAATGAACCCTTGCTTTCCATAAACGATTATATACTATTATTATCCCTTTGTTCCACCTGCAGTTAGTCCTGCAATCAAATAACGCTGCAAGAACAGGAACATCAATGCAATCGGAATGGCTATCAGGATGGAACCTGCCGCAAAGCGAGTGAAGTTGTTAGCGAACTGATCATTGATAAAATTGAATAGTCCTAGTGCTAAAGTGAAATTCTCCGGACTTCTCAAGACAATCCTCGGCAGGATGAAATCTGTAAATGGTGCCATGAAGTTAAACAGTGCAACTACCGCTAGAATTGGCTTTGCTAAAGGAAGCATGATTTTGAAAAATACTCCGAAGTGTCCCGCTCCGTCCATTCGGGCTGCTTCATCCAATTCTTTAGGAATCGTATCGAAATAACCTTTTACAAGCCATGCATTAAATGGAATCTGACCACCGATATACACAATTGTCAAACCTACTAATGAATCCAATAAACCGACCATGTTCAGCATGATATAGATAGCAACCATCGCCATCAATGCAGGGAACATTTGTAATAGAAGGAAGGCATATAGCCCGTATGTCCGACCTATAAAACGGTAGCGAGAAAATGCATAAGCAACTATCGCGGTAATGAAAACAGAGAAAAATGAGTTTGCTACTGCAACCATGATACTATTCTTATACCACGTCAAGTAATCACTCTGTGGACTTGTGAACAGCCATTTATAATGAACAAGCGACCAGTTCTCCGGAATCATTGATGCAGAATAAAGACTTGTTCCCGGGTTGAGAGATAAACCGATAGTCCATAAAAGCGGATAGGCAATAATGATGAACATGAAGCCTAAGAATAAATAGATCAATGAAACTTCGATCTTGGATTTTGTTTTAGTGTTCATTAAATATTACCCTCCTCTTTAAACGAACGAGTACGACGGAACTGGAAGAAGGCAAATCCTGCTACAATTAGTCCGAGTATGATGGATATTGCTGCAGCCATGTTGTAGTTACTCGTATCGAACGTCAATTTATAAACCCATGAAATCAGGATGTCAGACCCACCGGCATTCTGTCCACGAACTGCGGGACCACCCTGGTTGAACAGATAAATGATGTTAAAGTTATTAAAGTTTCCTGCATACTGCATGATTAGTAATGGAGCAGTTGCATATAAAAGGTGAGGCATCGTGATGAAACGGAATTTTTGGAAACGAGTTCCACCATCGACATCTGCTGCTTCATACCAATCTTTTGAAATACTTTGCAGCACTCCAGTGAATAGCGCAAAAACAAATGGGAATCCGAGCCAAGTTTGAATCATGATGATCGCTATCTTCGTATAGAAAGGATCGGTTAACCATGGCAGTGCTACACCGATCGTACTTAGAATGTCACGGTTGATAGCACCGAAACGATCATTGAACATCGCTGCAAAAATCAAGATGGTAACGAATGCAGGAACTGCCCAAGGTAAAATCAGGATTGTACGGATAAAGCGTTTATATTTTATACGGGGGTCATTAACTAGCAATGCTAAAAATAATCCTAAGGCAATTTGTCCTGTAGTTGCACAGACGGTCCAAACAATTGTCCAAGCAAATACACTTACGAAAGTAGATTTCCAAAGTGGAATCGATACCAGACTTGTAAAGTTCTCGAATCCTACCCAGTTTAATAATGCTCTTGGCGGCGTGTTATATAAGTTGTAATCGGTAAAAGCCAAGGAAACCATGAACATTAATGGAAGAACGACAACAAATAAAAGTAAAATCAATCCTGGGATTACCATTAAATAAGGAAAACCAGTATCGTAAAAGTTTTTAAAAGCTTCTTTTACAGTAGGCTTTTGTTTTCCCAATTTCATGTCGATTGCATTATTTCTTGCATCCACAACGTTGAGGTAGTATAAGGCCACTGCAAACACAGTGATAATAACAGAAATTAGTCCTTGTATAAGTAAGAAGATGGAGTGGTCAACACGTGGAATTTCACCAAGTGTGAATAGTCCCCAATAACCAATGTTAAGAAACTCAAAGAACGTAATTAAAAATGCGGCTTCAATGATTATGAATGTAATACCCTTCGCATACCTGCGGTTATAGAGTTGACCTAACCCAGCAAAAGCTATGGAAAGGATCATCGCTAATGTTGGATTGTGGGAGCGCATTTTATCAGTTGCAGTGCTGGACATAGCAGATCCTCCTCTTAAAGAAATATAGTGGATAGACTAGCATGGAAGCTTAGTCTACCCACCAGGTTCAATCGGTAATAATTATTGAGCTCCACTCGCTGCAATATTATCTTCGATTTGTTGAACAGCTTCTTCTAAAACTTCACCAACATCGTCTCCGTTAGCGATGAATTGAAGCGCGCTACCCATTGGATCCCAAACTTGTTGCATTTGTGGAATGTTTGGCATTGGCTCACCATATTGAGTTTGCTCAGCGAATGCACCGATGAGCTCATCGTTAGCGATTTCGTCGCTATCTAACGCTTCTTGAAGTGCAGGCATTTCACCAGCAATTTCATAGTACTTCATTGCATTCTCATATTTTGTGATGAATTTCATTAAATCAATTGCCCATTCTTGATTTTCAGAATAAGAGCTCATCAACCAAGTTTTAACACCGACAAATGATTTTGGAACATCTCCATTTTCAAGTGTAGGTAATGTCGCAGTACCTAATTTGTCTCCAAGAGCCTCTCTATAAGTTGCAATGTTCCAAGGACCTGTAAGTACTGTCGCAACTTTACCATCAGTGAACAAGCCACTCATGATGTCTCCGTTGATTTCTTTAGGGATGTATCCATTGTCAAACCAAGATTGAACTAGTTCTCCACCTTGAACAGCACCTTCGTTAGCAAGACCGATATCAGACGCATCGAAACCAGAACCATCGTTATTGAAAACATAACCACCGTTACCAGCGAAGAAAGGATAGATGAAATAGAAGTTTGTTGCTTCCATCAAGAAGCCAAACTTATCTTGGCCAGCATCTGTTTGCTCTTCAGCCACTTTCATAAGGCCTTCCATTGTTGAAATTTCTTCAGGAGTAACTAAATCTTTGTTATAAAACATTCCATAAGTTTCAAGAACCTGTGGTACACCATAAACTTCTCCGTCTACAGTTACAGCGTTAATTGCTGTTTCACTATATAGGTTCACATCTTCACCTAAATCGACAGGATCTGCAAGTCCACGAAGAACGATATCTCCAATACGATCATGTGGTTGGAAGAAAAGATCTGGACCTTTACCAGCTGGAGCATCAAGAGCTAATGCTTCAATTTGTGTTAACATATCCATACCGGAAGCTTCTACTTTAATTCCAGTTTCTTCTTCATAAGCTTTAAAGATTTGATCCAAAGCTTCTTTTTGGTTTTCGTCATCATTTACCCATACTTTTAGGCTTTCCGGCTTGTCTACACCTTCTGTTGTAGTGCCTTCGCCTTCATCTCCACTGTTGCCACCGGCATTGTCAGTTCCTCGTTGTGGACCACAAGCTGCAAGAACGCCTAATGTCAGTACAGCAATCATTAGCATTGCAAAAAACTTTTTCATTTTGACCCCTCCGTCATTTGAATAATCTTTCTACTAAGAGCACAAACGATTGCATAAATGAAAGCGAAATCATGTAGCGCTTACATTTTTAATGAAAACGATTGCACAACTTTCACTTTTTATTATACATGTATTCGCCCAATTGACAACCAGTTTTTTTCAAAAATTTTAATTTAGGAATCGATTTTATAAACAACCTTATAATATGATTGAATGTAACCCTTGATATATATGGGTTTATCCATTTAACTACAGGACTTTTGATTCAGAATATTTTTCCTCTCCCGCCTACTTACTTCAGCATGTTCTGTTTTCATTGACAACGCTTTCGTTTTGGCATACCCTTATGTTGATTAAAATGGCAATGAAACCATTTCAACCATTTTTTTCTTATAAAAAATGCAATCGATTGCATGAAGGAGAGGTTGAATGCTATATGCTTAAGGAAGCAATATTTCATCGTCCCAAGAATAACTTTGCATACGCATATGATGAAACGACACTACATATCCGTTTGCAAACGAAGAAAGATGATGTGGACACTGCAGAATTGATATACGGCGATCCATATGTCTGGGAAAAGGGTCAATGGGTTTCAGAAAGAAAAACCATGAAGAAATCCGGGTCAGATGACTTGTATGATTACTGGATCGCTGAAGTTTCACCTGAATTCAGACGGCTACGTTATGGATTTGCATTAACTTCTGGTCAAGCGGAATTGATTTATAATGAAAAAGGATTTTATGATGAAGAACCTAAAGACTGCGGCCTTTACTTCTGCTTCCCCTTTCTTAATAAAGTGGATGTATTCCAAGCTCCTGCATGGGCAAAGGATACAATCTGGTATCAGATCTTCCCTGAACGCTTCGGAAACGGCAACAAAGAAAACGATCCAAAAGGCGCCCTTCCATGGGGGAGCGCAGAACCGTCTACCACTAATTTTTTCGGTGGTGACTTTGAAGGGGTCATAGAGCACATAGACCATTTAGTTGAGCTTGGGATCACCGGGATTTATTTCACACCTATCTTCAAAGCTCACTCCAACCATAAATACGATACGATCGACTATATGGAGATCGACCCTCAATTCGGAACAAAAGAAACGTTTAAAAAGCTTGTGGAAGTATGTCATGAGCATGGCATCAAAATCATGTTAGATGCCGTGTTCAACCATAGCGGCTATTTCTGGGCTCCATTCCAAGACGTTTTGAAAAACGGAGAAAAATCAAAGTATAAAGATTGGTTTCATATTTGGGATTTCCCTGTATTGACAAAACCAAGACCGAATTATGATGCATTCGCATTTGTTTCCGATATGCCAAAACTCAATACTGAGAATCCTGAGGTCAAGGATTATTTATTAGAAGTTGGCCGCTATTGGGTACGGGAGTTTGATATCGATGGCTGGAGATTGGATGTCGCCAATGAAGTCGACCATCAATTCTGGAGAGATTTCCGTCAGGCTGTGAAGACTGAAAAAGAAGATGTTTATATTCTGGGTGAAATCTGGCACGACTCCATGCCATGGCTTCAAGGTGACCAATTCGACGCCGTTATGAACTACCCATTCACAACAGCGACACTTGATTACTTGGCTAAAAATAAAACGAAGGCTTCAGATTTTGCTAATTCGATTTCAAAGGTTATGCACTCCTACCCTGTAAATGTGAATGAAGTTGCCTTCAATTTATTGGGCAGTCATGATACTCCACGTATTCTAACTATTTGTGAAGAAGATAAAAACAAGTTGAAATTGTTGTTTCTATTCCAACTTTCCTTTATCGGAGCTCCATGCATCTATTACGGAGATGAATTCAGCATGACTGGTGATCAGGATCCTGGTTGCCGTAAGTGCATGGTTTGGGAGGAAGACAAACAGGATCGTGAAATGTTCGAATTTGTAAAAAAGCTGATCTCTCTTCGCAAGGAGATCCCCGCATTTGGAAATCATGGGGATATTCGCTTCATTGAAGCAAGTGATGAGACAAACCATGTAGTGTACGAGAAAATTTCCGGTTCCACAGGGGAAAGAATCATTTTTGTTGTTAATAATAGCAACAAGGACTTGGACGTAACATTGCCAGATGGTGTCAAAGGTAAACTATTGCGTGATTTGTGGACCGGAGAAGAGTTTGCTGCAGAAGCTGAAACATTGCAAACAAGGCTTCCTGCTTATGGATTTCAAATGTTGGCTTATTGATTTTCGATTACTGTAGTTCTTATAAATAGTAATTATCTTCGTTGAAAGAGCCTAATAAGAACAACCGGGCAATAACCCCCCGGTCCTTTAAAACTTCATGGTTAGTTATACGCCGCTGTTCCTTTCCGCAAATAGCTCGCTTTCCGCGGGGCGACCTTAAGCCTCCTCACAACGCTTGGGGGGCTCAGATTGCCGCTACTCCCCCGCAGGACAAGGAAGGCTGCGGCAGCGATACAGCACGCAGAAAATTCTCGCATTTCCAAGGAGTCTTCGCCATTTGCTCCAATCCACAGCTAAAAAGACTGAAATAAGTGAGGTTAACGGTTATTTCCATCTCTTTGGCAGAAAGGTTTTTCAACTTCTTTTGTGAATGGATCCACTTTGTTGATTGGAGTGGAAGGCGCGCAGACTCCCGCGGGAGGAAGGGACATGTAAGACCCCGCAGGCATAGCCGAGGAGGCTTACGGACCGCCCGCAGGAAAGCGAAGCGCCTGTAACGGAGATCAACTGTTCCAACAAATAACCTAGCTAATTCATAGTTTGTCAACAGTTTGAAATGCCCGCTGACACATTTAGCGGGCATTTCATTTTTTTAGGAGCTCAGTCAAATATTACTTCCTATGCACCAGTCTCCTATATTCCATCGGCGTTGTTCCCTCCAACTTTTTGAACAACTTCGAAAAATAAGTAACATCCTCAATCCCTACCTCGCGTGAAATGGCAGAGACCTTAAACTCAGTTTCAGCCAGCAGCCTTTTTGCCTGGTTCAGTCGGTAATGAGTCAAATATTGAATGGGACTGATCCCTATCGTTTTCTGCATACAACGAGTCAGATAATCCGGATGATAATTCAACTCCTCTTTCAGCACACTCATATTTACCTGTTTTTTATAATTCTCTTGTATGTATTTCATCGCACTTTCACAAACCTTTTCCGTTGCGCTCGGGATGGAAAAAGCCTCTTTTTGGAGCTGAATGACAAATTCAGAGAATTGAATCTGCTGCCGCAAATAATCGTCCGGCACATGCGTATTTCCATCTCTGATACTTAACAGAGTTTCTAACTGCTGCTCGACAATCTCCCTGCGGTTCACCTCACCAAACTGAGGCAAGTGAAATTGATAGTGTCCAGCCTCTGTAAACGTTGGTTCTTTTTTATACACAAAAGACCAATCAAGTTCTTTATCTTCCACCATTTGATACACATTTCCAGGAATGACAAAGTGGAGCCAGTAGTAATCGGTCTGTTCCACGCAATCCGCATATCCTTCATGCCTTTCTCCGGGGACCAAAATGACATATTGTCCTTCCCTTACATCATATTTTTTCTTGCCCTCTTGCATAAATAAAGTCCCTTTTTTTACATACAGCAAATCAAAGACGGTAAAGACCCGGGAGAAGTGGCGTTCTCCTTTATGAAATGTATAATCCCCTCCCCTGATGAAAGTTGGAAAGGGCGGAATGGACATTGCTATCATTGACATTCTTTACACCTCAAGTCGTTATATTCCAATAAGTATCGAAATCATCTCTTTCTATTATAATGAAATGCGTTTAAACTGGGAAATGGTAAAATGTCGGATTCATCAAAAGGAGTAACAACATGAAAGAAACAAATACAAAAAAATTGACACTTTTCGCCTTAACATGGCCTATATTCATAGAAGTTCTCTTGCACATGCTGATGGGCAACGCGGATATTCTGATGCTGAGCCAGTACTCCGATGATTCTGTGGCAGCCGTCGGAGTTGCAAATCAGATATTGTTCATGCTGATAGTCATGTTCGGCTTTATAGCCACCGGTACCTCCATTCTGGTCGCGCAATACCTTGGAGCCAAGAATAGGGGGCTTGCGGCAGAAGTGACCGTCGTATCTATTGGTGCCAACCTGCTATTCAGCGTAGCCATCAGTATTATCGTTTTCTTATTTAGCTCAAGACTATTATTAATGATGGACCTCCCCCCCGAGCTACTTTCAGAGGCGGATTCTTATTTAAAGGTGGTTGGAGTATTCTCCTTTATCCAAGCCTTGGTGATCACAATCGGTGCTACCATCAGAAGTTACGGCTTCACCAGGGATGCCATGTATGTCACCATCGGAATGAATATCATCAATGTAATCGGAAACTACCTTTTCATCTTTGGACCATTCGGCATTCCAGTTCTTGGTGTTGATGGCGTGGCAATTTCAACAGTCTTTAGCCGCTCTTTGGGTTTAATTGTAATCACCATATTACTATTTAAAAGAATCGAGGAGCCATTGCCTTTCAATAGAATGTTCCGCTTACCTATCGAACACTTGAAAAACTTATTGAAAATCGGTGTCCCATCTGCTGGTGAACATCTATCCTATAACACTTCCCAGATCGTTATCACCTACTTCATCGTCATGATGGGCACAGAAGCATTGACTACCAAAGTCTATACTCAGAGCCTGATGATGTTCATATTCCTTTTCAGTCTGGCAATCAGCCAAGGGACCCAGATCATGATCGGGCATCAGATTGGCGCAGGGCAGGTCGAGGAAGCCTATAAACGCTGCCTAAAAAGTTTGAGACTGGCAATATTGATTTCTGTTGCGACTGCTATACCTTTTGCCATTTTCTCTGATACTTTATTGGGTTTCTTCACATCAAATCCTGATATTATCGCATTAGGTGGAACCTTGATTCTTTTTACAGTCATCCTTGAACCAGGGCGTTCATTCAACCTTGTAGTCATCAATGCCTTACGAGCTGCAGGTGATGTTAAGTTCCCCGTTTATATTGGCATTTGTTCCATGTGGGGTGTGAGCGTTACTGTTTCCTATATTTTAGGCATTCATTTCGGATTCGGGTTAGTCGGTGTTTGGATTGCCATGATATTGGATGAATGGCTGAGAGGTATCCTCATGTTGTTCCGTTGGAAATCCCGTGTTTGGGTAAATAAATCTTTTGTTCAAAAGCAAGCATCCTAAAAATTCAAAAGACGTTTTATTATTTTTCCTACACACTAAGAACTCTCTCTGAGGGTTCTTCAGTGTATAGACAAAGTTCAAATATGATAAAAATCCCTAGTTGATTGCAGTGGAAGGCGCGAAGACTCCCGCGGGAGGAAGGGACATGTAAGACCCCGCAGGCGTAAGCCGAGGAGGCTTACGGACCGCCCGCAGGAAAGCGAAGCGCCTGGAACAAAGATCAACTGTTCCAACAGACAACTTAACTATTTTTAGTTTGTCAACAGTCTGAAGAACTCTCTCTGAGGGTTCTTTTTTATATATACGCATTTCTTAATGACAAGATGTAAGATTTCCTTACAAACTAGTAAGCGCTTTCGACTGAATTTTTCGATAATTCCTATTGCAAGTCATCTAAATATGAAATATGATATAAAACATAACTACAGATGTTAGGAAATATAACACAAAGATAAAGGAGATGTATCGATGAAAAAAGTAGAAGCCATCGTCAGGCCGGAAACATTCCGAGCTCTTCGCGAAAAACTGGAAGAAGTCGGAATCAACGGTCTCACTGTATCCGAAGTCGCGGGATGCGGTCAGCAGAAAGGACAACAAGGTTTATTCAGAGGAAATACATTCGAAATTAAACTGCTTCCGAAAGTAAAAGTAGAAATGGTGGTTGAAAGTGAGTTTGTGGATGAAATTGTACAGATTATTCAAGAAATCTGTTCAAGCAACACCGTCGGGGACGGAAAAATCTTTATCTATCCGATTGAAGATGCCATCCGGATCCGAACTGGTGAAAGCGGAAAGCTCGCCATTATTTAACCAATAATAGAAAGGATGATAATAATTGAAGAAAAAAATTGGATTACTTGTCACCGGTGGATTACTAGTGAGTTCCACAGCACATGCCCAAGCACCTACAGTTGAAGGTTTAAGTGTATCCCTTGATATGGTTTGGATTATGGTTGCAGCACTTTTAGTATTTTTCATGCATGCAGGGTTCGCGATGGTGGAATCAGGTTTTACACGATCAAAGAACGCCCTCAATATCTTAATGAAAAACTTCTTGACCATTTCTACTGCCGCCATCCTATATTTGGCACTAGGTTATGCGCTCATGTTCGGGAGTTCCATTGCAGGCTTTACCGGGATGGACGGATTTTTCTTAACTGGCCATGAGGATCAAATCGGTTTCTTCGTATTCCAGGCAATGTTCGCTGCAACCTGTGCCACAATCATCTCAGGTGCAGTCGCTGAACGCATGAAGCTTTCCAGTTATATTTTGTTGACGGTTGCCATGACCGCAGTCATTTATCCGATTGTCGGACATTGGGTTTGGGGAGACGGTTGGTTAGCTGAACTCGGTTTCACTGATTTTGCCGGTTCGACTGTTGTTCATCTCACAGGCGCTCTCGGGGCAGTGGTTGCTGTTAAGTTCTTGGGTGCGCGTCTTGGAAAATACTCAAAGGGGAAAGTCAATGTTATTGCCGGCCACAACATTCCATTAGGTGCTCTTGGAGTATTCATCTTATGGTTTGGGTGGTTTGGATTCAACGGCGGAAGTACATTGGCAGCAGATCCGTCGCTTATCCCTCATGTGATTACGACCACTTTGTTATCTGCTTCAGGAGGAGTATTGGCATCTGCATTTTACACGAATATACGGTTCAAAAGAGTTGATGCATCATTAACACTCAATGGCGCTTTGGCAGGGTTGGTCGGCATAACAGCTGGTACAGGGGACGTATCACCTTTTGGTGCCATTATTATCGGTCTCATTGCAGGAGTTCTTCTTGTAGAAGCAGTTACATTCATTGATAGAAAAGTGAAACTTGACGACCCGGTAGGAGCAATAGCAGTTCACGGTGTCTGTGGAATCTGGGGTACACTTGCCGTTGGTTTATTCTCTACTTCAACAGGGTTATTTTACGGTGGCGGCATCACTCAACTTGGCGTGCAAGCGATTGGGGTGCTAGCAGTTTCAGCATGGACAGTAGCTGCTGTCAGCACATTCCTTTTCATTGTCACCAGATTCACTACCATCCGTGTAACAAAGGAAGAAGAGATTTCAGGTCTCGATTTTGTAGAACATGGTTCTGCAGCCTACGAATTAAGAGAGTCTGTATTCTCCGATAACAGCTCTGCACCTGAATTCGGAACCGGACTTGTCCACCGACTCAACAACCTAGAAAGCCCTTCAAAAAAAGCGGAAGCAAATTAAGTTTAAACCCATTCACCCGTGTCCATAATGGATATAGGAAAAAAGCGATCCATGGCTGAGCCCATCGGATCGCTTTTTTACATATACAAAACCTATACAATCATTTAACTATAATGGTATAATTCCACCTAGAGGTGATTAACATGACTACTGGCAGATGGGAAAAAATGATTTTTAAATTCTTCATTATTTGGTACATATGCGGTGTCGTACTGCTGACGTTTGACCTCCTGCCACCATGGCTGGAATGGGCAAATGTCGTGTTTCTTGTTACAGCCGGAACTCTTGGGGCGATTTACTTTATAAAAAACTACCGTGTCATCGGTGCTCTCTTTACAGCTATTGTCTTCACCGTTTCCATGGCTGCTGAACATTACGGTGTGAAATACGGCTTCCTTTTTGGCGACTATTACTATAATTCCTATTTTGGCCCAAAGCTTTTTGACGTCCCCATCACAATAGGTTTCGCTTGGGTATTGGTCATTTCGACATCTCATGTGATAGCACTGAGGGCAATCCCTCATGCACCCCTGATCATAAAAGCGATACTTGCTGCATTTGCAACAGTTGTACTGGACTTAATCATTGATCCCGTAGCTTTTCTTGCAAAGGAATATTGGATATGGGAAGGCACCAGCATCTATTATGATATTCCGATGTTCAACTTCTATAGTTGGTTTGGGTTGTCGTTATTATTCCATCTGTTTATATTATATTTTTCAAAAGACGTTACTTCAAAGGAAAATGCTTATTGGGAAAAGAATATGTACCTATTATATGGCCTGATGATTGCCATGTTTTGTATGATAGCTTTATCAGCTAAGCTATATTTGGCTTTGACCGTAACGATTATCCCTACCCTTATATTATATTGGGCTACTCTCAATTCAAAGGAGCTCGCGCATGATTCCAGCAAAAAAAAGCAAACGGTTTGACTTCTTTTTTCATCAATTCAACAAGCACTTTCTACGGTTCCATTTCAGAGGGATACATATTGCAGCGGAAGAAAGTGTTTCCTTGGTAGGCTCCCCTGCTTTATTCATCGTCAACCATAGCACATGGTGGGATGCGCTGGTCGTTTTCCATTTGAATCAGCTTGTAATTAAACAGGAGAGCTATGTCATGATGCACGAGAAAGGCATCAAAGAATTCCCTTTTTTCCGTAAAATAGGGGGATTCTCGGTGAATAGGGAGAATCCAAAGGATATCATCCGCTCCATGAATTATGCGAAGGATAGATTGAAAGACGGAAAAACTTTGTGGCTTTTTCCTCAAGGTGATGAACGCCACCTCGAAATCCGCCCGCTTGCATTCCTGCCAGGAGCTGTTCATATCGTGAAGAACACCGATATTCCAATCATCCCCGTTTGTCTGTATTATTCGTTTACAGGTGAGAGGAAACCTGAAGTATACATTAAGCTCAGTAAGCCTATTTTTTATTCCCAGCTTGAAGGGACTTCATCTAAAGAAAAGAATCAAAATCTAGAAGACCATTATACGAATCTTCTTGATAGGCTGAAACAGGACGTGATAGACCAAAATACTGCTAGCTACAGTCCCTTACTATAATAAACCACAAAGGAGGAAACCGTTATGGAATTATTCATCTATCTGCTTTCTGCCACCCTGGCCGTTTCTTTCCTTTGGATTGTCATCAATGGTCAATTCTACCCAAGCTACCAAAATCCATCCAAACTTTCACCAACTCCTCTTGTTTCCATTCTCATTCCGATGCGTGATGAAGAGCGCAACGTTCAACCACTTATTGAAAACTTGAAACATCTCACCTTTCCGAACCTGGAGATCGTTCTGCTGGATGACCATTCCTCTGACGAAACTTACTCCAAGGCGCTGGAGCTAACAAAAATGGACAGTCGCTTCTCCCTTATCCAGGGTGCCCCTTTGAAAAAAGGATGGGCAGGTAAAGTACACGCTTGCCATCAACTCTCTCATGCCGCAAATGGAGACTATTTTCTTTTCCTTGATGCGGATGCCCGTTTAAAGGAGAACACCATTGAAAGCATGCTGCCTTTTTTTAAGGATGAAAATGTAGGTCTTGTCACTGGTTTCCCCCATTTTCCGATAACATCATGGTTAAGTAAATTGTTGGTACCGATGCAGCATTTTGTCATCTGGCTTCACCTCCCATTAGCCTTGGCCAATTACAGCTCCTTCAAACCAGCAAGTGCTGCACATGGAGCTTTTATGTTTTTTGAGCGAAGTGCCTATGATTTTGTGGATGGACACGTTGCCGTAAAATCCAGTATCGTGGAGGATGTTCATTTAGCAAGAGTCATGAAGGAGCACGGTTTCAAAGTGAAATTGATTAATGCGACCCCTTTTGTCACCTGTCACATGTATGAAACCAATGCAGAGGTCTGGAATGGGTTTTTGAAAAATATCTACATTGGAATAGGGAAATCCCCTATTATGGTCACTTTTTTAACCATCTATTACAGTTTGTTATATGTACTTCCTCTCATTTTAGCCTTTTTGACCCCCTTTTACGGGATATGGTTCCTCGTGCCCCTTTTGCTTGTCTGGGCGCAAAAACTTTATATTGACTTGAAGACGGGGCAAGCTTCATACCTATTTTTGTTTATGCCCCTTAGCGCCCTTGCTTTCCTTGTCATCATGCACGCTTCCATGTGGAAGTCTTTGAAGAATCAACATTATATCTGGAAGGGGCGTGCCTATAAATGAAAAAAGTGATTGTCATTGGTGGAGGCCTTGGTGGGCTTTCAGCTGCCATTACCCTTGCCTCTAACGGTTTTGACGTAACCTTACTCGAAAAAAATAAACATTTAGGCGGCAAACTGATGCCCGTTCAATTAGGACAGGCATCTTTCGATTTTGGGCCAAATACCATTACCATGCCAGATGTTTTTAAAGAGGTCATTTCACAAACAGGCGAAGATCCAGAAGACTATTTTAGCTTTATGAAACTTCCTAACCATACAAGAAATTATTTTCCTGATGGGACAATTCTCGACTTCAGTTCCGAAAAAGAAAAGATGAAGGAACAACTTGCAATTTTAGACCCAACCAGTGCAAAGAACTACGAAGCTTTCCTAAAAGAGGTTACTAGATTATACAGGCTGGGAGAGGCACAGTTTTTCCGCAGGACCTTTACGTCCACTTCTGATTATTTATCACCTGCGCTGGGCTTTTCCTTCAGCAAAGTACGTCCTTTGCAATCATTACACAGCTTACACCGAAAATTTTTCAACAATCCTTTTGTCATTCAGGCTTTGGACCGTTATGCAACCTATATTGGATCATCTCCCTATGTCTCACCAGCGACTTTTGGGTTAATCGCATATTTGGAACTTGTGGATGGTGTTTACTATACAAAAGGCGGGAATACGAATATCGCAACAGGTTTTGAAGAGGTTGCCAAAAAGATAGGTGTATCCATAAGAACAAACTGCAAGGTTACGAGTATTGAAGTAAAAAACAAGCAGGCCGTGTCCGTTTCAACCGAAGACGGCGAGCGGTATATGGCAGACATAATTGTCATGAACGCAGACCTGTTGGTTGCATACCCAGAGCTTGTCAATGAAGTGGACAGGCCACACTTTACCGATAAAAAAGCAGCTGGTTATGAACCATCAATATCAGCATATGTTGTTCTTGCCGAGATGAACAAAAGGCATTCAAAGCTTCTCCACCACACTGTTTTCTTTTCAAAAGATTACCAAATGGAATTTAAGAGTTTGTTTGAGGACAGGCAATATGCAAAGGACCCCACCATCTATCTCAGTAACTCTTCTTTTACTGAAAAAGAAAAAAGCCCTAACGGGGATAATCTATTTATTTTGGTGAATGCTCCAGCAACCGGAGGGGAATCTTCCATGGGGTCTGAAACTTATAAAGAGCTGATATACAATTCCTTGACTGAAAAGGGCCTGTCTCTTAAGGAAGATGTCTTAGTTGATAAGGTCATCTCCCCAAGCGATATTCAATCGATGTTCGGCGCCTTTAAAGGCGCACTATACGGAGTGGCTTCCAACCGTAAAATGGATGCCTTCTTCCGCCCAAGAAACAAATCTGCCGATATCGCAAACCTTTACTTTGTGGGCGGCTCCACCCACCCTGGCGGAGGCTCCCCGATGGTCACCCTATCAGGGTTGAATGTAGGTAAAGTCATTGCAAACAGCTATAAAATTTGAGTGCATTAATGGAAAGGGCGCGTACGCCAGCGCTAGAAAATGATACCCCTCACATCAAAAAATCACCACAGTGTACATCCACCGTGGTGATTTTCTATATTTGCGAAATAATCTCCCGCTTTTCTTCACTACTAACATAATGCTTTGTTTTAAAGACCGAGTAACCTTTCTTTCTGATCGACCCAAGAATTGCACGATACAAATATGCCGCTCCCTTTACGGGTGTCCTGGAATGAAGGGGATAAAGGTCAAGGGAACTCATCGCCTGGTCATATAATTTCTCCGCCTCTTCAGCCATGTCCTCCCAAACCGAAATGAACTTATCATTCACTATATGCATCTCGAGCTCAGCAACAGAATACCCCGCCTGTTCAAGCTTTTCAATCGGAAAATAAATCCTTCCCCGTTCAAGGTCTTCCCCGATATCCCGTAGGATATTGGTTATTTGCATGGCCTGACCAAGTGCAATGGCATCCTCTCGCAGTGCATCTTTATTATTCGGCGCCAAGATGGGAAGCAACATCAATCCGACCGTACTTGCAACATGGTATGAATAATGAAGTACTTCTTCCTCTGTATAATAGTGTTTCTTATACAAATCCATTTCCTGGCCAGTGACCATATCATGAAAGGCTTGCACATCCATTTCATATTTTCGGAATACATCCTGAAGCGCAGTCCACATCAGATCGGTTGATGGCAAGTTACCGTCAAGAAATTCAGCAAAGGACTGCTTAAACACAAATAACTCCTCTTTAGGGTCCGTTCCTTCATCCACTATATCATCCACTTGCCGACAGAAAGCATATACAGCCCAGACTGCCTGTTTCTTTTCTTTTGGCAATAGCATGAACGCCTTGTAGAATGTTTTGGAATGTTCTTTAATTATAGATTCACAATGTTGATATGCTTTCATTAAGTCGGTCATTGAGATTCACATCCTTTGTAGATGAATGTTGGGCAAAATCAAGGATTATTTGATTTGCTGCAAGCTTGGCACTTTGCATGACAATTGGTATGCCTCCCCCTGGATGAACAGAAGCACCAGTTGCATAAACATTTTCAAGCGCGGTCGGTTTTGCTTGAGGTCGGAACACTCCGGATTGGAATAAGCTTGGGGCGATGCCGAAACTACCCCCTTGAAATAATCCATCCTGTTCAGCGTCGTTTGGCGTCCTTACTTCCATCCATTCCATCTTCTCACTTAAACCCGGAAAAGCCCTTGCTTCGATATTCTTCAACATCTTATCCAAAAACCCTTGTTCTTGGCTCCAATCGATATGACTTCCAGAAGGTACAGGAACCAATACGTATAATGTACTTTTCCCTTCTGGCGCCAAGGTAAAATCTATCAAAGCAGGATTAAAGGCATAGAAGGATGGATCAGTTGGCACCTTCTTTTCCTCAAACACTTCCTTCATGTGCCGCTCAAAATCTCCACCCATAAAAAATTGATGAACATCTGATTCCTCATATACTCCGTCTATTCCGAAATAGAAAAGTACACATCCACTTGATGGTTCATAGTTTCGCTTATCATTAAGCAAATGTGCAGCAGTAGGGAAGTCGCCATTCCAGACAAGACCGTCTACATCAATTGTACGGCCTCTAACCTGGATCGATTCCACACGACCGTTAATCTTTTTAATATCTTCCACCTTGCTGTCCACATAAAGGGGGATGCCCTTTTGCTCCAATGTATCTGTCAGCACTTTCACGAGGGAGGCATACCCCCCTTTGATATAATGGATACCATGTTCATGCTCGCTGTAAGGGATCAGGCTGTACATGGCCGGGGCAGTTTGTGGATGCCCACCAATATATAAAGTTTGTAAAGAGTAGGCTTCCCGGAGGCGTTCATCTTTGAAATAAAACCCGGAAATTTTTTTTGTGGATTGATAAGCCTTTAACCTGATTAAGGATGTCATGTTTTTACCAGTCCAGAAATCTCGTTTTCTTGTAAAAGATTTCTCCAGGAAGGAGGACTGTCCTATTTCAAAGTTTGCTTTCATTTCTTCCATATACTGTTTGAAACCTTCTTCTTCACCAGGAAATTCTTGAGACAATTCCTTTAACTGCTTTTCTTTGTCTTTGAATTTCCTGTATTTTTTACCGTCTTTAAAGTTTATGGAATAAAGGGTTTCAAGGCCTAACATCTCCCAAGCATCAACAGGGACCCCGGCCTCATCCAATATGCTCTTCAACATCTCGGGCAGGAGGACGATGGTTGGACCTTTGTCAATCCGATAACCTTCTCTTTCTACAAAAGAAAGGCGACCTCCTGCTTGTTTTTCTTTTTCATAGATGCTTACGTTAAACCCCTGCTTCTTTAAAAGTAGCGCCGTGATCATTCCGCCTATCCCTGCTCCTGCAATTGCGATATGTTTACTCATTGAGCATTCTCCAATCTTTTGGCTTGGAAACTTTTCGGTGGCTGTTTTTCATATTTTTCACGAACTAATCGAGTTGTGATGCGTGCTGACTCCAAGATGGTGGGCAGGCCGCTTCCAGGGTGGGTCCCTCCTCCTACAAGCCAGCAGTTTTCCAATTCTTCAAAATTGTTGTGTGGACGAAGCACCATCATTTGATTGAGCTGATGGCCAAGATTAAATGTAGCCCCTTTGTATACAAGGATCTCTTTCTCCCAATCTTGCGGAGTAATTATCTTTTCTACTTCAATATGTTTTCTAAGATCTTTGAATCCACTTTTCTTTTCCAGTGTGTCAAAAACCAGACTCCTGAACTCCTCGTTGTTCTCCTGCCAATCTATTTCACTGAAATTGTTAGGAACAGGAGCAAGAATATAAAGAGCAGATTTCCCCTTCGGAGCCAATGTAGCATCTGTAACCGAGGCATTCTGTACATATATGGAAGGGTCTTTAGAAAGTATTTTTGTTTTCGTAATTTCTTCCACATTCTTCTTATAATCTTCTGCAAATATTATGTTGTGATGAGGAAGGTCGTACACTTTATCTAGTCCAAGGTAGATCATAAAGGTAGAACACGAATATTTTTTCTTTTCCAATCTTCTTTTGCTGTACTTTTTCAATACATTATCATCAACAAGATTTGTCATGACATGTGCGAAATCCCCATTGACCACCACTTCATCAGCTTCTACCTTTGTATCGTCTTCTAAAATGACCCCCACCACTTTACGTCCTTCAAGCCACAGCTTTTTCACACCATTGCCAAGACTTACTGTACCTCCGTGTTCTTCAACGACCTTAGCCATGCTCTCAGAAAGCTGATTTACACCACCGATGGGATGATAGATCCCATAAGCATGCTCCATCCAAGAAAGGATAGAAAAAGCACCAGGGCATTCCCAAGGGGACATTCCGATATATTTAGACTGAAATGTAAAAGCAATCTTCAGTTGTTCATCACGAAAGTATTTACTCATTTGGTCATAAAGGCTGCTTCCTATACTTAATTGTGGAAGGGCTTTAATCACCTTCCATTGAAAATAATGATAGAAACGATCCATCTTTCCTTGAAGAATGGGAGTAAGAGCTTCCATCTTTTTTTCCGTTTCCTCCATGAAACGCTCATATCCTATTACATCACCAGGAAAATATTTTTCAATTGTCTGTTTCATTTTTTCTTGATCACGGGTCATCATGAATGTTTTATCCGGGAACACCAATTCATACATGTCTTTTAATTCTTTCATTTCCATATAGTCATGTAAGTTCCGCTTAGATTCTAGAAATATCTCTTCTGCGATTTGAGGCATACCCAGAAAGGTTGGGCCCATGTCAAAAGTAAACTCACCAATTTTAATGGCAGAGTTCCTTCCCCCGACATATTGCTGCTTTTCTATTACGGTCACCTGATAGCCATTGGCAGTAAGCATCATTGCAGCTGCCAAACCACCTGGACCTGCACCAACCACTATTATTTTCTTGCTCATTTCAGTACGCCTCCTCATCCAAAACCCACGCTCAATAATTAAACAAATATTATACAAACATTATACATAATATCTTTTAATCTTACAATCGGTAACTCTCTGTTATGTATTAAGATACCTTTACAGGATATTTTGAAACGAAAATAACAGCTTGTCTCATTTATTACTGGAATAAAAACTCCTAATCAAGGAGTTTTTCAGTGTGTAGACAAAGCTTAAAATAATGAAATTCCCTAGTTGATCGCAGTGGAAGGAGCGAAGACTCCCGCGGGAGGAAGGGACATGTAAGACCCCGCAGGCGTAGCCGAGGAGGCTTACGGACCGCCCGCAGGAAAGCGTAGCTCCTGCAACGGAGATCAACTGTTCCATCCAATAACCTTATCTGCTAGATAGTTTGTCAACAGTCTGAAAAACTCCTAATCAAGGAGTTTTTATCTCTCTAAATCAATAAAGCATTATCTTATCTAATGTAAACACACTAAATGGCTATTAGCAATTTATTCCTTTATTGTTACTCCATAATGGGTGAACCATACATGAATTTGTGCCAGATGTGCGAGAAGCTGAGGACCTGACATCAATTGACCAAACCAAGGTACCTGAAAGGCTTTTCCTTCTGAAGATACAATGTCCTGAAGCTTCTTTTTCTCGAAAAACTCAAGCAACGGACTTGTATTATCCTGCAGAATTTCTTCCATCCAATCTTTGACGAGTTTCGTATAAACAGGATGATGTGTCTTTGGATACGGACTTTTCTTGCGATAGAGAACTTCTTCTGGCAATATACCTTCCAACGCCTTTCTTAAGATTCCTTTTTCCCTATTCCCATGCATCTTCATTTCCCACGGGATGTTCCAAACATATTCGACTAATCTGTGGTCCGCAAAAGGCACTCTGACCTCAAGGCTTGCGCCCATGCTCATTCTGTCTTTTCTATCAAGCAAGGTTGTCATGAACCATATCATATTCAGATAGAATAGTTCCCGTCTTCTTGACTCAACGAAACTTTCCCCTTCTAATCTTGGAGTCTCCTTTACCGTTTCTTCAAATTTAGAAGTAATATATTCATCCAGCTTTAGCTTTCTACTCCATTCCGGCCGGAGCAGCTCCATCCTTGCCTGTGTCGAGCGCATCCAAGGGAAATTGCTCGATGCTAAGTCCTCTGGTCGATGGAACCACGGATACCCCCCAAAGATCTCATCGGCACATTCCCCCGAAAGGCTCACCACATAGTTTTGTTTTATTTCTCGGCAAAACCATAATAGCGAGGAATCAATATCGGCCATTCCCGGTTGGTCTCGCACAAGGACTGCTTCCTTTAAGTAAGCAGCGAGATTCGTCTGGGAAATGACAGAGCGATGATGTATCGTGCCAAAGGTTTCGGTCATCTTCCTGATCCATTTTTCATCAGAGTTCGGTTGGAATTCATTCGCTTTGAAATATTTATCGTTTTCTTCGTAATCTATGGAATACGTGTTTAACGGCGGTTTTCCTTCACTTTTGAATGCATTGGCAGCAATGGCTGTTATTGCACTGGAATCAAGCCCTCCTGAAAGTAACGTACACACGGGAACATCGGAAACCAGCTGTCTAGTCACGGCATCGGTAAATAAATCACGCACCTTTTCTACTGTTTCATCAAGCGTATCCGCATGCGGCTTGCTCTCCACATTCCAATAACGCTTAATTTTCAACCCGCCGCTTTTGGAAAATACGAGAAGGTGAGCTGGCCGGAGCTCTTTAATATCATGGAACAAACCGTGTCCCGGTGACCGGGATGGCCCAAGTCCAAAAATTTCTGCCAGCCCATCGTAACCAACCTGGCTTGATACTTCAGGATGTGCAAGGAGTGCTTTTAATTCCGACCCGAAAATGAGTTTTCCATTTGATTCATGAAAGAATAATGGCTTCACCCCTAGCCGGTCCCTCCCGATGAATAATTGCTGTTTCTCTTCATCCCATATCGCAAAGGCAAAAATGCCATTTAAATGATGGACACATTCTTCCTTCCATTCCATATAAGCAGTCAGTAATACCTCTGTATCAGAATGCCCTCGGAAAGAATACCCTCTCCTGAGAAGCTCTTTCCTGATATCTTCTGTATTATATAGCTCGCCATTGTAACAAATCGTATAATTCTTTTCTGCTTTCGTTCTTGTCATTGGCTGCTTGCCGCCCTCTAAGTCGACAACCGCCAATCGTTTATGTCCAAATCCAACATGACGGTCCATCCAGATATTTGTATCATCAGGGCCACGAAACGATAAAGTTTCTGCCATTTTCTTCACTATTTCTTTTTGGTCCTTAATTTCTCTTCTATAATCGATCCATCCTGTAATACCGCACATATTGTACAATCCACTCCTCTGCTTTAAGCAAACTACGGCTGTTCTATACTATGCCAGGAGTGCTTATACCATGAATTAGCGGAAAGGTTTCACTGTCGATTTCGTGTTAGTCTTCCTTCCAATCAAGCAAAAGGATTTATTTCCCATTCCGAACTTTAAACTTTCCGTTTAAAGGGGTGGAAAGAAGGGAAGAATGGCAGAAAACCTAACTTCATAGTAACTGGAGGAAACTATTGTGAATCTTCAAAAACGGAAAAGCATCATCTATGAACAAAAGCGCTCCTTTACTTGCGGTACTATTGAAAATATAAATGACCAATGGATTTTTTTTGAGGCAGAGGATGATGAAGCATTTTTACTAGAAGAAATTTCTGAAGAGGGAATAGAAATCCTTTTTTCCAATGAGTGGGTACCAGGCGTGCTTCTGGAAACAGGGCAAGTAATCTTACATACGAAACATCTATATGAGTTGGGCAACGGAGATGCAGTCCGTGTCCGCAAAAGACTCCCACAACCATACTTGGAATTACTAGAGGAGCTTTCTGAAGAGGCATTCACGAAATTCACCACACTTTTAAATAAATCCAACATTTCACTTTATGACTGCATCTACTGCCACAATACAATGCAGTTCATGGATCATGTAAAAGAACCTTCAGGTGTGAATTTCTTGGTATATGATAATGAAACATTCATCTGTTCCGTTCAGCACCATTTTACTCGGGGGAAATCTATGACAGATCGTTTTGAATACACACTTCAGACAGGGAAAAGGTATATGTTCACAAATATGGAGCGAAAAAAAGCAGAATAAGGTGTCTAACTCCGAAATTCTCGTTATGAGAGTTTCGGTTTATTTGTTACCTTTTGGGTTTTGGAAAGGAATTGGGCGGTCAGGCACATTCTATGTGATTCCCCCCCCATTTCCATGAGTTTGAGATCCCTTCCAAAAGAAAAGGCATGGATCCCATTTCATCTGAAGGGCCCATGCCTCGAAAAAATCATAATTTTATTACATCGGTAAACTAAAGCCCAGATGGATGATATAAGCTAAAGCCAATACAAATACTACCCATAACACAACAGTGGACTTTCCTTTTCGTGTGCGGACAGAGATCATTTCCATCAAACCGATGACCACGATACCTAGTACCATTTTTAATACATATTGTCCGTTTGTAATCCAGCCCCAGCCAAGCTGTAATCCTGTTACAACAATCAGTATGTAGAACAATCTCAATACCATCGAAGTGATTTTAGCAGCTTTTTCTTTCCCTATCTTTGTCAAAACAAGCACAACAACAAACAGAATAAGTGCGATTGCCCATGTGGAAATATGCGCATGTGTCATTTTTTCTACCTCCTCTTTCAACTCAAAACTACTTGTATCATACCATAGAGCTGGAAAAAAACTAAGTAAATAATCCTTTTATTAAGATTTTGACTTATTTAAAAGAAATTTTCCACCTGAGTGTGGTAGCACTAAATATATAACTACTAGATTGATTATAGGCAAGAACAACAAATTTTTCGAAAATATACAGCAACAATGATATAATACCCTTGAAAGCCATTACATTGATTAGATGGAGGTATTTCATATATGACAACGAAAACGCACGACATCATCAGTATGACAGAGAAATTCGGTGCCAATAACTATCATCCGCTTCCGATCGTCATCTCAAAAGCAGAGGGTGTTTGGGTGGAAGATCCGGAAGGCAACAAATACATGGATATGTTAAGTGCCTATTCCGCTGTGAACCAAGGGCATCGCCACCCCAAAATCATACAAGCATTAAAAGACCAGGCAGATAAAATAACGCTGACTTCACGTGCTTTCCATAATGACCAGCTTGGGCCTTGGTATGAAAAAATGGCTTCCATAACGAAGAAAAACATGGTCCTTCCAATGAATACTGGTGCGGAAGCGGTGGAAACAGCGGTTAAGGCTGTGCGCCGCTGGGCATATGATGTAAAAGATGTACCAGTCAACCAAGCAGAAATCATCGTCTGTGAAGACAATTTCCATGGCCGTACCATGACAGCTGTATCCATGTCTTCAAGTGAAGAGTATCAGCAAGGTTTCGGTCCTATGCTTCCAGGTATCAAGGTGATTCCTTATGGCAGTATCGAAGCTCTAAAAGGTGCCATTACACCTAACACTGCAGCTTTCATTTTTGAACCGATCCAAGGTGAGGCCGGAATCAATATCCCTGCTGAAGGTTTCCTTTCGGAAGCATATGATGTATGTAAAGCCAATAACGTGTTATATGTAGCAGATGAAATTCAGGCAGGTCTTGGCCGCTCAGGTAAACTTTTTGCGTGTGACTGGGAAAATGTAGAGCCTGACATGTACATATTAGGAAAAGCGCTTGGCGGAGGAGTGTTCCCGATTTCCTGCGTTGCAGCGAATAAAGAAATCCTCGGTGTATTCAATCCAGGATCCCACGGCTCCACTTTTGGCGGAAATCCTTTAGCATGTGCCGTTTCGATGGCATCACTGGAAGTCCTCGAGGAAGAAGAGTTGGTTGAACGATCCTTTGAACTGGGGAACTATATGATGGAAGAATTACGTACCATCAATAATCCTATCATTAAAGAAGTACGCGGTCGCGGTCTCTTTATCGGTGTCGAACTGACAGAGGCAGCTCGACCTTATTGTGAAAAGTTAAAGGAAGAAGGATTATTGTGCAAGGAAACACATGAATCGGTGATCCGTTTTGCGCCTCCATTGGTTATATCCAAGGAAGATCTGGATTGGGCAATTGGAAAAGTGAAGAAAGTATTATCTCTTTAATAAATACTGCAAAAGCTGCCCAAAGGTTGAGTGAAACCTCCTGGGCAGCTTTTTTTCACCATTAGTAAAAGGCAAATAAATCCCATGCCTTTCTTTTAAACAACTACATTCCTTAAGCTTCCCACTTTTTCCACACTGACCTCCACCACATCTCCTTTTTTCAAAAACCGTGGTGGCACAAAGCCTTTTCCTACACCTGAAGGAGTTCCCGTTGCGATAATGTCCCCCGGTTCCAACGTCATTCCCTTAGATAAGGTTGAGATGATTTCAGGAATGGAAAACATCATCAGTTCTGTAGAAGCATGTTGTCTTACTTCTTCATTTACTTTCGTTTCCACAATCAAACTTTGTGGATCATCAATAAACGATTTATGAACGATAGCAGGGCCCATCGGACAGGATCCATCCAGACTTTTCCCCAGGAAAAATTGCTTATGCTGCTTTTGCAGATCCCTTGCTGTCACATCATTGACAATGGTATATCCGAATACATGATCCAGGGCATTTTCTATTGAGATGCCCTTCCCATGCTTCCCGATAACAATAGCCAGTTCCCCTTCATAATCAAGCTGGGCAGTCAGGGCCTCGTGACTATCTATGAAGGCTCCCGGGCCAATTACAGAAGTCGGTGCCTTTGTAAAAATCATGATATGTTCCGGGATATCCCCTTCATTTCCCATCTCCAATACATGGTCACGATAATTCTTACCAACACAGAAAATATTTTTATGCGGTCTTGGTATGGGGGCAAGAAGACGAACTTCCTCCATCGGATAAAAATAAGACTCCGAGTCCCTTTGCATGAACACCGCATCCCTTAACCTGGAAACACTATCAATAAAAGGCTCCCCTTGTTCAATTCCTTCCAAGAGGGAGGATGGCCAAGGACCTCCATCTCCCAGCTCTTTATATGCTCTATCTAGGTCAAGCACATATCGTTGAGCCTCATCAGTTAATCCTATTTTTATCTTATCTTGAATTTCCATTGTTACAAAATGCATTTTTCCTCAATACTCCTCTCTCTGACCAGAGTGGTTTATGTAGTAATTTGTTATATTATGACTTGTTTTAGCGAAGTGCTTTTTTTCTTGTAAAAGGCATGCCATAATAAGGACAACCTGTTGCTTTCTTAATCTTATCATAATGGAGTAGAAGAAAATGTTGGCCTTAAAAATTGAACTGAAAAGACAACAAATGATTCATTGCGCAAAAGAATACGGATTTACTGCATCCCAGACAGTTAAATGCAGTCAAGAATTAGATGTACTGTTGAACAAACAATCACGACAGCAAGTCCGTTTAATTGAAAGCCAAAATAAATATTCCTTTGCACAATGACTAAGATGTGAGGCACATGCTCACATCTTTTTATATTTTTCTTTAAATGTGTCACGAATAGAACGGTTGTTTCTTATATATGAGAGAGTATCAAAGCTTACGAAAGTCTTTTAAATTTAGGTCTGCTTCCATACGTTCCTGCTCTCCAAATCCATTCCATAGGGCCATAGTGGAAATTGGATACCCAGACTTTACTTATGATGATCTGGAAGATGTAGATACCCAGTACCAACCATATTCCTTGGAACGGGGTAAAGGATCCATATAATCCAAGTCCATAACTGTAAAAAATAAGGGAACATACAACAGATTGGAACAAATAGTTGCTCAAGCTCATTTTCCCGACATACTGGAAAGGAGATAAAAGCATAAGCCCCATTCTTTTTCTAGTCATCAATACAACCGTTAAGAAGTAGAATACCGCACTTGCAGGTCCACCGATCCCATCCTGTAGATACTCCGTCGCAAAATTATGTTCTGTGTAATATGGCAGCAACTTAAATATCAACGCCAAAATAAACGTTATTACCCAAAGCTTTTTCATCCCAGAGAGATTCTCTTCCACTTTTTCAAGCCAATTCGATTTAGCCGCTGCTGCTCCGAATAGAAACATCGGCAAAACAGAAAGCACAATAAAAAAGAAGTTTGCAATGTTAACGAATGACCAATCAGAAATGCGTTGATTGGTGATCTCCATGAATGTCCCATTTGCATACACTTCTAAAGACTGCGCAGCATAGACTTCCAATGTAGAATAGATATTGGCATCACCCATTGTCATCGTCACCAGTAACATCATTAAAGACATCAGTGTGGTCGGTATCACAATAATTAAAAGTGCAGTCCACACCATTGCCTTTGGTGACATCTTCCTCATAACCAATAAAATAAACCCGCATAATGCATATGTAATAAGAATATCACCATGCCATATTAAAAAAGCATGAATCACTCCAATTATCAACAATACAACAAGTCTTCTAGAAAAATATTTTGGTACAGATAGATTCTTTTCTGCTACTCTATTTGTGAAAATAATAAACCCATACCCAAATAAAAACGAAAATAGAGTGTAAAAGCTTGCCTGGGCAAAGATGTCCACTCCATTCATTACAACTATGTCCCTAGTTTCCGTCCAATATGATTTCATATCCACATAAAGCATCGGCGAAAAAAAGGAAGGCATATTCACTAAAAAAATGCCTAATATTGCAATCCCTCTAATAATATCCAATGCTACAATTCTCTCTCTTTCTTGTATCGGTGCAGCTTGCATCCATTTCCCCCTCTTCTCTCATTATTCTCATTAATGCTGCTTTCATAGATTTAATCCCTGCTTCAACTAACTTGCTTTTGTGTTCTTTTCTTGGCTGAAATGAATAGACTGCATGCCTATTTTGGTGTTTCTAAGTTTTAAAAAGTCCAATCCACGACTTTTTACTAGTAAAAAGCAACAATCTTTAAGAAAAGAGCCTAACATAAAGATTATAGCTCTTTTACCTATATATTCCTATCGTCCAATCCTCATTTTTTTAAGTTGTTTTCGTAAATCAAAAACCTATTTTTTTGATAAAAAATGTACACTCACCATACCGGGCTAATGTCATAGGATATAGCATAGCGCACAGAAAAGGAGTTAACGTTTATGCCAGCAATCGTCGGAGCTGTAAGTGTTAATAGCATCGGTAACTCCGGAATTTTTCATATAGGTGATGTGTTTCAGATGTCCCCGGTCAGTTCTGCCAAAACATTTGCAGGTGCCGGAAGCTTCAATACCGGAGACACAATTTCCATAAGTAACACCAACAGCCAGACCAACACCTATGACCAGGACGTCAATGACCAACCAGTGGCATTGAATATGTAACAAGAAAAGCAAGGGCAAGACAACTAGAGGATAGAGGCTCATTTTACCCCGACTAATATTGTTTAAGGAGGAATCCCTAATGGCTTCCAATTTCTACGTCAATCAAAACATTGTCATTCATCATCTGAAAATAGGCGGGATCACGAATTCCTCTGTTTTTCAAATAGGTAGTGCAGGCGTCATAAAGTCTTTATCTAATCTATATAACACTGGGGGCTTTGTTGAACCTGCACCGGTCAGTAGTGCGGAGATAGCGCAAAGTCAACAAGGCGGCGACCTATCAAGCAGTGCCGGACCATTTGTTCCGTTAAAAGGATCTACGTAATTTAATTTCTGGGCATTCACCCATCTCCAGGAGATTGCATAGAGTATTAGAGATGATTCTCAAGACCTTAGCAAACCTATGAAAGAGGTGGATCGAATGTATAATAACTATCAGTATTTTTACCAATCACAGCAACAGATACAGCAACTGCAGCAGATAGTAGAAAACCAGACAAAACAGATCTCCACCCTCGAAGAGCTGGTAAAGCTAATGCAAAAGGAGATCGTCCAGTTAAAAGAAAAGCCAAGTATGAATATCGAAAGAATCGAGTATAAGTTTGATCAATTGAAAGTGGAAACACTGGAAGGTACATTAAACATCGGTTTGACACCTGGTTCATCGGGTGACATCGAAGACTTTATTGTTACTAAAAACAACCTGGAAGTTCCGGTCCCACAAAGAAACCAAGATCTTGCAAAAGGAATTGAAGCAGATTTGCGGGAGTATTTAGATAAAAACGGCGAAGCCAAAATTAAACAAATTGCTAAAGAGCAGGGCAGGACACTTGAAGAACATTATTATGATTTTATGATTCAAGATGTGAACAAACAGTTACTATCCAGAGTCAATCATACTTTGAATACGATTACTTCTGAAGCTGTCCAAAAGGGATATAGTGATGAAAAAATCAAAGAGATCACCATCCAGCAGCTTCAAGGGGATATGGATAAAGCCTTTGCAGCATTTATCCAGAGCCTCCCCCATCAAAATAAATAATTGAGTGGTGTTAACCTATGAATTTTCAAGTAACAAACCATAACCTACAAGTGGACAATATCAACATTCTTGGGGTCTCTTCTTCTTCCATTCTTTTAGTTGGGGATACACAGAATATCTGTCTGTCTTCTTATTTCGATACACCTCCTGAAGCGCTCATAATCGGACCGTTTGTTCCGCTTACTACGGAATAGCCGATGAGAATATCCAGAGTGAACGATATCAACCTGCATTCATTGTCTTTCAGTTCTTATTTTCACATCGGTGATTCCTATTTTATAAATGCTAAATCACGGGCGCTTGCAGTTAAACGGGAGTTTCCGCGATTTTATGGGAAGGAAGGAAATTTCTCTGAATTTCCTATTTTCAGCATGCAATACCCTATGCCTGTCATAACGGAAAGGGTTAACATGTCTGTTTCCAATCCGAATCCAAATATTTTTGTCAATCATATCAAAGTTAAAGGGGTCTCCTCCTCCTCTGTTCTGCAGGTCGGGTCCTCCCAAACCATTTGTGCAGAGGTAAGAATCAAGCATACTAGGCAACTATTAGGTCCAGAAATTCATCGAGCGATGGTTATTCCAACAGCTAGTGTAAAAAGTGAGGAGGATTAGCTTATGCCTTCAATTATCGGACCTGTAAAAGTGACTAGTGTCAGTGGGGGAATCATCAACTTTGGGGACACCTTCTATATCAGCCCTAAAGGAACCGGAAAGGCCTCCCTAGGTTCAGGCGGAGCCAATACCAGTAATGTAATCAATACAAATAACGGACTGAACGCAACCAATACAATAGATCCTGATGTGACAGATCAAAACGTAAGTGGAAACAGCTAATCATTCGTTCACCTTTTAGGCGGGAAATCATATAGTGTAAGTATCAAAAAGAAGGCTATCTAGAGTATTGCAGTAAAACGCTACCACACATATCTTTATAGCCAACAACGAAAAGGATGTTCTACATGCCAGCTATCGTAGGTCCGGTTGCAATCAACAGCGTAGGCGGAGGCGTCATCAATTTCGGGGATTCCTTCTATATATCTCCCAAATCCGCCTCCAAAACCTCAGCAGGATCCGGTGCCCTAAACACCGGAAACTTCATCATCACCAACAACGGTCTATCCGCCACCAACACCATCGACCCTGACATCAACGACCAGGATATTGTGGCGAATAATTAAAAAGGGGGTCAGACCCCTCTAGGAATTCCCCCTTCAACGTCGAAATATCACAAAACCCGTGCCAACGCAAGTGGCACGGGTTTCGGTTTTCTATTGTTATTTTTCTCTTGTTTTTTCTTGTTGCCTCCTGTTTTCTCTTGTTGTTTTCGAGTTTTAGCGTTTTTGTTTGCGTTGGTTTGATTTGCGTGTCAATGGTATTCTGGTGGATGGCTGTTTTTGGATCCATTTGATGAAGGAGGCTATCTTTGGATCATCCTTGAGAAGAAGGATTGTATTCAGACGGATGGCCAGTTCTTCATTTGTGTATAAGGCGTGTATTTGTTTATGGCAGGGAATACATAGGTTTGCCGTTGGAAGGAAGGTTCCTCCCATTTCCTTAGGCGTGAGGTGATGGACTGTTATATCCACGCCTCCCCTTTCACACAGCTCACAGGTTCCAATATCCCGCTTCTTCTTTCCCATTTCAGCCTACACTCCCCTATCAAATTCATTGGACGGACAGCACTCCACCTTAGAATAACCTTCCTGATATTACAAATTCTCTAATGTCACTACAGAACCTTTGCCCGTAGACTGAGCTGGGGTAACCACTAATCGTCTTGGCAAGCGGGCTCTTAGTTCTTGGACGTGAGAGATAACACCCACAGCAAGGTGATTGGATTGAAGCTTCTCTAATGCGGTAACGACTGCATCCAGCAATTCGGAGTCCAATGTTCCAAACCCCTCATCAAGGAAGAAGAATTGTAATGGATATTCCCCACGCAGCTGAATTTGCGCTGATAGGGACAATGCAAGTGCCAAGGAAGTCAAGAAGGTTTCGCCACCGGACAAAGTGGAAACCGGCCTTCTCACACCACCGTTCGCATCATCACGAATGATGAACCCACCTTGTGAATCCATTTCCAATGCATATCTTTGTCTCGTCAGGTGACCCAGTCTCTCTGATGCATCCCTGCTTATTTGCAGAAGCTGTTCCTCTGCTAAATATTCCACAAAACTGTTCCCTTTAAAAACAGCCTGAAGTTTTTGATACGCTTGCGTTTCCTCTGTCAGCTTCTCTTTTTTCTCCTCTAAAGCTCTGAAACGTTCATTTCGTTCTTTTAGAGATTGGAGATTCTGCTGTAGTGCACTCTTTTTCTCGATTTCCTCACGCAGGACCTTGCGTGCAGATTGCAGCTGTTCTTGCAATTCCATCCACTCGGTTCTCTCGAGCAATGCGGTTCCGATAAGGGCATTCAATCGTGCCATATCTTTTTCCACAGTTTTTCTATCTTCCCAGTATTGATTTATTCGCTTTTTCCATTGACCTTTGGACTCTATACTTAACATTGACTTCTCTACCTCATCAATTGAGGTGAAAATGGACGCTTCAAGAGCAAGATTCCATTTCCCTTCAATGTTCTCCAAGCGGACTCCTGTCTCCCTGACCATCTGTTCACTCTGGGAAGCAGCCTTCTCTTTTTCCTGAGAATATTGCTGAGAGGAAGTCCATCGTTGATAGCTTTCCCTTTCCTGCACATTCAGGTCTTCCATTGTAAGACGAAGTTGTTCAAACTCATCCTCGACTTTCTTTTCACCTACAATGCCCCTTATTTCTTCCTCGGCTTCTTTTATCCGGTTGAGAATTTGTTCCAGACCAAGACCCTCTTGGTATACAGCCTTTTCAACTTCCATTTTCTGTTCTTGCGCTTCTCTTAATTCTTTCTCTTTTGCCTCTATATAATCCACACTTTTATTGATTCGTTCCTGCAGTTCCCCTCTTAGCTTTTCAGCCTCTTTTGCTGCCTTGTAGCTCTGGTCGACTTCTTCATATATCTCATTTTTAAACGTTCTTTCCCACTGGTCCTTTTTATCCTTAAGTTCCGCAATGGAAGCTTCCTTACGTTGATTCCAACTATCACGCTGTTCTTTATAAGTCACTGAAAGCTTAGTTGTTTCATTAAATTTATCAGTCCATGATTTAAGGAAACGATCAACTTTCCCCTTCTTTTCCTGCAACTGGATTATATCCTGTATCAATGCCTTTTGATCTGCCGTGATTTTGTGGTATTTTTCTAGAAGTAACCCGGCAGTATCATCAGATTCATTCATTTCCTTGTCCCATTTATCCACTTTCTCAAAAGATTCTTTTGGAGCAGGCAATTCTTTCGAGCCTTCAAGATCACGATGAAGCTCTGAAGCTAACTGTTCCAATCTGAGCTTGATTTTCAGGTTTTCCTGCTTTTGGAGAGATAATGCAGAAGGTAGTTTTCCCAACCCATTCTCTTCTTTGCTGCTTGCCACCTCTTTTAAACTTTGATGTGTGGGAAGGGCTGGATGATTTGTAGAACCACAAACTGGACATGCTTCCCCTTCTTCAAGGGAACTTGCCAATTCCATTGCTAGCTGATGTATCTTGGCATCCTCTGCAAGCTTTTGTTCTGCCAGTAAGTATTGTTCTGTCTGTCTCTCCAGCCAATCAAGTGATAGGGAGATCTGTGAGGCATGGTCATAATGCTTATCTGTATTCTCGAAAATTTCCACCAGGGTTTCTTTTCCCTTTTTTAAATTTTCATCTGCTTTTTTATTTTCCTCTTGAAACTCCAAAAACTTTTTATCCAGGCTCTCCACTTCTGCCCCATTTTCCACCGCTTTTTTCTCCACATGTACAATTTCCTGTTTTCTCTCATATGCTTTTTGAAGCAGCTCGAGGCGAGCGGAGGTGTAAGAATGGGATGCAAGCTCTTCCTTTAGTTCTTTCTGCTTTTGAATTGCCTTTGCATACATGCTTTTAGCTTTATCTTCTTTTAATTCAATTTTTGAAAGAGTATCTTTCTTTAACGCTAAAGAATTTTTTATTTCCACTGCCTTTACTTGTTGGGCGGTCAAGCCCTCTTTAAGCTTTTTTGCGCGATCTAATTTTTCTTTTTTGGACAGCAATACAGGTAATTCCGCTTCTTTCTTCTTTCTTGCTGTTTCATAGACGACCACAGAATTTTGCATAGACTCTTTTGCAGCTACATTTGCAGCCTGGTCTTGCTCACTTTTTTGCCTCCATTGCGCTAAAGCTTTTTCCACTTCTTTTAAATCATCCAATAAAGGTTTTAAGGTTTCTGCCTGTTCAGCCAACGTATACGTAGCTTCAAGCTCCTTGATAGAGACTTCCTCCACTAGGAATGTCTGAAGCTTTTCTTCCACCTGTTCCCTTTCCTTCTGCCATTCCCATTGTTTCTTCTTTTGTTCAAAAACTAGCTCCATTTCTTGAAGCGTATTTTCTGCCTTGCCAACAATAGAAAGTACTTCTTTATAGGCTTTTTCCGCTTCTCTTACAGCCATGTCGGAAGCATTGCCCAATCCCAACTGCTCAGCATGTATTTCACCCAGCAGTTTAGTCTTCTCCTGCAGCTCTTCTTTTATCTTCCGGGAAAGCTGATCGCCGTACTTCTCCAGCTGAAAAAGGCGTTGTAGCATCTGCCTTCTATCGGCCCCTTTCAAGGATAGAAACTCTGCAAATTTACCTTGAGGCAACACGACTGCACGGGTAAAGTCATCAATAGTAAGTCCGAGGATCTCCTGGATTGCTTGATTGACTTCACTTGCTTTATCAGCAATGACGGTATGCTCGCCGTCCTTCACTTCCGTTAACCTTGATATTCCCGTTTTGACACGAATTTCATCCGTACGTTTAAAGGTCCTCTCCACATTGAAACGTTGCTTTCCATTGGCATTCTCTAATTCAAATAAGAAGCCAACTTGCACCAGGTTTTCCGCATGATTCATAATCCCTTGTGTATTATTGGAAGCACGCTCCACTTTCCCATAAAGAGCTAGCGTCATGCCGTCAAGTATAGAGGATTTTCCGCTTCCGGTCGGCCCGAAAATCCCGAATACACCTCCTTCACAGAGTGATTCAAAGTCAATAACTTGTTTTTCACGGAAACTATGCAATCCAGCAACCGTTAATGATATTGGTTTCATGCTTGTCCCTCCTTCACCGTTTCGTCCTGCAGCAAAGTAAGGAATAACCGGACCAATTCCTCTTCTGGCTGCGCACCACCTGATTGCTTTTCATAGAACTTAATAAACAGCTCTTCAATCGGAACACTGTCCATTTTCACAGCTTTCCTTTCCTCCGCCATTTCAGGGAAAATCGGCCTTATATGCAGGATGCCGTCATGGTGCTTACGGATACGATGAATTTCCTCCATGGAAAGAGCATGGGTCACATGGATTTCAAGGTCCACCCAAGCGTTGACGTCCTTCTTTTCGTCCAGCCAGCCGAACACTTGCTGAACCCCTTCAGTTGCTTTCCATTTTTCAAGCGGCTTTCCACTAGACAGATAGACTTCTTTCGTTTCCACCTCTGCACCTGGCTTGGCATCGATAATTGTCACACTTTTGGTGTAACCTGCTTCTGAAAAACTATAAGAAAGCGGAGAACCAGAATACCTGGCAACTGTTTTGGCTCGTTTAATGGTCTGCGGGCGATGGAGATGTCCAAGTGCCACATACTGGGCTTGTTGAGGCAAGCTTTCTGCAGCGACTGTGAATGCTCCGCCAACTTCTATCGGGCGTTCTGAATCTGTTGAGTTTCCGCCAGCCACAAACAGATGGCTCATTGCAATATTCACCGTATCATCCTTAAATTGCTCACACATTTTTCCGAAGAACTGACGGATTCGCTCGTCATAATGATTTCTGAGCACCTTCTCCTCAAATTCTTCGGAAAGTACTTCATTCAATCTAGACTCTGAAGGATACGGCAAGGAAGCAAGTTTAAGCGTTTCTTCTGTAGTAGGGACATAAATGCTTTGAACGTCCATTGTGGGGTATCCAAGCAAAGAGATACTATGTGCGTTTGCCAAGGGGCTTGAAGCAGATAGACGGTCTGGATTATCATGGTTCCCGGCAATGACTGCAACCGGCCTTTTCCCATTGTTTGAAAGTTGCTGAAGGGATTCATAAAAAAGCATTTCTGCCTGGGCCGGGGGGTTGACTGTATCATATACATCCCCTGCCATCAAAATGACATCCACCTTTTCTTCCTCCACTATCTGTAAAAGTTCTTTCAAAAATTGCGCCTGCTCCGGCAACCGGCTTCTTCCTTCAAGTGTTTTACCTAAGTGCCAATCCGCAGTATGAAGTATTCGCATCTTCCTCTTCCCTTCCATACAAGAAGCCCAAGCATGAATCAATCTTTCCTGACTAATGCCTGAGCCCTATCCTTTTATTCATCCATTTTCACAAAATGGTTCCCATCAAAGAAGTATAAATATTTTTCCTTCAGGGTCTTCTTCCAAATTCCCTCAACAGCCTTTCCATATAAGGAAATCTGCTCCTTGTACCGGTTTTTAAGTATCGTTTCCGCTTCTGAAAAACCTTCAGGGAATCGCCCGGTGATGGTGTCTGTCTTATAGTCGATCAACACGAGTCCCTCTTCATCCTCCAAGAGGCAATCAATAACCCCTTGAACAAGGATCGTTTCTTGTTCTAAATCTGTCTTTTCCCCAAGTTCATCTCCTTGAAGCGCATAACTGAATGGAACCTCCCGATGGATATGTTCCGCCTTCAGCATCCGTTTCCCTACAGGATTGGAAAAAAAGGCCCCGATAGCTTCAAAGTCTATTACTTCTGCCTGTTCTGGTGTTATCAGCTCATTTTGAACCATTTTTAAAACTTGTGCTTGGATATATTCCCTATTAATTGTCTCAGCCGATAAATCCAAGTTTTGCATCACAGCATGCATCGCTGTTCCAATTTCAGAAGGTGATAGTTTCTTTCTTTGCAAGAATGCTGGACGATCTAGAAAAAATCCACTTTCCACTTTCACGAGTGTATTATCCGCGTAAGGATCTTGTTGCTCCCGCATTCTTTTAATCTCTGAGACTGATTGCTTGGAGCGATGGACGCTTGCTTCTTTAAATCGATACTCCCAATTCAATTGCTCTCGTACTCTCGTGTTATAAGGGCTCTCTATCTCTACCGGCACCCCATGCTTCACTTTTTCGAGAATATGGTTTTCTTCATGCCGTTCAGTTTCCAATTCTTCCAAAAGTTGATGCACGTTGGTAACAGATACTTTCCATGAGGCAGGGTGATTGGTTATGTCTTCCGGAACCAATCCGGATAAACCATTTTCCCTCAATTCCTCTGCATCTATATGACGAATGAGGGCCGGGCCAACCCAGTCCATATAGGATTTCGCCCCTGCCCTGGCATAGTCCGGCAGCAACCAGCTTTCATGACTGGCATGCTCATTCCATAACGCCTGCGATTTCTCAAAGTCCTTTACCGTGCCTACAAGGTAAAGTTTTTCTTTCGCTCTTGTCAGTGCTACATATAAGACTCGCATCTCCTCGGCAATGAGTTGTGCTTTTGCTTTTCGCTTCAATGCCAGCTGAAGGATGGTAGGATAGGTGATCCGTAATTTTGCATTGACATACTTAGAGCCAAAACCCAACTCCTTATCTAACAAGTAGCTGCTGTTTAAGTCCATCATATTAAACTGTTTCGACAGTCCAGCAACAAAGACGACAGGAAATTCAAGCCCCTTACTGGAGTGGATGGTCATCAACCTGACAACATCCTCCTGTTCCCCGAGCGCTCTTGCAGCCCCAAGATCTTCCCCGCGGTCCTGCATCCTTTCTATAAACCGCAAAAAGCGGAATAGCCCCCTGAACGAAGTGGATTCATACTGTCTTGCACGGTCATAAAGCGCCCTTAGATTAGCCTGTCGTTGCTTCCCACCAGGCATTCCCCCGACAAAATCGAAAAAGTGGGTATCTTGATAGACCTTCCAGATCAGTTCAGACAATGCACCTTCACGAGCGAAACTTCTCCAGGTCTGAAGCATCTCGAAAAATAAACCCACTCTTTTTACAAGATTGCTTTCTTCCAATGAATCCGGTGTTTTTTTCAAAAATGCCATCAATGCTTCATAGTAAGATCCTCTTTTTTGTTGAATGCGGATGGTTGCCAAATCATTGGAATCTAATCCGACAATCGGAGATCTCAATACAGACGCCAGTGGTACATCCTGATACGGGTTATCGATTATTTTTAGTAAAGATATTAAAATAGCCACTTCTGTCGCTTCGAAATAACCGGTGCTCAGATTTGCATATAATGGCAGTCCCTCTTGTTTAAACTCCTCCATGAATTGCGGAGCCCATGGCATAGAACGCATCAAGATCACACAATCCCTGTAAGTGATCGCACGCATTGCTTTTTTGTCCTTATCATAAATTTCGTATCCGGATTGAACGAGGTGCTTGATTTTCTGCGCTATCATCTTTGCTTCAACCTGTGCCGTTTCAAGCTCCACTTTATCAAAACCTGTCTGTGCGACTTGCTCTTCAGCTTCTTCCGAAAACTCCTCTCCACTTACTTGAGAGTCACTGCGGTCAAGCAGAAGCAGTTCCGCTTCCCTGTTGGACGCTTCCGGATAATAGGCGGCTCCGAATTTCAATTCTGCTTCATCGTCATAATCGATCTCCCCAACCGTTTCCCCCATGATCTGCTTGAAGATAAAATTTGTTGCGTCTAAAACTTCTGGCCGCGAGCGAAAGTTCTTATTCAAATCGATACGCAGTCCTGTATTCTCGCCGGAC
The DNA here is from genome assembly GCA_001648575.1 of Sutcliffiella horikoshii DSM 8719. GTDB lineage: Bacteria > Bacillota > Bacilli > Bacillales > Bacillaceae_I > Sutcliffiella_A > Sutcliffiella_A horikoshii. Next base: position 273,693 of record LQXN01000066.1, on the reverse strand, counting down.
GTGTTAAATCGTTTGTACTTGCTTAAGAATAGAAACGGTTCGGCAAGGCGGAAACGATAGATGGACTGCTTAACGTCCCCCACCATGAACATATTTCCATATTCTTCGTTCTCATTGGTCACAAGCTTCAAAATTGCTTCCTGCACCATGTTTGTATCCTGGTATTCATCCACCATCACTTCCTTGAACGTGGACTGATATCGGATCGCTGCCTCTGACCGATCTAACTTCCCATTTTCATAATGTGTAAGGACTGCCAGACATAAATGTTCAAGATCAGAAAAATCCACCAAGCCCTTATCTTGTTTCATCAGGCTGAATTCCCGTCCATACTTCTTCACAAGATTCACAAGGGTTCCCATGACAGGGGCAAGTTCCTCCATATCCTTCAGGAAAGATTCCGGACGCCTTGAAAACAATTCATCTTTTATTCCTTGAACCATTGCTTTGGCGTTGTTTCTCAGCTTGGTCCATCTTTCGATCAACTCTTTGTCATATTCATCACCACGACATGTTTTCGCCCTTGAGAAATCCAGCTCCTGCATCACTGCAAACAATTCGTCCCAAGATGAATCCAACGCTGCTTGAAGTTTGTGAAGTTGAGCTAGATCCAATTCAATGTTCTCGGCACGCGGTGCAGGCCCTCCAGGGTCCAGGGTCAGCGCCATTGCCTTTTTCAACAGACTTTCCGCACCGAGGAATTGCAAATGCATTTCCTTCTTTAACGTTTCAATAAAAGGGAGGTCATCCATAGATAACGTACTGGTAGACTGATAAAATGACACAATTCCATCCAGCCATGTTTCTGGATTGGGATTTGCCCGCGAAAACTCATGTAGGTCAAGCACGAGATGTTGAAGGGCACCATCTGATCGGTCATTTGTATAACGGTCAACCAATTCAAAAAATCCATCATTCCCCTCAGTTCCGTACTCCTCTTCAAACACATTCTCGAGCACTTCCTCTTGCATCAACTGGATTTCCGTTGTATCTGCTATCCGAAAACTCGGGTCGATATCAATCAAATAGTAATATTTCCGTATCACGTCCAGGCAAAAGGAATGGATGGTCGAGATGGAAGCACGATTAAGCAGACTTAACTGGCGTCGTAAATGAAGGGAGGCAGGCTTTTTCTCCAGCTGCTTTTCCAACGCTTCCCCTATTCGATGACGCATTTCTGCTGCGGAAGCATTTGTGAAGGTCACGACTAACAGCCTGTCCACATCAACATGCTCCTCCACAATTTTATGAATCATCCTTTCTACAAGGACTGCTGTTTTACCGGAACCTGCAGCTGCGGCAACCAAAATATCCCTTCCGGAAGCGACAATGGCTTTCCACTGGTCTTCGGTCCACTGGGCGTCTGCCGGTTTAGGAAGAAGTTCCATACTCATCCTTCCTCGCCTCCTTCCATTTTTCTTTTCATTGACGGAATGACTTCGTTTTTCGGGATATTTGTCAAGAGCCTGTATTCATTCTCGTCTAGTGATGTATCAAACTGGCAAAAAGATTTAAAAGAACAAAACGTGCATGGTATTTGATTCTTAAGTTTATATGGTGAAATACTCGTTTCCCCTTCTGATATTTTCATGCCGATATCTTCGAATGTTTTTCTTACATAGGTCCGCAACTGCGTAAATTCTTCCTCACTTGCAACCGAAGAGTTAGCCTGGAAACCGCCATTTTTTTTAAGGGCTGCAGATACTATTTTGGAATGGCCGCTCTCAAGTGTCTGATCCATCAGCTTGACTGATTCCTCATCTCCAAGTAAAAGACCCTTCATCTTAAAGCTCTTGAAGATTTCTTCTTCGATTATATCCTCCGGTGCCATTCCATTTGTTTTGATCATCGGATTGTGCACATGGAAATAGAGCACACCAGCAGGAGTCGCTTCAGTTCCCAGCCAACCTTGTGAATGGGAGATAACAATATCCAGATAGGTCAGCATCTGCAATGCCAATCCATAATAGACTTCCGTTAAATCCAGTGCTTTGTTGCTTGACTTATAGTCGATAATTCTAAGCAGCACGCCATTGGTTCCCTCTGCTTTATCCACCCGGTCGATCCTGCCCACAAGCTCCATAGTGACCCCGTTTGGCAGAGTAATCTGAATCGGTGGCAGCTCTTCTTTCTTTCCAAACCCAAGCTCCAGTCCAACAGGTGTGAATTTACTTGCTTTGGAATGGTCGCTCAAAATCTGGGATGCTCTCGTAATAATCGTTTCCAGCTTCCGTTTGATATATTGAAAACGGTTGGAGCTCAGGAGAATTTCCCCTTGTAATCTCGGGGCAAGCAGATGCACCGCTTCTTTGGCAAGCACCTCGCATTCCTGCTTCGTCAAGTGCTTCCAATCACTGCCCCTTTTTCTTAAATTATCAGAAATATGTTTCAACGCGGCGTGAAAGAGCTCCCCTATATCTGGGGCTTCCAACCGATAGATTTTTCTATCCTTAAGTTTCAATCCATGGGAAGCAAAGTGTGAAAATGCGCACGCACTGAACTTTTCCATTCTTGAGACACTTGCTTCCATATGGCTTCCATATAGTTCTCTGCTAACCTTTTGTTCAAGCTTCCTTGCTTCATTTTTATAAAATAAACTTCTTAATACCTGCTCTGTTTGCCCTTGCCACTTTTCACTATCAAGAAGCGCATTATATACATCCCACCAAATTGGTTCAATCGGATATTTCTTCATCCAAGCTTGAAGCTGGACTGCCAGATTCGAGAGGGTGGTGGAAGGGGTATGCACGAACATCAGCTGTTCCTCTTGAGAAAGCTCTGCGGGTTCGTTAAAAAGAAGCTTTTCCCTTAGATCTGGGAACATCTCCTTTATCCTTTTGATATAAGAAGATGGCAGCAACGTTTTCCCTTCTTCATCGGCGAGCGCATAGCTGATGTACAGCTGATGGGACGGACATAAAAAGGATGAGTAAACAAGGAAATGTTCTCCAAGTAACCTTTCCATACTTGTTGGAGCGAGTTCCATCCCATAGTTAGCCAGAAGCTCCCTTTCTTCTTCTGACACGAATCCCTCGTCCTTTATTTTCGCGGGAATCACCCCGTCGTTAACCCCTATCACAAAGCTATGCTTAATATCTGACAATCTTGAAAGATCAAAGTTGGCGACAATCACCTGATCAATGGAAGGCGGGACAAGACTAAAGCGGAGACTTTCCAATCCACTTTCGACCATTTTTGTAAACAAGTTCATAGAGAGCGGGTGATCCCCGAGTAATTCAACCATTTGATCCAGCATCTGAATGATCGCCTTCCAGACTTGCTCGTTTTCTTTTGCAGCGGCAAGATCCCCTTCCTCTTCCGCCTTTCTCATCCTCGCTTCCAGCTTTTGCGGGATATCTAGATCTTCCATGTACTCATAAAGGGCCTTGCAATAACCTTCCATGGTTTTTGCTCGTTTCCAACGCTTTTCAAGCATATGAAGTGGTCCGACAATCATTTCTCTGAGTTTATTGATTTCCTTTTCATAGGCAAGCTCTTCATCTGTTTGCACATATGGCCCATCTGTATCCACACTGAAGAAACGGCGATATTTCCAAGGCTCCTTAGAAGTCCATCTGTGCCCTTGGATCCCATAAGACAAACAATAGTTCTCAAGCTTGTCCGTTTTTTCTCGCATTTCGCTGATATCCTGCTCCATCGAATAGAAAAAGTCCGTCTTCACACAACGGAAAACCGATTCATAGCGCCAGTTTCTTGTAATAACCTCTAGGCTTGAACGTAACAGCTCCACTAGAGGATGATGAAGCATTGTCCGCTTTTGATCTACGAAAAAAGGAATTTCATAATCTTTGAAAATCGTATTAACTAAATCTATATAGGATTCAGCGTTCCTTACGATGATGGCGATATCCTTATAGCGGTTGCCATGATCACGTACCAAAGTGACAATTTCCCTTGCAATCCCTTCTATTTCCGCCCGCCTGTTAACAGCTTGCAGTATCGAGACATCTGGATTGCCTTGATAGCTTACCGTCGGACGAACATCAAAATATCGTTCCAAATGGGATAGGGAATCAGTATGAAAACGAGGAGCCCCCTCCAAATAGAAAGGTTCCTCGACATAGCACCCTTCTTCCAATGCAAGCTTTTTCAGCTTTTGATAGGTTGTCCCAGTTTCTCGGAACAAGTGAAGATCATATGGTGCTTGCTCATCATATGGTTTATCTACCGTCAATGCGATGGTAACGGAGTTTGCATGCTTCATCAATTCCTTCAGTACTTCCATTTCCTGAGGAGTGAAGCTGTGGAAACCATCTATTAAAATATCGGCTTTTTGAATGTAACGGGATCGACCCAACTTTTCTGCTAATAGCTGTAAATAGTCCTCGCCATCCAAGTACTTACCTTCCAGGCTTTGTTCAAGTTGACGATAGACTACCAGAATATCTGTCAGTTTTTTCGCAAGCATTTTTTCATGTTCTGATATAGAAGCGTCTTCTCCAATTCGGACAATTTCATCCTGCAATATATCCGGGGTGACGCAGTAACGTTTAAATTCGGTTATCATGCTTTCCATCTGTTCAATAAATCCAAACTGCTCCGCCGACCTCCCGAACACATGAAACTCATTTTTATGCTCTTCGATCACTTTGCGAAGAATCATGTGTATGCCTGTCTGGTCGATATGGAAACGGCTTATTCCACCTACCTCCTGCAAGATCCTCCAGGCAAGGCGGGTAAAACTGAAAACCTGGGCCCTTATCATCCCCTCCACATCCGGCGACTGCACAATGCGGTATTCCGATTGAAATGTCATCTGCTCCGGCACAAGGTACACTACAGGGGGGCCTTGAGGATTTTCCCTTAGTTTATGTAGGATCTGTTCATGGAACCATGTTGTTTTTCCACTGCCTGTTCTTCCTAATAAAAATCGTATAGACACAAGATTTCCCCCATTTTATAATTTGCAGAAATTAAATGCGCACTTATGTTCTTCTTCTGGTTCTATTGTACTGAAAAACTAGCATATTTGCCAATGTCTTGACCTTGTTCAAACGGCTGTTTCAATCATGTGCGGAACCGGTCAAACCTTTGGTGCATAAGGTGGAATGGGCAGGTGATGTAGGATGGGAGTGAAAAATAACCATTATTTTTCAGCAACATTATTAATTATCATGGGGTTTTTGGTGGTCTGCAACCTGTACACATTGATTCCGCTTTATGACCAAATCAGTATGGAATGGCGTGTATCAACTGGCAAGGTAATACTTGCAAGCAGCTTCTTTAGCATCTTCTATTCCATTGGTCTGCTCACGTTCGGACCACTGTCTGATAGATTCGGTAGAAAAAACATCATCAGCTACGGGTTTCTCTTTTCCGCCCTTACCACAATACTTGTCTCCCAATCCACCAATATTTCTTTTTTATATCTTACCCGCTCCATCCAAGGGTTTGCATTAGGCTGCTTTGCTCCTGTAGCTTTCGCCTACTGCTTTGATCACTTCACGCAAACCCTTCGTACGTATACAATTTCCCTCATCAATGCCGGATTTCTCCTGTCCGGTATATTCGGACCGATGATAAGTGAGAAAGTGTCTTTTTATTATCAATGGGACGGAGTCTATGTGCTCTTTGCATACTTATATTTCTTATTGTTTTTATTCGCACTCCTTGTTTTAAAATCATCAAATCCACTGGATAATGCGTGGCAATGGCCTTGGCGGAATTTTTTCACCCTCTTGGCGGACCGTGATCTTAGATTTCTGTATCTCATTGTTTTTTCCTTATTGCTTTCTTTCGTGACTTTTTATGATAGTCTTTTTCAATATTTATCCAAGGAATTTCCTGACCAGTCATTTTTATTGGTCCGTTCCATCGGGTTGATTGGCACGGCCGCTTGCCTGTTTTCGGAAACTCTTATTAAGCATATCGGGACCAAGCGGCTCATTTTCTTTTGCTCTTTGACTATTTCCGTTACATTCTTTTTAATGATGCTATTCAGAGATAATCTGTTCTTGATAGGTGCATTATCCATAATTTATGTTGCAGCCATCTCCTTTTTCCTGCCTGCCATCATCATTTTTATCGGGGTCCTCGGAGCAAAATACCGGGGGAGTGCGATCTCCCTTTATTCTTTCACTTTATTGATTGGAACTGCTTTAAGTCCATTAATAAGCCACACCTTCCGTTTTCATTCTGCATTAGTCATTTTGGGAATATGGTTCCTGCTCAACTGCTTGATGATTACTAGGATTAAGAAAGATGCTTAGGTATGAACTATTTTATTAACTCACTAACTAAAAAACAGCCCTTCCAAAAGGAGAGGGCTGCCAGACTGTTGACAAACTATAAGTTAATTAGGTTATCTGTTGGAACAGTTGATCTCCGTTGCAGGCGCTTCGCTTTTCGCGGGCGGTCCGGAAGCCACCTCGGGCTTACGCCCTGCGGGGTCTTCCCTGTCCCTTCCTCCCGCAGAAGTCTGCGCGCCTTCCACTACGATCAACTAGGGAATTTCATTATTTTAGCTTTGTCTGCACACTGAACAACCCTTCCAAGAGGAGAGGCTGTTCATGTTCTGTTGCATTAGATAGCATCTATCAACGGTATGAGAAATATTATTACAACAAATATAGAAATGCATAGGCGAAAATAAAAACTCATAAAGGGTCAATAACAGCTATAAGGATAATCATTACGATAAAATACAGGAAACCACAAATGAGGATTATCACTTTCCTCATTAAAAAATTTTTATTTTGAACTTTACGGCCAACCCAATATGCTAGGCCAAATATCGAGATGGTGAAAAAATTGACAATTTTCTTAAATAAATTGTCCGGATTTTCAAATGTTCCCCATTCGTACCATTCCATGGCCCAGGAACCAATTAAAAAAAGAACAATGAAATAAGCGGCTTGCGCTCCAAGCAGCATATAGATAATTAATTTGATTATTTCAAGCATACATACTCCTTTTGAAGGTTTTGTCTAGTTAGTTATTTCCCCTCTTCATTTAGTTTCTATTGTAGAGGAGATCATAAGAAAAATCGAGTATACCTTCTATGTTATCTTTCCATGCTTCGCCTCGTACCTTTTTGATGCTTACCGATTTTTCATGTGAATTATCATAACTTGCTAGCCAAGTCTCACCATCCGTATGGCAGAAGAACACCAGGTTCTCCAAGTAAAGCTGCCTCTCTTTATCGATTGAAAACACGGAGATATTATCCAGTTTATAATCATTTTGAGATAGAGCTTTCATGAAATGGGTGAACGCTTGAGTTTCCCCTGACGAGCTTTGCACCTGATTTCTAATAGTCAGCTCATTTTCAGGGTTTTTCAACGAATCAAATTGCTCATCCGTAAGCCTGAAGCTTTTAGACTCGCTATTTTCCGCGAAATCCACTGAATAAAACTCATTCAGTAAAGTCGGAATTTCCTTTTTTTCTACAAAGGCAAACTCATGGATCACCCCATCTTCAATATGCTGGTAGAGCCACGAGTCCAGACTAAGGTAATGAAGAACAAGGGTATTATTCTTTTTTTGGTTAGTGGCTCTGATCATAAACTCACTCGTTGCTAGCATCGTAATAAAGTCCATCACTTTTGCATCAATCGGGTTGACGCCTTGTCTTTCTTTTTCCACATTCCATATTTTCTTAACGCGCAACTGATTTACTGCAGCTTGAAATACAGCCTCAAATATACGGACGTCCTCGGTATTGAGGCGTTCCTGGATGAGTGTCCGTGCCTCTTCAGGAAAATCTGCTGTGCTTAAAAGAACCGTTAACTCTTCCACTGTCAATGAAATGAAACTCTCCATTATTCTCCAACCTCCTAACTGAACCATGAACCAATAGATTTAAAAGTTTTCCCAGCCTTGTCCGCCAGATCCTTTCCAACATTCACTGCACCTTCAAGGGCGTTTCCACCAATTTCCTTGATTTTCCCACCGACCTTTGAACTGATCGTTACCCCAACAAGTGCCCCCACAGCTCCACCAACTACAATTCCTACAGGACCACCTACACTTCCGATTGTCGCACCTATTTTTGCGCCGGTCGCTGCAGCTGCTAAATCTGTTGCCGTTCCAGCTACAAATCTACCTGCTTTATTTACGGTAGATTTATCTGCATTTGCTGGATCTGTGAACTCTTGAAAGTTCGATGCGACCGTCACAGCATTTCCAACAATCGGTATCCCTTTTGCGACGCCTTTCATCCCTTTGGCATCTAATGCTTTGGATGCCACTTCCTTGACGCCCTTCTTTGTTCTATCGAAGGTATAGTTTGCCTGTTTTTGGACTGTTTGTGACACTGTGCGATTTTTTTCGAAGCCAGCGACATGCTTGAGGAAGCTTGATGGCGTGGTATATTTCTTCAGACCTTCTGCCATCTGCTTCATGACAGCATTATTAGGCACTGGCCCCTTTTGCATATTACGGACAAATTTTGCTAGAGGATTGGAATAGCCGGATGAAGCCAGCCAGCTCTTATTTGCCCTTACAGTAAAGTTATAATTTCTCTTAAAGCGGTCCACCAAGGTTGGTTTTCCTTTAGGGTAATGAATTTTCACCTGTCTTGCCAGTACCACAGAATACATCGTTAATGCAAAACGTGAACCAATAAGGAATTGATCTGCATTACTGAACCTATCCTTTATGGAAGTAAAATAATCCAGAACACTATTCATATTATGAAGCACTTGTGCATTTTTCCATTCTTTCTGATCCACATCTGACAGGTATTCCCCTGCCCTGCTATTCAGTGTCGTGTAAAGGTTATTGGACCACTCCTCTTTTGCCCACTTTCCGCTCACATACTCACTGATGGAGAAACCAGAAACCCTGACTGCATTGGATAAGCTATTGATATATTGATTAAAAACGGAGATATCTTGGTGAATGGCTGATAGCCTATTGAGCTGTTGCTGGTCGAATTGATGAAGTTCACGCCCCGTTTCCCTGCTTTTGTTGATCGCAAGCTGTGTGCCGCTTACAAATCTGTCATCCACTAGGTTTGGAAGGTGGACGATGTCAGATACGTTCCTTGAGTTATTGTTTATGCTGTCCACCATATCTGTCACCTTTGTACGGAGCATCTGTAGGCTCGATGGAATTTCTTCCTCCACAAATGATGAACTGATAAATGCCGCATTAGAAGAATCGAACCCTTGCCTCGCTTGATTATACTCGTTTAAAAACGACACAAACTGGTTTACAGTAGTTTCATAGAGTAGTAACAGAGGTAAATGGTTCTCCCTATAGAATAATTTGATGGCATCCCCGCCCTCGCCCGTTAAAGCGTGATTCAGGTTGCTAAATGAAGTGAGGTCATCCCGCAATTTTCTCATGTCCTCTTTTTGTGTTGTGAAAAACTGGGCCATGCCCACTACCAAAGAATCAATTTGCCTTGCATCAAGTGTTTTCAACGATAATCACCTCTGCTGATACCAGTCGCTAATGCCTGATCTTTTTCCACCATACTGTCAGTGAGTGTTTTTGTCTTTTGAAGCTGGTCTGTAAGGAGGGTTTGATAGGATGTAGTAGCTGTTAATAAATCCTGAAGTAGTTTTTCCATTTCATCCAGGGAAGAAAGCTGGCTCCTTCCTGCCACAGTTGGAGGAGCATTCACTTTGACCGCTTGAACGGAAGTCAACGTCTGTGATAACGCCGCGTTCACTTCCTCCTGCATAACTTTTATCTCTTTACCCATTTGCTATCAATGTCCTCCTCTCCGATTGAAGGTTGTAAAGCCTTGATCTTTGATAAGATATCTGACTCTCCAATGCTCCTACTTCCATTCGCAATTGATTGATTTTATCCGATAGTCGACTTTCAATCTGATTTGATTGAACATCCAGGATATCTTTGAAAGATTGGATGATTTCCTGTTCCCTTATTCTTCTGAATTCATCAGCATTACTGCCAGTCCAAGTCTCTCCTGACAATTCAGGCTGTCTGATGGAGGAGTAGTTTGATTCTAGTGAACCAATCATATGATGATATTCCTGCTCGCACTTTATCAGACGATTAAATTGTTCTCTTTTTATTTGAAGCGATTGGTTCAGCCCATTTATTTGAGAGTGAATGGAACTTATTTGGGCAGAAATATTCTCTAAGCTCATTCCAAAAACTCCTTTCTGACACATTACCACTTCCATAATAACCCATGAACTGCAACTGGAGTATGATGAAACTATGGTTTTTGCAAGAATCAACCTTTTGTCATGTGTACATATTCCTAACACTCACTTATCATCTACTTATTCCTATACCTTTTTTCCCTGATAAATTAACATGTTTTTACAAAAAAATATAAAAAAACCTCCACCCTCACTTTTGGAGGTTAGAGGTTTTTGAGTTTTATGTGCTCGGCACAGCTGTTGTTTCTTCTATCTCTCTCAGGGTTCTCATCCGTTTTTTCAAATAAAGGCCTTGGGCGATTCCAAACATATTACCGACCACCCAGTATAGCGCAAGGGCGGATGGGAGCGTCAAACCTGCAATCAAAATCATGACTGGAATGATGTTCATAACCATCTTCATCTGTGGCTGGATATCATCTGTCAAGGTTACTCTTGTCTGGATAAAAGTGGTGATAGCTGCCACTACCGGCAAGATATGCAAGGGATCAGGCTGTCCTAAGCTGAACCAGAAGAAAGAATGCTCGGCTATTTCCGTAGTTCTCCCGATTGCATAATAGAAAGCCATGATCACGGGCATTTGGATCAACATCGGAAAGCAGCCTGCAGCCGGATTTACTTTATGGGTTTGATACAAGCCCATCAATTCCGTTTGCATCTTTTTTTGATCATCCGGATTCTTCTTATCTTTATACTTCTTTTGTATTGCTTCCATTTCAGGCTTAAGTTTTTGCATGGCGAGCATGTTTTTTTGTTGCTTCAATGCCAGTGGTAAAATAAGCGTGCGAATGGCGATGGTTACAAGAATGATTGAGATACCATAGCTTCCACCTGTCCAACCGGCAACTGTGGTCAATGCAAGGGATAGCGGATAAACGAAGTAATGGTTCCATACTCCTGAACTATCAGCTGTTATCGGTTCGCTCATATTGCAGCCAGATAATAAAGCTACCAGAAATATTATTAAACTAATTGTCCAAAACTTTTTCAATGTTGATTCCTCCTACTTTTTACAAGATTAGCGATTCATGTAAGCTAAGTAGAGGGAGGAATCTTCTTCATCCAAGGTTGTTTCTTTTGTTGGCCTTTTTCTATAAATAAATGTTATAAGCCTTTTTCTTTTACCGATGACTGACTGCAGCTTGTTGGCTTCAAGGTCCAGTGATGTTGTATAGCCGTTTTGATGGCAGACCACATACTTTGAATCAACGAAAAAGCAGAACGTCATCAAACAAAGAATCGCGGCTGTTACATATGGGGCGTAGAGTAGTATATCAAGATAAAATTCCATATATATGCATTCACCTTTGTGTGTGAGTATAGTAGATACTACTTGTACGAAACAGAATTAAATAAGTTTCATCTAAAGTATATCCTTACAACAAAAAGATACACCTAGTCTGCCAAAAATGCTAGGTGTATCTTTTTGTTAATTTTTCTATTATATTAATTCTTCCTTGTTTTCCTTTTGAATGAATAGTTCCCTGAATGAATCCTGTAGATGTTTTTTATCTATTTTCCCCACTGCCGTCTTAGGTAATTCCGGTACAAAGATTATTTTCTTAGGTATTTTATAGACTCCGATTCTCCTCTTGCAGAAGGTCAGAAGTTCCTTTTCAGAAGTCTGCTTCTTCTGCGAGATGATGGCAATGACCGCTTCTCCCCATACAGCATGTTGAACACCTATTACACAAGCTTCTTTTACAGCTTCATGCTGGCAGAGAATCTGTTCCACTTCCAAAGGATAGATGTTCTCTCCGCCTGATATGATCATATCCTTTGTCCTGCCGACTATATAAAAATAACCATCTTCATCTCTGCGACCCAAATCCCCTGTTTTCAGCCACCCACCGCATTTGGCTTTTTTGGTTTCCTCTTCTTTCCCACAATATTCTGAAAAGACATGGGAACCTCTTATAAAGATTTCTCCGACCTCCCCTTCACCCGCTTCTTGGCTATCATTTATCATCAATTTAACTTCATTGAATAACATCGCTTTGCCTACTGAGCCTTTTTTTCCATATGCTTCATATGAATCGATGTAAAAATTATTTGGACCTGCTTCTGTTAATCCATAACCTTCTTTAAACAGTTTTCCCTTTTGATTGAATGCTTCATATATTTCCAGTGGGCAAGGTGCCCCACCCGAAAGGAATGTTTTCATCGTCGGGAAGTCTGTTTCACGAAAATATGGGTGCTCAACCAGCATGCTATACATCGTCGGAACCATTAAGGTAATAGTACATTCATATAAGTTCAATAATTGCATGGTTTTTTCCGCTTCAAAATTCCTCATCAAGACAACTGTCCCACCGGCCATGAGTAATGGAGTGGATAAGGCATTCAAGCCGCCGGTATGAAACATAGGCAGGCAAGTGAGGGTGATATCCTCTTTATGTAATCCCCAGCTTACGATTGTATTGATTGCATTAGATATGATGTTCTCATAAGTAAGGATTACACCTTTTGGTTGCCCTGTCGTGCCTCCCGTATAAATGATGGCTGCCGGGTCATTGGTACTTGAAGAAGATGAACCATTCCATTGGATTTCCTTAGTGGGCAAATCTTCCACGGTGTATACCTGACTTTCTATGGCTTTTGAATCCTCCAAATACTCATCATGTACTATCACACATTTAGCATTGCAATCCTTTACTATATAGTTCCATTCCTTTTCCGCCAATCTCCAATTGAGCGGGACAAAAGTTGCTCCAATTTCTCCACAGGCAAATAGCAAATCAAAGTACACTATATGATTTGGAGACAATAAAGCCACTCGATCTCCTATTTCGATTCCTGCAGAAAGAAGTCTGCCTGCCATGACTCTTGATCGGTCATATAATTGCTTATAACTCCACCTTTCTCCCGTTTCGCCGTCTATCACTGCGATCTTATGCGGAGAATGTTGTGAACGCTTCTGTAACCAAGAACCATTCCATTCCACTACCATCTCTCCCCTACACCTTACATGATAGTAACACTATAAGAGATCGGAGTTACAGAAGGGTTACAGAGGAGGATGGATATCTCGGTAGTTGGATTCATCAAAAGAAACGGGCACCATCACCTTGATGGATGCCCGTTCACAATTGTTTAGACTTCTTTTACTTTCTTCCGCTTAATCACAATATAAAATGCTGGTACAAACAGCAATGTAAAGAATGTCGAGAAGAAAATCCCTGAAATGATTGAAATGGCAAGTGGGGTAAACAACACATCCCCGCTGAATGCTATCGGAAGTAAAGCGGCAATAGATGTAAAGGCCGTCAATACGACCGGTCGCAATCTTGCTTTACCTGAATCAATAACCGCTTCACTCAGAGTTGCCCCCTCCTGCAAACGGGATTCCATGAATTCAATGAACACTGTAGCATTCCGAACCACTATTCCCGCAAGCGATACGATCCCCATCATCGCCATGAAACCGAGTCCTGTTTGAGTGATGAATAAGCCTATCATGGCCCCTGAAATGGCCAGGTACACGGAACTCATGATCAACAATGGCAGTCTTAATGAATTGAACTGAACAACCATTAAGATATATATCAAGAAAATAACGATCAGGAACAGTTTTCCTACTTCGATGAAGAAGTCGCTTCTTGCAGATGATTCGCCTCCCACAGAAATCGAAATACTATCTGTCTCATAGGATGTTGCTATATCTTTCACTTCTGACTCCAATTTCTGCTTGTCATCTTCCCCCGGATACACACGGACCGTAATGGTTCTTTCTCCGTCCTTATGCGGAATCAATGGCAGCACTTCTGTTTCTTCAAGAGATACCAGGTCAGATAGCGGAACGAGAACCGGTGCTCCAAACTCAGTAGTTTCGGTTTTACTTGGAAGCTCCAACGCTTCAAGATCAATTGTTTCTCCATCCTCTACAAAATCTTGGATGATGGTCAGTGTTTCTCTTTCAAGCCCTGCTTCATAAGACCCAACCGGAATCCCTTCTGTAACAAGCCTGATTTGATTGCTAATTTCCTGGGAAGTGATGCCATGCTCCTCCAATGCTTCCCTATCAGGTACATAGTTGACGGTAGGCTGTGGCGAACCTACATCATCAATGACAGCTCCGCTTCCTTCCAAGCTTTCAATCTCTTCTTTCATCCCATTGACGGATTCCATCAGTTCTTCTATATCTTCCCCGACTACCGTCAGAGCGATAGGAGCTCCAACAGGAGGTCCTGCTTCAATAGTGGAAAGCATGACTACCGCATCTGGATTATCTTCGCGCAGTTTAGACTGCCATTTGTTTACTGTCTCTTCAGCAGACTGTTGCTCCCTGTCGACTCTGATGACAATCTGTCCTGTATTCTCTCCTGAATTGGACAAGGTGCTACCAAATATCCCAGGTTCCCCACTCCCTGCAAAGATGGTCGTTTCGTTAACTGCTTCATCTGTCTTAATACCCTCTTCCATCTGTTGGAGCCTTGACTCTGTCTCCTCAAGAGGTGTGCCAGCAGGGTAAGTGACAGACACTGTTACTTCTTCTCTATCTGCACTCGGGAAAAATACTACAGGAATGAACGGAACCAGAGCGTAACTCGCGGTACAGAAAATAAGAACTGCAAGCCCTGTAAGCAAAGGTTTTTTCACTACTTTAGTTAAAACTTTCGAACTATACCAGTTACTTGCATTATCAAATTGTGATCCAAGCAAACCGTCCTTTGTTTTTTTACGTTTCTTTTTCTTCTGACGCCAAGCCATGAAAATCGGTACAATGGTCAAAGCGACAATGGTCGAGCCGATGATTGTGGCGATTAGTACCGTCGGCAGTGCGGAAATGAATGCACCATTCGGACCACCTAAGAAAGTCAATGGCAAAAAGGTAAAGACAATCGCCAGGGTAGAGGTAATGATAGATACCCTAACTTCTTTTGTGCCTGTTATGGCACCTTCTAGCGGACCGTCTCCAAGCTGGTAACGTCGTTGGATGTTGTCATTGACTACAATTGCATCATCCACCAAGATCCCGAGTGCTATGATGATCCCGATAATGGAGATTTGATTTAAATCCACATTTGCATACGGAAGGGGTATCAATCCGAGCGCTATTGAAATTGGAATGGAGATTGCCACCAGAATGGCGGATACGGCATTTAATCCGAAAAACGTTATTAATACCACTGCCAGGATGGAAATCAGGAATGATATTCCCAAGTCTTTGAAAATCTTGGATACAATATCATTTTGAGTATAGTAAAGATCCATCTCCACTTCATCGGGCAAATCTTTGGAGAGGCGTTCCAACTCTGCATCCACTTTTGAATGAAGTGTAGGGATGTCCACTCCTTTTTCCTGCATGATCGTCAAGGAAATGGCAGGTGTCCCATTGTATAAAATGTAATCTTCCTGTTCTGTGGGGATTTGCGTCAAATTTGCAATATCTCCCACATACAGGGAGTTTCCTTCATCATCCTTTTTAAGAAAGACAGATTCCACATCTTCAATATTTTCGATATGTTCAAAAGTCAATTGGGAAATTTTGTTTCCTTCCTGTTGACTACCGAGGGGAGTGATTTCCAACTCGTTTTGGATGGCTGTTATGACATCCGGAAGCAGCACTCTTTCTTCTTTCATGCTTTCAGAATCTAAATTAAGTGTGTAACTGGACTCTTCAAGTCCTTTTATCGTGACTTTACGGACTCCGTCAATCTTCTCTAACTTAGGTACCCAATCCTCAATCACATCTTTTTGCTCCAATAATAAAGCACGGTCTTCATGAAGCACATGATAGGATGCGATTGCTCCCATCTGAATATCCGAGTTTACTGTCGGCTCAAATGCGTCTTCCGGAAACTCCCGGCTAACATCTGACACCTTTTGCTGTACAAGGGAGAATACTTTATCCCTGTCCGCATCATCTGTGAGCTCCATAACGATATTAGATATCCCTAATCCGGAGACGGAAGTGACACTGTCCATCCCATCGATATCCAATAATTCCTTTTCAAGCGGGGTCGTGATATCACGTTCAACTACATTTGGCGATGCCCCTGGATAGACAGTTGTGATGGTTCCTACATTGAGTGAGATTTCAGGAATCTCCCGTTTTGGTATTTGGAAATAGGTCAAAGAACCAATGACCACCAATAATAGTAGAAAAATTAATGTTACTTTCGGTTTTTTGATGAGCGCATTAAACACCTGGATGTCCTCCTATACACAATTATTCAAATTTGACTATTTAATATGAGTTCATCATACGGTGTGGGTAGGAGTCTTGGCAAGAATGAATATGTTTTGAAGTGTTTGTTATTTTTTTCGTCAAAACTTGTAGATTGTATACAAAAAAACTAGATGCCAGTTCAGCATCTAGTTCAATACAGAATAGTAATCTTTTACATCATGATGCCCCCATCTACATGCAACACCGTTCCATTTACATAATCCGATTCATCCGAGGCCAAATATAGATACGCATTCGCAATGTCGCTCGGCTTTCCAAGTCTTTGCATAGGTATGACCTGCAGCAATCCTTGAATAACTTTTTCCGGTACAGTTGCTACCATATTTGTATCAACAAAGCCCGGGGCTACGGCATTGACATTAATATTTTTCCTGCCGAATTCCTTTGCCCATGATTTTGTCATCCCTATTACTGCTGCTTTGGATGCCGCGTAATTCGTCTGACCGACATTACCATAGACACCGCTGACTGAAGATGTGTTAATGATTTTACCTTTTCCATTTTCTAGCATATGAGGGACCACTGCCTGTGTACAGTTAAAGACACCGTTGACATTGACATCCATTACCTTTTGAAAGTCTTCTCCACTCATCTTCAGAAGCATATTATCTTTAGTAATGCCTGCATTGTTTATCAATATATCAATCTTGCCAAATCTTTCTTTTACCATGGAGACCATCTCCACAACCTTTTCCTGATTGGCTACATCTACTTGATAGAAAGCAGCCTCCCCTTCGGCTTGAAGCTCAGCTGTTCTTTGTTCTCCTGTCGTTAGGTCATAATCCACAAGGGCCACCTTTGCTCCCTCTTTTAGAAATAGTCGTGCAGCTTCCAACCCAAGTCCATTAGCTGCACCGGTAATGATAGCAACTTTTCCTTCTAATCTCATTTGTACTGTTC
This sequence comes from Sutcliffiella horikoshii DSM 8719, assembly GCA_001648575.1. Lineage (GTDB taxonomy): Bacteria > Bacillota > Bacilli > Bacillales > Bacillaceae_I > Sutcliffiella_A > Sutcliffiella_A horikoshii. The sequence goes on along the minus strand of LQXN01000066.1, from coordinate 256,497 downwards.
CTCCTGTTTTGCCACGAATGATGTAATCGTTTGCAACAGTTGTTGCAAATCATCTACTTGTGCAGAATGTCCACACCCTTTCAAAGTTACAAGCGTCGCCACTTCGCCAAGATCCTCCACTATTTCCTTTGCCATCTGTTCTGAAATGACAAGGTCTTTTTCCCCTGCCAAAACCAGTACAGGGATATTGATATTCCCTGCTTCCCCGGTACCTTCTTTCAGTCCGTTATGATGGGTGCTGATATTGAATGTATTAAGTGCGTGCAAAATTTCCGGATAGTTACGCTGTGTCAACATGTCATCCAAATATGCTTCATAGCGTGCAGCTTCCGGTTTATTGTCATGGTAAATGGCATAATCCCAGATCATTCTAAGTACTTCTTTATTACGTGATTCATATGCATGGGAGATGGTGATGGTCCTTGTCTTGTCTTGCAATACCTGTTCATAGCTTGATAGCCTTTTTGCCAGATCCGGTTGTCCGCTTTCATCCGTTTCAAACATCGGATAACCTCTTGTGGAAGCCGAAGCAAGTAAAATAAGCTTTTTTGCATAACCTGGATTTTCGGAGACGAACTGCATAGCCACTGCCCCACCTGTCGACCATCCAGCCATCGTAAAGCCTGAAAGCTCCAACTCTTTCACGAACAATTTGATATCGTTCGCCAAGTCCTTGATGGAATAGATTTTCTCATTATAAGTGGTTTCACCGAATCCCCTCATATCCATTGCGATAAGATGGAGAGAAGAATCTATATTTTCCATCAGGAGATCCCAATGCTTAGAAGAAGTCATATTCCCATGAATGAGAATTAAAGTTTCCCCTGCACCTTCACGCTCCCTATAACCGTAAGTCTCTCCATTCGGCAGTTTCACTTGCTTTTGTACGATCACTTTAGAACCCCCTTTAAGGTTTCCCCCATTGAATAGTCGTTGCACCCCAAGCATAGCCTATCCCAGCACTGACAAGGACAATGATATCACCATCTTTAATCCTTCCCTGATGCAAAGCGATCTCCAAGGAAAGAATCTGATCAATTTGACCGATATGACCATAGTTTTCGAGATAGATAGATTGATGTTCCATCAAGCCTAGTTCCTGAAGCACATAATCATGGGCAGATTTCTTCATATGAAGAATTCCGAGATAATCTACATCCTCTTGGGTAAAGCCGCTTTTTGATAATGACTCTCTTATCACTCTCAGGAAGTTAATCATTGATTTTTCTTCTAACCTTGATTTCATCCCTTCCGGATCCAGGACATCAAGCTTATTTTTCCTTGTTTCCAAAGCTTCTGCTGAGATGGGGTGTTTCGTTCCACCTGCAACCACGACAACATCTTCAGAAAAAGAACCGTCCGTAATAAGATGTGATGACAATACTGCATTTTTCCCATGATCTTTTTTTAACAGGATGGCCCCCCCTCCCGCTCCAAGGTTATACATGAAACGGGTGCGGGGGTTTGTGTAATCAATAAAATCTTCATTCCGATAACCGCCAGCAAGCAAGACTGTGCTAATGGACTCATCGGCTACCATCATGTCCTTTGCCAGCTTTATCCCCATTATCGTGGTACCACAACGCAACGCCATATCGAATCCAACTGCATTTACCGCCCCAAGATGTTTTTGCATATAAAGGGCTGCCGTCCATAAAGGATACTCCTTATGCTCTTCCCCGATATAGATGATCAGGTCTATTTCCTCTGGAGCGATTTTCCCCTTTTCCAAGGCTATTCGAGCCGCTTTTATCCCCATTTCACAGGTGTGGTCCTCAAAAGAGGCCACAGGCTTGGAAATTATGCCAAGTTTTTCTTCCACCACCTTTATAGGTATTCCAGATTTTTCGGCAATTTCCTTGCTGGTCATGATATTTTTTGGAATAAATGTGCCGACACTGACGATTCCAATGTTTGTCATGACCTCACCCACTTAATTTTTCTTTCATATATTCGCTTGCTTTTTCGAACGAAGTTACTGTTATTTCCTCTTCTCCTTGCACATGGCTGACTGTGATCCTCCATACAGGTGTCGGTTGTCCTGCATCCAAAAAACTAGTGCAACGTACAATAAAGGATGCTACTTGAGGCTGACTGAACATTCCTTCTCCTCCTCTCACCCCGAAATATCCTTTTCGTTTTGCCTTCTAATCTGTGTCCCTTTTTTTCTTCCCCACCACATTTTCACGGTCCCTACAATGCCTTGCGGGAAAAACATCACCACCACGATATAGAGGATTCCAAAGAAGATGATCCAGCGTTCAAATATCCAATGCACTTTTGCAAGGTCTGTCAACCAGTGATGTGCAAATTCAATCAATCCAGCTCCAATAATGGCACCCACCAACGTACCTACACCACCAATGATGGTCATCAACAAGGCATCAAGTGTGACATCCACTGCAAAGACGGAGGTATTGACGAATCTAAGAGTCAAAACATATAGACTGCCGGCAAAGCTTGCAAGGACCCCTGCCACTACACTCGCTATAACTTTATAATGCAATACATGATATCCTAGCGATTCTGTCCGATCCTCATTTTCTCTTATTGCTTGGAGGACCTTCCCTACTGGAGAATGTGTGAATCTTTTTAAAGAAAGAAAGATAACCACCATAAGAATCAATGCAATCAAATACAAATTCAATCTGTCCCTTAAAGGGTCAGGTATGCTGAAAGTAAATCCATCATTACCAAAGGTGAGCGTTCGCCATTTTTCTGCCAACACCAAGAACAGTCCTGAGAAAGCAAGAGTCAACATCGCGTAAAAATGACTTTTCAACCGGAGGGAAAGCATGCCGACGATATAACTGACAATGCCTGCTATGATGGCACCCACTATTACTGCCAGCAAAAGCATGGCAATGGTACTATCATATTGCTTCAGAATGATTCCTGTCGAATAGGCACCGATTCCGAAGAACATGGCATGCCCAAATGAAACAATCCCTGTATAACCAAGCAGGATATCATAACTCATTGCAAAAATGGCAAAAAGGAAAATCTGCGTGAACATGATTAAGAGAGTGCGAGAATCTGTGACAAAAGGGAGGGCAAGAAGCATCAGGAAAATGATTAAATAGACAATATTTGACTTTTCCGTGTATTTGTTCATGCGCTCACCCCTTTACTCCAAATAGTCCTTGAGGACGGAAAATCAAGACGATGGTCATAAGCAGCATGTTGACTGCCAGCGCTAAATCCGGTACGTAGTAAGCCATGAATGACCCGCTTATCCCAACCAGGATGGCTGCAAGGACCGAGCCTGTTATACTTCCCATTCCACCGATGACCACCACAATGAAGGCCAATATCCCAAATTCAAGTCCCATCTCTGCGTAAATGACTCCTGAATAGGGACCAAGCAGCATCCCTCCTAGTGCAGCCATTGCCGCCCCCACCATGAATACAAGCAGGAACACCCTTTTAATATTGATTCCCAAAGCTTGGACCATCTCCTTATTTATAACCCCGGCACGAACAATGAGACCTATTTTCGTGTTTCTTAGAATATAGAAAATGACACCAAATACAAGCGCCCCTATCACAATGATGAACACACGGTATTTAATGATGATGATATCGCCAAATTCCCAGCTCCCACTTAAATAAGCCGGAGTTCTCGCACTGAGCTGATTAGGGCCAAATACCACTTTGATCATCTCACTTAAAACAAGCATGACCCCCAACGTGATCAGGATCTGTTGTACGTGATTCCCATAGACAGGTTGGATGATAAAACGCTCTATCGCCAACCCTAATATAAGTCCAGTACCTATTGCTGCGATTATCCCAATCATAAAACTGCCTGTTGCCGTGTACACCCATATTCCAGAAAAGGCCCCCCAGGCAAATAGCCCTCCATGAGCAAAGTTCAATACATCCATTAAACCGAATATCAATGTAAGACCAGCAGCAAGCAAGAATATCAGCATTCCAGTTGCTAATCCGTTTACTGTCAGATTCACCAATACTTCCACGTATCGCCCCTCCTATTATGCAATCCCAAGATAATTCCTTTTTAGCTCCTCGTCCTCCTTCAGTTCATGCATGAGGCCCTGATGTACGCTTCTACCGTCATCCAATATATAAAAGCAATCTCCAATTGTACTGGCCATGTAAAAATTCTGCTCCACCAAGATGATTGTCGTTTCTTTCTTCATCTCCTGGATGGAGTTCATCACTTTTTCCACCATGATTGGAGCTAGCCCCTTACTTGGTTCATCAATTAATAACAACCTGCTGTTATTAATATAGGCCCGGGAAATTGCCAGCATTTGTTTTTGTCCGCCACTTAAATTCCCGCCACGTTTTTTCCAATATGTCTTTAAATCAGGGAAAAGATCGAGAATCCAATCCAATTTCTCCCGTGTTGTGTCATCATTCCTTTTCATTGCGACTTTCATATTTTCTTCCACTGTCAGTTCGCCGAAGACTCCTTGATCTTCAGGGACATAGCCTATTCCTTTATTCGCAATTTCATAGGTTGCAAGTCCCGTAATTTCTTCTCCATCAAAAATCACCCTGCCTTTTTGAGGAGGATTTAACCCCATGACACTCCTGAGGGTTGTAGTCTTACCTGCCCCGTTCCTGCCTAAAAGGACGGTGACCTCTCCTTGCTTTGCTTCAAAGTCGACACCTTGCAGGATATGAAACTGTTCGATATATGTCTGGATCTTTTCCACTTTAAGAAGCGTTGTCATCATATAATCCTCCCAAATATGCAGACTGGACCGTCTCATTATTCATAATCTCTTGAGGAGTACCGTCTGCCAACAATCTACCGTTGAACAACACTGTTACAGAATCAGATAAGTCCAGAATCATATCCATTTTGTGTTCAATCAGGACGATGGTCCGATCCCCCTTAGCTTTTATCAGTTTGATAACTTCCAAGATTGCAGGAACCTCCTCAATTGACATACCTGCAGTCGGTTCATCCAAGAGAAGGATTTCCGTTTCCAATGCAAGGAGCATCGCAATCTCAAGCTTTCTCTTTTCGCCATGGGCAAGGTTTTTGGCAATGGAATGGGCTTTCTTCTCCAATAACACCGTCATCAACAGCTCCATTGCCCGCTTTTCAAAATCCTTAAAGTGAAGGTAGTGAGAAAACATGTTATACCTGACACCTTTTTGTGATTGAACAGCAAGGCGGACATTTTCCAACACGGTCAGATTGGGAAAAACATTGGTTATTTGAAAGGAGCGGCCAATTCCCTTTCTTGTCCTTTTCATGGGAGGGAGCTTTGTAATGTCCTCCCCTTTCCAGTACACTTCCCCTTTCGTCGGCTTCAACTGACCGCTCAACAAATTGAAAAAGGTTGTTTTTCCAGCGCCATTGGGACCGATGATGGACTTGAAATGATAGGGTTCGACCGAAAAATTCACATGGTCCACTGCCACATGCCCACCAAAGTTTATCGTTAAATCTTTTGTTTCTAAAATAGGGTTCAATGTTACTGCCTCCTTTTTTCAAGCGTTTTCTACAACAGGAAGGAACCTTAGAGCAGTGCCCCAAAGTCCCTTCCCCTTCTTACTGATTATTCCGAACTGGTGGCGCTGTTTCCTCTGGCGTCAGCTCCCTCATCAATACAGGAACCGGATAATCAAAACCATCCACTTTCTCCAGACGCACAGCATATAAAGTTTGTAGCGCCTGATGATCTTCAGCACGGAACGTCATTTGACCTTTCGGAGTATCAAAGCTCATCCCTTCCATTGTCTCAATGATTAGGTCTGTATCCGTATCACCCTCTGTTTTCTTCAACGCCTCAACAATAGCTATGGCAGCGCTCATTCCCCCAGGAGTAAATAAGTCCGGAACTTCACCATTGAATTTCTCCTTATGTTTTTCCACCAGCCAATCATTGACCGGATTGTCTGGTAGTGTGTGATAGTAAACCGAGAATCCTTCCATCCCTAACAACTGCTCCATCGTATATAAAGCTGCAATATCTGGAGCTCCGGTAGAAATTTTTATTCCTCTATCTTGAACTTTCATATCTGAGATCTGATTCCAAGGTGAATTTGCACCGGCCCATACTACAAACAGATAATCAGGCTTAGCATCCAGGATTTTCTGAATATTAGAGGTGAAATCGGTTGCTGCCGGATCTGCGTATTCTTCCAACACGATTTCTGCCCCAAGCTCCAACGCAGCTTCTTTGAAGGCGGCAACCCCATCGTGCCCAAATGAATAATCCGGTGCCAATGTAGCTATCTTCACTCCTTCACCGGCAATTGCAGCTGCCCCTGCCACTGCATCCTGAGAAGAGTTTCTTGCTGTACGGAATATATACTTATTCCAATCCGCTCCTGTAATACTATCTGCTACCGCCGGCTCGACCAGCATCACTTTTTCATATTCCTCAGCAAGCGGTAGAACTGCCAAAGTATCCCCAGAACTTGAAGATCCAACTAAGAAATCCACTTTATCATCTTCCAATAGCTTTGTAGCTTTTTGAATGGCTACTTCCGGTTTGGTTTCCGTATCCTCCACCACAAACTCAATTTTGCGGCCATTTACTTCCATCGTTCCTTCCGTTGCATACTCAAGACCAAGCTCAAACCCTTGCACCGTCTGCTTACCATACGTTTCAAGCGCACCAGTCAAGGAAGCGAGCACACCAACTTTGATCACCTTTTCATCAGCATCTCCACCTGAATCTGCCTCTGTCCCTGCATTACTGTCACTGCATCCAGCCAAAAACAGCATCACCATGCACAGAAGCAAAAATCCTGTCTTCCACTTTTTCATCTACCTTCCCCCTCAACCCATTAATTTGTAAAGTTGTAGCTTCAGCTTATATAACAGCGGTTACAAACGAGTTACAAGCAGGCAAAATAAAAAACCCCACCATCCAGGCGGAGTTTAATTTGCTTTTCCCAGTACCATATCGTACATCTGCTTCGTGGAGAACATCGGCTCCACACCAAGTTCACTTTCCAGATACTGCTTGCACCTAGCGAACCACTTCATAGCCTGTGACCGATTATTCTTATGATAATAACAAAACATCAGCAGGCGATAAGCCTCTTCCCAAGTTGGATCCTTATCTATAACCCGCTCGCACCATTGGATGGCGGGGTCATATTCTTTTCTTGCTACCAAGAGCTGAGCAATCTTTTCACTGCAACGCAAATAGTAGACTAAAAGACGTTCCCTCTCGATCAGACACCAATCCGCGTATTTTTGGTCAGGCAGAAAATCTCCTTTATATAAAGCCAAAGCTTTTTCCAAAAAAGATTTGGCCTTGTTCGGATCCTGTTCTTCCAACCCGGCAGATGCATACGATTCAAATTCAATAGCATCTACTATATACCCGCTATTAGGATTCAAGCCATAGGAATTTCCTTCTCTTTGAATGAAGAATGGCTCTGTTCTGGCCTTCCTTTCAGGCTCTAAGGCATTGTTCAGGGCATTCAAGGCAACCTTAAAATCCCTTGTCATGGATTTTTCAAGTGCATTCGGCCACAATGCCGCAAAAATATCATCCCTCATTACGTGCTTGTTTCTTTTAGTAACAAAAAACTCCAACATTTCTTTCGCCTTTGCCCGCTGCCAGTCTTTTGCATCCACTTCTTTTTGGCCGAGCCAAACCCTGAAACTACCCAGCGTTTGAATTTTCAAGGTATAACCCGGATGGTTCTGAACTTCAGAGAAGCCCAACTCATTTAATAAGGATGTTACATATTCACGCTGAATCCCTCTGTTATGCGCTTCCATAAGAAGCGGAGTAAACCTTTGGAGATCGCTTGGCCCAAAAGTGGTTCGATTAAATAGGATAAACTCAAAGTTCCCAGTTTGTAAGGAATTCAAAAATGAATTTATGGTATCAGTGAAACCATTCCACTCTTGGCGTTCATAATGGTAGATGGATTCCCATAAGCATAAAAGCATTGCTGCATATCCATCTCCACACTTACGCAAAAGTTTACTCGCACGAACACCATAAAATTCCACTCTGTCCCATTTGTTATTCTGGATGGAAGCTATTTTCATTGCGAGATAGATGAGACCGGACAGCCAAATATCTTTTACCTCTTCCGTTTCTTTCAATGCCTCTTCCCCGCATGATATTGCTTTCTCATAGGCACCTTGATATGTATATAAAATACACAACCCCATATTTGCTTCTGCTTTTCCTCTTGAAACATTCAAATCTTCCATAATCTCAAGTGCAGTCTGATAACAGTCCTTTGCCAGAACCTTGTCATACACCTCCATAAGCTGGATGGCATGCCCAAGGCGGATCCAGCCGCATGCCTCCACGAAAGGTGCCTGGAGCTTTATGCCTTGTTTAATCCCTGCATCTGCAAGTAACTTTGCCTGATCTGCATTGCCAATGAATGCTTCCACAAGCGATAATAGCAAATCTGTCTCTCGGTGTGACTGCGGAAGCGCTCCTTCAATCTCCCCTTTTTTCTTGTTCAATAAAAGTTTCTTCGCCATCTGCAGATTTCCAGAACGCAACAAGATTCTCGCTTCCAGGTTCCCAGCTTCCTCCTGCTTATAGACATAATCCAACTTTTCAAGCCATTCTAGCGCTTTTGCCGCATTCCCTGCATTCAAAAGATTTTCTGCCATAATGGCATATAGTTGATTTTCTTCAGTTTTCTCAATAGGGCAGTTCTCCATAAGTTTAATCGCTTCTGACAGTACTCTTTCTGCTTTGATCGGTTGGATAGTATCCAGATATATTTTTGCGATTCCTTTAAGGGATCTGATGATCACAAGTACATCCCCAGACATCCTGGCAGCTTCAAGGCCCTTCTTATACGCTGCTTCCGACTCTTCGTATTGGCAGCGGTAACGCAAAATCTCGCCTTGAATATACCACAGCATGTAAAATCTATTTTTAGTATGGACATTTATTTTGAGCAGTTTCTCCAAAACATATGATAGCTGTCCCTGTTCCAGAAGTTGAACCCCATGCTCATGAATCAGCGCACCGATAGCAGAGTATTCTTCAATTTTCTCAAAATGCGCGATGGCCGGGAGAACGTCCCTTTGCTTCATATACCATTTGGCACAACGCTTATGTAGCTGCCTATATTGCTGTTCCTGTACTTTAAGCCTTCTTTCCAGAAACTCTTTGAAGAGCGCATGATATCGATAACTGTCCTTTCCATTGACAGTTATAAACAGATGCCGTTCTGTCAACGACTGCAACAAGTAATTGGAGCCATTGATCCCAAGGACTTCATCACATATCTCCCCGCTGAGCACATCCAATATTGAGGTCTGTTCTAAAAATTGTTGAACCATGGGGGTCTGTTTCATGAACACTTCTGTAGCCAAGTATTTGAACAGATCTTCCAATGTTCCTTGAGTCATGATAAAGCCATCTGTCGACGTTTGTTCCACTAGACGCTGACTTAATAATCCTAAGGCCATGACCCATCCTTCCGACAACGAGAAAATCAGTTCTATATCCTCTGTACTTACATCTAGCATGTACACATCTTGGAGAAGGACTTCCACTTCGTCCATCGAGAATTTAAGATCATCCTCTGTTATTTCCATCAGCTCATTCTTCACTTTCATCGCTGTTACAATTTCCCAATCCGGTCTTTGCCTGGTTACTAAAATTAAATGGAGATTGTTTGGAATATGATGTAGCAACCAATGGAACCACACCATAATTTCCGTATTGTTCTGCACAAAATGAAAGTCATCTATTATAAGAATTAGCGGCGTTTGGAGCTTGGCAATTTCATTTATAAAAAGCGAACAAAAGTCTTGAACTTCTTCTTCACGGATATATCTGTCCATTTTATTAAGGAAATGTAATAGATTTTCTCCAAAGTCATCGTTTTTGTTTCTTATTGAGTGGATAACATACCTAAGAAAGGGGATCAGTTCATCATCAAGTTCTGTTGCGGTATACCAACAAGTGATAGCATCAAACGCTGGTACAAACGAAGCGACAATGGTGCTTTTTCCATATCCAGGACCAGAGTGGACCACTGTGACACCGAAGTTGGTAACCGCTTTCATTTTTCTTGCTATTTTTGCTCTTCTGAGTACATGCTCTTTGACAGTTGGTGCTGTAATTTTGGTTTGCAGTATAGTATCTTGAGAAATCATCAACCCGCCTCCTTTTTCAGAATCTTCTTAATTCAATTATAATAATTTACTCGTCTAATATCACTAAAAAGAACAGCTTTTATATGAAAAAGCTGTTCTCTACTTGAAAGTTGTATTGAATTCATCAAACGGCCAGTAACGGACGTGTACCTTTCCGACAATGTCCTCTATTTTCACAAAACCGAAATGCCTGCTATCCAGACTGTTGAGCCTGTTATCGCCGATGACAAACACATGCCCTTTCGGGACCTCTTCTTCTCCAGTGATTTCTTGGAGGGAAAAATCCCCTGTGAAATTCCCGCCGAATACTTTTAAATGATCGGACCGGATAAAGGGCTCCATTACAATATTGCCGTTTACATATAGTGTGTCTTGCTTATATTCTATCTGGTCTCCGGGAAGACCGATTACACGTTTTACATAATTGTACTCTGCATTTTCTTGCTGAAAAACCACCACGTCAAAGCGTTCAGGCTTGGCAAAGGAATAAACCATTTTATTTACCATTAAGAAGTTTCCCTGTTCTAACGTGGGATTCATGGAATGGCCTTCCACAATATAATTAGAAAAGAAAAGGGCACGGACCATAAGCACCAAAAGGAAAGAAGCGACCAACCATTTCATTGCCGATTTACGTTTTGTGATCTTTTCTTTCAAGTTATAACCCCCGTATTTCTATCTAATAGGACTTTAGTACTTTAATATTATCATAATATACTGAATTCTTACAAATGAATATTTATTTTTCACCTGATAGTTGCAGGTGGAGCTCAACCTTTTTCCCTATGAACCACAGTACCAACATGATAGTCAAGGCAATTGCCGTCTTGATAGGTGCACGTATGAATGAAATGAGGTCATAGCCAATATAGCTGATAGTGAAAATCATGACCATTTTCCCTGCTATGAGCGCCAGAAAAAATTGATAGAACTTTATTTTAGAAAGTCCCGCTACTACATTGATTAAGAATGATGGGGTGAAAGGAAAGCACAACAAGAAGAAAATGGGACCGAAACCGTGTCTTTCAATCCAAGACATGGTCTTTCTGATTTTCTCTTTTCTGAGCAGTGATTGAATCCAATGATACTTTTTCAGTTTATGTACAAAGTAATAAACTATCACCGCTCCGACCACTGCTCCAGTCCAAGAAATCAAAAAACCCATCCAGAGCCCAAAAGCTGCAGCATTCGCCATAACGATGACGATCAGTGGCAGAAAAGGCAAAAATGCTTCAAGCACCACCAATAAAAAGCCGGGAAGCATACCATATGATTGATATTCCTCCAAAAGCTCTAGTAGATTCTCCATTGTCAGTAATTCTTTTATATATTCGATAAATTCCATTTTTGTTATCTCCACTTCTGTGCAAATCATTCTCTTTCTATTGTACTAGTTATTCCTTTATTCACCCAATAAATAACTTCAAATTTAAAAGAATCTATTTTTGCATGCCCCCGTACCTTTGTTGATGCAACTTTTCAAATGCAAAAATACTCTTGTAAAATGGTTTGCTATATTCTTCCCCATCTTCAAGCGACCAGCAGATCGATAGCACACTGTGAGCAAAACCCCAGGCTAATACTCTTCTTTCGTCCAATTTCAATTTATGTACAAGGATCTCTATTCTCTTAGAAAGAATTTGTTCTATATTATCCTCAGGGAGTTTATTTAATAGAAATTGTATAGTATCGTATTCCCGCTCTCCCACTAAACCTTTAGGGTCGATGGCCAGCCAAAAAGCTTCCGTCTTTAAGATGTTGTAATGGTGCAAGTCACCATGCAGTATGTATCTTTCATTCTTATCCTCTAAGAGCATCCTGAATGCATTAATTGCTTTCTGAAGCAGTTCTTGCGTAATCGGACCTTTTCCCGCTGGGTTTTCCCGTTGAAAATTCAAGAGGCTTTGCTCTCTTTCTTCTATTTGCGGCAAACCAGAAGCTGAAGTTTCAGGTATCCATAAGGACTCCATTATATCAGCTGCAATCTTTGTTGCTTTACTATCATCTTCGAGAGTGGCGAGCGTGTAGCCCGGAGTCAGGCATTCTAATATCATGATCCCTTTCTCGACTTCCATGTCCATAATTCGGACCATTCCGTCTCCAGCAAAATACCTTAATGCCTTCACTTCATTGTTAAATTCTTTATTGGGGACCGACAGCTTCAATACAACCTTGCTTTTGTCTTCTTTCATCGCAGGAGCAACATAGTTATAGGAAAGTTCATAGGGTGGCAGGACCTTCAGATTCCACTTCTTTTCACAGTAACGAATCAAAGAATCGAATTTCACTAACCACTCTTCCCCTTTTTCTTTGTGGATGTTCTTGATTGTTTGTACATAATTGGACGGGAGATTCACCATTGACTCATTCTCCGCGTTGAGTAAATGCCCAACGGTGTCCATCATAATCCTCCAGTTCAAACTGGGTGTTCCCCCTTGGGCGTGTTACTGGTTCAGTAATAGGTTGATTACCGTTCTGGTGATCGATGGGAGTTAGCCCATTTTCCTTAGTGAACGCAAATAATTTATTCACATCCTCAACAGCTGCATGGACTTCTGTAAGACCCGCTTTTGGTTCAGTTGCAGGATGCAGCATGACGAGTCCACTTCCAAAGTGGAACCAGTGCATTCCATCAAAGCCATGTGAATATTGAAAACCTGCGTTGGTGTACCATTCTTTGGAGCGTTCCGTATCTTTGCAAAATAAAACGATATAGTCTAGACCTCTTATCATATGAGTTGTTCCCCTTTACAATATAATTTAAAACCTTTTAGAAGAACAAAATCGCTAACGCGACCTAAAACCACGTCCCAAATGAGATATTAATCTCTTGGGACGTTTCTCGCCTTTCGCATAGTACCATTACAGAACGGACAGACCGTTTCTACTTCTTCGCCTTCCCCTAAATCAAAGGAAAAGTCATCTACTACGAAATCAGGGACTTCGTCCTCTCGCCCACAATCAATACACCTAAATGTAATCATTTCATCTTCTTCTATCTCATCAAAATCAAACAATGCATCAATTTCACTATCATCCAGCTCTTTTTTCTTTGCCACACTTCTTCATTCCCTTCGCTTTTATTATTTTCATATCGTCCATATAATGATATAGATATCCATAATCACCATGATACACTTCCGCTAAGTCCATTACTTTATTACAGCCTGGACATAGGAGAGGGTCCTTTTCAAAAGACTCTATCATACGTTGGCGGTAAGACTTTCTTCTTTTCTCTTTAGTCTCTAATAATAATGAGAGTTGTTTCGTGCGCATGAAGGAATATAAAGAAAGTACTTGGTTTGCTTTTTTATATGACCTTCTACTATACAAACCAAAACGACCAACCATTCGAAAATGCTTGGGAGGGATGTGTTGAAGTAATTTTTTTAGGAACTCATAAACAGATATTTTTACATCAACCCTTTTTCCAGTTTGATGATCTTCATACCAGAACTCTACATTTCTGCCGTCATAATTAACAATTCTATACTCCGCGATGGCCGGCCTAGCTAAATAGCGACCGATATACTTAGCCGCACCTTTGGCATTCTTCATTCTTTTCTCCGCATTTACGTAAAAACCTTTAGGATACCGTTGGTATAATTCCGGAACAAGCATCTGTACTTTTGGATTTGAAGGAAACCATCCTCTAAGCATATCAAGCAACACTTTCTGCCAAGATTTTCGGAGATATTCATAAGGAATAAACTCGGTCGGTACCCATTCATTTTTATTATCGATAGCCCCTTCGGTAACTAGTGCATGAACGTGGGGATTAAACTTCATGTCTCTTCCAAACGTATGAATAACGGTAATCACACCAACTTGAAGGTGCCTTTTCTTACTCTTTCTCCTAAAGTAAAATTGGAATACCTCGGACACTTTTTTACTAAGTTCGTTCAACTTTTTCCTATCTTGAAAGAACAACGTTCTGATTTCCTTGGGTATCGTAAAAACCATATGTCTATGAGGAACATTAAAAATCATTTCCTGTTGCTTTTCTGACCAATCATCGGTGTACTTCTTGCCACACTTATGACAGAAACGACTCTTACATGTAAAGCATACAAACTTCGCTTGGGAATTCTTTTCACAACCAAAACATTCGTATCGAGCATATCCAAGATCCGTTGTTCCACACCTAATCGCTTTTTGAACCGTTTCTTTAATATCATCACGATATGTTTCAGGGTACGAGTTTCCATGCATTCTCCAATAACCGTCAAAATGATCTTTAAGTATTTGTTTAATAACTCCACTCTTGATATTTTTCATAGTCATTCTTCCCATTTTTATTTATGTACCTTAAATTATACCGGACACTTATCCACAATTCGATTATTTTATAATTTCCTAAACAATAAAAAAGCGCTGCCAGCAGCAGCGCTTCAGATGGAGATGGTGGTGGTGAAGGGGATGATAGAAAATATTTTAAAAGATACTGTTACTTTCTCGGCATTTTCAACCGTACCATCACCATTTGTGTCTTTAAAGTAAATACTGTATATTTTATCTGATTTTGATGCATCACTTGGGATGGTCACTTCATCCAATACCTCAAACTTATCCGTCTGGGAAGACATGAATGACTCATCGATATTGGATTCTCCACCACTATAAACTCCACTCAATTGTACGTTATAAACAGTGATTGGCAATTCGTTTCTATTATCATCAACCATTGTGGCCTCATAGACTTTTATCGGCATTATATAAGGATTTTGCAAGCTTAATGATATCCCGTTCTGGCTTGACTCTTTCACTGCTGAGGCGATTACTTCTTCCTTTGCCGAATGGATATAGGCTAGGAATAAACAGACACTTATCATAAGGGCTAGGACAATCCGTACCGGCTTTCGAAGTTTTCTCAATATCAAGGCACCCCTTCTTCTCTCTCTTTGATAAATAATAAAAGTATCTTACCATCTTATTTATCACAAAACGAGCGAATTGAAACCTAAGATCCTTCCACCACCACTTCAAATTCATCCACCAATTCTCCCTTGTCGTCGTAAAGTTGTGCTTTGTCTCCTTTATTATTCCATAAATAATCGCTCAACCAGTGGATGTAACGTTTAAAATGCTGTTTTTGGGCACCAGAAGCGATATAAATCGTCTCTCCCGATTGAAGCTTATAATCAACAGGAAAATCATAGGTTTGGTAGCCTTTTTTACTGACCAATTTCCAATAGGACATATCCACTGTGTCATCACTTTTGTTTTCAATAGTCACCATTTCCTCTTTAACATCCAAATCCGTGATGACAACAGATTTAGAAGTGTCCTTTTTATTTTGATTAGCATAAAGCCAAGGACGATTGTTGACATATAAAAGCTTTCCATCTGTCGAGAAAACAATGGTCTCCGATTCAGCTGTATTATAGATATCCGCACCACTCTCAATCAACCTGTTAATGACAGGAAGATGAGGATGGTGGAAGTCATTATCTCTACCAGCCGAAATGACTGCTATTTTCGGTTGGACATCTTTTAAAAATGAAGCGGTGGATGAGCTGTTTGAACCGTGATGTGCCACTTTCAAAATAGTCGATTCTAGATTGTATTTCCTGCTGAGCCTTTTCTCTTCCTCTTCCTCCGTATCCCCCATTAACAGGTACTTAATATCTCCATATGTAAGGTGGAGGACTATGGAGGCATTGTTGGTCTCTTTTTCCTCAGAACCGCTATTTAACACTTTGATTTTTATGTCCGGGTCAATTTGGAGACTCATTTTCTCCTTAGCATATTGAACAGGAACAATATTGTTCCACACATATTGCTTGTATTGGATGAATGTTAGCGTTGTATGAGCCTTCCCGCTATCAAGTATTTTCTTCACTGGAATTTTCTCCAATAATGATGGGATTCCCCCTATATGATCAAAATCCGGATGGGTGATGACCAATAAATCAATGGAGGTAACATTAATCTTCTTAAGGTATGAAAGTAATTGTTTTGCAGACTTTTTTGGTCCTGTATCAATTAAAATATTGGAACCATTTGGGGTCTGTAAGAGGATGGAATCTCCCTGGCCGACATCGATGAAATGAGCCAGGAGCGGTGCTTTTTGTTCTGCGGTTTTGGGTTTATCGATGTCGTATAAAATATCACGTGATGGTTGAATAACCTGAACGGTAGAAAGAGGATGCTTTACACTTGAATGAGCAGCATTAAGAGGGGTTGATAAAATTACCATTATTATCACAAGCTGGATACTTCTCATATTTACCCACTCTCCCCCATGGTCGATATGTTCTACCATTACTATGAGGGAGAGCAGGAGATTTTATTCATCATCAAAGCCGATGTTATCTAAAAATATCAGACCACTTTCCGTTTGATTAAATTCAAAGGTAAGTTCATTTATGGTGCGGTAATCCAATCCGGGAATAGTTTCCTCAAGGTAATTCAAAGGTACCTCATATGTTTGCAACATATGTTCATATTGGTTGCCAAACCGTTCATTCCACCAGTCAAAGCGATAAAGCTTTGTGGTATAGGTCGGTTCAATGTATATTGTTTTTTTAATTCTGCTATCCAATCTATTGGTACCTTTCGGCTTTATCAACACGGTTACAGGTATCGCAGCGTCCTCCTCGGGGATAGGTATATGATAAAACTCATATCTTGAAGGATGCGCTTGCACCGCGTCAAATTTTAAAATAGTTTCATCTGTAAACCGGGCTGATAATTCTTCCGGCAAATTCACACTATATCGACTGTTCTTGTTTCTCCATCCAAGCTTTACAACCTGATTATCCTGCTGCTCCTTATTTCTTTGAAGCAGATTGACTTCTTTCCATACATGAAGATTGTACCCTTGGATGCTTCCACCCTCAATGGTAGTGGTTGTAACATCCACATCCTCTTCAAATGTAGATAAATGCTGGAAGTCACTACTTTCATATCTTACCCGCAGTGGGTCCACAGGGATAAACGGGGCCACAGCCTCTTTGTCTGAAAAGAAAGTTCGATATTCCCTTTTCCCCTTTAATGTAGAATCCAGAAATGACGTAACATACAACTTTGTTATGTCTCTTTGCAATTCTGGATCCATTAATTCTTTCCTGTTCATAAACCACCAATAGGGACTTGGCTGGTCCACTTCCCAATCGGAGTTGAACTGACCATGATTTCCACCATTAATGTATACACTGCTTTTATACCCATCGAAACCCTCTGAAAATTGAACCCTTTGAAATTGCCTCATGCCAAGATAATTGGTATGATCTGTATCATTTCCACCTTGTATGGTTAAATAATTGACATCTTTTAAAACGACGGGTTTATCTCCCGGCTTGAAGCGTCCGTCACCAGGGGATAATCCAATCAAGGATTTTATCGAAAAATCGAAATTCAAACTGATCTTGGCATTGTTAGGGAATCGGTCCAATTCATTGAACATCGAAGCGATGCTTACTGCCTCGCCTCCCCTTGAATGGCCTATCAGCGCGATATTCTCCATGTCGACTTTATTAAATAACGTATGAGACTTGTCTGTATTCCATCTCTGCCAGGTCTCCAAATGTTTTAATAATAGCCAGGCCCTTCCGGCATTATCCCAACCAATATGTCCCGTTTTCCCTGAATTAATGAAGTTCTGATCAACTGAAACAACAATATAGCCCTTGCTTGCAAGCAGTTCACCAAGGTAGGAATAGCCACCATCCGAAAAATCGGCCATATTATGGTTACCATGTACAATAAGCACTAAAGGAAATTGTCCTTCTTCCTCAATTTTCGGCATCCAGACTCTCCCATTCAGTGGAGCGTTATTTAGATTAAACCCCCAGAACCATTCCCTGTACCATTTATTTAGACCGGTAGGATGAACAATGAAAGGGGACATATTGACCTTATGGGTTTTAAACATAACGTCTGTGAATTCTTCCCTTTGCTTATCCTCGCCACTTCCATATGTAAAATGTTGTATTGAATATTCGCCTTTAACTGCAGGGTTTTCAACGACTCCTTCTTCTGTTGACAACTTCAAGGACCATGCCCCTTCCTTTCCATCTGTCAAAGCGAAATACATTAGAATGGAATGTACAATAAGCGTGAAAACAGAAAAGGAGAGAAACAGGGTTTTTGCCCCCTTTTTATAAAGAAAGATTGCAATTCCCGCTAGTGCGCCAAGTACGATAATAAAAAAAGCCATCAACCTGAAAAAGGGACCCATGAAAGCCCCTACACTATATACAGCACATATACAACCAATGATCCCGGCCGTTAGAAACTTAGGCAACCTTTCCAATAGTTTCAACAACGGGATGGAGAGGAACCCGCCAAGCACTATAGCAAGAACCCCTATTCCGGAAACAAAGAGAATATCAAACCATTTTCCCGCCCCTGAATAAAAGAAGTAGCTCATAACTAATACGAAGACAGTCATATAAAACAATATACTTATGACAACATATCGCCAACTCGATATGATAAAGCCTGTAGCTTTTTGAATGAATTTATTATATAGGGTTTTGAGCTTTTTCATTGATATCCCCTAGTCATCTTTATTTTTGGCTATCTTCTTTGTTAATTGCTCTTTCCAAAAAGATTGTTGCTATCCACTAGCAAAAAAGGCGATGTTAATAGATCACACTAAATATTTATTAATGATTTCCTTTTGTCTGTGGTTATGTCTGTGTCTCCCCAATATGCTGAATAAGATATAGCCACAAAGTGACAAGGTTACGGGAAGTACCACACTATGCATGCCAAATACATCAGGATAGAATATTGTTATTGCAATGTAGGAAATTACCCCGATAATGATTGATGCCAGGGCACCATCAGCATTTCCGTGCTTCCAATAAAGCCCCAATACAACCGGCCAAATAAAGGCAGCCTCCAAACCACCAAACGCGAATAAGTTCAGAGTAATCAAAAATTCAGGAGGGTTAATGGCCAAGAAAAAGACTGTTATTCCTACAATTGCTGTAACTCCGATGCTGATCCTTCTGATTCTTTTTTCAGATGCTTCAGGCTTTATATAGTTTATATAAACATCCTTCACTATCGAAGAACTGACAATTAGCAAAAGGGAATCCACCGTGGACATGATGGCAGCCATTGGAGCTGCCAGGACAATTCCAGCCAGCCAAGGCGGCAAAACATGCAATGCGAGAAGCGGCATCACAGAGTCTGGTGTATCTAAACCTGGAAGTACTACCCTTCCAAAGACTCCTGCAAGATGCATACCAAGCATGATAAATCCCACAACGATTGTTCCGATTATTAATGCAGCATGCATCGCTTTGGAATTTTTGTAAGACATTGCCCTCACTGCAACTTGGGGAAGCCCTACCACTCCAACTCCGACAAGGATCCAGAAGGAGGATACATAAAGGGGAGTCAATGACCCATCAGCCCCGAAAGGTGTTATTAGATTGGGGTTTTCCTCTATAAGCTCCCCCATGATGGCAGGAATTCCACCACCAGCTACGATCGTGCCAGCTAAAATGACAATGGTCCCAAGAACCATGATGATTCCCTGCATCCCATCGGTAATGGCAACTGCCCTAAAGCCCCCAATGATGACATACACCAGAACAGATGCAGCAAAAATAAATAATGCTGAGGTGTAGGAAAGCCCTGTAACGGATTCGATTAACCTTGCTCCACCAACCCATTGGGCTGCCATCGCAGAAAAAAGAAAAATGATGACGCTTAATGCGGATAACAGCACGACCAACTTGCTCCCATATCGTTCCTTCAGAAAGTCGATCAATGTGATAGCATTCATTTTCCTTGCAATGATTGCAAATTTCTTTCCGAGAATGGTTAAAACAAAATAACCGGTGACCACTTGGATCATTGCCAAAAGAACCCATCCCAGGCCAGTATGATAGGCAATCCCGGGACCTCCTATAAAACTAGAAGCACTCCCATAGGTTGCTACCATCGTCATTGCGAGCAAAAGTCCTCCAAGCTCTCTGCCCCCAAGGAAATAATCCTGGACAAAAGAAGAAGAATTGGAAAGCCTCCGGGATACTGCCACCCCTATAAAAAACATTACTAATAGAAAAATAAGCAATGGTATGATTACTTGTAAATTCATGAATATGGTTCCCCCTTGTCGTCTGAATCCAAGGGAATATCCACAAAAAAGAATTTGACCATTAAGATTACCAGTAGGATGATGACGATGAATCCGATAATGCAACTATAAAAGAACCATGCAGGGAAACCAAACACAAATGTATAGGATTCCACAGGTTGCTTTCCAAATCCATAGGCAAAGCCATACCACCAAGCAAAATGGAAAATAACTAAAGCTATTCCGATCCACGCTTCCTTATGTGCAATGGGATACCGCCAATCTACATTCTTATTTACACTTTTTTTGCCCATACAATCACTCTCTTTTTGCATCAGTGTGTACCATTAAAAAAAGCTTGTTTTGCAAGCAATTCAATAGTCAGCTCATCCGCAGGGGGATTATGCAGACCTGCCCTGACATCCCGATAGTATCTTTGTAACGGATGCTCTGCATGGAGACTTTGAGCACCTACAATCCTCATTGCTTCATCCACCACTGCAATTGCACTATTAGTTGCGATCAGCTTTGCCGCAGCCAATTCTCCTGCTAGTTCATCCCGTTTCTCAGGCAGATCATCCCATAATCTTGCCACACTATAGAGGAGATGCCTTGCAGAGGTCAATTCCAAATCCATCTTTGCAACTCTCTCCCTAACTTTTGGAACCTCCCTGATCGGATGCGGCAGGCTGTTGGGGTGGTAAGTATCAGCAAAGGACACCGCTTCATTTCTAGCAGAAACAGCTATTCCCAGATAACATGCAGGTATGTGAAGCAGCCATCCTTGTGGCTTTTGTGCCTGTTTCTTTTTTATGTATAAAAGTGCGTTCCCTGGTGCTTCGACCTCCGTCAATAAGAGGTCATCACTTCTAGTTGCCCGCATACTCATGGAGTTCCATGTTTCTTTAATGGATATGCCTTTTAGTTCCCTCGGTAACAAGAACTCCCCAACATCATCTGTTCCTTCAATAGCAGCTGAAATAATAAAATAGTCCAGGGCTGGAGCAAGAGAAGTGAAATTTTTCCTTCCATTGATCAGCCAGTTACCATTCTCCATTTTTTCAGCAACAGTCCCAGGTTTCCCTCCTCTAGCAGGGCTACCTGTTTTCGCTTCACTGTGGGCACTGTTAATCAGCTTTTTGTTCTCCACAATATCCTTGCAGATTTTTTCAAATATAGCTGTTGGCCAGGAATGATAGGTTGCAACATTCATCATGATGCCAAGATGCCACCCCAGGCTCAGGGCTGTAGGTCCATCCCCCTGTGCTAATGTTTCTTGAAGCATAATAAACTCAACTAATCCAGCACCTTGTCCACCGTACTTCTCTGGGATGGTAAGAGCCAGAAACCCATCATCTTTCAAAGCCTCGAAATTCTCAAAAGGGAATTCTGCATTCTTATCGTAAACAGAAGCCCTTTTGGAAAATTCTTCAGCAAGCAACCCAGCTCTTCGAACGATGTCTTCCTGCTTCTTCGTCTCCGCAAAGTTCCGTATTCCGTTCATCGTTACATAACCACCTTTGTCCTAAACAGATTACCTATCATTTTACCATAAGGTGCAATAATAGACTCTATTTGAACTTGATAGACGGATTCTGAAGGTATGCCCTTTCTTCTTCCTCAGTCATTACACCATAAGCTTTGCCTACATTTCCGTTAAGTAATGTCCAAACACGATTATGGTCCAAATCGACTGTTGCAAAATCTTCATTCTGCCACTTCGTCAATATCTCCACATAAACCTCCTCATGTTTATAGCTCCCTTCTTTAACCTTTTGAAGAAGCCAATCAACTCTTTCCGATGTCAATTTATAATGGGTCCATTTGCTGTCTGCCTTCACTTTCTGGTGGGACATCCAATGAATATAATTTTGTACATCGACCTCATTCAACCTGTTTTTGTGTTTAAAAGGATTATCATTATCCACTATAACACTGCTGGAATCAGATGATCCGGAGGACGATCTTTTATCAAGCACCTTACTGCTAAAAGCTTCCTGAGATGGAGTTGTATTTAAATAGTAGGTGAACAAAGCGCCTCCCAAAAGCAGGACCCCTATAAAAGGAAAGAGTCTATGTTTATTAGTTTTTAACCAGTTCGCCATAACATCCCCCTTTCTTCCTTCCCCTATTATAAAACTATTATCCTTCTTTTTCCATCTTCATTCTTTCATTTAACACTGGAATCAGGCAGGCATTTACTGTTTTTTCATAGAATTCCAGGGGACCTGCACCCTCAATGATTGCATATTTATAACGCTTCTTCTTCAATTCATAGAGGCAATGATGAAGTAACTGTTCACCGATTCCTTTCTGACGACTTTTCAATGTAACGCCCATCGGACCGAATGTCCCTCTTTTAAGTCCATGGGCTTCATAGCAGGCAAAACCGATAATTACTTTTTCCTGAAAGGCAAGGTAGACGGATACATCTTCATGTTCCATCCCATTCTTCACTGCCTCTGTCCACCCTGAGCCAAAATTCTTCTCCACTAATTCTAAAACAGCTTTATAATCTTCCGGCGCAGCTTTTCTAACATCTGATAACTGCTGTACTTCTTTCGGTACCACATAGTTCTCAAGGTATACCATCATATCCCTTGCCCTACAGACAATTTCCTCCATCATTCTGATATCTTTTTCCGTGAACAATTCAGGGATAATAGAGTCAATACGCAAAATCGCCTGCATTAAATGCCCCTCATTCACCTTGATTTGGTTATATCGATTCATTCTTAGTTCTGCTAATTCCAACACTTCTTTCGTCATTGGAGTCATCGCAAAAGAAAAGCCGTCCAACGTAACAGGTTCAGGATGGAATGGTTGTAATCTCTTTTCATAAACTCTTAAAAAGCTGAAACCATATTGTTTCATGAAGTACTGGTGTAACTCAGCACATACACTTGTATTTTCCTCGCACATAGCCAATAACAGATGAAGCGGAGTTACTGCCTGGTGTTCGTTCACTTTATCTGATACGATTTCAAAAATCCTTTTGACTCTGTCGGTATATAATCCAGTCAAACCTTCCCCTCCTCTACTTGGTTCCGTTGAAGGTGGATACGGAATTAGTCAAGTTTTACTATATTACAAATTTTATCATGAAAAGATGAACTTTTCAGAAAAAAGTGGATACTAAAAAATTCAGATCGTGAGAAATTGATAGATTCTTACCAGATTAGAGCGATACTTTTTGCTGGTGGTTTTGGTCAGGGGAAGTTCTTTTGGAGATGACACTATTCATTAAGAGTTTTGCACAGGGAAATAAGCACTAAAAAGCGTTTTCTCTCCATATAAAAAACTGCACCCCTTTTACAGGTGCAGTCAGACTGTTTAGAAACTAAAAATTAGTTAAGTTATCTGTTAGAACAGTTGATCTTCGTTACAGGCGCTTCGCTTTCCTGCGGGCGGTCCGTAAGCCTCCTCGGCTACGCCTGCGGGGTCTTACATGTCCCTTCCTCCCGCGGGAGTCTACGCGCCTTCCACTACGATCAACTAAGGTTTTCTATCAAATTTGAACTTTGTCTACACACTGACTGCACCCTTTTTACAGGTGCAGTAACTATTTATAGCTTATGCTTTTAATAATGTGTAAACTTCTTCATCTAATTTTTTAGCAAGGTCTGCATCGTATGTTTTCACATAGTCAGGCTCTTGCGTTAGTTTTCCGCCGTAGAATATGACATCTTCTACAGAATCCACTTCAACCGTTACGACACGGTACTTCATTGTTTTGTCGATCACGTCCGAAACAGTTCCCCTTCCATTTATGGAATAGCAACTGCCCGCTCCAACCACCCCGAGGATTAGTTCGGGATTTTTATCGATATTGAAAGCACTTTCTGCCTTATGGCCCAACGCAAACTTAATAGTATTCCCATCAAGGGCTACCAACCAGGAGACGATACTTAAGTTTGGTTTATTGGTATCCTTGTCTGTGGTAATCAGGGAAACAATTTTTTCACCTTGCAATAAGTCAATCAATTGTTCATTCAGGCTGTCTTCTTTTCTCGGCATAATAAACCCCTCCTATTTTCTACATATCACCATTATATACAATGTTTGGACAAGTAGCCAAGGGATTACCTGTTATAGTCGTTCCTTCTTGAATAGACAAGTGAATTGGCGTAACGATGCTGTAGCTTTTTCCTTCTTTTTCGTTTCCGAATAATGCCAACAATAAAAATGAGTAGAAATAGAGACAAGAAGATAATCACTGTCGAGGCCAAGCTCGTTTTCGCCTCTGTTTCACCATTTGGCCCGGCATCACCATTTATACTGGATGAAGCTGCGGAAGGTACTGGTGTCAGTATACTCTTTTCTTGTTCGACTAATACGTCTTCTTTGATATGCTCTCTAGTACCGACCTTGACGACCAAATCTTTTTCCTTATTCACTTTAAGGGCAACCGTCTCTTTATCCTGGCGAGCGACAAATATATTCTTTGCGAGCATATATTCCCTGCCGGCAGCATCAGAGATCATTTCCCCTCTTTCAATTTCTTCTGTAATAAAATTTGCAAAGCCATAATCCAACAGGGACATAGTATCCCAATAGCTATAATACTTGGATGCTGCATTCAATGTAACCGCAATCAGTTCCATTCCGTCCCTTTCAGCTGAAGTAACCAGTGTATGGCCAGCTTCTGGTACGAATCCGTTCTTGACACCAGTTGTCCCTTCATAGTCCCATAAAAGGCGATGATGATTAAATAGGGTCGTTTCCCAGCCTTCTCCTACCCAATCCATCT
The DNA here is from genome assembly GCA_001648575.1 of Sutcliffiella horikoshii DSM 8719. GTDB lineage: Bacteria > Bacillota > Bacilli > Bacillales > Bacillaceae_I > Sutcliffiella_A > Sutcliffiella_A horikoshii. Next base: position 231,618 of record LQXN01000066.1, on the reverse strand, counting down.
CTTTTGTACTCACTATTTCCCTGAACTTATCATTTTCCATGGCATATTGCGCTATTTTCGCCATGTCCTTTGCAGTTGTTACATGGTCTTTATGAAAAAGGCCATGAGGATTCACAAAATTTGTATCTTCCACACCGATATTCTCATTTACAAAATCATTCATTCGCTTGGCAAATGCCTTTTCACTTCCATCAAAATGCTCCGCAATGGCAGTACCGGCATCATTTCCTGAATTTATCATAAGTCCTTGAATCAATTTTTCCAATGTGACTTTTTCACCTTCAAGTAAGTAAACCCTCGACCCATCTTGATCTCTGGCATTCTTACTCACTGTTACAATGTCTTCTAAATTTCCTTCTTCAATTGCTATGATGGCCGTGACTATTTTGGTGATGCTGGCCGGATACATACTTCTGTTGCTGTCTTTTTCATATAAAATATTTCCTGATTTTGCATCTATTAATATAACTGACTCACTGAACAGATCCCCTGGTGCCTCGGCTTTTGCTTCAGTGGTGCCCAACAGCATAATAAAAAGAAAACTGCTGAGGACACAATAAAGAATATTTTTAAGCATATATGCGACAAACCTTTCTACTAAGTTTGTAAATTAAAATATTATGAGTTTATGTCAGAAAAGGTCGAAATAACTCAGTCTATTTTAGTTTATAGTAAATTAGTCACGATTTCATTCAAAATTTAGAATTTGTTAAAAAAGTCACTAAAACTTAATAAAAGGCTGCTTCCTTAATAAATCTAGCAATAACGTAGTAACTGTCATGAGTTTCTCTACCTTTAGCAAGAATATAAAAATGGAAGAGAAATTACTCTCTTCCATTTCAGAGTTTAGACCAAGATTAAAATATTGAAATTCCCTAGTTGATCGCAGTGGAAGGAGCGCAGCCGAGGAGGCTTACGGACAGCACTTCGGATAAGCGTAGCTCCTGCAACGGAGATCAACTGTTTTAACCAATAACCTAACTAGCTTATAGTTGTTCAACAATCTGAAATGGAAGAGAAATCACTCTCTTCCATTTTTCAATATTATACTGCTCTCACTGTCAATTACTCACTTTTTCGTTGTCACAATATGCTTTTACAAAATAGGTTGGGTTCAATGGTTCCCCTGTTACTTTTTCTATTTTTTCATTCCAGTGATAGGTTGCCCCTGGTGCCAGGAACTCATCTCGAATAAAGGCTCCGACTTTCTTGGTGAAGAATTCATCAGCAACATTTTTATTAATATATTGATACAGCTGGGCAGCAGTCAATTCGCCGAGCAAATAGTTCTGGTAATAAACCGGGGCAAGGGTAAAATGAATTTTCGCTGCCCAATCCGGGTTCGTGCGGTCTTCTGGGGGATTCAATAATTGGACTTTCTCCACAGTCTCCCACCATAAGGAATTCAAATCCTGATCGGGGTTTTCATATAGTTGTCTTTCAAAGAATACAAACGTGATAATCCAACGTCCGGAAATAAGCATCTTCAATTGTTCATGCTTCTCAAGAGAAGGCATCATTTCATCAAGCTGTTTATCTTCCAGTTTAAGAAACTTGGATAACCACTCCCGATTTTCGGTCATTTTGCCAAATAACATCGCAATCGATTCGGTTGTAAGAATATGGGCATAGCTTCTAAGTAGATAAGGAAGGTCACGGTTTATATATTTGTTGTAGGCTGCATGACCAAATTCATGCAACATGGTCCCCATCCAGTAAGTATTATCTACATTATTACATAGGACACGTATATCCCCTTCTCTATTCATATCCATACAAAATGCAGTTGGATTTTTCCCTTCACGAGGTTCAAGATCTGATGAGGCGTACAACCCTTCAATCGGCATATCCATGGAATCGAAAGTATCGGCTGTAAGCTTTTCCAAGTCTTGCCCTTTAAAGAAAGCATCCAAGTTCGCTCTTTCATTTGCTGGAGCTTCCTGGAAGAATGGATCCACATAATGCCATGGTTTCAGATCATCTACTTTGACATCAAATTTTTTGGCCAATTGCTGATCCAATTCACCTTTTAGATGTCTGAAGGTTTCATCAGATTGTTCCACGAGTTTGGAAAACATGGAAAAGATCTCTTCCATATCGAGCTCCTGATTGGCAAAAGACATTTGATAGTAATTGTCATATCCCAATTTCCGAGCGGATTCATTTCGCTTTTTAATAAGTTCCAATAGTTTTTCTGAAACAGCCTTCCCCACTTCCTTGCTTGCCTTCCATGCTTTTTCACGCATTTGTGTGTCCGAACTGTTCAGTAGGATCTCGCGGATATCATTCGCTGATAGTTTCTTGCCATCAACTTCCGGAATATATGTATTAAAGAGATAATTCAATTCCGAGGACAGTGTGGACAGTTCTTTGATTGTTTCTTTATCTAATTGATTTTCTTTCATTCCATATTCGAGAATTTCCAGCTGCCTTCTTTGCACTGGCGTTAATCCTGGTTCCTTTAAAAACTCTTTAACCTGCTCATACCTTTCTTTATCTGCATAAAAAAGGCTGAATTCGCTCGATGCCCTTCCTGCCTCTTCCGCCCATTTCTTTTCTCCTGTCGTTTGTGCCATCCAGCCAGCATGAGTGGATTTTTTCAACAACATCTGGAACTGCTCATTTTGCTCTTTTAGGAAATTTTCAATTAACATAACTATCCCTCCATGCGGTGATTTCCAATATCAGCTTTTATTTTGAGATATACAAAGGATTCTTAGGTTCTTAAATGTTCTCAGCTACCCCAATTGAAATCGTCTTTTTCATCCAGACTTGCCCGACCTTTTTATGAAAGCCTTTATTTTTAAGGTAGTTGTACACTACTTCATTGGATGTTTGAAAAAAGGCGATGGTACATTGATAAATTGTAGCAGAAGGCGGAAAAATGTTGGAAAATAAAGCTTCCAATACAACGTTTGGGTTTGATTCATTTTCTCTAATGAAACAGTGTGTCACCACAATGCCATTCAGCGTGCCATCTGCAGAGTATTGTCTTTTGAACATCGCATATGCCACAGTTTCCCCAGCATCACCTAAAAGCTGGATCAACTGACCGTCTTTCATGCACCACCACTGACTTTGCCATGGTGAATCATGCTGATAAAGTGGAAGGAACCGTGCTGCCTGTGAAGAACTGTATACTGGCTGGTATGCCAAGGAGTCTTCATAGTCCACGGGAGTATCCAAGGTCAGGTGAATCACTTCATCGACTACTTGATATCCTTTGGATTCATATAAGGAAATGGCTTGCTTATTTTCGGAAATGGCCTCAAGGGTAGAAGTCATTATCCCCTTTTCCTTGTACAGTTCACAAGCCTTTTCCACCAATAGTTTTCCAACCCCTTTTCCCCGGTGGCTTGTGGCCACACCTGTCCCGCCATTCCAAGCTATCCACTCATCACCTATTTGTTTGTACCCGCTCAAGAGAAGTCCTATAGGTACTTCCCCATCAAAAGCGACAATTGAGAGGTCTGCAGATATATTTTCTTGACCGAGCCTTGCCGTGAATCGATCCACATCCATCTTTGCATCAAAGAAATATCCTTCGAAACCCATATTCCATGCTTGAAGTGCTTGATTTAAAGTACAATCTGTCAGCTTTCTTATTTGGTACATGACAATACACACCCTTTATTAAGTTAACGGTTGATTAAAGGCAGGAAAAGTGGAATTTTTCCCACTCATTCAAACTTACAGTAAATTCTAACACTTTTATTATCTATTATTATTTCAATAAGTACAATTTTTTTCCGTAAAAAAAACACAGCAATCTATTGATCACTGCGTCAGACTGTTGACAAACTAAAATTAAGTTAAGTTATCTGTTGGAACTGTTGATCTTCGTTCCAGGCGCTTCGATCAACTAAGGATTTTAATTATAATTGAACTTTTTCTACACATGGACATAACTATTGATCATTGTGTTTCATCACTTCATCTTTCAAGATGGAAAATACATTTGCGTCATGGTATTTTCCCCCTTGGAAAAGATAGCCCCTTAGGAGTCCCTCGTGGGTAAAACCCGCTTTCTCCAGAACTTTTCTGGAACCAATATTTTCAGGGTACACATTTGCACCAATGCGGTTAAGTTCCATTGAATCAAACCCGAACTTGACCAATCCTTGGATGGCTTCAGTAGCGTAACCTTTCCCCCAATACGGTAAATCTATTTCGTAACCAATTTCTGCCCGTCGATGTTTATCCGAAACGGCATGAAACCCGCATGTACCAACAAGGAATCCTGTTGATTTATCCACAATTCCCCATCTATATAAAGTCGTGTAATCATCAATAAAATCTTTGATGAATTTATCAGATTCCAACTTTGATTGAAAAGGCTCCATTCCGTAAAACCTTGTCATTTCCGGATTGGAGAAGTATGCAAAAATAATATCTGAGTCCTTTAGCGTTAAGCTTCTAAGCTGTAATCTCTCCGTTCTTATCATCGGTACCGGTTTTAACATGATCTTCTCCCTATCCCTTCGTCATTTCTGCCACTATATATTGGTTTGTCCACATTTTCAGCATGATGACGAGACTTTCTTCTCCCCTTGAAAAGAGGAACATGGAGCCAAGCTGTTCTTCAAGTTCCCAACCATCAGCTTCGACGTGTGACAGTACATCCTGAAAACCTGCGCCATCATCCATTTTTGCCATGACTGTCCTAGTATCATGTTCAGATGATAGAGTAACAATGGATGAGGTGGAAAGTGCAAGCTTGGCAGCTCCCCTGACATGTTCATTGAATGCCAGTAATGTACCTGTCACAAGAAATATGCCAGCGAAGATGACCATTGCCCATTTCCATTTCATTGACCTTCCCCCTACTTTTATATTTTTTTACCCAAAATCACCAAATCCCTTTTAACGGAATCAAGTTCCGCTACACCTGGAAAGTAGCCCCATTGTTCAAATCCAAACTTATTGAACAATTTAATGCTTGGTACATTGTGTGAAAAAATGAAAGCTAGCAGATTCTCTATCTCAAGGGAGGGACATTCTTTGATTGCTTTTTCCAATAATGAGCCCCCTAGCCCCTTACCTCTAGCATCTTGATCCAAATAAATGCTTACCTCTGCGGTCTTCTGATAGGCTGGCCGGCCATAAAAGTTTTGATAGCTGATCCATGCACAAATCGTGCCATCAAGCTCCACAACTTTCAAAGGTCTCTTTTCATTATGTTGATGAAACCATTCTACTTTACTATCCACATCAACCAGAGTCGTATCTGCGGTCACCATTCTGCTCTCTATGGTGGAGTTATATATATCCACAATTTTTGGAAGGTCGATAAGCTCAGCTTTTCTGATTGTTAACGGTAGGTTATTCATGATGACTCACCTTTCTAGTATTCTATGCTCTTATTCTGTTTATAGTATATTATTTCAGTAAAAATATGAATAGATGCAAATTGATTATACTTATTCATATGTTTTTCTGTATATACCAATTCCATCTGAATCGGAAATAATCAGAACAAAATGCCGCAAAGTGGTATATACAACTAGACATTCTTTTGCTATCATGAACATATACTATAAGTGAAGGAGTTCATTGTATGGAAACTGGTTTATCAGATAGCTGTGCTCTTCTATCAGTGGGAGTTATGTCGGAAGAGTTATTCATAGAAAATGCTTTTATAAAAATAAAAGACGGAAAAATTTTAGACTTTGGGGAGATGGACCAGTTCTCAAACCACGAAAATTTAAAGGAAATCCGTCTGCATAACGAGTTGATTGCCATACCTGGTTTCATCGATGTGCATATCCACGGATTAAATGGCTCAGATGTAATGGATGCCACTGAAGATGCCTTGCATTCAATGGCTTCTACTTTGCCAAAAGAAGGCACCACCTCATTTCTTGCCACTACCATCACACAAGATAAAATCCACATAAGTGAAGCATTGAAAAATATCCATACCTTCATGGAAAAACAACGAAATCCATACGAAAGTGAAATGATTGGTGTCCATCTGGAGGGGCCTTTCATCAATGCCAAAAGGGCTGGTGCTCAACCAAAAGCATTTATTCTAAATCCCAGTGTAGGTGTCTTTAAACAATTTCAGTCTGATTCAGGTAATTCCATCAAGATTGTGACAATGGCACCTGAACAGGAAAGTGGGGTTGACCTGATCAACTTCTTGACAGAGTCAGGTATTACCACCTCCATCGGGCATTCTGATGCGCTCTATACAGAAATGTTGAAGGCGATTAGTGCCGGTGCAGAACACATTACCCACTTTTATAATGGGATGAGAGGAAACCATCATCGTGAACCTGGTGTTGTGGGTGCGGGACTTGCCCATCCTGAACTTCATTTAGAAATCATTGCAGATGGAATTCACGTCCACCCTGCAGTAGTTAAAGCAACCTACCTCACTAAAGGTACTGATAGGATACTGTTGATCACAGATTCGATGAGAGCTAAATGGCTAAATAACGGAGAATACGATTTAGGTGGTCAAAAAGTAAAGGTAGAAGATAAAACTGCCCTCTTAGAAGATGGTACGATCGCCGGCAGCGTATTAAAGATGAATGAAGCAGTCAAAAATATGATGGATTATACAGGATGCAGTATGCAAGAAGCAGTCCAAATGGCCTCAGAAAATCCAGCCAAACGTCTTAAGATTTGGGATCGAAAAGGAAGTATCGCAATAGGGAAAGATGCAGATCTCGTCATTGTCAACGAGAAAATGCAAGTGAAAATGACCTTTTGCAATGGACAATTATCATATAAGGGAGAGTAATAGCATGGATATCATCCACACCCCATCCTACGAAGCGTTAAGTCAAGAAGCAGCATCATATATTGCCAAGCAGGTCAGGACCAATCCAGACATAGTACTTGGCCTTGCCACAGGCAGCACTCCTACCGGGATGTACAAACATCTGTTAGAAGACCATATCATTCATAAGACTTCTTATGAGAACGTCACAACCTTTAACTTAGATGAATATATAGGGCTAAAGAAAACAGACCCGAACAGCTACTATACTTTTATGAGAAAGCATCTTTTTCAACACATAAATATCAAAAAAGATAAAATCTACATCCCAGACGGACTTGCAGGAAACCTTGCGACTGAGTGTGAAAATTACGAAGAAAACCTGAAAAAGAACGGACCGGTAGACATACAGGTTCTTGGTCTTGGAGAAAACGGACACATCGGCTTCAATGAACCGGGTACATCTTTTCACAGCCGTACACATATCGTGGAACTGACAGAATCTACCCGAACAGCCAATGCAAGGTTTTTTCCGGGTTTTGATGATGTACCAACCCATGCTATTACAATGGGGATAGCTTCCATCATGAGCGCAAAAGAAATTATCCTCCTTGTAGCAGGCAAAAACAAAGCGAAGGCATTCGAGCAGCTCCTTTACGGAGAGGTATCAGAGAGCTTTCCTGCATCCGTCCTCAAAAAACATCCATGTGTTAAAATTATCGCAGATACCAGCGTGCTTGAAGAATCAAGCATCATCGCCTGAAAGGAGCTAATAGACTTAATGATTGATAAAACCTCTCCGATTCCAATGTATTACCAATTGGAATCTCATATAAAAAATCAAATCAACGCAGGTATCATCCTTCCTGGAGACAGCATTCCCTCTGAAAGGGAATACGCCGAAAATTATGGCATCAGCAGGATGACAGTCAGACAAGCCATTAACTCCCTTGTTAATGAAGGACTCCTCTACCGTAAAAAAGGAAGCGGAACCTTTGTATCGGAGAAGAAGATCGAACAGCCTCTGCAAGGTCTTACTAGTTTTACAGAAGATATGAGAAAACGAGGGATGTCACCGACAAGTGAATTGATCCACTTTGAGGTCATCCCAGCAACCACCTTCATTGCAAACGAACTTAAAATCAATGAATATGCACCGGTTTATGAAATTAAACGCATCCGACTAGCTGATGGTGAACCAATGGCCTTAGAAACAAACTACCTTTCCGCAAACATGGTAAAAGGACTCACCGAGGAAGTGGTGAATGCTTCCATCTATGCCTATATTGAGGAAAAACTGAATTTACGGATCGCACATGCAGATCAGTTGATTGAATCCATCAAAGCCTCCACAGAGGACGGGAAACTTTTGAAAATTGAAAAAGGTCATCCCATGCTTTATATCCAACGAAATACTTATCTTCAGGATGGTACGCCTCTAGAACTGGTTAAATCAGTGTATAGGGGAGATCGTTATAAGTTTCATATTAAAATGAACAGAAACCATCAATAGCGGAGGTTAATAATGAACAATGGATACTTTTCAGCCCTAATGAACCTCCTGATACAAGTAAATGACAAGAACAAATCGGCCATGCAACAAAGTGCAGCCATTCTTGCGGAGTGTTTGGAGAATGATGGAATCCTGCATGTATTTGGATGTGGTCACTCTCATATGATTGCCGAAGAAGTATTTTACAGGGCTGGTGGAATCGTTCCAGTGAGACCAGTTTTGATACAGGATGTTATGTTGCATAAAGGTGCCCTTCACTCCTCAGAATTGGAAAGGGACCCGAATTTTGCTAATACTTTTTTACCCCAGCAACCTTTTCAGCCGAATGATGCCTTATTGGTCATATCGACATCCGGACGAAATCCCGTCCCAATAGACGTTGCACAACACGGGAAAGAGATTGGGATGAAGGTTATTGCCATCTCCTCACACGCATACCACTCCTTATCTTCGAGACACTCGAAGGGAATATTTTTGGCAGATGCTGCAGATATCGCAATTGATAACTGCATCCCCCAAGGAGATGCCCTTGTCTCATTAGAAGCTCTGGAAACACCCATCGGGCCTGGCTCCACCATAATTAACGCGGCAATTGTCAACGACTTGATCATAAAAACCACCGAAACCCTTCATAAAAAAGGAGTGGTTGTCCCCATATTCAAGAGCGGCAATATTGACGGTGCAGAGAAACATAACGAAGCGGTAATAAAGAAGTATCGGAATAGGATTGAAATGTTTTGATTCCCAGCCTGAAGGAATTGAACAAAGGAGTTTAGGAGTACCCAATAAAATAAAACAGAAAGCAGTGCCGAATTATGGCACTGCTTTCTTATAATCATTATTTTGCAATAAACATCTGCGTCCAGTAATGACCGTATTGGCCACCCTTGGCATAGCCTACCCCAATTTCAGTATATTGGCTTGATAAAATGTTCTTTCTATGGCCATCACTGTTCATCCAAGCATTCATGACCTCTTGTGGTGTTTTTTGCCCAGCAGCAATATTTTCACCTGCTGTTCGGTAAGAAATACCAAAGTTACGCATCATATCGAAGGGAGATCCATATGTTGGTGACGTGTGGCTGAAATATCTTTTATCAATCATATCCTGAGATTTATATCTTGCAACCCTTGATAACTCCCAATTTAACTTTAAAGGTTTTAAACCGTGTTTAGCACGCTCCTGGTTAACTAACGCAGCAACCTGTTCTTCCTGTGTTTGCCCCTCCCCTTTTTGTGGAATAGTAATCTTTTGACCTGGATAGATAAGGTCAGCATTTTTCACTGTAGAATTAGCAGCAATCAGTTCGGATACACCAACTTGATATTTTACCGCAATCTTCCACATCGTATCACCCGACTGAACCGTGTGAGTAGTAGCTGCAAAAACAGCTGTATTTCCACCTAATACTAGAGCGACAACCGACAATGTTATGAGGACTTTCTGTAAAGTTTTCATACTATTAATCTAATATGATTTTTCCGTTATGAAAACAAGTAATTATTGTAAAATAACGAAATATACTGTTAATTGCTTGTTATGACTGTAATAAGTAATTTATACCATTACTTTTAAAGGAAAACCACCGCCACCCCTGCCCCGATGGCAAAGGCAGTAAACAACGCTTCGGCGCCTTTGGAAAGACCAGATACAAAATGTCCCTGCATCAAATCACGTACTGCATTGGTTATTAATAAACCCGGCACAAGCGGCATAACTGAACCAATTATTATTTTGTCCAATTCCAACCCAAAACCAATAACAACCATAGAAAGTGCTATAAGTCCGATAATCAACGATGCAAAAAACTCTGCAAAGAATTTAACTTGAGTGTAATGTTGGATCAATAATAAACCAGAGTAACCCATTCCCCCAGCAATCATCGCTGGAACAAAGTCCGTCCAAACACCCTTGAACATGATTAAAAATGACCCACTTACCAAAGCTGCAGCTATGATCTGATAGCTGATCGGAAAAAGAAGATGTGATTTTTCCAAGTGAACCAAAGCCTGTTTTGCCTCTTGGACACTTAGCTCCCCTGCAGCAATCTTTCGAGAAATATGATTGACATGTGCTACCTTTTCCAAATCTGTCGTCCGAAAATTGATCCGGACAAGCTGTGTAGGATTTTCACCTTTCAAGGAAACGATAATCCCAGTTGGGGTAACAAAACTATGTGTTTCCGTGATACCATATGACGCCGCAATCCTGGTCATCGTATCCTCCACTCTATAGGTTTCCGCTCCCCCTTCCATCATGATTCTACCGGCGAGCAGGCAAACCTCGAGGATTTTCTCCGTTTCACGCTCTGTCATCTCATTTGTCACCTAGCTCACCTCTCTTTTCGCATTAATGGATAATCTTTTAATTATTTTTACGACAAGCTGCATGATGACTTCTGCAAACACCAGCCCCATTGCAATCGCACCCGAGATCATGAATGCTTTTGCCGCTAAGGGAATGGCTGCAAGATAATCATTTTCCGCAATATTCCTCATCGTATTGTATGCTAATCCCCCGGGAACCAAGGGAATAATTCCCGCTACACTGAAAATGATCATCGGCATCCTGAAACGCTTTGCCATGATATGACCAACGAGCGCCACCATAAATGCCCCAACAAAAGAAGCAACTTCCGGATCCACCCCGGCATCCGCCAAAACTATGTAAAAAATCCAGCCTATCATACCAACCGTACCGCAATGGACCAACGCTCTTCTAGGAGCATTGAACAAAACGCCAAATCCTGCTGCGGCAATGAAGCTGAACCCCAGCTGTGAAAGAATGTATAACATATTTCCACCTCATTATTTCTAGTAAGGCTTATTATATAGCAAAGTCAGGATAGAAAAAACCTCCTTTAATGGAGGTTTCGATAGAGGGTTATTATTGCTTTAGTTTTATGTGAGTGTATGTAGGTAGGATTCTTATTGTTAGGAGTTCTATTATCTTTATGACGGAGGCTTTTCTTAGTTGTTCAGGTTTTCGGGATTCATCCGCTATTTATGAGGATCGATTTCTTCTGGCGTTCGATTTTCGGGATTCATTGGGGTTGTATGATACACATTTTAATGGACTATAGGGATTTTGCGTTTCATTGGGGCTGTAGGATACACATTTTTACTTGCTCTTAAGGTTTTGCGTTTCATTGGCGCTGTATGACACGCATTTTCACTAAGCCCCTGCGAGTTCGCGTTTCATTCGGGCTCTATGACACGCGTTTTTACTAGTCCCCTGCGAGTTCGCGTTTCATTCGGGCTCTATGACACGCGTTTTTACTAGACCCCGGCGAGTTCGCGTTTCATTCGGGTCCTATGACACGCGTTTTTACTAGACCCCTGCGAGTTCGCGTTTCATTCGGGTTCTATGACACACGTTTTTACTAGACCCCGGCGAGTTCGCGTTTCATTCAGTCCTATGACACGCGTTTTCACTTGTACTCCAAGATTTCGCGTTCCATTGGGCCTCTATGACACGCGTTTTCACTTGTACTCCAAGATTTCGCGTTTCATTGGGCCTCTATGACACGCATGTTCACTAAGCCCCAGCGATTTCGCGTTTCATTGGGCCTCTATGACACGCATGTTCACTAAGCGCCAGAGACTTTGCGTTTCATTCGGGCTCTATGACACGCATGTTCACTTGTACTCCAAGATTTCGCGTTTCATTCAGGCCTCTATGACACACGTTTTTACTAAGCCCCAGTGATTTCGCGTTCCATTCGGACTCTATGACACGCATGTTCACTAAGCCCCAGCGATTTCGCGTTCCATTCGTGCTCTATGACACGCATGTTCACTAAGCCCCAGCGAGTTCGCGTTTCATTGGGCCTCTATGACACGCATGTTCACTAGACCCCAACGATTTCGCGTTCCATTCGGACCCTATGAAACACGTTTTCACTCTACGCTAAACTTTTCGTCTTCCATTACCCACTACCACGCACACTACTTATCCACCAACCACGTTTTAGCCACAGCAAAATACTCCCGTAACCATAACTTGAAAATCGCAACCCTTGGAGTTTTTCCAGCAAGTGTATGCACCTCAGCAAAATCCAATCTTTTTCCTATTATCGAAGCCCGATATACATGAAAATCATTGCTTACAATGGCAACAGAAGCTTCATCTTCAATCATATCCCGTGAAAATGAGAGGTTTTCAAAAGTGGTGGTGGAACTTCCCTCCAAGAGAATTCTGTTTTCCTCGATGCCATTTGCAACAAAGTATCTTCTCATTGCTTCTGCTTCGGTAATATCCTCTCCAGGTCCCTGCCCTCCAGAGGCAATGACTTTGGTATTCGGGTTCTCCTGAAGATATTCCAGTGCCGCTTCCACCCTGAACAAGAGGGCCTTCGTCATCATTTCCCCTCTCACTCTAGCACCTAACACAATAAGGTAATCCACTTCCTTTGGAGGATCCTGCTTTGCAGAATGATAGATTAGTGAATGAACGATTATCAGGTAGATTACCAGGGGAACCAATGCGATCATCAAAATAGTTTTAAGTTTCTTTTTAGTTTTCATTGTCGTAGTTCCCTATCTTTTATAGTCTGTATATTTATATAACGGAATCGGAGTTGATTTTGTTTCAATTTATTAGCAGGTACATTAAAAAAGACTGTCTCAACGATCGAGACAGTCCCTTAATTAAATTAAATCTTACTCACCGCGTCCTCTACACTATCTTCCCCGGCAATTACGTCAAAAGCGGCCCCATAAGTATTTTCAGCACTTAGAACTTCAAGTAATACCTTTGCTACATCTTCTCTTGCTATTGATCCTGGTTCTATATTGTCCCCGATCTTAACTTTGCCACTACCTGATTCATTTAATAAACCACCAGGTCGTACAATGGTGTAATCCAACCCACTTGCCATTAACATTTTGTCTGCATAATGCTTGGCAACATAATAAGGACGGATCTCGTCATTCCAATTTTCTCTGTCATCAGCCTGATATGCACTTACCATCACATATCGTGAAATGCCCGCTTTTTCAGCTGCTTCCACCGTTTTGGCAGCTCCGTCCAAATCAATCAATAATGTCTTGTCTAATCCAGTGCTCCCCCCAGACCCAGCTGTGAATACTACGGCATCACTGCCACTAAAGGCTTTCGCAAGTTCATCCACCGATCCTTCCAAGTTTGCCAATACAGGTTCAATACCTTCGTTTGCAAAGGCATCTGCTTGTTCTTCTTTCCGTACCATTGCGATAGGGGTGTATCCATCTTTCTCTTTTAAGAAATGCACAAGTTGTTTGCCTATTTGCCCGTTAGCTCCTACTACTGTTACTTTCATTGATAACACTCTCCCTTATCTTTTGTGTGCATTATGACAAATGCATTATCTGATAGCAAATGAACTGCTCACCGATACTATTCCCTAAAATAAACGAAAAGCAACATGTGATAGCACATGCTGCCTTTTTTTTTATACTTTCATTCATAACACCATTTCAATAATTTCATTCACCCACTCTTCATCGATTGCTACTCCAATTCTCTCAGCAAGAACACGATGAACCCGGATAAATTCCTTCACTTGTAATCTCACTACATCAAATATCGCTGCGGTATCTCTCTTTCCTACGTCCCATTCGGCTAACAAGCTTAACTGTTCTTCACTTAAGGGACTTCTCGGTCCTTCGACTTTAGACCAGTCACCAAATGAATTTGGTACCTCCCCCATTTCTACATACCAACCGATAACAATGGAATAGCTTATGGAATTCACCATTTGGAAAGCATAGTTAAACTCACCACGATGAACCCGACGATATACTTCATGCAAATAAGCAAAAAATTTCCCTCGCCATATTTCGAATTCCTGTTCAGTAAAAAGATATGTCAATGATTGCGATTCGTCTCTTAACTGATCCACAATCCCATATGGATCATGTTCTATTAGCACATGTTTCAAGTAAACGGACGGTTGCAAATCGGATTTACGATAATAGAAAGTGTCCACTTTTATAAAAGAACGAAAATGAGCAATGGAATAGGGGGACCATGGAAAGTCTTCATAATATAATACATCACCCCAATTTTTTGCCCGTTCTTTTTTATGGGAACGGTATGCTTCAAAAGCTTCCTCTTTTACAATAATTCGAAGATCTAAATCTGAATACAAATCCTCGTTTCCTTTCGCTAATGATCCCCCGTAGAAGAAAGCGAGTATATTCGGATCACGTACCAAATCCTTGTAAATGGATTCCCTCAATTTCTGTCTTTCTACCGGTATATGAGTATCTCTTTCTACATGTTTATTGAAAAATCCCACACATTTTTGAATCAGCTCCTATTTAGTCATTGTTCTTTATTTCTACATAAGTATGAAAATTCCTTTACTGGCTTCAAAATACGAAAGTGAAGAACAGTGGATCCAAAAGCTAGAATGAAGGTTGGGAAATTGAGAAGTAGCTCTGGGAAATAAAGAAGACCTCTCTTAAATGGTAGAAGATTTACTCTAAAAGGTAGAATCACATTTTCTAGAGTATATAATGAGGCCGTTTTCGTATACTTTGTTGTTTTTTCGTATTTTAACACCCTTCGATAAAAGAGCCAAAAAAAAAAAGCAGAATATTATCCTGCCCCTTCATCTCGCCATATAATAATCCTCAATTAATGAGACCGAAATCACAATTACACCAGCTAAAAAAGCAGCCAATGTAGCACTCCAGTGAAAATAATTAAATGAAATAACGATTGTTACAAACATAATGATCAGCCAAATGAATGCAGATTTCATTAACCTCCCTCCCTCATCAAAATTCTCCTGCTTCTCTTTCTTCCCAGACAAGTTTTCTGTAGATATCTGCAAAAGCCTTTATGGAGTTTTGCGCCTCTTCCAGATTGTTGTCCACCCCACCAACTTCTAAAAGAATGGCCCGGTTGGAAAGGTCTTGATTGTATAAGCCGTTACCTGTCGATTTCCCTTTTGGAAATACCCCTCTGCTTAGCCCAGGATACTTTTTCTCTATTTCATGATGAAGTCGTTCTGCGAAGTCAAGATTTTGTTCATAGTCTTTATGAGCTGTTCCCACTACAAACATTAGTCTGGCATAATACTTTCCTCCGATTTCCTCTGTTGTTTTATCTTTTCGAGCGGAATCCCTGTGAATATCTATCAGGTACTTTACATCATTATTAAAGACCATGGCTGCTTCCACTGTTTCACGTGAATATTTATAAGAGTGATTGGCATCCCAACCCCTTGCCTGTAAATCCTGGGGAACATTCCTTGTATCATGATTTGCCTTGATCCCCTTATCACCCAACTCATCTTTTAACATTTTACCTACAGCAATGACGTTCACATCCGGGTTGTTGCTTGTAGCATCATTAGGATTGCTTACATCTTTTAACAAAGGTAAATATGATTCCCAACTATGAGATTGATAGATATGAACAATGGTCTCATCCATCGATTTTTCCGGGGCAGGAACCGGTTGGTCCTCATCTTTTTCGGCTAAAAGCATCTCCTCTGCAATCTCCCGCTCTTTTAATAACACTTCCATCGGAGCCACTGATTCAAATGGAATATCTGTAAAGTCGGTTCCTTTTCCCGCTACATAGAACTGGGTGTCATAGGCATAGAATCCGGGAATCTCATTTCCTAGAAAACTTCTGATATCATATGGCTTTAAGTTAGTTGCCAGTTCAAATGTGAATTCCATGATTGGAAGTTTAGGAACCTCGACATCCTTGCCTGTCATATAGTGGTTCTGACTTTGGATGATGGTCAAACACAATTCTGTTGACTGTACATTCCTTAAAATGTTCCCGATGTACTCAGAGGATAACTTAGTGGATAGGACCGTTGTGATAGTGGAGATGACAACGAATAATATAATCATAAAAAGTACTGTGTTATTTATAAATAGAAAAAATCCGGTTCGGCTGGTAGATTCTATCTTCTCCCCCTCCTTTCTATCTAATTATTATGCAATATTAGTAGAAAGTAGAAGTTACATATAAAAAAGGTGACTCAACATTTTGAATCACCACATCAGCTTATCCTCTGTTTTTGCAACCATCACAGAAATTAGAAGAACTATTAAAGTATTCTCTTCCACATGATACGCACATGGATGGGCGAACGAATTTACTGCCATAAATTTCGTGATGCTTTTTTATTGATAGATTCAAAAAGTGAAAGAAAATTGCCACCAGTACAGTAAGACTAATAAAAAATACCCAAATCATCTTGTTCTCATCCTTTTTACTGCTTTTTCTATATTCTACCATAATCGCTAATGCCATTCTTAAGGTTTATTTAACTTTACATACTTACTAATGTAGGGTACTATATAAATCGTAATGATTACTATTTACGAATGAAGGAGTTTTGATAATGATAAAAAAGATACCTGTCACAGTATTAAGTGGTTATTTAGGATCTGGGAAAACGACACTTTTGAATCATGTTTTACATAATAGAGATGGATTGAAAGTAGCTGTAATTGTTAATGACATGAGCGAAGTGAACATCGATGCTGGCTTGGTGAGGCAGGGTGGAAGCCTTTCTCGAACAGATGAGAAACTTGTGGAAATGTCAAACGGTTGCATTTGCTGTACGCTCCGGGAAGATTTACTTGTGGAAGTGGAAAAACTGGCCACTTCCGGAGATATTGATTATATTCTTATTGAATCGACAGGGATAAGTGAGCCAGTACCTGTTGCCCAAACTTTTTCTTATATAGATGAAGAACTTGGCATAGATCTAACCAAGTTTTGCAGACTTGATACGATGGTAACTGTAGTGGATGCCTATCGTTTCTGGCATGATTTTGAATCAGGTGACAGTCTGCTCGACAGAAAAGAAGCAATGAGTGAAGAAGATACAAGATAAATTGCTGATTTATTGATCGACCAGATTGAGTTTTGTGATGTCTTAATTTTAAACAAATGCGATCTTGTTTCAGAAGAAGAGCTAGAAAAACTGGAGAAAGTTCTAAAAACTCTCCAACCAGAGGCAACTATTATCAGAACGACAAATTCTAATGTTTTCCCATCTTCTATATTGAACACAGGTAAATTTGATTTCGATAAAGCAAGCGCATCTGCCGGCTGGTTGAAGGAGCTTCAAGCTGGTCACCAACAACATACACCAGAGACAGAAGAGTATGGAATCTCCTCTTTTGTTTATCAACGCAGGCTCCCCTTCCATTCTGAGCGATTCAGTAAATGGTATGCGGCCCTCCCTGAAGAGATTGTCCGAGCCAAAGGGATTGTCTGGTGTGCCACAAGAAACAATGTTGCTCTTCTCTTTTCCCAAGCTGGCCCATCCGTACAACTTCAACCTGTTTCTTATTGGGTAGCCTCACTTCCTAAATTGGAGCAAGAGGCTGTCATTAAGGAAAACCCACAATTGTTAGAGGAATGGGATATTGAATTTGGAGATAGGATGACAAAACTTGTACTAATCGGTGTGGATATGGACAGAGGGGAATTAACAAGGGAGTTGGACAACTGTTTATTGACCCCTGAAGAATTCGATCAAGATTGGTCCACTTTACCGGACCCTTTTCCATGGGCAGCAAATAAACAAACTGTCTGAGTTCATCTGAAAGCACCTCTACAGGTGCTTTTTCCATCTTTCTTCGGTACAATACAGTAATCAACTACTGGAGGGACTCCAATGCTTTATTTAGCGATATTCACCCTTCTATTCTGGTTTACTGTATGGCTGGATGCCAAGCTAGGTATGAGGAAAATAGCAAAACTTGAAAAGGTGCAAGAAGATGTAGACATTAACAAAGACGGTCCCCTTCTCTCAATCATTGTAGCTGCCAAAGATGAAAAAGAGCGTATAGAAGCAAGTCTGCTCACACAGTTTAATCAAACATATTCCAATATAGAATGGATTGTGGTTAATGATCGCTCCATTGACGGGACAGGTGACATTCTCGATCAATTAGTTCAAACAGAATCCAGGATGAAAGTGATCCATGTCAAACAGCTTAAAGAGGGATGGCTTGGAAAAAATCATGCATTGTATGAAGGATTTCTTCAAAGCAATGGAGAGTACCTCCTATTTACTGATGCCGATATATTATTTCAAAAAGATACCATCTCAAAAGCGATTACATACTTTCAGCTAAAAGGGCTTGACCATTTGACGCTTGCTCCTAATCTTAAAGGAAGCAGTTTCTGGACAAATGCTTTCGTTTCGTTCTTCCTCTTCGGGTTTGGATTTTTTAAAAGACCATGGAAAGCCAATGATCCAGAAAGTAAGTCTGCAATTGGGATCGGGGCATTCAATCTTTTATCTAAAACTGCCTATGTGGGAATTGGGACACATAAAAGAATAAAAATGAGACCGGATGATGATTTGATGTTAGGTAGACAGATCAAGCAGGCAGGAAAGAAGCAAAACTTGGCACTCGCGCTGGATCATTTGCAGGTGGAATGGTATCCTGACCTACGTTCTGCTCTGGTTGGGTTGGAAAAGAATACATTTGCAGGTCTCTTTTATAGCTATTTTATGGTGTTGTTTGCCATTAGTGGGTTGTTTCTATCCCAACTCTTCCCTTTTATCGCATTGTTTGCAACTACAGGGGCCGCTCAGCTAACCTTTGCTTTGAGTATCTTGATGTTATTCCTAGCCTACAACGAAACGGCAAACAAGATGGCAAAGGGAGCAAATTTTTACTTGTTGGTTTTACCTGTCACAGTTTTACTTTTCATCTATAGCATTGCAAGAGCAACCATTCTTACTTTCTATAGGGGAGGCATCATCTGGAGAGGAACCTTCTACCACCTTAAACAACTAAAAAAGTGACGGTTCCCCCCGTCACTTTAATAATGCCGCACAAGTAAAATCAATTTTAAAAGCGGGTATACCACAATCGCCATCGACAACTGTACATATAAAACCATCTCCACAGAAATTCGCTCCATGATCAAAAGCAACACCGAACAAACCACACTTGTAGCCATTAGCAGATAAGCAACATGTCCGCTTTTTTGATTGATTTCAGCACGCTTCCTCTTTGTCGGTCGATAATGCCTTCTCATTACAGCTCGGATTATTTCTGATAGCCCAAGCAGTATGAAAACCACCGGAATGTATTTCAGCTTCCCTGAATTATGTGCTTCCACCAGCAAAAAGACACCAAACAGCATAATAAGTATCGGCAAGCCAAAGGCTATTATTGGTTGATCGAATAAGGAATGTTCTTCTTTTTCCAAAACCGTCCCTCCCACCAAGTACACTAGTATGTATCATTCCGCAACTCAATTAGAAATCATAATTAGAATTCGTAGAATAAAAGAAGAATCGTTACATTATATGCAACGATTACTAGAAAAAATGATAGATTGTTTAATTTACTTCTATTTCTTTTAATATACGTGCAGGGTTTCCACCAACCACTACGTTTGGAGGAATATCTTTCGTAACGACCGCACCGGATGCGACTACCACATTGTCACCGATTGTCACTCCTGGATTGATGACAGCACTACCTCCTATCCAGACATTGTGGCCAATTTTTACGGGTATCCCGTATTCAGTGCCTTTGTTTCTTTCGACTGGGTCTACAGGGTGAGTGGCGGTGTAGATATGTACTCCCGGTGCAAGCATACAGTTATCTCCAAACTCCACTTTGCACACATCAAGTATGCAACAGTCAAAATTGGCGAAGAAGTTTTCTCCCACATGGATATTGTATCCATAGTCACAACGGAAGTTCGGCTCGAGGAAGATATTTTCACCTGTGGACCCGAAAAGCTCCTTCAAAAGTGCCACTCTTCGTTCCCCCTCTGTTTCGGTGGTTTCATTAATAAATCTACTTAATCTTCTGGCGGTGGTTCTCTCTTCTACCAACTCTGGGTCCCAAGGTTTGTACAATTCTCCAGCAAGCATCTTATTTTTTTCTGTTGTCATTTTTTTGCTCCTTCTGCTCCGCATTTCTTTCATTACATCTGGCGAGTCAATACTTGAAAAACTTCTTTCAAAAAATGATCATAGTCAAATCCCAAAGCAATATGGTGCTTACTATCAGGGTCCGAATCCATATTTCTAAAGTCTGCAAATGATTTTCCGCGTGTTTTCCCTTCCACTACGACATGCACTTTTTTAGCCAAATAATGCATCTTTTTTGGGTGGACAATAGAATAAATCGTTAATAAATCATGAAAAGGAGCACCGTCCATCCCTGGAATCATCTTTGCATAGGCATTGGCATAATACCTGATGATCGGAATGTAAATCTCTTTAAACTTATTTTTAGTATTGTACCTAAGTGATTCGGCATATTCGTAAGTAAAGATGGCCTTCTGTGTTACATTTAATGGGGTGAGAAATACTTTGTTCCCATGGGCTAACAATAGATTTGCGGAAGTGGGATCTCCATGAAAGTTTGCCTCCGCAATTGGAGTAACATTACCCGGGACCATGAAAGCCCCACCCATAATATGCAGTTCCTTGACCTTACTCATTGCTTTCCTGTTTAATAAAAAACAAGCAGCTAAGGTTGTCGACCTGCCAAGATCAGCGATAACCAAATCATTATTTTTTTCAATAAGTTCAAATATCTCACTTAGATTACGAATCCGCAAATGGTTTGCATTCTTTTCAACTTTGATAGGACCAATTCCATCCTCCCCATGTATTTCTGGATAAAAAATGGCAAGTTCTCCGGAAACCGGCATTTCTGCACCATTGAATATCGGGATATCCATCCTGCCGGCCAACTGTAAGATATGTCCTGCATTATTGGCGGCAGTAATCTTATCGACATTGCCGTAGCTGCAAACAATACCGAGAACTTCTATTTCAGGATGTAATAGAGCATAAATCAATGCAATTGCATCATCAATTCCAGGATCACAAAATATCAGCAGCTTCATTTCCATTCCTCCTAATAATCCATTAATGTAAATTATTAGGTTGAATGTAAAAATATGTGATTCTAAAGATGTATTTCTTTTCTCACTTTAGACGCATAATCAAAATCCTACATAAAATCAAAATAATAGCGGATGACGTGAAAGAATATCGGGGCAGAGTATGCAAGGCTGTCCACTCTCGTCAAATAACTCTTCTTAAGGACAGATGCCTTTTCATCATCCCCCACTAAAAGATCACGTTTCAATACTGAGACCGCAAGACTACCTCCAAAACAGGCGACACTGATAAGAAGGCCTGATAAAAAACCAAACAGATCATTCAAAGGTGTTAGGTAAGGATAAAGGTTGTAAGAAACACCAGTCGTCACAAAGGTGGATATCAAGAATCCCTCCCACGTGATATTTGGGTTAGAGGACGGTATGACCTTCCGCTTTCCAATGTATAAAGAAATGATATATTGAACGACATCATGTAGTTGAGTCAAAACCACCAAGTACAAAACCAAATTTGCACCATATTCCGGAGTAGCTGTCTGAAAGAAGGCAAGGTGGCTAAGCCCGAATACCATCAGCATCAATCCCCATTGTGTAGAGCTTACAGAGCGCAGGAATCCTACTGTTCCTTTTCCCAGTATCCTCGGCAACGGAAGGAATAGGAATACATAAACCGGTATGAAGACAATGAACATCCCATACCACCCGATGTAAATCCAATAAAATTGAATCGGGATGGAAAGATACGCCCATAAGAATAACTGTCTATCGACTTTTCTGGTTCGTAATATCGAAAAATACTCCTTTAAGGAAAAGAAACATAGGAACATTAGGGCAAACAAAGATACGAGCGGATGAAATAACGTGGCTATGCTGAATACAACAAGCATCCCCCACCATGTTTTCACCCGTACTGATAAATCGGAAAAATCCTTAGAAGTTGTATTTCTTTTTACTATGTAGAATATAATACTGAAAACACTTAATCCAAATGCGATCACTAATAAAGTAATGACTGCCTCTATCTCAAACATAGATATCCCCCTGTCTACCTACTATTATGAAATTAATGGTTAATTTTGGTCAAGAGAAATTATATAATATAATAGAAGAAAATAATTTCTTAAAGGTGTTGGGAATGATGGAAAACACGCATGTGTATATTTTACTCACTGATACAGGTACCCTATTTACCAAATCTATTAAAAAATATACGAAAGCCCCATATAATCACGTATCTCTGTCCTTTGACAGTGACTTAAAAGAACTATATAGTTTTGGCAGAAAAAGTCCGGGCAATCCCTTGAACGGGGGGTTCGTCCGGGAAGATGTGGAGAATGGTACATATAGGAAGTATCCTGGGACAACTTGTGTATTATATAAAATGGACGTCACTAAAAGGGAAGTTGAAAAAATGAGAAGAATCATCGGAGTGTTTCAGAAGAAAGAGAAGAAATGGTTCTATAATCTACTTGGGGTTATTGGGGTATCTATCAATGAACCTGTAGAAATAGATTCAAGTTATTTCTGTTCCCAATTTGTCTCAGATGTACTTCACCGTTCTGGTATAAGGTTATGGAAAAAACTCCCGTCCCTCGTTACACCTGATGATTTCAGACAAAGCGATCGACTTGAGTGTGTATACGAAGGGAAATTGTATGACTATCAACCTGTAAAGCAACGGGTTACGTAAAAAAGGGAGGAACCAAATGGCTCCATCCCTTCTTTATTAATGCCACTTTTCATAATATCTTAGAGAAAGTTGCCTTATTTAATAGCTTCCTTGCTGTTCCATCTGCTCCAGATCTTCAAGGGTAATTTCCTCTGCATTGTCAATTACATCTTGCGGCACTGTAATTTCTCCCACTTCATCAAAGTTAGTTAACATGGAGTCAACGGATTGAATACTTGTCACTTTTTCCCCTTCAATGTCCATCTCCATATCCATATTCACTAATACTCTTGTTTGATAGAAGGTTTCTTTATCAACATGCACTACATAACTCAGTTGGTTGACTGTCATCATGGAAAGCATTTCTTCCATCATACCTCCCATGTCATCACCCATCATGCCGCCGATCATACCGGCCATTTCATTAAATTGTTCACCAGATCCTTCAAAATTCAACACATAGTGTTCATCTTCTTCAGTCATTGTCAAATCATCAGAATAAGCTTTCAACATCTCAAGCTGTTCTGCAGGATTTGTTTGCATTTCAGACATCGCATTTAACTCTGCAGTAAATTCATCTGGCATCTTAAACCATTGACCAGCCATGGAATCGTAAACAAAGAATCCCGCATCAGATAAATATGATTCATTATCCATGCTCTCCATCATTCCATCAGCATCTTCAATGGAAGTAACTTGATACATCGCCATTGGGTTCAATGACATATCAGTTGTTGTTGTGGTAACCATTTTGATTGTATCTTCACCAGCCATGGAAATTTCCTGATCAGAAACCATTTCCATGGAATAGCTTGAAAGTGCAGCCATCGCTTCTGTGGATTTTTGAAGGACTTCTTCTGCAGTCAGTGTTTCTGTTTCTTCTGTCTCTTCTGCCGCATCAACTTCCTCTGCATCTGTTGTGGAATCAGTTGTTTGCTCAGTAGTCGTTTCTTCCTTTTCTGCATCATTTCCTTCTACATTCCCATTGACTCCTTCAGAGGTGTTTCCACAGGCTGTAAGTAACACTACAGCCAAAATCCCCACAAGCATCATTTTCAAAGACTTCACATAATCCTCTCCTGTTCATTGTTGTGTTTTAAAGACTATTATCTTATACCCATCTTCAGGATAAAAATAACAGTATTAACAAAAAGTTCATAAAAGCAAAAAAGTAATTCTATTAAACTCTTTGCTGTACACCTAGATTTACGAACAGGCTTGATAGAAGGTTTCGAAAATTAGGATAAATAGTTAAATATACCCATTAACCCTAAGACAATAGCTTTAAAAAATCTGCTTCCCTTAAAATCTTAATTTTGCTTTCCTTTTCTATCAGTTCTTTTGCCTTTCTTTCTTTAGAACTCAACCCATCCGGGCCAACAATGGACGGATCCTGCTTGCCTACAATGAGATAATCAGTCTTTCCGCTGACACCACTTTTGATGACAGCTCCTTTATCAACCACCAGCTGCATCGCTTTTGCCCTGTCTACAGTTGTCAGCTCGCCTGTAAACACCAAGTTTTTCTCAAAAAGCGGGTGATCTTCATCGAACTCTTTTGTGGAGGGTGTAATATCATTAACAGAAACTGTGGGGAATGCTTTACGTACATTATTCCTTCTTGCTTTTGTATAAAAAGTAGTCTGAGGTTTCAATTCCGTAAAATTATTTAATGTAATGGAGGAGTATGTATTGCAGTAGGCATGGAGTGACTGTTGCTCCTTTATCTCCATACATTTTAATACTACATCCGCACATGCTCTGGCATCTGACAATGCATTATGATGATGATCTAGTGTAACTCCGAAATGCTCCACTCTTGCTTTTAGGGAATTCCCCACCTTGAATCCATTCAACCCTCGCGTACTTATCGGTATGCTGCAAGCATACATGAACTCTGGTATCTCCAAGTTATAGTGGAGCAAGCAGCTTTTCAGCACACTCATATCAAAATAGGCATTATGCGCTACAATCAATGTATCTTTAGTAAAATAACCATGTATTTCCCCCCAGATGTCATCAAATGTCCTCTCATCCTTTAAATCCTCTTCTGTTATTCCGTGCACTTTCGTAAAGGACTTCTCCACTTTTAGTCCAGGTGGTTGAATTAAAAAATATTTTTCATCCACTTTTCTGTTATCATCGACAAAAACCATCCCCAACGAACACGCGCTGCTAAGGTCATTATTCGCAATCTCAAAATCCAGTGCAATAAAATCCACTCTCGGTTCCTCCTCATTCAATGCCTATTATGAATCTATCATACAAAAAGTCGGTGTGTGGGTCTAATAAAAACTAGTATGGCTGTAATCCCTTTTAGATATTTTTGAAGATCTAACATTTTCCCATATATTTCTTCCCAAACAAAAAACCATCACCTTTTAATGAAAGGCAATGGTCATTACTCATGTCAATATACGTTTCTTGTTTGTTCATATTCATTGATCTGTTCCATATACATTTCGGTCAACCCAATATCATCCAGACCTTTCAAAAGCATCTGCTTACGGTATTCATCCGCCTCAAAATGAAATTTTAAGTTTTCGCTAACCATAACCTGCTGGAATTCAAGATCCACTTCCAACTTCAATGTTTCCGTGGTCGCTCTTTGAAAAAGCGCTTCCACCTCATGTTCCTTTAAAACAACCGGCAGTATCCCATTTTTAAAACAGTTGTTATAAAAAATATCTGCAAAAGAAGGTGCGATAACTACCTTGATTCCATAGTCCTTTAATGCCCACGGTGCATGCTCCCTGGAGGAACCACAGCCGAAATTCTTTCTGGCCAAGAG
Source organism: Sutcliffiella horikoshii DSM 8719 (assembly GCA_001648575.1). Lineage (GTDB taxonomy): Bacteria > Bacillota > Bacilli > Bacillales > Bacillaceae_I > Sutcliffiella_A > Sutcliffiella_A horikoshii. The sequence goes on along the minus strand of LQXN01000066.1, from coordinate 206,066 downwards.
GATGGAAGCTTCTTTGAATTTCGGCTCATTCATGATGAAGGTATCATTCTTTTCTCCATTTTCATCAAAGCGCCAATCGTAAAAGAGAAATTGACCAAACCCTGTTCGTTCTATCCTCTTCAAAAATTGCTTTGGAATTATTTGATCTGTATCGACGTTGGCCATATCTAAGGGAATTACTTTTCCGATATGATTGATAAGTGCTTCCATCAGATCACCCCCTCTTTTTCATATCGCCATTCATTGACATTGACAAACCGGCCATTAACTGCCGCAGCCGCTGCCATCGCAGGACTGACAAGGTGTGTCCTGGCCCCTCTGCCTTGCCTGCCTTCAAAGTTCCGATTGGAGGTGGAAGCACATCTTTTCCCTGATGGAACAACATCCGGATTCATGCTGAGGCACATACTGCACCCTGCCTCTCTCCATTCAAACCCTGCTTGTAAAAATACTTCATGAATACCTTCTACTTCGGCCTGCTTTTTCACCTGTTTGGAGCCTGGAACGACAAGGGCAGTTACACTTGCAGAGACCTTTCTGCCTTTTACCACTTCAGCTGCTTCTCGTAAATCTTCTATTCTTGAATTGGTACAGGAACCGATGAACACATAATCAATTGCTATATCGGAAATTTTCATACCAGGGGTCAGACCCATGTAGTCGATTGCTTGTGCGACAGATTTTCTTTCCCCTTCATTTTCAATGGTTGCAGGATCAGGCACCCTGCCACTGATACTTGTGCCCATCGATGGGTTTGTTCCCCATGTCACTTGCGGTTCGAGATTGGTGATGTCGAATTGGATTTCTTTATCATACACCGCTTCATCATCTGTGCGTAGGGCGAACCAATCCACTTCAGCCTTATCCCGTTCTTCTCCGACAGGTGCATATTTCCTTCCTTTTAAATAGGAAAAAGTCGTTTCATCCGGCGCAACAAGTCCTGCACGTGCGCCAGCTTCAATCGCCATATTACAGATCGTCATGCGTTCCTCCATGGACATCTCTTCAATCACTTTGCCGGTAAATTCAAGTACATATCCTGTACCGAAATCTGTCCCGTATTTTCCAATAACAGCCAAGATGAGGTCTTTGGCAGATACTCCTAATGGTCTGAGACCAGTAAAATCGATCTTTAATGTCTTAGGTTTTGATTGCCACAAGCATTGGGTCGCAAGAACATGCTCCACTTCACTTGTTCCAATGCCAAATGCCAAGGCACCAAAGGCTCCGTGTGTGGAGGTGTGGCTATCACCACATACAATGGTTTTGCCTGGTAGAGTCAATCCGAGTTCCGGACCAATCACATGGACAATTCCTTGTTCTGCGCTGTGAAGGTCTGCGAGCCTTATACCAAATTCTTTGCAGTTTGCTTCCAATGTGGTCATTTGTTTGGAGGCGATTTCGTCTGTAACATGGAACGGGTTTATGGTCGGGACATTGTGGTCCATGGTTGCAAAGGTCAGGTCTGGTTGCCTTACTTTTCTTCCCGATAGGCGTAGTCCCTCGAATGCTTGAGGAGAGGTGACTTCGTGCACCAAGTGGAGGTCGATGTACAACAGGCTTGGTTTGTTCTCCTCTTTTACTACTGTATGACGATCCCAGATTTTCTCGAATAGTGTTCTTGGCTGCATGTCACTCACCTTCCGTGATTTTTATATGTCTTGATTTTCTTGGAAAAAGAATGGATTGCTGTTTAACTCCTTCCGATTTCCGTTCCAGGTGTTCGCTTTCCGCGGGACGGTGCTTGAGCCTCCTCACTTCGTTGCGGGGTCTCAACCTACCGTTACTCCCCCGCTGGAGTCGAACACCTTGCACTTCAATCTACAGGTAAATTCTGTTTTTTTTGAAAACTTGCTAATTCTTTATTGGCGCTCTTAGATAGCTTCTTACGGCTTCTCCCATTTGGGAAGTTCCAAGTAGACGTTCCCATTCTGAGCCGATGTCCGTAGTGCGGTAGCCTTTTTCTAGTGCGAGGTCTACTGCTTTTTCTACAGAGGCCGCTTCTTCCTCTAAGCCAAGGGAATGTCTGAGTAACATGGCGGCTGAGAGGATGGTAGCTATTGGATTGGCAACGTTTTTACCGGCAATATCAGGTGCTGACCCGTGGATAGGCTCGTATAGTCCCGGTCCGTCAACTCCTAGACTAGCAGAAGGTAACATGCCAAGGGAGCCCGTGAGCATCGAAGCTTCATCACTTAGAATGTCGCCAAACATGTTTTCTGTCACGATGACATCAAATTGTCGCGGGTTTCTAACCAATTGCATGGCGGCATTATCTACCAGCATGTGATCTAATTGAACGTCAGGATATTCCTTTGCAATTCGGTTGGCGGTTTCCCTCCATAGTCTGCTGCTTTCTAACACATTTGCTTTATCAACAGATGTTAGTTTTTTCTTTCTTCCTTGCGCAACTTCAAATCCTTTTCGAATGATCCTTTCCATCTCTTTTTGGGTATAGAAAAGCGTGTCAATTACTTCTAGACCATCCTTCCCTTGTCTTCTTTCACGTGGAGAACCAAAATAGATGCCGCCTGTCAGTTCCCTGACTATCAATATATCTGTATCGAGAACCACCTCTCTTTTTAATGGAGAAGCATGGATAAGAGATTCAAACAGGGTGACAGGACGGAGGTTGGCATAAAGTTTCAATTCTTTGCGGATTCCGAGCAATCCAGCTTCCGGCCTTCTTCCAGGCGTTTCTTGGTCCCATTGAGGTCCTCCAACCGCTCCTAAAAGGACTGCATCACTTTTTTTACATAATTCTACTGTTTCTTGTGGAAGAGGAGTTCCCGTCTCATCGACAGCAACTCCTCCAATCTTTCCGTAATGAAAAATAAATGTATGCTGAAAATTTTGGGCAACTTGTTCAAGGACGTTCACTGCTTCCCTTACCACTTCCGGTCCGATCCCGTCCCCTGGAAGGACTGTGATAGTATATTTACTCATCCTACCTCCACCCCTTTGGCTGAGTATCTAGCAAACTTTTCTTTGATGGATAGCCGATTGACAGCATCCAAATATGCTTTGGCTGAAGCCTCTAAAACATCATGTTCTATTCCTCTGCCGCTAGTAACCTCGCCATCGCAACTTATTTTCACGTACACCTCGGCAAGTGCGTCACTTCCGTTTGTGGTAGATTGAATGCGGTAGTCAAGCAGGGAAATTTCTTTTTGCAGAATCCTGGAGATGGTATTGTATACAGATTCCACGCTGCCTTTTCCTGTTGCGGATTCCTGGAGAACTTTACCGTCCTCTGTTTTAATGGCAATGGTAGTCGTTGGGATAATGTTGGAACCATATGAGATTTGTAAGGTTTCCATTCTGTAATGCGGGAAGAATCCCTTAACGGAAGAATCCATCATCAAGGCAAAAATATCGTCTTCAGTTACTTCTTTCTTTTTCACAGTAAGATCTTTGAAAGCTTTGAATAGCTTCTTTCCTTCTTCTTCATTTAAAAATAGTCCGAGTTCTTCGCAACGCTGGTTGAATGCATGACTTCCGGAGTGCTTGCCAAGGACCATTTTATTCGAATGCAGCCCGACCATCTCTGGATTGATCACTTCATAAGTGCTCTTGTTTTTCAAAACCCCATCCTGATGGATTCCTGATTCATGGGCAAAGGCATTTGCCCCTACGACTGCTTTATTTTGCGGTACAATCATACCTGTCAGTTTGCTGACAAGATTGCTGGTTCTGACAGTTTGCTTCAAGTCGATATTCGTTTCGACCTGAAATACATCTTTTCTAATCTGCAGTGCTACTATGATTTCTTCCAAGGAAGCATTGCCTGCACGTTCCCCGATTCCATTGATGGTCCCTTCAATCTGATCGACACCGCTTTGGATGGCTGCCAAGGAATTAGAAACGGCCATTCCAAGGTCATCATGGCAATGGGCAGAGAGCTTGACTTTTTGGATATTCGGCACATGTTCACGAATATATGTGATTAATTGAGCATATTCGGTTGGAGTGGTGTATCCCACAGTATCGGGAAGGTTGATGACATTGGCACCTGCATCAATGACCTTCTCAATGATATGAGCCAAAAATGGCCATTCACTTCTTGTAGCATCCTCTGCCGACCATTGTACATGGTCAAAATAACGTTTTGCGTATTCGACTGCCTGAACTGCAGATTCCACTACCTCTTTTGGTTTCTTTTTCAGCTTATGTTCCATGTGGATCGGGGAGGTTGCCAAGAAAACATGAACCCCGTTTTTCTCGGCATCCTTCACCGCTTCATAGACAGCATCGATATCCGATTTAACAGATCTGGCAAGGCCTATCACCCTCGATTTTTTTATCGTTCGGGCAATCTGCTGGACTGCTTGGAAGTCGCCGTAGGAGGAAGCAGGAAATCCTGCCTCCATGACATCCACTCCGTATTTTTCTAATTGAATGGCTATTTCCAATTTCTCATGTGGGTGAAGGTTCACTCCGGCTGACTGTTCACCATCTCGTAGTGTCGTATCAAATATATCAACCTTTCGCACTGCCAACGACTCCTTTCTTCTTCGATTGGATGAATGGCATCTTTGCGCGGAGCTCCCTTCCTACCACTTCGAGTGGGTGATGTTTTTCCTGTTCGTTGATAGAGTGGAACATCGGGCGGTTTGCCTGATTTTCAAGCACCCATCCTTTAGCGAATTGTCCCGATTGGATTTCAGAAAGGATTTTTCTCATTTCATCCTTTGTTCCGTCATTAACTACTCTCGGCCCAGCGGTAAAATCGCCCCACTGTGCTGTATCCGAGATGGAGTAACGCATACCTTCTAGTCCATTTTCATATAAAAGATCTACAATTAATTTCAACTCATGTAAACACTCAAAGTAAGCGACTTCGGGTTGATAGCCTGCTTCCACCAATGTTTCAAAACCGGCTTTTACAAGGGCAGTCGTCCCGCCGCAAAGTACGGCTTGTTCCCCGAAAAGATCTGTTTCTGTTTCTTCTTTAAAAGTTGTTTCCATAACTGCTGCCCTTCCGGCGCCAACTGCTTTACTGTAGGCCAATGCGACTTCCTTCGCTTCCCCTGATGCGTTTTGGTGCACTGCAAAGAGTGCAGGCACACCGCCGCCTTCTTCATATACTCGTCGTACAAGATGGCCAGGACCTTTTGGAGCGACCAGGAACACATCCACATCTTTCGGGGGGACGACTTGATGAAAATGGACATTGAATCCATGGGCGAATGCCAATGCTTTTCCTTCTGTTAGATGTGGTTCGATTTCCTGTTTGTATACATCCGGTTGCCTCTCGTCAGGAAGTAATACCATTACAACATCTGCCTGTGCAACTGCCTCTCCCACTGAAAATACTTGGAACCCGTCTGCTTTTGCCTTATCCCATGAGCCGCCGGGTCGCACGCCCACTACTACTTCCACACCGCTCTCCCGTAAATTTTGAGCGTGGGCATGGCCTTGTGAGCCGTATCCTACTACTGCTACCTTTTTTCCGTTTAATGCCGCTTGGGAGATGTCGTCGTTATAATACATGTTTGCTGCCATTTGAATTCCTCCTTGGAAAAGTTTAATAAGGTTTGTTTGAAGTCAGTCTGTTTTCCCCTCTTACTCCTGTAGCTTTTCGTTCCAGATGTTCGCTTTCCGCGGGGCGGTGCTTGAGCCTCCTCATAACGCTTCAGGGGTCTCAACCCACCGCTACCTCCCGCCGGAGTCTCACATCTTGCACTACAAGCTACAAGTGTTTATCGAAGGTACTTAATCATCTCTTGGAATAAAATTAAATATTCCATTAATTTGTCAGAGCAATCTGCTCGGATATGTCGGTGATTTGGATGACATCGATTTGTTTGTCTAGTTGAAGCTTTATTTTCTCCACTTCTTGCTCCTCGACCACGTTAACGACGATGGTCATGAGGGAGATGGGGGATTCATTGACAGGTGCGACTGCCAGGCTTTCAATGTTTAATCCCTTTCGTAAAAATAAATTGGTCAATCGGTTCAAAACCCCAAGCTGATTGTTTACTAGGAGCGACAATGTTCGCTTCATGGCTTCACACCTTCCATTTGTTGAATTCCTTTTCCAGGAGCAATCATCGGATACACGTTTTCCGTCGGAGTCACCCTGCAATCTAATAGATATGGTTCATCTATGGCTAGTGCTTCAGTGAATGCCGCACGGAACTCCTTTTCATTTTTCACTACCGCAGCCTTGATGCCGAATGCATCGGACAGCTTAACGTAATCCGGTTGGTTCGGGAGCAAAGATTCAGAATAACGTTCCTTATAAAAGAGCTGTTGCCATTGTCGTACCATTCCCATAGATTGATTGTTAACGAGCACTACTTTTACAGGAAGTTTATATTCTTTCAGGACAGCCAGTTCCTGCAGTGTCATCTGGAAACCCGCATCCCCTAGTACGGCAATTACTGTTGATGGAGGTTCTGCCACCTGGGCACCAATTGCTGCCGGCAACCCAAACCCCATTGTGCCAAGTCCCCCTGAAGTTACCCAACGGTCTGGCTTTTGGAATCCGTGGAATTGTGCGGCCCACATTTGATGCTGACCAACGTCTGTCGTTACAATCGCTTCTCCATCAGTCATTTCATGGACAAGCTCTACAAGCTTTTGAGGCTTGAATGTTTCACCATCTTCTACATACCATAGTGGATAATCTTCCTTGGATTGCAGTAGTTGCTCAAGCCAGCCACTCGTATCTGCCGTTTCAAGCGACTCTTTTAAAAGAAGCTGGAGGGACTTTGCTGCATCCCCGATCACTGGGTAATCAGTCGGAATATTTTTACCTATTTCTGAAGGATCGATATCAAAATGGACCACCTTGGCAAATTTGGCGAACTCTTGCAGGTTTCCTGTCAGCCGATCATCAAATCTGGCTCCGATATTGATGATCAAGTCTGCTTCATATAGTGCCATATTGGCTGAATATGTTCCATGCATGCCCGCCATCCCAAGGAAAAGAGGGTGGTCTGCTGGAAAACTGCCAAGTCCGAGCAAAGTATTGGCTACTGGGATCGTCGTTTTTGCAACAAGTTCTTTTAATTCCTTTGTCGCTTTGCTGTGGAGAACGCCTGCGCCAGCTAAAATGACGGGCTTTTCCGCTTTCGTCAATGCATTTGCCACTTTTTTTACTGCTTGGGGATCAGGTTCTGTCTGTAACTTGTATCCAGGTAGATGCACTTCTTTTGAATAATCGTAAATACCCGAAGTCGCTGTAATGTCTTTAGGTATATCAATCAAGACTGGCCCTGGTCTCCCAGTAGATGCAATATGGAAAGCTTCTTTGAAGATCCTTGGGAGATCCTTTACATCTTGGACCTGAAAGTTATGTTTCGTAATTGGCATCGATATCCCCAAGATTGGCGCTTCCTGAAAGGCATCTGATCCAAGCACCTGTGAATTGACCTGCCCGGTAATCACAACAAGTGGAAGGGAATCAATCATGGCATCGGCAAGACCTGTGACGATATTGGTGGCACCAGGTCCTGAAGTTGCAATGACTACCCCCGGTCTCCCTGTAACCCTGGCATAACCTTCCGCTGCATGGATGGCACCTTGCTCATGTCGTGTTAAAAGATGTGGAATCCCTCCGTCATATAGCGCATCATAAATGTTTAGTACAGCGCCGCCAGGGTAGCCGAAAATCACTTCAACTTTTTCTTCTTTTAACGCTTCGACAATCATCCGTGACCCTGTCAGCAACTTTTGCGCTACCTTTGTTCCACTGTTTTCAACTGTGCTCATTCGTTCTCCACCTCCTTATTTTTAATACTTAAACCTTTAAGATTCCTCCTGTATTGGCTGAAGTCACAAGTGCTGCATACCTTGCAAGGTAACCGCTTTTCACTTTTGATTCTGGTTGTTTCCAATTCTGCTTCCTCGCCTCCAATTCTTCTCTTTCTACTAAGAGATGGATCGAGCGTTTTTCCAGGTCAATCTGGATGGTATCTCCGTTTTTCACAAATGCAATTGGGCCGCCTTCTGCCGCTTCCGGTGAGATATGTCCAATAGAGATCCCACGTGATGCACCAGAGAATCGTCCATCTGTGATGAGTGCAACTTTCGTGGATAATCCTCTTCCTGCAATGGAGGATGTCGGTGCAAGCATTTCCGGCATTCCCGGACCGCCTTTTGGCCCTTCATATCTGATTACTACTACATGCCCTTCCCGGACTTGACCGCTATTGATGCCGTCTTGCGCCTCATCTTGTGATTCAAAGATGATTGCTTCTCCCGTAAAAGTTTTGATGGACGGGTCTACCGCTCCAACCTTGATGACGCTTCCGTTTGGAGCAAGGTTCCCAAACAAGATGCTTAGCCCGCCGACAGGACTATATGGATTATCCTTTTTTCTGATTACCTGGTCATTTACGATCTGGGCATGATCCACCACTTCTTGGATCGATTGCCCGGAGATGGTGAGCCTATCTGGATGGATGGCACCTTCAATTTGGCAAAGTTCCTTGATGATGGCACTGACTCCCCCTGCGTTATGAACATCTTCCATGGAATAGTCTGATGCAGGGCTTACTTTGCATAAATAAGGTATCCTTTCTGCAATTTCATTTATTTCTTCCAATTTGTACTCGATTCCAGCCTCATATGCGATGGCAAGTGTATGTAGGACAGTATTGGTCGATCCGCCCATTGCCATATCCAGTGCAAAAGCGTCGTCGATTGCTTCTTTTGTGATGATATCTCTAGGTCTTACATCTTCTTCGATTTGTCTCATGAGATGCTTTGCTGCATCTTTGATCAATTGGTGTCGTTCATTGGATGTCGCCACCATGGTACCGTTACCAGGGAGGGCAACTCCTAGCATTTCCATCAAGGTGTTCATGGAGTTAGCGGTGAACATTCCTGAACATGATCCACAAGTCGGACATGCGCTTGATTCGATTTCAAGCAGTTCTTCACGGGACATCTTTCCGGACAGCACACTTCCAACACCTTCAAAAACGGATACAAGGGATAGTGGCTTGCCGTCCTTAGTTCTACCAGCTTCCATTGGCCCACCGGACACGAATACTGCAGGAACATTGGTTCTTGCCGCTGCCATCAGCATGCCTGGTGTGATTTTGTCACAGTTCGGGATGTAAAACACTCCGTCAAACCAGTGGGCATTGATTACTGTTTCTGCCGAGTCTGCAATCAGCTCCCGACTTGGAAGGGAATAACGCATACCGATATGTCCCATCGCAATTCCGTCATCCACACCGATTGTATTGAATTCAAATGGAACTCCGCCCGCTTCCCTGATCGCGTCCTTTACAACTTCCGCAAATTTATTCAAATGCATATGCCCAGGGATGATATCCACATAAGAGTTACAGACACCGATAAACGGCTTATCCATATCCTCCGGCTTAACCCCCGCTGCATGCAACAAACTTCTATGAGGTGCTCTGTCGATACCTCTCTTGATCGTATTACTTCTCATCAGCTGCTTCACTCCTTTAGAAGGGACCTTGATCATTTAATTGTGAGGCATGGTCCCTTTTTAATGCTTTAATGTGGTGGGGGTCAGACCCCTCTTCAATGCTTTAATGTAGTGAGGGTCAGACCCCTCTTTAATGATTCAGTGCTTCACCCAACAATACTCCGCCGTTGATTTCCCAGCCTACTTGGGTTTGTTCTGGGTAGATTTTGTGGCCGTCTTCCACGACTAGTTGGCGGAAGCGGTTTAGGATTTTGTGGGTTTCTTTGCCTGGTTTGCCGTCTGCGATTTTTCTCCCGTCAAGGCTGATGACCGGGATCACTTCGGCGGCGGTTCCTGTTAAGAACACTTCGTCTGCTACATACACATCGTGCCTTGTAAATGGTTCTTCTCGAACGTCATAACCCATTTCGTTTGCGAGGTCGATGATGGCGTTTCGTGTGATGCCTTCCAATGCTCCAACATAGCTTGGCGGAGTTAATAGTTTGTTGCCCTTCAAGATAAAGATGTTCTGCCCAGATCCTTCTGCTACATATCCTTCTGTGTTAAGCGTAAGAGCCTCATTGGCCCCTGCCATATTTGCTTCTGCTTTTACCATGATGTTGTTCAAATAGTTGAGTGATTTTACTTTCGGGCTTAGAATATCCGGTCGATTTCTGCGAGTTGGCACTGTTACCATCGTAATTCCAATATCGTACAGTTCTTTTGGGAATAGTGCCAATTGCTCAGCAATGACAATCAGATTTGGAGATTTACATTTTGTGGGATCTAAACCGAGATCACCGATTCCTCTTGATAAGACCAGGCGAATGTACGCCGTGTCATACAATTTGTTCTTTTTCAGAGTTTCGGCAATGATATCCTCAAGTTCAGACATAGTATAGGGGACGTCCAATAACACAGATCTTGCTGAATCATAAAGTCTTTCAAGATGTTCGCGAAGACGGAATACATTGCCGTTGTACATTCGGATTCCTTCAAAAACGCCATCGCCGTATAGGAATCCATGATCATATACAGATACAACTGCCTTCTCTTTTTCTACTAGCTGTCCATTCATATAGATGTATCTACACATAACTAATCTCCTCTTTTCATTTTATTATTTGAATATTCTGACATATAACGGTTTAAAAGTTGCCCCTTGGTCAGGTTGAATAAACGTCAAGCGTTCATCAGAACCTATCCGTAGAGGCTTTTTTCCCCGCGGTGTACACCATCCGTCAAGATCGTGCTGGTATCGCTCGGACCAGACATGATTAGAAAAATGATTGATATAGCATGCAAAACACTTTCTTGCAATGCCACTTTACTTTCCTGAAATCATCGGAACCCTAGATACCCTTCTGATAAGAGAAATGTTATTTCATTTATCAATGTTTCTTTGAGTTGATGTTATTTTAATACCGTCTATACAGGCAGTCAACACCTAATTTCAGATAATTCTAATTTTACTGATAATAATAAAACGCTTACATTAATGCCCTGTACACAAAGAAAACGCTTACAAATGTTTGTCAAATTTTTTTACATACCCTTAACTTTTTCTCTCAAAACATAAAAAAGAACGAGTTTCCCCGCTCTTTTCATCACCAATCTATAATTATATCAGTAAATTAAATAACTGTTTATCATTGTTGATTTCGAGATACGTAAAGCCTTTCTTTTCCATTCGGTCAATAATGGCAAAATAATCGTCAGGCTGACGTAATTCAACGCCAACCAACACCGGGCCCTTGTCCCTGTTATTTTTCTTTGTGTACTCAAAACGTGTTATGTCGTCGGTCTCTCCCAAGACATCCTCCATGAATTCCCGCAATGCCCCCGCGCGCTGGGGGAAGTTTACAATAAAATAATGCTTAAGCCCTTCATAGATCAGGGACCTTTCTTTCATTTCCTGCATACGGTCTAAATCATTGTTCCCGCCGCTCACTATGCAGACTACCGTTTTACCGGCAATCTCATTCTTGTAAAAATCCAGTGCAGCAATGGGTAATGCTCCGGCCGGCTCGGCAATAATGGCGTTTTCGTTGTACAAATTAAGGATGGTGGTACAGACTTTCCCTTCTGGTACCAATACTACATCGTCTGCGAGGTCTTTTGTCAGTTCAAACGGCAGTTGGCCTACCTGTTTGACAGCCGCTCCATCCACAAAGCTATCAATCTCATTTAACCGCACTACTTCATCTTGAGCCAATGATTGCTTCATACCTGGAGCACCGAACGGTTCCACACCAATCAATTTTGTATTTGGACGCTTTCCTTTAAGATAGGATCCTACACCGGAGATCAGCCCTCCACCACCAATACTCATAAATACATGAGAGCATTCCTCCTGCAACTGCTCAGAAATCTCCAACCCTACCGTGGCCTGCCCGGTAATGGTCAACCGATCGTCAAAAGGGTGGATAAACCTCATTCCTTCCTTTTCACACACTGTCATCGCTTGTTGATAGGAATCATCATACGTATCACCTATTAGAACTACTTCTGTAAACTCCCCACCAAAAAACTCTACACGTGACACTTTTTGTCGTGGGGTGGTGGTTGGCATGAAAATCTTCCCTTTTATACCAAGCTTTTTGCACGCATAGGCGACTCCTTGTGCATGATTACCTGCACTGGCGCATACCACACCTTTTGATCGCTGTTCCTCTGTCAAACTATGGACCGAATAGTACGCCCCTCTAATTTTAAAGGATCTAACCACCTGTTGATCTTCACGTTTAAGGTAGATTTTACAGTTATATCGTTCTGATAGGATGGTATCCAACTGAAGCGGGGTTCTGACAACCACATCCTTCAGGACCTCATATGCATGCTCCACTTCTTCTGTTGTCACTCTCGTTTGTAATGCTTTTGGCACTCTTACCGCTCCTTCCCCTTCTTGAAAAATGAATATTGTGAATTATTGTACAACAGATCGTTTTAAAAAGTCACGATGAAATTTCCTCGGAAGCACTAAAAAAGAACATTCGACTGCTTTAACTCGTTGTCGAATGCTCTGCTAAAACTTTATTGTGTTTTTTCAGTCGTTCTGATTTTTTCATTCTCGGACAGGTATAACATAAGTGTCCGCCTTCTGTTTGATTGGCAAGACAACATGAAGGTTTCAAAGGCATCGGATCACTTAAATTCCATGGGTTATCAATAAATATTAATTTTTTTGCATAAGGATGTTTCCGGGTCATCACTCCCATGCAAGAAGATGGAGTAACTTCTTTAAACATCTCCAAATTTTTTTCGTATTGCGATACATACCTTTGGGAAAGACATGAATGCTTCATCCGATCTGAGATCCAATAGAGACTATGGGTTGCCTGGTACCACATATGTAGAAGGTTGTTGTTAATTGACATAGATTGCATCTGCGTAAATACGGGCTTCATGTTCTCTTCATAAAATCCCTCCACCCATTTTCTGTCCCATTTTTCATCTAAGTCTTTCGAATGAACGACAAATGAAATCAACATCGTTCCACGCTTATTTTTATAAAGTTGTAGTTTAATGCTTTCCCCGGTGACCTCCCATCCATCGGAAGATAAGAAATGCATACCTCCACATAAATATCCAAACCAACCTGCAAGATACATGACTGTTACATCCTTTGTAGTTGCCTTGATTCCTTCTCCATAAATATCTAGTAGTTTTTGTAGAATTATCGGCTTTGTCAGCTCACTTATCCGACACTCCCAGACAACATTCGCTTTCTCTCGGTTCGTCATATAAAAGAAATTTTCTATCTGTTCCCACGTCCACGACCGTTCTTGAAGCTCCATCTTCTCCCTCCTTTTATAAAGAGAAGGCTGACATCATATGTCAACCTTCCTTATTTTCTATTACATTTCTTCCATATACTTCACGATATCTTCCAGTAGCAGATTTGCCGCTTTAATTCCTCCGGATAGGTTCCAGATGATTTCATCTAGCTTGAAAGCAGAATCAGTTTGAGCAACATTCAGCTTTTCATAAAGAGGATGCTGCATCCAAGCTTCTTGCATTTTTGTTCCGCCCTTTTCTTCATCATAGTCGGCATTGAAGTAGAACATAACATCTCCATCCATGCTGCTCATTTGTTCTTCTGTAATGACTTCCATGAAGTTATCTTTGTCCTGTGCTTCAGGACGTGCAAATCCTAAGTCAGTAAGGATTGTTCCTGCAAATGTATCTTTTTGATAAATACGAACCGTTGTGGGCAAGAAGCGGACAACGGAAACTTCCATATCTAATTTATCGCCTAACTTTCCTTTTACTTCTTTCACATGCTTATCATAGTTTGCCATTGCTTCTTTGCCTTCTGCCTCTTTGTTTAATGCTTTTGCATAGAGTTCAAAGTTTTGCTTCCAATCTCCAGCTAAATCTTCGGAGAACACAGTTGGGGCTATCGCTTCTAATTGCTCATAAATTTCTTCATGGCGGATTTTGTTGCCAATGATTAAGTCAGGTTGCAGGCTTGCGATCGTTTCAAGGTTTGGTGCTGATTCTTCCCCTAGCTCGGTTACGCCTTCCATCTCTTCTTTGATATGAGAATACCACTCTGTCCCTACACCAGGACTAGCAGCACCAACTGGAATTACTCCAAGCTCCAATACTGCTTCTGTTCCTTCGTTTGTCAGGACAACCACTTTTTCCGGCGTTCCTTCCATCGTTGTTTCTCCCATTGCATGTTGTACTGTATATTCTGTAGACTCTTCTGTTTTTGTTGCTTCGTCGTCTTTAGAATTGTTTTCCCCTGTATTGCTTCCTGTATTGTTTGCTCCGCATCCAGCTAAAATCAAAGCCAATAAACTGAAGGCAAGCAGTAATTGAATAAACCCTTTATTTTTTCTCATTTCTATCTCCCTTTCTTTTGACTGTAGTTCAGTCTATGTAATTGATAATGATTTTCATTATTATTATAGGGCTCAAAAACTGGGAATACTATGCACTTATTTGACATTCTGCATGGACTTTTTATCACTTTCCTCTTTATCAGGCACCATATCGGACAAAGGTTCCGATGGTTTGATACAATATGCTTTATTGAATAAAAGGAAAATTAATGAAAAGAGGGATTACAGTTGTTGAACAGTGGATTAGTGCTTGAAGGCGGAGGTATGCGCGGGGTATATACGGCCGGAATTTTAGAATATTTTATGGAAAGAGACCTATACTTTCCATATGTGATTGGTGTTTCTGCCGGAGCCTGTATGGCGGCTTCCTATTTATCCAGACAGCCGGGGAGAAACAAAAAGGTCAATATAGACTTCGTTGGAGACCCTCGCTATCTTTCTTATCGAAATTTCTGGAAAAAACGGCAGATGTTCGACATGGACTTTTTATTTGACGAAATACCCAATAAACTTGTTCCTTATGACTATGAAACATTCCTAAATAGAACCGAGCAGTTTGTGGTCGTGACGACGGATTGTCTGACTGGAGAACCAATATACTATGATATGGACGATTATGGAGAGGATATGCTTCAGTTGATACGTGCATCGAGTTCCCTTCCTTTTGTCGCACCAAGTGTAGCCTATAAAGACAAGTTTCTCTTAGACGGGGGAATCATAGATCCTGTCCCGCTTAAAAAAGCACAAAAAGATGGCTTTGAGAAAAATGTCGTCATCTTGACAAAGCCTGTTGGGTATAAAAAGAAAGCAAGCCGGTTTTCTTCACTTTTTAAATACAAGCAATATCCGATTATCTCAGAGCGCCTTCAGACACGTTACCAACTCTATAATGACACATTGGACTATGTTGAAAAAGAGAAAGAAAAAGGTTCCACTTTTGTTTTTCAACCAAGCAAGCCTTTACCTGTAGGCAGAATGGAGCGGAAAAAGCACCGTCTCCAATCCCTATATGAACTAGGATATGAGGATGCGAAAAACAACTACAAGCAACTACAGGAATTTTTACAAAACTAAGATAGAAACTGGTGAGACAAATGGCATCACACGCTGCCGAATATAAAGAACAAGAACAACCCGTAATAGAAGAAAATAAGATCATCCTCATTTGGAGCGCCACCGTTTGGCTTGTTGTCATGAATACGACCATGTTCAACGTTGCCTTACCTAGTGTATTGAGTGAACTTAGCCTATCCTCCTCCACCGCTTCCTGGATTGTATCTGGCTATTCCATCGTGTTTGCCATTTCAACCTTGACCTATAGCAGGTTATCTGATTTTTTGCCCATTAGAAAGCTATTAAGTATAGGGCTTGGCTTGTTGGCCATTTCCTCGATTATCGGTTTCTTTTCCCAGGATTTCATATGGCTATTGGCTGCTAGACTATTGCAAGCTGCTGGTGCCGGGGCTGTCCCAGGGTTGGCCATGGTACTGGCGGGACGCTATATCCCTATTTCTAGAAGAGGAAAAGCGATGGCCTTTATCTCTTCTGCGGCCTCCCTTGGATTTGGGCTTGGCCCGGTTATCGGGGGACTTATCACACAATACTTGGGCTGGCATTACCTTTTCGTGGTGACGGGATTCGTTTTACTGCTCCTCCCACTTTTCAGAAAGCTACTTCCTGAAGAAGGAACACAGAAAATAAAATTTGACTACCTCGGTGGCATGTTAATTGGCATTGGCGTGACAGGACTTCTACTTTACCTATCAACATTTCTGATTCCAATTTTACTGGTTAGTATAGCAGCTCTAATGTGGCTTTGGCTCCATATTCACAAGGTATCGACACCATTCATTCAGCCTGCACTATTAAAAAACATGCAGTTTGTGAAGTTGCTGGGAATCGGGTTTGGTGCATTCGTCACCCATTTTTCCGCTTTATTTTTAATGCCGATCATGCTTGCGGTGATATTCAACAAGGAACCGGCCACAATCGGCCTGCTTATCTTTCCCGGAGCGATTCTTTCTGCGATTGCCGCTCAATTTATCGGCAGATTTATCGACCGTTTTGGCAATATGCCTCTGATTTTATTCGGTCAGATATTTTTAATCATATCGACCATATCATTCGGACTGCTTGGAAATATCTCCCCATATGTCATATTAGTTACTTATATGTTCATGAGCACAGGATTTTCAGCACTCACATCAAGTATTTCCAATGAAATATCTAGGATTATGGATAAATCTGAGCTTGGAGCCGGAATGGGAATAGCCCAACTTGTCCAGTTTTTCGGCGGTGCCTTTGGAGTCGCCTTAACCGGATTGTTGATCGTATGGCAAGGTAACTTACCAGTAGAAGAGATTTACCGTAATATATTCTTGGGGGTTACAGGGCTACTATTGATTACATCGATTGTATTCTTACAATATAAAAGAAATAAAACATCTTGATGCTATTACTGCTAACTATAAATTTATTTTATATTGAGTTACAATTGATGAGGCTTACGGACCGCCCGCAGGAAAGCGTAGCTCCTGCAACGTAGATCAACTGTTCCAACCAATAACTTATCTGTGACAGTCCCAATGTGGCTGTCTTTTTTATTGCCTCCATTCCATTTTCTCAGTAAAATAAAGTGTATGAAGAAATAACTACCAAAAATGGAAGAAGGACTTGCATGCAAAAAACACCTTACTTAATTCACTTCAATGAAAAAGACCGCGGAGAGATCGGGAGCTATTATGATTTCGGTTATGTGGTCAGCAAACTTAAAGATGCCCTGCAAAACAAATATGGCACTGACTTTCATCTTTACGCGGATGATGAAACATCCAATGAGATTTGGGAAGTTCTTGAAGAGGACTTAGACCTACATCCTGAAAAAGTGGAAGCTGTCACACATGTGTTTGATGGATTAGAAACAAGAACAATCTCCTCTAATCATAACCAGGATCAGCTCGAATTTATCATTAAACCACGTATATCCAACACACTATATTATTATAAAGAATATGAAGTGGCTGTGGTCAGATGTCCTATTTTTCAAACCCATACAGAAACCATTCATGATTTTATTTTGGCCAGGAGTAACGATGGCCTCTTAACTTTTCTAAACTATGTAATTAAAAGAAAACGGGACTACACGAAAAACTATGTCACCGTGTTTACCGATACAGAAAACGGTATCGATAGCACAAAAGAGAAAATCACCACTTTTGTCACACGTGATGATGTATTTTTAGAAGAATCCCTTAAAAAAGAAATCTATCGTTCTATAGATGAGTTTTTTACAGATAGCGGCTCCTTCTTTAATACCTATGACATTCCCTATAAAAGAGGGATCTTACTTTATGGAAAGCCCGGGAATGGTAAAACCACTCTGGTAAAGTCGATTGTCAACAGTATTACAGCACCAGTCGCATATTGGCAGATAACCGAGCATACTTCGAGCTACTCTGTTCATGAAGTGTTTTCTACCGTGAACAGAATGACACCGATGGTTTTGGTGATTGAAGATATTGATTCGATGCCGATAGAAGTCAGATCCGTCTTTTTGAACATACTGGATGGTGCCACTTCCAAAGAAGGCATATTCCTCATCGGTACCACCAACTATCCGGAGAAAATTGACCCAGCCCTCATCAATCGTTCCGGACGGTTTGACAGGGCATACGAAATTAAACTTCCTACTTTGGAATTAAGAATGGGATATTTGAAGAAGAAGAATATGCTCCAATTCATTTCTGAGGAAGAGTTAATCAGAATCAATCAGCTGACAGACGGTTTTTCTTATGCACAGCTGAATGAGTTGTACACCTCTGTCGCCTTGCAGTGGCATTATGAAAAAGCAGTGGATGTTGAAAAAATTTGTGCGGATCTGCAAGCAGATAACAAGAAAAAGAAAAATTTCAAATGGGAAACAGATGCTGAACAAGTAGGATTTATCCGTTAATACCTACTGATATCTTTTCCTTGAAAATGGAGGTATCAGGTTTTATCAAGACTGATACCTCTAAAAAGAAAAAGCCACCGACTCGGTGGCTTTTATATCAAAATCTTTCACCTTTATCATATTTCTCTTGGGCTTGCGCAGTCCGTTTTGCATAAGGCAGCGCTTCAAGGCGTTCGTATGGAATCTCTTCTCCTGTATCCACACAAGTACCATATGTTCCTTCTTCCATTCGTTCTAATGCTTCTTCAATTTCTCCGAGCAACTTCTCATCGATTTGTTCAAAGGTTTGTTCTTGCTCTCTTTCCACCCTCTCCGCATTTCCTTCTGCAAGGTGGTTCCCAATCCCAGAAGTAATTTCTCCTGTAGATTCGCGCAGCGACTCATCCAATATACTGTTTTCCTGTTTTTGTTCTATGCTTTGTTTCATCTTTTCGAGCCTGGTTTTTAGTTCTTCTTGTTTTTCTTTAGTTAATGACATTTCCATCTACTCCCTTCATCTAGTGAAGGTATACCCTCAGAAGCAAGCTATAAAACTAACCGGTTTACTAAGATAGAATGTCTGCTAATGTTTCTTCAATGTCAGGATACTTGAATTGATACCCCTCTCTTTCCAACCTTTCTGGAATGACCCACCTGCTTTTCAGAATTAATTCAGTTTCTGTCCGGATGACAACAGCCCCGATCTCAAGCATCCATTTTGGTGAAGGAAAGCCTATCTTTCTATTCATCTTCTCTCTCATCATCGCCATGAATTGCTTGTTTGAGATAGGATTTGGAGCTGAACAATTGAATACTCCCTGCAAGTCTTTCCTATCTCTAATGAAAATCATGATCCTATAAACATCTTCTATATGGACCCAGCTGAACATTTGCGTCCCTGGCCCTTGTACTCCACCAAGTCCGAATGTAACGAGGTTTTTAAATGGAGTCATAACACCTCCCTCTTTTCCTAGTACAATCGCAATCCGCAAAGCAGCCTGTCTAGTTTTTGGCAAGTCAAAATCAAAGAAAGATTTCTCCCATGCTTTTGCAACCTCAACAGAAAAGCCTTCTCCTATTTCACCTGTTGTTTCTGTCATCGGCCTATCCTCTGCGTGGCGATAAATGGTTGCTGTGCTTGAATTGATCCATAGTTCAGGTGGGCTTTGGACAGATTCTATCGCCTCCCCGATGATTCTTGTCGTCTCCGTCCTAGAGTCGAAAATTTCCTTTTTATTTTTCTCATTGTACCGACAATCCACAGACTTACCAGCTAGGTTTATGACCAACTCTGAACGATCTATCGCTGCAGAGATAGCCTTTTCATCTGTCCAGGCAATGTGTTGGGGCTGTCTTGAAATTATAATGACTTCATAGTTTTGTTTGGTGAATTGACTTTCCAGGTATTTCCCTATAAATCCCGTCCCTCCAGCAAGTACTACCTTTTTCTTCAATTGTGGCCCCTCTTTTCAATGTTTTATTTATTGAATGGCAAGTAGCAAATAACGATAATATCTCCAATTGTCCCATCTAAATCCATTACTTTCACATGTAGAGATGGGTTCAGATCCTCTAACTAAATCAAACCTAAATACCCCTCTCTACCAGGAAGTTAATACCATTTAATTTTATCATAATAAGGTTGGGTAGTTAGTGGGTTAGAGGAAAAATGCATTGGTTTTCTAGAAAATATTTACTTTTGTTTATTATACATTCAATAAAATAGCTCACTTTATTTCATAATTTGGTTTTATTGTTCGTGGGGAGGGAAACGAACAACTAGAAGGAAGGAGGTATCAAATGTTCCCAAGTATACTTATAGGTTTAACCATTGTGTTTATAGTGATGAACCTATTCTATTTTTTTACCAATAAAACATACAAAAAAAGCTATGTCAACTCGGCACTTTTTCTAAAACTGTTCTTCGTAATGGTTGGCCTGACCTTCGGATTCGCTGTTCTATACTATCTCTTAGCCAGCAATGAAGTCATACTAAAGATTTCTGACGGTACCGGGGACCAGGCACCAGAGGATTTTATGACCTTCCTTTATTTCAGCGGGGTAACCACTCTTTCTGTAGGGTATGGCGATCTGATACCAGTAGGAAGCGCCAGATTCTTCGCGCTTATTCAAGCAAGTCTAGGGTTATTACTTCCTACTGCCTACTTCATGAAAGCCATGGGCAGCTCATCTGAAGACCAGTAATCTATTTGTGCTGTAAAAGATATTTATTCCCCTGCTTTAGTCAGGAATAGTATATAACAAATTTAATTCTGTTTTGATTCAAAGTCCGGCTCGGGAAGTGATTGGTCAGCAAAATCCAAAATAGAAGACTAGCAGAATTTACCTAGAGAATTCAAGGAGGAGAATGCGAAATGAAAAAGTCAGAGCGAAAAGATAAAGATTTATCCATTGAACAAAAAAATAAGAAAAACAAATCCGATCAGGATATCGATCCTCAAAGAGAGGCACCGGCTAAGAAGAAAAATATAGAGAGCGAAAAAAATCCGGATGATTTTGAGTAAAGCACAAAAAAAGATGGAGTACATTCATTCTGAATCTTTGTAAGTACGCTTTCCTTCAGGACTGACTATCAGTCCCTTTTTACCCCGGGAGGATAAAAAATGAATACTACACCCTATATACTCTTGCTATTAATCGGTTATATCATTTTCACCATCGATAAAAAAAAGAAAGATATTCCGGTTCCTCCGATACTTGTGCTGATAGGAATCGGTCTATTTTTCATTCCTTATTTCTCTTCAATCGAGGTCACTAAAGATGTTATTTATCAACTTTTTTTACCCGGTCTATTGTTTGTTTCGGCCTATCGCTTTCCGCCCTCAGCATTTAGAAGGAATGGAGGCATTATTGCTTTTTTGGCAACAGGAGGAATTCTGATAACAGTCTTTCTTCTAGGAATGGCGATTTATGCCCTCAGCAGCCCTATTGTTTCCATATCCTTTGTAGGCTGTCTTTTGATTGCGGCAATCCTGACACCAACAGACCCTGTTTCTGTAACTTCCATTCTGGAAAAGGCTACAGGTAAAAGAGAAATGGCGGAGGTGGTGGAAGGAGAGTCTTTCATCAATGATGGTACAAGCATTGTATTGTTTACGGTGATATCAGGCATCTATCTGAAAGATGGAAAATCTTTAGGAATAGGTACATTTTTAGGGGAGTTCCTATATGTTTCCCTCGGAGGAATATTCATTGGGCTAGCAGTCGGTTGGCTGTTCAGTAAGGCGGTACACATCACCCATCATAAAGAGTATCAAGTTACACTGAGCATCATCCTTGCCTATGGCACATTCAATTTTGCTGAACACTTCGGATTTTCCGGAGTGCTGGCTACTGTTTTCGCCGGAATCATGCTCTCATTCGAATTTGACCGTTCCATTAAGGATGATCACTTCCGGGAATCCCTTGAGGAGGGTTTTTGGGGGGTAGTGGAAATCTCGATACTATCCCTGTTATTCCTATTTATTGGAATAGTCTCCGGTCAACACCTATCGTTTGAGTACTGGGGACTGGCCATAATGATTTTCCTTGCTTCACTCATCGTAAGACTGCTTATAATAACAGGGTCAACCCAGCTTTTTCTGCCATGGAGAAAGAAGTTCGGCTGGAAAGAATCCATCCTGTTGAGCTGGTCCGGCCTGAGAGGGTCCATGTCCGTTTTTCTGATCTTAAGCCTTCAGGCAAAAGAAGCGGGCAATACCGGCTTGATCATTTCTTTATCCTTTGCCGCAGTGCTGATCTCTTTGGTTGTTCAAAGCATCGGCATTCATCCTTTATCAAAAAAATTGCTGAAATAATACAAACTCCAGAAAGGTGTTGTTATCATGATGGAAATCGAGAAATATTTTCAATCAAGTTATGAGGAATCACGAAAAAAATTTTTGGGCCACTTGGAAAAAATCAGGAGCATATGGCCTGAAGCAAGGCTGACAAGTGAAAATGTAGGAAACGAAAAAAATAACACGATAGATATGATATATTCCGAAGCCCTCTCTTCCAATGAACAGGCCCTTTTCTTCACTACAGGGGAACACGGTATTGAAGGGTATGCCGGAGCGGCTGTAACACATCTTTTTGTGGATGAATATCTGAACCGAATAGACCCACATACAACCGGGATTTGTCTGATACATGGATTGAACCCTTGGGGAATGAGGAATTTCCGCAGGGTTACAGAGAATAATGTTGACCTTAATCGAAATTATTTGTACAACCCTGATTCTGTACCGGAGGACGTGAACAAAAACTTCGCAAATGCAAAGGATCTCTTTCTGCCGAGCGGAAAAGTCCAAAACGTAAAGAAGGAAAAAACAGACCTTTACTCCCACCTGACCAAAGCTTCTTTCAAGGAGGGCTACAGCGGAATCAGCGAGGCAAAAGGCATGGGCCAGTTCGAGTTTGAGCAAGGAGTATATTTCGGAGGCAAGGGACCGGAGGAATCCGCAAATTTCCTGAAAAGTGTGCAGAGAAAACTTCTTTCCACCTATCGTCGTGTCATTCATATGGATTGGCACACCGCCCTAGGCCCATCAAATGAAATTACCATGGTGGTGTCCGATACAGATACCCGCGATGAAGAGGTATTAAAGTCAATGTACCCATTAAAAAATATTCAAAAGTTTTCACCGGAAAAGGTGAAGGGTGATTCCACCAACCACTTCCATAAGCTAAAGAAAGAAGAACATCCCGATACGTATCTCTTCTCCGCCCTTTTTGAATTCGGTACTTTTGGAGATGAAAAAGAGGCCGAGCTGCGAGAATTCACCACGATCCTACTCGAAAACCAGCTCTATTGGTATGGCGCTGAAAGGGAAGAGGACAGACAGTGGGTATTGGATGAATTCAAGAAGATGTTCTACCCAAAAGACAGTGAGTGGAGAGAATCCGTCTTGAAGGAAGCCCGCTTAGGATTCGAGGCGATTTTGGAAAGAGAGGGAATACTAAAGTAGTCCCCATGAAAACTGACATTGACTTAACAAGTCAATGTCAGTTTTAATTTCTAGGAAAATGCCTATTTCCGACTTTTTACTTGTAGATAGCAACAACCTTTGAAAAAAGAGAATCTTTCTAATTAATAAAGTTTAAGATTTAGAGAAAAAAGCCTTTCAAAATTCGATTGGCCTTTCTCTTAAAAATATGCTTTTACTCCACAACACTCTTTAATTCTTTTTCCACCATATCCCTCAACGTCCTTTTCAAGAATTTCCCCACAGATGTCTTCGGTATTTCTTCCATGAAGATTACTTCATCCGGTAGCCACCATTTGGCGAACTGAGGGGAGATGAAATCGATAATATCTTGCTTGTGGACTTTGCCGGCATAAGCATCTTTAACCACGACGCACGCGACAGGTCTTTCCTGCCACTCGTCATGAGGGATGGCGACTACGCTTGCTTCAAATACTGCCTCATGTGCCATGATGGCATTTTCCAGGTCGACAGAGGATATCCATTCTCCGCCGCTTTTAATTAAGTCTTTTGTGCGGTCAACGATTTTTACAACTCCTTCTTCATCAACTGTAACGACATCACCTGTGTGAAGCCAACCATTGATGAAGGCATCCGCTGTACGATCATCTTTATAATACTCGTCTGCAATCCATGGGCCGCGCAAGCATAATTCTCCCATTTCCACACCGTTCCATTCTACTTCCCCTTCTGCACCAATAACCTTCATCTCAAGGCCTGGGACCAATAATCCTTGCATCGAACGGATATCAAGCATCCTCTCTTCGTCCAGATCAGTTTGATGACTTTTCAAACGAGAGACTGTAGCAAGAGGTGTCGTTTCCGTCATTCCATATGCATGCAGGAAAGGTATTCCATATTTCGTTTCGAAGGCTTTGATCATCCCGCGGGGTGCGGCGGATCCTCCACATAATATCGCCCTAAGGCTTGATGTGTCATATGATCCTTTTTCCAATTCATTCAACAAGCCAAGCCAAATGGTGGGAACGCCGGCAGTCAATGTTATATTCTCGCTTTCTATCAATTCTGCCAATAGTTGCGGAGTGAATTGTGGACCGGGCAACACCTGTGTTGTACCAAACCATGTTGCAGCAAACGGAAGTCCCCAGGCATTGGCATGGAACATAGGCACAACGGGCATGCATGTATCATACTCCGACAACCCTGCAGTATCCGCCAATCCAAGCGCATAGCTATGAAGGACCAAGGAGCGATGTGAATAAACGACACCTTTCGGGTTACCTGTTGTGGCGGAAGTATAACAGATTCCGGCAGCATCGTTTTCGTCGATATCTTTTATAAAGGGAAAGTTTGGATCTCCTTCTTCGAGTAAATCTTCATAGGAGAAAACAGGGTGTAAGGAAGTCGATGGAAGCTCTTCTTTATCTGTCATGATGATGAATGCTTTCACTGTTCCCAATTGATCCTTTACCCTTTCAACTAACGGCAGCAAATCTTCATCCACAAAAAGCACCACATCTTCTGCATGATTGACGATATAAGAAACATGCTCTGGAGCCAGCCTGATATTGATTGTATGAAGCACTGCCCCCATTCCTGGAATTCCAAAGTAGGTTTCTAAATGGCGGTGATGATTCCATGCGAACGTTCCAACTCTATCGCCTTTTTGTACCCCAAGCTTGTCCAGTGCACTTGATAGACGGCGTGTCCGCTCCCCAATTTTCCGATAGGTCAATCGCTGCACGCCTGACAGCGTTCTTGACACAACTTGTTTATTCGGGAAAAACCTTTCCGCTCTTTCCAGCATGGAACTGACAGTCATTGGTACATTCATCATCTGACATTGCCCCTCTCAATTAAATGAATTTAGCTTACATTAAAGCTCGTCCAGTAGTCTCGCAGTATGTTCTCCCACAAATGGTGCGGGCTTGACCCCGTTGTTGCTCCACCTGTGCATGGCAACCTTTACACTTCCTTTATCATCATGAAAAATACTATTATTCTCTTGAAAGAATGGATAACTAGGAAGTTCGCCAACTTCTAATACCGGTGTTAAGCAGCAATCCACCTCTTGACTTAGCCTTGTCCACTCTTCAAAAGTACGTTCGGCAAACAACTTTTCCATCTCCACTGAAACAGGATTACTGTTTCTTCTGAGCGAAAAATGTGCGTCAAGCCATTCTTCCCGGTCCACCGCTACACAGAAGTTCTGCCAAAACTTTTTTTCCAGTGCGCCGAGGGCCAAAAATCGTCCATCCTTTGTTTCATAGATTCCGTAGCTGATGAGTTCCCCATTCAGTAACGTGATGCCCTGCTCCTCCCCTGTCTCTTGATGAATCAAGAGATGTGTCCCCATGAAGGAAGCGGCAACTTCCGTCAGACTGATAGAGTGATAGCCTCCTAGACTTGACCGTTCTTTTTTCCATAACAGTGCAAGGACCATCTCACATGCAGCCATACTTCCAAAGTAATCGGCTATAGTAATGGAAGGGTGAATGGGTCGGCCGGAGTTATCCTTTAATTGTGCCAGCATCCCGCTCAACGCCATATAGTTAATGTCATGGCTTCCAAGCTTACTCCACCTGCCATGGTTCCCGTACCCTGTAATGGAACAATAGATGACGTCAGGCTTATATTGCTTTACAATTTCATAGTCAAGGCCGAACTTAGACATGACACCTGGCCTGAAGCTTTCCAGGATAACATCGCAACCCTCAACCAAACTCAGTATTTTGTCCCTGTCACCCTCATCTTTCAAATCGACTGCAACACTCATTTTTCCATGATTATTTGCAAGATACACCACACCTGTACCATCACGTTTCACTCCAGTATGACGGGCGGGATCTCCTGCCAATGGTTCCACCTTTATGACCTCTGCTCCGAGATCTGCTAGTCGTTGTGTGGCATATGGACCAGGTAGATAGTTGGTGAAATCTAGTATTCTAATGCCTTCTAGCAATTTTCCAATCATCGGGATGGTGTTTCCCCTGTCACAAGCTCTTCCATCTGCTTTCTCAAGACGAACTTTTGAATTTTCCCGCTCGCATTTCGAGGCAGGGCATCCACAAACATGTATTTACGAGGGCGCTTATAGCGAGCAAGCTCAGAACTATTTAAACAGAAGGCGTCCAGTTCATCTTCTGTCAAATTATCATTCTTTTTCACCACAAACGCTGTCACCGTTTCTCCCCAACGGTCATCAGGCAGACCGACAATGGCTACATCCAACACAGCAGGGTGTTCATAAAGAACATCTTCGACTTCCCGTGGATAGATGTTCTCCCCTCCGCTGATGATCATGTCATCCACACGGTCTTTTACATATAAAAAGCCTTCTTCATCCAGATAACCAATGTCCCCTGAATGGTACCAGCCTTTATACATGGCAGCAGCCGTCGCTTCTTCCCTGTTAAAATAAGAGCTCATGATACATGGGCCTTTTACAAGAATTTCTCCCGCTTCTCCTGCTGGCAACATATCTTCCGGATCACTTGGTCCATCTTCGTTCGGCTTTACAATCCGTATTTCGTGGTTCAGGCAGGCCTGTCCGGCGGAACCAGCTTTCCTTAGCTGATCTTTTTCAGATAGGAAGGTGATTGCCGGTCCCATTTCGGTCATGCCATATGCCTGAACAAGAGATATTCCTAACATGTCGTGACATGCCCTGACAAGTGCCGGTGCCATTGGGGCAGCTCCGTATAAGCCAAGCTTCAGGCTGCTTAAGTCATACTCATTGAAATTTTCTTGTAGCATCATATTCCACATCGTTGGAGCGGCAAAGAATTTCGTCACTTTTTCCTCTTGAATCAGATGAAGAACCTTTTTTGGTTCAAAATGATGCAGGATGACATTTTTCCCACCGACATGTATTCTTGGAATGACTGCACAGTGCAGTTCCGCACAATGGAACATCGGTGCCGTAACCAGACCAATATCCTCCGCTTCGAGCTTTGTGGCTGAAATGACGATTAAACTTTGTTCAGCCATATCCCTATGTCGATGGACGACTCCTTTTGGCCTTCCTGTCGTTCCGCTCGTGTACATAATGGCATATGTGTCGTTTTCAAGAACATTAATAGATACTTCCTCTGTAGAAGCAGACTTCAATTTTTCATGATAGGAAGAAGGATAATTAGTTTGTTCCCCATCTATAATCCAGAATCCTGTTTCTTCAAAGCGCCCCGCAATGGAAGTAACTACTGGCCCCAATGCTTTTTCATACATCACGACTTTCGGCTTTGCGTCGTTTAGAATGAACGCGACTTCCTCAGGCTGTAAGCGGAAATTGATTGGATTGAAGACTGCTCCGATTTTTGCACAAGCAAGCATTGTCGTTGCAAGTTCCTCTGTGTTAAAAAGTAACGTGGAGACCCTGTCTCCTTTCTTTACTCCTTCTTTTAAAAGGGCGTTGGCTAACCTGTTCACTTCCACATTCCATTCTTTGTAGGTATAACGTACATTTTTCTTCACATCATAGAGCGCTTCTTTATCCGGGAACTTTTGTACTGTAAGATCAAAGATTTTTCCAATCGTTATTGACATCTTCATCCTCCTACTTTTTATAAAGTATCAATCAAGCCTTTCAATGATGGTCGCGTTCGCCATTCCATGTCCCTCACACATTGTCTGTAATCCGTACTTCCCTCCAGTACGTTCTAATTCATGCATCATGCTGATCATTAATCTAGCTCCGCTTGCCCCTAGAGGATGACCTAACGCAATCGCCCCTCCGTTTGGATTGAGTTTTGCCGGATCTGCCCCTGTTTCTTTCAACCATGCCATCGGAACCGGGGCAAAGGCTTCATTGACTTCAAATATATCAATATCATCAATGGACAGGCCTGATTTCTGCAGCACTTTTTCTGTTGCTGGAATAGGCCCTGTCAGCATCAAGGTTGGATCGGAACCGACCACCACTCTTGTATGAACTTTGAAACGAGGCTTTAATCCAAGCTCCAATGCCTTTTCCTTTGTCATCAAGAGAAGTGCCGCAGCTCCGTCACTGATCTGACTTGCATTCCCTGCATGGATGACCCCATCTTCTTTGAACACGGTTTTTAATCCACCAAGCGCCTCGACCGAGGTTTCCTTGCGAGGACCGGAATCTTCTTTCATCAAAAATGTGGAGCCATCTTCCAATGTCACTTCAACTGGCATGATTTCTTTTGTAAAATAACCCTCGGCTTGCGCTTTTAATGCTTTTTGATGGCTTTCATAAGAGAAGTTGTCTAGCTCCTCGCGAGTAAATCCATACTTCTTTGCAATTCTTTCTGCGGAAAGCCCTTGATTGATGATTTCATATTTTTCCTGCAGCCTGTCACTGAATGGCGCCTTTTGATAGTTCGATCCCATCGGTACCCTTGTCATGTTCTCGACACCGCCAGCAATAACGACATCCATGTCTCCTGACAGGATAGCCTGAGCCGCAAAATGGACGGCCTGTTGACTCGAGCCACATTGGCGGTCAAGCGTAGTACCTGGCACTTCTATCGGAAAACCTGCAATCAAGGCAGCTACCCTTGCAATGTCCCCTGCCTGTTCTCCTGACTGTGTGACACAACCCAGGATGACGTCTTCCACAAGTCCTGCTTCAATTCCAGCACGCTTTACTAACTCCTTCAGTACTTCCCCGGCCAAATCATCTGGCCTGTAATCCTTTAATAACCCCTTTCTTCTCCCGACTGGTGTTCGTACACCTTCTACAATGACTACCTCTCTCATGATGAAAAATCTCCCTTCCTACAATCCTAAGTTTTTGGCAATGATCGTTTTCATAATGTCATTTGTTCCTGCATAAATACTAGCGACTGGAATGTCACGGTACCTTCTTGCAATCTTGTATTCTTCCATATAACCGTATCCACCATGAAGCTGCATGCACTGGGTCGCAATGTTTCTGGCAATCTCCGTGAGCTTCCATTTTGCCATCGATACCTTTGTCACCACATCTTCTCCGGCAATATGGTCAGCTATGAGCTGGTCAAGAAAGGCTCTTCCCATCTCTACTTCTGTTGCCATTTCGGCTATTTTAAACTGAGTATTCTGAAATTTACTGACCGGCCTTCCGAATGCTTCCCTGCTTTTCACATAGTCAATGGTGGATTGCAGCATTTCTTCTGAGGCAATTTGCGCCCCAATGCCAACCAACAGCCTTTCCTGCTGCAGTTTATCCATTAAGTATAAAAACCCGCGTCCTTCCTCACCCAGTAGGTTTTCCTTAGGAACCATACAATCCTCGAAAAATAACTCGGCAGTATCTTGCGAGTGTAACCCCACCTTGTCCAGCTTTCGCCCTCTAGAAAAACCTTGATGCCCACGTTCAATAGCGAGTAGACTAACTCCTTTATGCTGCGGCTGAATTTCCGTGTCGGTCTTTACTGCCACAATCACTAAATCGGCATGGATTCCATTTGTAATAAATGTTTTTGCTCCATTAACGATATAATGATCACCTTCAAGTCTGGCCGTTGTTTTGATATTCGCAAGGTCTGATCCCGTCCCAGGCTCCGTCATCGCAATCGCCGTGATCGTTTTACCACTCACACATGAAGGCAACCATCTTAGTTTCTGCTCCTCTGTCCCGAAGCTTGTGATATAAGGCACTACAATATCATTGTGAAGGGCAACGCCGATCAGGCCTGTTCCGACACGCTCGAGTTCTTCGTTGATGACGACTGAATAACCCCAATCCGTTTCACTTCCACCATACTTTTCATCAATATCCGGGCAAAGATAGCCCTGTTGCCCCATTTTTGTCCAAAACGAACGGGGTATAATGCGATCACTTTCCCACTCATCATAGAAAGGAACTGCTTCCCTCTCCAAAAACTTGCGCAATGACTTTCTGAATTCTTGATGCTCCGTTGTTAAATATGGATGTTTTTTTGGTTCTTTTCTCGTTGAAAGCGATTTCAAATTACTCCACCCCTATGCATTTACTTGATTTAATTGCTGTCTCAGTTGGTATTTCAGTATTTTTCCGGATGCATTTCTAGGGAGCATCTCTTCCACAAAAATTCTTCGTGGAACCTTGTAGCCCGCAAGCTTCTGACGGCAGAACTGTTTTAATTCCTCTTCATTGACCACTTGATCTTTATGAGGAACAACCACTGCACATACCGCTTCTCCCCATACCTCATCAGGTAGTCCGATAATAGCCGCCTCGAGAACTTGAGGGTGCTCGTACAACACTTCCTCCACCTCAATGGAGTAGACGTTTTCCCCTCCCGAAATAATCATGTCTTTTTTGCGGTCCACCAAGGTGATATTACCTTCTTCGTCAACGGTGGCCAAATCTCCTGTATATAACCACCCATCTTTTAAAGCCGCCTTCGTTTCTTCCGGTTTTTTATAATATTCTTTCATGATGGATTCACCTTTTAGGACTAATTCCCCCACTGCGCCGACTTCAATTTCCTGTCCAGTTTCATCCACTACTCTTGCTTCCGTTAAAAACGAAGGTTTCCCATTTTTCCCTAGATATTTTTTGTGACCATTAGGGTCTAGCAGAATCCCGTTCGGACCAGCTTCAGTTAAACCGCACAGATTGAAAAATTGGTCGTTTTTGAATAAGTTCATGCTCTTTTTCACAAGCTCAGGTGCCATTGGTGCCGCTCCATAGCCACAACGCTTGATGGAAGAAAGATCGTAGCTGTCCGCATTCGGTACTTGTAAAAGGAAATTGAACATGGCAGGGACACCAAAGAAATGAGTGATCTTGTGTTCTTGTATCGCTTGAAGTGTATGGACTGGATGAAAATCACGATGGATGAAATGTGTCGCTCCAAGTACCGTCCCTGATACAAGGAATAAATTCAGCTGTGCAGAATGGAACAATGGTGCAATATGTAGAAAGCGCTCCTGCTGATTTATTCCCATACTGATCATCATGGAAAGGCCGACATTGAAGATTCGTCGGTGGTCGAACAGGGCACCTTTGGGACGACCGGTCGTGCCGGATGTATACAGAATCTCTAAATCATCCGTTTCAAGAACCTCTACTTCTGGATCCTCTTGGTTAGACGATAGCACTTCCTTGTATGATCTGTTTTCAGCAACTGTCGGTGTACCTACCACAACTACCTTTTCCACATCACTGACTGCCATCGCTTTTGTAATGGTTTCTTCAAACTCTTCGTCACAGATTACTACATTCGCTTCTGACTGCACTAAAATATACTGAATTTCAGAGGATGTTAAGCGAAAGTTCATCGGTACGATAACAGCCCCAATCTTTGCACCTGCAAAATAAGAGAAGACAAAGGTATCCGAATTTTTCATCATGAAAGCGACTTTATCACCTTTTGTGACACCCAGGTCTAACAAGCCGTGAGCAAGTTTATTTACTTCCTTATTAAACTGATCATAATTATACTGTCTCCCTTCACAATTGATCGCAAGTTTTTTGGGCACCTTTCTGGCATTTTGAGACAAATACATTCCAATGTTCATACACGTTCCTCCCTTTTCATTGTCTTCGATGATATTTATGCAAGAATTGTGCCAAAACAATAAAACAAGTTATATATCATGCTACCTTCTTTAACCGCCCAACCATACAAAAAAGCGTCCAATTTCTGGACGCTTCTATGTAGAAACTGTATACCTATAAAAATCGAAAGCACAAATGAATTCACTTCTCATTGAATTGGTATTTCTTCAATTTATCATAAAGACTTGATCTACTGATTCCAAGCATCTTTGCTGCCTTTGCTTTATTGCCCATTGTTTTTGTCAATGCTGTCTCAATCGCTTGTCTCTCAGCACTCTCAACCATAGACTCTTCTTTTGTAACAGCAATTTCCTGCAAAATCTGCTCTGTATTTCCTAGCATATAATCCGGCAGGTCCTCCACTTTGATTTTCCCATGTTCAGCAAACGTCATCGCCCGTTCCATCACATTTCGTAGTTCACGGACATTTCCTGGCCATTGATAAGCCATCAGGATTTGTTTTGCCTGAGTTTCAAACCCGGTAATGCTTGTACCAATGACCCGGTTAAGCTCACTCATTATTTTTTCAGAAAGAACGTGTATGTCCTTCATCCTTTCACGAAGAGGCGGAATAAATAAGGAAATTACATTCAACCGGTAGTAAAGGTCTTCACGGAACGACCCTTCTTTGACCATTCTTTCCAGGTTACGATTGGTTGCTGCGATTATCCTTACATCCACATGAATTCTTTTCGTTCCGCCGACCCGATAAAATTCTCTTTCCTGCAAAACCCTGAGCAGTTTGGCTTGAAGATTCAATGACATGTCCCCGATCTCATCTAAAAATAAGGTTCCTCCATTAGCTAAGTCGAACTTGCCGATCTTCCCTCGCGATCTTGCCCCTGTAAAAGCTCCATCCTCATACCCGAAGAATTCCGATTCTAATAAATCTTCTGGTATTGCCGCACAGTTTACTACAATAAACTTCCCGTCTTTCCTGGCAGAACTGTTATGGGCAGCATGTGCAAACAGCTCCTTGCCAGTCCCGCTTTCACCTCTGATTAATATGGTTGACCGGCCCTTCGCCGCTTTCGCAGCACTCTTTTTTATTTTTTCCATCACTGAATCTTCACTTATGATATGATCCCAAGTAAATCTTGCATTTTCCGATTTCTTCAATTCTGTATGGTAGAAGCTTGCTTTGTTTTCTGCTTTTTGAAGCCTTTTAAAAAGTTCATTGACTTCATTCAGTTGCCTGTACATGATTTTCACAATCGCCCCCACAACCCTACCTTCTTGTATGACTGGGATTCGGTGAATGATATACTTGATTCCATTTATCTCATGGAAATCACTAACATCAGCTTCTTCTGTTTCATATACATTTGATAATTTAAAATGCGGAAAGACTTCTTCTGTTTTTTTATGTAATACATCCTTATACTCTAAGTTAAACAACTCCAACATAGAGGGGCTGACCATTTGGATTGACTGTTGGTCATCTGCCATCAAAATTCCATCATAAGCATGTTCCATCGCCGTTTGAAGAGATTGTTTTAAATTTTTCACTGATTCAAGCTCTGCCGCTATGCCTTCCAACTCTGAAATATCATGTAAAAGAATAATGTACCCTGTCTGATTCCGGACTGTTTGATAGGTATTAATGGTTAGAATTGATTGTAGTCTCTTTATGGTTACTGGATTATTATATTGCTTTTTTTCAAAGAGTTCATGTACTTCGGGAAGCTCTTTAGTCACGGGCATATTCCAACTATTCTTTCTGTTCAACCCCGTCATGTCCCAAAAACGATTATTCCCGTACACAATTTTCTCTTGCCCATCTGTCATCATTACTCCAATATTCGAGTTCTCTATCACGGTGTCCAATTGGTCCTTTAGAGTATTAGTAGTGCTCAATAGACCCATCACCATATCTGCTTTAGTAAACAAGCCAAGGACCCTGTTTTCCATATCAACGACCACACCAGTCCCAACTGAACTATGTCGGACTATTTTCTCCAAGTCTTCAAAATTGGTGTCTATCCGTAAAGAATAGACATCATTCTTTATATATTCCTTTATGGGGGTTTGAAGTGATTTTTCTTCCTGTATCATTTGATAAAGCTTGCTTCTTGTAAAGACCCCTATTAATTTTTCATGATTATCTACTACAGGCAAGAGATTGTGTTTCTCTTCTTTCATGATACTTAATGCTTCGACGAGAGTTGTATCTTCTTTAATTTGATATGGAATTGGCGTTATCATTTCTTTTAATGAAATCACGGACTTTCCACCTTCTTGTCACATTATAACCTTATTGTATCTTATTTTCTTATTCTTTTGAATTTTTTATCTATTGATAAATAAATAAAACCCTCTCTGGATAAGAGAGGGTTCAGACTGTTGACAAACTAAAAATCAGTTGAGTTATCTGTTGGAACAGTTGATCTCCGTTGCAGGAGTTCGCTTTCCAGCGGGCGGTCCGTAAGCCTCCTCACTTTGCCTGAGGGGTCTTACCTGTCCCTTCCTCCCGCAGGAGTCTACGCTCCTTCCACTACGATCAACTAGGGAATTTCATTATTTTAAGCTTTGTCTACACACTGAAACCCTCTCTGGAAGAGAGGGTTCTAATGTCAGCTTTTTCCTTTGGCCATCCTTGGTAGGATTAGAGCTAGTAATAGGATAACTGCTATTGCCAGAAATCCATACAAAAGAATGATTATGCTGTTCGTCTTTGAAGAGCTTTCAGCTGCTACAACAGCTTGGTACCTGGAGGTATCTTGCTGTGTAAAGAGTTTAAATTCAGCTGAAGTTGCCTGAATAGTCGTAGATTTCTCTTCGTCAGTAGTAAAGAGCGAACCGATGAAGTCTTCTTCGGCTTTCTTCTCCCTCTGTTTGAACGTTAATAATTTTTGCTCTTCAGGTACGGACTCCCTGCGCTCATTGAGATTATTTTCTCGCAAGAAATTTGTATTTTCCCTGAAATCCCTTTTCTGATAACTGTTTGGTTTAAGAGATTCGATATCAGAATCAGCATGCTTTACCGTGTCGTTCAGTGTCAGCAAGGAACCAAAAATGGTCACTATCGCTAAAAGAAAAGTAATTCTAAGCTTCATAAACTTCATCTGCATTCTTTTTATCACGGTTACTCTTAATCAGTTTCACCATTTGAGGTATGACAAGAAGCAACAACAGAAGGACAATCAATGTGATAACCGCTCCCATAAAGAGCGAGCTTGAACCATATTGAATGGACATGTATACCCGTGACATCGGATCTTCATAGTTGATATTCGGTGCTGTTAATGAAAGGAATGGGCTGATAAAGAATATCACCAATCCCACACTTGCAATCCAGCCAACAAGTTTACCAATACTGAATCCAGTCAATACAACCGCTGATGCAGCTGTAAGCAAAAGAATGGTGAAAATGGACCACTGAATGGCTCGGTCCTCTGCTAAAGGATATATGTTTAATCCATATAAACTGATAATCAAACCAACGATGATATTCAGTAGAATAAACATAGACCCCTGAACAAGCAACGGTGCATTATTAAAGTAATGACTGAAATATCCGATTAATAAGCTGCTAATAAGGATGATTGCTAGAACCACGACAGGAGGAATTCTATTAGCCTCGGTGCCAGTTGCTGCATCTCCGCTTATTTGCAATGGATTGGAAAGGTGATCATAAACAGGACCGTTCTTTTGGCCATCTACATATGCATTTCCTAGGACATTAAAAATGTCATCCCGGTACATTTTAGTTGCATCCACATTTTCCGCCCACTTAGCGTTTAATGTATCTGCATCGCTTTGAACACTTTCCACATTGGTTTGTAGCTCTGTCGTATAAGAGACAATATTGGACTGACTCTCACCGACTGAAGTCACTAAGTCATTCAATGTTAACAATTCTTGGCTGATGGTCTGCTGCTTGTTCACAACAGTATTCCCATCATTTCCTTCCGTAGGTGCAGGCTCGTTAGCCGCGAACAAACGAACCTGTTCCATGACAGAACTTGCACTCTCTTCCAATGAAGAGATGTCATTCATGATGGAAGATTGTTGTTCATCAATATTTACCCTGTATTCCTCCATGAAGGCAGAAAAATTGTCTTGGAGTGACTGCATGTCGTTCATGGTGGACGGAATGGCTGCTGATAATCCATCCCATTCTTCTTGTTCGGAAGTAGATACCACTAAGATTTCTTCAATATCTTTGAGTAGCTCTTCTACATCTTCAGTTACATCTCTGTTCAATGTCTGTTCAAATTGTATGAGGGAAGAATGGTAGTTTAACAAGTCTTTAGTGCTTGTATTATTGATAGATCTTTTAAACACTTCATCGATTCTCTTAAACCTGGATTTATCTTGTTTTTCAATTTGTTTCAGTATATCTTCTTCTTTCTTTTCTATTTCATTGATGACTGTCCTTAAATTATTTGTTAAAGATTTTTTAACACCTTCCAGTGATTCTATTTCTTCTTCAAGCTCGGAGATCTGAACGAGGAACAAAGCAATCTCCTCTTCCAAAGCTAGTATTTGTTCTTCCAATTGTTTGATAATTGGTGTTAAGGGATTCTCTTCTTTATCCAATTCTCTTAGGTTTGCTTCCACTGTTGAAATTCTCGAAGATAATGTAGACAAAGGTAGTAAACTATCGAGTAAATCTTCAGGAATTAGAGTTCCCAACTCCTGCTTGAAGCTAGTTATATCATTAGCAATTTTGTTAAGTTCTTCAATTTCTTTTTCAAGTTTTTTCTCATCCGGAATCTCTTCTGTAGATGTCTTCTCTCTTGTTTTATTAACGGAAGAAGTGGAGGCAGTGGCAGGATTTTCTGGCTCCCCAGGGTCGTTTTCCCCTTCTTTTTCAAGTTCTTTCTTCAATTCATCAATGCTGTCTTCTAACTTATTCAGTTGTGTAGTTTTTTGTAGCATTGCGATCTCTTCCTGTTTTTCCAGGAAGGTTTTCATTTCACCTGTCTGCCTGCCGACTTCGGATTGTCTTAGGTTTGAAAGTGCACCAAGTGCTACATTATTCTCTTCCATACTATCATTGATAGATTGCAGACCTGCATTTATCTCTCTGCCTTCCTGTGACAGATAATCCTGCATTTCCCCATGTCTGGAAGGCTGGACATTTGCAAGAAGTTGAATATTGCTTATACTCTCATCCTGCAACTGTTGCAGCATATCTTGTTGGTTATTCTGATATTCCTTGAATTCCTCTACAAACTGCACAAAGGAAGTAAGGTTCTGTTCAAATTGCTGGACACTATTTTCTCTACCCGGTGCCTCTTCACTGACAGTTGTTACTGTTGATTGAAGGTTTTCCAACATAGAGCGTTGTCTTTCAATCTCATTTGCAAGATTCAAGGAAGTAGGTTTATAGAAAGCAAGCATCGCATTCTGAAAGTCTATTTCCTTCTGTAAAATGGTATCAAAGTGAGCTCGTACATTTTCTAAATCCTGTGAGACATACGTCCAGTAAAGGGTGGAAATTCTGCTATTCACCCTTCCGGTCGCTTTCTCAATCTCCCTTAAAACCCTTTCCCGGTCAACTGTATTCAACTGGTCTTGAACGGTATATTCAAAGTTCGCCTTAACCGGTTGCATGCTTTCATAGGTCATGATGTTGGTTGAAAAGTTGGAAGGAATATAAACGACAGCATCATATCTGGAATCTTTCAATCCATTTACAGCTGCACTGCGGCCGATGACTGTCCATTCATATCTTGAATTTTCATCAAAGATAGTAGAAATTTCTTTACCAAATTCAAGGGCTTTGTCTTCCTTTTCCATCCCAGTATCTTCGTTTACCACAGCTATAACTCTAGAAGCGGTTCGTTCAACCTTCATCGGATTGTCTCCGACAGATCCAAAGAAAATAGCTGGTGTTACGAGGATAAGGAGAACAACCAACACCATTTTAATGATATAGGTGGTTTTTCCCGTCATGTGAATACCTTCCTTTCAGTGGCACGAAGCGGAATCTGTATTTTCATTTCCTTGCCATTAATAACGTAATAACCATATCCAGGCTGTATTTCTTCTTCCTTGCGTTCATATGGCAAGGTGAAGATGTTCTGTTCAGATTTTTTCATCAGGACCATTGCCTGACGTATCTGCTTCACTTCCATCGTTAATGTATCATAGCCTTTAGAAAGATCATTATTGCTTCCTGATACAACGATATTAAACCCTAGATGACTATAGTTCTTTATCAATCTTGCAAACTTATCTTGCAGCATCGGATCCAAGGTTTGAACAAATCTCGCATAACCGTCAACAACAAGGAATATTGGAGCGTAATCCATAGAGGTGTCCCCGAATTGGACTTTCTCAAGATAATCGGCTTCCCTATCGAACAACTTTTGCTCTACTTCCTGAATCCAAGTACCGATTTGTTCTTTTGTCTCGAGATATGTTACCCGATTTTCTTCATTATAGTTAGAAAGGCTCCTATCAAAGGAATCGAATAGTCCGATTGAGTCAACACCTTGATCGAGGGTTGAATTCAGAATCACTTTCATCACATTGGTTTTTCCTTTTTGGGCTTGTCCAACGATCATGCAATGCTTGTATTTATCGAAATTGATAAATACAGGCTGTACGAACTCTTCATCAAGTCCTATAGGGACAAGTCCGTTCTTCATCTTCCCTTCTGTATACTTAGCAAAATTAATGATATTAAGATCAGATGGAAGCATCGGAACAGGCTGAGGCTCCTTGTACCCGGTATATTTTTCTTTAATAGCCTTGACTTCGTTTCGAATGGAATCCAGAATCTCAAAGTCGTCGCTCCCGTCTCCAGGCAAGAAAACTTGAGAGAAATAAGCATCATCCTTTTTGATGATTGCACGTCCCGGGACAGGTTCTGGACTATAAGGCACTCTGCCAAGAATGGTGAAAGCTTCACTATTATCCATGAGATAATGGACAATTTTTGTTTTTAAGTTGTTCATTAGGGATTGCCTGATTGAGTTGACCCTTGTTGCCGTAAATATCATATAAATTCCAAGGGATTGACCATCTCTAACAAATTGATTGATCTGCATTTCCAAATCCTGCATTTCTTCTTTAATCAAATCAAAATTATCAATGGTCATGAACATCAATGGCAACTTTTCCTCACTCATAGCATTAAACATCTTAATCGAGCTAACTTCCCTTTGCTGGAATAAGCTCTTCCGGC
Source organism: Sutcliffiella horikoshii DSM 8719 (assembly GCA_001648575.1). Classification (GTDB taxonomy): domain Bacteria; phylum Bacillota; class Bacilli; order Bacillales; family Bacillaceae_I; genus Sutcliffiella_A; species Sutcliffiella_A horikoshii. The sequence continues at coordinate 167,307 of LQXN01000066.1, read as the reverse complement.
GGGCCATTTCATCCTTAAGGATCCTCATGAATTTTTCAATCTTGTGCTCTTCATCCATCAGGAAGTAGTCGGCAGTATGTGGAAGCTGTCTAATCGGCAGCAATGTTCCGTTCCCGAAATCAAAGATGTAATAGTGTACCTCTTCTGGTGTGTATTTCTCAGCAATACTTAACAGCAGCATTAGAACAGTATGAGACTTTCCATATCCGGAAGATCCAAAGATTCCTATATTGCCGTCTTCAAGCATTTCATAGTTATAAACGGTCTGTGATTGCTTTTCCGGTTCATCCATCAAGGCAAGGGGAATGATGCCAGCTTCCTGGGAAGAATGGTTGTTGCGTGATAATCTGCCTTCAAGTGGTGGCAGCCAAGGACTGCTGAGCTGCCTGATTCCCATTTTACCTTGAACAGAGTGGATCTCTTCCACAACGGCATCAATCTCAGTTTTCCCGCTTTTCTTCTTTCTTTTCGTTGTAGATACATCTGATAACGGCACAAGCCCGAGGTCTGTTACAAAAGCAACCTCATCTTCCGATTCTGAAGTGTCCTCTAGATAAGGGGCACCGCTCCAGGCTGATTGGAATAATTCGTAAACTTCATTATTTCCTACTTGAAGATATCCTCTACCAGTTACGGTAATGGATGCGGCATCCCCATTTTTCAATATTTCTCGGCTGTCATCTGTATCCTGAACTTTCAGGGCCACTCTAAAACGGGCATTACTCCAGATTTGTTCATCTATGACGCCCCCTGGCTTTTGCGTTGCCAGGATTAGATGTACCCCCAAACTTCTCCCGATGCGGGCAGCACTTACCAGCTCCCTGATAAACTCAGGCTCTTCCGCCTTCAATTCTGCAAATTCATCAGAAATCAAAAACAGGTGAGGAAGGGGCTCTTCTGTCTTATTTTGTTTGTATAAATCGGTATAAGCATTAATATGATTCACTTTATATTGATCAAAGAGTCGCTGACGTCTTTTCAGCTCACTTTTAATGGAAGCAAGAGCTCTTGCACTAAAGTTTTTACTTCCTTCAATATTGGTAATGACCCCAAGTAAGTGTGGCATATTTTCAAATGGCTGGGCCATTCCTCCGCCTTTGTAGTCAATAAGTAAAAAGGCTACTTCATGAGGATGGTAGTGAATGGCAAGCGACAGGATATATGTCTGTAAGAATTCACTCTTCCCTGAACCAGTTGTTCCAGCTAAAAGTCCATGGGGACCATGAGCTTTTTCATGAAGGTTCAACACCGAAATGTCTTCCTTCCCTTTAAGCCCGATAGGTACGGCAAGGGATTTGGATGACTCCCTTGATAGCCAATTCTCTTTAATCGGCAGTTTTCCTACTTCCTTTACTTTCATCATTTCCAGGAATGAAACGCTGTTTGGAATGGAATTTGTCATCCCCACCTGATGGTCAAGCGTGCGGAGCATCCTTGAAAAATTCTCATTGCCTTCTCTTTTATGGGCATCCAAACGGAATGGGATGGAAACGGCTTTTTTTTCCTGGATTAGAATATCGCCTTCCTGGGTATTGATATACCTCACAAGAGTTTCAATATTTTCAGACAAGCTTTCCTTGGAATCTGCAGCAAATATAACCGATATTCCAAGGTCCTTATGATTGCCTTCTAAATATTCCAAAATGACATGATCAGCAATAAGTTGCTGTTCTGTAATGATGAAGACAACATGTGGAGAAAACAGGACCTTTTCCTTATCTTCCATCAAATCTCTTTCCCTTAGCATTTCATAAATGGAGGAAAGCAACTGGTCCCTGGTCTGTTCATTATAAATGAGCCCTTTGGCAAAGGACTGAGGAAGCTGGAAGTGTGGAAGCCATTTTACCCATTCCCACTGGTCATATTCTTTCTCATTAAAAATGAAAACAAATCGTAAATCATGATAGCTATGGAAAAAGGAAAGCTGACCGATTATCTGATGTATCTCGTTTTTCATGACAGATTCTTTCCCGATCAATCCGATAGCACCTTTGGACAAGTCCGCCACTACTGGAAGGTGATCAATTTCCCTATACACTTTTTCCATTAGTTGAGACTGTTCCAATAAGTCATCAATTTCCCTATTAGCCATATCTCCCGAATTGATGCTTATTTCATAACTGGATGGGACCTTTCCCCGTCCTAGTCTAAATTGAAGGAAATCATGACTTTCCATCGAACGTTCCCAAATACGGTCGGATATCTGATGGGTCAAATATTTCATTCGTTCAAAAGATGGAAAGTGGAAGGTTAACACTTGCGTTTGTTTATCCGCCAAATCCTGAAGCTCACGCCGTTTGTTTTCAAGATAGAGGCTGTATACCCTCCTGCGACGCTCTTCACGTCTTTTGCGATTTGCCTTTTCTTTGAAGAATTGTACCGTCGACGTAATTAACGTTGTCATGAACATTACCATGGAAATGATGATGAATATTCCCCTAGGTGCAACAAGGGCAACCACACCCATTACAATCAGCATGATAAGAGGAGGCATAATGATCAGCCATAACCCTTTATTGTTGTCATCGGATTCCTGAGAAGGAAATTGCAAAGAAACTTTTTCGTCAGGAAGCTCATAAACCATTCTCGGAGTCCTCCGGTAACTTGGGTATTTCTTTTTCATTTCAGATTGAGGGCTTTTCATTTCTGTTAAGTTAGAGACATAGTCCTCCGTAGATTCAACTTCGATGATGTCTTCTTCGATAAAACGTATTTCTGAGAATGATAGAAGCAAAAGGTCCCCTTTTTCCAATATGGCCTTTCCTTTTAGGAGGCAGCCATTCAAATAGCAGGTGGAACCTTCAGATTGCACAACCCAATCTCCAGAAAAGTTCCTTGTTAAATGAAGCGAGGTTTCATTAATCGAAATTTCTGCGTCTTTTTTATTCCCTATATAATAGGTTTTGACGGATCCCGTCCCCTCGGTCACCACCAGTTTCAAGACCTCCTCTGTTTCTTTCCACACAAAAGGTTTGGCGGTCGTCCCATACCCTATTTGTTTGTCTTTTTGCTTAACAGAGAAACCTTCATCCTCTAATTCAACTGAAACGGATCCTTCATTAAAAGGTAAGGAAAGCACTGTTAGATGATCTTCCATCTCTTTCCCTATCGTAATGCATTGGTTTGTTGTTAAATTCATTTTTTGATAATGGTCTTTATAAAACAACCAAATTTTCTTCACAGGCTCACCCCATTTCAACCCATCAATTTATTACTTTTCCTATTCTTCATCACTCACTTCAGTATCTTCCTCTTCTTCAAGTGTCTTTATCGCTTCTGCATATTCATCTATTTCATCTTGGATTTCTTTTAATTGATTCTGCTTTTCCTCTCCTGATAGATCCTGCTGTGCTCGAATTTGTTCTTTATATTTCAACAAAGCATACAAAATGATTTCAGAATCCTCTAAAGATCTTGCAATATCCAAGGCTTGTTCCGCTTCCCCACGTCCGATATGTATCCAATATAGATAATAGTTCCGATCTGATTGAAGCGTGATCCTGTTATGCAAGGTATCCTTTTGGTCTTCGTTCAACGATTCATTGATTATATAGGAAGTAGCTAGTTTATATTGCACTACGCGAGGCATATCTTTTGCCTCATAAGAATTTAACGTAGTAACAACCTGACTATATTCATTTTTAAGGAAGTGCTCTGAACTTTGTACATAAGCAGCTTGTTTCGGCTGAGCAAATAAAAAGGAATACACCACTAGAATCAATGCTGGAATCAATAGGGCAGATAAACCAAATGTTGCGTATCTTGTGATTTTCCATTTCCTTTTAGGAAGTTGAATGACCTGTTTTTCTCTATCCTCTAACCTCTTAATCCCCTTACGGATAATGTCCAAAAGCTCGTCTTCATCCTTAGCATTCATGATGGACTTAGCTATAGAGGATAATTCCAAAGTTTGAGAAAGTTTCAAATATTCTTTGAAGGTATACTTCCTGTCAATGGCAGTAGCGATAACAGCCTTTGTCTCCTGCCAAAGTTTTTCATCATCTTTTTCATACGGCGGCAGGCTTTCCATTACACCATAATGAAGAAAATAAGGAGTCAAGCTTTCATCCACTACCAAGTTTTCAGGACAAACAAGGAGATGAAGTCTGGAAAGAGAGTGATGATTTACACCCTTAATTAATTGCGAGGCAAAAATCCATCTGCTTTTCTCTTCTTTTCTTTGCACTTGTGCAAAAGAAGCAAAGGCAGGGGAAATATGATAGATAATCGTTAGTTCATCTTCCGTTTCCTGAATTTTTTTCATAATAGCTGGATTTACATTTTGAATCATACGTATTTCGTCTGCATCTTCCAACTTTATCCGTTCTTTTTGGAATACAAGTTTTACTGTTTCTCCTTCCTTAGAAAGCACCGCTTGTAATTCTTCTTCTAAGTATGTTCGACTTTGATCAGACATGATACATTGCTCCTTTATAGGATTTCCAAACGGTCCCCAGATGTAATTCCATGTTCAACCAGTTTGTCTGTTCCTGATAAAATCAACTGTTTATTTGCAACCCTGACCCATTGACCTTCCCTTTGGGGTACAGCGATAGAGGACGCCTGCCATACAATATCGACCACTTTCTTCACCGTATGGTAATTGGATAACCGAAGATCAAAGGACTCACCTTGATAATTTTTCAAATCGATCGTTACTTCTATGTACACCGTTTTCACCTCATAAAAGAAGGAACGCATTCAACTCATTTAGAATGGCGCTCCTTCTTTCTTTTTGCTAGCCTAAGTACTTTTATAAACCCAGTTAATATTTACTAATTGCTTGTTAAAATTAACTGCGAATTTGGCTTGCGATTTGAGTATCAGCATCTTCAAGTGCTCTTGCAGTGTTGCTAAGCTGAACAGAAATATCCTCAAGCAGTTGCTGCATTTGGATGATAGAAGGCTTTAAAGATTGGTATTGATCGCTGAATGCACGGCTGGACTCACCTTCCCAAACACTTTCAAGCTCACGGATCATGTTGTCCAAGCGGTTGATTTGATCTCCGACCTGGCTGCTTTCACTTCTGTAACGAGTGGACATTCCAACTAACTCTGCAGGGGTAACGCGAATAATTCCTGACATTCTACATCTCTCCATTTCTTTAATAGGTTACTTTTATTGTAAAAAATACACAACTAAGAGGTCAATTCCAAAGTAGGAATTAAAGGAAAATGAGTAATATATACCCACTAGTACCCTTATTTTGAAAATACGAAACCTCTAAATATAGTATTTTTTTCACAAATTGATATTTTTTTAGGTATTTCGACCTTTTAATCACTATTCTTCTCTAAATCTTCATAGAAAATCGTTAGTTCTTGCCTGTTCATTTCAGTCACATGTTCATGATATTTGTTGGAAAGGGTGACCATCAGTCGAGACTGATCATTGGTGATGATGGTAAACAATCGATGGTTCTTATTAAATTCCATTAAAGATTGTTCAATAACTTTCCCTTCACTCACTTCAAGTTCAGCATTAATAATACTTGCCAACTCATCATTAATCGTTCGAACTCTTCCAAGTTCAGCATTAAAAATTTGGTGCTTGAATCGTAAATCTTCATATGGCGCAAACGCATATGAAGTTTTATATTGCTCTATCCCTACCACCCCCTTTACCGTAATTCAAACAACTTCGAAATACTTTGATCTTCTTCAAATAATGCTTCAATTGAGTTTCGGACCCTGCTGATCACCGCTTTCGATTTCTCGATTTCCTCGCGAAGATAATGGTACATCCCTTCAAAAGAATCTTGAAACATAGGGTCTAATGGTCTTATAAACTCGTGGACATTGATTTTTGTGACATTGACATTTCTAGTGGAAAACGGGAGCAGAGATTTGTAATTGTTTGGGTTGGACTCCATCTGGTGAATGGCATCCATTACCCGCTGCTTCCTGAATTCCAGGTCATCCACATACTCCGTATAATAGAGTCTCCTCCAAGAACTGAGTGCTTCCTCTTTTTCCATGCATTTATCGAGACCCAACTGATAGATTCTTACCGCAGAAGAAAGATTCACCTCAATGGTCCTTCCGTCTGTAGCGTTCTTATATCGGATCATATCGTTCCCTTCGTACCGTCGCCCTTCCACTTCATTCAACGAGTTCACCACATGCTCCATACCGTGCGCATGGGCAGCATCCCCAAACTCTCCAACAAACCCTTTAGTATCATCTATGATAGCCTGATAGCTTTTTTGAATATCTCTGCCTTCTTGTTCCATAGTTGCAGCCATTTCAATCACTGTCAGGATATTCTCATGCTGGGACAGGTTATTAGTGGAGGAGCCCTTCACAATATTCTTTCCTATATCTAGAGCCGCATTTCCTATTGCTTCAATAATCCGATTGATGCTGCCAAGTATTTCGTCTACATGGACCTTAATCATATCCATCAAGTCTGAGCTGATTTCACCCACCAAGGCGATCAAAGAAGGCAGAACCCCAGTCAATTCCTGCAATTTAGATTTAATTTCCATTGCCCTTGAGATAAATTCCTTTTGATTAGAAAAGAACTCACTTGGAAACTCTTTAACTGGATATGCAAAAGGCATATCCACTGTAAAGCTTCCAAATCCAATGACACCAATCGTCATAGGGACCGCACTTTGTCTCCACTCCGGCGGCTCGAATATCTTCTTCCAATCTTGTTTGATGTCCTCGATTAGTGTGAAGAGTTCCTGATCGATTCCGAACATGCTTCCCATGAGGCCGTCGATGCCTGCTTTTTCGTAGGCGGGGGCGTGTTTGATGACGAATTGTTGGATGTTGTATAGGTTTTCGTCTGAGATTCTGTTCATGTACTTGGTGATACCGTCTGTGTGTGGATTGGTTTCTAACACTTGTCTTGAGCCTATGTCTAAGAAACCACGAAAACCGATTACCGAGTATAAGAATTCTTCTTTAACAGTTAAATGATGAATATTTTGCCCTTGTTCTTGATAATATTCTTCTCCGAAAGACTTGAGTTTTTCAGGATTTATCGTATAAAGTTCATTTACATCAAATGTAGAAATCTTAAATTTTTCAAATACTTTATCTCTAAAACCGCTATCAAGGACTGCTAATTGATAAACACTTGGTGGGGCATCATTTATAGCAAACACATTTACAAACGGTTGGTCCAACAGCTGCAAGGTTTGAATTAGATTACCACCTAAAGAGTGGCCAATTCCATATTTAATTAAGGGGAATTCAGAAATCTCATCCGTAGAATTTCCCGTTTGACGTATTATTTTTTTTTCTACATCTTGATTAATTTGTCGAGTTACTTCAAAATCAAATACTTGAGCATCTTGATATTGATTTTTAACTTTTCCACCGAAGATGCCAAACAAGTTATAAAACCAATCAATGGGGCTACCTTTTCCACCATCTTCACCAGGCTCACTTCCCCTAGTAATGGTATAGGATTGATTAATTCCTGTTTTAATATTTAAGAAGTGGATAACTGTACCATCAAACCCAGAGTCTAATTCAGAATTCACTTGAGAAAAATCATCTGAGTGATAAAGTGTTATCTCCCCTGGCGGTTCCATTCCAGTCTCTTCGATATATATTCTCCTTATGTTCTCAATAGTTATGTCTCCATACTCCAACTGCGCTATACGGGCCTTCAAGACTTCAGACTCTAAAACCTCTTTTTCATCCATTTAACTCACCCTTGTACAAAATCAATAGATTTGATGACTCGCATCATCTTATCTTCTAGATCTGGGGAATCGAGATTACATTCCTTACTAGAATCCTTGCAGGCAATCCGGCCAATAAAGCTTGTTCCTTTTTCTTGATTATTAGAATGTATATATACGTAATACCAATAAGTTTTTGTTTCATTGCCTTTTGGACCTTTTTCTGCATAGTAGTAAGTGTTTTCATTGTGTGTAAACTTTTCGAATTCCCCTTCATAATTTGCGTTATTTGAAAGAAGATGTAAGTTCAATTCTAAATCACTTGATCTAGTACTATTTTCATAAGTAAAGCTATAATAAATAGAAGTGTTTGCTTCCACACTTTCCTCTAGAAATGATACTGCTTCAAAACCGTTACCATTCCTTTCATATGTTCCTTTTTCCACATATGCATCTTTTGGAAATAATAATGTGAAACCTTTTGTCATAGATTCAAAAAGATAGAAACCTTCTTCCACCTCTTCTGGGGATTTCAAAAAATCCTTGGTAAACTCATCACTATGGGCAACTGATTCAGGCTCAGTTTCATCATCCGTAGACTGATTTCCCCCACCATTTAAATTCATTCCACATCCCCCTAACAAAAGTACCGAAATTAATAACCCTAGAAGCATTGATTTCTTCATAGCCCTTCCCCCTAGGCGACGCCATCAACGTGGCACAATATGTAATTTTTCCCGGTGGTTCATTACCAGTTTCTTAGATATAAATCCTTCTAATATTTTCAATGGTTAGTTGCTAATATTCTAATTCAGCTATTCTCACTTTTATAAGTGTTGAATGAAACATTTCGGTATTTACCATACACATCACCTAGATTTAAAATCTATGGAATGCATTATATTTAGGACCTTATCTTTAACTTCCATACTATTTTGTTTACAAGGTTGGTCATAATCTATACAAGTAACACTACCGATGAAATTGATTCCCTTATTTTCTATTTCCGGCTTAACATAAGCAAAATACTGGTAACTCTTTTTCCCTTCAAATTCAAAGACATCCTCTGAATAGTAGTATGTAACTCTGTCTTTTGTATATTCTTCAAAATCTCCAGTATAATCTAAATAAGTATCAAACATATCTAATTTAAACTCTAAATCGTTTGCTCTTGGTTGATCATCATAATTGATATTGTAATAATATGAAAGGTTTTCTTGGTTGTCATTTTCTACAAATCCCACCGCTTCAAACTCATCTCCAGCCCTTTCAAAAACAGCTTTGTCCAAGGTAGCATTTATAGGAAAGTGCACTGTATACCCTTCTGTCTGAGATTTTAAGAGATAGTGTCCTTTTACAACTTCATCAGATGATTGCAGAAAACCTTTAGTAAACTCATCATTGAATGCAATTGAGTTTGGCTCTTCAGCAGCTTGATTCCCATTAGTATCCAGTTCCATCCCGCAACCCCCTAGCATAAATAGCGCACTAATTAATCCTAGAAGCATCCATTTCTTCATAGCCCTTCCCCCTAGGCTAAGCCATCATCGTGGTATAATATGTATTTTCTAAAAGACCTATTCCCTATAAACCATACAAATAATCCCTATTCTATAAAAAAAACCTAAAAATACCTAACATTTTTATTGCTATATAATAATTACCACGTGATGAAAAACTAGTCAATTTGACGGAAATGAATGTCGAATTTTGTCTGTTAGTTATGCCCTAACCAAGAAAAAATAATGTAAGATTTTTATAGTTCATTAGAAGGATTTTTAGGTTGTTACTATTCTTTTCTTTATGGAAATTCATTTGTTTTACTTCCAAGAACAAATTACCAGGTCTTATGAATCATTTTTCTGTTTTTTTAATAATTGATATAAAGACGGAATTTTGTACCTTGAGCTAATAAGATAAATTAGAAACTTGTCGATTTCAATATATAATCTCGCTTTAAGCTTTTGACGCCTGCATAAGAAGTCTTCATTAAAAAAGACTCTTTACTAAAAGATTGTTGCTAACCACTAGCAAAAAGTCGGTACTTGGATTTTTTGTCCTCTTACCCACTAAAATAAACAATAAAGTAAAGCAGAGAAAAGAACACGACAGTATTAAATATAACGGTTAGTTGGTTTATACGAAGAAGCAACAAAGAGTACGAAAGTTGCCTTAAAAAGAGACCTCCAAATTTGATGGTTGGAGGTCCTTATATTCCTTCTATTATTTTGGTTGCATCCTTATCGCACCATCTAGCCTGATCGTATCGCCATTAAGCATCGGATTCTCAATGATGCTTTGCACGAGTTGCGCATACTCGTCGGGATAGCCAAGGCGGGATGGGAAGGGAACCATTTTGCCGAGTGAATCTCTGGCTTCAGTTGGTAAGGAATCAAACATGGGGGTATGAAAGAGTCCAGGTGCTATGGTCATCACCCGGACACCGAATGCAGCGAACTCTCTTGCTATCGGCAAGGTCATGCCGACAATCCCTCCCTTGGACGCGGAGTATGCGGCTTGACCGATCTGACCATCAAAGGCTGCAACAGATGCTGTATTCACTATGACTCCACGTTCCCCTTCTTCGTTTGGTTCATTTTCCTTCATTTGCTCTGCAGCTAAACGAATCACATTGAAGGAACCTATAAGATTGATAGAAATGACTTTGGAAAAATCATCAAGCGAGTGTGGCCCTTTGCGGTTAAGCACCTTTTGCGCAACACCGATCCCTGCACAATTCACCACCGTATTTATTACGCCATAAGTCTTAACACCCACTTCCAACGCCTGAAGAACATCTTCTTCATTCGTCACATCCGTTCTCGCAAAAAGAACTGCCTCCCCCAGTTCTTCCTTGAGTATGGCCCCTCTTTCATCAGACAAATCTGCAATGACGGCTTTTCCGCCTTTGGCAACAATATTTCTGACCGTTGCCTCCCCTAAACCTGATGCTCCCCCTGTTACAAATGCTACGGTATGCTCCATTTTCATTGTTCATTACCTCCCAATCTATGTATTACTTTGTACTAATGCAATAAGTGTGCCATTGATTTCTTAGGTGCTACACTTAAATTATGTACAGGATTCGGACACCTGTCTGAATTTCGGAAGACCAGCAATAAAAAGGGGACACATTTTCTGTGTCCCCTAGACTGTTTATTTGAGTAACAGGTGTTTTTAAGTGTTTAGAAAAAGTATTTTTTGAGTTATAAATTCCCTGTTGATCGTAGTGGAAGGAGCGTAGAATCCTCCAGGAGAAAGGGACATGTAAGACCCCGCAGGCGGCTTACGGACCGCCCGCAGGAAAGCGAAGCGCCTGCCACGAAGATCAACCGTTCCAACAGATAACTTAACTAATTTTTAGTTTGTCAACAGTCTGAAATCACTTGTTCATTTGAGTTACTGGTGATTTGTATTTATTTATACTCAAGAAACATCTCCATCCCATTGCCTTCCAGATACAATTGAATTTGAAACCCACGACTATTTTTCTTGTATTCAATGAAGAACCACTTATCTCCTTCAGCTTCCACCTTGTAAATATCATTTCCAAGATGTATTACCTCCATGATATCGATATTTTCCTCGAATAAAAATTTTTTGTTACCATGGTTTTCGAGCCACTGAGTCAAATTCCCCAAATTCTTTTTTTCTTGATATATATTGTAAGAATGTGATAAAAGTAAGCCCGATGCAAGTATCCCTAGCACAAAAAGTAATTTTTTCAAATCCTTCTCCTTAACCTTTTTTGCATTAGACGTAATGGGACAATTATCGGTTTCATTTCTTAAGGTCTTCCTTCCGATAACCAGGCAATTAAATAACCGATGAACATTATTAAAAAGAAGAATACTAATTTAATAGAATCCAACAGCTTTCTCTTTCGAGCAAAAAACTTATGATTACTTAATAAATCCATCAGGGGCCCCTTCATGTCAAAGTACACCTCTTCCGGTAGTGACTGCTGACTCACTGATTATTACTGCAAGCTTCAGCCGTCCCAGCCATTTATCCCCTTCTGATATTTCCCTTGTTATGCTATTGGTTGCTTCCTGATATTCCAATCCTTCCGTTTCTTTGTAGTGAATAGGCTGCTTCATTATTCTGGAAACAATCATCGGCCATTCCGCATCCGTCATATCACTTTTAGAATTGCTCGTTATCCCTTTGGCACATTCTTTTGAAAAGGAGCAGGAGCCTGCTGTTATATCTACTTCTTGATTGAGCTCGATAGAACATATCTTGTTTGTGATCCTCTCTGTCTCCACCCATTCTACCGGATGGGTAAGAAATGCTCTTTCTGTTCTGCCCATTATGATATAAGGATGAGCAGGGATCATATTTTTGATTTCTTTTAACTCATCCGGATACCTGTCACACCAAGTAAACAGGCGGTCCAGATCAATATAGTGAAAGTAATCACAATTTCCGGACAGTCCAAATTTAACCGCCTCCCGTCTTGCATGTGCCACACCTTTCTTAGAGATTTTCTTGTAGTTCAGAGAGGTTTCTCTTTTCATTAGGCCATCCCATTCTATGCTAGATTGATTGCTGATTGCTAAATAGATTTCATCATATAAAGCCGTAAGCAAATCTATGTGCTTTATAAATAAATCAATATATCTCCCATTTGGGTCATGGGTTATTGTGACAAGTCCAATAGTATTCATTGTTATTCTCCATTTCTTCTCATCCGAGATACCTAATTTGAATTCCATCTAATTCTCTAGTATTCGACTTTTTAACCATAAATCCTTGAATTGACACTTTATATTTCTAATAATTATCTATTATCTGTTAAAATAAATTCAAGATAAGAATAGAAGGAGTTTTTACTAATGGCCGAACGAATAATACTTATCACCCAAAATATAGACGATTCATACATTCAACAAATTAATGAGCTTGCCCCGGACTTTCAAGTTATCGCTGGAAAAGATAAAGATACTTGGGAACCTTATGCAAAGGAAGCTGAAGTGATTGTAGGATGGAAAAAGGAGTTGGAGGATCTTTCCATAATAGGTGAATCTAAACTTCGATGGCTGCAATCTTGGAGTGCTGGTGTAAACAGTATGCCGCTGAACAAATTTTCTGAGAAGGACATCATTTTAACGAGTGCTAACGGCGTTCAAGCTTATCCTATATCTGAAACGATCTTCGCACTAATGCTTGGATTGACAAGAAAAATCCATACATATGTCCAACAACAACAAAATAAACACTGGCATCACGCAAATATGAACCTTGAATTACATGAAAAGACGATTGGCATAATTGGCGTGGGAGAAATCGGAAAAGAAACAGCAAGGATCGCCAAAGCTTTTCGTATGAACGTCATTGGTGTACGGCACTCGGGTATGCCTGCTGAGAACGTCGATGAAATGTACACTCCCGATAAACTTCATGATATTTTGCCAACATGCGATTATGTAGTCATAACGCTTCCTTTAACGGATGATACTCAAGGTATGTTTGGATCAAAGGAATTTAGCCTAATGAAGAAGTCCGCTTTCCTTATTAATATTGGTCGAGGAGAAGTGATAAAGGAAGAAGAACTTATCACCGCTCTACAGGAGCAAGAAATTGCCGGTGCCGGACTTGATGTATTTATCCAAGAGCCTTTAGATGAGACTAACCCGCTTTGGGAGATGGAAAATATCATCGTAACACCTCATACTTCAGGATCAACTGAACACTATACCAAACGAGTGATAGAGAATATTTTCATTCCAAACCTTAAACAATACATAAATGAAGACTACCATATGAAAAATATGGTGGATTACAAAAAAGGATACTAAAAAGTTTAACATCATAGTCCTTAGGGTATATAGGGATTGAATTGGGGGGAAATGATATGCATCGAAATAGCAATTTACACAGCTTTTTATTGGATAAAGCAAAGATCCTTACAGAGGAATGGTATCAATCACTTGATAAAGTAAATTCCAAAGGAGTTTACGCTTCTTCGGACCCTACAGTAATTAACACATTAAAAAAGCAAAATTACGAATTTCACCTTCAACTTTGTAAAGTTTTCATTGAAGAGGAAGAACCATTCTTCAAGGATTTCAAAAAATGGATTCTCTCCATCGCTCAAGACGAACAACATCAAAATACACCCATCCACCATACTCTACGTGAGTTCTTCCGAGTACGTGGGCAATATCTTAAATTCATTTCCGAATTTTTAGAAATGAATCCTGATGAAAAAGAAAATGAATTAAAATGGACCCATTTACTCACTAAGGTATTTGATAATGTTGTACTGGAGTTCGTCGAGGAAAATCAAAAGTATTCAGAAGAACGATTGCAAGCACAACAAGAAATGATCAAAGAGTTAAGTTCTCCAGTGATTGCACTGGATAATAACCGTGCACTCTTGCCATTGGTGGGGGAGATCGATACTAGCAGAGCCAGCTTCATTCTTGAAAATACATTAGAACAATGCGGAAAGAAAGGAATCAATCATTTATACATCGACCTATCTGGTGTTGTTATCATAGACACGTTGGTAGCAGACCAAATATTTAATCTGATCAAGGCATTGAATTTGATAGGTGTGAAAACCACCCTTTCCGGAATCAGACCGGAAATTGCCCAGACCACTGTACAATTAGGCATATCCTTTGATAATGTATCCATTAAACCTACATTGGCAGGAGCATTGACACTACCGCCACCTAAAGTAACCCGTCCTTAATATAAGGCGGGTTTTTTCATTGTGCTTCCTCCCTTTATTTCCCTATGTTATAAAAATTGTGTTTAAAGTCTGACAAGAAAGAGAATTTAAACAATATATATAAATTTTATGGAACTATGAATGAAAAAATAAGAGGAGATTCCTTCTTAATAAAGGAGTGATAGACATGGAGAAGATACTGGATCAAATACTTTCTGAACTGAATGAGATTAAAGAAGCTCAGTTGGCATTTCAAAAACAACAAGAAATGCTGAAGAATGATTGTGATTCACTTAAAATGGATGTAACCCATTTAAAGGATGGTCAACAGGAGAAAAACACATTAATTAAACATACGCTTACACTGCAAATCGAAAACATGTTAGAAATAAGGAACTCGCTAAGGTCCATTGAAAGTTTGCCAGATCAATCAGGTGTACCCAACAAGAGATAGCATGGCAAAGGCAAAACACTTCACCCCATTCCGGGAGAAGTGTTTTGCTAATTTACCTTTTGTCTGGCTATACTATTTTTCAAAGCATTTAATCCCCGGTAAATCTCTAGAATTTCTTCTTTTTTCATTCTGACCAATCCGCTTGATGATGGGGCTACAAAGTCGATCGTGCCCTCCACCATCGACTTTTCCTGTTTCCCCCAGCCTGTCTTCCTGATCCCGCTGTACTCTTGATACACGCCTTTTCCGACAAAACAAACTATTTTAGGTTGTAGGGATTGAATTTTCTCTCTCAGCTCCACTCTACCTTTTTCATATTCCTCTCTAGTAATATCAGCAGCTCCAATTGTTGGCCTTGAAACGATATTGGTCAATCCATAATTCAACTCCACTAACTTAAAATCTTCTGTAGGTGCATACTTCCTAGGAGTAATCCCTGCTTCATAAAGAATCTTCCAAAACCTATTATTAGGATTAGCGTAATGATGACCCGTTTGACCAGAACGGATACTTGGATTGAAACCAACAAATAAAATATCTAAATCATCACTGATATGGTCATCTATTGCTTCCATTTGTTGCGCACCTCACCTTCAAACTCATTGTAACAACACCAATGCAAAAAGACCAAACGGAAGTGTTCCGTCCAGTCTTTCCCAGTACTATCTATTTTAGACGGTATAATTTACGTGTGCTTGGAATTATAACGAATTTAAAACTTGGAAGAATTCTTTTCTCTTGGTGAAAGATTCGATTTGTTAAAGAAGTACGAATCCTTTTGCGGTAAAAAGAAGATAAGGGGGAACGCTTAGAAAAGCGGAAGTGGTCTCAATAGTATTTTTATGCTAGGTGGCATTTTCATTTCTTCTTGTGCTTGCTTCAAATAACGGTACATTGCTTTACTGCCAACCGAGTTTGCAGAATGGATGGTGATCCTATCCGCATACAGCTCGTTCTCAACCATTTTATGAACGAGCAGAAGACCATTTCTATGTTTGTTCAACAAATCATGGTCTAAAGAGAGATGACCAATTGCATGGCTCTCTAACAAGGTGAGGCATTCGTCAATGTCTTCTGCGAGTATATACCCTGCAGGACATGTGCGACTATCATCAAGAAATACATTGATTTTCAAGATGACACCTCCAAATTTCGACTTACCCATAGTGTAACACACATGCATTACTAATTTTTTCCTAGCTTAATGTTGTTTTATACCTAAACCCTTTCACAGCAGTGCTTTCGGGGATAATAATAGGGATAATGTACCATTTTTAATTTCACAATAAAATATGCTAATTGTATAGAGGATAAGCTAAACTCCTGGAACGAAGATCAACAAGAAAATGCAAATCTAAAGATGAATAAGGATTGTCATCAGTCTGTAAGCTTTCATGTTACAGAAGAAGATCTTACACTTGTGGGTTTAAGGTTTTTTAAATTCCGGAAAATCAAATATCCACTTCATCCAAAATGATTGAAGTCTATTTTGCAGCCTGTCATACTCTACATATTCTTTGGTATATTGCTGCTTGAATGTGTATGGAACCTCACCCTTGGATTCTTTTTCGATAAGTTCCTGTTCTAACACTTCCAACTTTTCTATTTTTATTTGTATACTGTTAAAGCTCAATAATGAGAACAATCCATAGAATGTCCCCAAGAGCACTGCATACATCAGTATGAATTTCTTAACACTTCCCATCAGTATCTTCCCTTCTTTTTTCTACATAGTATGAGAAAATACGGGAATGTGACAGGACTATTACAAAATAACACTTCTGTGACATAATGGTTTGCAACTTGGTGAAAATGTGGATAGAATTGATGTAAAAGTATTTGTGGTGGAGGGTATTGCTAAAATGGGTTTACTAATTGATATTTTAATAGTAGTTGTTTTTTCTTTGATCTTTTTTGGAGTATATAAATATGTAATGAAGACAATAAGAAAATATTAAAAAAACCGCTCCGAAATTAGGAGCGGTCTTGTTTTTTAATCGATGGCCGGTTATTTAGGTTGATCGTCTGTTTTTCCTTGATTTCATTTTTTCCTGAAAAAAGAATGGAGCATATAGCAGTAAAAAAATAAACAGTACAACAAACTCAAGTGTTAGGATATACCAAGGGTAAGGACCCAAAAAGTCTATGAGACTTGCATTGGTCGGCTTCTCGGCGAGGAACATATAATTCCCTCCCGTCAGCTTATTCACAAAATATACTATGAAAGCAATGACATTCAACGCAGCAAACGCTTTCCACACAGACTTGAACTTCACCTGGAATTTCTCAATCCAGAGCATATAAAATACAGCCATTATAATAGATATATGTGCGATGAAAAAGTGCAAAAATCGAAAATGCGGAAAATCATAGAACAACTCAGGAGTAAGCAATGCCTGCAGCGCTCCGCCGACCCCCAGGAAATATACCACTTCAAAAACCAACTTTTGTCTGGTCAGGAGCATCCACACACATAAATATAAAC
This sequence comes from Sutcliffiella horikoshii DSM 8719, assembly GCA_001648575.1. GTDB lineage: Bacteria > Bacillota > Bacilli > Bacillales > Bacillaceae_I > Sutcliffiella_A > Sutcliffiella_A horikoshii. The sequence goes on along the minus strand of LQXN01000066.1, from coordinate 150,046 downwards.
TGATGGAACATAACTGAAAAGGCAAGGTATATCTGATATCCCACATGCCAGTGGTGAAATACCAATAATTCAACCATATCTCCGAACCGGCAAGTCCCAGGACTATCAACCATCTTCCGTTCATCTTCATCCAAGATTCATTCCTGAAAAGAAAAAGGAAAAAGAGGAGTGCAATAGTTACGCACAAACTTACAATATGGGAAGCCGAGAAAAGAAGAGAACCTTCCATATAAGCTTGGGGATCTGTATAGGTACTTAGCATCTGCACATGACCTCCTTTTAGAATCGTGGCAAAAAGTACAAATCCGGACTTTTTGCTAAGGATCGGCAACAAACTTTTTGAAAGGAACCTTACTTAAACAAAATAATCTTTATCTCATTCTGCTTTATTTTTATCTTTACCTTTCCTCCTATCGGAAAAGTGAACATCGGATTTGTATGGCCAAAGTCTGCGTTTGCAACAATTGGAATGTGGGAGAGCTCTTTTTTCGTGTGAATGATTGTTTGAATCAGCTCATTTGTAACTTGGGACACTTTCTCAAAACGGCCAATCAAAATTCCTTTTACACCACTGAATCCCGGTTGGTGGATGAGAGATTGAAGATCACGATCAAATGTTTTCGGGCACGTTAACTTATCATCCTCAAGAAAAAGTATGGAATCTTTAAGACTTGGCATAAACTCTGTTCCCTGAAGAAGATTCAACGTACAAAGGTTTCCCCCGATAGCTGTTCCATCACACTCTCCTTCATTAATAACAAGATAACCCTCATTAGGATAAAACACTCTATTCTCCTGATCCAAATACCCTGCATCATTACTCCATTCGTTAGATGGCTCAATTTCAATGGATAGAGAATCATCAAGGAACATCTTTTTGAAACATTCAAGGGAATATTCAAATCCTTCTACCATCCCGAATGAAGAGAAGTGGATGCCTGAATAGGTGACAAGATCAGTTTTAGCGTAGATAGCATTGCTTAATGCTGTAATATCGGAATACCCACAAAAGATCTTAGGGTTATCACGTATCAGATCATAATCAATATAGGATAACAGCTGGTTTGCCTGATACCCTCCTATTGAAGTTAATATTGCCCTAACGTTCTCATCCTGGAAAGCCTCATGTAAATCTTCAATTCTAGATTGGATGGAAGATGTCATTAAACGGTTAGACTCATTGACGTGCTTTCCAAACGTCACCTTCAGCCCCAGTTCTTCCAGTCTATGTGTAGAAAGCTCAATATTTTCCTTTGAAAGAATTGAATGCGAAGTAGAAGGTGCAATAATCCTCACTTCATCACCCATTTTAAGCCTTGTCGGAACTATCATTTCCCAAACCTCCACTTCCCAATTTACCTACTATTCTACCAAACAACCCCCCAAAACTGCTATAACTTTCCAGAAAATCCTAAAATAACACGAAGTTTTGCTAGAATATGAATATTTATGCAGAAAATGAATAAAAGGGGTCAGACCCCTTTTTTCATTCTTCACAAAATAGTAAGAATTTGCAGGTTGAGAAACCTGGTGTTGTTTGTGTATACTTGTTATTGCAAGTTTTTTTATTGAGGTATTCGGGTATTGATTGATGATTTGAAATATGCAAGATAAGTGAGGACTATTATGTATTATAAAACGCTTACTCATTCTACATCGAAAGAGTGGATTGTGCTGTTTCATGGGTTTGGTGGAAACTCGTCCATATTTTATAAACAGCTGAAAGCTTTCCGCGCTGAATATAACATTCTATTATTAGATCTGCCTGGTCATGGAAAGTCTCCTTACCCTAAAGGTGTTGATCTTTTTGAATATTCCTCTGAGCAGACCATAGGTATTATGAACAAACTGAAAATTGAATCCGCACACTTTGTCGGCATTTCACTTGGAACCATTATCATGCAGGAACTCGCGCTCCGTAAGCCTTCTCTCATTAAATCGATGGTACTCGGCGGCGCAACTCCCAAACTGAAAAAGTGGGGCGAGATTCTTTGCCGACTGTCCGTTTTCTATCCGCTGAGAAAAATACTGCCACATATGGTACCATATCGCATCTTTGCACGCGTACTACTACCAAAGAGAAATCACTCAGACTCCAGAAAAGCTTTTATTAAAGAGGCTTATAAACTTTCCAAAGAAACCTATCTAGGATGGGTACTCTCTGGTCTGAACGGTTATACCACTTACGATCGTTTGAAAGCACTAAAGAATAAGATACCAAAGTTATATATTTCCGGTGCTGAAGATCATATGTTTTTAAGCAATACCAGGGAATATGTCAAACAAGAAGAAAATTCCACATTAGAAGTAATTGAGAAATGCGGGCATGTCTGCAATATAGAAGAAAGTGACATTTTCAATAATCTTGCAGTCCACTTTATGAAACGCGTAGATAAAATTAGAATTACTGCTTAAAAAGCTGGAGGGTAATGACCCTTTGGCTTTTTAAGTTTCCCGTCAATAAAAATAAAGTAGAGATAGACAGCGTAGTAATCAACAAAAAAACCACAAGGCATCACCCTCATACCTTGTGGTTTCTCCCCCTATTTCTTTTTCCCGCCGCGTACTCCCGAAGTGATTTTCTTCCACTTTTCTTTTTCAGCAAGCTGGGCACGTTTATCATTTTTCCTTTCCAAGAATGCAAGTTCCCGCTGCAATTTAACATAGCTTTGATATCTTGCAGCATCCAACGCACCTTCTTCTATCGCCCCTCGAACCGCACACTTAGGTTCGTTGGCATGCTTACAATCCCTGAAATAACACTGCTCAGAAAGCTCTTCGATATCTTGGAAACTGTGATTTATCGCACCATCTGCCTCCCATAATTGAAGCTCCCTCATACCGGGGGTATCCAATACAAGGCCACCAGTGGGCAACATGTACAGTTCCCGATATGTCGTCGTATGCTTCCCCTTGTCATCATCACTGCGAACTTCTTGGATGAGTTGCTTCTCTTCACCAAGAAGATGATTCGTCAACGTGGATTTCCCCGCTCCTGATGATCCCAGCAACGCCACTGTTTTTCCTTCACCAAAGTATGAGGTCAGTTCCTCTAATCCTGTTTCTTCCTTCACACTTACCGCATGAATGGGAACTCCATAAGCAACTGCCTCCATCTCGGCAATTTTCCCTGGTACATCTTCACACAAATCCGATTTTGTCAGCACAACTACTGGATTCGAGCCACTTTCCCATGCCATAACTAGATATCTCTCCATTCGCCTTGGATTAAAATCATAGTTCAATGATTGCACGAGGAATACAGTATCCACATTTGCCGCCACAATCTGTTCTTCCGTAGCTAGACCAGCAGCTTTTCTTGAAAATTTACTGAATCTCGGCAACATAGCATGGATCGTTGCCTTGCCTTCTTCTTGACATTCACTTAATACAACCCAATCGCCAACAGCCGGGTAATCCTCACGAGTCGCTGCTTCGAAACGGTATTTTCCTGAAACTTCCGCAAGGCACTCACCAAAGTCCGTTTCCACTCTGTACAATCTTTTATGCTCAAGCATCACTCTTCCTACGGTATATCCTTGCTCTTCATATTCAACAAAAGCGTTATTTAAAAATTCATTCCAACCTAATTGATTTCTTTTCAATGTTTTTCCTCCTAATGGAAAGTAGATATTTTTTGGCAAAACAAAAAGACCGCTCGCACGGTCTTTTACATTTAAATTTATAAACCATGAGACGTTTTGTCACAGCCCCATGGAAATCTACTATCACAATAGAAAAGGTTAACGGTTTCCATGCAAGGGCTGTGCATTATTATTAAATTGAGTTAGGTTCACAACAATTAACTTTTTCATAAAACATCCCTCGCTTCCGTTCATTTTTTGATTACATAATCATCATATGGTATTTTTATCTAAAAGTAAATAGACTATCGAAATTTTCTCAATTAATTCGCTTCGACTTGAGCCAATCTTTTCTTTTGTTTAGATTGCCATGTTAATGAGACAAAGATTGTAATACTTAGTACTATAAGGCCCAAAACAAATGGATAGAGGATATTAACGTCATATAGTATCCCTGCAAGCGTTGGCCCCAGCACATTTCCGATGCTCATATACGCATTGTTCATTCCCATCGCAAACCCTTGTTCATTTCCTGCCAACTTGGATATTAACGTATTAATTACTGGTCTTAAAATGGATGTCGCCAAGAAAATAACCAAGGTAATCCCAAAGAAAACACCATAGCTTGAAGCAAATAAAGAAACCAAGAAACCGATCGCCGCGACACATAGGAAAATATTTAAGACATTCCCTTCCCCAATGGCCCGCACAATCCGATCAACTACAAAAAGCTGTACAATCACACTTATTATACCTGTAGATGTAATCATTATTGCAATCTCTTGAGGGGTTGCACCAAACTGATTATCAATAAACAACCCAAGGACAGATTCATAAGCCATCAAACCAAAACTCATCACAAGGGTAATAATCAATGGAATGAAGTAAGGTTTATTAACTGATAGTGCAAGTTTTTTAATCATCGGTTCAGGGTTTTCTTCCTGTGCCAGTACCGTTTCTTTCTCCCTGCTTTCTTTTAACACAAGGATTGAGAAAACAGTTGCTACAAGAGAAATCAAAGCAGATACCAACAACGGAGTCTTCAAGCCAAAGTCAGCTAAAAACCCACCTATCCCAGGCCCAATGACAATTCCTAGTGACATGGCAGCAGAAATGTAACTGTTCCCTTTCGCGCGCTGTTCCATTGTGGTGATATCAGCTACATAAGCGAAAAGGGCAGGGATTAAAAGGGCTGCTCCTATTCCACCAATAACGCGGGAAAAATAAAGCATCCACACAGAATCAAATCCATAAAACACAAACATGGATAAGGTCAATCCTGCCAATCCTAGAATAATCATGATTCTGCGTCCGTACTGATCCGCCCATTTCCCAGCCAGTGGTGACATGACGAATTGAGCACCGGCAAAAATGGCAATCATCAAGCCTGCAGCAAGCCCGCCTTCCCCAATGGAATCCAAGTATGCTGGCAGAATTGGAATTATTATTCCGAAACTACCTACTGCAATAAACATATTTATCATTAATATAAGCATTTTCTTACGTTGTTCAGGTGCCATAATGTCACTTCTTCCTACTATTTATTTCGTACCTCTCACTAAATCAACTTTAGTATTTTATGACTTTTGGAGGTCAGTGTCAATGGAAGAAACTTTTCCTGAAAAAATTATTAACTTCCATGCCAATAAGGCTGACTCATTTCACTTACCTTCCCTGTTCGCGGGTTTACCAAAAAGTATCGGTATTCTTTTGTTTTGTCTACACCTTTGAAATGATAGTCTCTATCTCTAATGAAAAACCTGTATTCCTCTGTATATATTGGAACAGTATCTCGATAATTATCTTTCCCATTATCTAAAATGGTAATATCATGCCCGTATTCCTCCATCACCAATTTTTCAGCTTGCTTGAATGTATACGTTGGTTTTCCAACAACAAAAAGAATAATTGATATAGAAAGAAAAATAGATACCCATAGTTTTGGCCATTTTGTTTTCAACCTATCTCGTAGAAAATTATAGGTGAAAACAACCTGTAAAACCAGTATAGGTACCAATATTCCGGTATTAAATACACCTTTGTACAGATTAGTGTTGATGAATATGCACAAAATTAATTCTAAAATTGTGAAGATCATGACGCCTATCATTATTACCCGTTTTTTATCCACTTAGTACGCTCCCCCATATGTATATCCTTGCTCTGATTTGGAAAATGTTAATATTAAAAATTTTACCATATGTTCTTTTTTGTTTATATATAAATTATCCAGACTGTTGACAAGCCCTAATCATAGTTAGAATTGTATTTTCAAGCCATCTTCTTTACCGGGAAAAGGAAGAACGGTTTTCTTTAACTTTTCATAGAAAAGAGAGCACCATTTTTGATGCCCTCACCTGAAAAATCTTACTTTCTATTATAATTCTCCGTCATCATCAGGATTTTCTTTCTGTATTTCTTCCTTTATTCCGCTTGGCTGATCCGGCGCCCTAGGGTCTCTCGGGTTGTCAATTGGCTTTCCAATAACTATAACATGAAGCGTGTCACTCCATTCCGACAATCCACCTAAATTTTCTGCTTGTGCTACAAGGAAAGTGCTGCCATTTTTTAATTGTAACTCCGCAGTAAATGTCCCATCCTCCTTAGCATCCACTGAAGTTAGCCACGTTCTTTTGCCATCCTTCTCTTGGTAGATATGGACGAGTGATAGTGCTTCAGCAATTCCTTTTACAGAAACAGGTTTATCACCGGTTTGGATCCTTTTTTGTTCCCACTTCGGCGCCACTGGAGGTTGCACAGGTTCTTCCTGTCTTTTTGCATCCATCGCAAATCTTAACGCCTGGACATAAAATTGTTTTCCTTCTTCTGTCCATCCTCTATCTGGCCCTATAATATTTGTTACGGCAAAACTTGATAACAATAGATGCATATGTTTTTCACCTTTAAATTCATAGGCAATGGCTGCACCCTTGTCTTCACCATTAACATGAATATCACCTATAATCTCACCGGGATATTCTTTGAATGTCGCATAGGGACTCTGTTCACTATGGATAACAATAAAGCCTTCCTCATCCGTTTTAATATCCTTATAGATCGGATGGTCTTCTTGAACTTTCAGCTTAACAGAACTCTCCTTGTATCCCTGCTGATCCAATTCAGGATAACCAGTCATTTTTGCGTAGAGAGGTATAGATCCATCTCCCCATGAGCCTGCAAAAACCAGACTCACTTCATACTCTTCGGCCATCTCGAGCAAAGCATCCATTTGTCCTTCCGTACCTTTAGAGGTATTAACTACCACTAATTTGTAACGTTCCATATTTTCTACTACTGTCCAATCCCTTGCTTCTGCATACAATCCTTCTCCATTTAGGAAGTTGGTTATTGATTCATTCCAATCCCCTAACACCGCTACCTCTATAGAGGACAGTTCAATGGTAATTTCGATATCTTCTCCTTCAAGAATGACCTTTTCAGTGGAAAAGATGTAACCATCCAAGTTTACCGATACTTCATACTCTCCATCCAAAAGATCAGCAAAGACTGCAGTTCCTTCTTCATTTGTGATCGATTCATCTTCAATAATTGAAGAATCTGAAGATGTTAACCTTACCTTGGCACCTTGCAGCAAACTTTCTGCCTGATCAGTTACCTTCACAGTAAGAGATGATCCTTCTATTTTCTCAAGATCAAAGTCTACTACCTTTTCTTCTCCTAGCTCGGATAGCTGGAACTCTTTTACTTGTTCCAAATACCCCCTTGCACTTGCCTTTATTTCATACGTACCTGTACCAACTCCAAATTTATATTGTCCGGATGCATTTGTTTTTGTTTCCAATTCCAACGCTTCAATGGCAACAGTTGCATTTGGGATAGGGTCCCCATCGCTTGAGTGGACGGTTCCAGTCACTTCTCCAAGACTTGCTGAAATTGCCCAGTCAACTGCATTGAAATACAATTCTTTAGCATCCTCTGTCCAGCGGGAGTCTGGATTACCATATGTCCCTGCATGAAGTCCAGACAATAGTACATGTACAGAATTTGCTGTACGGTATTCATAACCGATTCCGCTACCAAGCACCCCTCTCTCAGAATGATGCAGCGTCCCGATCGTTGTACCGCTGTATCCATCATATACAGCATACTGCTGATTGCTAGTTCCATTTCGTAAAATGGTAATCATATCAGATGTAAAGCCATTAAAGATCGGGTGACTATGATCTACCTTTACCTGAATTTCCCCTTGCACATAGCTTTGGTTCACAGACTCAGGATTATTGAACACTGTTGAAAGTTCCCGGATGGTTCCATTGCTCATCTGTGACGGGAAAATCATGCTGACCTGATTAGCGTCTGCAAGTTCGATAAAGGAGCGGAATTGTTCATTGTTCATGCTTGAATGCTTGTCATTGAAAATTATTAAAGCATAATCCCCGATATTTTCAATTAAGGCATCTAAGGAAGAGTTTAGATGGAGTTCTGTATCGTATCCTCTTTGATCCAATAAACTCATTATTCTTCCGCCATTAACAGACGTTCCAACGACCCCGATTTTTTCTGATTCCCCTAAATGGAAGGTAAGCTCGTTGATTTCATCTTCATCTACTACAATATTATTTTGAAGGACCGGGGAGTAACCCGGAGCAGTCACCCGCACACTATACGAGCCGACTGGTACGACCGCTTCAAATTCGCCTTCGACATCTGTGACTCCCAATATCGGTGTTTCCAATATAGTGATTGTCGCACCCTCCACAACAGAGCCTGATTGACCATCCTTCACGGTTGTTTTGATTATCCCTGACAAGCCAGTCACTATGTCAAACGTCTCTACAGACTTTATACCGTTTTCAAAATTCAGCGTAAATTCTTTTGATAGGTGACCAAAAGCTTCTACCTTGATTGTGTACGTCCCCGCAGGCAGTCCAAGGTAAAATTCACCCTGCTGATTGGCAGATATTATCTTTCCTGTTTCAACAACGGTTATTGTTGCAGGGACCAGCATATTTTTCTCATTTACCACTGTGCCATTCAGTTCTCCCACTAAAGGTTCTTGGTTTTCTAAAATCCAAGTTATAGTGTTGTTGAAAATTCGTTCTCTATGCTCATCAAAATATTGAGGAAGCCCTGGGTGATACGGGTGTCCGAATGTAAAGTTGGCCAATAAGACTTCCACTGAATGATTGGTTCTTCCTTTGTAACCAATCATCTCCCCTATCCTATCCCCTGACGCTGAAGCAAGTTGCGCGATTGTTTCTCCATCATACTCATCAAATGCATAATAATAATTGGAACCATTGGTTACAGGGAATAGCTCATTTACTGGTACCCCCTCGACAATTGGATGGTCCTCGTAGACAAGTCCTTGGGTCCCGACCTGACTCCCCCCAATTACAACACCCGGATTATCTCCATAGGTGTTCATGAAACGGATGCCACCCCTTCCCGCATGCTGGCCAGTCCATATTATGGACGTTTCAGTCCTGTCCAAAGCTTCTTGAAACGCTTTAAATTCAATTGCGGTCGGAATCTTACTGTTATCATAATCGGAATTTGCTATTATCATGTCCACTTCTTCGAGCAGATTCAAATCTGTATAATAGAGCTCCAATACTTTGTAGCCTTTTTTCTCTAAATACTGTTTCATCGTTACCGACCCCGAAGAAGTCGAGTCCACGATTATTCCAACTGTAGGGGATGGTTTTAATTGGGCCTTCAACTCTACTTCCCCTTGAGTCCCAACTTCGACATTCACCTCTTTTTCAACATAGCCTTCCTTAGTTAAAAGAAGAACATAAGAGCCAGGCAGCAACCTGTTTATCCGGAATGAGCCCTGTGCGTTGGTGTATGCTTTCCTTGGAACATGAAGGACCTCCACCTTCACGCCTTCTATCGCATTTCCATTCGACTCATTTTCTATTACTCCGTAAATTTGCCCCACTGTATCCTCTACTTCCATTGTTAGATTCAATGGTTCAGCATCAGGATCAACTATGACTGACATTGTGATAGGTTTATAACCAAATGCCTCGATTTCGATTTCATATTCCCCAGCTTCCATAGCGATACTGAATTCTCCGGTTTCAGGGTCAGTTACCGTCGAGAATGCTTCATCTTTCACGGTGACCGTCGCTTGAATTGGTTCACCTTCCTCATTCTTCAGTGTTCCTGAAATAGTATTAAAATCTACATATGCCGCCCATAGCACAGCATTTACCAGGAACTCTTTCCCTTGCGGAGTATAGTGATCTTTATGGCGGAAAGTACCAAATCCATGACCACTTAATAACAGCTCGACACTGCCTGATGTTCTCGGCTTGTATGCAACACCAGGGCCATGTACATCACCATTCCCTTCATGATTGATGGTGGCAAGCGTGTAGCCAGAATATCCATCGAACGAGGCAATCCTTCCTCCAGCAGGCAATGTCATCTCGAGGAATTCGCCGTTATTCGCTCCTTTGAATAAAGGATGCTCCCTTTCAACCACATAACCAGCCGACTTGGTTGTATCAGTAATGGTCCTTCTGGACGATGGGTCTTCCCGTAAGCCGACGAGTCTTGCAATAGCCGCATTGCTGGCGTTGTTGTCACCAAAAATCACGCTTGTTCCTGCCTGATCGGCTTTTGTCATCAAAGCCTCAAACAGTGTTAACGGTAATTCCGTATTACTTGCTTCATTCACAAAAAGAACATCATAATTATTGATCTCATCGATTACATTCGCAAAAGTTAGCGGGGTAACCTCTATCCCGGCCTCTCCCATCAGCGATTGGAAGTTTCGCGAACTAGTAGAATAATCTTTAAGAACTGCAACCCTTGGAGAAGCAAAGAGCTCCACTGCTACATCATCCCGAACTCTTCCTACTTCGATTGTCTGAGTGGATTTTATGAAACCCTCCTTTTCTACTTCTAGCATGTATGAACCATAATCCAACCCAGTAAATTCAAATCTTCCATTAGAGGATGTTTCGTTCTCCATCACTACTTCGTTGTCCTTGATCATCTTCACTACCGCAGCTGCTATCGGCTGTTTGCTCAAACCGTCAGTAACTACACCTGATACCTTGTCCCCATTGGAAGAGGCTAAGACAATGTTTATTTCAAAAGGATTGCCGTGCTCAAATATGACTTTTTCAGTTTGTGTGGCATATCCGTTTGCCCTTACTTCAATTGTAAATTCCCCTTGTTCGTGGTATAACTCAAACTCTGCTTTGTCCCCCGTTGTTTCAGTTGAAATATTTGTTTCCACAATGCCTACTTCCGCATGTACTGGATTTCCTTCAAGATCGACAATTGTCCCTGTCACTTTTCCGAATTCCGTTTGTTGCAGATAATCGAGACCATTAAATAAAACAGTCTGCATATCAGGAAGCCAGCCTTGTAAAGGGGAAATCCAAGGGGAAGCCCCATGGTTTGCAAGAAGTAGATGTGCACTATTCTCAGAGACTGCCTTATAAGACACTCCTGTTCCCTTCATACCTTGAGTAGTACTGCCGATACTTGCAAGGTGTCGCCCTGAATGTTGGTTAAACCACACAAAATCTCCCGTTCTTGTAAACAAGGTGATTCTATCGCCTTTATTGAATCCACTTAAGATTGGATGCTCTTCATCCACTTGCAAACGCACCTGACCCATACCATAATAGTGGGCAATCTGTTTTGGGTCTTGATTATATTCTGTAAGCTGACGGATCGAGCCGTATCCACTCCCCCATGAATCCGCAAAAACCAGATTCACTTCATGCTCTTCTGCTTTTGCTATCAATTCATTAAACATGATGGAGTCAGGTCGCCAACCACCCGTTCCATAAGCTCCATTAAGATAAATCGTTTCATAGCTGCCGATGTCATCAATTACATCCCATTCTCTTTCTTCCGCCAGAAACCCATTTGCGTTTAAAAGCGTTGTCACTTCACCTTCCCAATCATTCAGTACAGCAATTTCAAAAGGCTTAATGTTCACATCAAGCACATATGTTTCACTTGGTTTAATGGTTATTATATCTGACCAATCTTTATATCCGTTCATTTTGACTTCAGCTTGATAGCTTCCCTCAAATACCTCTTCAAATATTAAACGGCCGTTATCATCCGTCATTCCAGTCAAATCTGTATCTTGGATCGACACTTCCACTCCGGCCAGATTTTCACCTGTCCGTTCATCTTTGACCGATACTTCCAACCCTCCTTTACCCGCATCAGAGAGGGTAAAGTTTTTCTCTTCTTTATAGCCAGAAACAAATGTAATTTCCTCTATGACTTGTTTTTTCCCATAGGAACTTACCTTTAAAGTGTATTCTCCCGGCTGATGCTTGAAACGATAGCTGCCATCCTCTGAAACCTCCACATGATATTTCGTTTCCATAACGGAGATTTTGGCATCGAGAACCTCTCCACCTTCATCCAGAACCATCCCTTCTAATGTTCCTTGGGACTGATAGCTGACTATGCCACTTCGGTGTGGTACTACTATGTTACCTGGAAGCACAAGACTGCCGGAAGTACTGTAATCCGGTAAGGAAAATTCCTTCAATATAGTTCCGGAATAGGCATCAAGTGCATACAACACTCCGCTTGTCCCTGAGAATATAAGAATTCCATTAGCAGTCACAGCCCCATTATGCAGGGTAGATCCGACGGTCCGGTTGTTCCAAACTTCTTCTCCAGTGGTTCTATCAAAAGCACGCAAAATCTGCTGATTCGAAGAACCGACAATAACCAACTCTTCAAATAGAATCGGAGATCCTGCTTGGGAATCACCAACCCCTGCTATTTGCCATAATATTTCCCCGGTATTCCCATCCAGCGCAAGAAGTGAGCCCGCTCCATTGCTGAAGTTGGACGTTTGCACATAGACATTGCCTTCCTTATAGACTGGTCTTGAGACAAAGCCTTCTTGTGAAAGCTGTCTGCTCCACACCTCTGTCCCATCAGATAATTGCAAAGCCCTGATCGTCCTGTTTTCATAGGAACCGATATATACATACCGATCACCTGACCCAGCTCCAAAATAGGAAGACCCCCCTAATTCATATGACCACACAACACTTCCATCTTCAGCATCCAATGCATGAACATTTGCATTTTCAGTGAGTCCGGAACTCACGATAAGCTTGCTGTCTTTATAGATGGGAGATTCATAGATGGCAGGTTGACCTATCGATTTGCTCCATCTAATATTTCCGTTATTTATATCAAGAGCATAAATATTGCCGTCCTGCCCACCAGAAAGATAGATTGTATCGTTCACTATCGTCGGAGTGGAACGGTTCGTACTGCCAAGCCTGATACTCCACCTCTCTTCCCCGTCACTTGGGTCCAATGCCGTCACCCATCCTCTGTCTGTTGTGAATACTACAAATTCTTTTGTAGCGGTAGGGCTTGCAAAAAGTATTTGCCCTTTGGTTCCGTTCAAATAACTCCATTGCTCCTCCAACTCATTCACATCAATAGCATTGGCGGATACTGCATTCCTTTCATGAGTGTTATTGGAAGTTGTCCACTCTTGAGAGTGATTGGATATTGCTTTCTCCACTTCAATCGTGAGGTCCAAATCCCCTTTCACTTCTATTTGTTTTTTGAATCCTATAATACCTTCACCAGAGACGATCAATTCATAATCACCTTCTGGTATATTTGGTAATCTAAAGTTCCCTGAAGCATCCACCCTAGAAGCAATGGGAGTTCCTTTCAAACTTACATACGCATAAGGCACTTCTGACTTTGATTCCTTATCTAGTACTCTACCTGTCAATTCATATCGCGTAGAAGCTTCCAGTTTCCAAGCCACAGAAGTGACTTCACCCTTTTTAATCATTACCTCCTCGACAAGTGGTTTATATCCAAAGGCCTCCACCATGACCTTGTGTTTTCCTTCCCTCACAGATAGTTCAATATTTCCAGTGGTGACTTCCAATCTGATTTCTTGTGATGGAATGGAAACAGTGATTGGTACAGCTTGCCCGTCTTCTGTCTGAACCGTTCCATTTAACTGTCCTGCATAAGCCGCTTCTGTAACAGCCTGGTAGATATTAATGATGCCTTCCCCATAAAGGTCATTTGGCAAAGAACCCATATGAGGTTCTACCCTTGCAGTATCAGACAACAGCTCCTTGATAGCGTTTATGGAGAGATCCGGTTTTGCCTGTAATAATAGTGCTATCGCCCCGGCAACATGCGGAGTTGCCATCGAGGTGCCGCTTATTGTATGGTATTTCCCTTGTCCCCTTGCCCCTGGCCAAGCAGAATATATATGATGACCCGGAGCAGTCACGTCCGGTTTAAGAAGCCTTTGTTGTTTCCCTTCTTCATCTATCCAATACACTGGCCCCCGACTGGAGAAATATGCTACCTGATCATTACTATCTGTTGCCCCGATTGCAAAAGACTCTGGAAAACTTCCTGGAGAGCCGATTGTTTGTGCCCCAGGGCCATTATTTCCGGCTGCAAAAAGAGGAAAAATCCCAGCTGCCACCCATGCTTGAACATCTTCATAGAATTCTTTATTAAAGGTATTTGAATTTCCCCATGAGTTGTTTACGATATGAGGTGCTTTGGAAGGGTCCCCACCAGGAGCCATGAACCATTCAAATGCCCGGTGTATCCCCGATATGGTTGCTGAGCCGCCGTCTGTGAATATTTTAGCAGCAATCCATTCAGCCTCTGGCGCCACTCCGATGGGCTCGCCCTCCCCTCCACCTACTGCCGTACCTGCTACATGGGTACCATGGCCATAACCATCTTGAGGAGTGGCATAATTTTGACCTGAAACATCTATCCAAGAGTATTGATGGTTTCCATCTCGTCCGCGGTAATTATGAACAAGGGCTTCGTGTGTACCATCTACACCAGAGTCCATTATCCCGATGACAATTCCTTCCCCCTTTAATCCATATTCCCCCCATACATTTGTTGCTTTTATTTTTTCAAGCCCCCATTCGGGAAGTCTCGGCTTTGTTTCTTCTATTGTTACTTTTGGCGCTTCTATTTCCCCGTCAAATGTTATCCTTTCAATATCATGCTGACTTTCCAGTTCACTAAGGCCATCTTTGTCCACCGTCAACGAGAGTCCATTTATTATCCATAACGGTTCAACGTTTTCTGCCATCCCCTTTTTTTCAAGCGCTGCAATGGCCTTTTGGACCCCTTTTTGACTTTCCTTTGCATGCTTTTGCAGATTCTCCGTCACCATTTCAACTCGTTCTCCGTGAGACATCTTTCCTTGTGTATGGATGAACATTTTATTCAATTCGGGCTTGTCCTTTAACCGGACAATGATGTTTACTTTTTCGCTTTCTTTTAGTTTTTCTATAACAGCGGTCTCTACTTTTTCATTCTCCGAATATCCATGTTCTTCTTCCTGATCAAGTTCAGGGACCTCCAAGCCAAGACCTGAAAGTACATTCAAATATTCTCCATCCTCCAATTCTACATCTTCCATTTTATTGGACTCCTCATAATATGCAGCCTCCCGCTTTTTTTCCAGTTCTGCATCCTCACTTTGGCTATCCTTTAAAGTTTCATCGTTTGCTGAAGCTACGTGCGGCAACACACTACCAAACAACAGAATCAAAATAAACAGAATTGGAAGATAACGCTTCCCGTCCTTCTTTTTCCCCCTTCGCATCCCTGCACCCCCATAATTTAATTCGTTATACTAAATACACGAAAAACCGACTCATACCTTTTATTCATTTTACTTTTTTTACAAATTAAACAAATTTGATTAATTATCCCTAATATCATTGTCGATTCAATCTATCAATCTACTCAATGAAAAATGTCGAAATTCCCCTGCCGGGTAGTTAGTACTAATTGGAAAATTTCCCACCACCACAATTGAAATATGGTACAATTGCTTTATTCAAATAAAGGAGTCTTTAGATATGCGAAATATACCTATGATTGGTTTATTAGAGGCGTATGTAATCGGTGGAGTGGGCGGATATATATTTTATCTTGGCAACCTGCCTTTACCATGGGTATTAGGAGCTTTGACTTTTGTCCTTCTGTACCAAGGTATTTTCAAGCGTCAGGTTTATTGTCCAGACCCTTTGAAGCAGAGCGGCTTCTTAGTACTTGGCCTGTTTTTCGGACTCTATTTTACAAAAGATACCTTATTGACCGTCGCACCGTACATATTCCCCTATGTTCTTTCAACCATCGCTTTGATTACTGTCAGCATCATTAATAGTGTCCTTGTTACGAAATGGATAGCGGTGGACAAGATTACAAGTGTTTTTGGCTCCATACCAGGCGGTTTATCAGAAATGGTGATTGCCAGTGAGTCATTGAAGGCAAAGAGCTCCTTGGTGGTTATTTTCCAAACTGTTCGTTTGTTGACTGTCCTGTTCATGGTTCCTTTTGTGGTTGTACATACATTTCCAATTAGCACAACAGGCCCTGCCGTTACCAGCTTCGGTAGCTCCTATGTATTTGGGGGATGGCTGTATGTATGGTTCATCCCTGCTATAATCGGTGGGATCCTGTTAAGGAATAAGATCCCGGCTGGTATTGTCATCGTTCCCCTTGCATTAACAGCACTCATAAATATTTCTCTGGTTGAAATGGCAACCCTTCCCCCTTTATTATTGGTGGCAGCACAAATCACAGTCGGCATAGGGATGGGAAAAGGGATATCATTTGGGGACTTGAAGCTAGGAGGCAAATATTGCTTTGTTTATTTCGGCCTGACAGTCACGCTAATCCTGGTTTCCTTTGGTCTTGGGGCGATTTTAGCTTCAATGACAAGCCTGAATTTACCGACTGCCATACTCAGCGTGGCACCGGGGGGACTGATTGAAATGGTGCTGACGGCTACTTCCGTTGGAGGAGACCCGGCAGTTGTGAGCTCACTTCAATTGATTAGGTTATTATTTATCATTATCTTTGTCCCACCATTATTGAAATGGTATTTCGGGAGAAAAGTAGAAACCTCGGGCGCTTGACCTTATGTATAAAAAGGATTATTTATAAGTTAGATAGAATAGGTATTATATAGACTAATTCTGGAGGCCTACATATGAAAATTTTAGTGATTGGCGGAACAAGATTTTTAGGCAGATTCATTGTGGAAGAGGCGTTAAAACAAGGTCATGAAGTGACCATGTTCAACCGAGGCAACCATCCGGACTTGTTTCCTCAAGTGGAATGTATTGTTGGAGACCGCAATAAGGACCTCTCCCTTCTTGAAGCTGGAAAATGGGACGTCGCAATTGATACATGCGGTTTTACACCTAAAGCTTTGGCAGAAGCCACAAGAATCCTGGCAGACAAAGTGGAGCATTATACCTTCATTTCAAGCATATCGGTTTACAAAGATTGGGTTCCATCAAACATTTCGGAAGACTATCCTGTCCAGTCTCTGACAGCCAAGGAAAATGAAGAAATCGGGTATGGGACACAAGAACAAATAAATGCCCATTATGGAGCATTGAAAGCTGAGAGTGAACGTGCGGCAGAAACAAATATGCCAGATAAGGTATTGCATGTACGTTCTGGCCTGCTGGTAGGTCCATATGATTATTCCGATCGCTTTTCATATTGGGTCAATCGGGTTGCTGAAGGTGGGGAGGTGCTTGCTCCTGGACGTAAAGAAAGAAAGGTTCAATATATCGATGCCAGGGATATGGCGCTTTGGATACTTAAAATGGCAGATGAAAACATCACCGGTGTTTTCAATGTGACTGGTCCTACCACTCCCATAACGATGGAAGAATTCTTGACTTCATGTAAACATGCGACAGATTCAAATGCCGAATTTGTTTGGGCGGACGAAAGTTTTTTACTGGAACAACATGTTGCCCCTTGGACAGAAATGCCTCTTTGGATCCCAGAAGAACACGGACTTGCGGAAGGCAGTGAACCATGGAAAGGCGCAGGTTCCATAAGTATTGAAAAAGCCCTCGGTCACAGGCTGGAAACGCGCCCTGTGGAAGAAACGATAAAAGATATCCATAGTTGGGAAACTGCAAGAAAAGATGAAGAACGCAAGGCAGGCATTCATCGGGAAAAAGAGCAAAAAGTGTTGGAGGCATGGAAAACAAGGACATGATCCCCCCTAAGACCTCTGTTGAAGTACAGAGGTCTTTTTTTTGTGCTACAAGCGGAAAATTCAAGATTATACGTCTTCATGAAACCAAGTCCCTTATCAGTCTATATAAAATATAATTGAAAAGAGGCAGCCTAAAGGTCGTTCAGACCTTTAGACCACCTCTTTTTATGCCAATTCCTTTTTTATTTGCATTAATTTCAGCAACTCTTTATCCATAGCGGTATATTCATCACTTTGTCTATCCACCATGGTGATTTTCCCCAGTAATTCCGTTATCCTTGAGTCCAACAATGCAACCTGTTCCCTTTTTTCTATTACAGAAGATGAGGTCCCCGTCTTTTTACTTCCTTCATATTCTTGAAGGCCGCTTTCCACCCTTTTGATAATATTATTTTCAATCACCAACAATTTGTCACATAGCTTTTCAATGAAATAACGGTCATGTGAGATGACGATGAGTGTTCCATTGAAAGTGGACAAGGTAGTCTCCATCTGTTCCCTGCTTGGCAGGTCCAGATGATTTGTCGGTTCATCCAGGATTAATACATCATATTCCTGCATAATCATGTGAACCAACTTGACTCTAGTCTTCTCACCAAGGCTCAAGGTTTGAAGTGGTTTAATTAATTTTTCCTCTTGCATTCCCATGTTTGCAAAAATGGTGCGGGCTTTGGATACACGGTCCCAACCAATTA
Organism: Sutcliffiella horikoshii DSM 8719; assembly: GCA_001648575.1. Classification (GTDB taxonomy): domain Bacteria; phylum Bacillota; class Bacilli; order Bacillales; family Bacillaceae_I; genus Sutcliffiella_A; species Sutcliffiella_A horikoshii. The sequence continues at coordinate 131,747 of LQXN01000066.1, read as the reverse complement.
GGTCTAAATACTCCATTGCGGTTTTATTCATAGGCAAGTCACTTACTTCCTGACTCAGATACGCAATTTTAAGGGAGGAACTTTTCCATAAGGAACCTTTAGTTGTAGATTCCTGTTCCATTAGCATTTTGATAAAAGTAGTTTTCCCTGCTCCATTCTCGCCAACTAAACCAATTCTTTCTCCATGCTTCACATAAAAATGGCTTTTTTCGAAAAGAAGTCGATCTCCAAATTGCTTGGTTAGCCCTTTCGCTTCCAGAATTCTCTTGCCCCGTTTCCCATCCGTTTCAAATTCAAATTTAACCTGGACTTCTTCCTTCGGCTTCTCTACTTTATGTTTTGACAGTTCAAGCTCAAGCCTTTTGGTCTTTGATTTTATTTGATTGTCCTTTTTCTTGGCTTTTACCCGTTCAAATTCCTTTAAACCCATTTGTTTCCTCTCACCAGGATTATCTCTCTTTCCGGCTTCCCTATGAGCTTTTTCTGACCACTGCTTAAGGTTTGCAACTTGATCTTCAATCATTTTTATTTTTCTTTGCTGTTTACCATAATCTCTTGCCTGGTGTTCGAAACGACGTTGCTTCTCTTTCCGGTACGCAGTGTAATTACCCTCATATTCAAGAAGTTTACATTCTTCAATTTCATATACCTTTGTAACCGTTTGGTCCAAGAAGTATCTATCATGGGAAATGATGATTGCTGCACCAGCAAATTTATTTAGTTCTGTTATCAGCCAGGTGACGCCCTTCATGTCCAGGTGATTTGTCGGCTCATCCAGACAAAGGAGCTGAGGCGATTGTGTCCATATTTTTGCCAATGCCAGTTTGAGTTTCTCTCCACCACTCAATGTATCTAAGTAAGCCCCTTCCCTGATAATTGATTTCGACATACCCAATTCACTTGCTGCACGTAAAAGCTCTTTTGCGTCTTCCTCAAGTTCATGATCAGTATTTATTGTATAGTCGGTGCTTTGAGGCAGGTAACCAATTTTAATTTCAGCTGGATATCTCGTAATACTTCCTGAATCCGGTTGTACCGATCCCATCAATAACTTCATCATGGTCGTCTTCCCTGCCCCGTTCCAACCGACCAAACCTATCTTTTCTCCATTTCTTATATCAAAAGATATTTCCTTTAAAATATCCCGATTCCCAAAACTTTTATTCACTTGTTTCGCTTGTAGTATCAAAGTCATACATATGCACCTCATTATTGTTTTATTGTTTAAGAATGAGCAGCCATAGTATCAATCATCACAAAAAACCTCCCCAGAATCCTGGAGAGGTTTTCAAGATAAGTCGTTGGCAGTTGCCAAACAACGCCTATTTTACAAGTAAGTATCACAAAATAACACTATTCCAAACGTAGATAGTGAAGTAACTATTAAACGATACTTATGGCAGGTAAAAATGGGCAGACTAATCCAATTCTCCAGGTTCCTCATTTTTTCAATCACATGAGTTCACTCCTAAGAAATAGATTAATTCCACATCGCACCTTGTACCTTCCTTTTCTCGTATTGTCTTGCATTATTAGTATATTTTCCCTTTTATATATTGTCAATCCGATTTAAATATTTTGTGAAATATTCTCTTGTTTCTTGATGAGAAAGCTTTCTTAGAACCTCTTCTTTATCGAAAAAACCAATTTCGCTGATTTCATCATCAAGTGGTATCCACTCTTTATCCTCCCCAGTATATTCAACAAGGAACATGGTGGTCTCTTGGGATTGATAACCTATTTTGTCTGCTACATCCTCTGGAAAATGAAAACTAATTTTTTCTTCCAATTCCCTCTTAACAAAAAATGAATTCAATCCGGTTTCTTCCTCTAATTCCCTTAAAACAGCTTCCTCAAGGGAAGAATCTTTTTCCTCCACTCCTCCTTTAATAAAATCCCACTCCCCATCAATTTCTTCTTTACCTTCTTTTGTATGTATTTTCGTTTTTAAAATTAAAGCATAATTCTCAAAGTTTGTTAATATCGCACCAACCGCTTGCCTGACTTTCATGTGCTTCATCTCCGCTTTCTGAATCTTTTCTCAAGTTTATGATATACTATACATAAAGAAACAGAAACCATCATAACGGAGGTTATGCAAGAAATGGAATATCTCTTTCCAGTGATTGCGCTTTTTTTATTAGGTATGCTTGTTTTTTCCGGAAGTAGTATTATGGCTTATTTGAACGGAAATGTCCCTTTTGTCCTTGTTATCCTCACTATGGGTATATTCGGAATTATATATAGTTTGATTGCAAAAATTACCGAGCTGTTGCCAGCGATTATTACAATGTCTACCCTACTTTCCCTTTTGGGGTTATGGGTTGTTAAGAATTATCAGAGAGTGACAACCAAAGATCTAAAGAAAGCAAAATTATAAATATAATATACATGGATTGTTAATGAAATAGCCGATTTCCTCAAGCTTTGTTGCTTACTCACATTTATTAACCAATATCCTTTAACCAAATAAAAAGCCGCTCCGATAACCCTCAGGTTAAGGAGCGGCTTTTTTGCTTAGCCATTTTTTAACGATAAACTTTCCTTCAGATAGCCAAATGGGGTCTGAATAGCTTTCACCACATATTTATTCCCAGTTACCACCGTCACAAGGATGCTCAATAACAGAAGCAGCATATAACCTGCAGGTGAGTTGACAGCTTGGCCGAAGCTCGTCTCGAAGATCCATTTAATGACAAATCCGTGTAAAATATAAACATAGAATGATCTTCTTCCAATGCCGGTAAAGATAAACTTCTCTTTAGGGACCAATGCAAAAAATGCGATGGTCACAAGCAAGCTGCCGGCATAAATACCTATCCGGATCAGCATATCGGATATCGAGGAGAATGTATATGTTCCATAAAGGACGCTTGCTCCATCAATTCCACCTAACCAAAGGTAAATTCCAGCAAACAATGCGACAAGAAATGCCGAAGCATACACTCGGTAGGCGCCATTTTTCAGCTTATCAAACAGGTCTGTTCTAGTTAAATAGTAGCCTATCAAAAAGAATGGAAAGAAATAGAACGTTCTATCCAAGCTTAGGAATCGCTCAGGAATCTCGATGAAACCAATCCCGACACCTAAAAGTATGGCCAAGGGAATGCTATATCTTGCCTGCAATTTACCGAACAGTGGCAACATCAATTTCCAGGCAATCATACTTAAAAGGAACCACATCGCCCATCTAGGAGTGAAATACTCCAATGTCATGGATGGATCCGCATAAAGCTGACTGTAATACAAAGTATAAATCGTCTGTAAAATCAGGTAAGGTACCAGCAGTCGAGTGATAATCTTAACGTAATAGCCCTTTTTATGAAAATTGGTACTGAAATGCCCTGCCAATAGGATAAAGGCTGGCATATGGAAAATAAAGATAAAATGGTAGATGGACACAAGCCATTCATCATTTGCACGGTATGGCGATATAATGTGACCAAATACAACTAAGAAAATTAAGATGAACTTCGCATTATCAAAGAAGGAATCGCGAGTTTTCATGGTGTTCTCCTCCATTTCTACTTATACGAAGGTATTTACCCAAGTTTATTACTGCAATAAACCTGCACATATATTCATTCGAAGAGTATAACATGAACCTGTCGGTATAGGGAATGTAAAAATTTCCTCCGTTATAGAGAAGGTGCTTGTCCATTTTTCACCGATAAAACAGATGGATTACGATATCCACCTGCATGGTTTTATTCTGTTTCCTCGCCCTTTAAAAAGCGGGTGAGTGATTCCACCGCTTCTTTCTCATCCTCGCCTTCCGCCTTGACTGTTACTACATTTCCATTGGCAATCCCAAGTGACATGAGCCCGAGAATACTTTTTGCATCAATGATTCTGTTATGTCTAATTACCTTAATCTCTGCTACAAACTCATTTGCTTTTCCAACAAAATATTGAGCAGCCTTGGAATGCAGCCCAAATTCAAGTGCTACGGTTATTTGTTTCGATACCATAAAAAATCCCCTCACATTACCACAAATTTATATATGGTATGTGAGGGAATATTAGTTCATGAATAATTTTTTTAAAATAGTACTTTTGCCTAATATATTTAATGATCATTTCCATACCTGCACCAAATGGAATGGCCTGCTATTGCGATAAATACGAAGAGTACGACGATCCCCAAGGAAGATTAGACTATAAGGCAGCATCATGAAAATAATTGTCCCAAGCCCCGCCCTTTTTCATGAAAGCAAGAACAACAATGATACCTTATCAAAATTGTATTTCAACAAACTCTTTTATTTTCGGTTAATTAAAATCCTTCACGTTCTATTTCAATTTTGAATACGCTACCTATAAGTATTATTGAGAATAATATGTTTAAAAACTATATCTAATTTCAAGGATAGTTATTTAAAAGTGCTTAGAGGTGGTATAATGGAGGATTATTTTTCTCAAAGTATTATTGTACTTGGTGCAGGATTACTTGTATTGGGTGCAATATTAGTTTTTATTGGAGAATACTTAAAGTTAACGGATACTAATTTTTCTATGGTTTAGATTTTATGTGTTAACGATGTACATTTTCATTTTAAAAACAACTTCAAAAAAGAGAAACGTCTTTAATCGTTTCTCTTTTCAGACTGTTGACAAACTAAAATTAGTTAGGTTAACTGTTAGTACCGTTGATCTTCGTTCCAGGCGCTTCGCTTTCCTGCGGGCGGTCCGTAAGCCTCCTCGGCTACGCCTGCGGGGTCTTACATGTCCCTTCCTCCCGCGGGAGTCTGCGCGCCTTCCACTACGTCCAACTAAGGTTTTCTATCAAATTTGACCTTTGTCTACACACTGAAAAAGAGAAACATCTTTAATCGTTTCTCTTTTTTTACTATAGATTGCATGATTATTTTTCTTCTACACCTAACACGCGGTTAAGGCGCTTTTTCAACATTTTCATCCCGCTTCCACCTGCTTGGAAGTGGCGCAATTTACCTTCTTCGTCAAATACGTAGTAAGCCGGAACATATTTGTTCTCAAATGCTTCGGTCAATTTATGTTCGCTATCGACAAATATCGGTTGTGTAATATCATGCCCCATAGCCATGGAACGGATAACTCCGATATCCAGATCATCCTCAGATCTCGGCATGTGAACAGCAATGACATTCAAGTCATCATCATACTCATCTCGTAATTCATTAATCTCCGGCATCGCTTCTTTACATAAGTGACAGCTAACAGACCAAAAATGGATAAGTGTTGCCTTCCCCGATAGCTCGTCTTTTGTCACTTCCTCGTTGATCCATTCCGTCGCACCTGTCAATTCAGGCATCTCTTCTCTCAATTTCATTAAAACCCTCTCCCTCTCATATTCAATAGACTTATTATCTCTTTATAATTATTATCATTTGATACATTTTATATTATATTAATAACACATTTGATTGTCAATATAGATTATACTAATTATAAATAAATAATTAAAATAAAATGCTCCTTTAAGGGTCTGACCCCTTTTCGTTCGTCAATTTCCGACAATCAAAAATAGAAGCTGCCCTTGGCAGCTTCCTGTTTTTTTGATATGTTTAATTGTTTTTGATAAGCATTCTTCATTGTACAACCATCATTCAAACAGCTTTTTCACACTTTATGCTTCTTTTTTATATGGGACTCTTAAGGTTATGAGCAGGCCTATGAAGGCAAGGATGATCAGGGAGCCTAGGGCTGTTCTGCTGGCTAGGTTTCCATACCCCGCAAGTACCAAGGTGATGGTACCGTAAAGTAATGGTCCAACTATTGATGACACTTTCCCCGAGAATGCGAATAACCCGAAGAACTGGCCCCGCTTGCCTTCTGGTGTCAATTCTACAATGAGTGTACGCGAAGTGACCCAAGTTGCGCCAAGTGCCACTCCGAACAGACTACCTGCAACCCACAGCATCCATGAAGCAATGGAAAACACTGCAAAACACAGGGCTACAATCAACAGTGCTGCGACGGATGCAACTGCTGATTTGGAGCCTATGCTCCTTGCGATGTATCCATATACAAAGGAACCGATAATACTCGAAACTGTTGAAACAAGATATAGCAGGATAAATTCAGAAGCACTGAATCCTCCAATGGCCCTGGCATAAATCGCCATCATGGCAATGGCTGTCGCAATCGCATCGTTGATAAAGAAGTAGGCAATCATGAAAAGAAACACTGGTCGGTAAAGTCGCATTTCCTTAAATGTTTGATAGATCTCTTTATATCCACTGAAAAAGGACTTTTTTTCCTTGACCTCTTTTGGCTTTTCTTTGAAAAAGAAAAACAATGGAAGTGAGAAGAGCAAAAATAATATACCACTCGGAATGAAAGCTTTATGAAAACCGCTGTCCCCTACATAAAGATATACAGTCAATCCTAGGAGTGTTCCCATGTACCCTACTGCGATACCGAATCCTGATATCAGCGGGAGTTCTTTCTTCGTGCCAAGATCCGGTAGCATGGTGTCATAGAAAATAAGCGAAGAATGAAAGAAGAACTTTGCTACCACAAATAAAATGAGTACTAAAACAAAACTTAACGGCAGGCCAAATATTAATTGAGAGGACTCAAATGAAGCAAATACACCCATGAAGATAGTGGACATGACCGCAATCAAAGTAAAGGGGATGATGAAACCCTTCCTCTTCCCTGTCCTGTCTATCAAAACTCCGAACAACGGGGAAAACATAACAAGAAAGAAGCTTGCCGTAGCATTTGCATAGGATAGAAACGTACTTGCAATTTGATCCATTCTTTCGTTTGTTCCTATTACTTCTTGTAAATAAAACGGGAAAAATATTGTAATAATGTTAGATGAAAAAATGGTGTTCGCAAAATCATATAATGCCCAAGATAGGATTGGTAAAGAAAAATAAAGTGCGATCGGTGATCTAGGTTTATCCTCCCCGATATCATGTATGACCTTTTTTTCTAAATTAGCCATAGTAACTTCCCCCAATAATTTATGTTGTATGGAAACTATTCTCTAACAACCTCCCCACTCCCTGCTTTTTGCCATATAATTTACTGAAAGTTTACACTTAGCATTGCTTTTATAAGGAAAAGTCCTTACTTGCATGAAATTAACCCACCTATTTCATACTAATCAATAAATACTTCAAGATAGGAGGTTGATTTTAATGTCAAAATATTTAATTGCAGTTCTTATCGTGACACTTCTATTAGGAGGTTGCAGCAATCAAAACGGGATGGAAAATACAAAAGGGCCGTCCATTATGGAAGCACGAAAAGATTCCGGCAGGCTGTCTAGCGATGAACTGATTAGGGACGCGCGAAACGATGCAATGATAAATGTGGAAGAAACTCCAGCAAGAAAAATAGCTTCAAAAGAAGAAGCAAAATCTAGAGTGATGGATTATTTGGACCTAAAGGAGCACGACAGCACTTCTGTATCCTTTGAAGGAATGGAAGGGAACTTTTACGTGTTTCATGCTACAGACCTAGTCCATTTTAACAATCACCCAGAAAACCTTTCACGTGGGTGGTATAAAGTGAACCGTAACACAGGAAAGGTTTCCTCTTGGGAGCATTAATCATAAAAAAGGACTGGCAATGACTTTTGTCATAACCAGTCCTTTTTAGATTTAGGTGAATCAACTCGTATTTTTAATTGTTGGCAAGATGACCGTTACTTTTGTTCCTATATGGACTTTGCTTTCATATTGGATCTTCCCCTTCATCTCATGTATGAGACGATTGGTAATCATGCTTCCCAATCCGGTTCCTTTTGATTTTGTAGTATAGTAAGGAAGGCCGATTTTTTCCAGTTGTCCCTCTGTCATACCAACACCATTATCAGTAAATTCAATGACAATGGTACCTTTTTCTTCACCGGTCTGTTTGTGAATTGTCACGTATCCACCCTGTTCTTCATCTACTGCCTCAATCCCGTTTTTAATAATGTTCATAAGAGCTTGCTTTAGATGTAATTCATCACTGTATATAAAGTGCTCTCCTTCAAGCTTAAGGTCTATGGTTACATTCCGATAAGAACCAAATGGCCTTATCAGGTCAACCGAATCCTGGAGCACTTTGTTTACATCAATGTATGTTAAGGAAAAATTAGGGGGGCGTGCAACTGTCAGGTAGTTAGTAATGATTTTGTTCGTTCTGTCCAATTCCTCAAGTATCAATGGTGCGAATTGCTTAAGTTTTTCATCTTTCGTATCATTATTGATAAATTGGATAAAACCACGGACGGTTGTGATTGGGTTTCTTATTTCGTGCGCGAAAGCTGCAGCCATTTGCCCGACAGTGGATAGTTTATCCAAGTATAAGGTCTCATCAAACTGTTGATTGGCAATGATCAACTTCTCGACTGTGTAGATCAAAGCAGTAAAAGTAATTCCAAAGGCAAGGAAGTACACCATATAAAAGTTGATATTCAGGAATGGCACGGTGCTGAACAGGATGAAAATATAACCGAGATAATAAAAAGATATAACCATCATTCCGTATAACACTTTATTGCTACTTTTCAGGAAGACCGAGCGGAATAAAAGACCTATACCCCATGCCAAAATGGAAACCGCTATACCCACATATACATACTCACCACCAATGGAATAACGGATAATTACCACAATCGCCGTACAAAGCAGTCCTGGATACCATCCTCCATATAAAGTGACCAGAAGAATCGGGATCATCCGAAAGTCAAAATTGGTGTCTTCCAACGTTTCAATTGGATACAGCATACAGAGTTTTGCAGAAAAAGCACTGAAAAGACCCAGAATGGTTTGCTGTTTAAAGGTAAGTGGTTTTCTTTTACTGAAAGGAAAAAAAAGATTTGCATTGAACATCAATGAAAAAATGATGGTTATATTAACAATTAACGGTTTGATAAGATAAATCATTCACTAAAGATCCTCCATTTATCACTACATTTCTTATCATGTCCAAAATAAAAAATATAATGGTTACTTCAAGTATTATATACAAAAATTGCACTCTACTTATTATAGGCATCATAAGTTCCCTCGTCTAGGTAATAAAAAAGATTAAACTCAAAAACTGATCTGAATAGTCAGCTTTTAAATTTCTTTTTTGCAAGGGTGAATTTGTTTGTTCATTATAATCACCTCTGGTAAAGGTATCCGGTTTTTACCCCTGATACACAATTTTTTAACCCATCATAAATGTCCGTATCTACTTCTTTCCTATATAATAGAAATATACCACACAGTCTAAATGGCTCTTTTCTCAAAAAACTTCCTATTCACTCGTTATTTGGCGGAAAATGCACTCTACTGCTTCCATACATTAAAAATATACAGGAAGCAGATATTGTACTGCGGGGATAGAGCTGACAGCAAGAGAGGATCACGGTTGGTTCATTATTAATACGTAAAACAACAAAGTTAATGAAAATAGCCTTCTTAATAAAGGTGTGAGCGAAATGGCAATGAAACTTATAATTTTGGGACTCCTTTTAGAAGGAGACAAGCACCCATATGAAATTCAGCAAGTAATGCATGAGCGAAATATGGAACAATATATAAAAATGGCTAAGGGATCATTGTACTATGCTGTAGAACAGCTTCTCAATAAGGAGCTTATCGAAGTAAAAAAAGTGGTTACAGATCAGAGCCGGCCTGATAAAACCATCTATAGCATAACCCCAAGTGGTAAATTGGCTTTTCAACAATTGCTAAAAAAACAAATCCAGACAGAAACCACTCACTTTCATCCGATGTACACGGCAATGGCCTTTATTCACCTTGGGGAAGAAGATGTGATACGTGAGGCTCTTTCACAGCGGATCGCCCATACAAAATTACAGCTGGAAATGCTCAAAAGGGTCTACAACCTTTACGGAATTCACGCTCCTAAGGGCTCACAGGCAATCATGGAAAATGCCCATGAATTGTGTAAAGTCGAATTAAAATGGCTTACCAAACTGCAAGATGAGTCAGACCAAGGCTTATTTCAAGCAAATAATATGTCATCCGCAGAAAAAGCGCGTCCCTATGATGAATAAACGGGACGCGCTTTCTTGTTGAAGGCTTTTATCATATTTTTTTCTATTCACTAGTTATCAATGAGCAGGGAAATATACCATTTGAATCAAAAAGATAACAGCAAACACATAAATCAAGGGGTGCACTTCCTTGCCCTTTCCAGTTACGATTTTCATAACCGGATACGTAATGAATCCTACCGCAATACCCGTTGCGATGCTTGAAGTCAAAGGCATCGTCAATATGATGGCAAACGCCGGGAAAGCCTCATCAAACTTCTTCCAATCAATCTTCGCCAGCCCTTCCATCATGAAGCAGCCGACAATAATTAATATCGGAGCTGTAATCGCAGGCAATCCTGCAATGACAGAAATGGCAGGCGAGAAGAACATGGATAGCAAAAACAATCCAGCAACTACAACAGATGTCAATCCGGTTCTCCCTCCTGCAGCAACACCTGCTGAGGATTCAATATATGCACATGATGGACTTGTTCCGAGTGCAGCTCCCGCGGTTGTTGCGAATGCATCAGAAAGTGTGGCAGGCTTTGTTCTTGCCAACTTTCCATCTTTCATGAATCCGCCCTGTTCAGCTACGCCAACAAGTGTCCCGGTCGAGTCGAAAATAGTTACAAGAATAAAAGCAAAAACAACTGTATATAGACCATTTGCGAACACACCGCTAATGGCTTCCCCAATATGAATGAACTGAGGTGCTGGCGGCAGATCTACAATCCCATTGAATTGAAGCATATTAAATAGATAACCAGCAACAGCAGTAATTAACATTCCATAGAACAGAGCACCTGAAACACGTCTTGCCATCAGTATCAACGTTATGAATAAACCACCGATAGCAAGTGCTGTCACTGGGCTTGTGAGATCGCCTAAAGTAATCATCGTTTCTTCGCTTGGAACAACGATGCCAGCCATCTTTAACCCGATAAAGGCGATAAACAAACCAATCCCGGCAGTAATCCCATATTTTAATGGAGCAGGAATGGCCTCAATTAGCGCTTTTCTCAACTTAGTCAAACTTAATATAATTATTACAAGTCCGGCAAGAAAAACAGTTCCTAAAACTGCTTGATAGGTTAAACCTTGTGTAGCCACTACACTGGTAAAATACGCATTCAACCCCATACCAGGAGCTATAGCTATTGGATATTTCGCAAATAATCCCATCGTTAACGTCCCGATGACGGCGGCAATGATTGTCGCCATAAATACCTGTTCAAACGGAATGCCCGCAGCTGAAAGAATGGCAGGGTTGACGAAAATAATATAGACCATTGTAAGGAAAGTGGTAATACCCGCAAATATTTCTTGTTTAACACTTGTACCATATTTTTTTAATTCAAAGTAGTTTTCGAACACAAAAAATCCCCCAAAAACGAATGTATTATTAAAACCTATCTAATAATATTCGTTTTCGCAATATAATACAAGGGAAATTTCAAAAAAATATACTTCATATAAATGTTATTCCCGATTCTGTTCATCAAAAAAGAAACCACTTGAATTCATATCGGATCCCAATTATGCCGTACTTTGTTTTCAGCTTTCACTTTTTGGGTATATTCAAGAATAAGTAACCAATACTACTAAATCCATTGCCACTCATTTACAGAATTGTCACTATTTTTTCTGATATATCTAAATTTTCTAAAAACAAGACTTCACAAACAGGACAAAATATCAGATAATAGGAAAAAGGATGAGAGATATTAGTGCACTTTATCCTTTTCATGATTCACCCATTACCACGCAACCCAAAATCTAGCACAGGGGGTAGAAATTATGAATAAGCATTTTTCTTTTCAACCAGAACAATCTGTTTCCACTTTCAAAAGCTTTGAAATGACCCGAGAGGAGAAAGTCGCTCAAATCATTGTCGACTCTTCTGTCTTCCAATTTCACAAAAGCAGGCTGATGAACGAAATAGATCGAGCTTTAGCCGCCGGTAATCGCAAAAAATTCAAAACTCTATCTAGTGAATATAATGACTTATTAGAGCAATTTTCACATCTACAGTAAAGAAGAAGCGGAAAATCATTCCGCTTCTTCTTTTGTGTCGGGTTGCCGATTCTCTCCTTTTTTCTCAGCAGTCTGACAGCAGGCACATTTCCGGTTTATCTCTTTTTCCTGCTTGTACAAATAAGCGAGCACCCCAACGATTAAAAATGAAAAGACCCCTGACGATGAATCCTGAAAAAACAACTCCTCTGCATATCTTTCCAACAACCTTAACCAAATCTGCAACACAATATCCATTACACAATCCCCTTTCAGGCGGAATCCAACAGACACCAAATCCCAGTTAATCCTAAGGTGAAAGGAGTGCACTAATACAGGCAATGGAAACGGAGGAATAATTATGTGAATATTCTGTGTTTATACTAATTATAAACATTATGTAAGTTTTTTCCTATCCTACTAGCTTCTCATTTTTCTAGGTCTTCCATAGTAAACAACAAAGCAAACAAACGTTTCCATCATGACACTAGGTATCTTGAAATCCCTCTTCATACCTATATTCATCGATTTCAGGAATTAATTAGCGCATGTGGGAATCATTCATTTAACTGCAACCGTGCCCCGGTAAATAAATATTAAAGCTACAAGCATAAGGATTATTCCTATGATTCTTTGGCTGTTCATTGCAATCTTTCCTGTACCAAACAATCCGAAGTGATCAATCACAAGGCTGATTATCATTTGCCCGACAATAACTGAGATTATTGTCAAAGCAACACCCACTTTCGGGACGGCAATGATAACGAATGTAACAAAGCACGCGCCAAGGAATCCGCCGACAAGCTGCCATTTTGGTACACTTGTAACCTGCAGAAGATTTCCTTTACCGAAGAAGGTTGTAAGTAATAAAAGAAACACAGTCCCTATAAAGAAAGAAATGAATGAAGCCTCTATGCTTCCTATTTTCCGTCCAAGCTGACTATTGATTGGAGCCTGTATCCCTCCAAGTATTCCACCAAATAGTGCAAGCACTACAAACCAGATTTTAACCATTCTCCATTCCCCTCCCGTCTTATCATCCTGTACTTACATATACTACACCTGTACCCATATTCCTTTGGACAAGGATAAAAAAGTCGGTTACACTAACTTAAAAGTATATGTACATAAACAAAGGAGCATTTTGTATGGAACATCTTATCAATTCAAATGTACGTAATATTGAAATTTCAGGTATCCGAAAATTCTTCAACCTTGTTTCACAATATGAGGATGTACTTTCGCTGACAATTGGACAACCTGATTTCCCTACTCCCTTGCATGTAAAAAAAGCTGCAAACGAGGCAATAGAGGCAAACAGGACGGTCTACACGCCAAATGCTGGCATCTTAGAATTAAGAAACGCTGCAGCTAGCTTTGTCAAAGAAAAGTACAATATGTCTTATAATCCCGAATCCGAAATCATTGTTTCCATTGGAGCGAGCCAAGGGATTGATATTGCGTTCCGGACGATTTTGGAACCTGGCACAGAAGTCATACTTCCAGGTCCTGTGTACCCCGGGTATGAACCGATCATCAGGCTTTGCGGTGCTTCCCCAGTACACATCGATACACGGGAAACAGGGTTCCAATTAACTGCAGAGTTGATAGAGAAAAATTTGACAGAAAAGACCCGGTGCATCATTCTTCCTTACCCTTCGAACCCTACTGGTGCTGCTTTACCAAGTGAGGAGCTAATGAAGATTGCCACATTGTTAGAAGATAAAGATATATTTATCTTGTCTGATGAAATCTATAGCGAACTTGTTTTCGCAGGCAAACACCTATCCATTGCAACCCTGCCTGGCATGAGGGAAAAAACCATAGTTATCAACGGAGTATCAAAATCCCATTCCATGACCGGATGGCGGATCGGCCTTGTATTCGGCCCTGAATATGTCATGAACCAGATGTTAAAGGTCCATCAGTACAACGTTTCCTGTGCAAGCTCCGTCTCCCAATATGCCGCATTGGAAGCTTTAACGGTAGGCATTGATGACGCAAATGAAATGAAAGTACAATATAAAGCAAGAATGGAATATGTATATGGCCGCCTTTTGGAAATGGGACTGGATGTCGTGAAACCGGATGGTGCGTTCTACCTGTTTCCTTCCATAAAAAAATTCGGTATGACCTCCTTCGATTTCTCTTTGAAACTTGTAGAGGAAGCTGGAGTTGCAGTGGTGCCGGGAAGTGCTTTTTCGGCACTTGGAGAAGGATATGTCAGACTTTCATACGCTTATGATATGGAAACACTGGAAAAAGCAATGGAGCGTTTAGAGGAATTCTTGCGGAAACTTTAGTGTTATCTTTTCATTGCTTCAACAGGTAAAAAAGGTCAGTAATTAATATAAAGGGTTGATTGGAAAATACAAAACAGCCTATTAGAAAAAGGAACGCTTCGTGCGTTCCTTTCAGACTGTTGACAAAGCCCTAAATATTTTTAAATTTGCATCCTGCTGTTGATCTTCGTTCCAGGCGCTTCGCTTTTCGCGGGCGGTCCGGAAGCCTCCTCGGGCTTACGCCCTGCGGGGTCTTCCTGTCCCTTCCTCCCGCAGAAGTCTGCGCGCCTTCCACTACGATCAACACAGGTTTTGCATATCTTAAAGATAAAATAATTTTGTCTACACACTGAAAGGAACGCTCCTGGCGTTCCTTTTCCTCTATTACTACTTCCTCAACTCGTCTACAAATCTCTTTAACTCCACCTTATCCGTAGATGTTTTCCACGATTCTATTTGTTTGTTTTCCTCTTTTACCAGCCATTCCATCACTTTCTTTAATTCAACATTATAATCATCATATTCTACTTGTTCGTGTATGATATTTCCGACTAATCTCTTCCAGTCAATCCTCGTGTCATAGATACCTTGCTCAGGATATTTTTTCCCCAAGGCTTCCACTCTTTCCAGCGGGGTTCCAAGAAATATTTCTAAAGCAATCCATTCCCCTATCTGCTCATGTCGATATCCTTGCTCCATCACCCGTTGAAATTGGGTTCTTGCCTCCGTGTACTTCCCTTGTTTCATGAGGGCGTTTGCGCGCATTCCTTCTATATATTCATCCAGTATATCTCCCTTGATTTTTTGGTATTCTCCATACCACATATCATAGGAGTGCCAATCCTTCTTTTCATAATGATACTCTAAAATATCACTGAAAATGGATTCACTCGGCGCTTTCCTTGCCAGCTCCTCAAGGTAAGGGATTGCCAAGTCTTTTGACGAGTTATTGTGCACATCTGATTCGACACCGATAATTTTACTGATCATGAGTAGACTGTGCAAATCATCTGGATTATTCTCAAAGCTTTCTTTATACATTCCCAATGCTTCCTCAGGCTTGTTCTTTAGCAATACTTTATCTGCTTCTGTCAGCTCTCGATTTTTCAGATAGAACATGGGCAAGTTTCCAAATGTATCTTCTCCTAATCTATATCCCTGACTTTGTGTAAGGAGATCGCCATCTTCATTATGAGCCTGCACATTCCAGAAAAAGCGGCCGCTCGGATCCGCAAAGCCAAGTACCGAGTTGTAGTCTATTTCCTCCCAATCACTTTCCTCAGTAAATTGGATTCCCCCTTGAGAATAATGAAGTTCTTCCTTTGTTACGGTAAACTCTGGTGTTTTGATGCCACTTTTCAGATGATAGGAAATCGCCCCGCCTTCTATTTCCCTTCCAACACTGATGCTGTAATAGGCCGCTCCTTCTACAGGTTCCCATGAAAATTGAATATCATCTCTTATAATCTCTTCAGAATTTACCGGGTGATAAATTTCAATCAACGGATTAATAATTGAATCATAGGCTATTACGTCCCCGTCTTCCACTTCAATCCACGGATTGGAAGGCATGGATAGTGCATAACCGTCTATTTGATCGAAGGTAAAACCAAAAAACAGCTGATAACTTCCAGGAGGGACATTATGGAACTTGTATTCACCATTTTTGTCCGTCACCGCTTGGTAATGTTCACCTGGCCCAAAAGAAATACTGTAATGCAGGGCATTTTTCTCTCGGAGGAAGACACCGATTCCTTCAAAAGGCGACTTTCCCCTTTCGTTTTTAAACACTTTTCCACTTACTGTATTGAATGTGTATCCCCCATCTTTTATTCTGTCTTTAATATCTCTGAGCCGCTTTTCTACGGGAGATTCTTCATTATCTCTGCTTTCTATATCGTGGTTTTCTTCGTGCTTTGTATATAAATCCGACAAGGCTTCCTCAACAATGGCAAGTGCCTTTTGATACTCCCCATTGATCAAAAGAATTTCTGCATGTGCTTTTACCGCCACTGCATTTGTGTATATGTCGTCTTCTGATACGATTTTATAGAACTTTTCAATATAGCTTAAGGCACGCTCATATTCTCCATTCCGAACTGCGAGTTCGATCTGCTTTGTTGCCAAGTCGGATCTGAAGTACGTACTGTTCCCTCTGTCCAATGCCACTTGCAGCACTTTATCGCCCTTTATCCAATCTCCTTCAAAATGATAATGATTTGCCGCTTCACCTGCAGCCGATTCCATATAACCGTCTATCGGCCCCGTTTCAATATACTCTAGAAGATAAGGCAATCGTTCCTCCATGGAGAATTTTATTTTAGCCTGATCAACGTCAGACCAGTATGTCGAGGTTGTTCCAACATAAACATCATAATCCAAGGATGTCGAATCATTTATCATGTATTCCCTTATAAGAGAGAACCGTTGCTCTGAAAAGATATTTCCGTTATCCAAAAGATCTAGTATTCTTTCTTTTCCTGCCGGCTCCCCTTTTGCCATTTGCCTCTCAGCCATGTAAATGGTCAGCTGAGGTTGAATTAAAAAAAGAAAAATAGGGACGAATAATGCCAAAGCCGTTACAGTCAGAACAAGGTGCTTAATTTTGATTCTTATTTTCATGAAGTTTCACCGCTCTTTCAAAGTCATCTTTCCAATAGGTGTAACCTGCAAATTCAATCATTTCCCGGTCTGCCATTAGATTTGGAGCGCGGTCAAACAGGGTGCTTTTCATACTAACCGTCGTCATAATCAATCCAGCTGCCAACACAATAGGTAAAACAGGAATATGCAATTCCTTATTCCAAATGGATGAAAGCTTCTCTCTATAGCTCTTTGGATGTGTTTTACTTAACACCTTTCCATGTCCGCTAAAACGGACCTCTGCAAGTTCCTGATTCAATTTATCCTTAAAAGTTCGATTTTCTTTCAGAGACACTTCCATCCTCCCCTTTCGCCAAAATATCCTTCAAATAAGTCCGGCCCCGTTTCAGTCTGGATTTTACCGTACTTTCCGCCATCTTCAACAACAATGCGATTTCACTGACTTTTAATTCATTGAAATAATAAAGAATAATTACTTCCCGATATTTGTAATCCAATTTCTGTATCGCTTCACTGAGGGATTTATTTTCAAAATTTACAATAAGTCTCGTCTCAGGACCATCAACTTTTTCATCCCCTTGAACCCGTTCTGTCCAATCAAAATTTAAGAGGATATTCTTCCAACTCCATTTCCGCATTAGCATCCTGCAGCGATTGATGGTAATCGAGGTGAGCCAGCTTTTCAATTTTTCTTCTTCAACCAATTGATTAATTTTTTCGTACGCTGTAATGAAGGTGTCCTGTACGACTTCTTCACAGGCTTGTTTATCCTTTAATAGCAGGAACGCTGTCCGGAAAAGATAGTCTCCATAAAGGGACATTAGTTCCTGCAATGCGGATTCTTCTTTGTTTTTCAGTCTGTCTACTAGGTGCAAAGCATGCTCACCCCCTTTTTCTATTTGTTCTAAATTTAAGATGCATACTGACTAGAAATAGTTTCAACTTTAGGGAAAAAATATTTTTTTGGTATTTGTCCTTTTAAAGGTAGCATAAAGTTTAGGGTATGAGAGTGGTTTTTTCCAGGAGAAACTCAAAATGCCCGCCCCGTTAAAGGGACAGGCATTTTTTATTGGTGTTACAGGGGGGATAATTATTTATTGTAAAGCACTTTCTACATTGATTACTCCGTTTCCATAAAAGAAAGGATCACCAAGGTTTGTAGCCGTATTTCTTAAACGATCACGAATTTGGACATTTGTCATGCTAGGATATTTTGCTTTTATCAATGCTGCTGCTCCTGCAACATGTGGAGCTGCCATGGACGTTCCGTTGAAGGATGCATAGTTATTACCAGGAGTCGTGCTCAAGATATTAGCACCCGGCGCCATTACTTCCAGCTCATTTCCAACACTGGAGAAAGAAGCGCGGTTGTTATTGGAATCCACTGCTCCCACTGCGATTACTGAACTATATCTTGCAGGGTACCCGATAGTGTTGCGATTTCCTGAAGAGCCGGAATTCCCAGCAGCAGCAATTACAACAATGCCTCTATTGTAGGCATTATTACAAGCTTGTTGGAGTGCAGTAGACCCAGAGCTTCCACCAAGACTCATATTGATTACATCCATTCCATTTGCAATGGACCATTCAATACCTTGTGCGATGCCACTTAAAGTCCCACTACCTGAAGCGCTAAGAACTTTTACCGCATAAAGGTCTGCGTTGTAAGCGACCCCTAGAACGCCAGTTGAATTATTCAATGCGGCAACCGTACCGGCCACGTGAGTTCCGTGTCCATTTCCATCTTGAAGGGCATTCGGCTCACCTGCCACAAAACTTGCTCCGCCTCTTACATTTAAGTCTGCATGATTGGCGTCGATCCCTGTATCAAGGATTGCCACTTTCACTCCGCTTCCTGTCACACCGGCAGCATGTGCTTTGTCTGCTTTGATATGCGGGATGCCCCAAGGTACTGTTTGGGCAGTCGCCATAACCTCTACGTTTTCCTCTACGAATGCTATGTTAGGATTCTTCTTCAATGCTTCTGCAGCTTTTTCAGGTAACGAAACTTCCACTACATCCATGTATTGGAATGTGTGTTGAACTTCTCCCCCTGCTGCTGTAACCAGATTTTGGGAGGTCTGTGCACTTGCCTTGTTTCCTTTTGCAAACCCAATTAAGTATTCTTTCTTTACACTAGCATTCGGATTAGAAGACTCTGCCTGAGCAGTTCCAAAAGCTAACGAGAAAGCCAATATTGCAATAAGTATAACTGAAAAACTCTTCATCCACTTCTTCAATAGATTCACTCCTTGAATAAGATTTTTAATAATTCTCACTATTAAGAACTATTAACAAGAGTTTACCATCTGATACAGGAAAATCATATTGGGAAAATGGAGAGAAAATAGTGGGGTTATTAGCTGCCCTGGGTACCAAGTTTCCCAATAGGAAATTATGTAATAGGTTCCTTGTTTATCCTATAGAATGAAATTGGTGTGCCCACAAAAAGCTCTTTTCATCATGCTGGCATGTAATTGGAAATCGGAATTTGCTCAAAGATGGCCTAATAAAAAATCGCCGGACAAGTTGTCCGACGATTATTGATAGCTATTAAAATAACCCGATGGATTGAAAGAATACCAAGAGGATAGCAAATGGGATCACATACCTGATCAAGTAATACCATACTTGAAACAAGCCTTTCTTCACTGTTGAGCCTTGGAAGAACTCATCTTCCAAAATATTTTTAGGAATTCGCCACCCAACGAATATTGATATCAAAAATGAACCAAGAGGCAATGCGATATTACTCACTAGGAAGTCTGCAGCATCAAAAATAATTAGTTCCCCAATGTTAATATGTGAGAGTAAACCAAATGAAAGTGCTGAAGGAATTCCCATTACAAAAATGATGAAACCGGCTATGATTGCAATTCTTCTTCTTTTGTCTTGATTATCCTTTACAATGACTGCAACAATAATCTCCAAAATGGAAAAGGCAGAGGTCAAGGTCGCAAATAAAAGCAGTACCAAGAACAGGGTCAAGAAAATACCGCCAAGCGGCAATTGGTCAAAAACTGCCGGAAGCACGACAAACACCAAGCCCGGTCCTTCATCAGGCTGTAATCCCAATGCAAATACCGCCGGGAAGATGACAAGACCCGAAAGTAAAGAAATGATGATGTTAAGTCCCACCACCGATCCTGCCGACCGAACTAAATTTTCTCCTTTTTCCAGATAAGAACTATAGGTGACCATTATGGAAATACCTACACTTAAAGAGAAAAGGGCCATTCCCAATGCCATTAAAAATGTATTAGGCGTGATAAGGGAAGAATCTGGCTGTAAGAAGAAACGCACACCGTCCATTGCGCCGTCTAACGTGAGAGATCTAACCAGTAATACAATAAAAATGATGAATAATAATGGCATTAATATTTTACTGGCTTTTTCAATTCCGCTTTGAACCCCTGCTTGCACAACCCATATCGTAATTCCTAAAAATATAAATTGGGCTATCAACACCTGAACGGGATTTGCTATGGCCTGATCAAACAACCCCCCATATTGTTCAAGGGTGAATTGTGATAATCCGCCAGTGATGCTCTTCCCTAAATATGTAACAATCCAACCACCAACCACACTATAAAAAGAAAGGAGGATGAAAGAAGCCCCTACACCAAGGATTCCTATGTAATGCCATTTAGAATTCTTTGCCAACACTTTATATGCAGTTATGGCATCCTTTTGTGTAGATCTTCCTATAATAAACTCCGCCAAGATCATCGGTGCTCCAATCAGGAGTGTAAAGAGGATAAACAAGAGGAAAAATATCCCTCCACCGTTCATTCCAGCCATATAAGGAAATTTCCAAATGGCCCCGAGACCGATTGCCGATCCCGCTGCTGCTAATATGAAGCCGACTTTTGATGTCCATTGTTCATGCTGTTTCATGTTTTTTATTACTCCTATTTCAAAGATTAGTCTCCTATGATACTATCCTTTAAGGAAAATGTATAGGGAATTTTCTGTAAAGTAATACAGATGGTTTGCCATTGGTTGCGCTGGATTCCAACAACTAGGCGGTATATTATTTTAAGGATTAGCACTTTTCCCCTATTATATTCTTGTCCCACCCTTGTTCTCCCTTTTAACCTCTTGGAAAGCGGACTTCTATTGTCGTCCCTTTATTCACTTCACTTGTGACATGAACCTTGCCATTATGGTTTTTAATTATGTTGAATGTAATCATCAACCCTAATCCCGTACCAGTTGTTTTGGTCGTAAAAAAGGGCTCTCCCAATCTTGCGATGATATCTTCCGGAATTCCAGTTCCTTCATCACGAAGTCTGATGATCACTTCATCTTCCATATCTTCAGTATCAATAAAAATAGTCCCTCCGTTTGGCATCGCCTCAATACCATTCTTGATCAAATTGATAAACACCTGTTTCATTTGATTCTCATCACATATAAACGTTGGAGCATCAGCATTCATTTTCAAATCAAACCATACATTATTCATGATTGCCTGCGTTTCGAGCAATGTTGCGACATCTTTTAACAGGGAATGCACGGAAACCTGATGAACATAAACTTGATGAGGCTTAGCCAATAAGAGCAGTTCACTTAAGATAAGCTCTATTCTACTCAGTTCTGATTCAATGATTTGAAAATACTCTTTCTTTTCCTCCATGTCCCTTTCAAGAAGTTTAAAAAACCCTTTGATCGCGGTAAGAGGATTCCGAATTTCATGGGCGATACCAGCGGCCAATTGCCCAGCTACCGAGAGTTTTTCCGATTGAAGCATCAATGCCTCCGCCTGTTTTCGTTCTGTTATATCGCGAATGATGACCTGAAGCGCTTCTTTTCCAAGATAAGTGGTAGGGATCCCAACAAACTCGGTATAGACATTATTACCTTTCATCGTCGTCCATTCTTGGAAATATGTCGGTAACTTTGTCCCACCTTGTTGTTGGTGAACTTCCCTCCATATTATTTGAAAATCTTCTTCCTTAATATTTCCATATACAGACTGACCAAAAATATCTCCATAGTTATCCACTTCAAACATTTTCAATCCCGACTCATTAATAAAAGTCCATTTCTCATCACAAATGACACCAATGGTATCGATAGAGTTTTGTATCAACTTCCGGAATCGCTCTCTACTATTCTGAAGTATTTTATGAAAATTCTTTCTATGTGAAATATCAACCAGCATCACAAAAGACGCAGATTTCCCTTTGAACATGGT
The DNA here is from genome assembly GCA_001648575.1 of Sutcliffiella horikoshii DSM 8719. GTDB lineage: Bacteria > Bacillota > Bacilli > Bacillales > Bacillaceae_I > Sutcliffiella_A > Sutcliffiella_A horikoshii. The sequence continues at coordinate 109,672 of LQXN01000066.1, read as the reverse complement.
ATGGTTGGAGATGATCTCTACATCTATCGCCCTTCCATCAAACCGCTTCCACCGTTGCTCCATCTGACCGACACGAAAGCCCTGCTGGACAGATTTAATCCGTTTTTCGACTATCTCATGATAATTTTCTTCTATGTATTCATAAACTGAAGTTTCTAGTATTTGTTCCTTCTTATCTGCACCGAGCATGGCGGTACCTGCTTCATTGACATACTTGATTATTCCATCTACAAAAATGAAAACCCCATTTGGTAAATACTCAATAAGATCGTATGCGGAATAATCTTCATTCTCCTGCACTTCTTCCAGTTCCTCATTATGTATATCCTGCTTGTTTGGCAATGCTGACATTGTGATAGAGGATCCCATCTCATGTTTGGTTGGATTTTCATGGTCCGAGGTGCGAGAGAGCTGCAACACTATTTCCTTTTCCTCCGCCATCGGTGAATTCACTTCAGAAAGAATGGCATCCATCCAAATGAGTGAGTCATCTTTCTTTTTCATGCGGAAGTAGCAATGCGTCTGATGGGAAGGCTGATAGATCAAACTCTCGATTAAATACAAATCCTCGGAATTAATCCATGTCTCCAACCGGGTATCTATCAACTCCTTCTTTGCATAGCCCAGTAAAGCTTTACAAGTGGATGATACATATTGGATAATTCCCGCTTCAGATACCACAATGATCAATTGCACTTTCGTGATTGATTCTATCGGTTGTTCTTTACTACCCTTAATGAAAGATTCAGAGGTCCTCAACATCCATTCCTCCCTTCTTAATAAATTCATGATTTTAAATAATCCGCTCCAAAACAATTTCCAATATTCCCTATTATACTACAAATTTCTTTATTTTTCTAAATATTATAACTAATTACACCGCACCTTACTACACCTAAACTCTCTCCAAACCATCCATAACACAACCTACCAGACTACTAGCGAACAATGTATAATGAGAGAATGAAAAACAGATGAAAATTGCGGGAGACTAAAAGGATTATAAAAAAATTTTGAAAAGGGGTCAGACCCCAGGAGGATTTTGCGCATGAATACAGAAATAACTAAAGTTGCATTTATTGGCACTGGTGTGATGGGGAGTAGTATGGCGGGGCATTTGTTGGAGCGTGGTTTTGAGGTGTGTGTGTATACTCGGTCGCAGGAGAAGGCTATGGGGTTGGTGGAGCGTGGGGCTGTTTGGAGGAGTAGTGCCAAGGAGGCTGCGCGCGGAGCGGATGTGGTAATTACGATGGTTGGTTATCCTAAGGATGTAGAGGATGTGTATTTGGGTGAGAATGGCATTTTAAACCATGCAAAGAATGGTGCCTATCTCATTGATATGACCACCTCGACGCCGACACTCGCCAAGCAAATCTATCATCAAGCAAAGGAACGGCACTTACACAGTTTAGATGCCCCCGTTTCTGGTGGAGACATCGGTGCGCGGGAAGGTAGGCTGACCGTAATGGTTGGTGGAGACAAAGATGCTTTTGAGGCTTGTCTTCCAATCTTTCATTCGTTTGGTGCAAACATCATTCATCAAGGCGAGGCAGGAGCTGGGCAACATACAAAAATGTGCAACCAGATTGCCATTGCCACCAATATGATTGGTGTTTGTGAGGCGTTGGCATATGCTGATGCAGCTGGCTTGGATCCAGAGAGTGTACTTAAAAGCATCTCAAGCGGAGCAGCAGGAAGCTGGTCTTTGTCAAACCTTGCACCTCGCATTATCGCTGGTAATTACGAGCCGGGCTTTTTCGTAAAACATTTTATAAAAGACATGGAAATCGCCCTTGATGAAGCAGACCGAATGGGCCTTGATGTACCGGGCCTTACCCTTGCACGGGAGATGTATGTAAAACTTTCCTCCCAAGGGGAATCGGATAGCGGAACCCAGGCACTTTATAAACTCTTCCATGATAAGAAATAAATAATAAATAAAGGGCGACTGCTCCTATCAGGCAGTCGCCCTCAGTGTGTAGATAAAGTCTTGAATCTTCAGGAACATGTAATACCCATGTTGATCGTAGTGGAAGGCGCGCAGACTCCTGCGGGAGGAAGGGACAAGTAAGACCCCGCAGGCAAAGCAAGGCCACTGAAAAAGTACAATATTTTAGTTATCTGTTTCATACCGCTGTTGATTTCCGCAAACGGCTACGCTTTCCGCGTGGCGACAATCTTGAGCCTCCTCGGGCTGCGCCCTGCGGGGTCTCAAGATTGTCGCTATCCCCCCGCAGGAGTCTTCGCCTATTGCTCCAATCAACAGCTAGAAATTCAAAATAAGATTAGTTTTTTGTTTTTTCAGTGCCCTCATGCAAAGCCGAGGAGGCTTACGGACCGCCCACTGGAAAGCGAAGCGCCTGGAACGAAGATCAACAAGAAAATGCAATTCTAAAGATGATTAGAGTTTGTCAACAGTCTAAGGGCGACTGCTCCTATCAGGCAGTCGCCCTTTCTATCAATCTATCTATCGCTTTGAACCCCTACTCCTTAAAAATTCCAGCAAACAATGAACTGCCACCCTGCTGGTCATATCGCGAAAATCAATCGTAGGGTCGATTTCCACGATGTCCAGTCCACACACTTTATCTTCTTTTCCCAATAAATAAATGGCTTCGAGGAGCTGATCACTTGTCATTCCCCCGGGCCCGATAGCAGGACAGCCTGGTGCAAATGCCTGATCTAGCACATCAATATCAATGGAAAGATACAGATGCTCCACTTTCCCTCGAAGGTGATCTACAGATTCCCGGATCACCTCTGCAATACCCCTGTTCTTCACGTCACCCATCGTGAAAACCTTGACCCCATTTTCTTTTGCATACTGATGGTAATATGAACTGTTGGAATAATTCCTGATCCCGATTTGGACCAAATGATCCCCTTGCAGCACACCAGCCTCGAGCAGACGTCTGAATGGGGTCCCATTAGTCGGCCCACCATCATCAGTATTTCTGAGATCGTGATGGGCATCAAACTGGATGACACCTATCTTGCCTTGTTTCATTTGGCTCATTCCTGATAAGGTGGAAAAAGTGATGGAATGGTCACCACCAATGAATAATGGGACACACTCCTTATTTCCAGCTAATAGGGATGCCACTGTCTCTTCCATCCTACGGTAAGATTCTTTGATATCCGTGGCATGCATATAAATATCACCTGCATCCATCAGATTAGCAGATTCCCTCAAGTCCACTTCATCCTCAACGGCATAAGTGGAGTAAGATTGAAGCAGCTTTCTTACCACACCAGGTGTAAAGCTGGCACCTGAATGACTGATGGAAGGCTTAGAGATAGGGACACCTATCAGGGCCGTCCCTGTCAACTCCTCCTCTCCATCCCATGATCGGAGAAGCTCTGCCGCTTTCGGATAATGGCGGTCGATGAATGGCGGGTTTCCAGCTGTTTGCAGGTATGGCGGTCTACCCCTACTCAAGGAAAGCTCCCCCTTTTGCTACTTCCTTGCCTTTTAAAAATACGGTATGGACATGGTTGACCCCGTAATGGTAAGGGACATATTGATAGTTTGGCGCATTCCAAATGACCACATCTGCATGGCGGCCTACTTGAAGACGTCCGGAAACCTCATCCTTATGAATCGCTTTTGCAGCATTGACCGTCACGGCATTCCAGATTTCCTCACATGTCATTTTCAACTTCAACATGGCAAGATTCATGATGAATTGGATGTTTTCTGTCGGAGAACTTCCCGGATTAAAATCTGTCGCAAGTGCAACAGATCCTCCAGCATCTATCATTCCACGTGCTTTTGCGTAGGAGTCTTTATTTAGATAAAAGGTCGTTCCAGGCAAAAGCACCGCAACCGTATCAGAGGACCCGAACATTTCCACCGCCTCGTCTGAAGCTGCAATCAGATGATCGGCAGAAGCGGCATTCAATTCGATGGCAAGCTCAGTTCCACCCAAAGAAACTATTTCATCAGCATGGATTTTGACGGAAAACCCGGCTTCTTTTGCTTTTGATAAATACTGTTTTGATTGATCGATCGTGAAGACTCCTTCTTCACAGAATATATCTACAAACTCGGCCAAACCTTCTTCTTTTATCTCAGAAAATAAGGTCTCCATTTCATCAAGAAAGCTTTCCGGATCATCTTTAAAGCTCTTTGGAATCGCATGTGCACCAAGGAATGTTGAGGCGATTGTCATAGGTTGGATCTCTTGAAGCTCTTTTACCACTTTAAGCTGCTTAAGTTCTGTTTCTCTGTCCAGGCCATAGCCGCTCTTAGCTTCAAGGGTGGTCACCCCATAGCTAAGCAGTCTCTTCATGTGGAATGTTGCTTTCTCCAATAATTCTTCAAAACTGGCATCTTGTGTAGCTTTTACAGTCGAATGAATACCCCCGCCTTGTTTCAAAATTTCCAAGTAAGGGACCCCTTGCTGTTTGAGTGCAATTTCATGTTCCCTTGACCCTCCAAACACCAAATGTGTATGCGGATCCACAAGTCCAGGAGTAACCAGCTTCCCTTGACAGTCGATAATGTCATCACTTTGATAATTATCGGCTTCCTCAGTGGTCCCGATGAATTCGATTATGCCATCTTTCCATCCGATTGCTCCGTTTTCTATTTGAGGGAGGACATTCATCTGTTCTCCCTTAGCTATATTTGTTTTATGATCCATGGTCAGCAGTTGACCGCAGTTGATCAGAAGTTTATCCAACTTCATTTTTATTCACCCTCCTTCAGTAAAGGGATGTGCACGCCTTTTTCTCTGGCAACTTTTTTAGCAAGGTCATAACCCGCATCAGCATGTCTCACTACACCCATCCCAGGGTCGGAAGTCAATACACGTTCAAGCCTTTTACCCGCAGCTTCCGTTCCGTCGGCCACAATCACCATTCCGGCATGAAGGGAGTAACCCATCCCGACTCCTCCACCATGATGGACGGAAACCCAGCTTGCACCATTGACACCATTTATGAGAGCATTCAAAATCGGCCAGTCCGCAACTGCATCACTGCCATCCAACATCGATTCAGTTTCTCTGTTGGGGGATGCCACAGATCCGCAATCAAGATGGTCTCGCCCGATTACGATCGGTGCAGAAAGTTCACCACTTGCAACCATCTCATTGATGATTTTTCCGAATCGCGCACGCTCTCCATACCCCAACCAGCAGATTCGCGATGGCAGCCCTTGGAATGCCACTTTTTCACGTGCCATCTTAATCCAATTGCAAAGATGCTTATTATAGGAAAATTCTTTCAAGATGACTTCGTCCGTTTTATAGATATCTTCCGGGTCACCGGAAAGTGCCACCCATCGGAACGGGCCTTTACCTTCACAGAATTGCGGACGAATGAATGCCGGAACAAAGCCGGGGAAATCGAAAGCATTTTGTACACCTTCATCAAAAGCTACCTGGCGGATATTATTTCCATAATCAAACGTAATGGCACCCTTTTGTTGCAGGTCAAGCATCGCCTTCACATGCTCGGCCATGCTCTCTTTTGCAAGCTTCACATAATGGGCAGGTTCTGACTTTCTTAATTTTGCTGATTCATCAAGTGTCTTTCCAATTGGGATATATCCATTCAAAGGATCATGTGCAGATGTTTGATCTGTCAACAGGTCTGGCGTGAACCCTCTTTCTACTAATTGCGGCAGTATTTCCGCAGCGTTCCCTAGCAGTCCGATAGATAACGGTTTTCCTAGTTTCTTATATTCCTCTGCCTTCTGTATTGCTTCATCCACCGTTTTCACTTTCACATCGCAATATCTTGTTTCAATGCGGCGATCGATACGATGCTCATCCACTTCGATGGCGATACACACCCCACCATTCATCGTGACGGCAAGTGGCTGTGCTCCACCCATGCCCCCAAGTCCTGCTGTCACAGTGATAGTGCCTTTTAAAGTGTTATTAAAAGATTGCTTGGCAGCCTCCGCAAACGTTTCATAGGTCCCTTGCAATATCCCTTGTGTACCGATATAAATCCAAGAACCAGCTGTCATTTGTCCGTACATCATAAGGCCCTTTTGATCGAGTTCATGAAAATGGTCCCAATTCGCCCACTTAGGCACTAGGTTGGAATTTGCCAGTAATACTCGCGGTGCATCTGCATGGCTGCGAAAAACAGCAACCGGCTTCCCTGATTGGACTAAAAGCGTTTCGTCCTCCTCCAAGTTTTTCAGTGATTCCACTATGGCATCATAACTTTCCCAGTTTCTCGCCGCTTTCCCGATCCCCCCGTATACAACAAGCTCTTCCGGGATTTCCGCCACCTCTGGATCTAGATTGTTCATCAACATACGGAGCGCAGCCTCCTGCACCCATCCCTTCGTATTTAACTCGCTACCTCTTGGCGCACGAATAGCCTTCACCGATTCCTTATTCATATCTCCTTCATCCCCTTAAATCGATTTATGATAATAAGATTTAATACTTGAACCAACTACAGTTTCTGGATTGTTACAGAGTTGTTGCGGTGATATTAAATTTCTGAGGGGGGACAGACCCCCCTAGGAATTTCACGCTCTACACAGAACGCTCCCCTTATTCTTCATCCACTCTGCCAATGCTTCGATGTCTTTGGAGAAGATGCGGTCTTCGGTTATGCTTGGTACGATGGACCGGCCTTCTTGGTACCATTTTTGCATGAGTGGTGCGGAGAGGAAGACTCCGCGGAATTCGAGGGCTTGCATGGCGCACATCCATTCGATGGCGAGCACCCTTCGCACATTGGCAATTATCTGGTAGGCATGCCTTGCACCGATTGTCCCCATGCTCACATGATCTTCTTGGTTGGCAGAAGAAGGTATCGAGTCCACACTTGCCGGATGTGCCAACGTCTTATTCTCTGAAACTAGCGATGCGGCACAATATTGCATGATCATCGCACCTGACTGGAGTCCTGGCTTCGGACTCAAGAAAGGAGGCAAATCGTTCAGCTGGGGATTGACTAACCGTTCAATCCTGCGCTCGGAAATATTTGCAAGCTCTGCCACCCCAAGTTTCAGAAAATCCATCGCAAAAGCGATAGGCTGCCCGTGAAAGTTCCCACCGGAAATCACCTTGCCTCCATCATCGAAAATCAATGGATTGTCTGTTGCCGCATTGATTTCTATTTCCAGCTTTTCTTTTACATAACCAAGAACCTGCCAGGAAGCTCCATGCACTTGTGGAATGCATCTTAATGAATAGGCATCCTGCACACGCTTCTCTCCTTGCCTTGTCACAAGCTTGCTTCCGTCCAGAAGTGTTCGGAACCGCTCAGCCACATCCACTTGCTCCTGATAACCCCGAACCCGGTGGACATCATGGTCCAACGCGTCCACAATCCCCTCAAGTCCTTCAAAAGTCATCGCAGCAATGGATTCCGCTTGATAAGCCATTGTCTCTGCCTCTAAGTAAGCAACCACTCCCACCGCTGTCATCGCCTGTGTGCCGTTAATCAACGCCAACCCCTCTTTGGCTTTCAATTCAATCGGTGTGATTCCTTTTTCAGCCAGGACACCGGCAGTTTCCCTGCGTTCCCCTTTATAGAAAACCTCTCCTTCCCCAAGCAAGGTCAGCACTAAATGGGACAGTGGGGCAAGATCTCCGCTTGCCCCGAGTGAGCCTTGCTGTGGCACAACCGGGTGAATGCCTTCATTCACATATTCCAATAGTCTTTCGATGACGATTGGCCGGACGCCTGAGAACCCTTTTAAGAGTGCATTTGCCCTCAGCACCAACATCGCCCGCCCGATTACTTCTGCAAATGGATCACCCACCCCGCAAGCATGAGAATGAATCAGATTCCTTTGCAGAGCTGCTGTTTCTTCAAACGGAATCAAGACATCACTGAACTTGCCAAATCCTGTTGTAATTCCATATACGACCTTGCCCTCTAACACAATATTCTCTACGGCCGCTCGGCTAGCGACCACTTTTACCATCGCTTCCTTACACGCTTCAACCCGGTCCCCTTCAAAAAGAATCCTGTGCAACTTTTCAAGCGTCAACGATTCCCCGTTCATTTTAATCATCGCAACTCTCCCTTTCTCCCGCTGTTTCTCCATCCTTTTTCCCCCTTTTTACACACAAAAGGAGGCCATACTTCAACCATGTAACATGTGTCAAAGTACAGCCCCCTATTAATCAGCAACTATGGGCGTTTTATTTATATATGATTTATTCCAAGACCGATCGTTTCATGCTCCGATCCCCTGACAGGAGCCCCGATGGTCCCATAGAGTGCGACGGCTATCCAGTCGCCTTCCTCAACATTTTCATACGGGTTTCCCCTTACCACCGCAAAACGCAATCCTACCGTTCGCATGACAGAGCCAAGTTGTACCTGGCCGCGAGTTACACCGCTAAGAGCATCCATGATGGCATGATACAGTGCATGTGTTTCCCGGTATCCATCCGTTTTGATGATACCTTCTCTTTTGGCGGCTGTTTCAATTGCAGCCACCACTTTTTGCGAATCCATGGAACCGACCTTTCCCATACAACTTTTCCAATGGGACGGAGTTGCCACCATAAAATCCTCTTGGTCCCCGTTCATCGCAAGAAGTATTGCATACTTTCCGATTCGTTGATCTATTGCTAGTACCATATGCATTTTCCTCAATACTGAAAATTTTCTAACAACTAATATCTACATCAAGTGTAAATTTGTTCTAGCATTCCTGTCAAGGAGTTTGTAAGGTTATTTATCTTTAAACTCTTTATATAACATGTAATATTGGAGACCCTTTGTCGATTGAAGGGCAAGTTCTTTCTTTTCATTAGCAAGTGTATAGTTTTTTTGCTGTAATGCCACTTCTGTCTCAATGGCGTATTTCATCCACTCTTTTTTCAACTGGCCCTTTAATTCTTCTGCTTTCTTATACTCTTTTTCACCCACAGCAATCCCAGCAAATACATAGGTCTTAATTTCTGCTTGTTCAATCTTTGCAGCTTTCTCTCTTGCTTTGGCATAGTTTTCGACCCTTAAATAATACTGTGCCCAGAAAACCGCCGTCTTCTTTCCTTTCCATTTCCGTTCGAGATCCTCTAGTTCTTTTTTGGCTGCAGGAAGATTCCCATCTGCAAGCTCCAGAATGAACCCATAATATGGCTCGCGACGCTTCTTCTCCAGATATTTCTCGATTTTCTCTACATTTCTTGATAAGAACATATAGCGGACATCCCGATAAGATAAAGCGATGAACGCCAAAATCAACAGGACCACAAAGACCCAGAAATCGAATTGTACATTCAATACCCCCAGGATGATCCCAATTGCAAATCCACCAACAATCAATAAAAGCAAATTCTTCATATTTCCTAGCTTCCCTTCTCACTGACTAACAAGCTTCGAACAACACAATCAGATGGATTTAACCATTCCACCATCTACAAGGAACGAACTCCCTGTCATATAACTGTTTGCATCGGAAACCAAGAATGTCACCACTTTTGCAAATTCCTCCGGTTCGCCGTAACGGCCAAGCGGAATGCCTGCCTTAACCTTTTCTTCCATTTCCGCCTTGGAAATGCCTTGTTTGTCTGCATTCACTTCATCAAGGAATGCAACACGGTCTGTCGCGATTCGTCCCGGTGCGACCGTATTTATCAAGATATTATCTTGTGCAAGCTCACTTGCTAATGTTTTTGTAAGTCCTACAATTCCTGTGCGGAACGTATTGGAAAGCAATAAACCGGGAATCGGTTCTTTGATCGAGGAGGAAGCGATATTAATGATCTTCCCGCCATTTTTCTTCAGGTGCGGCAATGCTTCCCTGATGGTCCTGATATAGCTTAAAAGATTCAATTCAAAGGCCTGCTGCCACTGTTCATCTGTAATCTGTTCGAATGTACCTGCAGGAGGTCCACCGGCATTGTTAACCAAAATATCCAATTGTCCATATGTATCTATTGCATGTTGAACGGCTTGCTTGATCTGAAGCTGATCTGTAATATCCGTTTGGATGAAAGTAACCTGACCCGCATCCATACCTTTAAGCTCATTTTTCACTTCATTAAGTTTTTCTTCGTTCCTGCTGGCAAGCACTACATTGATCCCCTCTTTTACAAAGGATGCTGCAATAGCTTTACCAAGACCCTGACTTGAAGCCAACACAAGAGCCGTCTTCCCTTTTAAATTCAATTCCATCAAATACACGCCCTTTCCATCTTGATAACTCCATTATAACGCTTCCTATTTAAGATGTAACGGATGAAAGAGAGTTTTATAAGATGCAGAAAAACAGCCACATGTAAATGGCTGCTCCACAAAAAAAACTATAAACATTCACTTTCCACGATCTCAATCAAGTTCTTAAGCGTGGCAACTGAAGAGTCAAGACTCAAGGAATAGATGCGTTGTGTCCCCTTTTGCTCTATCTCCACGAATTTATTGTCTCGCAGGATCTTCAAATGATGGGATATTGCAGGCCTCGAAAGACGGGATGCATCGGCAATTTCCGTTACCGTCAATGCCTCTTTTTCTGCCAACAGGAGAATGATGTCCTGCCTTGCCTCGTCCGCCAGCACTTGGAATAATGGGATGCAGTCCCGAAAGGTTTGAATCGCTTTTTCATTCATGTGAAAGTACTCCTTCATCGTCCATTTCGTCTAGTAACCATTATAGCAGGATATCACTGGAATTGGGAAAGGGAAACTTTTAAAAGGGAAACGCTACTCTAACGGAATCCTGTATACTTTTTCTCCAAACAGATAATCATTGGAAATCGCGATGGCATGGATCATCATATGTGTTATTTCATTATCAACATCCACATTTATCATTTCCAGGCCAAGACTTTTTTCATCATTAAACCACTCGTTACTATATCTATTGTGAATATCCAACCTTTGACCATTCTCATCTGAAAACCCCCAGTAAAAGGTTCGCACTTTATCATGTCGGGTTCTATCAGCTGTTATGATGACTTTTGTTGGAAGTTTCTCATTCTTTTTCACTGTCAGGTTATTCATTGTGTAACCGTCCAAATCTATATTCATCGCTTCTTCTTTCGTTTCTTCCAAAGGAATGGTCATCGAGTAGAAACCGGGCTCTGTATAATTAACCGTCCTGATTTCAGCAGAGTATTTTCCATCTTCAGTAGCTTCCCCTTTTAATTCCATATACTCCTTGTCTGTGTATAGCTTGGAAAAATCAATCTGAAACGGCCTCTTATCCATCATTTCATTCATGGAGGGATATGCAATCGGAGTCAAATACTCTTCATCATTATTTACAAGAACAACACCTGCGAACACATCATAATAACTCTGGGAATAATGGCTATCATATTTTTGATCTGTTTTCTTCAGGTTGGTCTCAATGCGTTTCATTTCTTCTTCTTTCAACTTCACATCATATTTCAGCCTGCTGCCGTACTTCCCTTTTTCCAAAGTAAGTAACGTAACTTCAATTTTGTCATCTATCACCGTCACGATATCAAGATCTATGATTTCTACATCTTCCACGACTTTTTCATATTGGATGGGAACCTCTATTTTCCAGTCACCACCCCAGCCTTTAATGCGCTGAAAGTTAAAATTAAGGTGAAATTCATCTGGTAGTACCCCTTCATTCAAAGCCTTTACATAGAAACTGCGTACTCCTTTGCTCTCTGCTACAATATTGGGATATCCTTCTCCTGTCAATACCGGATGGGCGGATTCCAAGGGGTAAGAATTCCCCTCCTCATCCAATGCATGGACTGAAAAAAGGTCATTCCCTCCGAGATAATCAACATCCTTACTATCACTTGTAGCCTCGTAATGCACCAGGATATGCAGGGGATCTACATCCACCGCTGTGATTTCCACAGTAATTTCCTTATCTGTTGCCGTATATGTCCCCTCAGCCCAAACATTATAAAAGCTGCCATGATTCACATAGTTGCCGACCATTTGTGTCCAAGGAATGATGATGGGAAGAACAATGGTCCCCATCATAATCATGGCCACGATGACCCCTATAACACCCAGTTGATACTTCCATGTTCTCTTTTTTACTATTTTTGTAGCATATGGTGGGAGTTGCTTTAACACATTTTCATTGAATTCTGTATTAAGCTGAGGCAGTCGCAACACCTGCTTCAACACTTTCTCTTCACGCTTCAACACATCAAGGACTTCCCTGCAACCCGGGCAAAATTCCAAGTGGTCTTCTATGTCCGCTCTTTTTTTTACATAATCACCCCTATGAAACCCAACCAATTCCTCTATATCAAGACAGTCCTGCCGCAGCTCCCTTTCCGGCATTTCTAAAATGTTCTTTTGCAAACGATCCCTGGCAGTTTGAATGATAGTGCTATATTCTTCCAGATTCATCTCTAACATCAATGCAATCTGAGTGTCATCCAATTCTATAGATAAATAACTAAACAAAAGGGCAAACTTATTCTGCCAGGGTAAAGTAAGTAATGATTCTTCTATTTTTTTAAAAAAAGGGTTATTAGACATCCCCTCTTTGTAGTAATCTTGATTTTCCGGAGTCTCTTTTAATTCATTTAATTTTATAGAGATTTCCTTGTAGAACCAGAAAGAAAAACTCTCTGATTCTTGATAGCTTCCAAGGTTCTCATAGACATGTAAAAAGCTTTCCTTTGTGATGCTTTCTGCCTGCTCAAAATTCCTGCAAAGTCTCAGAGCAATAGCGTAAACACTATTTTTGTATTTTTCTATGACAGGCTCAAAAGCCAAGGTGTTTCCTGCAAGGACGGCATCAATGGTTTTTTCCTCACTAATCATCGGAACCACCTTCATTTTCCTCTTCTATGAATAATGGGAACAGTTCTCCTTCTAAATCATTGAACTGTATATAGATACTTTCCACTTTTAATAACAATGTTTCAGGGAAGCTCCCATGGTCATATTTTGGGTGAATATCTCCATGAAACAGTTTTCTAGGACCATCCTTATCCCGATCCTCATAATGATACCATCCTCCTGTATGAACATACTCCCCCTTCTCATCGAGAATCTCCCAACCTATTTCACTTGTAATCCCGTCTTGCGCCTCACTTTCTCCATTAATGATAAATTCATACTGACTGACATCACCCGCAGCATCCTTTGTTGCGACAATAGAGTAATCTGTCAGCTTAAATTCGTTTATTCTACCATCCAAAAGGGTTTTTTCTGTTTCTTCAAGTGGAATCTCCATCGAAAAGAAGGCAGGCTCATGATAATAAACCCCCATTATTTGAGCGAACAACTCTCTCATCGGATCTTTTATTTTCCCTTTCAAATCATAGAATTCGGTATCCGTATAATAATGAGTAAAGTACATTTCTATCGGTTTATCCGGATCGGGCATTTCCATGTCATAGAAGTATAACGGCACTACATAATTCCCACCTTCTGTGACCACGTTCAGACCGATATGGTGGCCCAAGCCATATTCCTGCAATCGGTATTCCTGATTGTGTTCTTTAAGTACTGCTGAAACCCTTTCCCTTTCTTCTTCAGTCTGTCTTTGGTGATATCTAAAAGTGGTTATATTTTTACTGTAGGTGACATCCACGAACTCAAGAATCATTTTATTTCCTATGTTAATTTCTTTATTTAGTTTGACTGTAACGGCTTCGTCTTCCATCTTGTCATACCTGATGGGGACATCCAATTTCCAATTTCCATATTTGTCCAGAAGCCTCACAAAATTTATTCTGATATCAAACTGATCGGGAAGGGTTTCCTTGTCCTTGATTTTCACTACAAAGAATGGGCGGTATTCTCCTTCAATATCTTCCACTTTCTTTCTTCCGTATCGCAGATAATCTGGCTGAGTGACCTGAATCTCATACTCTTGGTCCTCCTCGCCTATAATTTTCACTGGCTTGTGGCTATAAAAATCTATTTCTTCAAAAAGAGAAACAGGTGATTCCTCTCCCTCTCTTTGAATATCATAATAAATGTACATAAAGTCAGAGTCCATTTCCACTTCTGTCACTTCAAAAGAAATCTCTTTGTCTGTTGCAACATACGTACCTTCCGACCAAACATTATAAATAGTCCCATACTGAATGTATGTGGTGACCATCCCTGCCAAAGGTTTTAGACTCGGTAATATAAATACACCGAATAGAAAAATCGCACAAAGGATTCCCAGGACACTGAATTGATATTTCCAGGTACGGTGCTTTGGCTGTTTGGGCACATAGGCGACTAAATCTTCAAGTACTTTTTTGTTAAAAGCTTCACTTAGCTTCGGAAACTCCAGGACGAAATCGAGGAAAACTTCTTCTTTTTTCAGTCCTTCTAATACGTTCCTGCAATCTGGACAGAATTCTAGATGATCCTTTATTGCCTCCTCAACCTGTTCTTCGACTTCACCATCATGGAATTCTGTCAATTCACCGATACTATGACATTCACTTTTTTCCTGATGGGTGTCCAATAATGTATATTGACGGATATGTATCAATGAGTCCTTATATCTGCCTTCGATTTCATTTACACTATTTTCCATTAAATTGGATATTTTCGTTGATGAAAATTGGAGAATACGTCTGAGCAGAAATTCCAACTTCAATTGATACGGCATTGTGTGAAGCGCTTCTTCCAATTTAATGTGATGGGGATTGTGTAATGGCAGTTGGAGTGGAGTGATGCTTCTTGATGCACCTGCCTCTTTAAAAAGTGGTATAAACTGATCATACAGCCACTCTGGGAACAAAAATGATTCTTCATATGTATCTAGTTTTTCATACACTTTCTTAAAACCTTGTTTCACAATGGACTCGGCGTCTTCCTCACTGGCGGTAAGCCGAAGTGCCACAGCATAAAGTTTATCCTTATAGAATTCAATGATATGGTCATACTTTTCTTTCTTCCCTGCTATTATCTCTTTGATTATCTGACTCTCTTCATACAAATCCTTTTCACCCTTTTTATCCTTCTTTTGTCTCTCTTTTCCACTAGTATACCATTTTATAGGAGTTTGATTGAAAATTGTTTATATTTTTAGAATTGCATGATTTATAGGATACTAAACAAAAAAAAGAAGCCACCAATTATCAGCAGCTCCTTCTAGAAACGTCGTGCAAAGTCACTTTTTAGAAATACTTCCATTCTCTTTTCATCGATCGACGCATAAGAGTTTTTTTGCAAAGCATTTTTTTTACTTCCCAATAAAAGTGTAAGCATTTTTTTCATCCTCCATCATTCCTTTGTTTTGTTCTCACTATCAGTATAGATCTTTGCGTTATTTTGGATAACAATCTTCAGAATGGTTTTCTTTCATTCTTTTACCTACAGTCATTTCCAGCTTTATACTGAAAGATACTAAGACTTGAGGAGGAGATGAAAAAATGGACAAAAAAAAGAGATGCATCCGATTCATCTCTTTTTTCCTGGCATTAAGTTTGGGAAGTAGCCAATTTCACAGGTAAGGATTTAGGTTGATTGATTGCATCTATCCATTATGAAAAAGGGGAGTAATTCATGTCAAGCTAGATTCGGCAACATCTTTGTTACGGCAAAGAGTGTGTATCAACCTTACAAAACCTATTTTACCTATTGTTTATTAAGCTTGTTTAATGCCTTTATTAACATTGTGTAAATCCTATCGATTATAAAACCCTTACCGCCTTCACCGCTTTTGGTTTCCAATAGGTATTATATGATGCGAATGCGACACCAGTATTCGTAGCAGCATGCAGTAAAGTGTTGGAATCCATCACGATGGATACATGATTGATCACTCCGTCGCCCTCTGTATCAAAAAATACAAGGTCCCCTTTGCGAATTTCACTTAGTGGTATTTCTTTTCCAGTATTCCCTTGCTGTGCAGATGTTCTAGGCAGGTTGATGCCATTCTCAGCAAATACCCTTACAGTATAAGATGAACAGTCAAATGCATCTGTTCTATTAGTGGATGCTCCATATAAATATTTTGCCCCCATGTACTTTTTACCTGTTTCTATGATGGCATCCGCCTTTGCTTGCCAGGAAGACTGGTCACCTGCAGGGGTGCTTGTAGCATTTCCTGGAATTACGATAACTTGTCCAATTGAAATACGGTTGGCATCCTTTATAGCAGGGTTTGCGGTTAATAATGCACTCAATGTCACATTATGTCTACTTGCCACTGATGAGAGGTTGTCTCCGCTTTTTATGGTGTAGGTACCTGTAGCAGGTGCTGGTTTGCTGGGACTTGGTGCTGGCTGGGACGGTTGGCTCGGCGTAGTACCAGAAGCTGCAGCCACATTGATTTTTTGTCCGATAAAGATCCTGTTAACATCTGTGATGGCTGGATTCAGTTTCAATAAGTCAGCTAGGCTTGTTTGATGATTTCTAGCGATTACAGATAATGAGTCTCCTGCTTTGATCGTATACGTAGAGGACGCCGGTTGACTTGGGGCGGGTTGCGTTGGGGCAGGTTTACTAGTGCCCGTTCCAATGGCCTTCAGGGATAACGTTTGGCCAGGGAAGATGATGTCGCTTTTCAGGTTGTTCCACGTCTTGATATTATTCACTGTCACCTGATGATTAGTGGCAATCTTCCAAAGCGAATCACCTGATTTCACTGTATAATCAGAGGCATAAGCATGTCCAGAAAACATAAAGGATGTTACAAGGGCACCTGCAATTACTTTCTTTTTCATTTTTGTTCCATTCTCCTCATAATTTTACTTTTTTCTATGTATAAAATGATGTTAGCATATCTTTTCCAACAATAAAATATAAATTTCATCACCTTATCACTTAAAACGACAAAAAGCTTGCAGATTATCATCTCTACAAGCTTTGAGAAAAGAGCCTAATGTCTAAATACCGGCAGAACGTTGCAGTCTTTTAGCGATTTCCATAAAATCCTCATGAGATATCCCGGGTGCGAATTCCTCTGGCACACTTTCTAGATCCGGCATAGGTCCTCCTGGCGGTGTCCCTTGTATCACTTCCAGTTTGCCACCATCCTCAGGATGATTGCCCTTCCAGATCATGGCCACATCCTTGTAGTCATTGGCACTGAAGGTATAGAGCTTCCGATGCACCCCTTCCGCTTCAAATTTCCTTGTCGTTTCAAATGATCTGTTCTCAAGACTGGGTATCGGAACAAGCTTGGTGATATCGACCCCGGTCGCTATCTCGAGCGCCTTTGCGTATGCAACAACATGGACGCCTCCCCTTACTAGCAGATAGCCTATCATCTCCCTTGCCACTGGATTATCTGTCATCTGATATACTCTCATCTTATGGGTTCTTGCCCCACATTCCAGAAAGAAATTATGGAGTAAATCTAATACAAGGTTTCCACTGTTAAAGACATTATCCCCGGTCCATGCTCTTCCCATGGAGTCCCCTGGAATGGCCGTCTGAGCATTTACTATATAGTGATAAGTGTTACGAAAATCCTTTGTATCCCTTAATGGGGTCGCATCAGGTGGAGCAGGGTATGTAACTCCCTCAAGCATCAGGTTGATTGTTGTGGTCACTAACTCGACATGCCCAAGCTCTTCTGCAGTAATGCTTGCCACCAAGTCAAAAAAAGGTTTCAACTTTTTTTTATTCCGAAAATTAAACGACTGGAACATATAGTTGTTCAGCGTGGACATTTCCCCAAACTTTCCACCTAGGAGCTCTTGTACGGCAGCCGCTCCATTCGGATCAGGATTTTTCGGTTTAGGCAATGGTATTTGCAGACGGTTCATCCTTGTAAACATCTTCTACCTCACTCCTTTAATCATAGAAAGCTCTAATTATTTTTATGAGAAAAGGATTTTGTCCTATTACTTGTATTGGGCATTTTACTTTTTTACCGGGCATTCGCCTATACACATTGGGTGTTTGTTACATAAGGTAGTGTATCAACTTTAGAAAGGAGAGAGGTAAATGAGCAAAGGTGTTGGGACTTGCGGAGGCCATGGTTCAGGCTTTACACTGTTTATCATCTTATTTATTCTTCTCGTCATAATTGGATCGGCTTATTTGTGCTAAATTAGCTTGAAAATTAATAGCGCAGGGTATATGTTTTTCGCCCTGTGTTTTTTCATGTCTTTAAACAAATAAATTAACATAATTTAGGAGCAATAGGTCAAGCTAATGTTAGAGTAATTATTGGAGGAGTTAACATGCGGGAGAAATGCATGATTTTATCAGGAATAATTACATATATAGGATCACATTATGGATAAATCCCTTGAACGACTATTATGGAGTATTGCCCTTCCAGGCTTTGGCCAATTACTCAACAAAAAATATTTCAAGGGACTTGTATTCATTATTTTGGAATTCCTCATCAATGTTCTAGCTAATTTCAATTCCATTATCATGTATAGCTTCAACGGTGAGATCGAACAAGCATTCCTTGAGACAAATTATTTATGGTTGATGTTTTACCCGTGTTTATACTTCTTCTCCATGTGGGATGCCTTTAAAGATGCAGGAGGGGGAAAATCACCTTACTCCTACCTTCCGTTTGTCAGCTGTGCTTATATGGTGACTGTCGGATTGATGCTTTCTGGAAAAATTAAAATTTTCGGGACTTTATTGGGTCCAGTCTTCATGCCCATGTTATTTGTCATCCCGGGTCTTGTGCTCGGCTTTATTGTCCGGGGCATTATCTTGTACATGGAGAATAGGAAAAAACAGGAGGTTTAATGGTCCATGGGGTTTGTAAAGACAAAGGACAATGTAAAAATATTCTATCGCTTGATAGGAAACGGTCCGAAAACCATCTTATTCCTCCATCCACCAGGTATGGGTCATGTCACTTTTAAACAACAGCTCCCATTATGCAATCAATATCGACTGCTATATTTGGACTTACGTGGTAATGGCAATAGCGGAAGAAGTGATTCACCTATAAGCTTCCCGCTTCTTGCAAAGGATATATATGAAGTATGTCAACAATTAAATATTGAAAATGTGTTCATTTGCGGTTATTCAAACGGGGCTTCCATCGCTCTTGAAACAAGTATAACCTACCCTGATATGGTGGAAGGCCTTATATTGGTCGGGGCTTTTCCAAAAGTGAATTCCATTCTCCTCTATAGTGAGTTCTTACTTGGAATTCTTGCCTCCCATTTAAATGGAATGGAACTTATTGCAAAGGTCATTGCCAAGGCACATGCATATTCAAATGAATATGGAGAAGAAATATCTTCTTATATCATGAAAACAACACCTGAAACCCTGAAAGAATATTATAAAGAGGGGCTTCGATACAATTGCACTGAAAGATTAAAAGATATCACTTCCCCAATCCTGCTTGTTTATGGAGAGCGGGATTATTATGTACACCATTATCAAAATGAATTTCTATCCCTTCTTCCAGAAACGAAAGTTGTCTATGTAACTGGAGCCAGGCATCAAGTTCCAACAAAATACCCAAATGAATTAAACATTATTATAGAAAAATTCATCGAAAAATTAACGGGCAACCTCGCCGATAGAAAGAGCCCTGATCATTGATCAAGGGCTCTCAGTGTATATGCAAAACCTGTGTTGATCGTAGTGGAAGGCGCGCAGACTTCTGCGGGAGGAAGGGACAGGGAAGACCCTGCAGGGCGTAAGCCCGAGGAGGCTTCCGGACCGCCCGCGAAAAGCGAAGCGCCTGGAACGAAGATCAACAGCATGATGCAAATTTAAAAATATTTAGGGCTTTGTCAACAGTCAGAGAGCCCTGATCTTGATCAAGGGCTCTATCTTATCTTCCTTATTAAGATCGCTTATTCTGGATTTTGTTACTTGAAGAAGCATTTGTATTGATGCAATTGTGGGCTATTTTCATTCTGCTTAAGGTTGTTTGAAGGGTGTTGTTTGTATCATTTTCTCGTTCCAGCTGGATGTTTGTCATATCTACCATGGCTCTGACTACATTTTCAAATGCAATTCTTAACTTTTCATCTTCTAAAGACTGTCCGTCCTTAACAATCATTTTGACTAACTCGTTCGCATAAACATTCATTTTCTCCACTGTCTCTACTTTAGCTTTCATAAATATCCTCCTCCTTGAAATATGCTACTTCCAATCTATGAACAACACCAATCCTAGATGCCATTGTTGTTTTCTCTTTACATTAACTATTCTTTTATAATTGGTAGATTCCTTCCCCTCGACAAAACTAGCGGTTTCTCTCTTGTTGACTTAAAACAACACTCTATCTATTATTTAAAAAGGAATAATAGTAATAATATTAATGATCTTTTTGTTTCATTATTTCTCCTTTTTGCTCCTACTTTTTACACATAGACTATTTTCTTACAGGGTATTTTCATCTATAATATAGGAAATCGTCTGAGGGAGTGATGAAGATGAAACCCGTAGAACTTGCTGTAGAAAAGAAGCGCGACCAAATGGTAAAGACCGCAATTAAAACTGGACTAACCTCTGTTGAAACGGTAAGGCTCAGTCAAGAGCTTGATGCAATGTTAAATGTCTTTATTCCTCCAACTCCAGAAGATCAAGCAACCGTTTTTAAATCTGTGAAGAAAAAGTAGTTGCTTCTCCAAACTAATTGTGTATAATAATGTGAAATTACATATATTTTCCCAATGATAAAGAAAGTAGTCCTTAGACGGCAAAAGAGAAGCGAAGCAGGGATGGTGGAAGCCTGCTGGAAGTCTATGGAACGAAGCGCACTTTTGAGGTGAATGGGCACATCCCCCATATGGATGACAAGCGGCTTTCCTTGTGAAAGCAATCAGAGTGGTACCGCGGGCATACAACAAGCTCGTCTCTTTCAATTTTATGAAAGAGGCGGGTTTTTTATTTTTAGGAAAGAGCATGACAGTAAGAAAAATACAAAGCAACAAAGTATACGAAAATAGACTTTTATAAAGGAGTGGGTACATTTGAAACTAATAAATATCGCAGCGGAAGCCCTACACGAGGCAATCCCGGAACTCTCATTAGCCCAAGTGATAAGCTTGCTGGAAAAACCTAAACATGACCAACATGGAGACCTGGCTTTTCCATGCTTTGGGCTTGCAAAACAAAAAAGAAAAGCACCACAACTCATCGCGAATGAACTTGCCGAAACCCTTAAAAGTCCTTTGATAGAAAAGACCGAAGCTGTTGGGCCGTATGTAAATTTCTTTTTTAAAAAAGACACCATCCAACAAATTGTCGTTCAAAGAATCTTACAAGAACAAAACGAATATGGCAGTCTTGAAATCGGTAAAGGGGAAAAAGTGGTATTGGACCTGTCTTCCCCGAATATCGCAAAACCATTCTCAATGGGACATCTTCGTTCTACAGTCATCGGCAATTCCATTGCAAATATATTGGAGAAATGCGGATACCAGACTGTGCGCATCAATTATCTTGGGGATTGGGGGACTCAATTTGGCAAGTTGATAGCAGCTTACTTAAAATGGGGTGAGGAAGAAAAGGTACGGTCAAATCCTATACCAGAGTTGCTTAAGTTATATGTGAAATTTCATGATGAGGCTTCAGATGACCAAACATTAAATGAAGAAGGCCGCTATTGGTTTAAAAAGCTAGAGGATGCAAATGAACAGGCGCTCAGCCTATGGAAATGGTTCAGGGAGGAATCCTTGAAGGAATTTGATAAAATTTATAAACTCCTCGATGTACAATTTGATTCCACTAATGGGGAAGCTTTTTATAATGATAAGATGAAGGCTGTCGTCTCCCTTTTGGAAGAAAAAGGTCTACTCGTCGAATCTGATGGCGCAACGGTTGTCAAGCTTGAGGAAACCCCTTCACTGCCACCTTGTCTCATAAAGAAATCCGACGGTGCTACCCTGTACGCCACACGGGATCTTGCTGCAGCTCTCTATCGAAAGCAGGTGTATGACTTTTCAAAAGCACTCTATATCGTTGGGCAGGAGCAATCCATTCATTTTCAGCAAGTGAAAGCTGTATTGAAAAAAGCAGGTTTTACTTGGGCTGAGGAAATGCATCATGTACCTTTTGGCCTTCTTCTGAAGGATGGGAAAAAGATGTCCACAAGAAAAGGAAAAGTCGTTCTGCTTGAGGAAGTAATCACAGAAGCCATTCAACTGGCTGAGGAAAACATTCAAAGTAAAAACCCTGACCTTCCTGATAAAGGGGAAGTAGCACACCAGGTTGGGGTGGGTGCCATCATCTTTCATGATTTAAAAAACCACCGGGTGAATTCGGTTGAATTTTCTCTTGAGGATATGTTGAAATTTGAAGGGGAAACCGGTCCTTACGTTCAGTACACCTATGCCCGTGCTAATTCCATCCTAAAAAAGGGGAAATGGACAGCTGGGGAAATCAAGAAAGGTATTAAAGACTCTTATTCTTGGGAATTAACAAAACTATTGCATGAGTTCCCAGTGATGATCGAAAAAGCATGTGCTGAATTTGATCCATCTGTACTAGCAAAGCATATCGTTGACACCTGCCAAAGTTTTAACAGCTGGTACGGTCAAGTGAAATTCCTGACAGAAGATGATGAAAAAACTGCAAGGCTTTCCCTTGTGGCAGCAACAGCCATTACAATTAAGGAATCACTCCGTTTACTAGGTATCCAGGCTCCCGAAGAAATGTAAAGTTAATCAGCTTTATAAACATGAAACCACCATCCCCCACATATATTGAAGTATCAATATTATTGGGGGGATGCCTATGAAATGGCTAGTACTATTTCATGTTATGGTTTCAATCATTGGAATTGGTCCCACTATTTTCGGAACTATATTACTAAGGAAACATCAAACCATTTCTGATCTGCGTCACAATGTCCTGCTTCAACACAAGCTAGACTATTTTCCCAAAACCGGCGGCACATTAGCAGTGATTACCGGAATTCTGCTTGTCCTCTTTGGCAGCTATGGCTCTATTCTCCAAATCTGGCTATTCGGCTCACTTGTACTATATCTCACTATTCAAATCATTGTGATTGGCTTTATCTCACCGGCCCTCAGTAATCTTCAGCAGTGGCTGTTGCACCCAGACAACCGTGCATCCACCCAACTGCCGCCTTCCCAAATAAGCGCTCTCCACAAAGTAAGCAATTTGTATTGGTTGACCATACTTTTAGGCTTGACCATTTTCGTCATGATGATCATTAAACCAACTTGATCTATAGGTCATCCCCTTTGCATCAGTAAAGTAGAAGCTGAAAGCAAGCGGAGGTGTTGGCCTATATTGATTAAGAAGGATGCCCCGTTCCCCCTGCGCCACTTCTTTTAAGATAGAAGGCTTCCCTTCCCATGTAGCTGTTAAAAAGCAATTCCATCTTTTCCAGATCATCTTGGGATACTACTGGATCACGCTCATCCCAATACACATAAGAAGTAAAATAGTACCTCTTTATCGGTGAAAAAAGCACCTTAGAATGCGGAAACTTATCAAAATAACCTAATATCTGTCCTTTTTTCATATAAGAAATATTCACTAATTCGATCCTTATCACCTACTTTTAATTTTATAGGCAAAAAACAAGGACAAACTCGTCTTTCAATTTCTATACCACCATTACTCAATCCTCACACACTTTATTGCAAGTTAAAGAAAACCGGGCAAAAACCGCCCGGTCCTTTAAAACTTCATGGTTAGTTTTACGCCGCTGTTCCTTTCCGCAATCAGGAAAGCGCAGCTCCTGGAACGGAAATCAACAGATTTTTATACTTTCTAATCTTTTAAAGAAAACCCTCCGCCCCATTCAGGGCAGGCTTCAAGACACTTACTATCCATTTTGGTTAAGCTGCTATATCACGTTTCACAAACGTCACAAAGCTCACTACATGAAGCAGTACAAAATAAACCAGGAACATCACAACGGAAAACCAGAAAGTAACGCCGCTGACTACAGGCATACCTTCAAGGAACGTCTGGAAGTGTATATTCGCAAAGGGAGAAAACTTTGCCGCTTCGAATTTCATCCCTACAAGTGTAGTGATCTGTGTTCCGGTGAACAGTAAGAACAAAGATATCCCGATTGCCAAGGAATTATTCCGGAATACACTTGAGATCATGAAAGCAATCGTAGCAAACATGACGATTCCCAAACCATTGAGACCAAGCTTCAGCATCAGATACAACATCGGATGTACCTCGTGGACATTTCCTCCAAGATACAATAGAGAAGGGGTTTGATCAAAACCAAATGCTATGGCCCCTGTCACAAAGGAGGTGATAAACAGTATCGCCATGAAAATGACCATGAACACAAGTACACTCAAATATTTTGCCACCAATATCTTACTCCTGCTAATAGGACGGATCATCAACAGTTTAATGGTTCCCCAGGTGAACTCGCTGGCAATCATCCCACCTGCAATGATGACGACAAACAGGGTGATAAGATTTGTGAGACCAAGATTTTCGTCTATGTATGTCCATACACTATTGCCAGTTGCAGGCTCCATATCATTTTCCAATCGGTGCTCGTTGATGGCAAGTTGTCGTTCAAAGTGTCCAACTTCCCCTCCTTCTGTATCGATTGTCATTTGAAGATACTCGTTTTCCTGCTCAAGGCTTTCACGCCAGCTTAACTGTTCTGCTCCTCCTTGATTTCTAGCTTCATCCAGCATTGAGCCCATCATGATGGTCAATAGAATTCCGACTATGGATAACAGCATCAATATCGCACTCATCACATAAAAGCTCGGCCTTCTGAACCACTTAATCAGTTCATTTTGAATTAAATTTTTCATTGTTATCAGGCACCCCGTTCCTGTGACGTTTTTTCCAAGAATTTATCTTCCAGCGTTTTCGTCACTTCTTTCACTTCAAATACAGCAATATCTTTTTCAACCAATCTCTTAATTATTCCAGGAACACCCGCCCGGTCTATTTCGACTTGTAAAGCACTACCGATAACCGTATATGAGATGCCAATTTCACCCAAAAGAACCATCGCACCTTCCACTTCTCCGCATTCCAATTGGTAGAGTGTCTTGCCTCCGTCTTGGATAAAGTCTCTGATACTCTGGATATCAATCAATTCACCTTTTTGAATGATCCCCACTCTGTCACACATAAGTTCCATTTCAGAAAGAAGGTGACTGGAGACAACAATTGCCATCCCCTCTTCCTTGGATAAGTTACGCAAGTAATCCCGGATTTCCCGGATACCAGCAGGATCCAATCCATTTGTCGGCTCATCAAGAATCAACACTTTTGGTTTGTGTAATAAGGCCTGTGCAATACCAAGGCGCTGTCTCATCCCTAAAGAATAAGTTTTCACCTTTTCATGAACTCGGGCCGTAAGCCCCACAAGTTCAATCACTTCATCAAGCCTGTCTTTCGTAACACCTGGCACCATTCGTGCGTACTGCTTCAAGTTCTGGTAACCAGTTAAAAATTTATACATTTCTGGATTCTCAACAATCGCACCTACTTGACGTACAGCTTTCTCAAAATCAGTCTTTATGCTTGCCCCATCAATAATGATATCACCTGATGTGATGCTCATCAGTCCTACCATCATACGTATAGTGGTAGTCTTACCGGCACCATTCGGGCCAAGAAAACCGAACACTTCACCTTTATACACTTCAAAAGAAACATCCTTGATGATTTCTTTGCTTCCAATGTCCTTACAAACATTCAAAAGCTTTATTGCAACTTCATTCATTGTGTAAGCTCTCCTTAAATTTCAATTTTTTTCATATTACGCACAGACAGTAAAAATACAAAAAGTGAAATCGCTAAAAATAATGCCACCAATGCCAATGAGAATTCAGACATGGATACTCCCATCGATATTTCCTGATATTCATTCGTTTCATTGATGACTTTCGTTCCAATAGAAACTACAGGGAAACTGCCTATTTCCTTCATACTGTCAAACAAGGTACTGAGTATAAAACCTTCATGAAGCTGAAAGATGACATATGCAATCAATCCACTTATGGCGATGCGAAGCTTTTCAAACCGTTTTCCTATTGATGCCGCATATTGTGACCAGAGAAAGACAGCCCAGACACCCAAATATAGACCAAACCCTATGACGGACCACAACAAAGCAAAGGATTCTGACAGTGTCTTTCCTTGTAAAAAAGGTACATTGAATAACAAGCAAACGACTGCATACAACAGTACTGCAAAAGCTATGGATAGCAGACAATTAAGAATGGAGATAAACAGTTTGCTTGAAAGGAGGGCATAAGAAGGTTGCGGATTATGCAACCATAATTTCAGCTTCTGTTCTCTTCCAAGATTAATGATCATATCTGTTGGAACGTATAAGATGTGTATGACAATGAGAGTTACTCCGATAGACATAGCTATCAATGGTTCACTCAACCTGAAAGATACAGCGACACTGAGCGTCCAGATAAGCAGCAGAAATAAATAACTCTGCAGCTGCCCTTTCATCGAAAACTTCCAATCCTTTGATAAAAGTCCCGAATAATAGCTCATTCTTAGCCCCTCCTATTCTTGTAAATTTTCAATCATCCATTCTTTTATAGAAAGTCCTTCTGACTCCCTTACATCCTCTACGTTTTCATGAGAGATGAGGTTTCCATTTTTAATGAGAATCACTTCATCGAGTAATGATTCAATTTCATCAATTTCATGGGTGGCAATGATAAGTGTCTGTTTACCGAAATCAAGAAAAGTCAACAATCCTTTCACAATCGAATCTCTTACCATAGGGTCCAGCCCGGAAAAAGGCTCATCCAAAAGGATGTATTCTGCATCCCTTGATAACGCCAGCACCAGCTTAAGCCGCCCCCTATTCCCTTTGGATAATGCCTTTATCTTTTTTGTCCGATCCAGTTTCATGAATAATAATAGCTCTTCTGCTTTTTCCTTCTGGAAATCTTTGAATTGTGAGGCATAGAAATCAATCATTTCTCCAGCAGTCAAGGTATCATAAAATAAGTCAAGCTCAGTTAAATATGCCACTTTATTCGCAATCTGCCTGTTTGCCTTTTCCCCATCCACACTGACCACACCCTTATCAGGTCTGACCAGGCCAGCGATCAACTTGAGGGTTGTGGATTTCCCGCTCCCATTAGGTCCAAGCAATCCAATTATCCTTCCCTTTTCCAAAGACAAATCAGCTTCCTTTACAGCAATATCCTTTCCATATTTTTTACTAACCTGCTCAAATTTTATCATGCTCTTTTTCCCCCTTTGCCAAAAATTTCACGACGCTCTCCACCATTTCTTTTTCAGAAGCCCCTATCTCTCTCATGCTTTGTATAAAGCTTTCCACCACTCTCGTTTCCATCCCTTTTTTTAGTTGCATAAGTATCCCCTCGTTTTCTGTAACAAATGTCCCTTGACCTCTCCTCGTTTCCACGATCTCCATCCTCTCCAACTCACTATATGTTCTTTGAATAGTGTTAGGATTCACCCCAGATTGAATGGCCATTTCCCGGACGGATGGTAGTTTCCCCCCCGGCTTCAAGACCCCGCGCACAATTTCTTTGCTGAGCCGATCGATGATTTGCATATATATTGGTTTATCGGACTGATACTTTGCTGTCATTTTACTTCCACCGCCTTATTCAGGAGCAAGCTTGAAAGGTAGAACAGACCTGCCGCTTTAATAATTGAAATGATTATATTTGCGAGAGTGATGGTTTCACCATCAGAACTTACACTTATACCGTCTCCTTCGATATAGAAACCCATGAATTTTCCCATTTCTATCGGTACAGGTAACACGGTTTCAAAACCCGTTAATAAATAGCTCTCTAGATAATTCATCGCGGTAATGAATAAAATAATAAAAGCAATGAAGAGCACCACTCTGAACTTCAATATTTTATGGAATCGTCCCATCCCGTGGTAGATGGACCAAAAAAACATGTAGTACATTCCGAGTTCCAAACCACTGACAACTACCTGTATCACCACCGAGAAGACCATTTGGATGGTCAATGTCTCCAATTCGAACTGTCCAATCATTTCCATCACCGACAAATTTACCGTGATTACAAGTAATAGGAGTGCAACTAAGATGCTGATTATTTGAAGATAAATTCCTGTAAATAATTTGCTGCCTAATAGTGTCATTGTAGAATTGGGATTGTGCAGCCAAAGCTGCGATTTTTCTTCCATGTTTAGACCTGCCCCCACTATCCACGTCACGTAAAGAACATGTGCAACAATAATCATGGTTGTAAACAAAAGAAGTATATCTGCGTTTCCAGTTAGTAAGCTCCAACCAAATCCTACAACCCATATGAACAACATGGAACATATAAGCAACAAAAAGGTGTTTCTTAATAAAAGCCATTCTTTTCTCAACAGCCCTTTAAAAACATTGATTTCCATAAACATTCCCCTCGCGTCTTAGTGTTCTAGTTAGATAGTACACTAAGACAGATAAACCCGTCAATATTGTATTTTCATTTTTTCCCTGAACCGACTTAGGAAATTATCACTCTAAACATCGTGAACATTATACCGATAAAATTATTAATACTTGTTCATTAGTTATGGTAAAATGACACTAGAGTACATATAATTAGTTTTTTTTACAAAATTCTACTTTATCACTTAATATTTGTTTGAATATTTTGTATAATATACTTACAAATTTCCTCATGTGTGTAGGAGTGAAGTGATGGATACAAGAGCGAGAAGAATTGTACGCAATAACAAAAAGAGTCAGTTTCATTTTTTCATTGTTTTAAGGGACTTCATCGGTTCTTTTGTTCTACATGCTATTTCACTACTTATAGTCGGTGGATTTTTAATCTGGGTATTAAATCAAGTTTAGGGATGGAACGGTTACCAAACCTAACAATAAAATGAGAAGGACCCTGATGGGGTTCTTCTCGTTTCAGACTGTTGACAAACTAAAAATTAGTTAAGATATCTGTTGAAACAGTTGATCTTCGTTCAAGGAGCTTCGCTTTCCAGCGGGCGGTCCGTAAGCCTCCTCGGCTTACGCCTGCGGGGTCTTACCTGTCCCTTCCTCCCGCAGGAGTCTACGCTCCTTCCACTACGATCAACAGGGAATTTATAACTCAAAAAGAACTTTGTCTACACATAAAAACGAGAAGGACCCGGGTGGGGTTCTTCTCGTTTTTATGTGTTCTACTTATTTCTTTTTATGAATGGATACCACATTACGCGTTTCCCATTTAGCCTCCAGCTGTATGATCCGATCTTCCAACTTCCTGTTGGTTGCATGTAGTCGATAGAAAATCGGGATATAAATAATTATGATAAAGCCTACTGCCGATAAGAAAGAAGTCATATCAATCCCTCACTTAAATAAACTCATTTCTTCTTTTCTTCTACATGCTGTTGTTTTGATTTTTTATAGCTGACCTTTGTCGCTGCATATAACACCCCTGCAGATCCGAACACCAAAACAATCAGAACCTGGCTCCATCTTGTGTGCAGGATACCTAACATGGCGCTCAGCATATAAGCGATTAGGATCGGTATCAAGACTGTGTAAAGAGATAAAAGGAAGCGAAACTTCTCATCTACTTCATAAATAGTGTCACACCCCTCACACTTGATGGGACGGTAGCCAAAAAATACGGATTTCAATCTGGTTTTATATTGTACTTCCTCTTTGCAGTTAGGACATTGATGAAATGACATGTACTATTCCCCTTTATACCTTGCTTGGTTAAAACAACCAGTAATCTATTTGTTTCAAATTTTCCTATAATTTAATCATATCAAATAGATGCTTAAAGGAATAGAAAAAAATCCAGGCAGCTTTTTTCAGCTCCTGAATCTTATTTTATCTGCCGCCTGCAACCAAAATCATGTTAAGTTGGAAATCGAACTAGACATGATTTTCACAAAATCTTCAGTGAAGGATGGATAATCCATTTCCAAAGCGATTGTAAGCTTATTTCCCTCTTCATCTGGTTTTGGCCGAAAATCTGCCATGCTGACTCCCCGTAGGTGCCCATCATTCAATCCGACTGATACTACTTTTTCCACATATTTGAATGCCTGAGGAGTTGTGACGGCATAAAGTGTCAATACATCATGTAAAGGGCTTCCTTCTATTCCAGGAACAAGTTTTTGATATGCTTCGAAATAATAGTCAAAAATTTCTTTTATCAGGGCTTGAAAAGGATTATTCTCTTCTACCATGATTTGATCAATCATCTCAGGTGTGATAATTGCCTCATTCGTGACATTCAAAGGATATAATACGCCCCGTTCCGCCTTATCCATTACAATACCGGCTGCGATGGGATCTCCGTAAAAGTTTGCTTCCGCTCCTGCGGTAACATTTCCTGGTGTAAGAATGGCACCCCCCATTAAATAGAAGCCCTTAACAGTGTTCATCGTTTTTTCCCCGCCAAGGTTAAAGGAGATAGCAAGAGAAGTGGAGCGGCCGATATCCACAATAACCAATTCCTCCCCGTACTCTTCAATCACATTAAAAATGGCATCAAAATTTAATAGCTCACCTTTGATGGTTGCCGGAGGTTTTATTGGACCCAGCCCCTCTTCCCCGTGTATTTCAGGATAATATGGCGTGAATTCACCTGAGAGTGGGGTTTTAGCCCCTCCGATCAATATCACATCTTGTTTGTTTGCAAGATCGAGCAAATAGGCAACATTTTGAGTTGCTTGTTCTTGGTCGACATTTCCGTAACTTGTCACGATTCCAACCAAATCAATCTCCGGGTTCAACAGTGCATAGATGATGGCCAATGAATCATCGATACCGGGATCGCAATATAACAGGACCTTCTGAGGCATAGATATCCTCCTTTATAAGGATAGTAGTTATATAGTATATTCAATTGCTGCCCCATCTTTCCTATTCTGATATTCCAGTGCTGATAATTCTTACTTCAGCATCAACATCAATTTTCACTGTCGGATATATTTGTTCTTCCCATTTTTTAAAGTCGAATCCTCGTTTCCTCGATTTCACTTCATAACCCAATCCTAAAGGATCAACTCCTTTTTCTTGAAATTCTTTAATCATGGATTGGGATTCTTTAATAATTTTGTCCTCAAATAATTTCTGGAACTTTTCAAGTTTCTTTTGGGTAGCTTTAAGTCCCGAAAACTCCCTTAACACTCCATCCACCCTAATTTTTATCTTAATGGAGGGGATATCATTGTTCCAGCTGACTTCAAGCTGCTTATCCGTCTCAATGCTTCTGACGGAAATATACTCACCATCGTCCGGATCTTCTACAAACATACTTCCATTAGAATACTTATCCACTAAAGCCTTAAAATAAAACAGGCTTTCGGTTGGTATCGACATCTCGTATTTGTCTCCTTTTAACACGACTACACCGATTATTTCTGCTTTGTCTTCTGTTTTTTTCAATAATGGGAGGCTGGGATCTTTTCCTTTTTGGTAATAATCAGATAAAAAAATATGCAGATTCGTTTTGGGGACATCCCTGCGTTCTATATTATGTTTGATAAGGTTAAAGAGGTGATCCCCAGTTCCGCGCATTCCCAAATCCTGTGTTAATATTTCTTTTACCTCCCCTTCCACAATCGCCAGATAAAGGCCAGTTCCGATGCTGGCATCTCGCTGCAATCCATCCACCAACTGTATTATGCCTTTCTCAGCCAAAGGCATGTTAAACATCACCAGTTCCAAACTTCCGTTGACAATAGGAGCCGATGACTCTTTTTGTGCGTTTCGCAGTATGTCCTTGTTCAGGTTGGAAACTGCCGAGAACGTTTCGTTCACGACGGTCTTGTCTGCCTGGTAAATGGGGACAAGAAACGTTCCCAATACTTCTTCTTCACTTTCTTTAATCAGGTCAAATCCCTCTACTGTCTCAATATTGATATCATCAAGTATTTCCTTTTCCAAGCATCCAGTAAGCAATAAAGAAAATAGGACACAAAGAAAAACTTTAAGAATCTGCATTTTCTTTTTTCCTCCTTCTCCAATGCACAAATGAGATAATTACAAAAAGGCATGGAATGTAAACATATCCCATATAAAAGCCTACAATCCCCATGTATGTATTCAGTTCATTAATCAGTTTTCGGTCTTCAAACTGCAACATTAAGATAAATGTTAAAACGGTGATGACTGTCAGCGCAGTCCTGTGGCGGATTCTTGTCATTCTTTTAGCCAATCTGCTTGAACACCAAAGGAATATGCAAACATTCGGCAAGATGATCAAACACCAGTTGGCAATACCTATATACTCCACCCTCTCAACAAAAGGAAGCTCTATGATTTTCCAAATGGATAAAGTAGCCCATATATTCTTCTCCAGCTTCCCTTCACTAAAGTAGGAGAAGGTGACCAGCGCAAAGAACAAATAGATGAACCAAGTCATTAAAATACCTAGATGGGCCCATTTCTTTGATTGTTCCGGTTTATTGATGAAAGGATAAAATATCAGCAATGTTTCAAATCCCAGCATACTTAAAGTCATATCTCTCCCGGAAAGAAGGATGTCCTTTACAGGGTGATCGAACACTGGGAGCAAATTTCTAAAATTTGCGTATTCCAATGGGATGATCATCGTTATAAATAAATAGGAGGGGAGCACCACACCTAAAAATGCAATTCCTGTAATCACTCGGAACCCACCTGAGATAATATAAACTACTAGGAGCAAAAAAATGGACGAGAAGAACCATGTACTAAGATCAGGAAACAGCCAAACTTGAATGACTTCAATGTAGGTGCGAAGTACGGTTACTGTAGTAAAGATAAAATAAATAACGAAAAACAAGGTAAAAAGCTTGCCGATCCATTTGCCATATGCCATTCGATGTGCACTGGAAAGGTCTCCATCACTTTTTTCACAAATCTTGTAAATCATATAGACCACGACATGTGTGATGAACCCGAATAATATGATTCCTATCCAAGCATCATAGCCGGCAGACATTGCAATGACCCTTTGATACCCAAGGGCTCCCACTCCAAACTGTGTGCTATGTATTAAATAAAACACTAAAAACGCTGAAACCTGAAATTGCTTTGGGATCTTTTGCAATGCCTTACCTCCTATCTGGACCATTATTCATCAATGTCTTTTTTTCGTTTCGGTTTAACTTTCGTCCTTCTATTGGGATTCTTCGTTCTTAATTGGCCTGGCCTTTCTCCTTGCACGGTAAACGGAAGCCTTAACAGCGCATCCTTCATGTCTTTCACCCTAGGAGGATAAATCGGTTCTAGATATGGCCTTCCAAGGGAGGTCAATCTCAGAAGATGAGCGGCCAATATACAAAAACAGAAGACAATCCCCAAAAGCCCCCATAGCTCTGCAAACAAAAGGAAAGGAAATCTCAACAGGCGGATCGTATTACCCATTTTGTAGACAGGTGTTGTAAAGGATGCAAGTGCAGCAAGGGCAACAATGATCAAAAGGACGTTACTGGTCAATCCAGCCTCAACCGAAGCAGTCCCGATCACGATCCCCCCCACGATACCGATCGTCTGACCTACCTTGGTGGGCAGCCTTGCTCCTGCTTCCCTTAGCAATTCTATTGTCAATTCAAGAAAGATCGCTTCCAATATAGGCGGCAAAGGCACCTCACGCCTGGAAGCTATCAATGTGCTAAGCAAGTCTTTGGGAATCAATTCATAATGGTAGCTTAATACAGCCACATATACAGGTGTTACCAATATGGAGAAGGCCACCCCAAAAAGTCGAATAAGACGGAAAAAGGATGACAGCCAATAGCTTAAATAGTAATCTTCAAAAGAGGAGAAGAATTCCACCAGAGTTGTCGGGCCAATCAGTCCATGCGGGGAACCGTCGACAAGCATGACTACCTTTCCCTCGGTCAGAGCTGAAACGACCCGGTCCGGCCTTTCTGTATCCAGCAAAAGGGGGAATACAGTGTTGCCATTGTCTGATATTAATTGAGTGACATATGAGCTGTCATTTATATGATCGAATTGTACCTCATCAAGTCTTTTAAGGACGGTTTGGACATTATCTTCATTTACTATTCCATCAATGTATAGAACGGCAACCCTTGTCCGGGAGATTGCCCCGAGCATTTTTTGTTCGATGGTAAGCATTGGTGTGCTTAACCTGCGCCTTACAAGGTTGATGTTGGAATCTATATTCTCAACAAACGATTCTTTTGGGCCGATTACACTGAACTCCACTTCCGGCAAAGAGACAGAACGGGTCTGGACAAACTCTGACCGGACCAAGAGCCCTGTCTTTTCCTTCTCTCCAATTTGAATAAAAATGAATCCAGTCAAAAGTTTTTCCCGGATTTCTTCAGGATCGGAACTGATGGTCACGACTTCAATGGGCAGAATGTTCTTCAAATCTTGCAAATTGGACCAAGGCCTTGTAGATATGCTATTAAGGATATCACGGTGTAAAAAATCCGTGTCTATTAACGTATAGTAGTAATTGATCCAAACCATTTTACTTCCATCATTTGTTCTATTGGAGAACCGGAGAAAGTCTACAGATTTCTCCATTTGAAGAAGCAAATCCGTTACCGTCATATTCTCCACTTTGTTAGGAGTAGACTTGGAACCAGATGTAAACAATTTTTTGAAAATGTTTTTCACTATGATTCCCCCTCCCTCTATTGACTAATGATTCCATAAAAATCCTTCTCTTATTTTTCCTATAATGGTCGCTAATATACCTCTTCTTCCACGAGCAGGACATAAAAAAAAGAGCCCGGTGAGGACTCTTACCTTTGTGGACGCCTAATTATCTCCACTACATCAAATATTCGAATATGATAGATGTTTTTATCCATATCCTTTATAGTAAGCTTGTTCGCCTTATAGCGAAAGGATTGGATTTTTCCGGTGATTTGTATTACATCCCCTTCAAACCAGATGGACATTTTAAATACTTCATTTGCCATATACATATGGCGCAATAACTTCTTTATATATTGTATATCGGGTATGTTCTCTGGATACAATAAGAACCCCTGTACTGTTCGATCAGCATCATTTTTCCATAGATACATGGATTGATTCGCTAACTTATCTTCTTTTTTATGTTCCATGGCAATTACCCCTTTTTATCATTATCGTCGATATTACCAAACAGGTAACCTCCATACTCTTCATTACATATAGGAGAATCCTTTATAAGGCATTACTATAACACAGTCTATGCCTCGATCACTCGCATGTCAACCTATGTGGAATTGACTATATTTGTCTTACCGGGAATAAAGAAAAGCTAGCTTTTCGTCAGGAAAGATAAATGGAATCAACTTTCGAAGAAGTACTTATCCAGTATACTCCCATGATACACCATATCATTAAATCTTTGAATATCTACAAGGATAAAGATCAATATTTTCATGAGGCAACCATCGTGCTATGGGAGATAATGCATACACAGGATCATCAAAAAGGATCGTTTACTTCTTATGCTTATTCATCGATTAAGGGAAAATTACTTAACCACTTAAAAAATGAGGTTAAATGGGAGAGCAACCATGCATTTGTAGAACACTTACCAGAGCAGTCATATCTCCCATCCTTATCAGATATGGAAAGTTTGGAGGGTCTGGAAAAGTATGCTCCGCTCCTTACCGGAAAACAGAAAACCTGGCTGATTGCATACATAGGTCAGGGGAGAAAAATAGAGGAAATCGCCCTGCAAGAGGGAGTTTCTATTAGCGCCGTCAAATCATGGCGCACAGAAGCATTAAGAAAACTGAGAAAAGAGCTAGTGAAGTAATGAGTTCAATGATGTTTCTATACTCATCAGAAAAAAGCATAACGTAAAGAAAGTTTACTGAAAACAATTAAAAACAGGTAGCGAGGACAGGTACATCCTCCGCTGCCTGTTTAACTTCTAGCCTCTTGTATATATTGATAAATCACTTCCCCTTTATGCCTTGCTATTCCGCGAAAGTGCTTAAAATCCTCCCGGGCAACTAGAACTTTCCTGAATACCATAAATTCCTCTTTTTGAATTTTATATTCATTTAACTCGCCATTTTTGAGCTTGTCCAAAATTTCTTCAGCCAATGTCTCATTCATATTTCATCACTCCAACTTCAAATCTTTCTTCAAATATTTTACCATCATTTTTATAAACAAGCTAAAATAAAAAATCCCTTCCTTGTACAGAAGGGATTCCATGGGGGATAAGGAATAAAATGAATGGGGCTTAAACAGCCCTACTTAACTATATGTCTTATACAAACTTTCGGTTACAGTCCCTTCGGATTAATTAAAAGAAAATTTTGATAAAATACATGGAAACTATTTACGAGACCGAAAAAATAATGCAAACTGTATGTAACACTTTTTTATCCATTATTTCACAAAAATAAAAAACCAGACAAACATTCTATCTGTTGACTGGCGATAACATTTATTTAGGGGGAGATATAGTTGAAAAAAGCTGAAGTAGGGAATATCATCGAATTTCGTGAAGGTCTGCAAGGAGTAGTAGAAAAAGTAAATGAAAACTCTGTTATAGTAGACCTGACTTATATGAACAACTATCGCGACTTAGAATTAGAACAGCGTACGGTAGTAAACCATAAAAATTATAAGATTGTAAAGGGGTTATAAAGGTAAGCTCTTTTTTCCAGAAATGAGATTAATTAAAAAATGCATTTATATGATGAACTATCTTAGACAGCCGAACAATTTCATCACCATTCAAAAAAGCTCAATGGAAATCATTTATTTCCGTTGAGCCTTTTATTCGTACCGCTAGCCTGTTTCCTCCTCTAAAATTTCCAGAACGACAGCTTCCCTTTCCTTATCCAGTTTGACGGAAAAATGGGTATCCTCACTTATGTTCAAGTTACGCCTGATCTCAATGGGAATATTGACTTTTCCATTGTTGGAAACTATAGATTCATTATAAATATGGTCTTCATCAATCGGTTTCATTACTAATCCAAGAGGTTGTTCCATAATCATCAATACATCGCCATCGGAAATTTGCAATTGCTCACGAATTGACTTGGGAATGGTTAAATGGCCAGATTTACGAATTCTCCGAAACTCTTTCGTTTGGCTCATAGAGGACACTCCTATTTTTTTATACTTATTCCCTGCTTTGTTAAAATGAAAACGAACCAATAGTACTATTTCAAAGTTTTCCTATTTTGGCAATCATGTCTGATTCCACTACATGGACTCCATTTCTTCCATTTTTCAAAAATTTCACCATAGCCTTGGCAACTTCTTTCCCATGTATGGATCTATACTTCTCCCATCTCCCCCTCAGTATGGGTTGCACAGCCCTCCCTAGTACTTCTCCAACTTTCTCACCTAATCTCAACTCTTTCCTTTCCCCAAGAAGCAAAGAAGGTCTAAAAAAATAAGTGGACTGAATTCCCAATTCAGCTACCTCTTTTTCCATCTCCCCTTTTACCTGATTGTAAAAAAAACTGGATTCTTCATCAGCCCCGATAGCTGAAACCACAGCTAATCTCTTGACGCCATTCTCCTTGCCAAGCCTTGCAGCTTCCACTACATATCCATAATCCACTTTACGGAAATTTTCTTTTGAGCCAGCTTTTTTTCTAGTTGTCCCCAGGCAGATATATAAATCATCCACTTGAAAATAATTCTGATTAATATGGAGGGTATCAAAATCGATTTTAACTTCGGTTAATTTTTCATGTTCTTCTTGAGTGTGACTTCTTATTAGGGTTGTGAGAGTATCATAATCTGGATTTCCCAAAATCTCTTCTTTCAAATGTGCTCCTATCAAGCCTGTTGAGCCAATTATTAATGCACTTCTTTTTAGGGCCATCATAGATTCTCCTCTGCCTTTGTTATTTCTTTTATACCAAATTCAGGCGCTTTCTACAACTATTCCCTCTTCTTAGAAAGTACATCCCGGTCCGCAGTGGATGGGGGTTTTTCCATCCAGCGATGAGTCACCATGATATCTGCTCCAGATTTCGCCAGCAATGCAGATTCTGAAGAAAGCTTTTCATAATTAAATGCAATATCAGTTCTTTGGCTGGCAGAGGATGCTGTCGCATAATTTCCAATGCCGGCAGCAACCATTAAGCTAATATGGAACATCATCAACTTGTCAGAGAATGGTGGTATCGTCGAATCTGTTATGGAAATATCAGCAGACAAAGGAGTTTGAATATCATCCTTCATCAACAGTTCAATAAAGCTCTTTATATGACTGTACGCCAATTGCTTTCCTTTTTTCATAAATTCGCGAACTTCCGCCTGGACGGCCGTTTGGGAAAAAGCAGTACATAATTCCTTTCCAATTTGATTAGTTTCAATATTGAGGCATAAGTGGGTTACTTCAATGGTGTTCAGCGGCCTTTTACTAACAAAAGGGTTAACCCCACTGAAATATTTATGATCATCTACCAATTCAGCTTTTCGGGGATTAACGGAATATGGTTTCTTTAAATATAATCCTTTATTCAGAAGTATTTCAGTTGTATCCTCGTATAGGTCCATTGTTCGTTGCAGGAAGGCAGAATAGAGCTTTCTTATATCCTTTCTTGCAACAGAACCTAAGCTAGCACCATATGTCACCAATCCAACTTTCGCTATCTGGAGTATGTAGGCTAGCATGAAGGTGTCAGAAAATAATCTTGGGGCTTTTAGATTTACATCATTTTCAGAGAAACCTATTGGCAATGGAAGTTGTTCTTTCCAATAAACTGCCTTAAGTTCGTTTTCATTATTTGTCGCTATATCATAAGCTTTGGCAATAACTTTTCTTATTTCTAAATCCTGTACAGATTCTAAAAAGTATCTAAGTACACACGTTGTCATGGAGTTGTTCAAATACAATACCCATAAGGTGCTGTTTTCGGCACAGGTCAGTCCGGGATTATGATTGGTCAATTGGATTCTCCTTTTAAGTTTTTGGTTATTATTCTCAAAAGGGGAGGATTTTAGTATTAAAAAAAACACAACCTTGGTTGTGTTCAGTGTGTAGACAAAGCTCTTTTCAAGTTATAAATTCCCTGTTGATTGTAGTGGAAGGAGTGTAGACTCCTGCGGGAGGAAGGGACTGGTAAGACCCCGCAACGAAGTGAGGAGGCTTACGGACCGCCCGCTGGAAAGCGAAACTCCTGCAACGGAAATCAACTTGTTCCAACAGATAACCTTACTATTTTAAGGTTTGTCAACAATCTTTAGGAATATGCAAAACCCATGTTGATCGTAGTGGAGGGCTCTTACACTACCGCGGGAGGAAGAGACATGGGAGACCCCGCAGGCATAGCCGAGGAGGCTCCCGGACCGCCCGCAGGAAAGCGAAGCGCCTGGAACGAAGATCAACAAGAAGGTGCAAATCTAAAGATGGGTTTGTGAACACATCCTTAATTGTGCTTTAAGTCTTATCTATTATCGACTTTTTCCGGATATAGGTCATGGTTCATGAGGCGGTACTGAGCTATTTCTTCATATTTAGTGCCAGGTTTTCCATAGTTGGTGTAAGGGTCAATGGAAATTCCGCCACGCGGGGTGAATTTACCCCATACCTCTATATATCTAGGGTCCATTAATTCAATCAAATCGTTCATGATGATATTCATGCAATCCTCATGGAAATCGCCGTGATTTCGGAAGCTGAAAAGGTAAAGCTTCAAGGACTTGCTCTCTACCATAAGCTCACCTGGTATATAGCTGATGTAAATGGTTGCGAAATCCGGCTGATTGGTTTTCGGACATAAACTTGTAAACTCCGGACAATTGAATTTTACAAAATAATCCCTGTTCGGGTGTTTGTTTTCAAATGTTTCCAACACATCCGGGGAATAGTTGAACAAATAGCTTGTACCTTGATTCCCAAGCAATGTTACACCTTCCAATTCTGAATCTTTTCTTCCTGACATATTTATTCTCTCCTTTATTAAACTCCGCGCTTATTACCCCAAACTAATGTATGCAATTGAGGTAAAACTCGGACATTATTCATTTCATCATCTTTCATTACTTGATCGATCAACCATTCATATTTACCTAACAAATTGCTGACAAGCTTAGCGTCTTCTTCTGTAGTAGTGTCTTCATTTCCAACTTGGACATAAAAAGCAATTTCCTGATATCTTAGATGGACTTTTTTCGCATAAGCCAAATCCGCTTCATCAAAAACTACCACCTTAAGTGAAACATTAACCAGGTCCACCCTTTTTAAGATGTCATCTAAAATAGTGAAATCGGTATTCATTTGTGAGCTTGGGGGCTTTGGCGAAATTGTCAGGTCGTCAATATCATAAAGCCAGTCCTGCCACTTGCTTCCTTGGGTTTCAAGGGCCACTTTTATATTATTATCATGTAAAATTTGGACAAGTGCTCCAATATTCTTAAGTAGAGCAGGATTACCTCCGGATATGGTTACATGATTGAAAGCCGACCCGCCAATATCTTTTAATTGGCCAAAAATATTAACCGGGGACATCAATTTAATATCTTCCTTTGCACTGCCATCCCAGGTAAAAGCAGAGTCACACCAAGAGCAGCGATAATCACATCCTGCAGTTCGCACAAACATCGTTTTCTGCCCGATGACCATCCCTTCCCCTTGGATTGTAGGACCAAATATCTCAAGTACTGGTATTAATTCACTCATTTTTCTTCCCCTTTTTTGGACGGTACAAGCAATAACTTGTCGGAGTCTCCCTTACAAACACCTGAAGACAGGTAGGTTTGGAAGAAAGGGAGTTTAAATGGTTCTCAATTGTTTCCCACATAGTTCTTGCAACCACTTCCGTCGTAGGGAAAAAATTTGGATCCTGGTCATTGAATACGTCTTTATGTTCGTTTAGAACCGTATGGTCAAATTTATCATGCAAAAGCTTCTTTAGCGCCTGAAAATTGACAAGGAAGCCAGCCTCATCCAGTTCATCACCTGCAACTGTAACATTGACAAAGTAGGTATGACCGTGAATTTGCTTGCACTTCCCTGCGGCATCTGACGGTACATAGTGTGCAGCAGCTATATGCATGTCTTTATTAAGTTCATAGCAGTAATCATGCTGAACTTGTGGGTAAATCTGTTGCATCATGAGGATACAACTCCTTTATTTTTTGTAGATAAGTAATCATTTAATCCACGTTTTCTAAGTTTACATGCCGGGCACTCGCCGCACCCATCGGCAATGATTCCGTTATAACAGGTTAAAGTTTTGGTCCTGACAAACTCCAAGGAACCCAAATCATCAGCAAGCTTCCATGTTTCCTCCTTGTTCAGCCACATCAATGGAGTGTGTATGACAAATGGATGATCCATAGAGAGATTCAATGTCACGTTCATTGATTTAATGAAAACATCACGACAGTCAGGATATCCGCTGAAGTCTGTTTCACATACACCAGTCACGATATGTCTCGCTCCTATCTGCTTTGCGGCAACAGCTGCAAAGGAAAGGAATAAAAGGTTTCTACCATCAACAAATGTGCTAGGCAATTCCCCTTCTTTTTCTTCAATTTCAATATCATCTCTTGTCAGAGCATTTGGAGTCAGTTGTCCTAACAGGGACATATCTAGAATACGGTGGTTTACTCCAAGTTCTTTTGCAATATTTTTAGCACAATCAATTTCCAGTTCGTGTCGTTGGCCATAATGGAAGGTTACTGCTTCAACCTCATCAAATTCCTTCATTGCCCATATTAGGCATGTGGTACTGTCTTGCCCTCCACTGAACACGACCATCGCTTTTTCCTTTTGCTTCATCGTGTCTTCACTCCTTTTTTACAATCTATCTCTATTCACAAAAAAGCACTAACCAAAAATAATGAGGGCTAGCGCATAACATCAGAAAAAATAAAAAAACTATATCCTAAGGAATATAGTTTGGTATCTGTCCTTAGTTTTTTATAGAGGGTATTTGCTAGAACCTCTCCTGACGCCGCAATCGGCGTAAGACTTTATTCAATTTAACTTTGTTACTATAACATATTTTTATAAAAGATTCTACACATTCCTTGTAATAACTTTTTCTTGAAAGGGTGTTCGCCATGGCTAGATCAGCCAGTATTTTACGTTTAAGGACAAGTTTTTGGTATTTGCCCTCTTTTTACTGGACAATGGCTTTCATACTCGCAATTGGTACATTATTGCTTGATAATTATATTCTTTCCTATAAAGGAGCCGAGAAGTATATACCGGCGATATTCCTTTCTGATATAGGTCTTTCCCAGACAATTCTCAGCTCCATAGCGTCCTCGTTGTTAACAATGACTACTATCACATTTTCAACCATTCTTGTCGTCTTGACCACATACCTTTCAGAATTTTCACCCAGAGCCCTGCAAAATTTCATTACCGACCATGCGACACAAAGAGTCCTCGGAATTTTCACCGCCGGGTTCATCTATTGCATCATACTGCTATTGTTCCTGAAGGAAACGACAGAAGAGCAACTCTTCCTGGTTCCATCGTTTGCGGTAGCTATTGCCATTTTATGCTTAATTGTATTCGTCTTTTTCATCCAACATGTCACTACATGGATACAAGTCAGTAATTTACTTCATAATATCACGGTTGAAACGGTGGAATGCATGGAAGAATTATTTGAAGAAAGTGACGCTTCCATTCACGATGCACCATGGGATGATTGGGAGAGTCAAGATATCACTACTAAAGAACCTATAACAGTCATGAGTAAAGAACCAGGATATGTACAGTATATCGATATAAAAGCTTTAGTGAAGAAAGCATATGATGCTGATTGTATCGTGCGGGTTGAACGGCAGCAAGGCGACTACATTAATGAACATACACCACTTTTATCAATTTGGGGATCAGGTGACAAAATAAATGAAAATTCTTTTCTATCTTTTATAACCGTTTCCATTTCCCGGGCACCATTGGAGGATGTTGAATTTGGAATTAGAAAAGTAACTGAAATTGGGGTAAGAGCACTATCCTCAGGTATAAATGATCCCAGTACAGCCGTCCATTGCATAGAACAACTAGGGACCTTGCTATCAAAGCTTGCATCCATGCAGGGCCCACAACCATACTTTAATGACAAAAACAGGAATTTACGAGTGATTATAAAAACACCGGACTTTTTCGATTATCTCGATATTGCTTTTTCACCAATTCTGCGATACGGAAAAATAGACATAGATGTTATCTCATCCATAATACATGTATTAAAAATAATTGCAGACCACTCTCCTACATTTCGCAAAAAAGCAATATGGAAATATACAAAGCATACGACAGAAACTATAAAGGAGGAAACCTATTACGAACTGGAGATGGAAAGGTTGAACAGGAACCTAAAGGAGCTATTGTTTTCACTTGGACAGGGGAAGGAATATCAAAAACTATTAATAAAATAAAATTAGTGCCCTTCCATTTAGAGGAATGGCACTAAGTGTGTAGACAAAGCTTAAAATAATGAAATTCCCTAGTTGATCGCAGTGGAAGGAGCGTAGACTCCTGCGGGAGGAAGGGACATGTAAGACCCCGCAGGAAAGCGAAGCGCCTGGAACGAAAATCAACTGTTCCAACAGATAACTTAACTATTTCTTAGTTTGTCAACAGTCTGAGTGCCATTCCATTTGAAGGAAAGGCACTATTTAATATATTTTATTTTCTGAAGTCTTACTGTCAAGTGTTCCTATACCCAGCACCATATTGTTCCACAGTATATCCTCCACTTTCTCCTGTTTCTCCTGAGGGCAATGTATCAGGAGGACAAGATCAGCGTCAGAGCCGCGCTTACGCATAGAAAACTCACTTTTTTTAGTAAAATAATAATCAACCAAAAATCCGAGGATAGCTCCGAAAACCAAACCGAAAAGTCCCCAAAGAATCGGTCCCAGATAAAAGACATATCCATAGATAACCCCAAGCAACATAAAGATAATTCCAAAGATAGCAGCTAAATCAATAAGGCTCCTTCCATCCGAGCGATGCATGGAATCAATTGCTTTAGTTTGGAATTTCATCTTATCAAGAGGTATGACAAGAATTTGTTCTTTTGTGAGTCCCAGCTTTTCTAATTCACGTAATGTAAGTTCCATTTCCATATTGTATTTAAATGTAGCGAAAAGGTACATTACTTCCAGCTCTTTTCTATAAAGGCATTTTAAACTGACTATCCTGATACTTTCTTTTCAATTCTTTGGCAATGTATTTATCAATAAATTTATTTAGCTCAACCGCGCTGACATATGAATCATAAGCGGCAAAACAATAAATCGAAGGGACGAACAGGAACCATTGCGGAACCAATATTTTTGTCGCCTCATCAAAATTCCCAACCAATGTCATATGGATAGCAGGAAACACATTTGCTTGATAAGTAATAACCAGCCACCAAGTCAGAACGAAAATAACGGACAGGACCCTTGTTGCATAAAGGTTTCCGAGTCCTGGTGCCAATAATGACCAAACAATGGCAAGTAAAGGATTCTTTTTATCCAGCACATTAATCTCAATAGAGGAAGTATTTTTAATGAGTATCGGGAAATCTTCATAATAGGCTAAAG
This sequence comes from Sutcliffiella horikoshii DSM 8719, assembly GCA_001648575.1. Classification (GTDB taxonomy): domain Bacteria; phylum Bacillota; class Bacilli; order Bacillales; family Bacillaceae_I; genus Sutcliffiella_A; species Sutcliffiella_A horikoshii. The sequence continues at coordinate 65,484 of LQXN01000066.1, read as the reverse complement.
AATAATGTTTATTCATTTCAATTGTCAGCCGGTAACTGTCCCATATTGAAAAAACATACATACAAATATAGAGGATAATCCAGTGTTGATCCAGAACCGCGATTGCTTCTTCATATCTGCCTATCATGGAAAGAAAGATGGCCTCATTAAGATGTGCCAAGTTATTGATGATCACTTCCCAAGATATAAGAATGAAAGCAGTTAGGTATTTCGAGAGCATAAAATGACCGAAACCTGGAAATGCTGCTCCCCACCAAGCTACTACGAATGGTTTGCGGTAATGCAAAATACTTGATGTATAGGGGCTTAATATGGCAACATACCTTTTCTTTTCATGTTGATTTCCCATTAAGCATGCCCCTTTATCTGTAATATCTTCCCATAGTATGCTTTTTAATCACTTTCAATATACACCGTTCCAATAAGCCTCTCTTCCAAAAGATTGTTGTTAATCACTAGCAAAAAGTCGGCATTGTTAGTAAAGACGAGCAAAAAAGTTTACGAAAATGGCCATATAAAAAGAGCCACTCCAAAATGGCAGGTTGGCTCTAATCTGATTTTTTATTTTTTGTCTGCTTCTTGTGCAAGTTGTTCGAAACTTTTCACTTTACCATGTTCATTTTGGGACTGTTTTCTCACTTTTCGTTGTCTTTCCTGTTGGCTTTTAGATTGTGTCATTTTCACAACTCCTTCTTGATATGGTTATCTCTTGTAGTATGTACGTTTATGTAGCAGCGCTTTACTGTTAAAATAAGGTCAAGAATATTTGCGGGGGATAAAATATGAAACAGACACTTTGGATAATTGGAGTTTGGGCACTGGCAAATCTGTTATTAGGGATCAGTTTTCAGCTGACTGACCAATTTTGGATTTTATTTACTTTTTCATTACTCACACTAATTTGCATCAGTTTAATTGGTGATAGATCATATTCAATTAAGAAAGCTTTTTTCTCCTTTAAGGATATTAGCTATGGGTTTGTGACGGGTACAATTTTATACGCCATTTTTTTGGTCGCATATCTGTTATTAAAAGTTCTGCCTTTTCCTTTATTACCTTTTGTGGAAGATTTATATAGTGTGGTTGGTCCAACATTTTGGTGGCATTATATTGCACTTGTTGTCATTATCATACCCGGGGAGGAGGTTTTTTGGAGAAGGTTTTTACAAACGAGGTTGGTACAGAAAACAGGCAGATATAAAGGTGTCCTTATAGCAAGCACTATGTATGCTTTAGCACATATTTGGACGGGAAACCCTATGCTTGTCGCTGCCGCCTTGACCGCCGGGATTACTTGGGGAGCACTATATGAATGGAAGAAATCCCTTGCGATGATAATTATCTCCCATTTAATTTTTGATTTATGGCTTTTGGTTATTTTTCCATTAAATTTCTGATAATTGATATCATAATTGTAAAATTTGAGATAAAATAGAAATTTATGATATTTGTACAGGAGGAGATTTTTTGGACGCTTTATATTTATTTGTGTTAGCTGCTGTGATTGCAAGCTTTGGTATTTCAATTGCCCTAAGATCAAGCATGGAGAAACTTGTTGTTGAGCCGGGCTCTTTGTCTCAGATCCAGACAAAGTTTTTTATTTACGTCGCCGTAATTGAAGCATTGCCGATCATACTTATTGTTTTTGGTTTTATTAACTTGATGGATTCTACTATTGACGTCATCATACCACTAGTTATTATAGGTGCAAGTGTTCTGGTTAATTTCATCATGAATTTAATGAAGAAGTCCGCACTGGAAAGTCAGGCACCAGATCTTAAAGTGAAATTAATGACTTTCTTTTTAATGGGAAATGTCTTGATGACTGCCATTCCAATTGTGGCTGTGGTTGCTACCTTCATACGATAAGTTCGTGTGCAGCTGATGAACAGATGCGCTATCTGTGGGGCGGCCTTAAGCCCCACGGATTACTACCAACAAAAACATCGCCTTTTATCAAAAGCTTAGCCTCCGCTCCAATTAACAGATCATTTTCATTTTCTAATAATCAACAGCAGAAGAAACGCCATACTTACATAGCCAAAAAGAGGATATAAATGCTCAATCAAACTACCATAGCCGATTTGACTTATCATATAAATGATGCTGATTAGTACCATTGTAATGACATACCTGGAAACGTTCAGCATACTCTCCAATTGTCTTTGCAAACCAAAGATATCACTTACAACAGATGTGAATATCTCTCCATAAATGACGAACACATATATCCCGAAGAAAGAAAGCATACTCAATTTAACCACTTCCGCCATTGGAATTTCAAAAGATGAAAAATTTGGAAGCGAAGCTAAAGAAATATGGCAGGTCAATAAAATAAAACATAAGACTGCACCACCAATGTAACCGCCGCGCTTGATCACCCAGTCATCGTTTGCTTCAACCGCCAAAGGAACCAACACAGGTTGTGCCATGGCTAGATTGAACGATACGTACATAAAAGGTGCAAGCCAGCCCTTCACACTAGTGCTGACTGGGTTTAGATCCATAAAGGAAAAACCATTCTCCAATATGGCGTTTCCGGCTATGATAAAACTAAAGATAACCATTACAGGAACGACAATAATATTGACTCCAACAAGCCCTCTCACCCCAAAGAGGACGACACTCACTGACAATATAACAGTGACCAACAACCCCAGTTGAAACGACCATCCAAGCTGTTCCTCAAACACCGCTCCTGCCCCGGAAAGCATGACTGCCCCGACACAAATGAGGATGACCAACATAAATATATTCACAGCGGTCCCGGCTGAAGCCCCAAAGAGATATTCATTGAATTCTTTATAGGAATTTGCTTTTATACGTTTAGAAATCAACATCATTTTAGTTCCTAACCATATAAACAGAAATCCGCTAAGTAATATTGTAAAAAAACCGATCCAGCCATATTGGGTAAAAAACTGAACTATCTCTTTCCCTGTGGCAAATCCGGCTCCCACTATCGTACCCACATACACCGCTCCGATTTGACAAGCACTCATCCAACTGCGTTTCACGATCTCCCCACCCTCTTCTTTCCAGTGTTTCCTATAAAAAACCAGCTTGTCACATATATATGAGACAAGCTGGTTAGAAAGAAGAGTGTTTTTTTATATCGGCTCTGTTAAAGTTTACTGTTGATAATGAGTAGATTTCCAGCTGTTGATTGAAGCAAAAGGCGTAGACTCCAGCGGGAGAATAGCGACAATCTTGACACCCCCAAACGTTGTGAGGAGGCTCAAGATTGTCGCCCCGCGGAAAGCGAAGACTATTGCGGAAATCAACAGCGGTGTTCAACAGAGCCTTTATATTATTACTTTTTCAGGAGTATGTTGAAAAGCACCTTTTAAAGCAAAGCATGAAGCAAGCGGGTTTTCAGTAAGGATTTTTTCGATATTGTCTGTTGCCAAAATTATTGTTTTTTCGTCCGAACGGGCTAAGACCTTGGTCTCATAAGGAAGTTTAATATCTGTCTTATCACTCAACAAAACCCAGTTGGAAGTGTCCTCACCGTCCTCTTGGAATTCTATGAATGAAGGTTCAGCCGACACTTCGCGATTTATTTGAATTATGTCCTCTAGAATGGCGCTTGCCGTAGGGAACATACCTGCTCCTGGTCCATTCAGCTGGATATTCCCGACAAGATCAGTGTAAATGGAGACTCCGTTCTGCACCCCCTCCACTTGATAAAATGGATGCTCGGATGAAACCAAGGCCGGCTCTGACTTACAATATATTTGCCCGCTTGCCTTATAGAGCGTTACTATATGTCTGAAACGCAAGCCAAGTTCATTGACTCTTTGAATAAAATCAGATGTTATATTTGTAATCCCTCTTCTTATGGTTGTTTTATTTTCAGGTGTCTCACCATAAATGAGCTGACTGAGGACCAAACCTTTGTAGAAGGCATCATATCCCTCAATATCATTACTCGGATCTGATTCTGCATAGCCATTTTGTTGAGCGAGCTCTAAGGTGACATCAAATGAATGTCCATCCTTCCTCATGCTCGTAAGGATGAAATTCGAGGTACCATTCAATATGGCCTCTATCTTTTTGACCCGGTTCACTTGCAGTAACTGCTTGATGGTTTGAATGACAGGTATCCCTCCACCAACTGTTGCTTCAAACCCAATGGTAACATGGTTCTCCTTTGCCAATACTATTAGTTCCTCCCCATGTTGTGCAAACATTTCTTTGTTGGCCGTTACAACATGGCATCCTTTTTTGATTACTTTTTTCAAATAGGTATTTCCTGGTTCGCAGCCAACAATCGCATCCACCACTACTTGTAAATCCGGTAATGCCAAGATATCTTCGAATCTGTCAGTCAGCAACACTCCTTCTTCTTTAAAGTTCTTATGCTTTTCAAGATTTTCCACTAAAACCGCAATAACCTTCACTCTTTTTCCCAGCACTTTTTCCAGCCTGGTTTGATGGGAATCAATGGACTGATAAACTCCCTTACCTACTGTCCCAAATCCAAGTAATGCTACATTTATGCAAGACATCGTATCACTTCCTTTTTCTTTAAGGGCTGTTTTCTTATACTTTGTTGCTCATTCTTTCCTCTATAGTAGGTATTTGGTGAAATACCGATTAGCGGATTTTCATTTTTGAATAGCAACAATCTTTGAGCAAAGGGCCTTCTCCAACAAGTTTTTCACTTTCTGCCCCCACTTTTCAAATTCGACGAGGAAGCCATCGTGCCCAAACTTTGTATCTACTTCTATATAATTTACCTGCTTCTTTGCGCCTTTTAGAAAATCAGTTGTATTTTTTGCGAGCCCGGGTGGATAAAGGAGGTCTCCATTAAAACAGAACATACACACATGTGCTTCTACCTTCAGAAGGGCTTTTTCCCAACCGCCTCTTCCATAGCCAATATCAAATTGATCCATTGCCTGAAGCAGAACAAGATAGCTATTTGCATCAAACCGTCGGGAAAATTTTTCCCCTTGGTATTTCATGTACGAATCCACTTGATATTCAATGTTTTCTCCGTTTTTCCGTTCTCTGTTAAACCTGTCATTGAATAATGATTGCGATCGATATGTCACAAGCCCAACCATTCTGGCAGTTTCCAGTCCTTTTAATTTGGCACCATCCGGATAATTCCCGTTTTTCCATTCAGGGTCAGAAATTATCGCATGCCTGCCAATAGAGTTGAAGGCTAGTGCGTAATCTGTAAAATAAGGGGTGACTGCCATTGGGACCAAGATTTCTGCAAAGTGCGGGTAAAGGATTCCCCACTCTAATACTTGCATGCCTCCAAGTGAACCCCCGATGATGGCTCTTGCTCTGTTAATCCCAAGTATTTCAAGTGCTTTATATTGTGAATGAACCATATCCCTTATTGTGACAGCAGGAAAGCCAGCACCATAAGCCTTCCCTGTACTGGGATTTATACTAAGCGGGCCTGTGGAACCATTGCACCCTCCTATTACATTCATGGTAATCACTTGAAATCTATTGGTATCTATATATAGATCAGGTCCGATGAATGAGCTCCACCAACCAGGGTCAGCTTCCGAACCTACAGTTTCATGATTTCCGGTAAGGGCATGGCACACCACAACCACTTCCCCATCCGGGTTACCGACCCTTTCGTAGGCGATTTCTACATTTGGGAGCTTTTCCCCATTTTCTAATAAAAGTGCACCTATTGACACTTTATTAACATAGGTTTGTTTTGATTGACAGCTCACGTTTCCCACTCTTTTCTATATATTTTGACTCACTACAGCATTTGGGGACTTCCCGGTAGCGATGAATAAGGCCTGATCAAGATCCTTTTTCAAATCGTTCAAGGATTCAATTCCAACAGACAGGCGGATAAGGTCTTCGGTCACTCCGGATTTTTTCAGATCGTCCCCTGTCAGCTGCTGGTGTGTGGTGGAAGCTGGGTGGATGATAAGGGATTTGGCATCCCCCACATTTGCCACATGTGACCAGAGTTTAATGCTATCAATAGCTTTCCTGCCTGCATCCCTTCCACCTTTAATTCCAAAATTGACAATTGATCCATTTCCGTCACCTAAATATTTTCGGGCAAGTGCATGTGCTGGATGATCAGGAAGTCCAGGATAGGAAACCCACTCTACTGCAGGATGATCCTGCAAATACTGCGCAAGCTCCAGCGCATTTGCATTATGCTTTTCCACTCTCAAATGCAAGGTTTCAAGTCCTTGCAATAATAAAAATGCATTTTGAGGACTCAGGCAAGCTCCAAAATCTCTTAATAATTGAACTCGGAGCTTCACTGCAAATGCAAGATTTCCGAAGGTTTGAGCATATTTAATCCCGTTATAGCTCTCATCGGGTTCTGTAAACCCAGGAAAATTGGGGTGATCCCAATTGAACTTTCCACCATCTACTACCACTCCCCCGATAGTCGTCCCATGACCTCCGATCCACTTGGTTGCAGAGTGGACCACGATATCTGCTCCCCATTTAATCGGGTTGCATAGGTAGGGGGAAGCAAATGTATTATCAATGATAAGTGGTATGGAATTATCATGGGCAACTTTGGCTACCGCCTCTACATCCAGCACCCGAAGACTTGGATTTCCGATGATTTCGCCGAACAATGCTTTTGTTTTTGGTGTAATGGCATTTCGGAAGTTTTCCGGATCAGTTGCATCCACAAACTTGACTTTAATCCCGTATTTCGGAAGTGTGACTGCAAAGAGATTATATGTGCCGCCGTACAGGTTTTCAGCAGCAACAATTTCATCTCCGGCATGTGCAATATTCAGTATGGCAAAAGCAATCGCGGACATTCCGGAACTTGTGGCCACTGCTGCAGCTCCGCCTTCAAGTAAAGCAAGTCTTTGCTCCAACACATCCACTGTCGGGTTCATGATACGAGTATAAATATTTCCGAATTCATTAAGTGCAAATAGATTTTGGGCATGATCGGTGTTGTCGAATACATAGGAAGTTGTTTGGTAGATCGGGACCGCCCGGGAACCTGTAGTTGGATCAGGCGTTTGTCCTCCGTGTAATAATAAGGTTTCTAACTCATAATTTTGGTTACTCATATTGAATACCTCCGATTTTTTGATTTAGCTAATGGAAAAACAAAAAACCCTTCCTAAGAAGAGGTTGATATTCCTCCTCTTATCTCTCAGGCTACTTCGCCTGCAGGAATTAGCACCACTCAAGAATCATATTGATACTTGAAGGTTGCCGGACTTCATCGGGCCTGATCCCTCAGTCACTCTGGATAAGAGTTATTTAGTTAAGTAATACATTAATCTGATATAGTATTTAATCTACGTTATTTTGCAACATGGCCAAATATAACTAATTTTTTCATTCCTTTCTAAAAAATATAAAAACCTCTTCATAAGAAGAGGTTTCATTCATATCCCTCTTCTTATCTTTCAGATTCAAAATCTGCAGAAATTAGCACCTTATCAAACATACTTGCAGGTTGCCGGGCTTCATAGGGTCTGTCCCTCCGCCACTCTAAATAAGAAGTGTTGCTATAAAGTTATGTTCATTGTTTCACTTTTTGCAATTATAGCAACCTAACGGGATAAAAGTCAATGAAGTATTCTGAAATTTTTCATCAATTTTTATATTCAAACTTTTACTAACCATCACCAATAAGCAAACTACTTGAAAGTCAAAAAAGGTCAAAGTATAATAGGCTTACAACCTTTAAAGGTCAAAATAAGTCAAACTTTTATTCAAATACCATTAGGAGGTAGCATAATGATGAAATGTCAAAAATGTAGCGTGAATCAGGCAACTATTCAATTCAAATTTCGTTCCAACAATGAACAAACAGAACTTGTCTTGTGCTCTTCCTGCTTTCAAGAAGTAAGAGCGAACTTAAATTCACCATCTCCAAGCGGATTCTTCTCTGATTTTCCGTTTATGAAAGGCATGTCAAATGAAGAAGCCCCTTCATTTGGTAATTCTCCACAATCAGCTGCACACCAACAATCAAGAGGAAATGGTGGCGGGATATTGGATGAACTTGGTAAGAACATCACCAATATAGCCAAAGCAGGGCTGATTGATCCAGTAATTGGACGAGATAAGGAAATAAAACGAGTAATAGAAATATTAAATAGAAGAAATAAAAATAACCCGGTTCTTATAGGAGAGCCAGGAGTCGGTAAAACCGCAATAGTCGAAGGGCTTGCCTTGAAAATTGCAGAAGGCGATGTTCCAACTAAACTGAGAAACAAAGAAATTTACTTATTGGATGTGGCTTCGCTTGTTGCCAACACAGGTATTCGCGGTCAATTTGAGGAACGCATGAACCAAATAATTGCAGAATTACAACAAAGAAAGAACGTTATCCTGTTCGTGGATGAGCTACACCTGATTGTCGGTGCTGGATCAGCTGAAGGGTCCATGGATGCCGGCAATATTCTCAAACCGGCTTTGGCAAGAGGAGAGTTGCAACTGGTTGGTGCAACTACTTTGAAAGAATACCGTCAGATTGAGAAAGATGCAGCACTGGAACGTCGTTTTCAACCTGTTACAGTGAAAGAACCGACTACATTTGAAGCACTGAAAATAATAAAAGGAATTCAATCAAAGTATGAGGAATACCACCAAGTGGTGTATACAGAAGACGCTATAAAAGCATGTGTCGAGCTTTCCCATCGTTATATCCAGGATCGCTTTTTACCAGACAAGGCCATTGATTTATTGGATGAAGCAGGATCAAGAAAAAATTTGACCTTAACCACTGTTGACCTAGAACAAATAGATGCCCGCCTTGCACAGATTGAAAAAGAAAAACAATTGGCCCTCTCAAAAGAAGAATATGAAACTGCTGCAAAATTGCGAGATGAAGAAGAAAAACTGGAAACACAAAGAAATTCGGACACATTAAAAGAAGAAGAGAAAATTGAAGTTACGGTAGATGATATCCAAATGATCATGGAAGAGATGTCTGGGATCCCTATCGGAAAACTACAGCTTGATGAACAAGAGAAATTAAAAAACTTAGAAACAAATTTAAATAAGAAAGTGATAGGACAACAGGAAGCTGTGAGCAAAATCACGAAAGCGATACGCAGAAGTCGAGCAGGTTTGAAGAGAAAAGAGCGTCCTATCGGGGCATTCTTGTTTGTCGGCCCAACAGGAGTAGGGAAAACCGAGCTTACCAAATCACTGGCAGAAGAATTGTTTGGAACCAAGGATGCCTATATTCGTTTTGACATGAGTGAATACATGGAAAAACATGCGGTGTCCAAGCTAATCGGCTCACCTCCTGGATATATTGGACATGATGAAGCCGGACAGTTGACAGAAAAAGTCCGGAGAAACCCTTATAGCATCATCCTGCTTGATGAAATGGAAAAAGCACATCCTGATGTATTGCATCTATTCCTTCAAGTGATGGAAGATGGCAGATTAACGGATAGCCAAGGACGAACTGTGAGCTTCAAAGACACGGTAATCATCATGACAAGCAATGCTGGGGTGACAGATAAGAGAATCACTGTTGGCTTTGAAAAGCTGGTTTCGCCTGAAACGAACTCTATTGTCAATAGTCTCTCCACTTATTTCAAACCGGAATTCTTAAACCGTTTTGACAATATCATCGAGTTCTCCCAGCTTGAAAAAGATCATCTAATTGAAATCGTCGATATAATGTTGAATGAACTAAATGGCATGTTAAAAGAGGAACGTAACTGTTCACTGAAAGTGTCTGCAGCGGCGAAAGAAAAACTTACAGAACTCGGTTACCACCCTGCATACGGGGCACGTCCATTGCGCCGTGTCATCCAGGAGCACATTGAAGACCCTATTACGGATTTATTGCTAGAGGATAATGCAATACAGACCATTCAAGTGGATGTGGTTCAAGATAAAATTGAAGTAAAAGCATAATGGAAAGAAGCAAGGAATCCCCTTGCTTCTTTTCTTTAATGAAGCAGTCTAAGCCTCCATCTTATATATCCAATTCTTTATTTAAGTCCAATCCAATTCCACGGCGGTAGAGACGGAAACCCCTGCTTTTAAACTCCGGAATATAGAACTTCATTTTATCATCTCGGGATTTTCCGATAAATATCAAATTATATTTTGTTAACCCCTGCAGATTATAAAATCTGAGAACTTCATCAACCTCATCCAATACTTCCACTATCACATCAACTTTTTCCTGTTTGATCATCTGTTCCTGCATCAATGAAATGGCAGATTCCACCTTGGATTTTGATTGACATGCAGAAACATTAAATAAAAGAACAAAGGAAAACATCACATGAAACATACAAGCCACGAAACTAACCTCCCATACTTATCGTGACCTGTTCATTTTTCAATATGTGTATTCTGCTCTTTTGTTACATAATTGTAATTTAGTGCAATTCATATTCTTGAAGGTGTACAAAGCTGAACCCTTGTTCCAATAAAGAGAGAACAGCTTCTTTTACCCCTTCCGCCGTCTCGCTATCAGGTTGATTCATGTGAAGGATGACGATGGAACCCGGCTGCGCTTTAAGCATTTCCTGCACCACTTCACCTTTAGTAAAGGTTGCCCCACCATCCCCTATCACATCGAAATTAACTACCTGCAAGCCTAAATCTTCTGCAATTTCAACAGATGTCTCATCATAGAATGCTGTGCCGGACCGGAAGTATTTAGGGATTGTTCCGGTTGCATCATAAATTTTCAGTTGGTTTTCCATGATTTCATCTATGATTTCTGATTGTGTGGAAGTACTCGATATCCCCCACGCACTCCTCGGGGTCAAAGATAATGGTTTATGCTCTGTCCCATGATTTTGAATGGTGAACAACGGGTTTTGAGACAGTTCCATAAATGTATCATATTGGGCTTCTACCCACCTGGCATTGACGAATAGATCTGCCTTTATATTCTGTTCAATAAGAAAGGATATTAAATCATTGTCATACCCGCTTCCAAACTCTCCACCGCAAGCATCCAGGGTAAGTGATATAACTTTATCATCGGTATTTAATCTTGTTTTAACACCACTTACATACTCAGAAAATTGGGACGATTCTTCATACACCTTCCCGTTTACTTCAACTGCAAGCTTCTCAAGCTCATTTCTTTTTTCAGGAACGATCTCTTGTTCCTCTAATTCTGTTATTTCCTCTATTTCTTTAGTTTCCACCTTATTTTCCTCTATGTTGCTTTTCTCATTAGAAACGCCACTTATGGAAGAATTGCTTGTACAACCAACCATCAACAAAACCATGAATAAATAGACGACCCCCGACCTTTTCCCCATCTATCTCATATCCCCTTTTCTAATTCGACATTATATTTCCAAAGAAATACTTTATTGTCCAAAAAAAGGCGACTAGCAGGAAACCCACACACTTATAATAGGTGAGCACCAAATAGTCAGCCTGTAACCTGTCTCTATGTTGTTGGAATGGATTCTGTTAATGGATAGGTTTTCACAGCATTTAATGTGATTTCTTTTTCATCAAACGGTACTGATTCTTTCCCGATTAATTGGTAATTTTCATGCCCTTTCCCTGCGATAAGGATGACATCCCCTTCTCCTGCAATTTCCACAGCGCGGATAATCGCCTTCTCACGGTCTGGGATGCACTCAAATTCATCATGAATAGCTCCTGCAGCCAAACCTTGAACAATCTCCTCGCCTGGTTCATCAAGGGGATTGTCTGTCGTAAATATGACATACTCTGATTTTTCTGTTGCAATCCTTCCCATCTTTGGACGCTTGTCTTTATCTCTTCCTCCACCTGTACCAATAATGGAAATGATTTTGTTGGTGGAGAACATTCGGATGCTGTCCAATACTTTTCCTATTGCATCTTCAGTGTGTGCATAGTCAATAATCACGTTCCGCTTATCACCTGTTTCCAAGGTTTGCATACGCCCGCTTGGTGGAGGTGTTTCTCTTAGATGGTTCAAAATCCTTTCAAACGGCATTCCTTTATCCCAAAGGACACAAATGACGGAAAGAACGTTATACACATTGAATTCGCCGACGAAAGGTATTTCCATTTCAAACACACCGAAATTTGTTTCAAGTGTGAAACTTGTTTTATTTTCATAGAACTTAATATCCTTTGCCTTAAAGTCCGCATCATTCTTGATCCCATAAGTGATGATTCTGGCACTGGTCATGGTGATGTAATCATTGCTTGCGTCATCATCCGAGTTAAGAATTGCTGCCTTATCCTTGCGAAGGTCTTGTCCCAACTGAGCAAAAAGTAATCCTTTTGCGTTTTTATAATGTTCCATGGTGCCATGGAAATCGAGATGATCCTGTGTTAGGTTCGTGAATACACCGTTCTGGAATTCAACTCCTGCAAGACGACCAAGGACCAAACCATGAGATGAAACCTCCATCACTACGTCAGTCACGCCAGCTTCCACCATATCCTTCAGCATCCGTTGCATTGTAAGCACATCGCTAGTTGTGTTCTTGCTCTCAAATTTCTCTCCATCTATATCAATTTCAATCGTCCCGCTCAGGCCGGTTTTATACCCTTCTCTCCTCATGACATTATTGATGACACTTGATACTGTTGTTTTACCATTGGTACCTGTGACACCGATGATACGCAGTTTGGTGGAAGGATAATCAAAGAAAACATTTGCAAGTTGCCCTAGTGCCCGCTCAGTATCCCTTACATGGACATAACATACTCTCTCATCCAATTCATTTGGCAGATCCTGTACAACAATGACACTGGCACCTTTATCAATAGCAGATGAAATGTAGCGATGTCCGTCCACTGTATACCCTTTAATACAAACAAAAACGGAATCCGTAGTCACCTCTCTAGAATCAGAAAAAATATTAGAAACGGAAATCGGAAGCTCCCCGTGCACTTTTATAGTTGAAACATTGGAAAATAATACATTAGTCTTCAATATGGCCACTTCCTTTTCTGATACTAAAATGTTAATGATAGTATCTTCATTTAAATCTTTATGTATATTACCGATTTTTCCCATTAATATAGTGAATGATTTGCATCATTTCAGATTGTTAAAAACTAAAAATTTGTTAAGTTGTCTGTTGGAACAGTTGATCTTTGTTCCAGGCGCTTCGCTTATCCGAAGGCGGTACGTAAGCCTCCTCAGCTTTGCATGCGGGGTCTAATATGTCCCTTCCTCCCGCGGGAGGTTGCGCGCCTTCCCCTGCGATCAACTAGGGATTATCATTATTTTAAGCTTTATCTATACTCTGGAATGATTTACATCATTTTTTCATTATACTACATCCTCTATTCTACAAAATTTGACTTGAAAGTGAAAGAAAAAGCCATGTTAAAGCTGCCGCAGCTGAATACGGCAGCTTCAGCTTGTAGACAAACTATACATAAGTTAAGTTATCTGTTGGAACAGTTGATCTCCGTTGCAGGAGCTTCGCTTTTCTGCGGGCGGTCCGTAAGCCTCCTCGGCTTCGCCTGCGGGGTCTTACATGTCCCTTCCTCCCGCGGGAGTCTTCGCTCCTTCCACTGCGATCAACTAGGAAATTTCATTATTTTAACCTTTGTCTACACACTGAAAGCTGCCGTATCTGAATACGGCAGCTTCACTCTCATTGAAAATATTTAGTTACTTAAAAATATGCATTTAATTATTTAATTTAAACTTGTTGCTTATAGAGCTTTATCGTTGACATCATTTAAATATGACTCGATTTCGCCAACTACCGACTCTACACATCCATCTTCAAATGGAGAGCGAAGTCCAGCGAATTTCACCAAGTTTACAAATGACTTGCTTCCACCTTGCTTACATAGCTCCAAGTAGGATTTCCACGCTGTTTCTGGATTCTCTTGTGCAAGCTTCCAATATTGTAATGCACAAATTTGAGCAAGTGTGTAATCAATATAGTAGAACGGTGAACGGTAGATATGACCTTGGCGTTGCCAGAAGCCACCCGCCTCTAAGTAAGAGTTTCCATCATAATTGCGACCTGGCAAATATTTCTTCTCTATTTCTCTCCAAGCCTTATTTCTTTCCACTGGAGTCGCTTCCGGATTTTCGTATACGAAATGTTGGAATTCATCAACTGCTACACCATACGGAAGGAATGAAATCGCCCCACTAAGATGTGAAAACTTGTACTTTTCTGTGTCCTCCTTGAAGAACAACTGCATCCACGGCCATGTAAAGAATTCCATGCTCATCGAGTGAATCTCACATGCTTCATAAGTTGGCCAGTTGTATTCCGGCACATCAAAATCACGACTCATATATACTTGGAAAGCATGTCCGGCTTCATGTGTCAGAACGTCAATATCACCACTTGTACCATTGAAGTTAGAGAAAATATATGGTGACTTGTAGGTTGGGATATAGGTGCAATAGCCCCCTGCTTCCTTCCCTTTTTTCGCAACAAGGTCCATCAAATTCTTATCAATCATAAATTGGAAGAATTCTTTCGTTTCCACAGAAAGCTCTTCATACATTTGTTTTCCGTTTTCGATAATCCATTCAGGTGATCCTTTAGGTTTTGCGTTTCCAGACTGGAACTTAAAACCTTCGTCATAATACTTCAGGGAATCGACACCAATACGTTCCTGTTGCCTTTCAGCCAGCTTTTCTACCAGTGGAACAATTGAATCCTTTACTTGATTACGGAATTTCGCAACCATTTCTGCATTATAGTCCGTTCTTGTCATCCGTGCGTAGCCAAGCTCAATAAAGTTATCATAACCTAGTTTTTTTGCCATTTTCGTTCTTACTTTAACAAGCTGATCGAAAATATCATCGAATTCTTGATGGTTTTCCTGGAAAAAGCCGAATTTCGCTTCACTTGCTTTTTTGCGGACTTCCCTGTCTTCTGATTCAGTATAAGGATCCAATTGCGCAAGGGTCAGCTCTTCGCCATTGAAATCAATTTTTGCAGAAGCGACCAGCTTAGAGTATTTTGTAGATAATTTGTTTTCAAGCTGCAAGTCTTCTATTATCGAATCATCAAACGTCTTTAGTTCACATTCCGCCAATGCGAAGAGCTGAGTTCCCCACTTAGCTTCCAGTTCCTTGCGGTAAGGTGACTTAACGAGCGCTTTATAAAATTTTGTATCCCATGATTTCGTCAAAGGCTCAATTTCATCCAGGAAATCCTGTTCCTGCTTGTAAAACTCATCATTCGTATCAATGGAATGGCGTATATACACCAAATTAAAGTCCGAACTTAAATTATTGCGGACATCATTGATAGCTTGAATAGCCTTCTCCTGCTCCCCAACAGAACCTGCCGCCTCAAAGCTCTCCAAAGCAGCCATAAACATCTTCTCCACCTCATCCACATTCGGACGAGTATAACTAAAATCCTCAAATCTCATATGTATTTTCCCCCTTACAAAACATTACTAACCTATAATGTATTCGACATGTTTGACGAAATTCCTTGTGGGGTCTGACCCCCTTTTCAACATTTTTTTCACCCCCTCCCTAAACACAAAAAATGACCTCCGCGGTGGGAAGGTCATTTTTTGGTGGCTTTTACGTTTAGGCCGAGTTTTTTGATGAGTTGGATGGCTTGTTCTTTTTCTTGGTGTGTCAGGCCGTCCATTAATCCGTGGATATGTTGTTCATGTTTAGGGAAGATTTCTTGGAGCAGTTTTTTCCCATCGTCGGTGATTTGGGCATAGGTTACCCTTCTGTCTTTTGGACAGGCCTTGCGGGCCAGTAGTCCTTTACTTTCGAGTTTGTCCACTACATAGGTGATGCTTCCGCTTGCCAACAATATTTTCCCGCCGATCTGTTGCAATGGTTGGTCGCCTTTATGATAGAGTAGTTCAAGGACGGCAAACTCAGTCGGGTTTAATTGAAAACTTTGAATGGATTGGTTTGCTTGATCGTTTATTGCACGAAAAGCTCTGGACAGGACGATAAAAAGTTTTAATGAAGTATCGAGCTCGTGTCTTTCTGCCATTATAGTCATTCCTTTTATTTTTTCTAGAATATCTTGAATTAAAACTAATGGTATAGCAATCTAAAGCTTTCGTCAATGTATATTCTAGATTTTGTCAATCATAGATCCCTAACCTGCTGAATTTGAATTACAATAGCAATAAAGGACTGGTCACGAAGAGCAACCATGCAATATCAAATCGACTATATATATATCTATCCCTTTGTATATGCCAGTAATATTGGTACAATATCTTTAATACATTAGTGATACCTGCTTCTTGAGGGAATAGAGACAGAAAGGAATTATCGAAATGAAAGAAGCTTTACTTGGAAGTGTCCTTGCTGCCATGTCTACTGGTGTGGGAGCCTTGCCTATCCTCTTTTTAAAGAACTCATTATCGCATAGATGGAAAGACACGTTGCTAGCTTTTACTGCAGGGATCATGATGGCTGCAGCAACTTTAAGCTTGATACCGGAAGCATTGGCTTATGGGGGTTTTCTTCCTTTGGGGGTAGGGTTGCTTTTTGGCGTCATAGTTCTGACGTTGCTTGAAAAGTCCATTCCACATATAGATCTTGAGCACAATAGAAGAGGTATTGCTTTTGATCAGAAAGCAATGCTAATTGTAGCTGCTATTACGCTGCACAATATTCCAGAAGGTCTTTCTGTTGGAGTTAGTTATGCTTCTGATACGGCAGATACAGGAAATCTGATTGCATTTGCGATAGGGTTACAAAATGCTCCCGAGGGTTTTTTAGTGGCATTATTTCTAATCAATCAAAAAATAACCAGGTTAAAGGCGTTTTTGGTTGCTACATTAACTGGTGCAGTGGAAGTACCGATGGCAATTCTCGGCTTCTATTTGACTTCGGTTGTTGCCTCTCTTGTACCGTATGGACTTGCATTTGCTGCAGGGGCCATGCTGTATATCATATATAAGGAACTGATTCCCGAAAGTCATGGGGATGGACACGAAACGTCATCTACATATTCTTTTATTATCGGTATATTGTTTATGATATTTTTAATCCAGATTTTTTAGCCGTTCTTTGTGGGCGGCTTTTTTTATTTGGACTCTTTATTACAATAGTGGTCAGCCTATAGATAAACACTTTATTTCTTTTCATATATCATTTCCTGATATTTATAAATCAGCTTGTCTAAATCCTGACTGCATTTCACCGTCTGGTCACTAACATATCCAGTTTTATTTGCAACGGTGATCATATTGTCCCTTTTTTCTTTTATAAGCAATAACAATTGATCTACATACCCTTCATATGACAATGTCATTCGCCCCTTCTCTCTCTTTAATACACTTTAAAAATTATTACAATAATTTCTATTTTTGTAAATAGAATCGCAAAATTAGACATTTTTTTCATTGAATTTATTTTTCATTAAAGATGAAAATAATATAAAGCTACCTGACAGAGTAAGGTTATAAGTTTATTCCCATTATTATACCTATACAATATTTGTCGAATTAAATCGAAGTGGGTGGATATTTTGAAAAGATCGTTGGTACTGATAATTAGTTGTTCCATTTTTTTTAGTTTCTTTAGTCAAATTTCTTCAGCTGAAGAACATAACAGTAATAAAGTCGCGATTGTAATTGATGATCTCGGCAATAACATGAAAGGCACAGAAGAGATACTTCGCTTACCTGCAACACTGACAGTGGCGGTGATGCCGTTTCTATCCACCACCCAAAAAGATGCTGAAATGGCACATAGTTTAGGCCATGAGGTGATATTGCATCTTCCAATGGAGCCATTAAAGGGTAAGAAGAGCTGGCTTGGTCCTGGAGCCATTACATCCAACCTATCAAATGAAGAAATATACACCAGGGTGAATGATGCCATTGATTCTGTTCCACATGCAGTCGGGATAAATAATCATATGGGTTCTAAAATTACAGCAGATAAACGGATCATGAGGGTCATCTTGGAGATATGCAAGGAGAGAAACCTTTATTACCTTGACAGCAAAACTTCAAAAAAGAGCGTAGTAGCTGAATTGGCAACAGAAATTGGTGTGCCTTTTTTAGAAAACGAACTATTCTTTGACGAAGTTTTCACCACCAACCACATCGTAAAGCAAACTACTCAGTTGATAAAAAAAACGGAAGTCGATGACTCCATCATTGCAATCGGCCATGTTGGGGTGGTAGGCGAAAAGACTGCAAGCGTTTTGAAGCAATATATACCCAAATTAAGGGATAAGGCGGAAATAGTCACTTTATCAAATATTTTAATCGACAAGGAAATTTTGCTGCACTAAAAAACGAGCGGTCTCCATTTTAGGGGTCCGCTCGCGTCATTTTATTTATGCACATCAATTTGGTCTACGTGAGTAACTCTAAATTCTTTCTCTCCAAGCTTTTTTACCACTTTGTTTAATTTCTCTTCAGGCAATTCAGCTGGAAGATTCACGATGATACGTCTTAAATATTTTTCTCCGTTATCCAGTGTGAGCATACCGTCAATATTGATATCCTTCAACATGGATACGAGATCTTTGATGGCTCCTTTATGTTCAATTGTTGCAATGGTAAGGGTGTATCCTCCTGTCTTCATGCCGAAAGAATCTGCCAGCACATCCATGACATTTGCATGTGTCAATATCCCCAGAAACTCATTCTCTTCATTCAACACTGCAATAAACGGCAGGCGTTTGATTGTAAAGAAAGCCTTAAAAAAGGAGTCTTCTTCAAAGATGAATGCATCTTGATTTTTAATCAATACTTCTATGGAATCCTCTTCACTGCCCTTTTGTTCATAAAGGTAATCCAGCAAATGAACTTTGTAAACAAGCCCCAGGAAGTCATGGCCATCGTTAGAAAGTATAGGAATGCACCGATAACCGGTATTCTTGATCTTATCGTATGCCTGTTTTATTGTATAAGTTGGTTCACAGTACTGTACATCATGCTTGGGCACGAAATTGTAGCGGACCTTCATCTCTTTCACTCCTTCAACGATATGTATGTATAAAGCTACTTTTACATTAGCATATTTGACATAATGGGTAAAGAAAATTCATAATATTTTAACTACTTTCGAAGCTACCTGTTTGCTACATTTGCTGCGACCTGGACGGCATCCCATACGGTAGCATATGGCGGTGCATAACTGAGATCGAGCATCCCAATTTCCTTGGTGGTCAATCCGCAAGTGATGGCCGTAGCATAGACATCTATGCGTTTGGCAATGGAGTCATCCTTACCTACCATCTGAGCTCCTAACAGCTTTTGAGATTCTTTTTCAAAAACAAGCTTGATATGGATTGATTCAACATCAGGATAATAGGATGCATGGTTATTTGTTTCAACGACTACACTCTTATAGTTGAATTCTTCTTCCTTGGCCTCTTTTTCTGTCAATCCAGTCATAGCTGCTGTCCACTCCATCACTTTTACCACATTTGTGCCAAGTATCCCGGCAAATTCAGATGGAATGCCAGCAAGGTTATCAGCTGCCACCCTTCCATGCTTATTCGCCGTTGTTCCCAATGCAATATTGACCGGTCTGTTTAAGATGAGATGGTTACTTGTTGCACAGTCACCTGCTGCATAAATGAATGGTATGCTTGTTGCCTGGTGTTTGTCTACGACGATTGCACCGTTTTCCAGCATTTTCATGCCGAGATCATCGACAAACTGTGTGTTCGGTTTATTGCCGATGTTGACAATCACAGCATCCACTTCGATCGAGCCTTTATCAGTCACAATATGTGTCACCCTATCACCCGAGACCTTAAGTTCCTTTACTTCTTCCCCAGTTCGGATGGAAGTGCTTTCTGAGGCATTCAATGAATCTGAAATTATATTGGCGATCTCCTTATCATAATTGGGCAGTATATGGTCCTGAAGCTCGATGACCACAACCTCTTTTCTAAGCTCCAGCATGCTCTCTAAAAGCTCCATTCCGATGTAGCCCCCGCCGATGATTCCGACTTTCTTTATTGCCTTATCTGAGAAATACTCCCGCATTTTCATTCCATCATTTAGTGTTTTTAGCGTATGAACATTTGTGGTGTTTTCTGGAACGAAAGTCGGGACTATTGGTCTAGATCCTGTAGCAATTAGCAATTTATCATAGCTGACTTCTGTTTCCTCACCAGTCTGAAGGTTTTTTACATTCACGCATTTATTTTCCGAATCGACACTGATTGCTTCATGGTGTAAATATACTTGAATATTGCGTTTTTCAAAATCTTCCACTGTCCTTGCCAGCAGGTCTTCATGGGATTTTGTAACTCCCGATATGTAATAAGGCAGGCCACAGGCACCGTAGGATATGTGCGAATCCATTTCAAACACGCTGATTTTCACCTTTTCATCCAGACGCCTTAACTTGGAGGCTGCGCTCATCCCTCCGGCTATACCGCCTATTATAACTACGTGCTCCATTGAGTTTCCTCCTAGTGATGTTATAACTGCATTATCTACCATTATATTCCCTCTTGTATATGAAAATAGTCATCAAAACTTTGACTCCTGCAGCTTTTTGTTCCAGAAACTTTAAAGCTTATTAAGAAAACCCTACATCCATTTCTAATTTTCTCAATAAGAAAATCCGGGTGAAAACCGCCCGGTCCTTAATACTTCATAGTTTGTTATAGGCCGCTGTTCCTTTCCGCAAATGGCTAGCTTTCCGCGGGGCGACCTTGAGCCCTTCGGATAATCGAAGCCCCTGGCACGGAAATCAACATTTTTTTATATTTTTTATCTTATAAAAAAAGATGACCCCAAAGGATCATCTCAGTGTGTAGACAAAGTTTTTTTATCTTAGAGATATGCAAAACCTGTGTTGATCGTAGTGGAAGGCGCGCAGACTTCTGCGGGAGGAAGGGACAGGGAAGATCCCGCAGGGCGTAAGCCCGAGGAGGCTTCCGGGATGCCCGCGAAAAGCGAAGCGCCTGGAACGAAGATCAACAGCAGGATGCAAATATAAGAATATTTAGGGCTTTGTCAACAGTCTGAGATGACCCCAAAGGATCATCTTTTAATAAAGCTCTTTTCTCAAAGATTGTTGCTATTCGCATGTAAAAAGTCGGCATTTGGGCTTTTTATTGATTATATTCTGCAAGTCGCATTCTTAGCACAACAGGGAAAACAGCCTTTAATATTTACTTAATTCTTTACTTCTTCCTGTTCATAGATTGGTACCCAACCTTCAGTTGTTACGAAGATTCGAACTGCAACCACTTTACGGTCATCCATCAGGGTGAAATAGTGGCGAACATTTGGTGGAACAGAAATCAAATCACCTGGTTCAAGCTCTACATCAAAGAATGAACCATCTTTGCCTTGAATAACGAAGATCCCGTGACCGCTTACGATAAATCTCACCTCATCATCTGTATGATGATGTTCTTTATTGAAGTTTTGTAAAAGTTGCTCAAGGTTTGGGGTGGAGTCAGATAATGAAATGACGTCTTGAGCTTTGTAGCCTCTCTTTAAGGATATAGCGGCTATCTCCTCTTTGAAGACTGTCAGGATTTCTTCTTTGTTTTCATCTGATAATGAAAAGTTCTCCTGGAGATGTTCAGGGAGTTTTGCAATGTCCCAGTTTTCGTAAATTACTTCATTTTCGTTTAGAAAGTTTTCTACATTTTCTTTTCCACTGATTCTTTCATTTGTTTCGTGCAATCTGATTTCTGCCATGTTTAGTTCCTCCTCTTATCTTTTTGTTTCTGTTAAACATCGCTATTGATGGATTTCGCTTTCAATGGGAAATCATTTTTACCTATGATTCAAATAGATATTTTCGGTTGGACTGAATTTTTTAAGCTAAGGAGCTTTAGATGGTAGGAAAATAGAAACTCCCAGGCCTCCAGCTGTTTTTTCGCTTCAAAGGCGCTTTTTCCCCAGACGGTGATTCCATGATTCCTAATGAGGACAGCTCCCGCATCCCCATCAATAAAATGAGAGAATTCCTCAGCAAGTGTTGGGATATCTGCATGGTTCCTTATGATTGGTATTCTTACTTCTGCATCTTCCTCCCATATCCCGAACGCCTTTATGATTTCCTGACCTTTGAATCTAATTTCACCGTGATCACCGTACAGCTCAGATATGACATTATTATCTATGGTATGGATATGCAAAGAACAACCTGCTTTCGTCCTGTGATAAACTTCCAGATGCAGCAATGTTTCTGCTGAGGGCTTGGAGGCTGTGGCCTCGGCTGGTTTTCCTAACTCATCCACAAGCAGAAAATCTTCTGAAGTTTTCTTTCTCTTGTCTTTTCCACTAGAAGAAACCAGAAATCTCAGCGGTGAATCTGACACTTTAATAGAAAGATTTCCACTTGTGCCATAAAACCAATCGCGTGCAGCAAGCTCTTCTTTCACCTCAGAAAGCTCTGTCCATTTTGTTGCATACTGACTCATGCAATCACCTCCCTTTTTTTCAAAATCTCCATTACATCGTAAAAGGTCTCAAAAGGAGAATAGACAATGGCGTGCTCCTCGCACTTTTTAATCAAGAAATTCCTTGCGATGACTTGATCCGCTAGTTTGGCAGCTTCAAGATCTGTGATGGAATCTCCAATGACAATTTTATGGCTGTTGGAATCAGCAAGCTTTCTGATTATGCTTGGCTTACAACAGCCACAGTCGTTGTCACACTTTTCATCACAACTATATGGCCATAGGATGTTTATTTTCCCCCCTGAAAAGTCGGAGCCGTTGCAATAAATGTTCCCTTCCTCCACCAATCCTTGCAAAAGTGGTTCTACAAAGAAGTCGATACCACCAGAGACGATATAAAGGGGAATACCCTCTTCCTTAGTGAAAGTTACAAATTCTTTGAAGCCATCCCGTATTTTAGCGTGATTTATTATATATTCAGAGATATCCTCTTTCCTCTCAGAAGGTAGAAGGGCAAACATCCTCCCTACTCCTTCCTTGATCGAAATCTCCTGAGATAGTACCTTGTTTTTAATTTCGTCCCATTCTTCCGGGGCGAATTTCTTCATGATGGCAATGATATTGTCACTATTGGTGATGGTTCCATCAAAATCACAAAATATCATTGGTTTTCTTACTGTCATGTTGTAACCTCCACACTTCCCCACTGCTTCAGGGCAACTTCCAACTCAGGATGCTTTTGTGCATAAGCTGTCAATGATTCCCCTGCCCTGACCGCATCTACTGCTTGACGGAAAGCTTTCGCCCCGGCTGCACCGCCAAGCTCATGCCCGTGGACGCCGCCTCCTGCGTTAATGACTGCATCATTGCCGAAATCCTGGTAAAGAATCGGTACAAGACCGGGGTGTATCCCAGCTGATGGCACAGGCAGCGTTGCTTTTATCTGACTGTCCGTTGTTGTCAGGGCATCACGGATACCTAGCGCTTGTTCCTTTGGCAACGCGACACTTCCGTATGGGGAAGGGAATAAAGAAAAGTCAGCTCCTGCATACCTTAATAGTTTCCCTAACAGCAATTCATTGGAAATACCATAAAATTCTGATGGGGTAACCGCTCCGCTCACAGCAGGATGCGCCATGATCGGAATTGATACTTCTTTGTCTTCCGCCAAACTTTGCAGTGTATCAAGACCATAAGCAAAAACATTGAACAGGAGAAAATCAGCACCTAATTCGACAGCCCTTTTTGCTTTATCTTTAAGGTCTAATGTACGGCCTGTCAGGTTTACCGCATATCTTGCACGGAGGCCTGTCTCCTCTTTCACTTCCTCTAGGATCCTTCTGCCATTGGTGATTCTCTTTTCAAATGGGGTAAGTTCATTTTCAAACAATATTTCGTCATCCTTGATGAAATCCACTCCACCGATCGCCTGTTCCCTTAATTGATCAGTAAGATATGCAAGGTCCCTGCCTATCACCCCTTTGAAAATGCTCATGACAAACGGTCTATCATGAATGCCAGTGATGGATCGAAGTCCCTCTATTCCAAATTTCGGTCCTTTATATGCCACCTTCAACTCATTACTGAAAGCAAGATCCATCAATTTTATCTCCCCGTCCAGCGAAAGTTTGCCAAATACAGTGGTTAGTATGGCTGGAAGGTCGTTGCTGAAATTGAAACCAGGATACGCAATTTGGATGATGCCTCTTGTTACTGTTTTTTCAAAATAAGCATCCACTCTGTCACTTGATGAGAGCTCTTTCACGCTCACAACTCTGCCTTTATGCTTCTTCAGTTGCTCCTGTTCAAGCTGCGGGAGATCGGTCCAAGATCCGATGGTGAGTCCGAGTGCGATCCCTTCCGCTTTTTTTTCGAGATTGCCTTTATGATCATGAACCAGATAGGTTGCTAGAATCTCTGACATTATGTACACCCTTTCCTTCGGTGATAAGAACGCAAATAACCCCTTCGATTAGAAGAGGTTAGTCTATATCTAACTTCCTCTTATCTATCAGCTTCATGCTGCAAGATTTAGCACCGTGCTTAACTTGGTTAAGTCGGTTGCCGGGTTTCATCGGGCTAGTCCCTCCACCTGCTCTTGATAAGATTGGATTATCATTAATATAAAATTCAATAAATTCTAGTTGAGATTATGCCATTTTTTCGTTAGGTTGTCAACAGACTATTCAGAAAATCTTTAATTCGCTGATCCGTCGAACTGCCTCCTTCAGTCTATCTGTACTTGTCAGCAAACCAACTCGTACATATCCTTCGCCGTAAGAACCGAACCCAATTCCCGGGGCCACGACTACATGTGCTTCATATAGGAGTTTGTCTGCAAACTGCTCTGAGGTAAAACCATCTGGCACTTTAAGCCACGCGAAGAAAGAACCCATGGGTGACGTTACCTCCCAGCCGATCTCATGCAAGCCCTGTACAAGGATATTACGTCGTTCCTCATACAATTCCACCAAGTCATCCACACATGATTGAGGATCGAGCAATGCCGTTGCTGCCGCTTCCTGTATCGCACCAAAAATACTAACATACATATGGTCCTGCAGTAAATTTATTGCTTTAATGACACTTTCATTGCCAACTGCAAAGCCTACCCGCCATCCAGCCATATTAAAAGTTTTCGACAATGTATAGATCTCAATGCCGACATCTTTTGCACCTGGAGTTTGAAGGAAGCTAAGCGGCTTCTTGCCTTCAAATCCAATTGCACCATAGGCAAAGTCATGCACCACACAAATATCATGCTGATTTGCTAGCTCTACGGTTTTTCTGAAAAAGTCAGAATTCGCCACAGCGCCTGTCGGATTATTGGGATAATTAAGGAACATGAGCTTTGCATCTGCTAAAATTTCCGGATTGATAGCTTCATAGTTTGGTAAAAAATGATATACTTCTTTTAATGGCATATATTCCATTTTGGCTTTTGCCAGTGCAACTCCCGACCAATAATCTGGATAGCCTGGATCTGGGACAAGGACTGTGTCCCCTTCATTCAATAAACATTGTGGAATCTCTACAAGACCTGCCTTCCCCCCAAAGAGGATGGCTACTTCAGTATCCGGATTTATATCAACATCATATTCTCTTTTATAAAAAGTCGAAATCGCTTCTTTAAAAAATGAATGACCTTGAAATGGTGAATATTTGTGATGACTCGGGTTACCGGCAGCATCCTGCAATGATTTCACAATATGGTCAGGAGTGGGTTGATCAGGGTTCCCTTGTCCAAGATTGATGACATCATGTCCTTGAGCCACAACCTCCCCCACCTTTTTAACCAAAGAAGCAAAAAATTGTTTAGGCAGTTTATTCAATAATTTTGATTGTTCGAAGTGTTTCAACTAGTTCACCTACTTTAAATTTCTTGAAATCCTAGTCACAAATCATATAGTGTTAGATTCAACTTGTAAAGTATTTTTTCAACGGAGGGATGATCCTATGAAATGGAAAATAGCATGTATTCAATTTGATGTAGCCTTCGGTGACCCCGAAGCAAATATAGAAAAAGTCTGCGAACTTTTGACAGTAGCAGGCAAGGATCGTCCTGATATCATCGTTCTTCCAGAGCTATGGTCTACAGGTTATGACCTTGGACGCCTTGATAAGATCGCAGATTCAGGCGGCTTTGTCACGACCAAGTTTCTTAAGTCCGCAGCAAAAGAGTTGAATAGTCACATTGTAGGTGGATCGATTGCAAAAAAAACGAACAAAGGAATCTATAATACAATGATCACCGTCAACAACAATGGAGAGGTTGCCGGTGAATATAGCAAACTTCACCTTTTCCGTTTAATGGATGAACACCACTTCCTTCAACCGGGAAAAACGGATGGGATGTTTGAGCTTGACGGAGAAGCATGTGCAAGTTTCATTTGCTATGATATCCGTTTCCCTGAATGGATCCGTGCCCACACCACAAAAAATGCAAAAGCGATATTCGTCGTGGCAGAATGGCCGTTAGCAAGGGTAGATCATTGGCGCACACTCCTAATTGCACGGGCCATCGAAAATCAGTGCTACGTGATTGCATGTAACCGCTCTGGTGCTGACCCGAAGAATGCCTTTGCTGGACATTCTATGATTATCGATCCTTGGGGAGAGATATTAGCGGAAGCAGGAGAATCCGAAGAAATCATTACTGCTGAAATTGATTTGGCTAAAGTGGACGAAGTCAGAAAAAGAATACCGATCTTCGAAGACAGAAGACCGCAATACTATTAATTCTCATAACAAAAAGGACCCCGAAATGGAGTCCTTTTCTATTTGGCTAGCATTATTTTGTAACGTTAGCAGCTTGAGGTCCACGAGCACCTTCAACGATTTCGAAAGAAACTTCTTGACCTTCTTCTAAAGTTTTGAAACCATCGCCTTGGATTGCGGAGAAGTGTACGAATACGTCGTCTTGACCTTCAACTTCGATGAATCCAAAACCTTTTTCTGCATTGAACCATTTTACTTTACCTTGTAACATGTTTGTTCCTCCTTGTGGTTTACCCACGTAAATATTACTATTCTTGCTCTACCAAACATTTCAAGACGAAAACTTGTTTCTGACTTTCCATATTCATGAACAAAAATAATAGTTTAATAATAACAGGTGCAACCCATTTTTTCAAGGATTTAACCACACAATTCATACAATTCTACTTATTTCTTAAAAATGATCCTATTGTTGTTTAAAAAAATTCATTGACATCCTTCCTCCTACCTTGTTATTATTTTCAACAAGCAATAATTTTCACATAATTAAATACATTCGCAATATATATTATTGCGATCTCTTATCAAGAGCAGGTGGAGGGATTTGGCCCGATGAAACCCAGCAACCGACCGTAATACTGTTGTGAGACAGGGCGTTACAATTGTGACGCCGAACGTAATCGTTCATAAGGCACGGTGCTAATTCCAGCAGAAGTGACTTCTGGCAGATAAGAGGGGAGAAGTTAAAGCTTCAAGCCTCTTTCTTATGGAAAGGGGCTTTTATTTTTGAAATAATCGCCCCGCTCTCATATTTTGACTTCAAATAATGACTCGGGGGTATAAAAATGACAACTGCAGCGACTACAAGCTATGAACCATTAACTGAAACTACAGCCGTTTCCTTAGC
Source organism: Sutcliffiella horikoshii DSM 8719 (assembly GCA_001648575.1). GTDB lineage: Bacteria > Bacillota > Bacilli > Bacillales > Bacillaceae_I > Sutcliffiella_A > Sutcliffiella_A horikoshii. The sequence goes on along the minus strand of LQXN01000066.1, from coordinate 38,115 downwards.
AAGAGACCTACAATTCTTTAAAGAAGGTGCACTTCTTCAATGCCATGAAATTGGAGATGGAAATCTGAATTTAGTTTTTCATATAAGAGATGAAAATAAAACAGGCATCATTATCAAGCAGGCCCTGCCTTATGCAAAAGTGGTCGGAGAAAGCTGGCCACTTACCTTGCACAGGGCAACAATTGAAGGAAATTATCTTAAGAATGCGGCTGCACTTGTTCCCAATTTAGTTCCAAAAGTATATTACACAAACGAAACTTTGGCGATTACGATCATGGAAGATCTCTCTCATCTTGAAATCGTAAGAAACGGGTTCAACCATGGAAAGGACTATCCGCTGCTTTCCAAGCATATAGGGGAATACTTGGCCAAAACTTTATTCTACACTTCCGATTTTGGATTGAACCAACAGGAAAAGAAGAAACTGCACCAGAAATTCACCAATCCTGAGCTATGTAAGATTACCGAAGATCTTGTTTTCACAGACCCATTCTTCGATAGTGAGACAAACAACTTTGAACCAGAACTTCTGGAAGAAGTGGAATCACTTTGGAACGATGAGCAACTAAAGCTTGAGGTCGCTAAACTAAAGTATAAATTTTTGACGGACGGGGAAGCACTCCTTCATGGAGATCTTCATACCGGCAGCATATTTGCCAATGAGATAGATACAAAGGTAATTGATCCGGAATTTGCTTATTTTGGCCCGATTGGCTTTGATGTTGGTCAGTTCTTTGCCAATATTTTATTGCAAGCCATCACTAGGGAAGAAGAAAAGCGGAGTGTTATTATATCTCATCTCCATCAAGTCTGGGAGTCGTTCACCACCACATTTTCCGACCTGTGGAAGACAGCCAGTGTGGAGAAGTTCACGACTACTCCGGGTTATCTGGATTATGTGTTAAAGAAGGTGTTTGCAGAAAGTATCGGTTTTGCAGGTTGTGAAGTAATCAGGCGAACCATTGGTTTGGCACACGTAGCAGATCTGGACACCATCCAACCCTATGCAAAGCGCATCACCACAAAACAAAAAGCCCTTAAACTTGGAAAGCTACTTATCTCGGAAGCTGAAAGTTTTAAGAACACCAAAGAAATTGAACTATTACTAGAAAAAGTTATAAAGGAGAATTTTTAAATTATGACTGTAACTACCGGCCTTCCACTTTCTGTCGAGTGGAAGGATACATATATTCGCTTATTGGATCAACAGAAACTGCCACATGATACCGTATACCTTGACCTGAAATCCATTGATGATGTCCATGACGCTATTGTCACGTTAAAAGTAAGAGGCGCACCTGCGATCGGGATCACTGCTGCATATGGTCTTGCACTGGCTGCAAGTACCTATCAGACTGAAAAGCTTGAGGAGTTTCAAACCTTCTTGAAAAGAGATAGGGACTACTTGGCAACCTCCAGACCAACAGCCGTCAATCTATTTTGGGCTATCGACCGCCTTATACAGGTCTCATTGACTGCTTCATCTGTAAACGAAGCGAAAACAAATCTCATTCATGAAGCCATTCACATTCAACTTGAGGATGAAGCAACTTGTCGAAATATCGGAGAATACGCCCTCTCACTCTTTCAAAAGAACGATAAGGTTCTTACGATCTGCAATGCTGGTTCCATTGCAACAGCGAAATACGGAACAGCACTGGCTCCTTTCCATCTTGCAAAGGAACTGGACTTTCCAATCAGTGTTTATGCAAGCGAAACAAGACCTGTACTCCAAGGATCTCGTTTAACTGCATGGGAGTTGCAACAATCAGGTGTGGATGTCACTTTAATCACCGATAATATGGCAGCACATACGATTAAAACAAAGGGCATTGATGCGATCATCGTCGGCGCGGACCGAATTACAGCTAATGGAGATACAGCAAACAAGATTGGTACATACGGTCTTGCCATCCTTGCAAAATCCTTTGGCATTCCGTTTTATGTTGCTGCTCCATTATCCACCTTTGATTTGTCCAAAAGAACTGGGGAAGAGATTGTGATTGAAGAAAGAGATGCAAAGGAAGTCACTCACCTCAATGGTCAAGCCATCGCTCCGGAAGATATAGCCGTTTTCAATCCGGCATTCGATGTGACTCCAAATGAATTCATTACCGGCATCGTAACGGAAAAAGGAATCATCAAAGGCAACTACGTCCAAGCGATACAAGCGTTATTCGAAGGTTAGTGCATGAAAAGGATCCATTAATGGATAATGGATCCTTTTCACTGTTGACAAACTCTACTTTAGTTAGAGTATCTGCTGGGACAGTTGATCTTCGTTGCAGGAGCTTCGCTTTCCGCGGGCAGTCCGGAAGCCTCCTCGGGCTTACGCCCTGCGGGGTCTTCCATGTCCTTTCCTCCCGCAGGAGTCTCCGCTCCTTCCACTACGATCAACTAGGTTTTTTTATTACTGTACTTTGTCTACACACTGAAGGATCCATTAGTGGATGATGGATTCTTTTCACTGTTGACAAACTATAAATAGTTAAGTTATCTGTTGGAACAGTTGATTATCGTTCCAGGGGTTATTTTGCCCACATCTCCCTTGGGTTCAATTCATAAATGCCAGCTTCCCGGTACATATAATGATTGATGATAAATTCTCTTCTGATTGTCGCGTAATCCTCATGAAACAGTTTGATATGCTCATTTATTTCTTTTTCACTATACTTCTTCCCAAGTTCCAAATCTTTTACAATATGTTCAAAGATAATCAATTTCTTCTTCCTTTGAGCAGGAATGGTTTTTAATGTCCCATCCTGTTTTAAGAAGTTTTGTAGGATCTGCTCCCTTTCTTTCAGCTCATCCATTGACTTTTCCCCTTTTCCACTTCTACTCAATACTACAAACAGACCATCGTGATGAACCTCCAAGGCCTTTTGGTTTAAGTAGTAATAGACCGTATTTTTTTCTCTTCTTTCATATACCGCACTAATCTCTTTCAGCTTTGATATGTGATGGGATATGGTAGGCGGTTTTACACCTAGCCTTTCCGCTAGTTCTTGTCCACTTAAAGGGTTCTCTTCCGAGGCCAAGAGCACCAATAGCTTGATTCTGGTCTTATCCCCCATCACCTTATAAAAATTCACCAGTTTATCTAATTGCACAGGCACACATCCTTCATCTAATTTGATGTATATCTAATTTTATTTACATCTAATTAGATAATAATCTAATCTCTTTATATTTTCAACCCTTTTTCTTTCTCTTTTTTAATATTGATTCTTTATCTTGTTCACTGATGATATTTAACTTTGTAAGTATCTCTGTATAAAAAATCAGTTTGTTCGTTCTCCCCACTGTGATCCTCTCCTGTTTTGCCCTTGAGCAACTTTTTTTGTCTTAGTAAATTATATGAAGAATAAGTAGAGTTGATACTGATTAGAGCCGAATGAACGCAAAAAAAGTACGATAGTTTTATAGTCTACCGTACCATTCATTATAAGTACTCTTTTGCTTGCTAAGCCAAAACACCTTCTAGTTTCAAAAGCTGTTCCTTCATACCGATCTTGTCTCCTGCATACCCGACAAGCTCTTTATTTTTCCCGATCACACGATGACATGGAATAACAATCGGCAATGGGTTCCTTCTGTTTGCCTGTCCTATGGCCCTGACCGCCAGCGGCCTATTTATCTCTCTTGCAATATCTTGATAGCATTTTACTTCTCCATAGGAAATATTCCCCAATGCTTCCCAAACCTCCATCTGGAAATCTGTCCCAGTCATTTTATATGGAACTGCAAAGGTGGATCGTCTTCCCTGAAAGTATTCATTCATCTGATTTGCCACTAGCTTGCAAATAGGGTGATCAGGATCATGTTTATAACGGTGATGCTTAGAATCAATTTTCAAAAAGTCATCATTGAAATCAATCCTCATAAGATATTCATCATCGCAGATTATATAAATCTCACCAATTTCTGTGTTCATCCTAGTGTAATAATACATACTTGATTCCCCTTTTTTCGCGCTAAAAAATATGTTACCCATAGAGCTATCAATGCACTGACGGTGTACCGATCGGAAGCTTTATATGAAAAGTCGTCCCTTTGCCAAGCTCGCTGTTCACCTCAATGGTGCCATTGTGTTCTTCTACTATTTTATAGCTTACCATAAGCCCAAGGCCTGTTCCACGGTCCTTTGTCGTATAGAATGGTTCACCAAGTTTCTTCAGCTTGTCCTCTGGAATTCCACTCCCTTCATCCATAATGGATATGAGCACCTGCTCTTCCTCCACTTTCGAAAGCAATACAGAGACCGTTCCACCTTTAGGCATTACTTCGATTGCGTTTTTCAGTATATTGATAAACACCTGTTTCAATTGGTTGGGTTCACAGTAAATTTCCGGAAGTCCATTTTCAATCGATGTTTCAAACTGAACATTATCCAGGGAAGCCTGTGCACTTAATAGGTCCAGTGTTTCCTTCATAATCACAGTCACACTTTTTCTTTGATAAGAGATGGCTTGTGGTTTAGCTAATACAAGAAACTCGGTTATGATAGATTCGATCCTTTTAAGCTCAGAAGTGATGACATCGAAATACATGGCATATTGCTCATCCTTCATACTATTTTGCAGAAGTTGAATAAAGCCCTTCAATGCTGTCATCGGATTTCTGATTTCATGGGCAATCCCCGCAGCAAGTTCCCCTACAACTGTCAGGGTATCGGATTTTCTAAGCTGATCCTCCATTTCCCTTTTTTCCGTGATGTTTCGAAAAATGGTCATGTGGAGCCCTTCAATAACATTTTTCTTCGCGGAGTATTCAATGATTTGCATACCACCATCATCCTCGACACTCACTTCTCCACTCAGTTCTTCACTATCCGGACATTCCCTCCAATGATCTTTTAATACTTGGAGTTGATTATAGCGAATGAAGTTCTCCAGATAATTTTCCATCAATTCCTCTTTTGAAAGTTTCAAGACCTTCCTGGCGTTCGGATTTGCATCAATGATATTACATCTGTTATCCCACAAAATGATACCATCCATGGCATTATCAAAAATCTTCCGGAATTTCTGTTCACTTTCTCTAAGATCCTTCTCCATTTTCCTGCGCTCACTGACGTTCCGGAAAATAATCATATTAAATCCATCAATAATCCCTTTATTGGCAGTAAATTCAAGCAGCTTCCTCTGGCCATTCGGCATATGGAATTCCAATTCTTCCCTGATCTCACCATTGGCAACGAACTGTTTCACGATCGAAAACACTCTCTTATTTTCCCTTGGGACAAAACAATGAAGCTTTGAATGGATGAGCTCATCCAACGGCAACTCGAAGGCCCTGCTTGCAGCCGGATTCGCCCGCATGATCACACCGCTATTATCTACCAATACTATCGCATCCAAGGCATGTTGGAACATCTCACGGAATCTTTCCTCACTCTTCTGAAGCTGAAGCTCCATGTTACGCTTTTCCGTTACATCTCTCATGATGGCCAGATAATAGTCATCATAAATGTTAGCGGTAATCGTCACCTCGAATGTTTTCCGTTCACCGGTGTGGAGAATGACCGGAAGCTCTCCCCTCACTCTTCCGTGATTATCAAGTAAAGTCCAGATGTTCTTCATTTTGTATTGAAAATCCTCTTCTACAAAATCATCAAGCTTGGACTCTAGTAAATCGAGTTTGGGCATGGCGAAATTCGAACAGAATGCAGGGTTGACATCAATGAAATACCCCTCCCTATCAAATACAACAATCCCATCGACCGCACGATTTATGACGTCATGATACATCTGTTTGCTTTTATTGGACTCTTGCTCCAGTTTCTTCCTAGCTGTGATATCACGTATTATGCATATATCCAGACCGCTTTCATCGGGGTTACGGACTGCTGAATATTCCACATGCTTAATATTGCCATTGTCTAAGCGCACAATCAATTCATTTTTCAATTCGCCTAATTCATCCAACTGTGCTTCTTGGAGCTCCACTTCCTCTTTTGACATCAAATCAAGAAAATCATGCAGCTTTCTTTTCAAAAGGTCTTCCCTTGATAATTCAAACAGCTCACATGCCTTTTGGTTCACTTGAAAAAACTCTACGTTCTCATTGAACAAAATGATGGCATCATTGGCATGCTCAAAAGTCAGCTGTAAGAATTTGTTTTCTTTCTCAAGCTGATGAAGCTTCTTTGTCAGAGTCTCTATCTCTACCTCCAACTTTTTGGTTTCTTCCTTTACCATGTGTTGGATCATACCTTTACCCCACTTATCATTTATTTTCCATTGCGATCTATTTTCAACTTAATTTCCTTAGTAAGTTCTATAAAATTAATGCAAGCAACTTCGCTTTTTCTTCGGGATCTAAGCACTCCGTACAAATCCCTGTTAATTTCCCTTTAAAAACTCTCATGCTTGTACTCCATAAACTTCTCCATTCAACCGTTAAAATCCTTTCTTCTACATTTAACGCAATAAAAAAGTCATTTCAGAAATCATTTTGTAATATTTACTATTTTTCTGTTGATAATGGAGTAATAAGGGAAATTTTGCTAGGTTGATAAAAATACCACAAAATCATGACTCCCATATTTTAAGTATGATAAAATGTATTAGTTATAGAATTTTTTCACTAGGAGTTTGATGGATTTACCATGAAAATAATTGCTGCAACACTAAATGCAAAATACATCCATACCAATCTTGCCATCCGTTACTTAAAGGCATATGCGGAACCGGAATATAAAGTGGATCTTGTTGAATATACCATCAAAGATCCAGTAATGAATATTGTAGCTGATCTGATACAGCGAAAACCTGATGTCATAGGATTCAGTTGTTATATATGGAACATAGAAGAGACGATAAAGGTTATGAGCATGTTGAAAAAGATCAACCCTGACCTGATCCTTGTCCTTGGTGGCCCTGAAGTGACATATGATGTCTCAGAATGGCTGGAACGACTTACAGACGTGGATTTCATCGTGTTAGGTGAAGGAGAAATCACTTTCAAACAGCTTCTGCAGGAACTAGAAGGGGATAAGGACTTTGCCAACATCAGCGGCTTAGCATACCGGGATGGCACTGAAAAGAAAATATCCCCCCAACGAAACAAAGTGGATTTAAAAGAACTTCCTTCTCCTTACCGATTTGAAGAGGATCTAATACAGCTTGGCAAACGTGTGACCTACTTTGAAACGAGCAGGGGTTGTCCGTTCAGCTGTCAGTTCTGCCTGTCTTCCATTGAAGTTGGCGTACGCTATTTTGACCGCGAAAAAGTGAAGGAGGATATACGGTTCCTGATGAACAATGGGGCAAAGACCATTAAATTTGTGGACCGCACCTTCAACATCAGTCGCAGCTACGCCATGGAAATGTTCCGCTTCCTAATCGATGAGCATTTGCCGGGTACTGTTTTCCAATTTGAAATCACAGCGGACATCATGCGACCGGAAGTCATCGAATTCTTGAATCAGGAAGCTCCTCCAGGCTTATTCCGTTTTGAGATCGGCGTACAGTCAACCAATGATGCGACAAACGAGCTTGTCATGCGGAAACAGAATTTCTCTAAGCTCTCCCGTACAGTGACCATGGTGAAAGACGGAGGAAAAATAGATCAGCATCTTGACTTGATCGCAGGATTGCCAGAAGAGGATTATCATTCCTTCAAGAAAACTTTTAACGATGTCTTTGCATTGCGACCTGAAGAGCTTCAACTTGGCTTTTTAAAAATGCTGCGCGGGACAGGTCTTAGAATACGCTCTAAAGAACATGATTACATCTATATGGACCATGCACCGTATGAAATACTCGGCAACAACATCTTGAGTTTTGATGATATCATCCGCATCAAACAGGTGGAAGACGTCCTTGAGAAGTATTGGAACGACCATAGAATGGATGCGACAGTCGAGCACCTGGTATCGGGAGTATTTGAAACGCCATTCGATTTCTTCCAGGATTTCGGATCATATTGGGACAACCAAGGCTGGTCCAGAATCGGTCATCAACTGGAAGACCTGTACAAACGCCTTTATGCTTTTTTACAAGAGGAAAGCGTTGCGACTCTTAGCGTTGTAGAGAGTCTGATGAAATATGATTACTTGCGCCACCAGAAATTCAAGCCCCGTAAACCATGGTGGCAGGATCGTCTGGATAAAGATGTACGTACAGGCATTTACAAACAAATCATACAAACTCCCGATATGATGGGTGAAGCATTTACTAATTTGCAATTGAATGAAAAAGAACTATATAAACATACAATGGTTGAAACAATCCATTTTGACTTGTCCCGATACTTGGAAAAAGGACAGATAAAGGAAGAAGAAAGTTTTGTTCTTGTCTATTTCAATCAGACAACAAACAAGACAGAGATCTTTCCCATTGCTTCAAAAACAAGAAAAACTGCCAGCTGATTTCAGCTAGCAGTTTTTCTTTTTACCTTTTTTGTTCTTTTTATTGTTTGATTCAATTGCATTCTCAAAAGCTTTCGCAGCATTAGGGTCTCCGAATTCAGGACCAAACTCCTCGTTCAAGCTGTCATGTGAAATTGCATGTTCCTCTTCATGTGCTTGCTTCTGCTTTTTCTTCTTTGTCTTTTTATCCATCCGAAAATCCCCCTTTACTTCCCTTGTCGACCTTTTTTTGAATTGCGGTTGGCACCCCGGATCATGTCCTCTTGTTGATATGCTGCAGAAAACTCCGTATCAGGCAAGCTTTCCTTAGGTGTTTTGTTATTATTGTTCGCAGCATCGTGGGCAACTTTTCTTTTTGCCATTTCTATCACCCCCATGAAATTAGATTACCCTTATGTCATTTTTCACATTCTTCATAAGCGATTAAAACAATTTCCTCCCCGATTTCCTCCCGTAATTTTTGCTCATACTTCGTGATCTGTTCGAGTTTGTCCTGTGAAAGATGTGCAATCTCAAATCTTTTAGCCATTTTATCTTCCTCCTTTTTCTTGGTACATACTTATTTATTTTAAAGAAATGCTAAAACTATACATCCCCATGGAGGTGAAAGGTATGAAAGAAAAAGATGAATCACTGGAAGTACCTTATCTGGAGGAAACGATGCCGCATCAAATCAATTCCCCTTCTTTCAAAGGCTCCAATATGAAAATGCAGCCACCGTTTGTCAATGAATACGGAATTGTCATCGGGGACAGCAAATACAATTCCGAGGAATCCCCATTAAATAATTGGAGTGACGACGTTGACCCGGCAGTCATGGCAGGGGACCAATGGGTGCATCCAACAAATGACATCGGATGGAACTCAACAGAAAACAAAGAACTCATCGAAAAATCCAAAAAACCACAAGGAGTTCCCTTTACACATCCCGATAAAGATGTGAGTTATGGCAGAGATTGAAGATCAAAAAAAATTCCTTTGGGGGTCAGACCCCCAAAGGAATTTTCGCTCTTACGTCGAAACCCCATCTCTTCAGACGCAGGTCTCTTATGATCGTTTGTTTGCTGTGGTAGCGCGCTCTTGTGCTTTAGCCTCTTGTTACTTGCCCCCGGTAAAGGAGATTCCTTTTATGAAGTAGCGGTTAAAGAAGCCGTAGATGAGCAGTACTGGGAGGGTGAATACCATGGATGCTGCCATGATGTAGTTCCAGTAGCTGATGTATTGTCCTTTGAAGGTGTTCAATCCTAGTGGTAATGTGAACATGGATGGATCTGACAGAATGATCAACGGACGCATAAAGTCGTTCCAAAAGCCCATGAATACGAATATTGCCTGTGCAGCAAGGGCTGGTTTGGCCAATGGGAGTACAATTTTAAAGAATGTACCAAACCGGCTGAGTCCATCCATTTCTGCCGCCTCTTCCAGTTCCTTCGGGAAGTTGATGAAAAATTGCCTCATCATAAAAATGAAGGTGGCATTGATCATTGCCGGTACAATCATGCCTTGATAAGAATTTAACCAGCCCAATTCACGAAGAATCAAATAGTTAGGAATCATCGTTACCTGTGCCGGGATCATCAAGACTGCTAGTACAATGATGAATAATGTTTTCCGTCCCGGAAAGCTGAGCCTAGCCAGGGCATACCCTGCCATGGAGTTGAATAAAAGATTCAGCGAGGTACCTGCCACTCCTATAATCAAACTGTTCAACAACCAACGTGGGAATAACTCCTGTTCTAAGAAAATTTGTTTATAATTATCAAAAGTGAAATTCCTTGGTATAAAATTAATCGTCCCACTCACGATTTCTTCCAACGTTTTAAACGAAGAAGAGACAGCCCATAGAAATGGAACAAGGGTAATAACCGCATACAGAACGAGAATACCATATAAAAATGCTTTTCCGATACTAAGCTTCTTCTTCATGATGCAGCCCCCTTAATATAGAGATTCTTCTTTAGAAAATTTACGTTGCAATAATGTTGCGACAAGGATGACAAGAGATAGCATTACAGCAATCGCCGCCGCATAACCCATGGTGCCAAGGCTCTTGAATGCATATTGATAGATCAATAACACAACTGTCAATGTAGAGTTATCCGGTCCCCCTGACCCCCCGGAGAAAATGAAGGACTGATCGAACAGCTGGAATGTCCCGATCAAGCCCATGATGACAACAAAGGATGTCACCGGTCGTAAATTGGGAACCGTTATATATATAAACTTTTTGAAAGCATTGGCTCCATCGAGTTCCGCCGCTTCATATAAAGATTCAGGAATATCTTGAAGGGCAGCAAGATAGATGACCATGAAGAACGGTGCCGTGGCCCAAATGTTCATTATCATGATTGCTATCAATGCTACACTGGGATCCCCTATCCAGTTATATGTAGGGAGTCCGACTGTAGATAAGATTTCATTTACAAGTCCATTCTGATTGTACATCCACATGAAAATCAACGTTAATACTGCAGATGATGTCAATGTCGGCAGGAAGTAGACAATCCGGAAAATACTTTGCCCTTTCAAGCCCGCGTTAAGCGTTGCTGCAAGAATAAGTGCCAGTAATGTCTGAATCGGCACAACGATAATAACGTATTTGAAAGTATTCCAAAGGGCCCGTAAAGCCCGACCATCATCCGTTATATTTGTAAAATTGCTTAATCCTACAAAATCATATGTCGCCGTACCTAATAGCTGTACCTTATGGAAAGATAAGAAAAATGCATAAATTATTGGTCCGATAATGAATAATGCGAGTACGAAAATCGTTGGGGCCATAAAAGAATAACCCTGTGTAGCCTCTCGTAATGTCCGCTTTGAATAGGTACGTTTTTTCTTCATTTTATTCACTCCTTTTCCCTTCCAAGAGTTCTATTTATCTACATGAACTCTTTTCTGAAGAGGAACACCCGCTCATTTCCTCTTCACAAAGAAGTCAGTAGAGACACCACAAGTTAAATGCAAGGCTGTCCGTCAAAGATTAACAGACAGCCAGGCACATAGGTCAAAAAATAATCACTCGCCAATTTCCCTGTTTGCTTGTTCTTCAGCTTCTTTCAACGCCTCATCAAGTGGTCGCTGTCCAAGGAAGGCAGATACAAATTGGTTGTTAAAATTATTCATGATCGTCGGTAGATTCACTCCATTAGCCCAAACCGTTGCATAAGATGCTCCAGAAACAAGGGCTGCACGTTTCTCATCCTGATCAAAGCCAAGCTTCTCTGCTACAGACTTCCTTGTCGGCAATGCAAACCCTTTGGACGTCCAAATTTCCATGCCTTCAGGACCAGTCAAGAATTCAATCAATTTCCAAGACGCTTCTTTTTTCTCAGTTCCTGCATTCATTACGTAAGATACTGTGTATGCCATGGTGGATTGTTCGCCGTTGATCGTTGGAAGTTCAGCCGTTCCATAATCTACATTAGGGAAGGTATCTTCAAGAAAAGGAATTACCCAGTTCCCCTCAATTACCATTGCCGCTTTTTCCTGGCCGAACATTTCTCCACCCCAGTTTGCGCCTACATCTGTAGCTTGAGCGGCGGTTTTATCTTCGTTTCGCTGGTCGATGATCGGTTGTAAGGCTTCAATGACTTTGTCATCTCCAAAGTTAGCTTTATCATCTTTCACCACTTCCCCGCCCAGGGATTCAGCAATATAGTACATTCTTGCAAGCTCTGGTGCCACACCAAGACCAACCACACCGTCTTTAGTCAATTCCTTGGAAACTTCACGGACCTCATCCCATGTCGTCGGAACTTCTACGCCTGCTTCATCGAACATCTTTTTGTTGTAAAATAACGCCAGCGTAGAATAGTCCTTCGGGAAACCATATGTTACTCCATCCTTTTGGAAAGCTTCCAAAAGCGGTTGTTCAAAATCTTCTACATCAAATTCCTCTGTCACATAGTCATCAAGCGGTTCAAGTACTCCAGTTTCAATGAGTGCAGGGGCTTCAAAAGCATCTAAATAGAAAACATCTGGTGCTTCCCCACCTATAAGGCGTGTTTTCATGACATCCATATACTGATCTGAAATAACTTCATGCTTGACCTTGATCGTCGGGTTTTTTTCTTCAAATGCATCTAAGGCTTCCTTTAAAAGTCTGGTTTCGGATGGATTACCGCCCCATCCCGCCAAGGTTATCTCCACTGTATCACCGGAATCCTCCGTTGAACCGTTGCTCCCACCGCTACAACCTGACAATACACCACCAACAAGCATTGTCGTAACACCTAATGCTGCCAACCATTTTTTTGCTTTCATCTTAATACCCCTCTTCCTTTTGCTTTATTTTTTGTAGCTTTAAAAAACTAATTTTGAACAACCTCATACCCAGTAGTGTTTTCCTTGATGGTGAGCTCCACTATCCCACTCACATTCCTTAAAGCTGTGACGGATAAATGCCCTTTACCTATTTTGACCTTCTCCACTTCCAATACATCCATCCCATTCGGGAATACCGGAGACAATACTATCTTTTCTTCTAGGGCATCCGGGAAAAGCCCTAGTATCGTTTGTACAATAACAAGTGGTGTCCCTGCGGCCCAAGCCTGCGGTGAACATGCAACAGGATACTTCACCGCTTTTCCTACTGAACGATCATAACCGCAGAATAACTCAGGCAGACGATCATACTCGAAATGTGATGCTGCTTCGATGAGCCCTTCAATAACGATATTCGCAGCTTCCTGCTCCTTGATTTTCGACATTCCCAGCAGTACCATGCTGTTGTCGTGCGGCCAGATGCTTCCATCGTGATAACTCATCGGATTATAACCTGCTTCCCCAATTCCCATCGTACGAATTCCAAACCCTGAGAACATTTTAGGGGAAATGAGCGTCTCAATGACTGCTCTCGCTTTATCTTCATCCAGCATTTCAGAAAATAGTATATGGCCAGGATTGGATGTTATCGTTCCTACTTGTTGTTTATCGCGATCCAAAGCAATCGCATAGTAATTCACATCATCCATCCAGAATTCATCATCAAATTTTTTCTTCAGCTTTTGACTTTGTTCTCTCAATGCTTCTGCCTTTTCTTGATTTCCAAGCTTGTCGAATATCGAAGCCAATCCCGTTTTCGCTTGGAAAACATAGCCCTGTACTTCGGAAAGGGCTATTGGGGTAGTAGCATAATCACCATTGCGATGGACAATGGAGTCTCCTGAATCCTTCCAACCTTGATTGGCAATCCCTTTACTCGCTTCTTGGTGGTATTCCACAAACAAATCTCCATCTCTATCCCCATGCTCATCTATCCATATCAATGCCGCTTCAATATTTGTTTCCAGATCCTTTACCACTTGAAGATCACCAGTCCATTTAACATACTCGGTCAAAAGAATTAAGAATAATGGAGTTGCATCGATCGTACCGTAATATGGCGTAAAAGGGATTTGCTCGGTAGTCGCAAGTTCTCCAAAGCGAATCTCATGCATGATTTTACCAGGTTGTTCATCCCTCCAAGGATCCACTTTTGTCCCTTGTTTATTTGCCATAGTGTAAAGGGTTCCTTTAGCCACTTCCGGCTGAAAAGCCATCATCTGAAGCGCGGCGATCAGACTATCTCTTCCAAAAGGAACACCAAACCAAGGTAATCCAGCAACAGGGAACTTACCGAACCCAAGATCTGTTAACAACACGCGTAGGTCGCTTAACCCCCGGTCCACCAATCGTTGTAACGGGAGGCAATCGGTTTTCACTTTTGTGATATCTGTATTCCAGCCATCATAGGATTTCTTTAATTCCTCCAAAGCGACTGGTGCAGATAGAATACTGTTCCCCTCTTGCTTTCCATGTTGTGGTTGTACCTTTAACGTTATCGACTGTTCTTCTTCATGTTCCAACTCGAAGCGGAAATGAAGTGCCCCTGATTCCGGATCTATGGATTTTGCTTTCTTGTCCCATTCCATATACGTCCGGCGCGATAGATCATCTGCTCCATCGTAATGGAATGTCAACGAGTTTTCTTCTGCTGTCTGACCGGTTCTTTTTCCTATTTCTCCATTCTGAAAACCGCGGACGATGAACATATCCGAAAAATCCACATCCACGTGCACACTTAAATCAAAACTAACACTTTTCGGAAAATAGTTTTTAACTGTTAGTGTTTCATAGAAAACATCATTGTAGATGAAGCGGGTCCTTTTGATTTCCACTGACTCCCTCCATAAAATAAGTTCACCGTTTTCCTCCATATGAGGGTTTGTCATCAAAATGGTCGCCATATAGTTATCAGCTGCATCTGAATGCAGTAGAATAGGCTCTTCCCCATTGATTTTCACATCTAGTTTACTTAAGAACCGGGTATCCTTTGTATATAGCCCCAACCCATATGGGTGATTTTCTGGGATATTCCCATTCTTGTCAGTAAGCAAAAACAAATCATTTTCTTTTATCACTCTATAATCCATAGTTATACCTCCTAAGCTAGTATGGATCCGAAACGTTTTGGTTTTAAGGTAAATCTGTTTACTTCTTTTTTCCAAAACGTTTCGGAAATTCTGGTTGTAAAAAAGCACTCGTATAGTGCCTTATTTATGTGGACTCTCTTATGATGAGTGTTGTGTCAATTATCCTTGCATGCGATTTTTCTTTTCCTTCCAACATCTCAATTAGAAGAATCGCCGCCTCATGCCCAAGATTAAATTTGTCTTGACGAATAGTCGACAAGCTTGGATTCGAATAAGATGCAAGCATAATGTCATCATATCCAATCACTGCAATATCCTCCGGTACTTTTTTACCAAGTGCCTTCACAGCTCTCATAACCCCTAATGCCATCAAGTCACTAGCACAGAAAACAGCTGTAATTTCTGGATTGTCAGCTAAAAGCTCCATTGCCACTTCTTCTGCGACTTTTTCTTTGAAGTCACCATTTCGGATCCAATCCTGTCGCATTGTCAGTTCCTTCTCATTGATCGCTTCAAGATAACCTTGCAATCGCCTAATGCTTACATCCGCTTTCTCATGTCCGTTTATCATGGCAATATTGGTATGTCCCCGTTCAATCAAGTGGGCCACCGCTTTTTTTGCACCATCCACATTATCTGTCGTGACATAGCCGACAGTATCGGACTCCTGCGGGATATCTATCAATACACAAGGGATGTCGCTTTCCACTACCTCTTGCAGATAAGGATCATTTGTCTTGATACCTTGTAAAATAACCCCATCCACTCGTCTTTCCCTACAAAGTTGAGTGTATGTTTTTTGACTCTGCTTAGTGGATGTAGTGCTGAAAAGTACAAGATCATAATCTGAATTCGCTGAAGCTTCATTGATTCCACAGAGTACCTCGAAAGTGAAATTATCCTTTACGCCTTCCCTGTTCATATCAGAAACAAGGAGTCCAATCGTTTTGGACTTTTTCATCACAAGGCTTCTGGCAACCGTGTTGGGACTGTAATTCAATTCCTTTGCTACTTCTTCAATTCTTTTCCTCGTTTTTTGATTTACATCAGAATAACCGTTTAGTGCTCTTGAAACAGTCGTGACAGAAACACCAGCCACCCTTGCTATATCTTTTATCGTTGTCATGGCATCCTCCCAAAACGTTTCGGAAAACTTCTTATAAGAAGAGTAACACGAGCTTGTAAGCGATTGCAATATATTTCTTAAAAATTCTTATAATTTAAATCCAAAAATAAAAGAGAGACCATAAAGTCCCTCCCACAACAAATCTAATTAGCCGATGATGACCCGCTCAACAGGATAATGGTATTTAGGCGGCTTTTGTTTACTTTCAAGAATAAATAGGAATGTCAATAGTCCTACCCGCCCGATAAACATCAAACACATGATGATCAGTTTCCCGAAAGTGGACAGATCAGGAGTAATGCCCATTGACAAGCCTGTTGTACCAAAGGCTGAACAAACTTCAAAAATAATCTGTATCAACTCAAATTCTTCTGTCACACTGAGAATGATAATGGACGAAAAGCAAATAAGGATGGCCAATAGCAATACGACCAGCGATTTGATGATGTCTTCCTCATGGATTTCGCGTCCAAATAATTTGATATTCTTATTCCCTCTTGCAAAGTGGAAGAGAAAGAGAATATTCAATGCGAATGTCGTCGTTCTGATACCCCCACCTACAGAGCTAGGTGATGCCCCGATGAACATAAGACCGCACATCACTAGTAAAGTCGGCATGGTGAATTCGCTGACATCCATCGTTGCGAGTCCGCCGCTCCTTGTGGTGACAGATTGAAACAGCGCATAAAAAAGAGATTCATGCCAAGTCATCCCTTTGAAAAAAGAATTAAATTCCAAAATGAGAATGGCGACCGTTCCAAGTGTAATCAAACAAGCAAAAGTGATGCTTGTAATTTTAGTGAATAATGAAAAGCGGAACCGTCCATTCTTATGGACGATGAACTGCTTTACTTCCACTAGGACAGGGAAACCTATCGCTCCTGCCGTAATCAGTATCATGACGATGAATTGTACAAAATAATCGTTTGCAAAAGGAACAAGCGATTGACCGGTGATATCAAAACCGCCATTTGTAGTAGCACTGACAGAGGCAAAAAAACCATGGAAGAAAGCCTCCTGCCATGTATCATAATAGGAAAGAAAATAAGTTCCCAAAATGATAGCACCTAATAATTCAATCGTTAAAATTAAAACCAGAATTTGTTTAATCAGCTTTACAATTCCAGAAAGGTTGGACTGATTCTGATCAATCATCATCAGCCTTCTCTCACGAAGTCCGATTTTTCTCCCTAGAAGGAGCCAGATGAAAGTACCCACAGCCATGACACCAACTCCCCCGAATTGGAGTACAAAAGCTAGTATGAAAATACCTGGGACTGTGAATGTTTCAACTGGATTTATTACTGTCAGCCCTGTGACGCTTACTGCACTTACAGCTGTGAAAAGAGCATTGATGAAACTCCAATCGACTCCATCAAATCTGGCTACAGGCAGGCTCAATAAGGATACCGCCACAAGGACAGCAATGAAATAGAAGCTGACAATGAGCTGAGCAGGAGATAGGTTATGTACTTTTTTACTGAATGAATTTCTAAATTTAATCATAGGTTTCCTCTCAACTATCTTTGGATAAAATTACTTAAGCTATTCGCTCTTTGAATGTATAGACAGATTATTTATTTCTCACTTATATTACAGTATTTGACTAAGACTTTCCAGTATGGTTTAGAAAGAAAATCTCATACTAACTTTACAGCTTTTAAAGAAAGGTTCCTTTAAGTTTCTTTTCTTAAGCTGAACTAAAAAAGGAGTGATATAAATGGCACGTAGCAACAAATTGCTTGTACCTGGAATCGAACAGGCTCTTGATCAAATCAAATATGAGATTGCTCAAGAATTTGGAGTATCCCTTGGTTCAGATACTGCTGCACGCTCCAATGGTTCTGTCGGTGGAGAAATCACAAAGCGTCTAGTAGCTCAAGCACAATCTCAATTACACGGTAAATAATTCAATACGAATGGATAAAACCCAGAGTATAGATACTCTGGGTTCAAGATTGTTGACAAAGCCCTAAATATTTTAAAATTTGCATCCTGCTGTTGATCTTCGTTCCAGGCGCTTCGCTTTTCGCGGGCGGTCCGGAAGCCTCCCGCAGAAGTCTGCGCGCCTTCCACTACGATCAACAAAGGTTTTTCATATATCTCAAAGAAAAAATAACTTTGTCTACACACTGAAACCCAGAGTATAGATACTCTGGGTTCTTTTTATGTATGTTCTGGTTGCATGAATCGGAAATAAACTGGCATGAGATAATTAATTGTTGCCCTTTTTATTTTCATGCTGCTTTTTTTCATCCTGCTTGTTTTTGCCTTTAGCTTCTCCCCGGTTATCTTTATGCTTTTCTTTTCCATGATGACCTTTTGGGGAGTCATTCTTTTTTTGTTCACTTTTACCCTTACCATTTTGATGATGTTGGTTAGAATTGTGCTTCTCATCTTTACGTGGACCGTTAGGCTGTTTATCTTTTTCTTCTTTGCGTTGGTCTTTCCATTCTGTATGTTCTTTCTTTTTGTGTTCCTTGCGTTCCTTTTGCTCTTGTTTTCGTTGCTCTTTATATTCTTTTCGTTCTTCTTTTCGTTCTTTTTTGAGCTCTTCTTTTCGCGATTCCCTTTCTACTTTCCCCTTCATATCCTCCAATTGACCCTCCACCATTTTTGAGTCAACAAGCTCTTTATCCTTCGCATCAGAGTTAGCCTGTTTAATATCTAGCGGCTTATGATTCAATGGCGTGGTAGGTATCACGTGCGTTTTGGAGGTATCTTCATTATCCACCAGTTCTGTGTTTTGTTCTTTCTGAATGTACTTCCCAGGTGACATCCCTTCTTTGATGGCATCAGAGCGTTCTTGGAGAGTCGTTTCCACTGTTGTGATACTAACTTTGTCCTGTTGGATTTTTTCTGAGATGGTCGTGATTTTTGATTGCATTAAAGAATGCCAACCATCGTTCTTTTGATTCATCAGGACAGAAGCAATTAGTACTTCGCTGTTCTCAGAAAGATATCCATTATCCCGAAAAATTTCAAAGATTTGGGAAGAAACGCTGGTAAGGTCCTTATTTTCCCAGCCCTCTAATTGTTTGATGATATCTTTGCCCTCTTTATTATAGGCATCCATTGATATAACTTTCATGTCTTTATTTATACCAAGCTCGATACTTGGGTTTACATCAACGGAAACGTAAGCATATACTTGGTTACTCGCATATTTAGGATACAGAGAGAATGCCAGAATGATGGCCGTCAATACACTGATTACAGCCCATTTTGCACGAAATATGGAACCTATTTTCCCTTTTCTTTTCATCTCTGCCCTATGCAAAGGAAAAAAAACGATTTCTTCCCCTAAATCAACTTGCCCCTTTTGTTTTCTTGACTTTAAAAATTCACCCTCAGGGGTCAGAATAGTGACATGTTCATCATGAACTTCGAGCACAATCCCTTTTTTCACTCGTAATCGCCCCTTTTAAATAATCTTTCAAATATATATAATCCCCCGATAATATAATGGAAACTGCAATGATGTATTTACGGTTGCGTTCTATTGTTTTTCTGCTAACATCCACCAGGTCTTCCAACTGCTTCATTGGCAGCATCTTTTTTTCAAATAGATGCGTCTTCAGCTCCTGGTTTTGTACTAGTGTATGTGCAACCTTAATAGCATTCTGTCTGGCATCTGCATGCTTAGGAGAACACTCCAGAAGATCGGCAAAGCTCAGGCCAAATTCTTTTAACACCGTATGATAATAACTGATTTCTTCCTTACGATGCTCCTGATCAATTTGCTTATTGAATTCTTCCACAGACAGCGTCGCTTCTATCTTGTTGGACGCATAATCATCCTGCTCTACTTCCTGCTCAGACATGGTGACGGTAGCATTCTTGCTTTCTTTTCTTATATAGTCGATGACCCTTCTCTTAATAATAAGATCTGCAAAAGAAATCAAGGAGCTCCCTTTGTCTTTGGAGTATTTCTCAATCGCTTCATTAAATGCAATCAATCCGATACTGAATTCGTCATCCGTTTCATTTATGTACCTTTTGCACACGGATGACACTGATTTTGCGATAAAAGGTTTATATTTATCAATAAGATTGTTTTGTAGTTGAATGTTGCCAGCTTGTATTTCTAGCACTTCATCTTCAAGAGTCTTTGTGCGTCGTTTGCCAAATTTAAAAAGTAGGCTCAGCACTGGCTTCACCTCTCCCCCTGCTTATATGAATTTCGTTTTTAAAGTAATTATAAGCATGTATTAAGAAGGAGGCTTCTTCATTTTTAGAAAAAGTCACCTATCCTATATATAAAGGTGTACTTTTATCTATAAAATGTCAATGTAAAAACCTGTTAAGGACTCTCTAAATGTAATTATCAGGAAAAATAAGTAATATG
Source organism: Sutcliffiella horikoshii DSM 8719 (assembly GCA_001648575.1). GTDB lineage: Bacteria > Bacillota > Bacilli > Bacillales > Bacillaceae_I > Sutcliffiella_A > Sutcliffiella_A horikoshii. The sequence continues at coordinate 17,851 of LQXN01000066.1, read as the reverse complement.
ATACCATTGCAAAAACTACAGAGATTATTATTGTCATTTTAATAATATTCTTCATTCATATAAAAACCGCTTTTTTATTGCTTTTCTCCCTTCCTCCTTTGCTATTTAGTCAAATCCCATCAACTAGTCATTTAAATGTTACGTGAATGTTTCATTTTTTTCGGGGGAGAGACAAAAAATATTTTTATAATACTTCGAAATACCTAATATTTTTCCTTTTTAGTTCTTTAGTTTGGGATTCATCCAATAGAAAGAGAAGCCAAATCGGCTTCCCTTTAAGAAATATGAATATGTTTCATTTCATCGTATTTATGTTCGTTATAATATCTCACCATATTGTCTGCTGTTAAATGGAAGGGTGGACAAACAATCCCAGCTTCCTCTAATATGCTTTTTGCCTCGGAACAATCGAAGCTCCCTTTCCATGTAAAGTAATCCAATGCTTCCCTCTCAACTTTTAACCACTTCCTGGCTGTTGGCACACGAAGAAAGGTCTTTGCCAACGGAAGTGGTATTGAGCCTTTTGGTGCCTTTTTCAACAATTTTTCCATTAAGACTGTATAGGCTTCCCTTATCGTGATGGGGTGAGGATTGGTTAAATGAAGCGTCTTTCCCATTGCCCGGTCCGAATGGATGAGAAAGCATGTACTTCTGACGATGTAATCTATTGGGACCACATTGAATTCTGCTTCTCCTTTTCCCAAATGCGGTATCAACGGAAGGAAGCGAAGCGAGTGAAGAAAATTCAACATCAGGTATGGCCCGTCGAATTTAGTGGTTTCACCTGTCTTGCTATGACCTTTGACAATCCCCGGACGGATAATGGTAATGGGAAGATTGGCTTTTTCATTCTCCACCAAGACTTCAGCCATGTACTTGGTTTCTTCATAATGATTCTTGAAAGAGGTTTTATGAAGAAGATCCCTCTCCAAAATCTTCACTTCTCTTTTTCCCGCTACATAGGCGGTGCTGAAATACATGAAGCGTTTCAGGTTCGGGACACTTTTCAACCATTTTAAGACTTCCTTTGTCCCATTTACATTTACTTGAAAAGCAATTTCTTTTTTAACTGCTAGATCATAAATTGCTGCTAAATGAAAAGCATATTCTGTTCGCTCTCTTAGTATTTGCTGGTCTTCTGCCTTCATCATTAAGTCAGGCTGCGTAATATCCCCCTCTATCAGATGGAAATTTGTATTTGGGTACTGGCGCTGATAGGTTTGGACAATAGGGAGAGACATACTTTTTTGCGTCGGAAGAACCAACAAAAACACGTCCGATATGTTCTTTGTCACTGATAAAAGCTCACGGACTAATTCCTGACAGATGAAACCGGGAAAACCAGTGAAAAAATATCCTTTCAACACTTTACTCCCCTTCCATTATTTATAATACTTATCTTTTACATTAAGGATAAACTACAAGTGAGCACGTGAAAAGTGCTTTTGTCAAAATTTTGAGATAATTAAGGTGATAATGTATGCACACTATGTGGAAAGGCTCCATCAGTTTTGGCTTGGTCAATATTCCGATTAAGATGTATTCCGCAACTGAAGATAAAGACATCAAGCTCAGAACATTGCATAAAGAGTGTCACAGTCCTATTAAATACGAAAAAGTCTGTCCTAACTGTGAAAAAGAAGTGGAACAGAGTGACCTAGTAAAAGGATATGAGTATGTCAAAGGAAAATATGTCATTTTATCCGACGATGAACTAAAGCAATTAAAAGAGGAGCATGAAGATAAAAGTGTTAAGATCATTGATTTCGTTAAACTCGAAGATATAGATCCCATATACTTTAACCGATCTTATTTTCTTGGGCCCGGAGAGAACGGAAACAAAGCATATTCTTTATTACGAGAAGCATTGGCGGATACAAAAAAGATCGGTGTTGCAGAAATCACCATCCGCTCTAAGCAGCAACTAGCGATTGTACGTGTCTATAAGGACTGCTTGGTTATGGAGACAGTCCATTATCCTGATGAAGTACGCAATGTTTCCGAGGTACCGAGCGTACCTGAAAGAAAAGAAGTGGATCAGAAGGAACTTGATACTGCCATTACCTTGATTGATCAGTTAACAACTGAATTTGATCCTGAAAAATATCATGATGATTACCGGGAGGCTGTCCTTCACCTTGTTCAGGAGAAAATCAATAAAGAAGAAGGAACGACCACACCGACGGATACAGATAAATCCAATGTGGTGGACTTGATGAGTGCCCTCCAGGCCAGTATTGAACGTACTAAGGGTCATGGTGAAAAGCCAGTCCAAAAGAAAACGGAAGCAAAAGCTTCATCTGGAGAGAGTAAACCAGAGGATACGAAACCGAAAAAGCGGACAACTAGAAAAAAGAAGGCATCTAGCTAAGAGGTTAGATGTCCTTTTTTAACTCCTAAAGATCTTCACCCTATTTACAACGCTACAGAGGTCTCAACCTCCTCCTGATTCAGGAACCATTTTTCCAATTAAGTTCAACTAGAGAGGTGACTCTAAATGATTAAACCAATGTTACCCACTCTTCACCGCGATGCACCAATGGGGAAGGAATGGGGTTATGAAGTAAAATATGATGGTTTTCGATGTTTGGTCATGATAGAACAGGGTTCAATCATGCTTCAAAGCAGAAATGGAAAAGAACTTAATTCATCATTTCCAGACATAATATCCTACATAAATGAGAAAATCGAAGTTAGTGACTTTCTGGCCATGCTTCCTTTGACATTGGACTGTGAGCTTGTTGTCCTAACTTCTACTTATAAGGCAAACTTTGCGGCAATTCAAAAACGAGGACGAACTAAAGCAAAAGAAAAAATTGATAGCCTTACCTATGAGCTTCCTGCAACTTTATTGGCATTCGACCTGCTAACAATCAAGGGTGAAAATCTCCATTCAAGGAGTTTAAGGGAGCGTAAGGAAAAACTCCTCCAACTATTTGAGCAACTTCACCTGCCACTTTCTCCTACTGTTACAGAAAAGAGCAAGTTCCAGTATGTCCCAACTTTTTTCAAACATGATGAACTATGGTCACAAATTCAATTGGAGCAAGGTGAAGGGATTATAGCAAAGAAACTGAGCAGTCCTTACAACACTGGAAAAAGGACCACTGATTGGATCAAGGTGAAAAACTATAAAACGGTGACATGTTTTATTACCTCCTACCAAAAAGAAAACGGATATTTTCATGTTGGAGTATTCCACGGAGGCCAAGTGCAAGAACTGGGTCTGTTCACTCATGGTCTTTCCTCAGAAGAAAAATCTGCTCTTATTGCTGTAATCAAACAAAATAGTATGAAGGAAGACTCGAACTATATTTATGTCGAACCCGGAATTTGCCTTGATGTATATTATTTGGAGTTATATCAAAATCAGCTTCGGCACCCTGAATTCAAGCAATTTCGTTTTGATGTGGAAGTGGAGGAATGTACTTTTGAGCAAATGAGCAAGATACAGCTCCCGATTTCCGTAACTATCACTCATCCTGATAAACCTTTATGGGAAGAACCTCTAGTCACTAAACAAGATTATCTGGACTATCTTTCAACCTGTGCACCATATCTCCTACCATTCATTAAAAACAGGTTGCTAACTGTTATCAGGTATCCCCATGGCATGTACGGAGAAAGCTTTTATCAAAAAAACTGTCCCGACTACGCTCCTGATTTTGTAGAGACTTTCACAAATCAGGATATCAATTATATGATGTGCAACAATCTGGAAACTTTAATATGGCTTGGGAATCAACTTGCACTGGAATTTCATGTCCCATTTCAAACGATTCATACCATCCACCCAAGTGAAATAGTTTTTGACCTGGACCCTCCATCCAGGGAATATTTTTCAGGGGCAGTGACCGGAGCTTTGATGATGAAGGAAGTGTTTGATCAGCTCAAATTAGAATCATTCATCAAAACATCCGGAAGAAAAGGGCTGCAAGTTTATATTCCTTTACCTGAAGGTAGATTTTCCTATAACGCTACACGTAAGTTCACAGAGTTCATTGCAACCTATCTTGTTTCAAATAAACCCTCCCTCTTTACAGTGGAGCGTCTGAAAAAGCATCGGGGGGAAAGGGTGTACGTGGATTATGTTCAGCACGGGGAAGGCAAGACAATCATCTCTCCATATTCCTTGAGGGGAAATGAGCTGCCCACTGTAGCTACTCCTCTCCATTGGAATGAAGTCAAAGAGAGCTTAAAGCCGGAAGATTTCACTATATATACTGTGGCAAAAAGATTGAAGGGGTATGAGGATCCATTTCAACGATATACCATATGCAAGGATGATCAGCCATTTGAAAATGTGTTAGCCTTTCTCGAAAATAATCCAATATAAAAAATATATGAATATGCTGTTGATCGAAGCAAAAGGGATTTAAGCGGGAAGTTTGAACCCCCTTTACGATATCAACAGCATAAGGGAAATAGCGAAAATGTATAAAATATAAAGCTAATGGTAAAAATGGGGACTAAAAAAGGAAAAGGTGAATTTAGTGCAAGCCTTTGCCGTTGTCCACCCACTTGTCGAGTTGGAAAACACCCTCATCATAGAATTTATAGATGAAACAGAACCTGAAGATAGTCACAGGTATCGAATGTTTTTAGAGAAGCAGTCCCTTCAAGCATCAAAACTGATTGTTCACCGTCCAAAGCTTGAAAACTGGCAGGATATCACTTCCATGATATCACCGTTCTATCTCGCTTCTCTGAGAACAAAGCTATTAGAACAAACAGGTGAGTATCTGGAGAAGAAAGATGCGATTTCTTAATGGTTTCTATAACCCGGTTGCAGGGGCTAAAATCATCCGGATTAATGGTCATCGGTGCTCTAGTTTCCATGTCCTTAATTTCTATTGGTGGTGGCGAGCCTTCCCTCAGATTATTTGTTCTTCATACTAAATATAAAATTAATAACAAACTGAAGACACCGACAAACAAGGAGGCTGCTAAACCAGCTACAAACGGCTTCATGCCAAGGCTGCGGATATTTTCCCATCTCACCTGGAGACCCACTCCCGCCATGACCATAACAATCAGGAATTTTGCTGTTGTTCCTAAGGAAACACTAATATTTTCTGAAATAATCCCGAATGAATACGCCCCACTCATAACTAAGAAACCAAGAACAAATAGCGGAAAAGCCCCCCTCAGGCTTGCGGCACCTTCGTTTCTGCGGACAGCGATAAAGGAAATGGCAAGTACGAGCGGCAGTATGAACAATGTCCTTACAAGTTTAACTGTTGTCGCCACCTCCCCTACATCATCCCCAAGTAGATACCCTACTGCCACTACAGACGAGGTGTCATGAATGGAAACGCCTGCCCATATTCCCAATTGAAGCGCTGAGAGCTCCATCCATTGTCCAAGTACAGGATACAGAAAAGTAGCCACGATATTAAAGAAGAAAATGGTTGAGATGGCATAGGCTACAACCGACTCTTTTGCTTGCAGGACACCTTTTATGACAGAAATGGCTGTAGCTCCGCAAATACTAGTCCCTGCCCCGATCAGCAAAGCTAATGTATGGTGTATTTTTAATAGCTTCCCAAATAATAAAGTAATCAGAATTCCTCCTGTCACCACAAATAGAATGACCAGAATGGATTGGGTCCCTATGTCCAGGATACTGCTGAAACTCAACGTCGCTCCAAGCAAGATGATGGCTATTTTCAGCCATTTCTTTACAACGTCTTCAATCCCCTCTATGAATCTTTCATTTATACTCAAACTGTTTCTGATGGTTATACCGATCAACAGAGCAAATATGACCCCGCCTACATAGGGGAAGAATTCACCAAGGATCTTCGCTATAACCGCAATTACAAACACCAAAAATACCCCTGGAAACAGATTTTTAGCTTTTTCCATTATTTTAGCTCCTAACTAACTCATGTAAATGAACACTTCTCCTATTTTATAGAATTTAAAAATTTGTGTCGAGAACATTTTGCTAGCAGTAAAGGTTACTCGTTGAAATCTAGTAAACTTCGTAGTAATATAGTTATTTATGATAACGTTGCCTGATAATGAACCGGCTTAAAGAGATTCGTGAATTTTCACAAAGATATAAATGGATGCACCCACCCAAAGGAGGTATGTGCTGTGAACAAAACAATCGATTGGTTTTCCAATCTAATTACTGCTGAATATTGGACTGACATAAACTTTTGGTTAGATGTTGGAGTCTCCCTTCTTATTTTGCTATTGTTCCTTTTATGGCGAAAGCTTTTCACCAAGTATTTCTTCAAGGGGATTCTTACGGTCTCACGAAAAACACCGACTGACCTATTCACTTATATAGTGCTGGCTTTTGATAAGCCTGTCAGAGTGTTTTTCGTGATCCTGGGGATATTTTTCGCATTGAAAACAGCTCCATTTACATTGATGGAACCAGCCACCTTATCAAAGCTGATGCGTTCATCGATCATCGGACTGATTTCATGGGGAATATTCAATTTTGTCCCCTATTCATCCAATTTGTTTACAAATCTGACCCATCGCCTTGAATTTGAAGTGGATAAAATCGTCATGCCATTCGTGACAAAAGTAGTGCGTTTTATCTTACTAGCATTGACCTTCAGCATCGTCCTGGACGTATGGGGCTATGATGTAGGCGGAATCGTGGCAGGTCTTGGACTTGGCGGTCTGGCATTTGCGCTTGCTGCCCAGGAATCGTTGAAAAACCTTCTAGGCGGCTTCATCATCGTGACCGAGAAACCTTTTACAATGGGTGATTGGATCAAGACTCCAAGCGTGGAAGGGGTAGTTGAGGATATTTCCTTTCGCAGTACACAGGTCAGAACCTTTGCTCAGGCAGTGGTGACCGTACCGAATGCTACCTTATCCAATGAACCGATCACGAACTGGTCCAAAATGGGGAAACGTCAGATTACATTTAACCTGGGTGTTCAATACGATACCACCCGAACAAGCCTCGAAAGAGTTGTTCGTCGCATAGAGAACATGCTTCGCAATCACAAAGATATCGACCAGGAGACCATTCTTGTACGCTTTGATAGCTTTAATGCAAGCAGCTTGGATATTTTCACTTACTTTTTCACTAAATCCGTCATGTGGGGAGAATACTTGGAGGTAAAAGAAGATATCAATTTTAAGATCATGGAAATTCTAGAGGAGGAAAACGTTGCCGTTGCCTTCCCAACCAGAACCTTGCATTTTGAGAAAAACTCTCAAGAAGAGAAAGTAGTAAAAGAATACAGCATGAGAGGCGAAAAGGCATAACCCAGGAGGTTATGCCTTTTTGTGTAGACAAAGCTCTTTACGAGTTATAAATTCCCTGTTGATTGTAGTGGAAGGAGCGAAGACTCCTGCGGGAAGAAGGGACAGGTAAGGCCCCGCAACGGAGTAAGGAGGCTTACGGACCGCCCGCTGGAAAGCGAAGCTCCTGCAACGGAGATCAACTGTTCCAACAAATAACCTTACTAATATATAGTTTGTCATCAGTCCGAGGCATAACCCGGGAGGTCATGCCTTTTTTATTAAAGTAGCTTTTTTACTCGGAACGTCATAAAAGAAGTATTGATATTCCGTTTTTAATTCCGTTGTGGTCATTCCATCAAGAACAAGGGTATCATATACACCTATCAAAAGAAGCTTGTTAATATAATATTCTCGTTGTTGCTCAAGAGCCTTTTGAAGCTTCTTGCTCATCAGCATTCAACTCCCATTTTTCAATATTTATTAGAATTGTACCCAATAAATATTTATGGGGGATAAAGCTACTGTAAATATTTATTAAGTTTATTTTACGATGAAGTTTTGCCATTCAGGCGGTAGCAGATTCCAGTATTTTTGTTGAAAATAACGGTCATCCAAAAGTAAAATGAAACCAGTATCTTCCTCACTTCGGATCAGCCTGCCTCCTGCTTGCTGGATTTTGTTCATCCCGGGGTAAACATAGGCAAAATCAAAACCATTTTGGCCCTGTTTTTGAAAGTAATCCTTCATGATGTTCCTTTCCTGTGTGATTTTGGGCAACCCAACCCCGATGATCCCCACTCCCCCTAGCCGTTCTCCCTTTAAATCAATTCCCTCAGAGAAAATCCCTCCTAAAACTGCAAAAGCAATAAAAGTACCTTTCCTGCCAGAGGAGAACTTCAGTAAAAACTGCTCTCTTTCCTCTTCGGTCATTACAGGTGACTGAACGATGGTGTCGATGGAATCCTCCCTCGCGTAGTCCTTGTAGATTTCATAAACCTGCGACAAATATTCATAGGAAGGGAAAAAAATGAGAAAGTTCCCTTGTTTGGAATGAAACGTTTCTTGTATCGATCGAATGATCGGGATGATGGAAGACTCTCGATCCTTGTATTTTGTCGATACTTTCTTTGCAAAAACCTCAATCTGATCCTGTTGGAATGGTGTCGGGATGGACAGGTGATAATCCTTTTCCTCCCCGCCTAGAACGGTTTGGAAGTATCCAAGAGGGTGTAATGTGGCCGAAAAGAAAATGGTGGATACAGCCTTACCCGTCATCCTCCTTATTGCAGCAGATGAATCCATGCACGCAAGCTTCACCAGCACTTCACTTTTAAATACTGTTACGACCGTTTTGTATCTTGAATCATACCCCTTGGCAATCCTTAAAAAATCCTGCCCCTCGAAATAAGCGGTCAGCACTTCCTGATGAGCCATACCGGACGGGTTATTCACCAGCCACTTCTCACATGCCTCCACCGCTTCTTGAAGCACTTGAATGATCTCGACCGGCTTATCTTCATACACAAATTCGTCTAATGCGATGATTTCTTTTTTCCATGTGAGCAGGGCATCATTTACCCCTTTAAGCTTCTTGTAGAGCTCACCATCCACCTCTTTCACTTCCCTGCCCGCCTGAAGGAAAAGTGATTTTGTCAATGTTGCCGAAAGCATCTCCCTTGAGCGGTCCACGAGATTATGCGCCTCATCAATAAGAAGTATGGTTTCCTTATGAAAGTCACCCCATCTTTGCAATTTCACTTTCGGGTCAAAAAAGTAATTGTAGTCACAGATGACAACGTCTGCAAACATAGCCAAATCTAATGAAAACTCAAACGGGCAAAGCATATGTTTTTTGGCATATGCTTCTATCGTCTCCCGGTTCATCAAGCTTTCATTTTGCAGAATATCATTTAGACCGACCTTCAATCTATCATAATGACCATTTGCAAAAGGACAGAATTCTTTTTGACATATCGTTTCCTCTTGAAAACAGGTTTTCTCCTTTGCTGTTATCGTCACTACTTTTATGGACAGCCCATGTTCCATCAACAGTTTAAACGCTTCTTCGGCTACCTGTCTTGTGATGGTTTTAGCTGTCAAATACATTATCTTTTCCTGCTTTCCTTCCTGCAGGGACATGACAGATGGAAAAATGGTGGCAATGGTTTTTCCTATTCCAGTAGCAGCCTTTGCGAAAAGGCGTTTTTCTTCATTGATCGTTTTATATACCGCTTTGGCAAGATCCCTCTGCCCGGTCCGGTAAGACGAAAATGGGAACGTAAGGTTCTTGATGCTCTCCCCTCTCGCTTCCCTATGTGACAGTATTTTTTTATGAAATTCCATGTATCCTTCTGTCACTTCCTGCATAAAGGAAGTGAGCTCTAACATGTCATATGTTTTCTGAAAGGTCCTTTCCTCGGAACTCGTTCTTTTTGCATAAACCATATGCACGGTAATGGTATTCAGACTATGCTGTTGGCAGTAAATATAAGCGTATACCTTCAGCTGTGCCCAATAGGTCGGAAAGTCCTGTTCCGTAAGGGTATGCAAATCTCTTGCAGTTGTCTTGATTTCTTCTATGATCACATGATCGGCATCCTGGTATATTCCGTCACATCTGCCTTCAATATGTAATTCATATTCATCTGTCGGGATGTCAATGGAAAGGTAAACCTCCTTTTCATAGTTCTCCCCTCTGCTCCCCTGCAAGCGTTGATGGGTTTTCGTCCCTTCCTGCATGACATTTGCACCTGAAAATCTATTGTCGATGCTTCCTCCCATCATCACGAACTCTACTAGCTTTCTAACCGAAACGGATAAATTCTTCATCATCAAAAACTCCCGGATAATATCTATTGTTTTTAAGTATAACAAAAGAAGTACAACATACATGCATAATTACGACTCTTACATAGGAAAATATAGTAAACAAACACTTTTAAAGGATGTGATGGAGAAATGATGAACAATGACCCACTTGTTCTTACGACCAAGCTTGAAGAAAATCTGCTACAAGTAAGAACAAAGTTTGTAGATACAGAGGATCTCATCGTGGAGTCTCTCCATCGCTTTAATATGGATGCTTACTTACTTTATATCGAGACAATTATTGATAAAAAGCTGGTAGAAGATAAAATCGTGAAGCCTATGCTGGAGTTAGATTTCCCAACGGAAAAAGAACTATTTCCCCAGGCACTGGTTCAAGAAACTAATAGCATCAAAGAAACAGTGGAAAGCATATTGCAAGGAAAATGTATTTTATTGAAGAAAGATTCAGATCTTGCACAAATTTTTGATGCTTCTTCCTTTAAAGCCAGAAATATTACCGAGCCTGCAACGGAAGCAGTGATCAGGGGGTCTCATGAGGGGTTTGTAGAGTCAATGACAACAAACATCTCTCTCATCCGGAAGCGCCTGCGTAATTCAAACTTGAAAATAAAGTATTTCACCATCGGAAACGATTCTCATACCAAAGTGGGTATGATTTACCTGGATCATATAGCAAATAAAAAAACAGTGGCAAATATTGAGCAAAAACTGTCCGATATTGATATCGACTTTATTCTTGCACCAGGACATATCGAAGAATTTATAAGCGATAACTACTCTGTTTTCCCAACCATGCTGAGTACTGAAAGAGTTGATCGGACAGTTGCCAATTTGATGGATGGTAGGATAGCCATCTTCGCAGACAGCAGCCCAGGAGCACTTATCGCCCCTACGACATTCTTCACCTTCTATCAATCACCAGATGACTACAACAGTAGGTGGTACTTTGGATCATTCATCCGTTTTCTGCGAATCCTTGGTTTTTTGATTTCAATTGCCCTTCCAGCTTTATATATTGCCATAGTTTCCTTTCACTATGAAGTGTTACCGACAGAAATCGTTTTCTCCATCAAATCTTCTCTGGAATATGTTCCCTATCCACCATTGATTGAAGCCTTGGCAATGCAAATTACCTTGGAAATCCTTAGAGAAGCCTCCATCAGACTCCCCAGTAGAATCGGTCAGACCATCGGGGTTGTAGGAGGGTTAGTAATTGGAACGGCTGTTGTGGAAGCAAATCTTGTTTCCAACACCATGATTATAGTAGTGGCCATTACCGCCATCTCCTCCTTCATTGTACCGATTACAGAAATGGGATCTTCCATCAGGTTATTGGGATTTCCATTTATGTTGGTGGCAGCAATGTTCGGGTTGATTGGCATGAGCTTTTTATTTATGTTTATGCTCATTCACCTATGCAAGCTTGAATCATTTGGAACACCGTATTTTGCACCATTTTCAACCTTGAAATGGTCTGAAATGAAAGATACATTGATCAGGGTGCCTATGAATTTCTTTAAAAATCGCCCAAATGACACCATGCCACAAAAGAAGAAAAAGACGAATAATTAAGGAGGATCCCATGCTAAAGATCCATGAAAAAAGCATAAGTCAAGGGCAGTTGTTCTTTCTTATTATGCAAGCTCAAATTGGGGTCGGGATCCTCTCTTTGCCTTTCGCCGTTCATAGTATTGCGAAAGGGGACGGCTGGATTTCCACCATACTGGCTGGATTTGTTATTCAGATTTGGATGTTCATTACTTTAAAGCTTGCTAAGTTCTATCCCGAAAAAAACCTCTACCAGCTACTGAGACATCTTTTAGGCAGGTTTATCGGCAGTATATTTACTGTTTTTTATATAATATATTTCATAGCCATTGCAGGACTAGTGGCAGCTTTGCAGACAGGTATAATTAACAATTGGATCTTGACTTTAACCCCCTTTTGGATGATTTATATTTTGATTATTATCGTGAGTGTCTATTTGGCAACGGACAATATACTGATGATTGCCCGCTTTTTCAGCCTGTCCACCGGTGTCATTGTCTTTTTTGTCCTCATGGTTGTCACTGTATATGGAGATACTAATTTATCTTATATCCTCCCGGTTGGAGAAGGGGGATTGAAAAATATATTTTTGGCTATCAAAGAAGTTCTCATAGCCCTAACCGGCTTTGAACTAATACTTATCATTTACCCGATGCTTAAACAGACAAAAGGAACCATGAAAACATTGACCCTTGCTAACATCACAACCGTTACCATCTATACATTTCTTGTCTTCACGAGTTTGATTATTTTCAGCCCGGAAGAAATGACACTTGTGCCAGAACCGGTACTTTACATGCTGAAAGCAATATCTTTTGAAGTGATAGAGAGACTTGATCTCATATTCCTTTCCATTTGGGTAATCCCGATGACAAATTCATTTATCATCTATTTGTACCAGGCAAGCAAAGGTTTGAAGGAATTGTTTCACACAGAGTCTCACTCACCATTTGTACCAATAATTTGTGTTCCGATATTCATTTCGGGATTTTTCTTGCAGGATAAATTTTTTATGGCAGACATAGGAAAAGTTTTTCAATACATTGTGTTCTCATTTGCCTTTATCTTACCGCTACTGTTTCTGGTGATAGCCTTGGTGAAGAAGAAATTCGGAAAGGGGGAAAACAATCATGGTTCCTCATCGTAAATTCATCAGTTTAATAAGTATCCTTTTATCTGTATTGCTTTTGACTGGTTGCTGGGACCAGAGATTATTAAAAGATTTGAAGCTTGTATTTACAGTTGGATTTGATTTATCTGAAAATGGAGAAATAAGGTCCCATGTTGCCCTACGAGAAACGAAAAAATTTAGCGTTGGCGGAAAACCCGGTGAGCAAATCAATGTGGTTGTGGAAGGTGACGGTATTACACTCAGAGATACGAGATTAATGCTAGACCGGAGGATCCCAGGGGAGTTTTCACCAAGTAAGATGCGGGTCTATCTGATGGGAGAAGAACTGGCGAAGCAAGATATATACTCTATCTTGGATATTCTTTATCGGGATCCCAAATCCCCATTGGGTGCCAAGCTTGTCATTGCACAAGGGAAAGCAGAAGATGTGATTGATATGAAAGTAATCAAGGAAACCATGTTGACTGAGGGTATAATCGGCATGTTGGAAAACTCCGAAGATCATACCATCCTTCAGAATGAAACCGTTCAGACCGTTTGTCCTGTCATGTTCGATCCTAGTGCTGATTTTTCGCTTCCCGTCATAAAAAAGATTGAACCACATGATATTGAGGTAGTTGGAATGGGACTGATTAGCGAGAGGAAATATACCGGGGTAACATTGGATGCGGCACACTCCACCGTGTTATTGATGCTTGCTAATAAAAAAGGAAAAATTGCACAATTGAATATGATGGTCAAGCCTGAGGAAGAAAACATTAGAAATCGGTATATGACATTGAATATAGTAAAATCAAAAACAAAAATGAAAGCAGAGGTAAACTCCCCCTCCGATATAAAAGTGCACCTAGACATGAAAATAACCGGGACAATTGCAGAGTACCCTAAAAATCATCTAGTTGATAAAAAAGCTGTCAAAGAACTAGAAGAAAAAGCGACTGAGAATATTCAAATACAGGCAGAAGAAGTGATCAAGATTATTCAAGAGGCGAATAGTGACATCCTTCATATAGGTCAACATTTGAAAGTGCACCATAATAAAACATGGAAAGAGCTTAAATGGAGAGAGGTCTACCCTTCCATTGAGATTATCCCAACTGTCAGTGTGGATATAACTGGGACAGGGATAATAAATTAAACCATATGTTTACGAAAATAGCCTTAATTAAAGAGGAGAAGGTACAGGATAATTCCTGAACCTTCTCCTCTTTCTTAATTAGTAAATTTGTTTAAAAGCTCCTTACAATCCCTTGGACAACACGTTTCCATTGCTCTTCTTTCGATATCTGCGCTTTATTATCCCCTTTTTGCAATCCATAATCACCAAACTGAGAATGGTTCCCCCCTTGGATGATAATGGTATATGTCTGGGATGGCAACCTTGCATCCCCTTCTGTCAAGGCAATCTCATCAATCACTCCATCAAGCTGACCTTCAATCGTGATGACATCCCCTTTAAAGGCAGATAGGTCATCTGCTTCTGGTGGATACGCTGCCATCAAAATAAGGCCGGTAACTTTCTCGGGGTTATTTTTCACATACCTTGCCGCCATTGCGCCGCCAAGGGAGTGACCCGCAATAACCCATTCCCTATCCTCAAACTCCTTGATTACTTTATCTGCTTTATCAGGATTTAAAACTGCGAGATGAAGAGGCATTTTAGCAATAATGAAAGGTACACCTTCTTCGGCTACCATTTTTGCAATCGGGGCATATGCTGCCGCCTCCACTCTCCCCCCTGGGTAGAAAATCACTCCGGTCTCTTCGCTTTCTTCTGTTGGAAAAAAAGAAATCCAACCTCTATCTTCCTTGACAATTACACTTTCTGTTGATTGCATGCTTTCTTGATTGACTAGTTTATAAGGTGTAGCAAGAAGGTAGAGACAGGCTGCTGCTGCTACACTTAAAATGATACCGATGGTAACCAATGTGTTTTTTTGCCATTTTTTCATCTTTGACCCTCACCTAAATAGATTAGGTCTATTGTATGAAATCATGAAGGGGAAAGCAAATCATGGTAGTTTTAACTCCTGCTGACGGTTCTGTTAGTTTGCTTTCCGCTGTGTTAACGAGGGATGAGGGCCTCTATCCTACTGTCAGTGGAACACCCTCCACCACTGTTCACTAGGGAAGCTGGTTTATTTCCTTGAAACTAATTCTTCACGAGTATTGCTCTTACAGGGCTTCCATCAGTTCCTTTGAGCTTTAATGGAAGGGCGATCAACTCGTATTCCCCTTCTTCTACTTCTGACAAATCTATCCCTTCTAGGATGCAGATGTTGGCTTGGTGCAGGGCATGGTGTATCGGCAATTCCTTGCTGTCCAGATAATCAACACTTGGAAGATCTACACCGATCAGTGGTGTATGTAAACTCCCTAGTAGCCTTACCACGTCGGCTGATAGAGTCGGTATGTCAGTAGGAAACTTTTCTTTCTCTTTCCATGCATTCGTTTTAAATAGGATCCGCTTTGTCGGATGCAGGGTGAGCAGCCCCTCTACATGGTCTAACTCCACTGACTGATGCTTGCTCACATCCACTACTATGGCTTGACCAATGAAGACGGATAGGTCCAATTCATCCATCCTTTTGCCTTTATCATCGAAATGATATGGTGCATCCACATGTGTTGCCGTATGGACACTCATCTTTACACTCCCGACATTTACGGAGCCTGTGTGTTGCTTTGACCAGTTAACATTATAGCTGAAGGGAGTATCCCCTGGCCATGTAGGTGTTTTCTCACTTAGTGGTCTTGAAATATCGTATACTTTCATTGTTTCCCATCCCCCTTATGCCACTACTTCCCGTTCATTCGAGTGCTTTTCATAATGTTTTTCTTGCATAATCCGCTTTATTATTTGAACCGTGTCATAGACATCTTTGTATGTTGTATAGAGTGCAGCAGGAGCAAGCCGAATAATGTTCGGTTTACGGAAATCCGGTACAACTCCCAGTTCCTTCAAAGATTTACAGATTCGGGCTGCCTCAGGATGTTCGAGGCTGACATGACCTCCACGGCGGGCATCCTCTTTTGGGTTAGCAAGCCGGAAATCAAATCCGGAAAGCTCTTGTACAATCAGTTCCATCAAAACTCTTGTCTGGTGCAGGGATTTATTACGGATTTTCTCCATCCCTATCTCTCCAAACATTTGTAATGACCCGAGCAATGGTGCCATGCTGAAAATATGAGGTGTCCCAATTTGATATGCCCCGCTCGTAGCTGCAGCGGTAAAAGTATGTTCCATATCAAACTGCTTCTGTTTATCCGAACCGAACCAGCCCGTTAAACCAGGTGTCCTATCAAAATGCTTTACATGTATAAATAGGGCACCTACACCACCAGGACCTGCGTTTAGGTATTTATAATTGCACCAATATGCAAAATCAACTCCCCAATTGTGGAATTCGTGCGGAATGGCCCCAACAGAGTGGCAACCATCCCATCCGACGATAACCCCTTTTTCATGTGCAGCCTTTGTTATTTTTTTGATATCAAAAAGTTGGCCACTTCGGTACAGCACAGTCGGTAACACTAGAACAGCAACCTCTTCATTCAAGGATTGGATAATATCCTCCTCATGGATGGTATGCCCGTCCCTGCTTTTAACTCTTATAAGATGCTCTTGCGGATCCAGCCCTTTCAACTTCAAAATACTCTGGATGGCATAAATGTCAGATGGGAAGTTTAATTCATCCGCGACAATTTTTGTCTTTTTTCCTTCTGGTTGATAGAACGTTGCCAATAACTGATGCAAATTACCCGTTGTGGACCCTGTTACCATCACTTCTTCTTTTTTTGCTCCAACCAATGGTGCACTTAACTCGCCAAGCTTTTCAGCAAAATAAAACCAAGGCTCCTCCCCACTTGTCCAACCATCTATCCCAAGATTCTTCCATGAATCCAATAAATTCAATAACGAAGATTCCGCTCTTTTCGATAATAGTCCAAGTGAATTCCCATCCATATAGATAGAGTTTTCTTTTATATAAAATTCATTTCGATATTCTTTCAAGGAATCCTCTTCATCCCATTTTCGTATTTGTTCCATAATAATCGACATTATGTATTCCCCCTTTACCTTCATGCGTATTATCTCATTTTTCAATAAAGTTTGACAAAGGGTTTCATCAAGAATCTTTATTGCTTTTAGCCAAAATAAAAAAAGGACCCTTTTAAAGAGTCCACAGACTGTTGACAAAGCCCTAAATATTTTTAAATTTGCATCCTGCTGTTGATCTTCGTTCCAGGCGCTTCGCTTTTCGCAGGCGGTCCGGAAGCCTCCTCGGGCTTACGCCCTGCGGGGTCTTCCTTGTCCCTTCCTCCCGCAGAAGTCTGCGCGCCTTCCACTACGATCTACATAGGTTTTGCATATCTCAAAGATAAAATAACTTTGTCTACACACTGAGGACCCTTTTAAAAAGTCCATTAAATTACATTTTGCGTTAATTGAAGAAATAGCTCCTGCATTTTCTTTTCTGCAAGATTATTTACTGCATTTCTAGTTTGTAGGGAAGGATTACCATTGATTCGGAAACTGTAGTCAAGAATTTCTGGATGCATTTCGGAATACATGAATTCAATCTTCACTTTATGTCCTTCTGATTCCAACATCATTGTGCATACTTTATTGCCCATAAATTCTGTGATTTTCACGACGGATTCCTCCTTCTCTCCTTTCACATACATTTACTATTTCTACAGATATGGACAAAAACCTTTGTTTATTTAACAAATTGAATCAATTTCATAATTGCTCTTTTAAAAAAATCATAGACATACAGAATTATGATTCCTTATACTTTTTTGGTTTTATACAGCTTGCTGGCTATTTAATAAGGCATTAATACGATCGGCCGCTAATTTTGTAGCGTTATAAACTAACGTTACGAGATCAAAATGAACTTTGGCACGCTTTCCGGTGCGATAACGAACATTGTTTAGCTGATAAAATTCTTTTAGGTATGCATTAACCCGTTCCACTGCAGTTCGCCGTTTAAAGATGTTCTTCCAGGTCTTCGACCCACGCGCAGGTGCGGTGTATTTTCTAAGGTCTGTGGTTATCCTTACTTTAAATACTTTTTTGGCAAAGCTCATCATTAGCTAGAGGACAGGTTTGAC
>LQXN01000065.1 GCA_001648575.1 Sutcliffiella horikoshii DSM 8719 | reverse complement strand
GGAGGTTCGTAGAAGAGAAAGAGTGATACGAATTTTCCCTAACACCCAGTCAGCTTTTCGTTTAGTGGGAGCTGTCTTACTTCATTATCAACAAACAGTTTACGCTAAAAGAAAGGCCTTTAGCATTTAATCTCTATTGTTTGCGTGAACTTCCATCATGAATTGTTTCATTGCCAGAATGAGCTGTCAAAGTGAGGAGCCTTTGACAGCCCACCCTGGCAATGAAAAGATAAAATCATGGAAGTTTCGCTCAAAAAATGTGAGGAGAATAACCGATACATCCTATTAAAAGTTGAAAACACATGAAAGGAATTTTACACAATATTAAGGACTTGACTTAAGTCCACAAAAAAATGACAACTCTCCATCCGGCATCGTCCACTCCACAAAAAAATCCGCCCCACCATCATAGGTAGAAGCGGATTAAAAATTTAATTATTCCCCACCAGTTTTGTCTTCACCTTACGCTCATTTCCTCCTGAGAGCTCGCCCATTGGCTCGGGCTCAACTTCTGCCTGTAAATCCTCCGCCTGTGTAGCCCTTTTAATGAAGAAAGCCAACACTAACGCAACCAATGCTATGAATGTGGAGACGAAGAAGGCAAAATTGATCCCTTCTAGCATCCCTTGCATCATTAACTGCTGCTGCACACTAGCAATTGCCTCGGCGGATGGGTTTGCACCTAAAGCTGCCATCGCATCTCCTGAAAGCTCGCGACCGACACTTTCCGCACGGGTCGACATCAACGTCACAAGCAATGCTGTTCCAATCGCACCGGATACCTGCTGCAGCGTGTTGTTCATCGCTGTACCATGTGGATAGAATCTTGTTGGCAGCTGGTTCAACCCGTTTGTGGAAACCGGCATGAACACCATGGACATCCCGAACATTCGCACAGTATACAAAATCAACAATTGCGTATAGGTAGTTTCAAATGTTAATTGACTGAAGAAATACGTGGTGACTACCGTAATCGTCAAACCTGTAATCGCAAGTGCGCGACCACCGTATTTATCAAACAACTTCCCTGTGATTGGCGACATCAACGCCATCACAATCGCCCCTGGCAACATCAGCAATCCTGCATCCAACGGGGAGATTCCACGAATCGTCTGCACATAGATCGGCAATAAGATCATCCCGGAGAACATCGCCATTGTAATCACCATCGATATCGCAGAAGATAAAGCGAACATCGGGTAGCGATAGATCCGGAAGTTCAACATCGGATTCTTTTTTCCAAGCTGTCGTAAAATGAACCACACCAACGACACCGTACCGATAGCGATCGTTCCATATACAAGCGGACTATCCCACCCCTTGGAACCTGCAGAACTGAATCCGTATAAAATTCCTCCAAACCCTATACTTGATAAAACCACTGAAAATTGATCCAAACGGATATTCTGCTTTTCTTTGCGATCCTTCAATAAGAATACACCAAGAAGCAAGACCCCGATTGCGATTGGGGATACGAAATGGAATAGCATTCTCCAATCATAATGTTCGATTAACCAACCAGAAAGCGTAGGTCCGATAGCGGGTGCTCCCATCAAGATGAGACCGAACACTCCCATTGCGGTCCCGCGCTTTTCGATTGGAAAGCTGACTAACATCACATTCATCAATAGCGGCATTAAGATCGCAGAACCTGATGCCTGCATCATTCTACCTGCCAAAAGAACGCCGAAAACCGGTGCAAAGCCGGCCATGACTGTACCAACGGCAAACAACCCCATTGCGACAATGAATAAGTTTCGCACGGAATATTTCTGGATTAAAAAGGCCGTGGTCGGAATCAAAACCCCGTTGACCAACATAAATCCGGTTGTGAGCCATTGAACCGTCGAAGGTCCCACCTGTAGCTCTGCCATAATGGAAGGCAGGGCGATATTTAATAAAGTATTATTCAAAAAAGCAATAAACGCGCCGATCATTAAAATGGCCAATATACCATATGGTGGACGTTTTATCGATGTGTTTGGTGCTGCTTGCTGCATTCTTTCTCCTCCATTTATACTAACAGTACATTTTTTATACTACTATTACATCTATTTCGATTTTATACCATCAGTACAAAATTATCAATCATGAAAACTTTGTCAATTTGCTATTTGTATAAAGATTATCTTTCGTGTAGTATTATTTTTGTACCACCAGTCTATTTTAGTTAGGTGATAAAATGAAGAATCGGAAAAAACATGTTCTTGCATGTGCACATAAACTTTTTATAGAAAAGGGATTTCAGGCATCTTCCATCCAAGACATTTTAGATGAGAGCGGGATTGCCAAGGGAACCTTTTATAACTATTTTTCCTCTAAGAACGAATTATTAATCTCTCTATTTAAGACCTTGTATGCAGAAATGGAAAAAGAACGGAATGACCTGCTGATTGGCGAGGATCCGTCCGATATTAACATTTTCATCAAGCAATTCGAATTACAAATGGAGACAAACCGGGCAAACAAATTGATTTCGCTATTCGAGGAAGTCATCTTCATCAATGATTCGGAACTAAAGGATTTCATCCAAAAAAGTCAGCTAAGGATGCTGAGATGGGTGCATCAACGATTCTTGGAGATATTTGGAGAGGAAAAACAAGATTACCTTTGGGATTGCGCCATCATGTATCTCGGGATCTTGAATCACGGTATCCGCTATTACACCATGACCCACGACAAAAAGTTGGATATTCATAAGGTTGTCCAATATAGCGTTAATCGCTTGGTGAAGATAGTGGAGGATGTATCAGAGTCCGGTGAGGTATTGGTAGAAGCAGAGTCGATGGCACGCTGGGTGCCGCTGGCAGGAGAGAAAGAGCTGCCACTTCCACATGCGATTGCTCATGCTGTGAACGACTTGAAAAAGAACCTCTTCGGTGAACCTGAGCATGATCGGTTATCAGAGCTCTTGGACTTTATCAAGGAAGAATTAAGCGGGGAAAAACGCTGTCCACCACGGCGCTTCTTGGTGGAGAGTGCGATGGTGAGCCTAAAAGAGGACAAAGCTTTTGTTACTAAAGTTGGAACGAATTGGACCAGACTTCAAGAACTTGTCGAGAGGTATATTAAATCGGACAATAGATGACTTTTAGTATAGAGATTATAAAGATAACTAGCTTATATATAAAGTTACCGAAGACAAGCGAGGGTGAAGATTACACTCACGCTTGTCTTCTATTTATGCCGTGAAGACAAATTCAACTAACATCCCCAAAAAGCAACTTCAATCAGACGAAAAACACTTTAGCGCATTAACGCACAGCGGGTCAGACCCCTTTTCTATTCGTTTCCATCAACGGCAACGCAAACCGAAACACTGTACCTTCCCCGACCTTACTTTCCACATGGATGGTCGTCCCATGTAAATCCATAATGGATTTCACAATGGAGAGGCCGATTCCGACGCCGGTTTTGCTGGATCTTGCTTTGTCGGTTTTATAGAACCGTTCCCAGATGTGGGCGAGATTCTCTTCCCTAATCCCCTCTCCATGATCCACTACCTTTACAACAACCTCTTCTCCCTGCTTTTCCAGGAACACTTGAATGTCCTGATGATTGGGGGATACCTGGATGGCATTTTGCAAAAGGTTGATGAGTGCCTGTTCGATACGGTCTCTGTCAGCAACCACGATTATTTCCTCATTATCAGGTATAAGCTTTATGTCCAATTTCTTGTTTGCAAGAAGTGGTTCAAGCTTCACGGCAATCAACTGCAGCTGTTTCGTCAAATTATAAGAAGAAGGTTTAAGCGTGACTTGACCTGCCTCCAATTGCGACATATCGAGGGTATCATTGACAAGCTTGATGACACGCTCTGTTTCATCCTTCATCAACAGATAAAATTCTTTTCGTTGAGCGGCTGGAATCGTATCATCCAACAAGGCAATCAGAAAACCTTTTATGGAAGTCAGTGGTGTGCGCAAATCGTGAGACACATTGGCAATAAAGTCTTTTCTTGTTTCCTCCAAAGAATTCAGCTCTGCTGCCATATGATTGAAACTTTCTCCAAGTTGACCGATTTCGTCCTTAGAGGAAATCTGTACAGATTGAGAGAAATCCCCTTTCGCAAATCTTAATGCAATTTCATTCATATCCCTTAATGGGGCGGTTAATTTGGCAGAAAGGAACCATATGATGATACCGGCGATGGCAATGGTGATGGCAAATGTTAGCAGGATCATATACAGGACCTGTTGATAAGCGTGGCTTAAATCATGGAAAATCATGACCATGATCACTTCCCCTTCTATTGGCGAGGCAATCATATAACTTAGACTCCCATTAGTCCGGCCGCCTTTTGCAACATACTCTCCTGACTTCGCTTTTTCCAATATGGCATTTTCAATCTCCCCTTTATTAAATGGGACATCGGTAAAGATCCTATTCCCATCGGTATCAAACAGGAATACATGGAAGTCCTTTTCATCTAACATCGGTTCTAGGGCTGTCTTTGTCTCTTCTTTTGACCAACCAAACGCTTCGCTTGCTGTGAGTACTTTTGTGATCTGTTGTTGCTGATGTATATACGTCTCTTCAAAATCCTCATAAAGATCAACATGAAACAGATACAAGAAGATAAGGCCAAAAATGATGAACAGACTCGTAATGATCAGGGCATATATGAAAAATAGTTTATAAAATATTTTATTCATATGGCTTTTCCTCAAATCGATAGCCTACACCGCGGATGGTTGTGATGGACCATGTAGAACCATTAGAAGACAGTTTATCCCTGACCCGCTTAATATGGACATCGATGGTTCTGGGGTCCCCGTCAAAATCATAACCCCAAATCTTGTCCAATAGCTGTTGCTTAGAGAGAACCTGGTCATGATGATAGGCAAAATAATAGAGCAATTCCAGTTCCTTTGGGGCAAGCTTTACATCTTTGCTGCCAATGCGCAACCTGAAATCTTGCAGGTTAATCATAAAATCCTTTAATTGAACGATGTCCCTTTGCTGATTGGAAGGTGCTACCCTTCTTAAAGCAGCTTTTACCCTTGCAGACAACTCATTCGGATCAAACGGTTTGACGATATAATCGTCTGCCCCAAGCTCCAGTCCTTTCACTATATCGTAGCTTTCTCCTTTTCCCGTTAGCATGATGATGGGGATGATCGGGTCATCCAGACGTATCAATTTACATACTTCCCAACCATCCATTTCCGGCAGCATAAGATCCAGGATGATACAATCGGGATTCATTCCATAGTAAAGCTCCAATGCTTCCTCACCATTTACTGCCACAATGGTTTCATATCCTTGTTTCGACATATACATCTGGATAATGGACCTTATATTGATATCATCTTCTACTATTAATATTTTCATGGTTGTTCCCTTTCTTCCCTCTCCAGTTTGATTTACTCCATTATCTCAGCTAATTGTTAATAGTTCGTTAACACTTCTAGTCTCCTTTTCTCGTTAACATTTCATTAACATTCCCATGCTATTCTTAACATCGTTCAGAAGCTGTAAAGCACCATATAAAAAAAGTAACAACGAAAGAGGGTACTTTAATGAAAAGAATAGCAAAATTCGCATCCCACAGGAAAGGAATTTGGGTCATTCTGCTTGCTTGGATCATTCTGACTGGGGCATTGAGTGCTGCGCCTTCTGTGAATGACTATAAGGTCAATACAGGGGAAAACGACCTTCCAAAAGAAGCACAGTCTGTTGTTGCAAGTAAAAAATTCGATGCATATTTTCCAGATGACAACGGATTATTTGCATTACTTGTATTTCAAAATGATAATACATGGAATACAGACGGCTTTTCAGAGGTGGATGAGATCAGCCAATGGATACAGGAAGATTCAAAGCTTGAAACCATTCAATCTGCCGTTCCATTCCATCAATTTCCCGAACAAGTGAAGGGTGATTTCTTATCTGAAGATGGGACGACACTTGTTCTTCCATTGTTTTTAAAAGACAGGCTGGAAATGGACGAGGTCAACGAAACCGTCCAAGCTATTGAATCGTTTACAGATACCGTCTTGACGGATGGTACGATGATGATAACCGGACCTGCCGGTATCGCGTCTGATACCATTGCCATCTTTTCCAATGCTGACTTGATTTTATTGTTTTCTACCATCGCTTTGGTATTAATATTGCTTATTATCATCTATCGTTCCCCATTGCTTGCAATCATACCGTTGGTGGCCGTGGCATTTGTCTATCAGGTTGTCGATCGGGTACTTGGAATATTGGCGAAAAACGAAGTGTTTACCGTTGAAGCACAATCTATTTCCATCGTTATGATTCTTTTATTCGGGGCTACCGTGGACTATAGCCTATTTGTTTTTTCCAGGTTTCGTGAAGAATTAAGGAAACAGGAAGACAAACATAAAGCAATGCAAAAGGCTGTTCAAGGGGTGGCTGAGCCGCTTGTATTTTCAGGGGGGACAGTTTTTGCCGCCATGCTTGTACTCTTATTGGCAGACTATGGGCCGTACAATAGCTTTGCACCAGTATTCACCATTACGATTGCCATTGTTTTATTAGCGGGACTAACCTTGATTCCTGCCTTATTCACCCTTTTTGGCCGCAGAGCGTTCTGGCCGTTCATCCCTAAAGTTGGCGAAGAAACATTAGAGAAGAATCGTTTCTGGGGGAAAGTCGGTGGGTTTGTCACGAAAAGACCTGTTCTTGCAGGGGGGATTGTATTAGTCTTTTTACTTTTGAATGCCTCCCAATTGTTCACCGCCAACTATTCTTATAATATTATCCAATCCTTTCCGGAAGACATGAAATCCAGGATTGGCTTTGAACAACTGGAAGAAAAATTCCCTGCAGGCGAACTTGCTCCTGTAAATGTGTTGGTAGAAAAAAAGAGCGGGTTCACGTTCACTGACAGCGAGCTTGAATCATTAGAGGGACTGAATGAACATTTCTTAAACATGTCCGGTGTTCACCATGCCACTCTCCCTGAAAAAGAAATCGTGGCGAACGGCGGTAGAGAAGGAAGCCCAATCGTCAGTGAAGATGGAAAAGCGTTGAAGTTTGATATCATTTTAACCACGAATCCATATGAGGGCGAGGCAATGGACCTTCTCGATCAATGGAACGAATCAAAGGAAGAGATATTAAGCGAAAGCGGACTTGATGCTAAGGAATACAGTATTTATTTTTCCGGGGAAACCGCTTCATCTGCTGATATCCGTTCCACTAATGATCGTGATACAATTAATATCGTAATAGCTGTCACCATCGTAATATTCGGGATGTTGATTTTCCATACACGCTCACTTGTCGCACCGGTTTACATGATGGCAACCATATTGCTGTCATATGCCTCAGCACTTGGCTTAAGTTGGTTCATCTTCCATAATTTCTTTGGCTTTGAGGGGATGAGCTATCGAATTCCGCTTTATGCGTTTGTTTTCCTCGTAGCTCTCGGTGTCGATTACAACATTATGCTCATATCCAGGATCAAGGAGGAGAATCGCAACTTCTCCGTCAAAGAAGCTACAAGACGCGGTGTCGCATTGACAGGAGGGGTCATTTCTTCTGCCGGGGTCATTCTTGCCGCAACATTCGGCGTTTTGATGACACAACCGATTCTAGAGTTGTTTATGTTTGGATTTATCGTTTGTATCGGTATATTGCTTGATGCCTTTATCATCCGTGGCATGCTGGTCCCTGCAATCGTTACTTTATTGAAAGATTGGAACTGGTGGCCTTCAAAAGCGATGGAACAAAAGAAGGAAGAGGAGAGGGAATAAATGAATAGAACCAAATTGTTAATCCGTTTTTCTGCCATTTATGCAGTAGTTGGAGCCTTTATAGGAGGTCATATGGCAGGGGCTGGCTCTTATGCCTTCCGTGCCATCCATGCCCACATCCTTGTGGTCGGCTGGCTTTCCCTATTTGCTTTCGCTGCCTTTTATGCCTTGTTTGCCATCCCTAAAACATCCAAGCTGGCCACTTCCCATGTGTGGACGGCAATCATCGGCAGCTTTGGACTCACAGCAGGGATGTGGATGTACTTCTTGAAACCTGGAGCACTGCCAGAGACATTCACCCTTATATTTTACATTGTTGGTGGAACTGTATTAATGATCAGTTTCATCCTCTTTGCTCTGATGACATTCATTTTTGGAAAGCAGTTAAAAGACAAATAAAAAGCAAGAACCGGCAGGACTCCCACCACACGGGCCCAGCCGGTTCTTTTTATACTTCCTGCAGCGACAAATACTTCTTCAATGTCTGCTGTAATGTACCGTGTGTTTCTGCATATTGATGGAAGGTCACTCCCATTTTGATCATCTGACGGACAAGATCTGCCCGCAAGCCAGTCAGGACCGGTTTACATCCCATCATGGATACACCGCTAAGGATATCTTCAAACTTTGTAATGACGCACTGTTCCATGTTCGTGACACCGGAAAGATCGATGACAAGGGTTTGCAGCATCAATTTGGATATTCCCATCAAAGACTTTTCTTCGATGATCCGAATGCGATAGTCGTCTACATTACCAATCAAAGGCAACACCGCAACTGTCGGACTAACAGGAATGATCGGCACTGAAAGGTGTTCGACCAGCTTTTTTTGGGATTTGATCAACTCATCTTTATAATGAGAGTAAGTCAGGAAGAAGGTGTTCAAAAAGTCATCGATATTGTTATTGACTTTCTTTTCTATTTCAAAGAAATCTTCTTGCGCAAGAGATAGTCCCTTTTCCTCTATATATCTATGTATGAATTTCCAAAGTGTCCTTCTGATCGCCTGCACCCACTCCAGCTTAAAGGATAAAGTCAGGGAGTGTTTTGCCCAGGCAACCCCTTCTTGTTCCGCAAAAGCGATAACTTCAGACTCTTTTTGTTCGACCACGCGTTGAATCAATGTTTGGGCATTTTTCAGAAGATCGATATTGCCCTTCTGCAAAATATCATTAATTTTGGATGCGACATTTACAGCCTCTGACAACAGAGTAGCCTCGAACTCGACCCTGTGCTCCCTTAGAAAATCGGTTACCTCTCCATTGCTGATAAACTTCACATTCATTTCATAATCTCCTTTGCATGTAGTTACTTTCTATTTCTAGATAGTTAAGAGAATTCCTCCTAGATTCGACAAAAACAGGAAAAAAAGACTCAATCTCCTCCCCTGTTTCAATCACCTCTAGTACATATTCCTTATTGTATCATCGCTTGGCTTTTTTTACACCTTGATAGATATCTGTTAGAGAAGAAAAGAGGAATATCAACACCGCCACCCAGAAAACAAGGTTCAACTGGTGGGTGAAACCAAACAGTTCTTGAAAATAGGTGAAAAATGCTGGATTGAATACGGCTAAATTGCTGAACACGAGAATGAAGACAGCAAACGATACCACATGGACAACTCCATTGGCTACGGCAAGCTTCATTGTCCATTGTCCAAGCTTCCATTTATATGCCACCAAGCCAAGTTCCAACAGGACTACTAATATGACCAAGGGCCAAAATGAGAGCAATAGAGATTGATTAAATAGTGGGGTAACGAGCTTCAATCCCTCTTCTCCCTTTTCATAGATCCCTAACAATTTATTGGCATTGAAATAACCAGCTACCCAAATGACCGTCCAGATCAAACTGCCGAATAATTCTACCTTTGTGATTGCTTTTTCCTTCGGTATATATATAACATCCTTTAAATCCTCCGGGCTCCATTCCTTCCAGTTAGCGGTAATCGGGTTGGTTTTATTGGATGTATCAGATCTTTCCACGATTGCAAAGGTGAGTGTTATCCAGAAAAATGTCTGAATCCCTGCACTAAGGCTATTCCAAACACCCTCTCCAATCATACCCAATATTACCGGGAGCAGTTCCCCTTCCCCATTGTAAGAAAAAATCCCTACAAAGGTCACCGCGCAAAACGAAATGATCATCACGATTGGAATAATCAACTTCAACAAACTCACATAAACATCAAAATATCGCGGACCTATCAAATGCATCGGCTTATCCATATAACCGCTTGCCAATTTTGCAGGATGGCCAAGCTCGGAAAGTACTGCTTTCACATCCTCCTCCTGGTGGTCATCAGGCAACATATCCTCTATGGTCGAACGGAGCTCTAGCCCAATATCTTCCCGCTGGCGTTCAGGCAGCCTTCTTGTCACTTCCTGAACATATAGCTCAATCAGTTTCATCTTCCTCATTCTCCTCCCTTAATAAAATTGATAATTCCTGAGACGTTTTATCCCATTCCTTTTTCAACTTTCCGAAAATCTCTGTTCCATAATCACTTAACACATAATACCTGCGCGGCCTGCATTCCGTTTTGTCCCAACTGCTTGTCACCAGCTCCTGCTTCTCTAAGCGCCTGAGCAAAGGATAAAGGGTGCTTTGTTCAATGGTGATACCACTTTTTTCAAGCAATTGGACAAGTGAATACCCATATTGAGGTGTTCTCAATTGGCTTAAGACCGCCAATGTCAATGTTCCCCTTCTCAATTCCGTCGTCAACGACTGCAACAAACCATCGCCCATCTACTCACCTCTTTTTATACTATATGTCGTACAGTATGCTTTATACTATGTATCATACAGTATAGAGGTGTTAGAAGTAAAGTGATTTTTTGGATTTGTATGTTTACACCACTTTCCTTTAGGCGCATATACTATGTAATTAATACTCGAAGGAGGTTACACGATGTTTTATCCCTTTTATCCAAATTTTTATTGACAAACACTTGATACCTATGGAGCAAAAGGTGCTCTCAGTGCCACATCAATAAGTCTTCCTGAAATACTTACTTTTGCGCTGCAAGACGAATATCTCGCTCAGGCACGATATAATCGAATTCTTGGAACCTTTGGCTATATCCGTACGTTTGCAAGAATCCAAGAGGCCGAGCTGCGACACATTAGTGCCCTGTTGCCCTTATTTCAACAATATCAAGTCCCTATTCCCCAAGACATCTCTCCACAGTTCGCCACCACACCGCCTACTATAAAAGATTCCTATGCAGCTGGTGTCGAGGGCGAAATCGAAAATATTGGTATGTATGATAAATTCCTCGCTCTAGAAATTCCAAATGATGTGAGAATCGTATTTACCAGATTACGAGATGCGTCGGTCAATCATCTAGCGGCTTTTGAGAGAGGATTGGCGAGGTAACAATAAAAGGGGACAGAAAATACCTTCTGTCCCACGTCATCTCAACCCCTGTGGAAATCTAAATACATTAAAGGGGTCGTATTTCTCATTCACTCGGTTCAACCGGCCGGCATTATCTCCAAAGTACTCGCGCTCATAGTTTCTTAAATTGCTTATTGGAAAGTTGACAAAGGAACCTTTTGTGATGCTCTTAATATATTCAAAACGCTCACGCACCCATTCCGTGTTTTTGCGTGCTGACTCATCCTCCGTCCAAACGGACTGTATTCCCATGATGTATCTTGCATCGCGATAGAAAAAGGCTGTTTCCCTTTTCCCCTTTTCCCGAATCTCCCCACCCATTGAATAAAAGGAAACTGCCGCATAGACGGAGCCTTCAGCCGGAGCCTGGATGAGTTCTGCAATATTATCAAGCTCGCAAGTGGAATACTGCCTTTGTACAAATCTCCCAGTCGATTTGAATTTTTCAGACGGCGGATAGGTTTCTTCTACTTTTTTCACCGCTTCAAGGAACGAGGATTCCTCAAGTTCAACCCGGAACCCTTCCACCTCAGCAAAAGGCTGCAATAACTCACGGGCCATCTCCGGTGATCCATAAAAGAATCCTTGCGCGAAAATCCCAAGTCCTTCGTCCTCCGCATTATAAAAACTTGCGACCAAGGTCATGCGTTTGTCCAATCCCGGTAGCCAGTTCTGCCATATATCCATCACTTGTGCCTGCTTTTCTTTAGTTGTTCCTACATAAAAGAATCTTACGAGGGTAACATCCGGGTTTGTCGGTTCTGGCAGTTGAAAGGTCATACTCACAATGACTCCAAAGTTTCCTCCCCCTGCTCCACGGCATGCCCAGAACAGATCGGAGTTGCAGTACCTGTTTGCATTAATAAGACGGCCTTTGTAATCTACCAGTTCCAACTCAAGGAGACTATCACAGCCCAATCCGTATAATCTGCTTGATAATCCCCATCCGCCACCAAGCGTAAAGCCGGAAACTCCAACTGTCGGACAAGTTCCTCCAGGAAAAGGATATCCGTTTGAGCCGACCAGATCATATACTTCGGTGTTTTTTGCCCCTGCTTCCATCCTTAATATATTCCGCTCCTTGTCCAATATCAGCCTATTTAATCTGCTAATATCAATGACAAGCACAAGATTACCGGTGGAATAGCCTTCATAATGATGGCCGCCAGACCTGATGCGAATCCTGACACAGCGCCTTTGCGCCCAGCGGATGGCATTCACCACATCCTGCTTCCTTTCACAATACACGATTACCAATGGGAATTTATTAATGGCACGATTCCACTCTTGGCGTGCTTCATCATATTCTAGATCTTTTGGTGTTACAACTTCCCCCGTCAATCCTTTGAAAAATAATGAATCAACTATCACTTCTATCACCTCTATGAATACTGATCAGTAGTTTTAGTACTATAGTATTCTAGCGGGGCGGAAAGGTGCGGGTTCCTGGCCCTTCGTTTTAACCATATCTAATATAGGGAATATACGTACCATTACTTTTATAGGAGGGATGGCATGTCCATGTGGATTAGACACCCGTTTTTCAAATACGCAACAGGTATCATTTTAGTATTATTGATAATATTTCTATTAAGTGAAGTTAAATTCATTGTAAATCCCATCATCAGCTTCATTACAACCTTATTTTTCCCTATCATTTTTGCGGCCTTCCTATTCTATATTTTAAAGCCGCTCGTGAATTTCCTTGCAAGGTCGAAATATATGCCGCGGACTTTGGCTATCATCCTTATATTCTCAGCTATTATTGGTGGCGCTGTCCTAGGCGGTTTTTCCGTTGGAGGGAAAATTGAGGAGCAGGTCGTCCAATTTGCAGACGACTTCCCTTCATTTCTTGAAGAGAACGAAGAACAGACGAAGGAACTGATTGATGACAATAACCTTGGTCTTATCTCCTATGAGGAAATTAAAAAGAGAGGACTGGCATTCTTAAAAGATCAGACACAGCGGATCGGAGACAACATAGCTACCATCGTTTCCTCCGTCACCAACTTTGTTACTATTCTTGTAATTGTACCGTTCATCCTGTTCTATTTTCTGAAGGATGGGCACAAACTGCTCCCGTTCATTTTGAAAATGCTTCCGGGGAAACACCAGGTCGAAGGGAAAAGATTATTGACCGATATAGATAAGACTTTATCCACCTACATCGTAGGACAGATGCTTGTGGCATTGGTCAATGGCTTTCTGATGTTTATCGGTTATCTCGTCATAGGATTGGATTATGCCTTGGTGTTGGCACTATTTATCGTGATTACCGCCGTCGTTCCCATCATCGGCCCTGCACTGGGTATCCTGCCCGCAGTGATCATCGGATTGATGACAGATCCAATGATGGTCGTAAAGATATTGATACTGCTTACCGTCGTGCAGCAGATTGAAGGAAACCTTGTGTCACCGCAGATCCTCGGAAACAAACTGTCCATTCATCCTTTGACAGTCATCCTGCTTCTTCTTGCAGCAGGAAAGCTGTACGGGTTTATCGGAATCCTGTTGGCGGTCCCGGTCTATTCGGTGTTGAAAGTTGTAACGAAGAATCTATTTGGGATTTACCGGTTAAGGAAGGCCTAATGGCAAGAAGTATGCATCTTAAAAGAAAATCATCTGATACAGGTAAAGTAAATCGTTCGGATGTTTAAAAATTGTCTGGTACAGAGGGGGGGCACCACTCATTCTTCATGCTGGTGACTCCCTCTCCACCAGCTCACATAAATGATATAAATAACTCATCCCGCGCAGTTGTTGCTTTATCAAGTAATCCAGATATTCCAGTGATTCACGGGTTATTTTAATAGCTTCTGAGATATTATGGTGGTCCATTTCGGCAAGGACCTCCCTGACGATATCCAGTGAGTAAACAGCATTCTGAAGAGTCCTGATGATTAGTAACTTCCGCAGGTCACTCGCGGAATACAGCCTGTAACCGCTGTACTGATCACGTTCTGGCACAATCAAGTCTTCTTTTTCCCAATGCCTGAGTGTGGAATTTGCTACACCAATCGCATCAGCCGCCTCGCTGATCGAATACCATTTTTTCTTTTTCATTGGCGACTTCTCTTCCATTTCCTCCACTTGATCCTTCTCCAGTAATTCCAACGCTTTTCCTACCTTTTTATTCTCATTGTACAGTTTATCCTGTACCTCACTCACCATCCACAGTGCTTTCGCGATTTCCTTCTGCTGAATGTACGGCATGATGTCGCGGATAAGCTTCATTCCAAAGCCAGGACTCATTGCCCTTATACATTCAAAGTATGCTACATGCAGCTCTGTGTAAATTCTGTAACCTTTCTCATTTCTCCTCACCTTGGGAACGATACCCCAATCTTCATAGTGCCGCAAAGCACTTGTGCTCACTCCAATCTTTCTGGCAATATCAATCGGCCTGAACATGATCCACCCCTCCAAACATTCCTGTAAAACATTAAAGTAAGATGATAATGTTTATTTTATCATATCAACATTCGTTACACATAAGGTTACCATTTGCATCAATGTTATAGAATAGAGGGGTAAGCTAAAAAAGGAGTGAAGAAAATTGAATCAATTTATCGAGATCTATGGTGCACGGGAGCACAATTTGAAAAATCTTTCACTTAAAATCCCCAAAAATAAGCTTGTATTGATAACCGGCCCTTCCGGTTCTGGCAAATCCACTTTAGCCCTCGATACATTGCAGCGAGAGTGCCAACGCCAGTATATGGAGTCTATGGGAATGACTACAGATGCTCTGAGCAAACCAAAAGTCGACTCCATCATCGGACTGTCCCCTTCCATCAGCATCGGCCAGCATATCACCAACCGAAACCCGCGTTCGACAGTCGGAACGATCACTGACATGTATACATATCTCCGGGTCATTTTTGAAAAGCTTGGAGAGCGTCCTTGTCCCAATTGTCATGTGGCCATTCCCCCATCGATTGATAAAGAGGAATACGAAGAAAATTCAGGGTTCAAACAGTTCATTAATTGCCCTCACTGTGATCACAGGATGGAAAGGTTGACACGAAGCCATTTTTCCTTCAATAAACCGGAAGGGGCATGCGAAACCTGTGATGGTCTTGGAAAAGTAAGCGAGCTGCATAAAGATTCGGTATTTCTATTGGAGCGCAGCCTTAACGAGGAAGCCGTCACCATCTGGAAAGGTCAATTCCGCGATTACCAGCTTGCCATCTTAAAAGCCGCATCCAGCTATTATGAGATCCCTTTCGACTTCGACCTTCCACTGAATGAATACAACGATATCCAGAAGGACCTCTTATACCATGGGGTGGAGAGCGAACAATTCCTACGCCACCGTCCAAATACCAAGCCACCAAAACAAGTGAGCCAAGGGAAATTTGAAGGGGTGGTGACCGGAATCTGGAGAAGATACAAAGAAAAAGGCGGCCAATCAAGCGAGGCGGATCTATTTTTCAACACCACCTGCCCCGACTGCTCAGGCGAACGGTTGAAAAAAGAAAGCAGACAAGTACTTGTGGCAGGAAGCTCCATTACTTCACTTACTAAAAAATCATTGGATCATATACTTCTTTGGGTAGAGGAACTGCCTGCCTATTTCGAGGAAGAGAGCCTGAATGTCCTTGATCCCTTACTGCACGAACTAAAAACGAAGGTGACCCGGATCCTTTATGTTGGTTTAGGTTATCTTTCTCTCGACAGACAGACCATCACATTATCAGGAGGGGAATCCCAACGCCTGCGACTGGCTACCATCCTTGGATCAGCTTTGACGGGCGTGCTCTATATTCTTGATGAGCCGACTGCAGGTCTTCATCCAAAAGATACCCATGGTTTAATGAAGGTTTTAAAGGAATTACGTGATCTGGGCAACACTGTCCTTGTCATTGAACACGACGAAGAGATGATGCGCGGGGCCGACCACATCATCGACATCGGTCCTGGCGCAGGCAAGTTCGGAGGGAGATTGGTTGGAGAAGGAAGTCTCGAGGAGTTGATGGGCCAGGAACTATCAATCACAGGGAAGTACTTGAGCCAGTCGAATGCTGATACATTTTCAAGAAGGCTAGGGAATGGAAAAATGATTACCATCCAGCATGCCAACAAACATAATCTGAAAGATGTTACGGTTTCATTCCCACTCGGCACCCTTACTTCAGTGACCGGTGTTTCCGGTTCCGGAAAATCAACATTGGTATTCGATGTACTAGCATCAGGGGCAACCGGAATAATAGATGGATGTGAGAAAATCATCGGATTTGAAGAGGTCGAAAACGTCATTACAGTGGGGCAGTCCCCACTGACTAGGATGCAGCGTTCCAATATTGCAACCTACACAGATGCTTTTACTTTTATAAGGAACCTTTTTGCTGGCCTCCCTCAATCAAAGGAGCAAAAACTGAAACCGAAAGATTTCTCCTTCAACACCCCGGGCGGAAGATGTGAACACTGCCAGGGTCTTGGGTTCGTCTTGACCAATATGCATTTCCTCCCAGACCTTGAAGTGACATGCCCTGCATGTAAGGGAAAACGTTTTAAAGATCACATTCTCGACATTACGTATAAAGAACAAACGATATCATCCATACTGGATATGACAATAGAAGAAAGTCGGGCCTTATTCGAATCGGATAAGAAGCTCTCCCCAATCATTGAACTGTTGTGCGACGTAGGTCTTGGCTACCTTAATTGGGGACAATCTGTCACCACCCTCTCCGGCGGGGAAGGCCAACGCCTGAAGCTTGCAAAAGAGCTGTACAAACAAAAACCGAACCATACTTTGTATCTGCTTGACGAACCGACGACCGGACTTCACCCTACTGACGTAAAAAAGCTTCTGTTACTGCTCAATAAACTGGTCAGTGCAGGAAACACCGTCATCATCGTCGAACATACAACAGAAGCAATCCAAGCTTCCGACTGGGTCATCGATATCGGACCTGAAGGCGGACACCAGGGAGGACAAATCCTCGCAGAAGGGACACCAGAACAAATTGCTCAAGAAAATGCCTCACACACAGGAAGGTTCCTGAAACTGTCATAAACATATGGGAACTTAACCATATTTAAACCGTACAATGGAGGACAGGTTCTTTCTCCCAACATTAAAACGCGATCGGGAAAGAATCTGTCCCACTTTTCCAAAGGAGCTATGTATTATATGCAAACCGAACAAACAAACAAAAACACCAATCTTAAGAAATTCATTTCACTCATCCTTTCTACCAATATACCAAAGGTTGCTTTGACACTTGGATTAGTCGGAAGCCTTATCACGACACTTGTTGGATTGACCATCCCATTGCTCACCCAGCAGCTTGTCGACGGCTTCTCCATGGAATCGCTCAGTGTCGGATTGATTATTGCCATTGCTGCCGTTTTTATTATACAGGCAATAATTGACGGACTATCCACCTACTCCCTCGCCTATGTCGGACAAAGCATCGTTGCAGGCCTCCGCGAGAGAATGTGGCTCAAACTGATCCGCTTGCCTGTCAATTATTTTGATAAAAAGACAAGCGGGGAATCTGTAAGCCGGGTGGTGAATGACACCGGAATCGTGAAAGATTTGATTTCACAGCATTTCCCTCAGTTCATAACAGGCATCATCACGATTATCGGAGCTGTAACAATATTATTGATCATGGACTGGAAAATGACCTTGCTTATGCTGATCTCTGTACCGGTCACCATAATAGTGATGATTCCACTTGGAACAAAAATGTCTAAAATATCCCGCGGCATGCAAGATGAAACGGCCAATTTCACCGGCAGTGTCCAACAGACATTAAGTGAGATCCGCCTAATGAAAGCATCAAATGCAGAAGTTGGTGAGGAAGCAAAAGGAAAGACCGGCATCCGCACACTACTTACATACGGACTCCGTGAAGCGCGAATTTTCGCCATCATCGGACCACTTATGTATATGGTTGTCATGCTAGTGATCGTTGTTATTATCGGGTACGGAGGTATCCGTGTTGCAGAAGGAACAATGACAACGGGTGCCCTTGTGGCATTCCTGCTTTACCTGTTCCAAATCATTTTCCCGATCACTTCCTTTACGATGTTTTTCACTCAATTGCAAAAAGCCAAGGGTGCAACAGAACGAATCATTGATATTTTGGAAATTGAGGACGAACCTGGCCAAGAAGGCTTAGAAGCGGACATTAACAACCAGCCTGTTTTCGTAAAAGGTGTGTCCTTTGGATATAACGAGGACGAGCCTATCCTGCGCAATGTCTCATTTGATGTAGAGCCAGGCATGATGGTTGCCTTCGCTGGACCTAGCGGCGGCGGGAAGAGTACACTTTTCGGTTTACTTGAACGCTTTTATGAGCCAACAGACGGTGAAATTTACGTTGGTGCATTACCAATCCGCTCGTTATCCATGAAAGCCTGGCGCCAGCAGATCGGTTATGTTTCACAAGACAGTCCGATGATGGCCGGGACCATCCGCGATAATTTAACGTATGGTTTGGAAAATAAAGAGGAGCTCACAGATGATCGTTTATGGGAAGTGGCCAAGATGGCTTATGCTGACCAGTTTATTCATGAATTCCCAAAAGAGCTTGATACCGAAGTTGGCGAACGAGGAGTCATGCTTTCAGGCGGACAGCGCCAACGAATCGCGATCGCCCGTGCCTTTTTACGGGATCCAAAGATCTTGATGATGGACGAAGCAACCGCAAGCCTGGATAGTCAGTCTGAAGGAATCGTACAGCAAGCGTTGACGAGGCTGATGGAAGGCCGGACAACATTTGTGATTGCCCATCGCCTGTCTACTATTGTAAATGCGGATAAAATCATCTTCATTGAAAAAGGTGAGATCACCGGTATGGGTACACATCAGGAGTTAGTGGAATCACATAAGCTGTATCGCGAGTTTGCGGAGCAGCAGCTGACTTAAAGTGAAATAAGGAAGGTCAAGGATGGGATGTCCTTGACCTTTTTTATTGGAAGATATGTTCTAGTTCAAGATGAAATCCATTTAAAAGCTTTGAGGTAATCATACCTTTTTCTGTTTTAATAGCATGTTGTTCGTATACTTCCACTTTGTTAAGAGCGTAAATTGTGATGGAGTTCAGCATTGGGTTTACAATCCAATATTCTTTGACCCGGTATTTCATGGTTATTATATCACTTGGGAACAGGCTTGAGTGAGATGCTTGCAGTTGAGTATAAGTAGATGTTGGC
Source organism: Sutcliffiella horikoshii DSM 8719 (assembly GCA_001648575.1). Lineage (GTDB taxonomy): Bacteria > Bacillota > Bacilli > Bacillales > Bacillaceae_I > Sutcliffiella_A > Sutcliffiella_A horikoshii. The sequence continues at coordinate 374,128 of LQXN01000065.1, read as the reverse complement.
ATTTGGATATTGAGGCCTGTCTCTCTACTCCCGGTTTTTCTATTTCTATGGCATTTCGGGAGGAGAGATCGCCTCTCTACTACCTTTTCACTTAATTTAATGATGAATCGGGTACTGATCCGGCAACTTTAGAGCAGTTCAACCTAACTTTCTATAAAGTTCGTTCTAAAATCGACCGAGTTCGTGCTAAAATCAACCGAGTTCGTGCCAAAATGCCCATAGTTCGTGCCAAAACGGCCAAAGTTCGTGCCAAACCCAATAATCCACTCTACGTCCCGCAATAAGTGCGGTACCCAGCCGTCACACTTGAACCTGGTGCCACACAATAATCTTCCTGCTCATCCGTATATGCATAGGGATTCTGCAAGACCTTCACCAGATTCTCCATCACTCCATAGTTCCCATGCTCCACAGCAGCTTCCAACGCTGCCTCTACTCTGTGGTTACGTGCAATAACAGAAGGATTGCTTTTTTGCATCAATTCTCGAACTGCTTCCGCACTTTCAGGCTGCCTTCCCAAACGCTCCTGCCACTTCGAATGCCACTCTTGAAACTCAGGCTTTTCTCCAAGCTTACCAAGTGTCAGCTCACGGAAGGTATTCGTAAAGTCCGCCTTGTTTTCCTTCATTATATCCAGTAATCCTTGCACTAAAGCCTCATCTGAAGACTCTTCACCAAACAAACCTAGCTTCGCCCGCATACCTGCCAGCCAATGAGCTTTATACAAGTTGGAAAACTCATATAGCTGCTCTTGTGCCAACTCTACCGCACGCTCTTGCTCAGGATCAAGCAACGGCACCAATGCTTCCGCAAACCTTGCCAGGTTCCAGCCGCCGATCCGTGGCTGGTTTTCATAAGAATAACGGCCTTGTACATCAATGGAACTAAATACGGTCGCCGGATCATACTCATCCATAAACGCGCATGGGCCATAGTCAATCGTCTCCCCGCTAATGGTCATATTATCCGTGTTCATCACACCATGGATGAAACCGACCAGTTGCCATCTAGCGATCAGCTCTGCTTGGCGTTCCATCACTTTTCTGAACAAGCCAAGGTAATCGCCCTCATCCAACTCAGGGGAGTGGCGTTTCATCGCATAATCAGCCAAGGCATGCAGTTTTTCCATATCACCCCACTGAGTAGCAAACTGAAATGTGCCAAAACGGAGATGACTGGATGCCACACGGGACATGATTGCACCAGGCAACAGACCTTCGCGCAACACATCTTCCCCTGTTGTCACAACAGCAAGGCTACGTGTGGTCGGAATACCAAGACCATGCATTGCTTCACTGATGATATACTCGCGAAGCATCGGTCCCAAAGTCGCACGGCCATCCCCACCCCTGGAATATGGAGTCCGCCCAGATCCCTTTAATTGAATATCATATCGCTCACCGTTTGGCGATATTTGCTCTCCTACCAACAAAGCACGGCCATCCCCAAGCATCGTGAAATTCCCAAATTGATGTCCCGCATATGCTTGAGCAATGCCAGAACCACCTTCAGGGACATTGTTTCCAGCGAAAACCTCTACCCCTGCATTGCCTTGCAGAGCATCCACACTTAATCCAAGCATATTTGCCACCGACTCATTCAGCACGATCAGCTTTGGCGACTCCACAGGATTCACCTTGATTTTCGAAAAAAACAAGTCTGGCAATGATTCATAGCTATTATCAAATTTCCAACCTATCTCGTTAGTAATGGTCATCTAATCCCCTTCCTATCATCTGTCTCTTCCATATAATCATTATACCCCTTCTGCCACCTATATAAAAAAATCCAGCATTACGAAAAGAGAGTTCACATTTCGCATATGAGGAAAATAATGTTAAAATAATAACCAAAAATAGTGACATACAAGGAGAATATCCATGAACAAAACGTGCAAAGATACCCGTGTCATCCGAACAAGCCGGGTATTCCCGAATGATATCAATAACCATAACACCCTTTTTGGTGGAAAACTGCTGTCAGATGTGGACATGCTTGCCTCTATTTCGGCAGCTCGTTTGTGCCGTTGCGAATGTGTGACGGCATCCATGGACTCGGTTGATTTCCTTTCCCCTATCAGGCCAACCGATGCCGTTATATTCGAGTCATTTGTAACATGGACCGGAAATTCATCCATGGAAGTCTTCGTGAAAGTAACAGCCGAAGATCTAACAAAAGGAACAAAAAACATTGCCGCGACAGCTTTCTTAACATTTGTTGCACTAGATGACCAAGGTAAGCCCGCTCAGGTTCCTTCCATCACCCCAGAAACAGAAGAAGAAATTTACCTAAACAAAACTGGAGAGGAACGGGCAAAAGCACGACGCAATAGAAGAAGGGAAAGTAAGGACTTGGCTTCCAAGCTGACAAGTGGATTTATCTCATAAAAATAAAGGGAGAGTGCTGGTAAACGGCACTCTCCCTTTTTTCTGCAACAATTGTTGGGTGATTCACGTCCATGGCTTTCTGTTTACTTTTTTCACCAGGATTCTCGCAATGGTCTGAAATATCTGGAGATTTAATTGGCTATTTCTTAAAGTTTGTTGCTATTCTCTAGTGGACTTTTTACTACAAGGAAGATTTGGATTGAATAGTCCGATTAATCTTTTCATTCCCACTGGCACTTGCCCCTATCAAAACAAGAAGCAAGTCATATCCTAGTAAGAGTACTAGAATCTCAAGTAAGGAGAGAATTTAATTGATAGAAAACAAAGATTTGATTTTTTTTAATGCCGATGGAGAAAGAGTAGAGCTACTCGAAGAAAATTTACAGTTTCTTACCCCTATATCCTTTTGTGCAAGTGCCATCGTACCGGACGGGTTCACCTTTGATTTTTCTGGATTTGACTCAAGTGTTTGCTCGGATCTGAGTGAATTATTCTGTTCTGTAAGACCTGAGGAGGTTCAGGGGACTGCACCAAATCCATGTGGGGGAACGATAACTTGCAAGCTTGTCGTAAATGCAGTCAGATTGACCGGGACTGCAAGATTCCAAGTGAACATTGGGAATTTAACACCGAATACACCCGGCACTTCGCTTGGGGATGGTCCTTGCAAACTTGGAATGGAAGCCACGGTATTTGTAAATGAACTATTATCCTATTCTTGCCGAGAAGAAACCTGCCTTGAGAAATGTTTTACAAGTGTAGGAGCGTTTGCAGGACTTCCATCTGTGACTACTGATGGATGCGGGCGCCAAATCGTAACATTTTTCGGTGGAACAATTGTGGGCTTTGATGGTTGTTAATGATGTTCAAAATAAGAAAAGGAGCGAATGATTATGATAGAAAGTAAAAATGCCGTCTACTTCAATGCAAAGGGGGAGATGGTTGATAGGCAAGATATTCTTCAACAAGAAGGCTGTAACCTCGAATTGGAGTACTGCGCAAGTGCAATCGTACCGGATGGTTTTACTTTTCGATTTGAAAATTTCGATTCCTTCAAAGCTTGCTCTGATATTAGCGACCTTGTTTGTGTGTTGAAACTCGAGGAATTAGAAGGAACTGTTACAGACCCGAGCGGGAGAGTGATCCCTTGCCCGCTTCTCGTAGATGCCGTCCATCTTATCGGGAACGCAAAATTCCACATTAATGTAGGGGAATTGATTCCAGACTTTCCTGGCACCCGTTTTGGGCCACCATGCAGACTAACCATGGACGCCGTCCCAGCAGTGAATCAAGTGATATCCTATACTTGCCCACAAGAAAGCTGTGTAGAGCGCTGCTTTGATACAGTTGGCTCATTTGCAATTGCACCACGTATAACGACGGATAATTGCGGACGTCAAGTAGTAACTGTTCGCGGAGGACTATTCCTAAGATTTTTAGGTTGTGAGGAATAAGACTTTCCATCACAATAAATGCAAAGAAACAGCAAATAGATACTGTGCCAAATAATAAGAGATCATCACCAGATAGTTTCTATATATAAGCTTACCGACAAATTTATCCCAGGCAAGAATGGCATCGGAAAAGAAAAACAAGATGGCGCCTGCTTGGATTATCGGCTGTTGACTATAGAAAGCTGCCCATACCATGGCCGTGATGATCGCTACATACCCCGTGACTGCAAGGAACAGGACGATACCCCCAGAATTCAAAACCCCTTTTGACAGCTTTATTAAATAGAACATAGCGACAACAAGTAACGCTGCAATAATCCATATGTTTACCTCTCCCCTGTCTGGAAGGGATAAAAAAGCCACAATGTAGCAAGCATGACCAACCAAAAAGGATGCTAATCCAAACACAAAACGATCCTTCGGAAGCATGAGGAAAATATCACCCAGAATAGAAAATATCAACCCGGCCAAGATCCACCAGCTAAAACTAGCAGATTGATTCTCCAGTCCCATCACCGCTATCAAAATAATGATCACCATGGTCCCCGGCTTTAATAGATACACCCATGATTTAACTTGTCTTTCTACTGCAATCAGGTAAAAAATCCCCAAAAGCAAGGTGAAAAATGAGAGGATAAGCAACAACTCTAAAACCTCCTTCAGAATTCATGTCACTTTACATTTTAATCCATAAATAGGTATCCTGGAAGATACAGCAGTTTCCATTTTTCCCATTCTAACAACCAACTGTTGCTTACCTGTAAACATCCATGCTACACTTATGATAACTTTTGAAGAAATGGAGGGTTTTCCTATGACTGCAAGTATGCGACTTCGATTCCAAGCTTTGAACCGTTAATTGAATACGTTCAAAGGCTCTGCCTGTGTGCAGGGTACATGGGATTGGTCTGCCTACTTTTAGGAAACCTTTATTTTACGATGCCAATATGATTGTAGAAAAAAGAGGGGGACAGTCTACCCTCTTTTTGTTATGCCTTTTTTTCAGTGCAGCCTTAAAGGGCTCGCGAATATGGTTTTATTTTGCCTACCCATCTACTCTTTTCACAGGACGCCAAAATAAAAAATAAGAGGAGAATGAAAGATGACTTTAACTAAAGAAAAAGTAATAGAAATTGCAAAAGATAATGGCCTGGATATATTGGCCGAATCATTGGCTTATAACGAATCCGGACTGGATTTCCTTGTGGTATTTGCTGAAGATGTTGATGGTGCAGAATGGGTATTACGCTTTCCTAGAAGAGAAGACGTGATGGCTTCCACCCAAAAGGAAAAGCGCACCCTTGATTTAGTTGGCGCAAAGCTAAGTGTGGAGGCTCCAAACTGGCTGATTTACACGAACTCACTGATAGCCTATAAAAAACTCTCAGGGGTTCCTGCTGCCACTGTTGACCCAGAGGCACAGGCATATGTCTGGGTACTCGACGAAAAAAATGTTCCAAGACTGTTTAATGAAACACTTGCAAAAGCTTTGGTATCCTTGCACAGTATCGACCATGAGAAAGCTCATGTTGCTGGCCTCCCTGTGGAAACACCTGAGGAAACTCGTGAAAATATGGCAAAAAGAATGGAAAAAGTGAAAGAAGATTTTTATGTAGATCCGGAGCTTTGGCAAAGATGGCAGGACTGGTTGGGGAATGACTCTCTCTGGCCAAAACAAACCGCCCTTGTACACGGCGACCTGCATGCCGGCCATATCTTGATTGATGAAGAGGATAAGGTCACTGGTTTTATCGACTGGACCGAGGCAGCTGTTGGAGATATAGCCATCGACTTTGTAGCACACTACCGAACATTTGGAGAAGATGTGCTGAAAGAATTGATCCATCACTATGAAAAAGCTGGTGGATACGTGTGGCCTGGCATGGCTCAGCACGTAATCGAACTGACAGCAGCCTACCCAATCGCCATAGCGGAGTTTGCGATAAAATCTGGCTTGGAAGAGTATATGGAAATGGCGAAGCAGGTGCTCGGTGGTGAAATCTAAAACCCCCATTTTATAGAAGATAGTTTTTACGTCCAAGCTCATTCCCCTCTTTTTCATATATTAGTAGAAAAGCAGGTGAGAGAATGAGTAATTATCATTATAAGTATCATTCACAAGATGATGGTGACAAGAAGGGCTGCAATCAGCAAAGCCCGGCAAGTAAAGACAATAGGAAAATAGACCATAGGCACCAAGAATGTATGGATCGAGCTTTCCGGTTACCCGTCTTTTTAAGCACGACGAACAACCTAAATGCCCAGCAACAACGTTTCCTGGATCGTTTAATCTTTGAAATGGAAAATGCCTTGCTCTTTCCACGGACATTGCCAGTAACAGAAGGCTATCCAGAATCGATCTTAACAGACATTCGCCGGTTGGTTTCTTCCAGCTACGGGATGCTTGCAGTAAACTTCAGACGGTTCCTCGTCGAAACAATCGACGTAAATACAGGTCCTGTCCCACCTCCGTCTCCTGTATGGAGAGGATCAGTTTACTCCCAAATTGAACCATCCATGGCTTTTCAATTTGGTTTGCCACTATTATTAGTAAGGGAAGAAGATACCGACACCAACAACGGCATCTGGGCTGGAGGCATCACGCCACTCAACCTATTCATCGTTTGGCGCTCGGACACACAAACTGTCGAGGAATTTTTCCGTACCCCGGAATGGAGGTCAGCCTTCGCAAACTGGGCTGCCCAGGTACGAAATGCATACTATATCCAGACAGAGCCGGAGTTTAGGTATAGGTGTAACTAAAAGATAATGGTGGAACACTCAACTAAAAAACCAATCTCCTGCAATAAGGTGTTAAAAACATTTTGCTAGAGATTGGTTTACTTTTATACATAATTGAACTTTATTTATACTGTAATAGCTTTGCAATTTCGACAATATCTTTTTTCAACTGCTCCGCTTCTTTGTCTGTGATATCTTTGAATTGAAATGGTGTGATAAAATTATAAACAAACTTGTCGCTTACGACGTCAAGTTTCACTCCCCCATACTCTTGGTTTGAAACCGTCAAAACCGCCCGGTGATCCCCGACTAGAATCTCTGTAGATTCATAGGATGCTGACGGAAATTTTTTGTGCGGTAATAGCATTTCCATCCTTTGTTCAATGGAATACTCATTTTCCTGAGTCTGAATATGAAGTAATTCAGGAGAACGATTACCAAGCTGGTAAAAGTAAGCGCCATAAATACTTTCCTCCGTAATTAACGGTTCACCAATGATTGCATCAATATACTCTTCTGCATTCATGGGAAACACTTGAAAGATCGGGTCAAATTCGATACCTTCAGCATCAACATTCTTCTCCGTATTTGGAGCTGCTTGATGTGAACTTTCCCCTTTCCCCCATACTTCCTGTTTTTCAATCACGATAACTGGAATACTTGTCATCAGTAATAATGTTGCGATGGCAATTAGAAGTGTGGAGGCAACTCTCCTTTTCTTGATGCTTCTGATATTGTTCCCAATTCGATTTCTTACCACACCGGCACGCTCCTGATCCCACTCCAAATCATGCTCCAACCTCTTCAATGATTGCTCCAAACGGGAGTCACCTTCCAACTTGCTTTTCATCATCTTTTACCTCCCCCGACATTTTTTCCTCCAAGCTTTGCATCGCCCGAAACAGAGTAGACTTCACTTTGCTTTCGGACCATTCCAAGATATGAGCTGTTTCCATAATGGAAAATCCTTTGATCTTCCTAAGGATGATTACCTGTTTATATGTAGCTTTCATATTACTTAAAGCCTCGTAAAGTTCTCGCGAATTCTCCTTAAGGATGACGATATCCTCTGATGATGCGGCAAGTTCCTTGTTAAATACTTGATGGAACAGCCTTATCGGCTTCATCTTACGCATGTAATCGACAGTAGTGTTATGCGCAATTTTGAAAAGCCATGTCTTCGGGGAAGAATCCCTTTTGAATGTATGGTGATGCTTATATGCCCTTAGAAAAGTCTCTTGCGTCAAATCCTCCGCCTGCTGACTGTCTTTGACCATGAGAATAATATATTTGAAGATAGTCTGATGGTATTGTCTATACCACTCCTCTATCTCGTTTTCCTTATAGAATGACAATAGTTTTCCCCCCTTAATTTTTATGACACTGTATAGACGGGCGAACTTTGGAAAAGTTTTAAAAAAATATAAATAATAATGTGACACTCCATTTTCCCAATCAGGAGCAGGATAACACTCCCTATAATACCTTTAATCACTCCATATTTGTTCTATATATAAAAAACGGCGACCTGGAATTTAAAGGTCACCGTTTTTATAAACTCTATTTATATTTTCATATCCCATCTCTCCTGCTCCGTCTCTTTCAACTGCTTCTCCGTTTCTTCAGGATAAACAGTGCGGAACTTATGGTCATCAGCCGGAATGATTTCCACCATTTTCTCGATCATATCTTTTGGATCGAATTCCTTCAATTGTTCTTCCTGCTCTATCATGTCTGCTTGTCTTGTAAAATGCTTTTCTTCATCAAACCATTTCCACTTCTCCTCAGCAGCACGTTTATTGAAGCCTGTTGCATATGGCCCTGGATTGATTGTCGCCACTTTCACCCCGAACTCTTCCAGTTCCGATTTCATCGTCTGTGCGATTCCCTCCAATGCATGCTTGGTTGCCGTGTATGGTCCCACATACGGTGTCGCCGAAATGCCCGCCATCGAACTCATGAAAACTATTTTTCCGCTTCCCCTTTTCACCAGCTTCCTTGCAGCTATCTGCGCAGTTTCCAGGGTCGCGAATACATTGATTTCAAAAAGGGCGCGGAATCTTTCCATCGGCACTTCCCCAAGCGGCCCACCCTCATTGATTGCAGCATTGGCCACAAACACGTCAAAATCGTATTTTTCCATCTGCTCCAAATCAAGAGGGTTGGTGATATCGAGTTTGAAAACTTCCATATCCAACCCTTTGGTCTCTACCTCCCGCAATAGATCGGTTTTCTGGGATGTCAGTTCCGTCGTTGCGATGACTCTATGCCCTTTCTCGGCAAGTCCTAACGCAGCACCTCGTCCAAGCCCGGTTCCCGCTCCTGTAATGAATATTGTTTTAGCCATTTGAACTCCTCCTGTAAAATAGGTTATCGTTTTATCTTCCCTGCAGGAGTAGTGGCAAAACAAGGAGCTATCATTGCGGACAGTTTAGAGTCAGACGTATCAAGTCGATTGTTATTTTCCCTTCTCCATCACAGCAAAATAATTCCCTTCTCCATCAGCAAAATTAAATACCTTACCGGAAGGCATATTTACCATTTCACCAACCGTTACATTTATTGGCATAGAGTCCTTCCAGATCTTCCGTGAAAAACATCAAAGAAGGTGTTCCGAGGTTTAGTTCTGGTGACATTTTTGCAACAAACTCCTTATTATGAAGAATGATGCTTGTTTCCGATTCCTTAGATGGTGCTATTTCGATCCATTTCATCCCTCCCCCAATGTCTTCTTCCGTAATGACATGGAATCCTACTTTTTCCTTCCAGAACTTTACTGCTTCATCCTGGTCATTAACATAAAGCATGATTTGGCCTAGTTTATTAATCATCAACTTTTCCTCCTTTAAGGTTTATGTGGTAACAAATTCTATGAATTTAATTAAAATCCTTTAAGTGAATGGGTAAAAAAGACCTTTTCACTTTTCAAGAATTTATGTAAACTTTAGTTTGTTGCAAGTTAACAAATCAGGAGGGGACATCAAATGAATGCAAAAAACGAAAGACTAAGATGGCTTATATTATGTGCTATGTTCGCTGCTATCACAGCAGTGCTAGCACAAGTGGAAATCCCACTACCGCTCGTACCAATCAGCGGGCAAACACTTGCGGTGGGTCTTGCGGCAACCATCCTCGGAAGCAGATACGGAGCAATGTCGATGGTCTGTTACGTCCTGCTTGGAGCTGTGGGTTTGCCGGTGTTTGCGGAAATGAAGGGCGGAGCAGGTGTGCTTGTCGGTCCAACTGGTGGTTACATATTTGGTTTTATCTTAGCGGCTTTCTTCACGGGATACATTTTGGAGAAAACATCTTTTACCTTAAAATGGGCTATGATCGCAAATACTGTCGGAATGATTATCACTCTTGCGATGGGAACCATCCAGTTAAAATTGGTGATGGCTATGACATGGGCAGATGCATTGAAATTTGGGGTCTATCCTTTTATTGTCGTGGGCCTGATTAAAGCATTCTTGGCAAGCTGGATCGGGATAACTGTAAGAAGACGTCTGAAGCAAGCGAACCTTTTACAGGTTAAAGGGGATGTGGCTGCCTAGGCTAGGAGCATCTAATACTCTGGTGTATAATAAGAAAGAGAGAAGTGCGCCAACACCTCTCTCTACGAATCAATCTTAGTAGGAAAGCCACCTTTTTCTTTTACCGAAGCATAAGGTGGTTTTCTTTTGCCCAGATTCCTCGAGATATCACTACCTCGACACCATCTTCCTGCGGTCCGTCCCCGTAAATAAAAGCGCTAACCATAATCCGATCCCAATGATAAAGAAGACCATAAAGGAACTGATGGCAATATACATCTCTCCAGTCGCAAATCCTGAAGTGAATGCCACATACAGACTAAATGCGATCAACCCTATTGCAACAGCATAAAAAATAGCCCGTACCTTATTCATCGCATACTTCTTACTCGTCTCTCTTGTCAGCCCACTATACGTAATGATTGCAATCCCAATGACAGCAAAAATCGCAGTACCTGTGACAGCTTCCAACTGCAGACCCATGAAGAACAACATGGCAGTTGTTAATACCCCGAATAAAATAAGCAATATTCCAGTAATCAATCCGGCAACAGCAATTCTTTCTGTCATCGACGAATAGACCGCTTGCTTCGCTTTGTCTTGGCCAACTTCACGCATATCATCCACAAGTCCGCTAAGGTCCCCCATCGAACTTACTGCTTCTTTGAATGCAGTCGACTCATCCATTCCTGCTTTTTTATAGTCCGCAATTTTTTCTTTCAGATTAGTTGCCAGTTCCTCCTTTAGATCATACAACTGCTGACTTTCTCCAACTCCAGAAAACAGGCCATCCACATACGCATGAATTTTTTTATCCAAGTCACTCTGATTTCTCATCAATTTCGATTCCTCCCTCTATTAAGTAATGTAATATCTCTTTTGCAAACTTCCATTCTTCCTTGTATTGATCGTAGCGCGCTATACCATCTTCCGTTATCCGATAGTACTTTCTGCGACCACCCTGCGTTTCATCTCCCCAATAAGAAGCAATAGACCCTTCCTTCTCCAGGCGCCGAAAAGCCGTATATAGGGTTGCCTCTTTCAATTCATATTGATTTTTACTCAGCTCAATGATGGTCTTGTATATCTGATAACCATAACTGTCCCCTTGCCGCAGCACATTAAGGATAATAGTATCCGTATGCCCACGTATCAAATCAGTCGATATTTTGTTTCCCACATCACTTCACCTCCTGGTTATAATTTACAACATATTACTGTGTGTGTCAAAGTAATTTTTCCGACAAAGTACTACGTTAGTATATTCCATAAATTACTAATCCAACAAAAGAAACTTTTCCAGCTCATTCTCGTACTAATTAGTAGACGATTGAAGGAGGAGTATGAATGTCTCTATTTTCAAAACTAGTTACAAGTGTCGGGATTGGCTCAGCAAAGGTAAATACAAAGCTAAAGAAGAACTATTTCATGCAAGGAGAAGTATTGGATGGAATTGTGGAGATACTGGGTGGAAACTCCAAACAAAAAATTGAGGCCATTCATTTAAAATTGATGACGCTTTTTGGTCATGAGGGAAGCAGTCGCCTCACCAACACGGTCATACATACCCACAAACTGAATGACTCATTTACGATTCATGCAGGCGAGAGAAAGGAAATTCCATTCTCTTTCCGGATTCCTTTAGATACACCCATTACCATGCAGGATCCTGAGACTGGTAAGAACATCCCTCCCGTTTGGATTGCAACAGAAGCGGATGTGAAAAACGCCATTGATCCAAGAGATAAGGACTACATCACCATCGAACCTACAAAGGTTCACGAACAAATCCTCGACGCCCTTAGAGTTCTCGGATTAAAATTCCGTCAAATGGAAAGCCAGAAGCTTCCCTTTAATTTAAAGTCAGAAAAAGTTTTTGGCCAACAATACGAATTCGTCCCTACGTTCGGAAAATATTTTAAGAGACTAGAAGAAATTGAAGTCTACATATTCCAAGGGGATGTTGAAACAACGGTTCTGTTTGATGTAGATAAACTCCGGAAGAATGCATTTTCCTCAGTTGTGGATAAATTGAATCTGGATAAAAACAGAGGCAGCATAACGTTTAAGAATGAGCAGATATTGAATGACAGAAGATCTGTGAGTGATGAGTTTGAAAAGATAATTGATAGAGTGTTGTAAGGAATAAAAGAGTCAATCCTTTAGTTGGATTGGCTCTTTTTCGTTCCAAATCAGTAAAAACAATATTTTCTTTTTTATCCAAACCCAAACAGTGGGTGCTTCGTCTAAAATGGAGAGAGGGGGGATATCTACATGAACGAACTAGAACATAAGGCTGTTTCTAATGAATTTGTTACAGATAAGGAACAACTTATCAATGAATTAATGAATGAGAATGGGGATGGAGTTCTCTACCTTGTTTTTACATATGTTAAGAATCGAACGATAGCGGAGGATTTGACACAAGAGATTTTTATTAAGTGCTATGAGAAGTTAGAGCAATTCAATTACCAGGCTTCTATAAAAACATGGCTATACCGGATTGCTAGCAATCATTGTAAAGACTATCTAAGGAGTTGGCATTATCGAAAGCTAATACTCAATGAGAAAATATTGGACTATATACCATCCAAATCAAAGGATGTGGATGCAGAAGTTATATCCAAAAACGAAGAAAAAAGCCTTACTAATGCAGTAATGGAATTACCTTTAAAATATCGTGAAGTGGTGGTCCTTCATTACTATGAGGAACTTCCTTTAGCTGAAATTAGCAAAATTACCTTGGTTAATGTCAACACCATAAAAACAAGACTTAAGCGCGCAAAAGAGATTTTAAAAGAACACATGATAGAGGAGGTCTAAAGAATGAATGACCCATTTCTAAATTTCAAAAAGTCTATGAAAAAGAATGTTTTCAAGGATCTCTCTTTTACAGAAGAAAGAAAAGCTAGAGTGAAAGAGGCCATACAGGCAAAGCGTTCCTCCTCTTCGCTTCACTCATTTAGCGAAGATACGATCCTGGCAATCTTGAAATCGCTGCAACTGGAGGCCAAACATGGCTTTGAGATTTCCACACAGCTTTTCCAAATAAGAGAGCACAGCTTTCTCCGTAACGAAGGACAACTTTATACAGTTTTGCATTTGCTCGAGAAAAAAGAGGTGCTGAAGTCCAAGTGGAGTGAGGAAAAGAAATATTACTCATTAACCGCAAAAGGCCAAAAGTACTTAGCAGCAGCCCAAAAAGGAACTTCCAAACCAGCGCTTGTATTAAAAGACCTTTTAGAGGAGGCCTCCCTATGAGCAACTCCCCTATATTTAATGAATTTTTAGCAAAAGTAATGTCTAAAGTAAAGTCGAAAGACGCTCACAAAATGATTGAGAAAGAGCTTCATCATCACCTTCAAGAGTTAAGCCTGTCCTTCCAGAATCGTGAGGATTCTAAAGAAGAGGCGGAAATTAATGCCGTTCAAGAAATGGGGAATCCTTATTCAATTGGGGAAAAGTTAAATAAGCTACATAAACCAAGGATGGACTGGGTGCTCCTACTTTTATTTGCTATGATTGGTGGTATCAGTTTTCTCCCCTTGATTGGAAATGCTCCTAATCCATCCTTTTTGGAACGCCAGGCAGTATGGTTAGGTTTGGCATCGATTGTCACACTATCTTTTCTATTTTTTGATTATAGAAAACTTATAAACTGGTGGATAGGCTTTTATGTTAGTGGCGTATTTTTAATACTATATCTTCTTGTATTCGGTGTTACGATAAACGGAGTTCAAAGATGGATATCATTTGGAGGAATTATTGTAGATGCCACTACCATTACCATGCTTTTGTTTTTTCTGGCATGGGCTGGTATTTTTACCAAGCACAATATGTTCAGCGGTTGGAGACAGATATTAATGTCTATCTTATTCTGGATTCCATTCATCCTTTACATGATGCTCCCATCCTTTCCTAATAGTATTTTTTATTTCTTCTGTGTATTAATGATGCTCACTTTTTCTCACATCCGAAAAAAGCGCAAAATCATAATAATTACAATAAATTTGGTAGTGTGTTTGTTTTTTATCTTTCTCACTATAATAAGCATCCGTGGTAATATGTTGTTGGAAAGATTATTCTCGTTTCTTTCGCTAGAAAAAGATCCAACTGGTCCAGGTTATATATACTTCTTAATCAAGGAATTCCTTACTAATGCAGGTTGGTTTGGAAATGGACTGAATGGGGATCTTTCCATTCAAGCCCTTCCGGATGCACATACAGATTTCGTTTTCCCATACCTTGTCTACTCACTCGGATGGGCGTTCGGCATATTTCTGAGTATTTTATTGCTAGTCTTCATATGGAGAATGTCCCAAACTGCCAGCAAGACGAAAGATTACTATGGAAAGATACTAGTTGTCGGCGGAGCCACCTTAATAGCGGTTCCAGCCATATGGAACATTCTTATGGGCTTAGGATTTGCACCAATAATAAATGCATCTTTGCCATTTGTCAGTTATGGCGGAAGTGCACTCCTTTTTTATTCTGCCGTTTTAGGGATTATCTTAAGTGTTTACAGGCGGAAAGATATCGTCGAGGCAAGTGAAATATATTCATAAAAAAAGAGAGGCTGGAAATAACTAAAATGCCTTTCTTTAAAGACGAATAATATTTGTTAGAGAAGTCTCTAATATAGAAAAAATCCTGAGCCGCTTTTGGAGCTCAATTTACTCCGGATTTTTTCCCATACCTCTCATGAAGACACTTACAAGCTCAAAATCACTCCAGAATTGTCTTCATACACCTCATGAAGACATTTTCGAACTCAAAATCACTCCGGAAGTGTCTTCATACCTCTCATGAAGACACTTTCGAGCTCAAAATCAATCCAGAATTGTCTTCATACAACTTATGAAACATTTTCAAGCTCAAAATCAATCCAGAATGAGGCTGGAACAAACCCCTCCTCTAAATGGAAAAAGTCGGTGGAATTTTCAATGAGAAAAATTCACCGACTTTTGCGTATTAGAAGCTAGTTATGTCCCCGTCTCCATTATTTTATTTAAACAACTCTTTCAACAAAGTCCAGAACCCCTTTTTCTCCTCAGGCTCCGCTTCCTTCGTTTTCTTCTCTTCCATCTTAATTGCCTCTGTCTTGATAACAAACTGTACCGAAGTAACCTTCTCATTTTCTTCAGATACAAACGACACCGGTTTGAAGTCCGATTTATCATATTCCTGGATCATTTTGTCGATTTCTGCTTGCATTTTTTCAGGAAGATCTTTCGTTTCGGAATGCAATTCCTCTGTTCCTTCAGATAACCCACCGACTCCAGATGACAATTCCCTGGTACCATCCGTCAAGCCGATCAGTCCTGTATGCAGTTGGGAATAAGAAGCAGAAAGCTCTCCCACACCATTCGTGTAGCTTACAAGGCCAGAATGGAATTGGTTATAATTGGCCGCCAATGTTTCCATTCCTTTTGTCAATTCAGCAAAGCCACTCAAATCTGTTTCCTTTAATGAAGCAGAAAGCTCATCAGCAATCGTTGTCAACGTACCACTCATTCCTCTTACAGCTCCATCGACCTGCGTAAGGGATGGTTCCACCGCAGCAAATGCTTCCCGAACCTGTGCATAAGTTCCTTTCACTTTCTGAGCAGCTGCGTAATTAGCTGCCAACTTATCCACAACGGCAGGATCTGCTCCGCTTTCATATAACGAGGCAATCTCTGCTTCAGAAAGGTCCCCGGCAGGGATTTCTGTGATCGCACCATCTAATGCGGCATATGCAGCCCCATAGTTTTCCTGTAAAGTAGCGAGGCCGTTTGCCGTTTCATTTAAGCCTTTCGCAAGCTCACGCAACCCAGCCGGCAATTCCATCAAACTGCTCAAATCAACGTCGGCCGCACCACCGGAAAGTTCCCTGTTGATTGTTCCAAGTGCTTCTTTTATAGACTTCGATGCCCCAACAAGTTCAGATGAAGATCCATTCAGCTGGTTGATCCCATTTTTATATTGTGCAGAACCGTCTCGAAGCTTCCCGGCACCGTCATTCAACTGCACAACACCATTCTGTAATTCAGAAACCCCATCATTTAATTGCCCGATGGCATCAGACAATTCTGCCATGTCATCAGTCATTCCTTCCGTTCCCGTTGTATCGATCGGAAGGCTGGATGGTACCGCAGCTATCTCGACACCATTGAATTCAAAGTTTTCAACATCAGCCTCAACGCGGAGCTGCTCTTCTTTTCCAGGCATCACGGTAAATGTGATTTGTTTATTTTTCCCGGCGTTCGCTTGCATGCCTCCAGAAGATGCTTCAATATTTTTGTAGGTATTAGGCAGCGTCAGGGATACTTGCAGCAAGTAATTTTCATAAAAGACAGGGTCCAAACTTTCGTTGGCTTTCGTTTCCACTTGTATCTCTACATGACCGGTCTCCCCAGCCATCTGAGAAGGATCTACTTCACTTCCATCCAAAAGATAAGTAACCGCCACATCCCAAGGCAGTTCTGTCCCTTCTTCCAAGTCCCCTTGGTAGTAGAACTTCCCGTCTTGTTCCACATCGGCTTCAACACGTTCCCCTTCTTGCTTTAGCTCTGTTCTATCTGTCAGGTTTTTAACCGTTTTATAATTACCAAAATCCAGGATTCCCCCTGCCTTTGCAACCTCTAAGGTATTCACGACATAGATTGGTCCGATGTCCCCGTTGGCCTTCAACGTTGCATATACGACCTCTTCCTTGGACCGGACATTCTTCTGATCTTCAGCCAGAACCCCACTTGCATTCCCAAGAAATGAAGGCAAGAAAATCATTCCGGCAAGTGCAGCATACAATATTTTTTTCTTTCTCATCATCACTTCTCCTCTTTAAAATTGGACTTATAGGTTGTTTTTTTGATGAATTTATCACACACAAGCAGCATCGCCGGCAGGAAGAACAGCACCATGATAAACGCCAGCAGCGCCCCTCTTCCAAGCAACAGACCGATGGATCCGACAATCGGGTTAGAAGATGTGATCCATAAAATGAACCCGACACTCGATAGAATGGCTGCTGAAATCGAAATCGAGAAGGTCTTTTCATCCAACGTTTTGATGATCGCCTTCCTAGCAGACATTTCTTTGCGATGGTGTGTGTAAGCCTCTGTAAACAGAATTCCATAATCCACCGTCGCCGCCAGCTGCACCGTACTGATGATGAGGTACCCCACAAACACCAGTGACGTTTCCGTGAAATACGGAATCGACAGGTTGATCCATACAGCCGATTGAATCGTCAACAACAGTATGATTGGCATCGAAATCGACCGGAACCCGATCAATAAGACAATGGCAATCGTCACAACCGTCAGTACATTGACGAGGATATTATCCCTTGTCACCGTGTTTTTGATATCATACAAGGTCACACTCTCACCAAGGCTTAATGCTTCTTCCCCATAAAAATCGGAAGCTGCTTGCTCCACATTTTCCACGATGGCAAAAGGAATGTCCCCTTCTGTAGCCTGGTTGGTGTTTATAATAATCCGGCTGTAATGTTCGGAATAGAATTCATTCCGGACCTCTTCATCCAAGTACTCGGGCGGAATCACAGGGTCCACCATGTTCACGTAAGACACGACACCTGTGACATAATCCATGGACTCAAGTTCTGTAACAAGCTCCTCCTCTTTTGCCACATCACCCTTTGGAACCAATAACACAATCGGCGTGATTTCACCAAACGATTCATTAATTTGCTTATAGTCCGCCCCCGCTCTCGTATGGTCAGGTAATTCCCCAAATCCGTACGTAAAAGAGGTATTAGTCTGCGCAAGAAACGCCGGTACCAATAAAGCGAGCACAATCACTAAACTTGGAACACGGAACTTCACCACAAAGTTCCCGATCCCCTCGAAGCTCGGGATGAAACTTCTGTGCTGCGTCTTATCCATCCATTTATAAAAGAACAATGTCAATGCAGGCAAAAACACCATCACACTGATAAAGCTCAATACTATCCCTTTAACCAAGTTCAAACCAAGGTCAGAACCAATCTCAAAATCCATAAACGTAAGGGCGATGAATCCAAAAAATGTTGTCGCGGCACTTGCCGTGATCGCCGGGAATGACTTTTTCATCGCAAGCTCCATGGCCTCTTCCGGATTATTGGTCTTTTTTCGATATTCTGCAAAGCTGTGCAATAAGAACACCGCATAATCAAGCGAGACGGCGAGCTGTAAAATCGGAGCCACCGACTGCGTCACAAAAGAAACCTCACCGATAAAGATATTGGTTCCCAAGTTGATCAGGACGGACACCCCAATTGCCGTCAGGAAGAAAATCGGCTCCACCCAAGAAGTCGTGGAGATGATTAGAATGAAGATGATAATCGGCACAAGCAGCATCGCCGCATACATCGATTCGTTCCCCGCCATTTTTTGTGAGGTCGCCGTATTGATCGCTTCCCCTGCAATCGCGCCGTTTTCCCCAATCAATTCATAGATGGCATCAGTGATGGCCACCTCATCCCCACTACGGACGCTGATGGAAAACAGAGCATTTCCATCCTTATAGTAACTCTCCACCATCTCTTGATCGGCAATCTCGAGTGGCGTTTTCAAGTCGACCACATCATCTAGCCAGATCACTTCTGCCACTCCATCGATGGCTTCCAGTCTTTCCTTATACGAAACGGCCTCCTGAATGGATACATCGGTCATCATGACCCGCGTATCAGGAACTGAGCCAGCAAATTCTTTTTCCATGATCTCCATCGCCTTTGTCGACTGGGCATCATCTGGCAGATAATCTACCATATTATAATTGACCGAGACAAAGAACTGCGCAACGGTCGAGATGATGGTCACCAACGCAAAAACAATAAAAACAGCCTTTTTATGTTTAATAATACGTGATGCGATATTTATCGTTGTTCATCCTCTCTTGTGTGTTTCCCCTTTATATCTTATCATTATATTAGACACGGTGTTGGGTATACAACAGACAGTTGCATTTGAGGTGTCAGTTAGCCAACAAATCAATCTTTTGTGTTGTTTTTCAGCATCATTTCCTAGAAAGGCTGTTGTGATAATGAGTGAAAAAATGGATAGAAGAAAACAGTACACACGCATGGTACTCAAAGAAAGCTTATTAGACTTACTAAAGGACAAATCCATAGCAAGCATCACAATAAAAGAAATATGTACAAAGGCCGATATAAACCGCTCGACCTTTTACGCCCACTATTCCAGCCAATACGACCTGCTGGATTCCATTGACGACGAATTTACCGAAGACATGGTCAAAACACTCAACCAATATAACTTCTCAAAAGAAGACGAAGCATACCAAATGACCGAGAAAATCTTCGAATACATCGCCTCTAAAAGTGATATCTGTTGCATTCTGTTAAGCGAAAACACTGAGGTGCAATTCCAGAAAAAAGGCATGATGATCGCCAAAGAATACATCCTGAAAAGCTTCATCCCCAACAAACAAGTAGACGCAGAGACCTTCGAGTACTTAAGTATATTCTTTGTAAGCGGAAGTATTTACATGATTAAGAACTGGTTGGAGAGCGGGATGAACAAGACACCTAAGGAGATGGCGGGGTTGTTAAATGACTTTTTGAACCGCGGGTTAAGGGGACAGGCACGCTGAACCGGTTGTGGTGGGCTGTGAGGACAGGCCGACCCACTTGGAATGAATTCACTTTAGGGTTGGGAGAGATTTTTGTCTTTTTGGAGAATGGAAAATAAAATGGGGACTTTGGAAAATAAATCGGCTGTAATGGAAAGTAAATGTGCTGCTTTGGAAAATAAAATCGCTTGAACGGAAAATAAATACCCGGCTTTGGAAAATAAAATCGCGTGAACGGAAAATAAATCGCGCGAACAGTCCTATCACCCATCGATTGCGGATATCAATCCTACCTACCGCCTTTAACAGGTGCCGTAATCTCCCATTTAAACTAGCAAACTAGCTTTTATTCAAACTGAATCCTTGAACCTCATGAAAAAACAAGACCCTATCATCGTGGTCTTGTCTGAAGTTCCATCTACTTCGCATCCTCAGCCGGCTGATGGATAACGAACACATTGCCTGGGCCAGAACCATCTCCATCAACCACTTACCTTGTTGGAATCGTTTAAATCTGCAGAAGGATTCCTGTTCTCTTTCACCAAGTTTATTACATCTATCAAGGACTGTAAAATGAGTAAAATCCCAGGTAGTATAAAGAGAACAAAGTTACCATTTTTAGATTTTAAAAATTCAATGAAGTATCCAGCATATGGTACGGTATAACCTTTATATTCAGCTACTATATTCTCAGGTAGTAACAGGTTGGTATCAGGACCATCATTATGATCCCCTTTAGTTCGGTACATAATGTTGTTTTCGCTTTTGACAATCTCAACAATCCGATGTGTTACTAAGTTGTAACGATCATCTTTATACGTTACAATATCGTTTTCTTTAAATCTAGTCATGTCTCCACCAGCTTGAACTGCTATAATTGAACCTGTCTTAATTCCTGGTTCCATCGATCCAGAGAGAACTGTTTTCAATTGATAGCCAAAGAACTGAGGATCTCCTCCAGCTACTTTTGCACTTATTATAATGATGACACACATAGCCAAGATAGCATAAATCAGCATTGTAAAGGAATTACTAATGATAATTATCCATTTAGATTTTCCCATAGGTTCACCTTCCAGTCACGAATTTCCTTTTTGGTATTGAGGAGTACTTATTCCTCTCCACTTTCGGTCACATCTTCTTCCTTATTTCCCTCAGCGCTTTCTATATTGTCAGAGTCGCTATCTTCTTTAATACTTTCTTTTATATTTTCCTCTTTATCCTTGTTTCCTTCATTTATCTCCTTTTCACCTTTGTTTCCTTTTGCGCTTTCCTCATCATTTAGACTTTCGTCTTTTTTTGTCTCATCTGACTGTTCTTCCTTCTCTAAGTCTTTATTGGAAGTGTGATCATCCTTTGAAGTTTCAGGTTGTATAGTTTCCTCCATGGTTTCCTCAGCTTCATCTACCCAGTACCCAGCCTGAAACTTACCTGTTACTTGACTTTGATCTACAAAAGTAGAATAGGTAGACGACGAAAAAAAGGTAGAGATTAATAAAGTTAAATAGCTGATGATCAATGCATGAATCATATTAGGGAGTCTTTTTTTGATTATTGTTGTTTTTGCTAGCTTAGTAATGACCAACACCTCCAAACAGCTTCATAAACAGACTGGACTTTTGTATTGATTAATCATTTTCACTATATACAAATTTCGAAAAATTTATATATAGTCAAGATATTAATAGGAAAAAGGGGGGAAATCCCCCCTTTTTATCATTGGGATAAAATCACCATTAATCGATATGTTCCCCTTCACCTTGCTTCGCGACGAATTCCCAGCTAATACTTAAGGAATCACCTTGGAATTGGGATTGATCCTCACCATTATCAACAAATTCAAATTGCACGAACATTAGATCATCAGTACCTGCTTCTAATCCGCTTCCTTCGCCAAAATACTCATCAATTTTCTTTTCTACAGCATCTGGAGCCATATTTTTCAAATCATAAAGTGTAGTGGAGAAAATAATATCGTTGTATTCCGCTCTTCCTGTTTTATCAGCATTTTCTAAGAAATTAACACGAACGTGTTTACCAAAATCGTCTGTATTATCATTATTTGCATCCGTAACTTCATAAGAAGAATTTAGAATAACTTCTGTAATGTCCAATGATCCGTTGTTCTCAAGGTAAAATACGCGGTTCATCCAATCTCCCGGCTTCATGTCGTTCACTTCAATGATTGTTTCAGGATTAACAGATAAGTCCAAAGTCCCTGCTGCAAATGTACCTGTTGCAACGGCAGAGTCTGTGAAATATGCGTATGTACCACCTACTAATAAAGATAATCCGATTGCTGCTGGAGCTAATTTTAGACCTAGATTCTTTTTAAATCCCATTTCAATTCCTCCTAATAATTAATATATTGTTATCCTACCTAAGGACCTACAACCAATTTCATGCAAATCGTTCTTTATATACACACAATTCGTTCTTTTTAAAGAACTTATAAATCTAGTATATGCTATATTACCCATAATGAAAACTACTTTTCTAGCTATTTTTTCTTAATAAAGAACGATTAACTACTATATACTTCAAATTGCTACTATTTACTTAGTCTTTCACATTTTTATGCAATTAGTTAATTTAGTGAACGTGTATGTTAATACTAGTGATTTTTCCTTTCACTCTCCGGTTTCCAACCAGGTATATTCTTTAATTCTGGTCTACCTTCTGCTGGAGTTGTTGGTCTTTCTTTTATACTGTTACTTTCTTTTTCAGGAGCTTTCTTCTTTTCAATCTCATGAACCGAAGTTTCCTCTTTCTCTGTGTCACTGTTTTTTTCTACTGGGGAACTGGGCCTTTCTTTAGTTGTAGTATTGTTAATTCTCTGATCCATCTTTTGAGAAACTTCCTTATCATTTTTTGCAGGATGATGGTTTACGAACTTAGCATCTGTCTTTTCATTTGCTAGTAGAAAACTAGTAATTATGATAAACGTACAGAAATAACCTAAGTACATAAATTTACGACCCTTCTTCAAGGAAAAACCTCCCTTTAATGAATGTAAGAGAGAAAGGGTGTAAGAAGACTCCCACACCCTCTTCCTCCACTCTTCTTATCTGTTACCTGGAATATCCGGTCTGCCTGGTAACGGTCTTACAGGGCGGTCTTTATCCCCCGGTGACCAGCTATTGATAAATAGCTTACCAGCCGCGATTTGACGAGCCTCATTTCCATACTCATCTTTCGCAATCACTTCAATTTCCACTCCATCAGCTATAACGGAAGATGTTGCAGTCCAGTACGCTTCGTAATGCCCAGGAGTTACTTCTGTTAATGGAAGCTCTGTTACATTGCTTACGCCATTAACATTAGTTAGAGGCATACGTAATACGAAGCTTGCATCTAGACCTTCTTCACTATCAAAGGAGATGGTTACAGACTCCCCTGCTTTAAGGTAAACATTTTCAGTAGGCTGTAAGTTTTGTATAGTAATATCATCAAACTTAGCGTCTACTGTGATCTCTTCAGACGAAGAGTTTCCTGCTTTGTCTGTTGCTACGATTTCAAAATGGTTTACTCCTGCCTCTAGTAATAAACGTTTAGAGAAGGCTCCATCTGTAACCGGTACATCAGAGCCGTTAATGGTAACTTTTTCTAGATTAGGCTCATCAACAGTACCCGTAATGGTCACCGTATCTCTGTTCGTTTTTAAACCATTTTCAGGGCTAGTAATGGTAATGCCAGGTGCTGTCTGGTCAACGGTGACCTTTACAGCATTGGACTCATCTGTCATGCCTGCTTCTGTGGATACCTTAGCAGTCAGAACGTTCTCACCTTCTGGTAAATCAACAGAAACTGCATATTGACCCTCGGCAGAAGCAGTAGTGGTACCAACTTCTTCGCCATTGCTATAAACAATCACATTTGTATTCGGTGCTGCAGTACCTTCGACATTTACGGACGACTCGTTAGTGAATGTTCCATCTGTCGGAGAAGTGATGGAAGGTGCAGACACTGCATATTCAACTGTTGCCCTGATCATATAATTACCTTCTGCTGCAGGAGCTTGTGCCCATGCACCAGCAACATACTGCCAGCTGCGACCTGCATTTGGACCATTTTCATCCGTTGCTAGACCTGGAGTATTAGGGTTTGGTCGAGATTGAATATAGACCATATAGAAGTCACCGTCTACTACAACCCCAGCATCACTTAGATCCACTTGAGTCCAAGTTCCATCACGCTTAGCTGTTGCATCAATAGGTCCGGCAAGTCTGTTACCAGGTGCTCCGTTTGGACCACTTGCATCGTAAATGGCTACTTGGAATTCTGTCCCACCAGGAACTGGCCACTCTGTGTCCCAGAATCGGAATAAACCACCAGTTACCAATGCTGAACTATTTCCTTCGGCTAAGGACATTTTCACAGCCCATCCATTTCCAGCATCAAAGAATGCTCTCGCATTTTCTGCTGTCCCATCATCGTATCCAATTTCACCCGCAAAGCCGATGAATGGACGTAACTCGATGTTCTGTTCTACATCACCTTCAAGTGTTACCGTTACTTCTTGACCGAAGAAACGTGGTGCTACGACTTTCAACGTGTACGTACCTTCGTAACCTGTAATGGAGTAAGCACCGTTTTCATCTGTTTGAACAGGTGTTACAGCAGCATCCTCCATTAAGTAAACAGTTGCCCCACTGATTGGTGCGCCTGTTACTTCGTTAGTTACTGTTCCGGTAATTGTTCCTGTCGCTAACTCTTCTAAAGTAAAGTTAACGGTCACTTGTTCATCCTCTACCACTGTAATGGACTGAGTTTGAGACTCATAACCATAAGCTTCCGCTACAACAGTGTAATCACCAGTAGCATGGCTCATTCTGAACTCACCTGTTGCTGGGTTTGTATTAACAGAGCGATTTGTTTCTACAACGGTTACCTGCGCACTCATTGGTAAACCAGAAGTAGTTTCCATCTCCATATTCTTTGCAGCCGCATTTTTTTCTGCAGACATCACATTTTTACGATCCACTACTTTTTGTGCATCAAATTTTGGTGCACGTTCACGTTTCGTTTCAACCCCTTTTTCCACAACAGGGTTAGCTTTAACAACAGAATTTAGCGCTTGATTTGAAATTTTGAAGTCGTCGATATACCAACCTGGTCTACCAACGGATCCATCCGTCTCTAAATCAAAAGCGACGATAATCGTTTTACCTGCAAATTGAGATAAGTCAAATTGTCCATCGACCCATCCTCCACTTGTGTTGGTTCTCTCACCAAGTAAATACCAAGAGCTTCCGCCATTGTCAGTGACGAAGACATAACCATAGTCCCAACCATTTTCAATGTTATACCATTCCTTGAATTGCAAATAAGCATTTCCATCTTCAGGAATAGAGATAGGCAAAGACTCAATAGACTCGTAGATACTATTTGGATAGTTACCAGCTAAATTTGTCCCAATAACCTTTGTTCCTGAGAAAGCACTGCCAGGACCAGAAGTTGGAGCTCCCCATTGCCATGTTTGTTGTGGTCCAATAACTTCCCAACCATCAATATTATTCTCAAAATCTTGTTGATATCCTACAGTAGGTGTAGGGTTGACAGTTATAGAGTAATTATCTGATACCGTTTCATTCCCGCCAAAGTCTGTTGCCTTAAAGCGGTATACAAGTGTGCCCTCTACCACTGCATCAGCCGCTATAGTAGCCTGATACACACCATTTTTGTAGTCTCCACCTGTGAAGCTTGCATTCACAGACTCCCATGTTTCGTCTGCTTTTTGGTACTCAAGTGTCACATTCGTTACACTCACATCATCTGAAACAGATGCTTGTAGCGAGATAGGCATACCGGCGAATACTTCCTCAGGACCAGTATGTTCAATAACCGGAGCTTCTGTATCTTCCCCTTCTTTCATTACTTGCCCGCCTATTGTACCAAGGCCGGAAATAACAGAAGAAACTGCGTCGAATACGTTGATAATCCCGTCACCAAAACCGTTGTTCGGTGCAGTTGGGTATTGTGCATTCGTTCTAGGTGTTGCAGTATCCATCAGTAATTCCTCAACTTGATCAAGCGTTAGACCAGTGTTTGCTTGCAGGACTAATGCAGCTGCTCCTGCAACGTGTGGGGCTGCCATTGAAGTTCCATTGTAGTTACTGTAACCTCCACCTGGAACAGAAGAACGGATGCTCACCCCTGGAGCAGAAACATCAGGCTTTTGAGTTCCATAAGGAGATGGCCCTTGTAAAGAGAAGGACGCTAGGTTTTGGTTAACATCTGTAGCACCAACAGCGAAAGATTCAGGATAGTTACCTGGTGCGGAAACGGATCCTGGGCCACCTGGGTTACCTGCGCGTGTGTTACCTGCTGCGAATACAGGTAAGATATCCGCTGCTCTCCAAGCTTCAACCATTGGACGGTACCACTCATCAAGACCAGGTCCGCCACCCCAAGAGTTGTTAACGATATCCGGTGCCATTGCAGGATTTGGATTACCATTTGCATCAGTAGGTGCCAACATCCACTGACCAGCTGCTAGCAAGTGAACATCTTGACCACCAGATGGGCCAAATCCATTTGCTGCAATCCATTTCGCTCCCGGTGCCACACCGATTTGGTTAGAACCGTTAGATTCTCCACCAGTCATGGTTCCAGTTACGTGTGTACCATGTCCATCCGGATCAACAGGTGTTGTTGAACCATTTACTGGGTCAAACCAGTTATATACATGGCTTACCTCACCATTGTTGTAACCTCGGTATTTCTCTCTTAGAGCCGGGTGATTCCACTGAACCCCGGTGTCGATAGATGCTACTACGATACCCGATCCATCAATCCCAAGTCCCCAAGATGCAGGTGCACCAATTTGTTCGACACCCCATTCGATAGCTTCCGTCGTATTGCTCGGTACGGCAACTTGCGTATCGATGAATGCGCGGGTTTCGTTCGGACTAATACTAGCAACTTCAGGAAGTAAAGCAATTTTCTCCATTACATCCTTCGTTGCTGTAACAGCAAGTCCATTTACGATATAAAAGGATTGGATGTCCTTTGCTTTCCCGCTATTTTCTTGCTTTCCTAAAAATTCGATCAACTCTTGTTGTGATTGTTTAGCAGTAGACCTTAATTCATTAACTATCGTAGATCTCTTTGCTAACTTAGCTTGTGAAGGAGTCATTTTTGACTGAACAGCAGATTTCTCTGCCTTCATTGCGACACTCAAAGGATCTACCTGTTCCTTCATTTTGACCAGGAATGTAACCATTTCCTCTTCTTCAAATAAGGTATTTAACTTTTTGTCAACTTTGCTTTCTACTATATCCTTCTTGCTACCTAAATAAGAGATAGAGCTGTCCTTTGATTGTGCAGATGCAGAGGTGAAAGAAAAACTCGGTAAAATTAGAAGTACACACATTAGCATTGCTGCTACCTTAGTAAACTTTCTTTTCATGTTTTTACTCATTCTTATCCTCCCGTATTTTAAAATTCAAATAAAATAATTCTCCCTCCCCTTCTCAAAATTCCTATTTCCCAAGTGTCTGAGTGGATGTAGTAAAATAGTAACGACATTTTCTTATGTTGATTTCACACAATAAAAATCAATCACTTATGTAGGAAAATAGGTACATTTATACTTTATTAAGAACAAAATGAATATGTTGTCGAAAACAGTCCTAACTTTTAAAAAAACATGAAAAATAGGTAATAAGTCCTTATAATATAAGCGATTTTACTCGTAATCTATCAATTTATGTTAAAAAAACTAGCGCGAAAAATATTAATATCCCGGAAAAAGGAAAAGGATTTCACAAATTTCGTTCCTTAATAAGAACGAATGGTAAGGAACACCCTGTTACCATAATCCTGTTTGATAATCTCAGAAAACTTGGTTTATGGGGTGACTTTACTATAAGGTTGGTCGATGGGGCAGTACAACGACCCACTTTTGGGGAATTCGCATAATGGTTTGGTAGAACGGAAATGAAATAGGGAGTTCGGAAAATAAAACGGCTGTAATGGAAAGTAAATGGGCTTCTTTGGAAAATAAAATCGCTTGAACGGAAAATAAATACCCGGCTTTGGAAAGTAAAATCGCGTGAACGGAAAATAAATCGCGCGAACAGTCCTAACACCCATCGATTGCGGATATCATTCGCACCTACCGCCATCAAATGGGGCCGTAATCTTCCATGAGCTGAGGGGATAGGCACGCCGTCCCACTTAGGACAAATTGACTTTAGGTTTCGAGGAGATTTTAGTATCTTTTTGGGAGAATGGAAAATAAAATGGGGACTTTGGAAAATAAATCGGCTGTAATGGAAAGTAAATGTGCTGCTTTGGAAAGTAAAATCGCGTGAACGGAAAATAAATACCCGGCTTTGGAAAATAACTCACCAGAACAGTCCATTTCCCCTCGACCTCGGAAAGCAATCACAGCTAACGGCCATCAATTGTTGACGTAATCTCCCATTCAAACTAACAAACTAGTTTTTTTACCAACTAATCCTCGAGATCCTAGCACATAAAGAAAAACAAGACCCAAACGTAAAGATCTTGTCTCCAATCTATCTATTTCACATCCGTATTGCCATCGGTGTCCACATAGTACCCCTCTGGAAAATCGTACTCTTTTCTTACCTCTCTATCGTAAATCAACGATAGACACGGGTCTTAAGATTACAGGCGACAACTGCATCAACAAACTCCCTTATTCAAATTCCTGGAACCAGAATAGTAACTTCTTCCCCATCCATCTCGCTGTAGAATGCATAGACCGGTTGATAATACCCCTTAGTGTCCAAAAAGTAGCTTAATGTCACATCATAGACCTGCAACGTAGCTAACTTTCTGTCTCGAGAAAAGTGGTGGAAGTTCCCATCCAAAATTTGCTCATAGGCTTCCTGTTCGCTCTTAATTTCTATGTCTCTTAGCTTTTCATAGGTGATGAGGTCGTTATTTATTACTTTTATTGTATCGTCACTATAGAAGCCGATCGTCAAAGTACCATCAATTAACTGATTTCCTTTGGTCAGTTTGTCTACCGTAAAATTATAATGGCCATTATCTTCTTCTTGATTAAAAATAGCTTCTGCCGGCAGATCGATTCCAAAGTCCACAACCATTTCTCTAAGGTCTTCATCTTCAACTTCTTTTGGCTCTACACTTCCACCATAGGCTGACCAGTCTGTGTAACTGTAACTCCCATCAATTCCATAGAACCATATGTGATAGTCACCGCTATCACTTGTCCTATAGAGACCTTCATTTTGATAGTAGATGGTTTCCAAATTAGATGTATCAACATTCATTTTTCCAAAGAAATCTAAAGCGAAAGCATCTCCTTCTTTTTGTGTATACGACGGTGCTTTATACACAGTGGAAGTCCCTTTTTTATGATCAAACTCCACTTCTGTCGTTACAATGGCCCCACTCATATCCACCTTTATTGCAGGCACAATTGAGAGATTCCCAAACTCTTTTAAATGATAATATCCAAAAAGTCCGCCAAACATTACCAATACAAGCAACAAAGGAGAAAAATATAGAAGAGCCGGTTTCACATGCTTCATCCTCAACTTCATCAAACCCATGCAAACGCCATACCCGATTACGCCGCCTATAAAGTTATTAAAAAGATCATCTACTACAAATCTTCCAAACTTCGTCACGTACTGAGTGCTTTCAATAAATAGAGTGAACAAAAATGCAGCACCAATTGTCCATGAAGCCTTTTGAAAACGCGGATGCAATAGCGGTAATAGGATTCCCAATGGAACAAACATTACGATATTCAGTATGACAAATTGCCAATTCCGAACACTAAAGCTATACCATGCATCGCGATAACTATAAAACAAGGAGAGATTCATCTCGTTTTCAAATCCTGGCCCTCTGCTCAGGAATGTCACTCCTAACACCATGATGATGTAACCAGTAAACATCCCACCAACAAGCCAACTTTTTATCGAAAGTCGCTTCTTTCCACCCAATAGTTTCCGATAAACAAAAAAATAGCCGACAACTAATACGGCCCCTATTACTACGACCGCAATCAATGCCAACCAAAAATATTGACTAAGTATACGCGTGATTTCTTCTAATCTCATATTTCTTCCCCTTCACTTTAAACTACGAATATTTCTCTATATTTATTTTGACGGAGCTACCTCTGAAAAGGTTTTCTAGGAAAGCTAATTATTTCTAATTTTTTCTTTTATTTGCAAAATAACAATTACACCAGGTAAGAAAGCAGACATCGCGATTTTGCGGAACCAATCATTAGCCAACTTCCGTTGCCATATTAACGGTGACCTTGCCTCATCTACGAATTTGGGTACAATAGAAAGGGCATCGGAGATATTTTTTTCCTTGGGAAAAGATTAAGGAAGGTTAAGACTAGTGGGTAATTCATGATAGCTTGTTTAATGCGTCATCCAAGCTTTCCTGACAGGATACAGCCCAAGTACTCCGGACGCTTCCTCTGACTTTCCCACATCCCAACACTTCTCCGCCAGTTCGTCATCCCCATCAAAGAGGTGGGCTGCCGGGACAGTGGTTATTCGTGTTGGGATTTGTCGAATGGCATTTATATGGGCTAAAGTGGCTTATAAACTCAAAAAGTCGTTTATAAATGTAGAAGTTGGATTGTAAATCTGAAACTTGGACTATAAATCACCCCGGAACCCCATCACAACCAAAAGGAGCCATGCATTTTGGCTCCTTTTACACTTTTACGACCTCCTGTTCGACAACTCGAACACTTCTCCGCGAATAGACGATCACGAAACTCGAAGCAACAAGCAAAATTCCTGTCAAAATTGAAAAACACATTAGAATCTGCCCTATTGAAACCAGTCCCGTGAAAAGACCCAGTAACACTATCCGTAACAAAAGCCCCAATGTTCTTAGTAAACCATCGACCCTACCGATAATCTCATTTGGGATCCGCTCCATCATGAAGGCATTCCGAGCAACCCTTGCACCGCTGTTTCCAACGGCGATCAACAGCATCATCATTAGATAGCCGCCAACAGGTAGGTACACCATAACCGAAATCGCTATCGTAAAAAGTATCATCATGCCTGCAACTAACTTCACATCCTCAAATTTCCGCGCCGCAAGAGGAATAAAGACCCCTGCCAACACAGCGCCAAGCCCATACACCATCCCCTGGATCCCATAAATATTCCCCTCCACTTTCAACACATCTGCCAAGTAGACTGGAAACAGATAATTCGTGAGCATCACACCAATAAACGGCAAGGACGAGGCCAACAAGAACAGAAACATACCCGGCTCCCTTTTCATAAAATCAATAGCCGCAGATGCGCTCACCCTGGATCCCCCGGAAACCGTACTCCCTAGACGCTTCCTCCCATAAGGTATCTTCACAAAAAAGTAGACGGCAAGTACATACGTACACACATTCAAAAGCAAAATGTATTGAAGATCCCATTTCAAAAGAAGCACACTCGCAATCGCACCAGCCACCATGCTCGACAGCTGCCCCTGCACCTCCATCGTGCCGTTCAAAACCTTAAACTGATTTTTATGAAACAACTCCTGATTTAATGCAAACATCGTCGGATAAAAAATCGTGTAATACAGGCTGCCAATCATATAGATGACTATATAATGCCAAAGCTCATAATCCATTCCAACAAAACCGACTCCCGAAAATAAGGCCAAAGCAACGAGGCTTACCACCTTACTGCTTACAAGCATTCTCTTCCTAGAAATTTTATCAATCAAATACCCCAAGTATGGCGTCAGAATAAAGTTTATGATCGTCATACAAATGGCCACATACCCAAACACTTCATTGCCATTATCGCTCGTCACCAACAACCACGGAATCGCAATCATCGTGATCCCACTCCCAATAGCTGACGCCACATTTGCTAAAATAATATACCGAAACCTTTTATCCCTATATAGACTATTCATTGCCAGGTCTCCCTCTCCACCTTTGATACTTTAATCATAAATGGAAAGAAAATCCTCCACATTCAGCATAGGGAGGAAGTTTGAGTACTGCTTTGTTACCAGAAAATATTGGATTGTTGCGACTAAAGATGTAGAAAGTGTTAGAAAAGCAAGTTCAACTCGTGTGTTGCAGAACCACACCAGCCCCCACCCCTCACAATTTTTCTCCACAAAAAAAGCGTTCCCGCCAACACAACTACGGAACCGCTCATGCCACAACAATTATTCAAACAAAGTCCCATAAGAAAATGGAGCAACAACCAACACGTCCTCATTATTTTCAATAAACCATGTCTGCTCCCCATTGGCCCCAATCATCACTTGCTCACCTAGATGATAATCATACAAAGAATTCAACTTCCCTTTATTAGCAACCAGCACTCGAAGAAAGTCCGGGTCAAACAAGTCGGACTCGTCTTCAGTCAGCTCTATTCCAGCCAATAATTTGTCGACAACCGGTTCAAATTGAGATTCTTTTAAGGTGAATTGCTTCCCATTTACCTTGGTACTACTCATGTCGATTAACTTGCTAAGCTTTTCTTCACCGTTTTCCTTAAACCACTTAAAAACCCGATTATCGTACAACGATTGTTGGACAGTGAATTCATCATGACAAAAGAGCGACACGGTGCTCGCTCCACCCTCTGTTGCGCGTTGGCAACGAATAACGCGCTTCACATTTGTCAGTCCCATCAAAAACTTGCGGAACTCTTCATCCACCGTATCTTTATTACCGTCAACTGCCAATAAACCCTTAGAGATCAACCCACTAGTCGCACTATCCAGCCGACACTCCAATAATTGATCCGAAATACAAAGTAAATAGTTTCTAAGAATCCCATTAAGTTTCTACCATCCTATAACACTACCTCTATTTTTTTGCATAAAGTTTTTCCTTATAGCGTTCCACAATCAAGACCGATCTGCAATATACCCAAATATAACGAAGCAAAGTATCGCTAAAATTAATATACATATGGCATAAAATAATAACAACACCCTTGCCAAAAACCAATTATATCGTTCATATATATTGCTTGCCGCCCATTGAGTCAAACCTATTATAGGAAAACATAAGACATCCAGTAGACCGCCATGACTAATCCAGCGATAAAAACCTCTTCCTGCTGACCGGCTTAGTAAATATAAAAAGGCAAAAAAGACATTTATTAATAAGAAGACCCCTAGCATACCAAAAAAAATCGCGATATATTTCATTATTTTTTAGCTTCCTTTTATATAGATCTATTAATACTGGTAATACTAACTAACTTACTTAAATAAATCATTTCTAAAGTATACCCAAACCCGATAAAGCAGAGTATTACAATAATAAATATGAATAC
Source organism: Sutcliffiella horikoshii DSM 8719 (assembly GCA_001648575.1). GTDB lineage: Bacteria > Bacillota > Bacilli > Bacillales > Bacillaceae_I > Sutcliffiella_A > Sutcliffiella_A horikoshii. Next base: position 341,144 of record LQXN01000065.1, on the reverse strand, counting down.
GGAATAAAAAACTAGAAGCACCCTCGTCACAAACCAATTAAACTTTTCATAAATACTAGTTGCCGCCCATTGAGTATTGAGTCAAGCCCATCGTCACTATTAAAACTAAAACGGAGTAGAATACAAGTATGATTCGAGCACCAATCCAATTAAATCGCTCATACATACTACTTGCCGCCCACTGAGTCACACCAAAAAACGGAGCAGCCAAAATCAACATGAAATCAAGATCATGAGTAATCCAGCCATAAAAACCATTTCCAGCGGTACTGCTCAATATATATAAAAGGCTAAAACCAAAATTAAATAAACTAAAAATCCCGAGTACGAATATAATTCCAGCAATAATCCCCATCATTTATCTAGCATCGTAATACACTACCTTTGTCTAATTTTCCTTCTAATTTATACTATCCCATCCAACCAAATAATGAATCCTTTGCATCGCTTAATGCTTCTTTTGCTCCATTCAAGGCCTCTTTAGATTTTTTCCTTTACATCATGTAACTTCTTCACAATAGCAGCCCCGGCGTCACTCGCCCACTTTTTCGTGTATTTAGAAACCCATTCACCGACTGTTGCCCCAATAGCACTTCCAATTACTGCTCCGGCTGCTGCACCTAAAGGCGCAAAAGGTCCAGAACCAATTGCTGCACCAACATAAGCTCCGGCTAATTATTCAAGTCAATTAGAATAGGAGTTAAGGTTTAAAAAGGTCTATAGAATCAGGCATTCTACCCCTCCTCGCCTTTCGGAACCATGACTTAACTCCCATAAGATATACCTGATTTTTACATTCCCATTCATAATAGCGATGAAACTTGTATTTGTACCAGGATAATATGATAGACATCTCTCCAAAAGCACAAAACACTCATTATTCACATAGAATACTAGAGTAGAGGACAACCATTAAATAAATTCCCCATTATAGGAGGGAACCTATATATTTGCAGTATAAAAAAGATGGTATTTTACAAAAAAGTAAAATACCATCAATGTTTAGACAACGCTTAAAATAATGAGATTTCCCAGTTCATCACAGTGGAAGGAGTGAAGACTCCCTCGGGAGGAAGGTACATGTAAGACCCCACAGGCGTACGGACCGCCCGCTGGAAAGCGAAGCTCTAGTATGTCACCCGTCTGTCATGGTATTTCACAAAAAAATAAAATTCCATCTACACATTTCATGCTTATCTTAAATACTTACATCCCTCTTTTGGAAGAACAAGAATGTCAGTGTCATGAATATAACGTAATAAACCAGCAAGATCATCAGGGAAAAAGCTATGGTGACGTCTTGTAGTATGGTGTCTTGAAGTGCATAGACAGTTAAGTCAAGATGCGGGAATATCAGGAATTTCACCCATGTGAATTTCTCTGCCAAGAATACGATGATCCCTCCCAACACAGATGAGAAGAATAATACGGCAACACCGATACCCACAGCAAGTGCTTGACTTTTGAACAGTGTGGAGAGCATGAATGAAATGGTCATTACCATCAACAAGCTCGGCAGGAAATAAAGGATACTAGTCAAGAATTGTGTTCCGATGGCTACTTCTTTTTGACCGTCCATTGTATATACCATAGATTTCATGTTCATATCTCCAGCCCCGAAGAATAGGACCCCAACTAGATATCCTGCTAAAAGGAGGACAGATAGCATGATAATCGAGTAAAGGAGGACAGATACATATTTGGATAAAAGGATGCTCCAGCGGCGATGTGGACGGATCAATAACTGTTTGATCGTTCCATCCGAGAACTCTGCAGATACGTTAGCGCTGCAGACAATGACGGTAAATAAGGTAATGAAAAATGTCATCCCGATGACAACATCATTCATAAAATGCCAACTTACCTTTTCAGTCGGATTGATATTCGCATCGACGAAAATCTTCTTCTCATCGATTTGACTTTGATACATTTCCTTTTCTTCTTCTGGTGCTTCTGCTAACAAGGTTTCCAATTCTGCTATTTCGGCTTCTGCTTCACTTTTCCAATTTTCGTTGGTTTCATCAAACACATTTTGATAGATAGCAGCGCCTCCCACTACGCCGATAACAAGAATCGCTATGTAGATCCAACTGGATTTCTTTGAAAATATCTTCATCATTTCATTTTTTATTAATCCAATCATGTCATTTGCTCCTTTTTATCCTTGTTTGTTAATTCCAAGAAACGATCCTCAAGTGTTGCTTTGATCATTTGGATGATGTATACGTCTACGTCATGCTCTACTAGCAGGCGGTTAATTTTGGCAACGTCTTCCTTTACAACGGTTAGGGAAACAGATGTTTCATCTTTTTTCACAACCATGTCTGCAAAGTTATGTTTCTCTAAAACTTCCATTGTGCTCTTGATATTGCTTACCTCAAAAACATACTCTCGCAGGGCTACCTCTGTTTCAACGGATTCATTCATCGTAGAAATATGGATCAGTTCGCCTTTTTCAATGATGGCGAATCGGTCACACATGAGCTGCATTTCGGACAGTAGGTGGGAAGAAACAACTACGGAAATGCCATTGTTCGCAAGCAAACGCAAATAATCCCGGAACTCACGGATTCCCTGTGGATCTAGTCCGTTGGTAGGCTCATCAAGAATCAATAAAGATGGTTCATGCAAAAGAGCTTGAGCCACCCCTAAACGCTGCCGCATTCCTAAGGAATAAGTTTTCACTTTATTGTTAATGGCACCTTCAAGCCCAACTAGACGAACCATTTCTTGAATTCGTTCTTCTGTGATTTTTTTTGTCGCCATATTGGCATAATGTTTGATATTTTTGTATCCTGACATATACTTATAAAACTCTGGATTTTCTACAATTGCACCCATTTCACTCATGGCAGACTTAAATGAGCTGTCAAGATTATGTTCATTGATGATGACACTCCCGCCAGATCTATTAATCAAGTTGACTATCATTCTGATAATGGTCGTCTTCCCAGCACCGTTCGGCCCGAGGAGACCAAATATCTCTCCTTTTTCTACTGAAAAACTTACATCGTTAACTATCGTTTTGCTTCCAATCTTTTTCGTTAGATTCCTTACTTCTAATGCATAAGACATGTGATTTCCCTCATTTCTGTATTTACATGCGTTTCAAATTGCTCACTATTTCACTAAAATATATGAATAGCAACTTCGATGAGTTGTGGGCAAGTCCCATTACCAATATAAACCAAACCCTCATTCATTTCCAGTTATCCAAACCAAAAAAATGCCTTCTAAATCGAAGACATTTTTAACAGTTGGGATATTATTCTCCAAAATTCAGTTGCCAATGCACGCCAAACTTGTCTGTTACTTGTCCGTAAAGCTTGCTCCAGAAGGTTTCTTGCAGTTCCATATCTACCTTTCCGCCTTCTTTTAGTTGCTCAAACCAGGATTTCAAATCGTCTGTGCTGTGGCTTACCAGAGCCAATGTGACATTGTTGCCTTGAATGTATTCCTGCCCCGGAAAGGTATCAGAAAACATAACATTGCTTCCGTCGATCGAGAGACGGGTATGCATGATGCGTTCTTTGGCCTCCTCTGGAAGTGGATAATCGGGATGTTGCGGACTTTCACCAAACGTCATTATTTGCGGGTCTTCTGTTTTAAAAACCTTAGCATAAAATTCCACAGCTTCTCTGCAATTACCATCAAATACAAGATAAACATCAACTGACACAGTCTTCACCCCTGATAATTAATACGTACAATCATATTTTATCCGAATTTTCTAGCAATAGACACTACTAAAGTGCCCTTTTCTCAATAAAAAACCACCAGTTCCCTACCAAATACCCGAACCTTTTTGCTAGACTTCCATAAAATAATAGAAGAAAGGGGTGAATACATGAAAACGTACCATTATAAAAATGATCCAGCTTCCACATTTTATCCCAACCACAAGAAAGATTCTAAGGATATCAACATTCACGTTGATTGCGGAGGCAGCGGCAGAAATCGTCGCAATCCAGCTTTCCGCGCATTAAAGACTACTATTCAACCACTTGCAGCAGAAGAATTCGCTAAAATTACGTTTGAACAAGAGCAATTTGACATTGGGAATATCTACAATGCAGGTTCTTCCACATTTGTTCCAAGGGAGAGCGGCATCTATTATGTAGCGGCAAGCTTTACTTTCGGCCCAGACGAAAATGTCCCGTATCGTACTCGCGCAGACATTGTTGTAAATGGTGTCACTGTGCAAGTCGATAATGATTACTGGAACCAATTAGGAAACCTCAACGTCATCAATGTTTCAGGCGTCCTGCAACTACAAGCAGGGGACCTCGTCGAAATCTTCGGCACAAGCTCCACTGCAGGCGTAATCTTCAGCGAAGTTGAATCACCAGGCTTAGGCTACAGCACCAACTTTGAAGCCTTCAAAGTATCTTAAGGACAGGCACCTCGACCCATTTTCTCTTCACCTCAAAAAAGGACGGTACACCCACATCCATCACACTATGGAGCAAAGGTACCGTCCTTTTCCTCTTCTCTATTATCCTTTATGGCCCTAGAAAATAATAGCCAAGTGCCATGATCCAAAAAAAACTGAAGGTCATGATCAAGTTAAATACCGCCAAAACATATTGCTTGCCCACAAGTCCAAACGCAAGACCAATCGGACCTAATACAATGTCAATATCCATAAGGGACTAGAAACCTCCATCAAAACATTGGGAACCCAAAGAAGCACACAAGTAATAAAACAAATCAATGACGCCAACTTAAGGGATTTTTTACTCATCCTAAGGCAGCTGCAACTTCCCTATCAACCTGATAACTTCCTCATCATCCCCTGTATCTACATATACAAGTTCCTTATTCGCTAGAATTGTCTCCATATCTTCCCGAACTTTATCTTCATCTAACTCTTCAGGCGGTGCCATGCCCCCATACCACTGCCTTGGGATCTCATAAATATTGATAGTTCCGTCACCATTTCCACTGTATGTAACAATTCCATCCACCAACCGGCTACCTGTTATCTGGATAACATCCTCCGGGTACGTGACATCTATGTCACCATCTGGATCAAGCTTTGTCCCAGCCGGGATTTGTGCTACATACAATTCATCCACATCTTGATTTGGTCCAAGCTGCAGCCAAACTCTCGCAAATTCGATCTGTTTACTGGAGTACTCCGATAGCTGGTTTTGGTCCTCTTCCACATCCCCGTTGTCAGATTCACTTCCGTTTGAAGCTTCATTTGTTGAAGTTTCCTTTTCCTCACTTGCAGTGGTATCCGTTTCTTCACTGCTTGCCGTTTCAGTACCTGCTTTTTCCCTTACTTCATCAGCAGGAGTAGCATTTGCTGCATTGTCATCGTCAGCACAGCCTGCAAGCATGCTCATCGTAATACTAAATGCAAGGACGGTCGTCCATTTCCTCATTTGAATTCCCCCATTAAAATTTTTCTCTATCTGTCATTCTTCTACATTTTTCCACATTTTTGGAACTAGGACAAGTGCTTTGCTTATAAAACCTGGCCCAGTTCTAATAAATGTCCACCCTACATACCCTGTTTAACGACATCATGATTGAATGTCATATCGGGAGGTGCAGGATGGTACAGCATGAGAAGAGCAACAACGGGACTTTGGGGTATTTGATTGGTTTTTGGCTTCTGGTAGGATGCTGGGCGATTTCCTTTTTGGTAAATGGAATGGTGGAACCACACCCCATGCTTGAGTTCCGCATCACAATCAATATCATAGCAGTCATCTACTTTATTGGAGTCTACTTGATTCAAACCATAATAAAGTTAAACGCAACCCGGAAACGCCGCAACCAGGTAATCATCTTTTTTAATGGTAGAAAAATCGCAATAGAGGAAGGCGCATGATATTTTCATGCGCCTCAAACTGTTGACAAACAAAAAAATAGTTAAGTTATCTATTGTAACAGTTGTTCTTCGTTGTAGGCGCTTGGCTTTCCTGCGGGGTCTTACATATCCCTTCCTCCCGAGGGAGTCTCCGCGCCTTCCACTGCGATAAGCTAAGGAATTTAAAAACTTTTAACTTTGTCTACACACTGAGGCATGAATATTTTCATGCGCCACTCCATTTACAATTTTTTAAAAATCAAAGTTATCGGGGTCTGGACCGATTCGATGATTTTCATTCAGTTGATCAATTTGCTCCATGTCCTCTGCGCTTAATTGAAAATCAAAGACATCGGCATTTTCTGCTAGGCGATGGGCTTTTGTCGATTTCGGGATAGTCACCACGCCGTTTTGGAGATCCCAGCGGATGACGATTTGAGCAGGTGTTTTCTGATAGGCCCCTGCAAGCTCTTTGATCAAATCATGCTCAAGAATTTGTCCGTTCATTAATGGGGACCATGCTTCCAATTGGATTTGATGCTGTTCACAAAACGCCTGAAGCTCCTTTTGTGTCAAACGCGGGTGATATTCCACTTGGTTGATCACAGGCTTCACCTTCGCATCTTTTAGCAAGTCTTCTAAATGATGTATTTGAAAATTGCTCACACCGATCGATTTCACGCGGCCTTCTTCATACAAATACTCCAGGGCACGCCACGCTTCCTTATATTTCCCTTCCACCGGCCAATGGATAAGGTATAGATCAAGGTATTCCAATCCTAATTTCTCCAAGCTTTGCTCATATGCCCGGATGGTGCCTTCATAGGATAGATCCGCATTCCACACTTTAGATGTGACAAATAACTCCTCGCGGTTCAACCCTGATTGTTGCAATCCTTGGATAATTCCTTCCCCTACTCCACCTTCGTTTTCATAAATCGCTGCAGTATCAATGCTGCGATAGCCTTGTTTGATGGCAGTTTTCACGGCTTCGACAAGCTCTGCCCCTTCTTCTACCCGGAACACACCAAGTCCCAACCAAGGCATTTTTGCTCCGTTATTCAATGTTACTCTTTCTTGTAAATGTGTTGTCATATCCTTATACCTCCACGAATTTATTTTCAGCTTTTACACTTGTTTGAATTTCTCTTCTATCTTTTTTATCCAACTGCAGACTCCAACCTGTCAATAATACGGCTAATACCACCATCACACCGCCAACCCATGCAGTGTGAATGAGACCAATGGAATCAGCTATCAACCCGCCGACATAAGATCCAATCGCAATCCCGGCATTGAATGCGGCAATATTAATGGCAGAAGCCACTTCAACGGCACTAGGGACAAACCGTTCCGCCAATGTCACGACATATGTTTGCAGTCCAGGAACATTCATGAAGGCAAATACCCCCATCAATAAAATCGTGATTAATCCAGCTACTTTAAATGGCGCAGTCAACGCCAAGATGAACAGGACCACCGCCTGGAAAATAAACATATAAAAGAGTGCCCGGACCGGGTTGGCATTCGCAAGCCTTCCGCCCACCATGTTTCCTATCGCGATCGCCACCCCATACACAAGTAAAATAACGGCGACATTCGTTCCGGAAAAACCGGTAACTTCCTGCAATAATGGGGACAGATAGGTAAATACTACAAATGTACCACCGTATCCAAGGGCGGTGATAAGAAATACCAATAGCAACCTACCATTTGTCATAAGTTTACGTTGATCACTGAAGGTGGAGCGAATTCCATTTTTCAAATTTGATGGTACAAGTATTAAGTTTGAGATCAAAGCAATGACTCCGATGACCACAATGACCATGAAAGCAATTCTCCAGCCAAACTGCTGACCGATAAAGGTTCCAAACGGCACTCCAGTTACAGTGGCCACTGTTAAACCGGTAAACATAATCGAAATAGCACTTGCCCGTTTATTAGGCGGGACCAGATCTGCAGCAATCGTCGCCCCAATTGACATGAACACCCCATGGGAAAGGGCAGACACCACCCTTGCCGCCAGTAACAGGCCAATGGTCGTCGAGAACGCCGCTATTGTATTTCCTGCAATAAAGACGATCATAATCCATAATAATAATGTCTTTCTAGATACATTTGACAATAATGCTGTGAGCACAGGAGCACCTATCACCACACCAAGTGCATACAGGGATACCGTCAAACCTGCTGCTGTCGTCGTCACTGCTAAATCTTCTGCTATCAGCGGCAATAAACCTACGCTGATAAACTCCGTTGTTCCTATCGCAAAAGCAGTTATGGCCAATGCAAGCAAAGCCAATGTACTTCTCTTTTTATCCAATGTCATCTTGATCAACCTTCCTTTATATTAATCACTCATGAGTTTTACGATTCGATCGATACATGCTATTATTACTCCTTAAGAGCCAATTGAAAAGTACGTACTTTTTTGTTATATAGATACCTTTTAGTTCCTAATGGATGATATCAAGGGAGGATTTAGCTTGAAAGCAAAAAAATATAATATATCTGTAGAAGCAACACTCGAAGTTATCGGGGGAAAATGGAAATGTGTTATCCTCTGCCATTTAACTCATGGCAAAAAACGCACCAATGAACTGCGCCGCCTCATGCCGAATATTTCGCAAAAAATGTTAACGCAGCAGCTCAGGGAGCTAGAAGAAGACGGCGTCATCATCCGGACCCTTTATCATGAAGTTCCGCCGCGCGTGGAATATGAGTTAAGCGATTACGGCCGTTCTTTGGAAGGGATCTTGTCGCTCCTATGCGATTGGGGCGAGCAGCACATCATCAAAGTGCATGGCACAAAAGAAGGCTACCTGGAGGAAAGTGTTCTGAATCAGAAATAATATGATGTGAAGCAGGGCCCCCCTGCTTCAGTGTGAAGACAAAGTTATTTTTATCTTTGAGATATGCAAAACCTGTGTTGATCGTAGTGGAAGGCGCGCAGACTTCTGCGGGAGGAAGGGACAGGGAAGACCCCGCAGGGCGTAAGCCCGAGGAGGCTTCCGGACCGCCCGCGAAAAGCGAAGCGCCTGGAACGAAGATCAACAGCAGGATGCAAATTTAAAAATATTTAGGGCTTTGTTAACAGTCTGAAGCAGGGAACTCCCCTGCTTTTTTATTTTTCCCAAATACAACTTATTTGCAAGCCTCCCATTCATATACCAAAGGGCAAAAAGGTTGCTCTAGACCCACTCGATTATTGCTTGCTATTATATGTAAGTGCAAATCAGGGAGGATAGAAGATGGAACAAGAAAAATACAATAACCTTAAATTAGGGGAACGCGGAGCAATAATCAGCATTATTGCATACATATGCTTATCCATCCTTAAGTTGGTGGTCGGGTTTATGACCGACTCAGCAGCTTTAAAGGCGGACGGACTCAATAATACAACAGATATCATTGCATCTCTTGCAGTACTTATAGGACTAAAACTATCGCAAAGGCCGCCAGATAAAGACCATGGCTATGGCCATTGGAAGAGTGAGACCATTGCCGCGATGATTGCTTCCTTCATTATGGCGGCAGTCGGGATTCAAGTTGTGGTTGATGCTTTTCTAACCATGTTCGAAGGAGGCAAGGGAGCACCAGATGTCTTCGCAGCGTATGTGGCTGTTTTTTCAGCTGTCATCATGTATTTGGTATATCGTTATAATAAGAAGCTTGCCTTAAAGATTAACAGTAAGTCCGTAATGGCCGCGGCAAAAGATAATATTTCAGATGCATGGGTTAGTATCGGGGCGGCAATTGGGATCTTCGGCTCGCAATTAGGTATGCCTTGGCTGGATACAGTCGCAGCCATCCTTGTTGGGCTGTTGATTTGTAAAACCGCATGGGGGATATTTCGAGAAGCATCCCACGAGCTATCGGACGGATTTGACGAGGAAAAAATCCAGCATTATCGTTCCATCATCATTCAGCTTGATGGGGTGAACGGTGTAAAGGAAATTCGAGGCCGCAACTATGGGAACAACGAAGTCATCGATATCGTCATCCTTGTTAAATCGACCCTTGATATAGTTGAGGCACATGATATCGCAACACGCGTAGAAACGATTTTGATGATGGAACACGGAGTCCATGATGTTCATGTACATGTGGAGCCGAACTGACAAATAAATCGCCGTTCTCCATTTTGTCACAATTTATTTAGCATATCTAACAATCTTTTTGATTATAGGTTGGTAGTTTGATAGAATTTAACCGGAAATCACTTACAGCATTCTAAACGAACACCTATAAAAGTTTAAAATTGGAGAGGGTTATATGTCTAAGAAAAATAATAGTTCTTTCAAACTGATCATGATCTTGACGCTTGTTATTGTCGGAATATTTGCTGCCATCATCATCCTTACCCAAGCAACAAAAGAGGATGCACAATCCTTCGAAGATATACCGGATATCTCAGGACAACCTGTCCTTGGAGAGGAAACCGCCCCGGTGACGATCGTGGAATTTGGAGATTTTAAATGTCCTGCGTGTAAGGCATGGGGAGAAAATGTATATCCTCAGCTTGTAAATGACTATGTGGACAGTGGGAAAGTGAAATTCGTTTATATCAATGTACTTTTCCACGGCCAAGAGTCAGCGTTGGGTGCTGCAGCAGCAGAAGCTGTATGGAAGCAGAATCCCGATGCATATTGGGACTTTCACAAGCAGCTTTTTGATGAACAACCTTCCGCAAACCATGACAGCCAATGGATCACAACCGATAAGCTGATCGAAATTGCCAGCAAAACCCAAGGCTTGGATATCGAACAATTTAAAGAAGATCTCACTAGCCAAGACATCGTTGATGCGGTCCGCCTTGACTCTGAACTGACAGAAAAATTCAAAGTGGAAATGACTCCGACCATCATGGTTAATGACAAAGCATTGACGGATCCTTTTGATTACGAAAAAATGGTCGAAATCATCGAACAAGAACTTGATGGTGAGTAACATGAAGCAGGAAAATAACAATTCCCATCAAATTTATTTGTATTTTGCCTGGCTGGTTGCCCTTGTCGCCACTCTTGGCAGCCTTTATTTTAGTGAGATCAGAGGATTTATCCCTTGTGATTTATGCTGGTATCAGCGCATTCTTATGTATCCATTGGTACTGATTCTTGGGATAGCCACTTTTCAAAATGATGTATCTGCCAAAAAATTCGCCCTGCCGATGGCCGTCATCGGGTGGTTCATCTCCACCTACCACTACCTCGTCCAAAAGGTACCTGGTTTTGCCGAGATTAAACCATGTGTAAACGGTGTACCGTGCAATGCCCAATATATCAACTGGCTTGGCTTCATCACCATCCCATTTCTGGCATGGACAGCCTTCACATTGATTATCATTTCTTTAACGGTACTTACAATAAAACAACGTAAGCAATGATATATAGAAAAGCCGACTTACTTGATAGAAAAGTAAGTCGGCTTTAATTTAATTTGTTATAAAATATCCTCAGTCAATCCTTTGACTCCCTATAAGCTCGCCATTGTGTCATCAACGATGCATACATCCCCACTGCTGCGTTCCCATAAAAGATCCCCATGAAAATACCTGCAAAAAGATTCGTTCGATGTGCGAAGAAAATGGAAATAATCAGTCCAATCACATTTGCAATCAATGGAACGAAGGGTTTTCGTATGCTCGTGAACTTTTTTAGAATTTCTGTGAAAATCACAACCAACGGAACGGCAATGACTGCATCCCATAAGTTTGTATGGATAATAGGAAAGGACTCCATTTCAACCCCACCTTAACAACATTTTGTTATTAGGGTTCCTACAATCCCATTATTTATGTAAAGGCTCATTTCGTAAACTTTTTTGCTTTTTAGCATCGAGATAACAGCCGTTATTTTACTTACGGTCGTGCACTTTTACTTGCTGCGCTTAAAATACTACATTCAACTTTTAGAGAATATAAGCAGTAAAAAGTCTAATTGCCGACTTTTTACTATTAAATATCAATAATCTTTGTGAAAAGAGCCTATGTAAAAGACCAATCACTGATTAAGCTTGAAACTCTTCATTTGTTAGGTGGACAATTTGCTGATTCCTTAACTCAAGGAGGCTGAGCGCCTTTGTTTTATCAACCAATTCCTTGATCGATGAGCCAGCCTGTTTGGCCCCAATGACCAGAAGCGGGGAACCAATGAAATTAAGCCCCAACCCCCTTGCAAAGAATCCACCAATCGTCATCGCAAATGGCACGGTCGGGGAGGTGTTGGAAAAGATGATCCGCTCCGACAAACCAGCCTTTTCAGTAAGAACCTCACTAAAACCAAGTAAGGAAGGAATCACTAATTTCGATGACCGTTTTCCAAGGGTATAGACACTGTGCCCCATCTCATCTATTCCGTGAAAAATAAAATGACCGGCATCTTTCTTTTTCAATTTATTAAAATACGGGACAGTCTTGACCTGCTCCTTTGTCAGCTTCGACTCTGAATGGGACAAAAATCCTAAATGAAAAGCAGCTGCCAAGGATGTTGAATGCGTACCACCAAAATCATAATAGACAAAAATCATCTTCTTTCCACCCATTTCCTTAAAATAGACCTATTTTCTATTATGGGTGGTTGCCTGCGTTTTATTCAGAGGGACAGATTGAAGTGAAAACCTACCTGCCCCTTCCAAATTATGATGCCCATAACGATGGTTTATTTCTAATATTGCCCCAGTAGCCCTTTCTTCATCGCAATCCTTTCACACCATAAAAAGACCAAGAGACCTAAAATCAGATATACAACTGAATTTAACAACAAAATCCCGTAGTCCATCCAAGCAATGTCGCTTAAGGTCAAGTTTTCGATCATGACCTCTCTTACCATGTTCACTCCTTTTACAAAAGGTGCAAACACAAGGTATGGCACCATGGATAGAGGGACGAAGACTAATCCCATCAAAATGAACTGGAAGATTTGCAGGAATGCTTGGATTTGCTTTACGATGACGGCAAGACCTGCGATCATGAAGCTGATTCCCACCATGCTTATCATGGTAACGAGAATGATGGGGATGGTCGTCATCGGGTTGAGATTCAACCACTGGCCTGACGTCAGCATCACAGCGAAAAGTAGAAAAATCATGCAGATGGACTGCAGAAAAAATTGGCCGATGATACGGGTGAGCATGATATTCCAAACACCTTTAGGGGACATATAAAGCTGCTCCAGGGTTCCACGCATCGCTTCAGTGATAATGGCAAAACCGATGAAGTTCATCGTCATGATGGTGAGTCCCCAGAACACCACACTAACAATCGAATATTGCACATTCGAATCAAAGCTTGCCGGATCCCCAATGAACATGATGCCAAAAAATGCCCCAAGGAAAATAAAGTAGAAGGTGAGCACAAGCGCGATGGTGTTTGGCAGGTAGCGTTTTAACTCAATATATTCTTTACGAACATTGGCATTTAACACATTAAGCCATTGCATAGTGTTTCTCCCCTTTCACAATCTGCAGGAAGACCTTTTCAAAATCGATGGACGTGCGATCGATGCTATCCACAGGCGTTCGTTCTTCTTTAAAAATATCAATGAGAAGATAAATGTCCTCACTCCGCTCCAGGTTCACCTCTACAAGTGTTTGAAGCGGGGTTTCTGTGTACTTGCTTAAAGGAAAGGTGGTGGTCAGCTTCTTTTTCTGGGCAGCACTTAATGCCCTTCCAAGGGTTACCGAATAAGCTTTTGTTTCAAATAGGTTGAGGAGGTTCTCTACTTTTTCATCGACGACAACGGAACCTTTATTGATGATGATGGTCCGGTCACAGAGCTCCTGGACGACCGGCATATCGTGAGAGCTGATAATGATGGTGCGCTGCTCTTCCCGTACTATCTTTTTCAGGCTTTCCCGAAGCTCATAACTGATCTCCACATCAAGACCAAGTGTCGGCTCATCAAGCAAGATAACCTCTGTGTTCGCCAATAAGGCCACCGCAATCGCAAGCTTCTGTTGCATTCCACGCGATAATCCCTGCACAAGCTCATGTTCTTTTTCCTTTAGGCCGAACTGCTCTAACAGTTTCTCTATCTGAGCTGCCACCTCTTTTCGAGAATGCCCTCTGTTTCCTGCAAAATACTCCAGGTTTTCTCTTACTGTCAAACGCCAATATAGATTCCGGTTCCCCTCCAGAACCGCACTGATATGCTTTAATGCTTTCAGTCTTTTTCTTTGAATGTCCAGTCCATTAATGAATATCGATCCCTCGTCTGGCTTCAACAACCCACAAATCATTTTAATGGTTGATGTCTTCCCAGCACCATTCGGACCCAGCAGCCCGAGGACCTCCCCCCTATGTACATCAAAAGAAACATCATTCACTGCCATCACGACTTCCTTCGTCTTCCGCTTCACATACCGCTTCTGGACCCCATGCACCTCAATTATTTTCTCCATCGCTACCTCCAAATTCTTAATAAAAAACCTCTGTTTTCATTATATTCTGTAAATTAATGATATTAAACACCCAACAGATTGATTTTTCCTCGGTCTGGAGGTGGAAGGTCAATTAGTTGACGACCAGGTAGTCCGGACCGAAAAGTAGACAGCGGTAACAAGAGTAAATGCTAATACTGTTCCAAAGCCGATTAATATAAGATGCTGCGGAAGGAAGGCACATAAAAGCATCACAAGCCCTCCGATAATGAGCGGACGTGACAATGGGCGCAAGCCTTTGTTCCAAGCTTTATGAGTTACTTTTGCCTGTTCTGAGGATGTAGGAGAAAGCTCCAGTTGAAACCTTGGGAGTGTATTGGCAGTGGCAATCAGGATAAGACCAACACCTATTGGAACAAGCATCATGATAGGAAATCCACTATCTAGAAGATATAAAACCAAGCCGATATGAATGATGGTCAAAACCATCACCAAGATGAAAAATATACTTTCCATTCCTTTTTGATATCGCTCAAATGTAAGCTGTTTCGGTATGGTCAAAAAGCTAATCACTACCAAACCAAGCGCGAATGGAATGCTAAATAACGTAACAACCGTGCCTTCAGCCAAAACTTCAAGCCCGCCCCAAACCATAACATAAATGCTCACTGCAAAAGAAACGACGACTAACAGAAACATACCCAGCTTTTTCACTTCTCATTTTCCCCCTTTGATGGTGACTGAAATTGAACAACCCACTTCAGCACTTCTTGAAATACTGTCGCATTCAACGAATAGTACACATATTGACCCCTTTTTACCGCATATACTAAATCAGCATTTTTCAGAACAGACAAATGCTGAGATATCCCTGCCTTGCTCATGTCAAAATGCTCTGCAATCTCCCCTGCAGTTAGATCTCCCTCCTTCAAGAAATCCAATATCTTTCTTCGGTTTTCATCTGAAAGTGCTTTAAACAATCCATTGATGCCCAACTACCAGCCCTCCACTTTTAAGTATTTAAGTAATTACTTAACTAATTAAATTATAGCTTATTGGATTTTATTGTCAAGGTGGTAATAAATAAAACAGGTTCGTGACTCACCAAAAATGAATCATGAAACCTGTCCCTCCCTACACTATGCTTCTATCTACAAAACCGGTTTAAACTCCACCACCGAAGATAACTTAATCAAAGTAGACGGCTCTCCAAAAGGCAAAGTCGCATCAATAAATTCTTCAAGCACTTTCACTGATTCCACAACCACCTTCACCAGATAACTGTACTGTCCTGCCAATCGATGACACTCTACCACAACCGGATGGCCATTACAAAAATCCCTGAATTTCTTACCTTGTTTAGTATCAAACAGAATAAAGGCTGTCACGTTTTTATCAAGTTTTTCAGGATCAATGATTGCCCTGTACCCCTTTATCACTTCTTTATCTTCAAGCTTTTTAACCCTTTCATTTGTTGCCGGGGTTGAAAGCCCGACCCTTTTACCCAGTTCGGTCATCGACAATCGAGCATTTTCTTGAAGATTATTAAGGATATCCAAATCTATCTCATCCAAGGCGCTTCCCTCCCTTACATTAAAAACAAAAGTTATATTCTATTATTATAATAAAATAGCAGGCTAATTATAGGAAAAACCTTCAAAAGATTATGTGAATGGAGCATAACAGCCTATAAAATAGAACTAAACCTATACAAAGGAGAGAACTTCTAATGGAAATCTATCAGGCTACCTTAAAAGATGTAATGGCCGTTTCAAATTTATTTAATATGTATCGTACTTTCTATCAGCAAACACCAGATTTAGATGGGGCAAGGAATTTTATAAAAAATCGTTTAGAAAACGAGGATTCTGTTATTTTTGTAGCAAAGGCCAACCAAGAATATGTAGGATTCACTCAACTTTACCCTACCTTTTCATCCATTTCTATGAAAAGAGCATGGATCTTAAATGACATGTTCGTAGATGCAAAGGCAAGAAACCAAGGAGTCGGGGAAAAACTCTTACAAAAAGCAAAGGAGTATGCCAAGGGAACTGGTGCTAAAAGCATTTCGTTAGAAACAGCACCTGATAATGAAGTTGCTCAGCGATTGTACGAGAGAAATGGATACAAGAGGGATGAGGAGTTTTATCATTATTCTTTGGAACTATATGAGTAATTTGCATACCTTAGCTGTAGCTTGGAACAAAAGGCGTAGACTCCAGCGGGGGAGTAGCGGCAATCTTGAGACCCCGCAACGAAGTGAGGAGGCTCAAGGTCGCCCCGCGGAAAGCGAAGCCTTTTGTGGAAAGCAACAGCGGTGTTAGCCAATGTACCAAAATATAAATTAAGGTACTTTTTCAGTGGCCTCGGCGTAGCCCGAGGAGGCTTCCGGACTGCCCGCGGAAAGCGAAGCTCCTGCAACGAAGATCAACTGTTCCAACAGATAACCTTAATACTTTTTGTTTGTCAACAGTTTGAAAGCGCAACATTTTGCACTTTCCCCTTATATTTTTTTAGCTGCCTTTAAACTCCGATGAAAAGGACATTTGGATAATGCAGTATCGTCATCATGTAGGAAGTATTGCTTCCATTCATAGTTTTCCGGGTTACCATAGCTATTAAGGTCCGGATGAATATTAATGGAATCGTAATTTTCCAATCTTTTTCTAACCTGTGATTTGATTTTCCGCGCGTATCCGTCTTGTTTGCCGAATTCCTCGAGAACCCACCTTGGAGTAATGGCAAGTAAGTATTCATCCGAGTGTCTGCTTTTTCGATCAATATGAGCCGGAGTTCCACAGTATATAAAATATCGTTCCCCATGAAAGCAAAATTCCCATAATGGATGATGCGGGTCGGAAGGAATTTGTGCTGGCCATTCTATTTCATCTATTTGTGCAAGCCCGTTCAGTTGCCTCCAAAATAGTTGTTCCCATTGATCTATTGAAAGAGATTCTTTTAACTCAAATGGGGTTTCAAAGAATACAAGCAGTGAGGTGTATTTTCCATATTCCGGGGCAGATTCTGTATAGTTCGCCATCATTTCTCCAAGTTCTTCAATCGCTTTAACACTTCGCGGGTCCCCTGCAAAACCATAGCGAAACTGATTCAGCGCGAAACCTTGTGTGGCAGGTATACAAGGAAACGGCCACTCTTTATCTTTCATTTTTGCCGTAAACCTTTCCAAAGCATTCCTCTGCCAAGGTTCTAATAACTTCATATCTGAAGGATTGTTTTGGTACAATTTTTTCATCTCACTCACCTCCTAAAGCCTTTTCAGTATATTGA
Organism: Sutcliffiella horikoshii DSM 8719; assembly: GCA_001648575.1. GTDB lineage: Bacteria > Bacillota > Bacilli > Bacillales > Bacillaceae_I > Sutcliffiella_A > Sutcliffiella_A horikoshii. Next base: position 323,656 of record LQXN01000065.1, on the reverse strand, counting down.
AAGCTAAAGGGATGGGTGAGTGTCCACCATTCATATTCTCTAAAAAGGGGCCTATAAGAAACCTGCACCCTTTCTACCCCAAAACAGTAACATATCCCCAGAACCTTGATTTTCCCTTCGCATGCTAAAAGCCTCATTTATCTTGATTTACACAATTTTTACACAATTCCCAATCCTCCTGATGTACGCTATTTATGTAAGGAAGCAACCATGAGGAGGAGAAACGTTTGAATCAATTAAACAAAAAAGTCAGAGGCATTTTTATTATCCTATTTGCTTTTACCCTTGCATGCTCCCATGCCGTCCCTGATAAGATGAGTGCTGCTGGTTCAGGTACCTGGAGCTCTCCGTTTACAGTCAGTCAAGCAAACTCCAATCAAAACGGTTCTGCCAAGACTGTCGAAGGTTATGTAGTAGGACAACCGACCGCAACCAATACAATTGTTACGAGCAATTTCCCCGACGACTATGCATTAGCGTTAGCAGACAGCCCTTCTGAAACAAGCGCATCCAATATGATTTATGTTCAAATTCCTACTTCCTTCCGTTCAGGATATGGTTTGAAGAGTAACCCAGACCTAATGGGGAAAAAACTGAAGGTCACTGGTTCATTATCCGCTTACTTCTCCCATTCAGGTGTCAAGAATACTACGGCATTTGAGGTAGTCGATGGAGGGACAACCGACCCAACAGATCCCACAGACCCGCCACCAATCTATGATCAGTATTACAGTTCTGCAGAAGGAAAAACAGGATCAGAATTAAAAACAGCGCTTCATAACATCATCGACGATCACCAGACTCTCTCCTATGCGGCAGTGTGGGATGCGTTGCGACATACAGATGAAGACCCAGCAAACGCCAACAATGTTCTTTTATTGTATACCGGCCGTTCTCAATCCAAATCCACGAATGGCAGCGGAGTAGATGACTGGAACCGTGAGCACGTTTGGGCAAAATCCCATGGAGACTTCGGTACATCACAAGGCCCTGGAACAGACCTTCACCACCTGCGACCAACCGATGTGACGGTGAACTCCTCCAGAGGAAACCTTGACTTTGATAACGGCGGAAGCCAGCATGCAGAAGCACCAGGAAACTTTTATGACAATGATTCCTGGGAACCGCGAGATGAAGTGAAAGGTGACGTAGCTCGCATGATCTTCTATATGGCGGTTCGCTATGAAGGCGACAGCGGTGAACTAGATTTAGAGATCAATAACAATGTAAACAACGGCAGTGCCCCATACCATGGCAAACTGTCAGTCCTATTGCAATGGCATGCGGAAGACCCGGTGGACGCAAGAGAAATCCGCCGCAATAATATCATATTCGAAAACTACCAAGGAAATCGCAATCCATTCATCGATCATCCGGAATTTGCGGAGATGATTTGGTGAGGCTGGCTGAGGGGACAGGCACGGCTACCCACCCATAGTTTTAAGCACTAGTCCATAGAAAAAAAGAAAACCATCTCAAGTACCTCCACGAGATGGTTTGTTGCATTCGTCTTAAAAGGCAGGCACCCTCAGGAAAAATCTTGAATTCACACTTTGGCTTCCCTTATGATTAATGAGGGGGGAGATTCTTGATGAACGAATGGATGGCGACAATAACCATACCACAACTTTTAATCGGAAGTATTCTATTGATGGGATTACCAATTATCCTCAACATCGTGATATACCGAAAATACCGAAACCAACCGAAAGTAGACAAAGGCATGGCACTTGTCTACCACAAGCTTAGCACACGCAGAAAATTGATACGCAACTTGTGGATGGCGCCTATTTACTTGGGTTTATTGCTACTCGTGATGTTCTTGACAGATCAGATGAATCCTTTTGGATTCTTCGTATTCGGCGGTGTAGCCACTCTCGGGGTAGTAGATTGTATCCGCTTATACCGTAAATGGCAAAAGGAAAAAAGGTTAGCCAACTAATATTTTTTATATGTATGGCTGATTATACTGTTAATATAGAAATTAAAGGAGTGCGAATGGCACTCCTTTTCTAGTGATCTGTTAACTCTTCGCCCCATCAATCGAACTTGTTAGTAGCATTTGCATGTCTCTTCTGTCTTACAGCTCTTTGTAAAGTTTCTCCGCCTTATGCATTTCTTCTAGTAATGGGTTGTCATAATCGCTATAACTATCTAGATAGGCTCTTCCCCACCTACTATATAAATCTTTGCAACATCATCATCCTTTTGTAAAATAACCAAACCATTTTTGTATCTCTTATAAATAAGCTCCAATACCCCGCTAGTTAATTTTGTTCCAAACTCTCTTTCAAGATGAGATATCAGGACTTTTATTTGTTGTATTAATTTCATTCTTTTATCCATCAAAAATGCCCCCTTTGCATTTACCTATTTATACCCCGTCCACTCAGGTTTCAATAGCTTAAACAAAATAGGCTTGAGGATCCGCGAACCTCAAACCTAAATTCTATACTTGGCTCAACTACTCCATTCACCATCCAAAGTAGAGATGTGCTCTTTCACCACTTCATACACATATCCTTGGTTGGCTGCTGCTGTTTCCGGACTGTATTGGCCTCCGTTAACTTTGTAATTCGATATTATTCTTGTCCCTAAAATTGCAATATCATTCGCGTTCGCTATTTGAGCAGCTGCTGCTCCTTCCATTTCTTCTAAGGATGTGCTTTATTTTTCATGGAACCATTTAATTCGATCTACTTCAATATTCCATACATCTGCAGAGCCGATTGTCCCTTGAGCAACATAAACCAAGGATATCCTATTAAAATACAAAGAGGTTTATTTCGATCTATTATATAATAGTAACTAAGGAAGAAGCGGGGGGAATTCGTCATGAAAATATATCTTTCACTTAAATCCGTGTCAAAACGAAAAAATTTCATCACCAAAGATCCTTATGAATTGCCTGCCCAACCACACACCTTAAGAGAGCTCCTTACACTGGTTGTATCGAAAAACGTGGAACACTTCAACAATTATGTTAACAACCCGGAGACCCCACTTTCCTATTTCCTCTCCCATTCCGATATCGAGGAGCAGGCCGAAATCGGAAAAGTAGGATTCAAAGCGATTTATAGCGACAAGCAAGCAAACTTAAAAAATGCAATAAAAACCGCCATCCAAGCTTTTGAAGATGGCTTATTCCGAGTTTTTATAGATAACGAAGAAGCTGAGCGATTAGATACCTTGCTACATATAGCAGACGGTGCAGAAGTTGCATTCATCCGTCTCACCATGCTTACCGGTCGCATGTGGTAGGTGACCTTAAGCATTATTTTCAACCTATCTAAAGGAGAATTCTTAATGGAAAAAAAATCAGTTGAAAAGTTTGTGGTCGAGTATGAGAACAGGATCAAGGCACTGAATGAACAGGATCAAAAGATTGGAAAACATCTATTAAAATATATGCAAACCGATGAGTATGACCAAGAACGACAAGTTCGCCGCATCGCTAAAACATTAAACTCAGCGGACGCAACAAACCAAGAAAAGCTTAAGCGCCTAATGGACATCACACAGGCTTTACTTGGGGACAAGGAAGCAAATGTCTTAGAATACATCATCCATCATACAACAGAGTATCCCTATTCTACTGGCTATGACAGGAGACCATTCCGCACCAAGAATATTACCGTCCATATCCATAGAATCATTGAAAAGTTCGCATCTCTCCATGATTTGGCCAAGTATCGCCTCACCACCATGGACATACTTACAACTAAGAATCTTAACGCAAGCAACGAAGTGATCAGCGATAAAATTGCTTATGAGCTAGATCAGCAAAATGACGACGTACTGCAGGCATTGAAAGAAATAATTTACGGTGACAATAACACCGCCCTTTTGACACGACAAATGATAAAAGGGATGCTGCAGTGCCACCGAGAAGAAGCGTATTCCATCATCGGAGACCTCCTTGTGGCAGCAAGGCTGCAAGAGGGACTCAGACAAAGCATTGTGGAATCCATGGATGAAGGTACTTTGTCGGCAACCACCCACCTGCTTCAGGTCATCATAGATCATAACCTGATCCGATACAGCTCCGTCGTCCGGGCAATCGATGTGTGGACCGGTTTGACACTTGAAGCAGAACAAGCTCGTGTCACCAAGAAAGTGATCACATACATTCAAGATGCCCTAACAAATCCTGACCTCCGCCAAAAATGGTTACAGAGTGATAACTTGAATAAAATGTACACAAGTCTATGGGCAAGTGCCGTAATCGAGGAAGAGGATCTTCCCGCCCTGGTCGTGCAAGTGATGAAAGAAGGCGAAACCCACCATAAAATTATTGCGCAATCCATGCTTTCTCAGAGTCAAAACGACCTACTCAAGTACTCGATTGCGTCCAACTATCTGAACGAAACCAATCTTGAGCTGCAATATTTTCTGCTCGCCAACTATCCATATGAATGTTACTTTTCGTATAACTGGAATAGAAAGACCAATCAGTATACTTCTAAAATCGAGTTTGAACGCATTCCTGAGCTGGAAGAGAAAGCCGAGAGAAGGAGACAGTTTGCCTTTTTTAGAACGATGCTAGAAAATGCTCCGAAAAAAGAGATTACGATACATTCCAGGGCTTTCACTGGAATGGAGATCACCTACTCTGCTGACTCCATAGTCCAGAAAATGCTCTATTTGACTGCTTATGATATGGATCAGGAACTCATTAAACAGCTTATTGAATGGAAAGAATGGTACAACGCTGATACAAGGGGCAACATACTCGATTGCTATACAACGGACCCGGCCAATCCCACTCAACGGGAGTATATTTTTGCATGCATGTCGGATAAAAGCATGAGCAATCGCGAAAAAGCCCTGACAAGGATTTCAAGCTTAAAGCTGGTCCCTGAGGAAATAGAAAAAGTGGAAGCCATTCTAAAGTTAAAAACCGGTAGCCTCCGACAAGGCGTGATTAAGCTTTTACTGACACTTGAAGGAGATAAGTTGGAAGCATCCCTTGACAGGCTTCTTGCAAGTAAAAGCGAATGGCAGCGGGTTGGTGGACTGGAAATAATATCGGAGCTAAAAGAAACCTCACCGGAAAAATACAACATGGCCAGGGAGAAAACCAACATCATCCAATCACCTACTGAAAAAGAAAAGCTTCTCCTGGACAAGCTAACCTCCCATGAGGAATACAGCCCAAAGAACGGGTTTGGCCTTTACGATCCTGAAGAAGAATGGGTGTTGCCGGCCGTTTCCATTCCAAAAATAGAACCTAAGCACGTATTTTCTACCGACTTTACACGAATCCAAGAAATCCTATCGAATCTTTCCGAATTAATCCACCATCATCGGGAGCATCAATACGAAGTGGAATGGTATGGGTATAAGGAAACACACTTAATAGGCGAAACGCTCACAAGGGATCATAAGCTCGGAACGGAGGACCAATCGAAAGGGATAGAAGATTTGCCACTTGCAGAAGTATGGCGGGACTTTTTTCAAACAAACCAAATCACTACTGCTGAGCTAATCGAGCTAAATGCGTTGATGGAATTAGACTTGGTCTATCGTTACCGTTATAAGAGGATCAGCCGATGGGAGCTGGATAAATATATCAGCCCAACTGATTGGCGAAAGATATTCCTTGATCACCTATACCCGATGGAAAAGGTTAAAGCCTATTACACCTTTGCTCCAGAGCTTCCTTATTTTGATCAAATGCAAGAAATTATCACCTCTTACTTCCAGGAGCTTAGCAATGCCGAGGTTTTCGAAATGGCAAGCGGGCTGCTCAACACGATGGTGGAAAGCCTACCGGCAGAAAAGCAGGAAACCGAGCGTCAGCTGTATCTATTAACCACTAAGCCATGGCTGGACTGGGCAAAAACAAAGGTGTATGATGACGCCTCTTACACCACCTACTTCCTGCTGTTATACAAGCTTTCTACCATAAATAACTTCAAGCGATTCATCCCCGACTTTCAAGAACTGGTTCGTGCCTATGAAATGGGGCTTATTAAAGAGACGCAGCTTACAAAAGCATTAGTAGGAAGAGAAACTAGTAAAGATTACATTTTTGAACTTACAAGGAGAAAATCGTCTCCTTCCATCCTGCCGATAAGAGAAAAGGTCCTTGCCCGCATCCTTGAGATCGAACTGAAACGTGGCGATCTTCAAACAGAGGTGACCACACTTGCAACTGGCATCCATTATTACGAGGGCATGCAGTATCTCATCACATTATTATCCGGACTTGATAAAGAAGCGTTTGTCCGTGGTTATTACTATCACTATGACAGCATGAATGTGACAAAGAAGGAATCCTTCAGCCACTTATTGAAAGTGTGTCATCCAAAATCTGGAGAGGACGAAAAGCTTTTGGCACAGCTTCTAAAAGGGAAGAAAATCTCGGATAAACGATTACTAGAAGCAGCCATGTACGCCCCACAATGGTTGGACATCGTTGCAGCATATCTAAAATGGGATGGCCTAAAAAGTGCGGCATGGTATTTTCATGCGCATACAAACGAAGCCTTCTCCGCCGAAAAGGAAACAAAGGTTGCCCATTACTCTCCGATTACACCGGAGGAATTTCATGACGGTGCCTTTGATATTCATTGGTTCAAAGAGGCTTACGGTCAATTAGGCGAAGAGCGCTTTGCTATTTTATACGATTGCGCGAAATATATCTCAACGGGAGCCAACCATCGTCGCGCCCAGCTTTTTGCCGATGCGACACTTGGCAAGCTCATCTTGGATGACATGAAAACCTCTGTTGAAACGAAGCGAAACAAGGATCATCTGCTCTGCTATAGCTTGATTCCTTTAGAAAAAAACAACACAAATGACGTCTTTGAACGCTATGCATTCATCCAGAAATTTTTCAAAGAAAGCAAACAATTTGGCGCACAACGGCGTGCAACCGAAGCAAAAATAGTGGAAATCGCACTGGATAACCTAGCAAGAAATGCGGGGTATCAGGATATAACAAGGCTGCGCTGGGATATGGAAGCACGGCAAATGGATGCAATCCTACCCTTCCTCGTGCCCGTGGAATTTGATGATACTACCGTTCAGCTAGTTATAGATGGAAACGGGAAAGGGGACATCAAGGTCATCAAAAATGAGAAGGAACTAAAGGCCATTCCAGCTAAACTAAAAAAACATCCTTACATTTTAGAGCTTAAAGAAGTAAACAGCGTGCTCAAGGATCAATATAGCCGGGCAAGAGCAGAGCTGGCACGCTCCATGGAGCTAGAAACACCATTTACTTTTCTAGAACTAAATAACATATGGAAAAATCAAGTAGTAGCGCCACTTGTGACAAAGCTTGTGTTCAAGGCTGATGATAGACTAGGCTTTTTCACCGGGGAAGCGCTTTTGGAACCAACTGGGAAAAGTCATGAACTACATTCAGACGATAAACTAGTAATCGTTCATCCGGCTCACCTTTACGAAAGCGGGCAATGGCGTGACTACCAGCAATATCTATTCCATCACCAGATCAAACAGCCTTTCAAACAGGTATTCCGTGAGCTATACCGACTCAATGCGGACGAAGAAGCAGCAGGAACCGAATCTAGACGCTATGCAGGACACCAAGTCCAGCCAAAGAAAACACTTTCCTTGTTAAAAAATCGCATGTGGACTGTTCACTATGAAGAAGGACTGCAAAAGGTCTATCACAAGGAAAACATCATCGCAAAAATTTACGCGATGGCAGACTGGTTCTCTCCATCTGATGTTGAAAATCCAACCATAGAAACCGTAGAATTCTTTACCCGCAACACCCATGAGAGAATCCTATTAAGCGATGTGCCAACCATCATCTTTTCAGAAACAATGAGAGATGTGGACCTTGTTGTAAGTGTTGCGCATGTTGGTGGCGTCGATCCAGAAGCAAGCCTAACCACCATGGAAATGCGAGCTGCCATCCTGATGGAATCACTAAGATTAATGAAACTCAACAATGTAAGAATCGAAGGAAACTTTGCTCTCATTAAAGGGAATCTCGGAGAATACGCGGTCCACCTAGGAAGCGCCATAGCTTACAAACAAGCTAGCGGAAGCCTGCACATCCTACCGGTCCACTCCCAGCATAGAGGCAAACTATTCCTCCCTTTCCTGGACGAAGACCCAAAAACAGCAGAAATCCTATCAAAGGTCATCATGCTTGCGGACGATAAGAAAATCAAAGACCCAAGTGTGTTGGAGCAGCTAAAAAGGGGAAGTTCCTAATAATCCTCCAATGCCTCAAAGACACATAGTAAAAGACAGTTTTCATCTATAAGTATGAAAACTGTCTTTTTATTTTACAGAGGGTTAGCCTTTATAACTTCCTCACACGTACTCGAAGTTATGAAATAGCGGATAAGTGTTTCTTGCTCAAAAGTTTCACCTGCTGAGTCTTTATATACGATCTTAATTGCATCAGTAGAAGCAGTACCTTCAGAAGTGGAAGTTAAAGCAAATACTAGATTCCATTCCTCATTTGGCTTTATTTTCGCATCAACCGCTTCTATCCGATCATCCCAATTCTCCGGCAGTGGAAATTCTGGTGTGTCTGTTGGTGGCCACTCACCAAATCCCAACAGCGCTTCATCAGGGTTAAGCTTTACAAGGACAGCTTCTTTAAGTTCCAGGCCATCAGCATTTACCAGAGAGATAGCAGTAATTGTAATTTCCTCATCTCCCTCATGTATGAGAAATGTATCCCCAAACATTCTGCTTGCTCCATCCCCTCCAGGTACACAGTCCATTCCAGGTGTTTCACCAAGGTTCAAACTGCTTCCAGCTGGATTTGAGCTCGTGCACCCATTGATGAATAATAGTAAGGTGAGCAATAAGAGAGACTTTATCCGAATCATAATGACCTCATCACCAAGCGTTTCGGGGACCCATTAGGTTTATCATGTGTACCGCAAAGCCTCCCTGCGGTTTTAAACTCATATTCTATTTTGGAACTAGTTGTGTATCCGGTTTGGCTGGACAAGTCAATTCCAATTTTCCCGCTAAGCTTTGCGCCATTAGACCATGTTATGGTTTTGGTACTCGACTTTTCTCCGCCACTTCCAGCTGATCTGTACGGTACACAATAACTACTAGATGTTGTAGGGACACTTACGCTTCGATGACTGGTTCCGCCTTCATGTTTAATCGGTCTAACAGACCAAGAAAAACTTGGGCCTGGGCTACGGGTAGTAGTGCAATATTTTCCATATGAAAAATAAGTATCTAGATGACGTGAAGTAGCTGAAGTGTACCATGGCCATGTAGTTGTAGTGCTTCTTGATCTAGTAACGGTACCACTTGAACTAAACGTTCCATATTTACCAGATGCGGAAATACCAACACCTAAAGTACTTGAAGCACTGCCAGAATACGTAAATTTCATACTCTTTCCACTTGTTGCTGTATGAATGGAGCCAACATTCACCAGTCGATCTCCTAAATTCTCAACTAATTTTGTACCTGTGGTAGGACAGCCGTTTGAAAAGTCTGTTGGTAATGAATTATTTCCAACCTCTGTGTAATGCCCTGTATCTACTTCAGAGACTATTTCTTCACCTACTACCGTAGATGCCGCAGGATTGTTCAAATGCAAATTAACACCTATAGAATTAACTACCTGACCCGTAGTGTGGTCAACTTGCGCCCCAAAAGGATTATTTTCACTTTCCTTTTGAGTGGGTTCGATAGTAAAGCTATACGTTACCGTTCCTGACTCAGTCCAAGCAACAACGTCGACATCCATCATTCCTTCTTCAGACCATAAATCAGATATGTCTATACTTGGGTCTATACTGAGCTTAAAGTGTCCTTTCGAATCTGTTACTGTTTTTGCAATTGGAACAAGATCGAATGTGTCACCCTCCTTCATTGAACCAAGTTTCTCTGAACTTGGCCATGCCTGAAGATAAACGGCAGCGTTTTTAGCCGCTTGTCCTCCGTCATAATCCAAAATCTGACCGGTAACAACCGGGTTTACATCTAGGTCTCTCGTATCCGCAACCTCCGTTAACCACCCTTCATACTCAGCTCTTTCTCCATTAGCTGTACTCTTTCCGCTTGCTGATACATTAAACGTCGTGCTCATCAACAAGACAATCACTAAAGACCATAACCCAAAAGCAACATGAAACTTCTTTTTCATTTTCCAACCTCCTTTATATTTTTTTTATATGTAAAATGACTCTTAGAAGCTTTATACAGTATTAGAAATATTTTACTTTAAATCGTGAAAAATTCACATAGTTATAATTGACTAAATATTCTTATAATTCTCTTATTATTGAGGACTATTTACTAGTTTTATAATATAGCAAGAGACAAACTTTGAAGTTTAGTGAGGACACTTATCTTTTTTATTAGGACAATCAAATTGATAAATAAGTAACTCGGACAAATCGCAACAACATCTTCCGTCAACCTTTCAAAATCTTAGGTCAAAACACTAAAATTTCCGAACATTTGATTAAGGGTATAAAAGAAAAGGTTGATCCCATGTTTCCTAAGTACGATATTTAGAAATGTATTTTGTTTACATAGATAAAATTGAACTAGAAAAGGCGTGTACCCCCTTAATCTTCAAATATAAAAAAGAACCTTCACAAGAAAGGTCCTTTTGTAATAATTATTCTATAACGGGGGTGGAGGGACCTGTCCCTCCGACTCTTTAAAACCACCTGGTTTCTGGTACTTTTATGATTAGTGCCCTGTTTTTCCTACCGAGCAGTTGTAAGTTAAGTTCGAATAGCTGTATTAATCCTCATTAAACATTTGCTCATCAACTTCTTCCAGATACCTTTCTGTATCTAAATGCGACTCTATAAGATTATCTAAAAACTCGATGCTAACCTCTCTATTCTCTTCAAATATATGAACTTTAGCACCAGCCTCTAATAATAAACTTATTATTTTTTTCATTTCTAACAATTCATCTATTTCTAATAGATTATACGATAAGATGAAGTCATTATTATTAAGTAATTCTTTTATTTCAGATATACTCTTAATAGTATTTTTTCTTAAAATAGAGATGTACTTGATCTCATAAGTACCTTTTTCTATTTGTAGATTAATTTTAGACATTTACATATGGCTCCCTCCATGAATGAAATAATGATCATATATAGGATTAATTGGTTTACCTAGCAGGTTATTATCTTCCCATGCTGCTCTTGCATCCAAAAACCGCTGCTATAAAAACTCGTAAAAACTCTCTGCCATATTGTAGTTATCAAACCCACCTGTTTATTCCAATTTATTACTCGACTTGCATGTATTAGGCACGCCGCCAGCGTTCGTCCTGAGCCAGGATAAAACTGGACCTAATAAGTGTTGTAAGCCTGCCCTTTTGATTGTTTTACTCTTGTAATATCACAATTATTTATTGAGAATTTCTTAAAAAACTCTAATGCCTTTTGAGTCACCACTAATTCTCCTTTTAGCGAAAAAGAGAAATGATGTCCTGACCAGTTTTTAAAGCTCTCCCCTTCAATTTCTACTGTTCCAAGTGGAATAAATCTAGTAAAAGAAGGTAGCTCTCTATTAGGATACAATTCTTTAAATTCTTCAGAGGTCGTTATATAACAATCTTCAAGCTTATAGTCCCTAAATTCGCTTTTTATTAGTTCTTTTTTTAGATTATTAGAAATGATGAAGGTAGGTGTTGATTCTATAAGGTCGTCTCCTAGCCAGCCTTCAAACTCATAATGCAAAAATTCAACCTGACCTGATATGCCATCTTTTTTTACATTTTCTTTTGCTCTATATATTGTTTGTTCACCATGGCCACCCGAAACTTCTGGTTCTAGAAAATACAGTATCATTTTTACTCCTTATCAATATAATATCTGTGTTCTTCCATTACTTTCTTCAAAAACGCTTCTAAAGAATCAGCTATTTTTATCTCATGTGAATGAGCAGCAACCTCCTAGAACCCGAAGAGGTTTTTCTGTGGAACAACCATCCTAGCTTACAATACAAAATCTATAGATGAAGTGGACGAGGTCATGAAAAAAGCGAAGTTAGCAGGAGTGACCATCCAAAAAAAGCCGAGGAACCTGAAGTATTATTCAGACATATCTATAAAGTACTCTGCATCCTCATCAACCTTTCTAATAAATTCTTCCAATGAACCAGCAATTTGGGTTTCAAAAAAATATACAGGAGTTTGTTTTGGATCATTTAAATCAAGCGTTAAAAATACACCCTCGTTCACTTCAAAAAACACTAATTTATCCTCCTCCTCATATATTCCTTCTAGATCTGGATCAAACTCGTAAATACCTTCTTTCAAAGTAATATCAGCTATAGTATCTGGATCCATAAATCTATTAATTGAGTTATTATTGCTTCCTTTTATAAAGCCATATCCAACTTCTAAGTAAAAGCATCTAAGTTCATTAGGTAACTCAAATCCAAGTCTTTCTTCCGCATCCAACAGTTCGTTTTCTTGTAGTCTAATAAATTTATGCTTACCATTTTTCACAAAACCAAATGTAGCCATTAAAACTACCTCCTTGGAAATAACTTATTTGATGGCGATCCTTTACCATGAATCCCTGCCTGGTGTTCATCAGGAAATTTTGCAGGGTGTATATTCCACCACTCATGAGGACCGTTAAAATTATTTTCTATAATATGATGAGCATCATATGGTTGACCTATATCCCTTGCTAATCTACCATTTTTATCATATATTTCATCAGTATATCTAGGCCAAGTTTGTCCCGTGTTTTCTTCCCACTCTTTAATCAATTTATTTTTCACACTATTGAACTTATTTCTGTGTTTTAAAGTTTCTAATGGTGTCATTTTTTCATATTTATTTTCCCTTAAAGTATCCTTTAATTTTTCTATTTGATATTTATGAAGTTTTAAGCCAGTTTTTGACTCAACATCTCTAATATATTCTTTAGATAAATTGAAATCAATTTTTACCGTACCCTTACCCGCCTCAACCTCAATCCTATCAATAATATCCTTTTTATTATCATCAAGTTTTTTATTAATATTTGCACTATCAATTGTATTATAAGGCACCCCTGCAAATGTTACTTGCGATTGATTGTTAGTAGGAAGGAAATCCTTCATGAGTTCACGCACTTTATTGACCCCTGTAGTTGTAAGGGCTGTAGCAGTGCCTTTGATTGCTACTTGTTGTGTCTTAATGGTGCCCTTTACTGAATTAGAGAAGTCTTTAAGTTTGGCTTTCTGACTCTCTATCATCAGTTGCACTTTATGCTGCATTTGCCTTCCGGGGCTACCTCCCAGTTTCCCTAGTTTTCCAACTTTCGATAACTTTGGGATGGCGGTAATCCCTTTCCCTCCAGCTACGGTTGCAAGAGCATAGCCAAACCATTCTCCACGAGTCTCCGCAGTTCCATAAACAACTTGATCATTGTATGAATCTATTAAAGATTGGCCAATTTCCAGGAGTATTCCAGGATCGTCCACAACCGCAGCCACGAAATCTACTGTCTCAATAATGACTTCATCTGGTTCGGTGAAAACTCTACCGATGAAATCAACTGTTTCTTTACCCACAGTAAATATTCCTGTGATAAGGCCTTTTGTAAAGTCTATGCCAGCTTCCACAGCACCTTTTGGCTCCGGCCTCGCACAACTAGGATTCACCCACTGATCAAACGCTACAGGATGCCCTACCGAATAAAACACCCCAAGCTCAGGATAGTGCTCACTATTCCACCGCTGCATAACGGTCTGGTTATAAAGCCGCGTCTGCAACTTCCCGTATGGCTTCAAATCCTGAAGCATTATCGGCGAGAAGTTCTTCACATTTATCTTACCAGATTCAAACTGCTGGTTCATTTCTTCTATGTAACTTTTGATTAGCGTTAAATCCTCTACCAAAGCAGTGAATGACTGTGTTTGTTGATAGTCGAATTGGTGCAGCTTATCCAACGTTTGTCTTGCTGATTGTTTGGCTTGGTGGACGCCGTCATGGAACTGGTGGTCCTTTAACCTCGGAAGGTAAATGATGTCACCGATGAGACTTAGCTGGGAGTTTGTTTCACCTGTTAGCTCGGACACCACACGCTTGATTTGATTTAATCCGTCCTCCAGTTCACTCTTCAGGAATGATTCATCGAGATAGCCGTGAGATGTTCCTTCTAGCCCGTCCAATTCCGATCGTAGTTGCTGAAGCTTTGTTTGAAAGTTTGCGAGGAATGTTTGGAAGAACTGCAAGAATGGAAGATGGGAATATTCATAAAATCGTCTAATTGCGTTGGCACCCTTACCGCGAAAGGAATCTTTAGATGCAACAAAAGATTTAATGCTGTTTTCCACGCTATTTAATTTTTCCTCTAATTGTGACAGCTGCTGGGTCATCCCTCTTATTCCTGCATGGAGAGATGATACATCTAAAACCTTCATCTTTCCCCTCCTCTCGCCATTATTTTACAAAAATTGTATATGCATAACTATCACGTTTCGACCTGTTTTGAAGAATTCCTGCATAAATTTGTAAATTAGGCTATTTGGCCTACAAAAGCTATACTGTTTCTCAATTTAGTGGTTACCAGTAGAACTGGTTTGCGTACAGTCCCCTCCACCAAGAAGGGTTTCTCATCTCCATGTAGAATATTTTACCTATAACGATTGTCAAAAGAGCAGATACGGAGTTGGTCTTATGGGGAAATTAATACATGTTGGCGGTATAAACCTATTTAGATAAAAAATACTTCTTAAAGGAGAGGAAGAAAATGAACCGCTTGAATATCATTACACTCGGTACAAAAGACATCATGAAGGCACATCAGTTTTACAGGCAGTTAGGCTTTGACACGTCCGTCAGAGGACCAGAATCCGCTCCGGCCATTATCTTTTTTAGAAATGAAGGTACAAGGATTGCACTTTATCCGCTAGAAGAGTTAGCAAAAGACGTAAACCGGCAGAATCCACCTGAGATCGGAAAGGGATTTGTGGGAATCACCCTGGCTTATAATGCAAAATCCATAGATGAAGTGGACGAAGTCATGAAAAAAGCGGAGTCAGCAGGAGCGACCATACAGAAAAAGCCACAGAAAACGGACTGGGGCGGCTATAGCGGATACTTCACCGACCTTGATGGCTACTACTGGGAAGTGGCTTACGCGGAAGCGTGGGAATTTGATGAGTCGAATATGTTGGTGATTGAGGATGTATAACCATCTCCCAGAATCAGGGAGATGCAGCGAAAAGAAATTCGTGCTATCCTGTAATAGAAAATGAAAGGACTGACCTTATACTAATGATTATCTAATTCTCAAACCTACGCATGTTCATATTTGCGGTTTTATAGGGAAGGGATTAGTCTGATCATTTTTTGAAGTCGGTTTTACGTATAGATTTTTAGCGACTTTAACTTTGGTTTACTACTACATCCTTCCATCACTGTGTGGAGGGATTTTTATTTTTCAGGAAAGGGGGAGATAGTATGTCTATGGAGCTGGAGGTTACGCATGAAGACTCCGTATAGGTCGTTACTCCATCACACTTATACGGAGCATCTTAGACGAGATGGGGATACCGACTTTGTATGAAGCAATCAAGATACAGAGGAGGAAGCAATAATGTCAATGATTCAAGTTCAACAATTAACTTTTTCTTATCCAAGCAGCTTTGATCCGATTTTTGAGGATTTGAGCTTTCAGATCGATACAGATTGGAAGCTCGGCTTCATCGGCAGGAATGGCCGCGGGAAAACAACTTTCTTTAATTTGTTGTTGGGAAAGTTTGAATATAGCGGGAAGATCTCGAGTGCCGTCGAGTTTAATTACTTCCCATATCCGGTACAGGATAAAAGTAAATATACCCATGAGGTGCTGGAGGAAATCTGCCCGCAGGCCGAGGACTGGGAGTTTCTTCGGGAGATTGCGTATTTAGATGTCGAGGCTGAGGCCATGTATCGTCCTTTTGACACCTTATCAAATGGTGAACAAACGAAGGTTCTGCTTGCTGCGCTATTCTTAAACGAAGGACAATTTTTATTAATCGATGAGCCGACGAACCATTTAGATACGGAAGCTCGAAAGCTGGTTTCTAGTTATTTGAAGAAGAAAAAAGGGTTTATTTTGATATCCCATGACCGTAACTTCCTAAATGGCTGCGTGGATCATATTTTATCGATAAACAAGGCCAATATCGAGGTGCAAAGTGGCAATTATACTTCCTGGAAGTTGAACTTTGACCGCCAGCAGGAGCATGAAGAAGCGACAAACGAACGATTGCAAAAGGATATCGGTCGGTTAAAGCAGGCCTCCAAACAGTCAGAAGGCTGGTCGAATCGAGTGGAAGCATCCAAGAACGGAACAACCAACTCCGGATCGAAATTGGACAAAGGCTTTGTCGGGCATAAAGCCGCAAAGATGATGAAGCGCTCCAAGAACCTTGAGGCAAGACAGCAAAAAGCGATCGAGGAAAAATCAAAGCTATTAAAGAACGTGGAAAAAATGGATTCGTTACAATTAACGCAATTAGAACCCAAGTCAAAGGAACTCCTTCAATTGACGGACGTATCCATTATGTATGACGGCCAAATAGTGAATGAACCGGTAAGCTTCAAGGTGGAACAAGGAGATCGGATTGTATTGGAAGGTAAGAATGGCAGCGGGAAAAGCAGTATATTGAAGTTGATCCTAGGCGCTGGCATTCAACATACAGGCACCCTTCATGCCGGGAGCAATCTTATCGTTTCCTATGTTCAACAAGACACCTCCCACTTAAAGGGGATGCTAGCAGGTTTCATCGAAGAACATCAGCTTGATGAGACTTTATTCAAAACCATCCTGCGAAAAATGGATTTCGACCGGATACAGTTCGAAAAAGATATCAGCCATTATTCAGGCGGGCAGAAAAAGAAGCTGCTCATCGCAAAGAGCTTATGCGAAAAAGCCCACCTATATATTTGGGATGAACCTTTAAACTTCATTGATGTTTATTCCCGTATGCAAATCGAAGAACTGATCCAAACCTTCCAGCCGACCATGATTTTTGTCGAGCATGACCAAACATTTCAAGAGAAAATCGCGACGGAAACAGTTAAGATGTAAAGTTACAAGCAACAAGCATGAGGCTTTGATCGCCTCATGCTTGTTGCGGTTTCCATTGGAGTTTTTGTAAGTACTTCCTATAGTTATGTTGTTTAATACGTAAACAAGTAATTGAAGCCTCAGTCAAACTCCTTTATTATATTCCAAATGTGTTGCCTCCATTTACGGAGAGGGTTTGGCCAGTGATGAAGCTAGAATCTTGGGATGCTAAAAAGAGGACGGCTGCTCCGATATCTTGAGGTAGACCGATTCTTTTTAGGGGAACATTTTTGACATAATCTCTTGGATCGATACCTTCATGCCTTTCCACTGGGATAAACCCTGGCTGGATGAGGTTTACTGTTATCCCGTGAACACCAAGTTCGCTTGCCCAAGATCTGGTCATCCCAAGCTGGGAGGATTTTGCTGTGACATAGCTGGAGAAGTTCGGATTACCGATTTGGACTACTTCACTTCCTATATTGATGATTCTGCCTTCCTGTTTTTCCTTCATTCCTGGCAGTACTGCCTTTGTGAGTAGGAGTGGCGCTTTGACGAAGAATACTAATTGATCCAAGTAATCGTTCCATGTGCTTTCCTCAATGGAGAGCTCAGGCTGTGGTCCGGTTGCATTGTTCACCAATATATCGATGGTGGTACCGCTATATTCTTCCGCTTTCTGAATAAGCTCTCCCACCATCTTCTCATCTGTGATGTCCGCTTGAATGGCGACAGCTTTTCCCCCGGACAATCGGATATTTCGAACCGTTTCCTCCGCATGCACAGAATTATTGGCATAATTGACGATGACAGTGGCTCCGGCTTCGGCCAAAACAGCACTTATTGTTTTCCCAATACCCCTTGAACCACCAGTTACAAGAGCTACTTTACCTTCCAATTTCCCCATATACACAGCCTCCTCCTGCCTCCATCCGAATTCTTATACCTCAAACCAATTATTTCCGATCGTTTGTTTATACCAATAGAAGCTGTCTTTCTTTGTTCTCTCCAATGTCCGGTAGTCCACATGGACAATACCGAAGTGCATGCTATACCCTTCCGCCCATTCAAAGTTATCAAGAAGGGACCAAGTAAGATAGCCTTTAATATTCACCCCATCCTCTATGCTTCTATGCAAAGCGATAAGATGCTGTTTCAAGTAATCTATTCTTCCTTCATCCCTCACCCGGCCGTCTACAGGGCCCTCATTATAGCAGGAACCATTTTCAGTAATATAGATAGGAATCGTCCCGTATTTTTCATTGATATATGTTAGGACTTTGTAAAACCCTTCCGGATACACATTCCATCCAATGTCGGTCTTTTGATAGCCTTGATCGACACGTTCATGATCAAACAGCCCCTCATTTTCTTTAAAACGGCCTACACTACCGGTATAGTAGTTGATTCCCAAGAAATCAATCGGCTGACTTATCATTTCCATATCGCCTTCTTCTATCTGGACAGACACACCTTTTTTCTCCAGCCAATCGACCATGAAATCCGGATAGGTCCCAATAAATACAGGATCAAAGAACCATTCAATAAACCAGCCACCAGCTCTTCTGCACGCATCAATATCTTTTTGACTAGTTGAATAGGGTTCGTTCCATTCCACATTTGGCGCATAACCTATCTGTCCTTCCGTTCCTAACTCCCGGAAGCGTTTGACCGTTCTGCCATGTGCGACATGAAGGTGATGAGCGACATTGACTGCTAGCTGCAAATCACGATTTCCGGGTGCGTGTGCCCCAATATAATTGGAGAGAAAAGATACACACCAAGGTTCATTGAAGGTGATCCAATGCTTTATTTTACCGTTGAACTCGTTGAATATTACTTCTGCATAGGCTTCAAACGCATCGATAGTTGCACGGTTATCCCAGCCGCCTTGATCTTGCAGCGCCTGAGGCAAGTCCCAATGATAGAGCGTACACATCGGTTCCATTCCATTTGCTAAAAGCTCATCTACTAAACGGTGATAGTAATCCAACCCTTCCTGATTCACTTCACCTGTCCCATTCGGGAAAATTCTTGGCCATGAAATAGAAAACCGGTACATATCAATGCCAAGATCCTTCATTATTTCAACATCTTCTTCATAGCGGTGATAGCTGTCGCAAGCTACATCCCCGTTATCACCATTTACTATTTTACCAGGTGTTTTGGAGAAGGTGTCCCAGATGGATGGGCCTCTTCCACCTTCATTATAAGCACCTTCAATTTGATAGGAAGCAGTTGCTGTTCCCCATTTCATATCAGCGGGGAATTGAATGATCGCCATTTACATTACCTCCGTTTTACTTATAGGATGGTCATCTTAAGAATTCATTTTTATTTTCAAAAGACTTGCTGCACATGGAGTAGGTGAGAAAGGCAAGAAGACTTCCCGCAACCAGGAAAAGAAGCGGTACGAAATAAACGGCAACTATCATAGCTACGATGGTGATGAAGCAAAGAAGGGTGGTTCCCAACTCTCCTATAGAAAGAAGTAGACTATTCTTCAACACCGCTTTTATCGGCAATTCATAGTTTGCTAAAATAGGAAAAAGGTAGATGGTGGTAGAAAGATAGATCATCCCACAGAACAAAAGCAGGGACATGAAAAGCAGTTTCCCTTCAAATTGCAACTGATTTAAAAGATAGAAATCTATGAATAACACCATACCGACCAAACTCCAAATGACACCTACAAGAAAGTTCTTCTGCCAATTCTCTTTCAACATCATCATGAATGGCTTTACAGAACCGTAATCAATTCCTTCTGTCTGCCATTTTCTTACCACACCGAACATCGCTACCGTAGCTGGATAGATTGGGACAATGAACAGACAAGCCAACAGCCAAATACTATTTAACAGCAGGAATGCTGTAAAAATTTCAAGCACGCGATAAAGACTGTTCCTCGCCGATTCCATCATTCATTATCCCCCCAAAATCCTTCCTGATCTTATTGTTACGATTTTCTAATAACCAATTCCGGTTCCACAAGTGCCGACTCTATTCCTGCAAGTCCATTGATTAAATCATTCAGCATATAGGCTGCCAATTTACCGATTTTCTCTTTATCCTGCCTTACTGTGGATAGTTGCGGGTCACTATAGCGACATGCTTCAATATCATCACAGCCGATTAATCTTATATCGTTTGGTACAGTGGCACCCGTTTCCCTTATCGCTCTTAAAGCTCCCAATGCCATCATGTCAGACGCCGCAAAGACAGCTTTTGGCAGTGAACTTGATTGCAAAATGCTCTTCATAGCTTCATAGCCGCTATCTTCGTAAAAGGTTCCATATTGGATCCACTCTTCTTTTACAGGCAACCCAAACTGTTTCATAGACTG
The DNA here is from genome assembly GCA_001648575.1 of Sutcliffiella horikoshii DSM 8719. Taxonomy (GTDB): domain Bacteria; phylum Bacillota; class Bacilli; order Bacillales; family Bacillaceae_I; genus Sutcliffiella_A; species Sutcliffiella_A horikoshii. The sequence goes on along the minus strand of LQXN01000065.1, from coordinate 303,316 downwards.
GAGAAAGCCTTCTCTTCTTAATTGTGCTATGACCGAATCTTTTTTACCGCCAATATAAGCTATATCTCTAAGGGATTGTAAATAAAAGTATTCTACTACTTTTGCCGAAACCTTTGTATTGTCCGTCATCACATAGCTATAATTTGGTCCGGTCATCGGGATATCCACCCCAACGCATGGAATTTCACTTTGAACCAGCTCATGAATAGCAGATTCTAATTCTTCCCCCGCAACGATAAAACAGCCATCCAAATGGAAGTGCCGGCATCTGGCCAAATAGCTTCCATTGTCCTGCTGAAATTTTTCATTGGAAAAAATCAAGATGTCATATCCAAGCGACCCTACCGCTTTTTTGAAGGCAGTTACCACTTCATTGAAAAAGGGGTGATTAAAATCAACGTTTATTTTTCCGGCATAGATCAAGCCGATCAAATTCGATTTTTTCGTTGCCAATGCCTTTGCAGAATATGTTGGCTGATAGCCTGTATTTTCTATGATATCAAGGACTTTTCGTTTTGTATTATCATTGACACCAGGATAATTGTTCATTATTTTTGAAACAGTGGCAGGTGAAACCCCCGCCATCTTTGCAATATCACGTATCGTTAAATTCATGGCTATCCCTCTTATCTTCTTCCCTGATTAACTTTTCACAGCACCCTGTGTCAAACTCGATATGAACATTTTATTAAACAATAAAAATACGATGACAAGTGGCACCGTCGCCCAGAATGTTCCAGAGATAATCATACCATTGTCTCGAACATAGTTGTCAATTAGCGTGCGGATGGCGATTTGAATGGTATGGGATGATTCTTCGCGCAGCACGACAAGCGGCCATAAAAAGTCATTCCACATATACATGAATTTTATGATTGCCAAGGTGGCAAAAGCAGGCAGGATTACCGGGACAACTATGTTCCAATAGGTCCTGAAATTGGAACATCCATCTATTTTGGCGGCTTCTAATAAATCATCGGGAACGGCACTTTTAATATATTGCCTCATCCAGAAGATTCCGAATGCATCAATCAGCCCCGGGACGATTAACGCTTTCAGATCGTTCAGCCATCCCAGTTTCGTAATAATATAATAAGTTGGAATCAACCCTAATTGCGGCGGGATCATCATCGTGATCAGTATCGCCACAAACAAGACATTCTTCCCTTTAAACTGAAACTTCGCAAAGGCAAAGCCTGCTAAAGAGCAAAGGAACAACACGCCGACAGTTGTAACAGTGGCGACTATCAGCGTATTCATCATTGCGCCAAAAAAGTCGATGTTCGCCAAGACGTTCTTAAAGTTTGTGACCAGCTCACTTCCAGGAACCATCGCAGGAGGAACTTTATTAATGGCACTATTATGATTGGTTGCCATAACAAACATCCAATAGAACGGAAATACTGAAAGGATGGCCGATGCAAATAAAAGAAAATATAGAAACAGTTTTGACATAGAGAACTTTTTCATCACATCCACCTCCTATTTACCGATTCTGTTTGCAATGTACATGTTAATAGATGAGAACAAAATAATGATCACGAATAAAATCAGTGCGGTTGCCGAAGCTGGACCAAAAGCCATATTTACAAATGCTTCTCTCCATAAGTACAGAACGACTGTCATTCCTTCTTCCCTGAACGTTCTTCCCAAGAAAACGAGTGGTTCAGCAAATATTTGCAAGGATCCGATCGTTGATAGAAAAACAGTGAATATGATCACCGGCTTCAGCATCGGGATGGTGATATAACGAATTTGTTGATAAACGGTAGCTCCATCAATTTTTGCCGCCTCATACAAATCATAAGGAATACTTTGCAATCCAGCTAAATAAATGATGGTATTATAGCCGACCCAGCGCCAAAAAATCATCGTCGCTATCGCAATCTTCACTCCCCATTCGGTAGTCCCCCATGAAACAGGATCTATTCCGAACCATCCAATGACAATGTTAATTAAGCCAAAGTCTTGATTATTGAACATAATGCCAAAAACAATCGCTACAGCAACTGTGGAAGTTACATATGGTAGAAAGATAGAAACCCGAAAAAAGTTTTTGAAACGGACAATAGCTGAATTTAAAGCGAATGCCAATAAAATAGCAACAATCAATTGCGGGACTGTGCCAAGAATCCCGATTATGAGAGTATTACTTAAAGACTTCCAAAATAAAGCGTCTCCCAATATGAGCTCAAAATTACGCAGTCCGACAAATTCCATTTCCCCAAAGCCATTCCAACGCTGAAAACCTAGATAAAAGCTGAATAAAATCGGAAATAAACCAAATATGGCAAAGAGTATAAAAAAGGGGGAGATATATAAGTAAGCAGATAGCGCATCTTTTGTTTTCTCTGATAATCTTCTTTTGGAGGCGGAAGCTTTTTATGGTCCGGCTCTGTTCGAAGTACTTCCATCTTCATCCTCTCCTAACTTTAAAATGGACTACCTGGACAGTTTCTGCCCAGGTAGAGTTATCTAAAGGCTATTATCGATAGGGCCTCTACTGCCTTTCGAGTTGCGCTTCAATTCTTTTAATCGCTTCCTCCCATTCCTTTTGCGGATCAGCCTTGTTTACTGCTACATTCGTTAATGCCGTTACAAGCTCAGCATTCACAATTGGATAATGTTTGCCCATGTAGACAGGTTTCACTGATTCTGCAGCTTTTGCAAATATATTGGCAGTTGGAAGATCGTTGAAGTAATCATCTGTAAAGCCTGTAAACGCATCTTGTGTATATACTGATGGAGCGGATGGGAATAATCCGTTGTTGGAGAATGATTTCAGCTGCTGCTCAGGCGTTGTCAACCATTCAATAAACTCGTAAGCTTCTTTTGGATATTTTGATTCTTTTGGAATTGCAATAAAGGATCCACCCCAGTTCCCTGCACCTTCCGGCATGGTGGTCACACTCCATTTCCCACCTGCATCTGGAGCATTCGCTTTGATGTTAGCAACCATCCATGATGGCGCAAGCAAAGTACCATAGCTTCCTTCGGCCATCGCCGCACCCCACTCAGGGGACCAAAGACCATTCTGACCAACCAACCCTTCCTGAATAAGGTTTGTGGTATAATCATAAGCCTCTTTAACATATGGAGAATCTTCAATAATCAACTCATCTTTTTCATTGAAATACTGTTCTGGTGACTGGTCACGCAAGGCGTTGAAAAGCAATTCCGGACCATCGACAATATTTTTCCCGGTTTTGTCTTTAATCGTTTTTGCTAATTCATGATAATCATCCCAAGTAGCCGCTATGGCAGCAACTTCTTCCGGATCAGTTGGTAATCCGGCCTCTTCAAACACATCTGTACGATAATACATGGTTGTCGGCCCAATATCAGTAGGAAGACCAATCATGAATTCACCATCTGGTGTTTGGGCATTGTTCCAAACCCAATCCAGGTAATTTTCCTGTACATCCTTTGCCCCATACTCATAAAGATTGTAAAAGCTGTCCTTCGCATCTAAAAACTTGGATACCTGACTAACTTCTATCATCGTTAAATCAGGCGCGCCACTTCCTGCAGCAATAGAAGTAAATAGATTATTATGCAGATCTCCCATTTCCGTGAAATTCACTTTAATATTTACATCTGGATTATCTTTCATATACTCTTCCACTAAAACATCATATCCCGCACTTCCAAAAACCCAAAAGTTCAAATTCACTTTCCCATTTTTCGATTCTGTCGATGACTCGTCTCCACTGCATGCTGCAAGTAAAAAGGTAAGCAATGTCGCAGACAACCCCAAACCAAGCCATTTCTTTAGTCTTCGCATTTTCATTTCCCCCTCAATAAATGAAATAATAATGATTCCCATTCAAACCGAAATTCCCCAAACCCCTTCTGTTATCCACTACCTCCCTACGAAAATTAAGTAATATAGATGCATCACCATAAAAAAATAGTTTTTCACGTAGATTCATGTTGTTTAAAAGTTATAGATTACATGCACAAAAACCATCGAAACCGGTTTACATGATTGTCAAAAAAATATACATAAATATTCCTTCATTTCCATAGAAACCGCTTTCATAAATCTATGATATGCTTATTTTCAGAAAATATCAATAATATTTTTTAAAATTTCGCAAAATTATGTAAATCGGTTTCTAAAAGTCTATTTTCGTAAGCTATCTTGCTGTTTTGCTCTTTCCCTGTTTATTCGGAGAGACTGCATGATGTTCAAAGCCTTAAATATTTTTAAATTTGCATCCTGCTGTTGATCTTCGTTCCAGGCGCTTCGCTTTTCGCGGGCGGTCCGGAAGCCTCCCGCAGAAGTCTGCGCGCCTTTCACTACGATCAACACAGGTTTTGCATATCTCAAAGATAAAATAACTTTGTCTACACTCTGAGCGCTCTAGTAAGCTAGGGCGCTTTTTTATGTGGTTAATTGTGAAGTTTGAAGCCGCGGTGAATTTAGTAAAAGAAAAGGAATGACGCAAAGCATCCAATAAGTATAGAACACGATGCAACGAAAAAGGGGTTTATATAACTCATTTTCTCATCATTAGAGGTTGAAACAAATTTTCCTAACGTCTGAACCGCCACAGTTGCATCACCAAACTTTGAAGGTCCACCACTGTAGGTGATAAAGGCAGCGACAATACTTGTGATGAATGCCACATTACTAAATCGAAAGTCAAAAAAGTGGGAGATCATGAAAATAATACCGAGTAGGACTATTAAGGTTAAGAAAAAATAGAGGAAGAGCTTTTTCATATGTATGTACCTCCTATTCGTATTGGAAGTGGTATAGGTAACATACGGATTAGAAGTAAAAAAGTTCCTTAAATATTTCCCACTTATTATTTCTACCTAGCAGTAAAGATTGTTCCCAATTCCTCCACCATCCTCCCCCTAACCCGCTCCAACTCCCTAACATCCACTTCCCCCACTGCTTCCTCACTATAAAAATCCCCAAACCATTGCCCCTCATACCTCGGCACTACATGCATATGATAATGGGACAACTCATTAAACACCCCACCATTTTGGTTGATGGTGATACCGTCTGGTTGGAATAATCGCTTTAACGCTTTGGATATTAATATAGAAGCTTTCATAATGGCAATGGCGGTTTTATCGTCGAGTTCGTCAACATCACGGAAATGTTGTTTTGGGAGGATTAAGGTATGGCCCTCGTTAAAAGGGTCGTGGTCTAGGAAGCAGGTGACATAGTCATCTTCATAGACCATATAGATCGTTTCAATTTTGTTGGCTAATCTGCAGCCTAGGCAGTTTTCATTATCCATCTTCCTCATCCCTTCACATTCAAGATATATCCCTTATCCCCCAACCCCTTACTAAAATACTCTCCCTGCAAGATCCCATAAATCGCGCAATCCTTATACTGACCTTTGGAATTGCGGATCATATCTCTCACTATTCCCTCTTGCACCATCCCCGCCTTGCTCATGATGCGGCCGGATGCTGGGTTGTCGGTGTTGTGTGCAGCAGAAATTTTATGAAGATTCATGTCCCGAAAGCCAAATTCGATTACGGCTCGCAGTGCTTCCGTGCCATACCCCTGATTCCACCACCGGAAACCGAGGGAATAACTGACCTCGCAATTTCCGGTCGCCTCTTCAAAGTCATACAGATCAATCTCACCAATCAGCTCTCCGTTGCTTTTCAACTTCACTGTCCAGTAACAAAAATCTTCTTTCTCGTATTGGGAAACAATCTTGGCCACTCTCTCTAGCGTTTCTGCAACTGTTTTATGCGCCGCACTGACTCTGTTGTCCGTAACCCGCTCATCTGAAATCCAGTGATCAAACACCTTCTGGGCATCACCGGGTTCAAACTTCTCCAAAATCAATCGATCTGTTTCTAGCTGTGGTGTTCCGACATATTTGATCACTATGCATCGTCTCCTAATTAAAGAGTCCGTTCCCCATTCTTGAACTTAATCGTGCCATAACCAGACTGTCAGCGGCCATCACCGTAAAACCTTCTCCCCACTCCCCACAGCATCTATCACCTTTTGTACGTTCAGGCCGCTTTCAAAGGTGGCAAGTTGGTTTTCCCTTTTGCCTGTAATGTGGTCGATCCATTTCCATATCTCATTTTTGTCGGTGAGTCTCCACGGGCGGAATTTCCCTTCGGATGGTGGTTGGTCCCATTCCAGTGGCGAAAGGCCTTCAAGCTCTATCTGTTGCCATTGCTCACCGCCCTTGGCATAACTCAAAGAGGTTCCAAGCTCACAGGAGAATAGATGGAGGCTGCCCTTTCCACCATGAAGCTTTATGTCGATGGTTTGATGTTTATTTCCCTGTGGTGTAACCCAACTTGTATAAAAACTTGCCTTCGTTCCCTTTGAAAAATCAGCTAAAAGTGAGACGGAGTCTGCTGCCTGGTCCTCCGATTTCTTTTCAGCATAATCCACCAGTTTCCCATCTTCATAAAAGAATAGCGAACCGTTTACTTTTATGATGTCATCCTCCAGGATATATTGGGCAGCATCAATGATATGCGACCCTAGATCCTGCAGGACTCCCCCGACGCCACCTTTTGAAACCGTTCCTCTCCAACCCGGTGGGCCATTCAGCCCGTAATCACCTGAATATTCAACATTCAATTCATGCACGGCACCAATGAAATCTTCCTTAACCAGTTCTCTAAGCTTCTGGATCGCTGGATGCTCGCGGTATGTGAAGTTGATGGCATGTACAACACCCATTTCGTTTGCCGCATCCAACATTTCCTTTGCTTCTTCGGCATTCATGGCCATCGGCTTTTCACACATCACATGCAAACCCTTCGAAATGGCTGCCAGCGCTATTTCCCTATGTGTATCGTTTGGGGTGACAATGCAGATTCCATCTAGATCCTCTTCCTCCATCATCCGCTGATAATCCGTGTACACATTTTCCACTTCATATTTCTCCGCCATCCGTTGCGCACTTTCCCCACTTTGACTGCAAATGGCAACAAGTCTCACATCCTCATGCATGTTAAGAACAGGTAAATACCAAAGATCTGCAAACCAACTAGCACCGACAATCCCAATCTTCACTTCACTCAAAAGGTCTCTCCCCCTTTAATTAGGTCACTGAAAAAGCATGCAATCCCATTTACTGTTGATTTCCAGAAAAGGCTGCGCTTGTATCTAAACAAACTTTGGAACCAACCAATCTAACAATTTATTATTCTTTCGTTAGCGCCATGAACCTCGACTGTTTGTCCTGTCTTTGCTGATGTCATAATGCTTTCCATTACTCTTTGATTCTCATAGCCATCTACAAAACCAGGTACATCTTTCACAGATTTCCCTGCAACAAAATCAATAAAGTCTTGCAGTTGGTTAAGGTAGAAATTCTCAGGTACCTTTACCTTCTCAAAAGTGGCTTCCATATTTTCTTTTGACTTCAGACAAATCTCCACTTCATCCGGCTGTTCACAGCATAACTTGACAGTTCCTTTGTTCCCATAAATAATGATTTCCAGCTGGTTACCTGACCCAATGGCGTTCCTCGAAGTCACAAATGTTCCCATCGCACCATTTTGGAAAGTTGCTTGGAAACTTGTAAAGTCGTCAACGTCAACTTCTCTCATGCCAACATCACCAACTTGGCGTTCCTTCACAAATGTAGTCATCATCCCTGAAACCGCTTTAAATTCTCCAATAAAATATCTTGCGCTGTCAATCATATGTGAACCTAAATCCCCTAACGCACCAGATCCGGACATCTCCTTGCTGAATCTCCAGCTGAAAGGAACATCATATATTTCTGCTCCCCATTGTTGCAAATAGTTCACCGATATATGACGTATGGTCCCAAATCTCCCTTCGTCTAGCAGCTGCTTTACAAAACGGAATGCAGGAATATATCTGTACGAAAAACCGACCATGCAAGGTATAGGCTTCTTTTCAAAAAGCTCCTTCAACATGTGTGCTTCTTCAAAATTAACGGTAAAAGGTTTTTCCGTCATTAGCGGTTTTCCATATTGGATGCATAATTGAATGATTTTTCCATGAAATTTATTCGGGACAATAGATATGACCGCATCCACCTCTGGATCTTGGATGAGTGAATCATAGTCCGTATATCTCTGTTCTTCAGATACTCCATATTTGTCAGCAATCGAATTCAACACATCAAGGTTTACATCACATAATGCCGTAATGTTAACGCCTTGCAGTTTTGATAGTAAATAGAGATGGTGATTAGCCATTCCCCCTAGCCCAATTAATCCAAACCTCACCATTGACAACTTTATTCCCCCTCCATTGTTTCATATATTGCTACCTTTGCGGTAACTCCCTCTACTCTTCCAGTAATTTATCTATTTCTATAGCCGCTTGATGCAGTCCTTCTTCTACAGTCATGCTTTTTGAAAATATCTGTTTCATATAACGGGTGTATATCTCATCAACCTTGCTCCATTCGGCAATCGGCGGACGCAGGAAAGCATGTTCTAAACTTTCCACATATGCTTGTAAATATGGATGCAGTTTGTAGAGATCCTCTACTTCCACGTGTTTATTTGTCGGTATCAGTCCTGTTTCCAACAGCATTCTTTGCGGTGTTTCAGTGGTCATCCACTTCACAAAAGTCCATGATGCGTCAAGGTGCTTCGTCCCCTTTGAAATTACTAAGTTTTCTCCCCCTAAGATGGAACCTCTACCATTGGTTACTGGAAAAGGAGCCAAGACCGTCGTTTTATATAAATTCGACAGGGATTCTGGCGACCGTATGCTGTAAAACCAATGTCCTTCATCAATCATGGCATATCTTCCATCAAGCAAACCTTCCCAAGTCAAGGTATCTCCTGTCAGCATTCCTTTTGGAAGGTGACCATCATCATACATTGCAAGCAGGGTCTTTACTGCTTCTATACTTGACTCACCATCCAGAAACCCTGTTGCCTGTTTGTGTTGCCCGTCCAACAATTCCCCTCCACATGCATGGAAATATGCTAAACTCTCCCATGTCGAGACTCCACCCATTCCAATGACATAATTATTGTTTTCCACCATCTGTTGCAACTCGATTATGGTGGAAGGAGGCGAATCATACCCTGCTGCTTCAAGAAAAAATTTATTGTAGATTGCAGCTTTGGTATTTGTGTTCAGTGGGACCCCAAAGTACTCACCCTCATAAAAATTTGATTGGAGAGGCACTTCATAAAATTGGGACTTCATTTCATCAAATCCGTCAAATTCACTTAATGGATAAATAAGTTTCAGTTCAGCAAATGAGGGTAACCAGGCAATATCCATTCGGATTATATCAGGCTGCTTATTTGCGGATGCACGTGAAATGAGTGCCGATTTCAGTTGATCATTGTGTGATTGTCTAACAGGTTTCACCGAAATCATGGGGTTTTCTTCTTCAAATAGAGGGATGAGCACATTTTCAAACACTTTGGTTTCTTCTTCATTGTAAGTATGCCAGATGACAATTTCGCTTTTCTCTTCTGCGATTTCGAGAGGCTTGCTTTTATGATTAATGATGCTTGAATTGGAACAGCCAAGCATCACTGCAAACATTATAAATGGAAAAATAACCTTTATTATTATCCGTGCCATCACTAATCCCCCTCTCTACTTATGTTGTTCTGTCCGATAATCCCCAGGCGAGAAACCAGTCAATTTTTTAAATACTTTACTAAAGTATTTCACATCCCTGAATCCTGATTTTTCAGCCACTTCGTATATTTTCATATTCGAATGCTCTAAGAGCTCCTTGGCCTTTTTAATGCGCAGATCTATGACATAGTCTATAAAGTTCTGGTTCAAGAATCTTTTAAACAAAATGCTGAAATAATTCCGACTGATATGGATGTGGTTTGCGACCTTTTGAAGAGTTAATTCTTCCGTAAAATTCTGATGAATATAATGTAAGGATTTTTCAATCAGATCATTATCAGCAACAGGCTTTTCCCCTTGCTCCCTGATAATCTGTTCACAACCCTCGATTTTCTGTTGCAGCCTTTCATATAGCTCGTTAAAGGTTTCTGCCTGTCTTAAATTCACGCATTTCTCCAGTAATAGTGTTACATCATCCATTTTCTCCAAGAACAAGTATGTGAGAATATCACATGCTTCATCCTTCAATTCTCCAGGATTCATCATTTCCTGCTGCCTTTGCTTGAAGTGTTCCTGCAAAAATCCCAGTACTTTTTGTTTATTATAGGGTATGAGAAACTGTTTTAATTGATCCTTCTTCAATCTTTTTATGGCATTCGGAACATCGGGCACATGTGGAAATAGATTTTCATCATTTTGATAGAACCATTTCCTACAAGCATCTTTACTGAATTGAACACTTTCATGGAAATGTTCGATATCAGATGCTATGACATATCCGATCACAAAATGAATGGACGTTTTATCCTTCAGCCATCGTTTCAGTTTTTGAGGTTCCTGGGCATTGTGGGGAAGTACCACCACTAAATCCATCCCGTCCATATGAATGCAAATGCCTTCCTTGTATTCCAAATAGAACATTTCTTGTATTTCATCTAAAATAAAGGATTTATATAAATTGCCATATTGCTCCTCCAACGCCTCGGCGCCAGTCATTTTCACGTACATGATCATCATAGGCTGCTGCAAGAATCCTGATGCATCTTGAGGGTGGATGGCCTCACGTTGCTTGAGCAACACTTTTTTCAGTTGATGTTCCAAGCTTTTTCTTCGCAGAATTTCATTTGTCTCCTCAACCAGATGAAGTTTATCTTCAATAGCCTGCTCCATTTTTAAGAGGTCCACGCATTTTCTTATCAGCTCCAAGAATTCCTCAGGTTCAAGCGTAGGTTTCAGGACATAATCAACAGCCCCATATTTCAACCCTTCCCGTGCATAGTCAAAATCGTTATAGCTGCTGACTAAAATGACTTTTGCGTTTGGGTAACGGATCAACGTTTCCTTCATTAATGTCAGGCCGTCCATGATGGGCATTTTTATATCGGTGATAAGTATATCCACCCGGTTTTCTTCCATTGCCTCCAATGCCTTTTCTCCGTTAGGAAAATCCCCAAGTAAATTCAGCCCTTCGCCCTCCCAGTTGATCGAGGCCTTCAGACCAAATCGGATGACAGGCTCATCATCTACAATCATGGCATTATACAAGTGCTTCACCTCCACCCTTTCGCTTTAAAATCATCCTCACAGTGGTGCCATTTCCGTTGCTCTCAATCTCCACCTTCGAACCAGTTTCATAATATAGATTCACAGAGTCATAGACATGAAGCAATCCGATTCCAACAAAGGAGTTTGCAGTCTGAGTCTGTATTTTTTCTAAAGCTTCCTCTTTGACACCGACACCATTATCGCTGATTTCTAAGATGATCCCATCATCCATTCTTCTGCCAGTGATTTGGATCGTTCCGTCTTTGCCTGTTGGAACAAATCCGTGAAAAATGGAATTTTCCACAATCGGCTGAATCAGCATTTGCGGGATAAGGAAATCCTCTATCTCCCTTTCTATATCCAGCTCAAGATAAAACTCTTGTTCATACCGTATTTTCATGATGGACATAAATTTTTCCACAATATTAAGCTCTTCATTCAAGGTCACAAATGTTCCCTTTTTCCCCATATTTGCTTCTAACAGCTTAATCAACGCCGACATCGCAGTGTCCGCTTTTTCATTTTGGTTTAGTTTCATCAACCATCTGATGGTGCTTAATGTGTTAAAGAGGAAATGGGGATTTATCCTGTGTTTAATTGCTCGAAGCTCTGCCTTCTGTTTCTGGCCCTGAACTTCCTTCACCTGTTCCAACAGCTTGTCCACTTCATTGATCATTTGGTTGAATTGCTTGCTCATCATGCCTATTTCATCTGTTGACTCCACCTTTGTACGGACATTGAAGTTCCCTTCCCCTACAAGTTTCATCTGTTGGGTGAGTACTTTAATTGGCTTTGTCACCCGATTTGCGGCCAGCAGCCCGATGATGATCGCGACAATCCCAAAAATGGAGGTTGTCAGGATGGTTATTACCTGGATGCTATTTAACTCCCCGGTAATTTCTTGGACCGGCACAATCCCGACGATAGTCCAGCCATTGCTGATTGGCTGCTTCACTCCATAGTAAGCGGTTCCATTTTGATCAAACTCGAATTCCAGTAACTGGCCTTTTTGAATATGGGCAAAAAGTTCATCGTTCCTCACAGGATGCTGGATATTCTCTAAGACGGAGTCCACCATTACTACGCCTTCTTCATTAACCACAAAAAAACGCCCGGTCTTTCCAAGCTTTATCTGATCGATCTTCTCAAGAATGACCCTACCATCCAGGCCCACCTGAATAAAACCGATGTTTTCCAAATTATTAAAGTCCTTCAACACTCGGTTGATGGTCACGACAAGTTCCGTATTTTGCCCGACCCCGCTCAGCTGATCATACTGCAAGCCTTTCCACACAAGCTGTCCATCTTTCAATATGGCTTCCTTTGCCCAATCTTGATTCAATAAATTATATTGCCTGAGCTTATATAAAGAAAAAGTACCACTTCCCCAGCTGCTATCACTTTCTTTAAGCACATAGATATTTTGCACGAACGAGCTGGAATACACGAAGGAATTCAACAGGGAAGTGATATATTCATTATTGCTGTTTCTATCCCCGACAGATAAATCCATGGTATCCTCCATCACTATGCCTTGCAATCTTTCATTACTATACAGGATGTCGGAGGTGTCACTGCCCATGGAAAAAATATAGGAAAGAGAATCTGCCGCCTGTCTTGCAATCTGCAAGGATGATTCTCTTACATTCTCTTTTACGATATTGGATGCAGATTGATAAAAGAAGAAACTATTAAAAATGGTCGAGATGAAAACTACAAGCAGGATGGAAAGCACTACTTTTCTTGCAAAACTGTTCTTTATCACTTTTTGTATCATCATCTCAACCCTTTTCCACATCTTCCTTACTTTCCTACTATAATAACTTTCTTACCTATCCATAGCAATAAGGCGATTATTTATACTCCACCACAACCATGTTCCAATATTTCAGTTTTGGGATGGAGAATTCCAGAGTCTCACCTTTTTGGTCAAAATCAAGCTCAACCGCGGATCCACTATGGAAATCCGGAGAAGCAAGCCATACTTTTGCAACTTTCCCGCTTGCTTCTGTTCTTACTTTTACATCCTCTTTCACGGCAGGTTCCACTTGTGAACCATCGTTATCCCGCCATTCAAGTGAATTCGCATCTGTAAGATTGATAAACTGCAAGATATCAAGATTATCCTTTTCCTTCGTATAGCTCCATATGGAACCAAGCTCAGAGCGACTGGAGACCTTAATGTCCCCATCATTGACCGTCAGTTCTCTTGATACTTCCTGGGCACCATCACGCAGTAAATTTTGGTATGCGACGGTAAAGTCATAATAATGGATCAGTTCCTCTGTCAGTTCCTCTGAGATCGTAAGTTTCTTATGAGGGAAGTATTCCTTGGAAAGCATATTTTCCCCAAGCTCTAAGTGGGCACCGCCAGCCGCGAATATCACAGCATTTGTCAGCAGGACACCGGGGGCATTGAATTCACCCATGGAATCTGACAGATCATAATTCATATAAGCTGCAAGCACTGTATTCAATTCATTGTTACTGAACTTGTAATTTTGATCGATCACATCTTTCAGGCTGCCAAATGTCTGGTGCCCATCCCATAGCTCGGAGTACAGGAAATCAACAGGCGCCTGTGTAGCAATATACCCCTGTGCATACTGGGACACCGCGTTCATGACAAGGCTCACATCCAGCTCATCCTTTGCCTTTTGCAAAAAAGGGACATAGGTGGTCGATAAGTCGATTTTGTTTCCAGCGCCATCCCAAAGTGTCCCGCGGTCGCCAAGCTGGTCTACATGCCAGCCGTCAAAAGCCAAGTGCTTGAATACTTCCCTCTCTGCATCGATGATAAATTCCTGCCACTCTTCATTGGCAGGATTCATCAAATAAATATCACTTGCCCAGCTTTCAGGAAGGGGATGCATATCTTGATTGTTTTGAAGGGGATCCCGGTATATTCCCCATTCTTTTTTCACTCCTTCTTCTTCGTAGTTTTCATAGGCTCCGAATAAAAGGTTATAGTTCATCGCTTTCATGTTTTTTTCATGTATCATCGAGATATAATTTTCAATTGTTTTTCTCGATACTTCCCGATTTGCGATATCCGGCCATGTGTCGGCGACATCCCCGTTCTCCATTTTCAACGGCTGCTCATGCTTATACTGCCAATCGTAAAATTGAACGCCGTTAATGTGAAAACGGTTCAGCTTATCGATCACACTCTGCTGTTCATCTTCCGGTAATTCATAAAAATCGGCCAAGTAGCCATAGCGAGGAAATTTCGCCCAATCAGAGGAAACATCTAATGCAATGTTCGTATGGTCGACGATATCCTTGCCGTTTTTCATATATACTTCCACCATGTATCCTTTAAAGTCCTCTTCCTTTGCTATCCAGTCCCAGGATACTGTGCTATCACCTGATAGGGAAATCTCTTTTTCTTCCATAAGCTCATTTAGATGAAGGTAACGGATAAGCAGTGTCCCTTCCCCATCTGTTTGCTTTAATGAAAGGGAGAATTCCACCTTTTCCCCTGGCTCATAAATGGCTTTATCTGTAGTGAGATAGCCGAGAAATTCCCCTTTCTTCAATTGTTCTGAATCGAAGAGGGGGCTTGAGGATTGAAAGGAACATCCTGCCATCACCGCCACCGCCAAGATACAGGTAATCATCAAACTTACAATTCTTTTCATTATCCTTTTACTCCCCCTTCAGATGCCCCGGATTGGACAAAACGTTTTTGGAACACGATATAAATGAGAATGACCGGTAAAATCGCAATAATGGATGCGGCGAAAATCCACGCCCAGTTGCTGGCATATTTGCCCTGGAACATCATTAAAGCGATCGGTAATGTTCTCATTGCCTCGTCCTTGATGATCGTCAATGCCACAAAGTACTCATCCCATGTTCCCGAGAAAGCAAAGATGGCCATCGTCCCAAGCGCAGGTTTGGATAGCGGCAAATAAATCCTCCTGAAGATTGTCCAGTTCCCGCCGCCATCCATAAGAATCGATTCCTCCAATTCCTTCGGGACCGTTTCGAAAAAGCCGCGCAAGAAGAAGGTGGATCCCACTACCCCGCCACCGATATAGATTAACCACAGACCCCAATACGTGTTTACAAGATTAAGTGATTGGATGACCGTAAACTGAGGAACGATGGCCAATACCAATGGAATCATCATCGTAAACAGGAACGCCCGGAATACAAACTCCTTACCGGGAAAATTGAATCGCACAAACGAATAGGCTGTCAGCGCACCTAAAAAGACACTGCCGACCGTCGCTACCGATGCAACGAGCAAACTATTCAAGAAGTAGCGGAAAAAGCTGTTTTTCGACCAAACAATATCATAGTTTTCCAGGTTAGGTATTGCCGTGAAAACTTCATGCGGCCGCGGGAGAGAATAAGCGTTTTTTACGAAGGTCGTCATTAACATATAAACAAATGGTGTGATGAACACTAATACCCCGATGATCAGGATCGTGTACACAATAAGCTTTGGAAAAAAGTTTGTTTTCATCGTATTCCCCTCCTTTTATCACATGAATTTCTGTCTTCCTAATTTTTTCTGCTGGGTATAGGTGATAAGGAAGATGGTAAGCCCCATCATCACACCAATAGCGGAAGAATAGCCAAAATTAAAGTTATTGAATGCTTGCTTATAGATCATGCTTTGCAATACTTCCGTTTGTCCCATCGGACCACCATTTGTAATGAAATACACCTGCGGGAAAATATTGAAGGCACCCATTACCAGGTTAATGAGGACAAATGCCGTGATAGGGCCGAGCATCGGGATGGTTACATGGCGAAAGGCTTTGATGCCGTTCGCTCCATCCACTGCCGCTGCCTCATATAGAGTCTTTGATATCCCTTGCAAGGCTGCCAGATAAATCACGACCGTCCAGCCAACCGTTTTCCAAATATGGAATAACCAGATCACAACCATTGCGGTCCACTGATTTTGCAGCCAGCCTATCGGACTATCAATCAAGCCAAGATTCAAGAGGACATAGTTCACCAACCCATTCTCACCATCAGCAAAAAGATAACGGAAAAGAAATGCCACAACAATCCATGAGGTGATGATAGGTAAGTAGTATAAAGTCCTGAAGGTTATTTTATATTTAATGAACTGCATATTGATCAATACAGCAAAAAACAGCCCTAAAAACCAATTGATAGGAACTGTTACCACGGTGTTCAGAAACGTATTTCGCACCGCATATCTAAACGCCGGATCGGAAAAAGCTTTCATGTAATTCTCGAATCCCACAAAAGGGCTTTCTGCTCCAGGCATGATGTTGTAATCCTGAAAGCTCATGATGATCCCTTTTATCAATGGATAGATAACGAATACCCCTGCACCGATCAGCCCCAAGATAATGAATGGAAAGACTGCTATCCATTGTTTCACGCCAATCTTAAACCGTTCTGCAAAACTTTTCTTCGGAATGATGACCACATCGTTCTTACTTGTATTTAGTCCACTTTCCATTGGGCTCCCCTCCTACTACTAAAATTGAGGTGGGGTCATCCAATCATGCTTGGAAAACCCCACTGTTGTCTTTTTCTATACTGATTTACTTTTACTTGTGCGATTTATTTAAGGATTGCTTCTGCTTGCATTGCTGCGTCATCCATTGCAGCCTTCGCATCCATTTCTCCGCGCATTACTTTTTCAAAATTCAAGTTGATAATTGCTTCGATCTCAGACCACTGTGGAATCGGCGTACGTGGCAATGCCGTTTCTAGTTGTGTCACATACTCTTGGATAAATGGATTTTCCAAGAATGCCGGGTCGTTTGCAGCCTCAATATTTGTCGGGATCAAACCGGTTTCAGCCATTAACTTCTGTGGCTCCTCGGTCAGCATCCATTTTGCAAAAGTCCAAGCTTCTTCCGGGTGCTTAGAGTTGGAGAAGATGACCAGGTTTTCCCCTCCAATGACAGAGCGGCTCCCCCCATCTCCAGCAGGAATCAATCCACGTACCGTCTCCTCTATTACGTCAAATTTATTTCCTTCTTCATTCATCAAGATACTATAGAACCATGGACCGTCATCAATCATTAGGTATTCATTGTTTTGCATACCATCCCATGCCCCAGGCTCACCACCAAGGATTGTCGGTGCAGTCAGTCCATCCTTATGCCATTGTGCGATTGTCTCTACCGCCTCAATGCTCTCTGGACTGTTGATATAACCTTCAAATTCAGTGAAATTTTCGTTTGTCAGCGTTCCACCCAAGCTCCAGAAATAAGGAAGGAATCCCCAAGCAAATGATCCGCCAATACCGATTCCACCTTTAGACCCTGCAGACTTGGCAGCTTCTGCAGCTTTCACAAGCTCATCCATCGTTTGCGGAGCTTCGGAAAGACCGGCTTTTTCAAGCAATTGTTTATTATAAATAGCAATCTTCGTATTCGTGTTCACTGGTAAACCGTAATATTTATCTTCATAAAGGTTCGTTGACATCGGAGCCTCGAACACACTGCTCTTCACTTCTTCAAACCCTTCATAGGTGCTTAAATCCTGCAATGCCCCAATTTGAGCAAACTCAGAAGTCCAAACAATATCCAAACGCATCAAATCAGGAGCAGCATTCCCAGAAACCCCGGCAATAACCTGTTGCTTCAACCCCTCATATGGCATACGGGTCAATTTCAATTCAATATCCGGATGCGCTTCTTCAAACAAAGGCTTGATCTTATCCGTTAACACTGTCTCCTCTTGATCACTATAAGTGTGCCAATACTCAATTACCGTCTTATCCCCAGAACCCCCATCTGTGGATGATTTATCCGTCCCGCTACATGCACTCACAAACAATAGCGTACTCACAGAAAGCATAGCTACCAATGGTTTAATAAATTTCACTATATATACCCCCTCTAAATTTTCTAACAATTCTATTATCATGGAAGAAGGAAGTGATTGAAATCGCTTACATTATGCAGATGGTGTCTTATATTTGACTGATTGTTTTGTGGGAGATTGTTTACAAAATAAAAAAGTGTCATATTTCTCTCTTCGGGGAGAGAAATATGACACTAAAAAGTAGATTATATGATAGTAATACTTGTCCTTTGTCGGTTAAAGAGGCTCCTCGATTATGGCGATAGAAAAGTGTTGTTTGAAGCTCTGTCTCCAATTGTTGAATATTAGCTGTAAGATTTGATTGTGCATAATTAAGTTCCCGGGGTGCCTTTGAGATACTGCCTAACTCTGCTACTGCTCGAAAAAATTTTATGCTTGTATATCCATAGTCATAGACATCCCCCCTTAATTTTTATAGCTATCTAAATACCTGATACCTACTATCATTTTTACGTATTATACCAAATAGCAAAAAACAGATAAGATAGAAGTAGAGATTGGAGGTGAAAAATTGGAGAAACGTTCTTTTCTATTTTTGATTGGTGGAATTTTTTCCTTAATGATTGCGATGGGAATTGGTAGATTTGCTTATACTCCGATTCTTCCTCTAATGCAAAATGCTCTTTCCTTTACAAATGCAGAGGCGGGCTACCTTGCTTCAAGTAATTACGCAGGGTATTTTATTGGAGCTGTTTTTGCAGGCATTCTCCCTTTAAAAAATAATAGGACATTTTATGTAAGGATAAGTCTCATAGTAAGTATTTTGACTACGTGCATGATGGGACTTTCTCACTTCTACTATCTGATGCTTGCCATTCGCTTTGTTTCAGGAGTGGCAAGTGCGTTCATTTTTGTATTAGCTTCTAGTATTGTCCTAGATAAACTGGCTGTTACAGGTAAAACTAGTTGGTCAGGCTTATTTTATTCAGGGGTAGGGTTCGGTATCTTTTTTTCAACGCTCTTCATTCCAAGTTTAAATTATTTATTTGATTGGGAGGGTGTATGGGTAGGGCTTGCCATTGTTAGCATAATCCTTACTATCTTCGTATGTTTTTGGCTTAAAGATTCCCCAACCACCATGATAAAAAAGGATGAACAACAAATAAATACACAAGCTCCTCCACTCACATGGCTTCCTTGGTTAATATCCGCTTATGGACTAGAAGGGTTAGGTTACATTGTTACTGGCACATTTATTGTATCGATTGCTGAAAAAAGCCCAACTTTTAGCATGGAACCTACTTTTGTTTGGATGGTTGTTGGATTAGGCGCCATTCCTTCATGTATCATATGGTCAACCTTGGCAAAAAAATGTGGGTTTGTAAAAACATTAGTGTTTTCGATGATTCTACAATCCATTGGTATTGCACTACCTGTCTTGTGGTTAACCCAATCTAGTTTTATAATAAGTGCATTATTATTTGGAGCTACGTTTATGGGGATTACTACACTCGCTACAACATTAGCACGCCAAATGAGTCCATCAAATAGCAGTCGAATCATTGGGTATTTAACTGCCACATATGCTGCTGGTCAAATGATTGGACCAACAATCGCTGGAATCCTCTCATCTTATACTCAAAGTTTTAATTTGGCTTTGATAGGAGCAGCTAGCGTAGTATTCATTGGAGCTGTGTTACTTGTAAGTGGTATTCGATTTGATCGTATGCCACTCATAAACAACACTACATCTATAAAATCAAATTGAAAGAGGGAACTATAATGCCATATGTAATTATTAAAATTACAAATGAGAACGTTACACCTGAAAAAAAAGCTGAGCTTATTAAGGGAGCAACACAATTACTGGTTGATGTATTAGGAAAAAACCCAAATACAACTGTTGTAGTTATTGATGAAGTGGATACTGATAATTGGGGAATTTCTGGTGAAACAATAACTGTTCGCAGAAAAAATGGTCAGTAATCGATTGTTGTTTTGCTGTCATATTAAAATAACATTAGTAATTAAGCAAAAGAGGAAATTAGTCACTCTACTTTCTTCTTTTGCTTTTCCATCTATGCCTTATGCTTTAAAGAAAATCACTACTTAAACATCCTGCCTGCGTGTATTTTCTTTCTCAAAGTGATTGAACAATGAAGATTCTTGTTGCGCAGTATCTAGTCTCACATTGTAATCCCGATATAACAAGATAAACTCTTTCTGAGGTTCTAATAAAGTGTCCAGCAAAGAATCACGCTCTGATTGTGTTAGTATTTATTCCCCTCCTGTCTTTCTATTACATTAGAATTTCTACATTAAAAACACTGCAACGTAAATCTCACCCGATCAAACCGCTTCTCCTTCAAAACCTCTTTCTCCAAACAGAAGTACAGCATGCCACTATCCCCCCACAAAACACCCAGTTCCTCTTCATCTGAATCAACCTGAAACAACAGCACAGGTTCAATCCCATCTTCAAAAAGCTCCTCAAACACATCATTCTGGATGTTCATCGGTTCGCCTAGCATATAATGCGCAGGTATGACATTTCCATCCTCGTCCTCCGGCTGCATCAGTTCCTGACGTAAGTTAAAATAATTCTCCTCTTCCTCTTCATCCGAAAAATCCAAGTTCGCAGGATTCTCAGAAAGAGTCACCATCTGCTCAAAGGACAGTTGAAATGTTGGAATAGCACCAAATTCAGTCCTACTACTTGGACTTTCCTTCCTTTCCAACTCCCCCATGTCCCCATCAAAATATAGCACCTTAAAGCATCCCTCATCCTCTTCAAATCCCCAAGGCTGCTCCATCACCTCATAGAACAAATATAAAATGCCGCTCTCTGGCAATAGATTATCTTTGTCATATGGCTTTGCTTCTGATAGATTAACCTGCAGCATGAAGGTGAGATAGTCATCTTCGTAACGAGGAAACTCCCAAACAGCAGGCAAGTCTGGGGATCCGCCTATTTTAGAAGAGCCGAGTTGGATATCATTTTCGTCTATTTTAATTTTGTTTAGTTTAATAGAGTTTTTTAAATTGGCGATGATAGCTGATTTATGGTGTGATAGGTCGTGTTCATTTAGTAATTGCTCGATTTTTTGCATGATTGCTTTCCTCCCTAATAAATTGACATTATCTGCTTAAAATCTTGGAAGTGATCACCATAATATTGTTTTCATATCCCTTATTTGATAAGTTTAAAATTCTTTCTTTTATTTGACTTGGTCCCCAAAAGAACCAATCCTTACTTTGAAAATATGCTTCCAATTCCTTCTCTCTTTTCTTATATACGTTTCCAGCTACAAGCCCAAAGGAAATAATTGTTTCACTATTGATTATTCCTTTACTTATCCAATCCAACTGCAAACGTTGTCTGATGCTATTCCTGTATACCTCAGATGTTAATAGTTTATATCTACCTTCAAAAATATCTCCTTTTGCAACTACATCTTCGAAATTCACACCATTGGAATCTAAAAAAGATTTTACTTCTAATAAATAAATAGTGTTTTGGGATAAACTTAGCGCAATAATATCAATTTCTGGTCTGGGCATGGAGGGTTTTCCTAATTTTCTTTTTTCTTCCTTAGTTAAATTAATTTTTTCTAAGCATCTTACCCAGTAACCATCTTCTTCTAATAATTCACTTACTATAATTTCAAAAGAATCCAATGTAAAAGCCCCCATATATTTATTGTTAAAAAAAATAATTATAGGAAAAACTACAATCACAACAACTCATTTCCTTATTACTAAAAGCACTTCTTTTTGCAAGTCATTTCTCTCTACAATTCTAAATCGAGTACATTCATTAATAACTGCTTTGTCCCCTAATAGGAATAGCTCTCCTTGAATAGGATGATGTATATACCAATACTCGTTGCTATATTCAACGACTAAGTTTTTAAGAGTACTATTTTTTAAGTTCAAAAACTTGTAATAGGTTAATATAATACTAGGATAAATAGATATGATGTATATTATTGAAATTATAATATATGCAAATAATGCTCCAAATTTTCCTTCTCTCGTTAAAGTTTCATTATAGAATTGAGAGTAGATTTGAGTTCCTAAAAAATATGCAGGCAATAAAAATGCTCCTAAAAAACCAACAGTAAGGAAAACTAGATATAGCAGAACCAGTTTCCATCTTCTTTCTACCATATTACGAAATAAATCAAAGAAATTTTCCCCTTTGATAGTACAAGCAAATACAAAAAAGAATACAATCACCACTAATACTGTTACTATAATTGCTATTGAAGAATTATATATGCTCTTGTTCGAAAACAATAAATCTGTTATTAATAAAAACAAAATTAAGTAAATTGAAACCTCAATAAAGAATTTAAAAAACTTTATATAAAACCTTTTTTCTTTTGTAGCCAATTTTATTTCTAACCAGCTTGATGACATTGAAGTAATCGGATTACTTCTTGCAATCAACAATATTATTGTAGTTATTACTCCAGGGACCCCAATGATTTTTAAAAGCTCTTGTAATGAATCTATCATTAAATTATTCTCCATTTCATATATTTAAACAATTGAACTATAGTTCCCACATACTTAACTATTTCAAAAAATTATTTTGTTCTTCAAAAGATACTCATACCATTTAACCACAACTTTAGATATGTAAAAGTCCTCTTACTAAGATTCAACAAATAGTTACATTATCCTTTGTTTTCCATAATAAAAAGACATGCGCAACATGTCTTTTTTACTAATCTTCTACCTCAACCAAAAACAACTTCTCCTCAAACCCACCACGCTTCTCAGCCTTTTCCCGGCGAACCTTCTCTACTTCTTCCATAGAAGACCCATGATAACCTGCTAGCGTCCGAACAATTTCCAAAAGATCTGCGAGCTCCTCTACAGCTTCCTCATTAGTCCTCGCTGCACAGTACTCATCAAGTTCTTCATAGCTCTTCAACTTGAGATACTTTATGTAATCTTCCTCGTTCAAAACTTCAGCAGTATATCTCTTCCCTGTTCCTTCAATAATCTGTGGAATCTTGTCCCGGACTAGCTTATTGTAAACCGGCATTAACATTCCTCCTAAAATCAAAGCGTTCAATCTATCAGATACCTAAACAGTTTCACACGGTCACTTTTAAACTCCTCAAAAGTTACTGTCTGCACCGTGCCTTCCTTCACTATCTCCACAACTTCACTTTCCTTATCAAAATTAACCGTCGCATCTTTAATTGTATACTTAGAAATCCGCTCTGCTTGATCCATCCTTTGATCATCCAACTCAACATGAATTCGATCAGACAACCGCTTTAGCATCTGCCATACAACCTTTTCTTCTTCAGACTTCATGAACAACTCCGGTAACTCAGTGGAGTTTTCCAGACTTCTTAAAGTCGTTATCATATAATGAGCAAAGCCATATCCTACAGGCACAATAATATTCTTTAATCTTGACCAGTGCTCAACTGAAAATATTACTGAGTCTGCAGAAAGCTCTACATCACTCACCTTGCCATAGCAAACTACCCCATTTTCCATACCCACTTCTTTTGTCAGGTAGAGTGCAACATACTGAGCCTGCTGCCAACCTTTTCTTAAAACAGAAGCTGCAAGCGTGAACTTGGCTGATCTTATAGCATCCGTATATTGCTCCTCCGACGATACCACTCCAACCAGCACCTTCTCCTCCACACTCTCTTGCCACTTTTGCAGAGAACCTCTTGGTAAAATGCCTTCCTTTTGAATATCCTCAGGACTCTTATCAATAAGATTCTCAATAAACCGTTCAACAAGGTCCGTTGCATTCGGTAAGAAAGGAAGTGCTCCAATATTCACTTTCCCAATGCTTTTATAAAAGTGATGATCCTGGTAGACCTGTTCTTCATTCCATGGAAAAAGGACATACGCGCCAAATGCGGTTCTCTCGTATGGGCCGTTTTGCTCTGATACTATAGAGTCCCGGTAACGGTGCATCGTGTTAATATCTTCTTCCATTGGACCAGGAGCGTGATACTTCTTGCCATAATAGCTACCCTCTAGCGCAAAGTCGATTCTATATTTTGCATCAAAGACATAGTTGAATGTGTAACTTTCTCCTTTTTTCTCTATGCTGAGCATGGTGTCTGGAACTTGAGCAATGGTTGGGAGGTTGCCTTCATATTTTTGATACGTAAGGATAATGCGCTCTTTGGTAACTGGATGTTTGAATACACGCCTTGCTTTTCGGCTACCTTCCATACTTACATGCAGGCCTTTTCTGTCCACTTTGATAATGTCCTGGCTAATCATCTCGTATTTCTTGTTTAGGATTTGGCCTAATTTTAGATATGTCCAGTACTCATAAAGAGTTGCAACATCCTTCACTGACATTTTGTACATACCGTTTTGCAGGGCTAACCCTTTGGAAACAGTTAGGTAGATTTGATAGGCATCGCGGTAGCCAGGTGCTAGCTGCATGACGAGACTTTGAATGGTTCTATCTGGTAAGGTAAGTTCTCGCCAGAAAGGGTTGCTAAGTTTCCTGGTGAGCGATCGTTTCATTCCCTCTAGGGTTTTTACTAACTCAGGATCTTGATCCGCCTTGTTCCAGCGATTATTTCTGAACCTAGAAAGTAAGTCCTCTAATTTACTAATAAGACGCGTCATCATCCATTTCACAAAACGATTTTCAAGGGTATGAAAGGTGATTTGTTTATTGACGGTCATTCCTTTACTCGGCATAAATTGTTTGTCCCCAATTGGGATGCCGTGGCTTACTTCTTGGAATAGATGACTGTTTTTCCGCAAATAATTTCGTCCTTTTGCATCGAGCGACTTAATTCGGTCTCCCCTAACTATCTCATGTGTTTTGACTAGCTTATGATGTGGCTGTCGCTCAATTTGCTCGACCGCTTTTAAGAAGGCGTCAAAATAAACCGTGATTAAGCGGAAAAATTCTGCAGGAGACGGAGAGCCTTCTAATTTCGTTTGCGCACTTAGAAACGTTTTCTTTAAAAAGTGAAAGGCAAGATTATAGATCTCATCGTTCACTTCATCTAAAAGCTTCCGATAGTCCTCCTTATAATTGAGCTTTGTCGGGAAGACTTCCATCGTTACCTCGAGTAACGTTCGTTTCCCTTCTCTAATTTCAAAAGATGAATAGCCGATTTCATTTTGAAAATGTAAGTTTCCTAGCAAAACATAAGACTGTCCAAATTCCACGCGGTCAATCGCGTTCCGAAAAACTGGATGCTCATGATAAAAAGTCAATTCTTTACCGTTTTTAGGAGACACCATAACCGTGTACACACCGTTTTCAAAGAAGACCGGACGGTGGGTGTGCAGGTCTACCAGTTCCAACGATTCGACATCAAAAACCTTTACCTCTTCATGGTCTCCAACTACTCTGAACTGCATTTCATCATGGAAATCAAGATTGCGATATTGCTGTAATCCTACATAACGCTCATGATAGGGCTTCCCTTTTATCACCAAAGAAAAGTCAGCAGTTTCAATTTTGACTAGTTCCACATCACCCTTAGCTAATCCAGAAAGAGGTAAAGCCATCGTGCGTTAACCTCCTATACATCTCCACTAACTTTTCTGTGCTTCGTGGGTACTTAGAAAGCTTGATGTACGCAGTATAATCCTCTATATCCTCTGATAGTTCTTGATTCGTAAGAAGCTTAAATAATTCCTTTATAGTCTGTTCGACTCTACTGTCACTACCAGAAATTCGTGGCAAGATTTTCTGAACTAAACAATAATCAAAAGCGGCCTCCTGCGAAAACAACTTTCCTTCCTGGTTATAGGCAAGGTACATGCAGATTTCATCACGTACTCGATACCCAACTTGTGCACCAAGTGGCTTAAGTGCTTCATTTATACCAACTAGCGTTAAAGAGGTTTTCTTTATTAACTCCATATGCTTGGCGGCGAGGTCTTTTAGAAAAAGATAGTCAGCACGAAGCATGCCATTTTCAATATACTTCGGTTCCATAGCTTCAGTGGTCCCTTGCAGGAAATCCAGATAATCCAGCTGCACACGATTAAATTCAATAGTGTTCGCGCGATCTAATACCTTTTTGCTAAAAGGATGAGTTGTTTCATCCATATTAACCGTTCCAACAATGTACATGTTCTCTGGAAAAGCAATAGACCTTCCTACCATGGAACTGTCCAAAATCTCAGAGGAAACAATCTCCCCATCCTTCCAGTTCCTACTCTCCATCACACTAAGCAGATCACTAAAGTAATACTCCACACGAGCAAGGTTCATTTCATCTAAAAGAACAAAGTGTGGCTTTGTTGGATTGTCGAGAGCCTTTTGGATTACTTTCGTTAATGGTCCTTCCACAAAATCACCCTTTATATCCTTGTAGCCAATTAAATCAGAGCCATCGCTCCAATCCGGTCTCACAGGAATTAAAGTGAACTGCCCATTTGCTTCCGTTGCCCCTACACTTTCAGCAAACCACTCAATAATCTTTGTTTTCCCTGTTCCAGAAATACCTGAAATAATGACAAATGGCTTTGACTTTAAAGATAGGAAAATATTTGTTATTTCTTCCTTTTCAAAAAAGAATCCCTTACTTTTTATGTATTGATAAATATGTTCCACGAGTGCCTGATTGCTCATATAATCAGCCTTTGGCATGGCAACAACCTCTGGGGGATCAATTGGTTTATAGTTCACATCTTCATTTAGACTAATAAACTCCTCATAGTACCTCACCATTTTCTCAAGATCCCCTACTATTACGTCTTCAGAAGGAAATTCCTCCAACCTGTATCTCACATACACCGCAGTTGAGGCAGCATAGTCTCTTGCTCGTTTGGAAGGTCCAAGATAGATGTTATCGTCCTTTTGAAACCGGTCATCCATCCCAATTTCACTTCTAATAGCCTCTTTAATTCTTAGCATTTCTTCCTTGGACGTCTCCGTAACACCCTGTGCAAACGTCAGGTAGAGCTCCTGCAGATCCTCACTAAACAAATATCCAATGTAGTACCCTCTTTGAGTGGAGATGGTAACCTTCTTATTCATTATGGCAATCCAAGGAACACTAGCCCAGTTCCCTTGGCCAACGGAGCCAGTTACTACATATTGGCCATTTACAAAAGGTAGCTTTTTTAACTCGTCTGTAACATCGTTCCGAACGAAGGAACCTAATTCATGGCCTCCAAAAGGTTGGGTTTTTGCTTGTGGGTAATTGTTCATGATATGTAAGAATTGATCTCTTAATCTAGTACTCACTGTGTTTTCCTCCAAAAAAGTCTCTTCTATAGGTGACCAGTTACTATCTATTACTTCTAGTTTTTCTAGCCACATTAATAGGTTATGTGTTCGTTCCTTAGCAACCGACTCCACCATTAAGTTTTCGCCTTGAGAGTTGCGGACAATTAGCATTCCTAACTCAATAAGAGCAATTTTCTTTTCATTTTTGGGGTAAGCTTCTAAGAGCTGGAGAACAAAAAGTGCTATCTGAAAATATTCTTTTTCAAGTACAAGGTCTCTAATAAATGCTAGTTTATTAGGCGAGGCCTCATAGGCATGAAATTTCTCACTTATTTGATTTGCATCATTTAACAAACCGAGAAGTCTTAAATCCTGTCTAGCTCTAGAAAGAATCCTATATTCGTTATCGTTTTTAGCTTGTTTGCTTAAAGCCGGAGGATCATAGGTACCCTCTGTAACTTGATCTAAAAATCTCACTACCTTATGGAATTGTTCACATGGAAGCTGATCCGTTTTAAATTCTTTTAGCTTGATCTTTGTTACATCTGGTTCTTTCATTACTTCTATATATTGAAGTAGTGCAAACAAAGCCATTATAAAAGATGATCTACCTCTAGTTTTGGTGAAATCATTTGCCGTAACCATTCTTCTTTGAATAAATTCTTCCCATGCGGTTGTTAAGAACTCAAAAGGGATGTATGCATGAGGATCAGTTGCTTCATTATTTTCAAACTTTCTTCGGGAAGATTCGGATTCTACATATATTCCGTTAGAATCGGTTCGGACTATTTTATTTGGTCGATTGGAGGTTAATGTGTGGATGGTATTAACTTTGTTTAATAGTTCGAGTAATATTTTTGTTAGCAATTGAATAGTCCTCCTCTGATTTATATACTCCTAAGTTTATGCTTCGACAAAAACCAGCATTTCCCTGCTAAAAGACACTTTTGATCGAAGGAGCATATACCATTACAACAAAGCCGACTCTCTTATATTTTCGAGAATCGACTTTGACTTTACAGCTTAAGGTTTATTCGGGGTTAAGTAGAAAAAAGGTGGTTATTTATGTGGGCTGTCTCTACATTTTAAAAGCCAAACTAATCACAGTTTGACTTTTTATGATTAGAATTATTTATCATACCAAAACCAGGCAGGCCTATAATTTGATGCCTTTCCACCGGTTGGCTTAAATTTAAATCGCACTCCCGCTTCTTCTAATGGTTTTAAGGTACTTTCAATTTCTTTGTTCCCTAACAACCAGAGGGATCCGCCCTTACTACGATGGTCTACATATTTCAATTTATGACTATCTAAATAGTCTAGTAAGTTTTCTTTTAAAATAACTCCGCTATTTTCCGAAACAAAATCCTCTGTATTGAGGATGTGACTAGTAGCACTTATATCTTCGTAATCCATCTCATCCTCAGCAAAATCAACGGCTACCTCTTTAAAGGAATATTCTTTTTCAGGGAATAATTCGGAAATATCATAATAATAGCTTAAGTACTCAATGAATAGCTTTTGGAGCTCTTCTTTTTCAAGCATTGGGGACATAATTACTGGATAGCTTTTATTAAATTCAAAAATAACACGTCTCCCAACACGTTCATCATCCCCTAGATCTTCACGACCTTTAATTTTTGCTTTCAAAACTTTTGATAGATTCAATTCGTCAATAATTCTTAAAATATTAATTAAAAAGTGATCATTTCTAAAAATCTCGTATTTTATCATATAATTATACAGATCTAAATTCTCAATAATTAATTCATAATACTTAAGACGCTCTTCTTGATTAGTGATGTTGTCATTGATGTATTGTGCACCTAAAATGACTTTATAAATATAGTTCTCCCAGTCAAATTTCTTAAGGACCACATTTCTAAAATTATTTTCTTTCTCTGCCACTTCCGGATACTCCGTCAGGATAAAGTTTTGCTTGTTTGTTAAAAGTAACGAGTGCCAAAAAGTCTCATCCAAAAGCAAATCTCTCTCAGTGTTTAAGTAAAACTGTGAAATAGTTTGGAAAGCCTTTAAAAAGCTCTTTCTTCTTTCTTCTTCATTTCCTCGGCCCATATATATTGGGAAATCAGGAGCTTCTCGAATATAGACCACCTTATCAGAAAAGTACTCCTCCTTTTCCTTTACTTTCCCCTCAAGGAAATCTGGATATAAAGAGTCCAAGTTTTTATATCCTTTTTCCAGTAGCCTAACCTCCATATGTAATAACCTCCCCTAACGCTGATGTATATCTCTCAATAATTCGATCCGAAATCGTATATATGACTTCATCAATATTATCCATGTTTAGTTCTGATACGTTCTTCTTTTTCAACAAATAATATAACTTTAGATCTAAAGGATTTTCTGGTTCTTGAATATCATCCAAATCCACATCACCATCTTCACCATTATTCATGATAAATGCCAGAAGTGCTTTAGAAAGCGCTGCATATATGTAAGGGTTGTTTAGCACATTGCTTTTTGGGAGGTGATTAAACTGAAACTCCGGTCTTCTATAATGGATAATTATTGTCTCCTGCCCCAATTCAACCTTAATATCTGAGTTAAGGTTCTCATCCAATTTCTTTTCAAAGAGTTCAAATGGCTTGTTAATGCTGCCATCGAATGTAATGACGTTGGAATAACCTAATAAAAAATACTTAGGGACCGTTACCTGGTCTCTAAATTGAATATAGAATTCACTTAAATCATCATTTCTCGCAAAAGATACATCATCCAAGGCTTGAATTTGTAACTGGATGGACGTTCGCTTATTCAGAGAAATTCGGCTTTTGTGGAGCTTCACAGACCTATCCATTGCATTCAATCTGAAGAATTTATTATCCTTAGATTGAATTATTAGAATTACTTGTGCTTTCCCGTTCCTTATCTGTTCTCTAATAAAATCTGAATCAATTTCATAATCAAATTCAAAGTGAAAATAGTCTGCATTTTCACTAACGTTCACATCTAGGTCAAAGATGTTATTAACGTAGCTTTGGGAAGTATTAGACAAAACTGGATATGGAAAATTGGCATCTTTTCGATAGATCACTCCTTACACCTCCACGTAATATACAAACTTCAATGATCGATTGAAGGATTTTCTTAATTTTAATTGTAGTAAAGCAATTCCGTCCTTTATTTGGACATTCTTAATAACATTTTTTTTGTAAGAGCAAGTTTCTCCAGCTTTCATATCCACAATTCCTTGATAGCTGTTTTGAATCTGAAATTCATCTGAATATTCCACACCCATCCCATCAATAATTGAAAACGAGATATTGCAGGCATTCTCTCCAGCAAGTTGATCGCTTTTAGTGAAATTAAACTTAATCATCTCTTCATTATTGAGAATGATCCTTTCCACCATATCCGGGTGTACACTGTACCGTTCTTTTCCTTCTGTATTATCATTAATATTTTCATTGCTTTTTTGTTTTTTTAGAGGATCTCGTTTTCGGATAGCAGTGGTTTTCCCGCTATCTTTGCTGGTATTTTCTTTTGGCCCACGCTTTTCTTTTTGGGATTGTCTTGTTGTCGACTTGACTAACGATTTCCCTTGATTTATTTTCACAGTTCCCATAGAGGTTTCAAGATCTTTTTTAAACTGTGTTTCAACAACATATAGGATATCTTGTGTATCTATCAAGCCATCTGTCGGATTGTTTTCATTAATTGCCTCTTTAATAACCTTTGCAATTTCCATTGATAAATTATTAATAAATCTTGTCGCTAGCCTCTTTAATTTCTTATCACTAAAGTGATCTTTTGATAATTGTGTGTGTGATTCATTTTCTAGGGACTTCAAATAAGCATCTTCATTAGGACCACCGATAAGGACTGCATTATAGGGTTTAGTAGCATTACCCGTAACTTTAAAGTCTTCAATCTTCATTCCTATTGTACGTACAACCGCTACTCTTCCCCTTGGGATCCTTTCATCATATCTAAAGTAAAGCTGAAAGCTGAAGTCTTTTTCTCCATTTGATACTGTAATTTCTTTAGCGGGCATACCCAAATATGTATCTATATATAAAGGGGTGAATTCTTTCTTTGCCTCTTTAATTTCTTGATTATAATAGTCTTGATCTTTGACATACTGCAAAATCGTATCTTTATTTATTTCCTTTTCATTCACATGTACTTGCAACTTATCTTTTAGAATGGATATGAAAAAGCTATCACAAATACTTTTAATTATTTCTTTTTCATCATCATATTCCTCGCGGAGATATGGAATAACGATTTTTAAGCCTCTTGTATTTTTCGTAAACACTTTATGAAAGGTGTTCTCATAAGGATAGAACTTTGTGTTACCGTTTTCCTCCTGTTGTACCTTAGTAAAGTATCCTGTTGACCTGTAGGCCTGGCCATTATGAACATGCTCAATCAATTGTACAGTACCACCCAGATGTTGATCACCGTTTGCATCACAATTGGCGAAGTACATCACATGGAGATCTGAGGCTGCATTAGAAGCAATTTTCCCAACCCCATGAGATCCACCTCGTGAAACTTCTACATCTACACTATCTTCCTCAAAGTGAACACCCTTGTTATAAGCATAGATCCCCCAGGTATCTTTTTTCGATCCGCTTTGTCCGTTTCTGGCACCTGTCAAACCTCGCGTATTTATATCTTCAAAAGAAATATATCTAACCTCATTTTGATCAAGCCTGTTCTTCATATGACTTATAGTTTCTTTTGTATAGTTATTGCGTCCTTCAAGTTTCAGAATGCGGTTTCTAACTTCTTTAATACCTGGAATATTCTCTTTATGAATTGTTCCTACTTCGATTTTCAAAACAACTGGTCCATCATAATTCAATAAGCGACCATCCAATGAATTTTGTATATTTTCTCGGACTAAACCACTTACTCCCATGTCATGAAAACGTTCTAGCGATTTATTAAAATTCGATTCTTCTATATTTGGAATAGGGGAGAACTTCCATTTTTCCTGAGTAGGCATTTGTGACATTGTTGTCAGTCTCCTTCACAACTTGTTTAGGTTATTAAACTTAAAAATAGGACATTAGAACACTATAGAATTATTTTTAAACACACAATTTAATAGTATTTTACCATGTATATCCATTGAAAAATATGTTATATTAAATAATTTCTACCTTAACATCATAAATTTTGAGCAAAAAGAAAGACCGCTAAATAAGTGGTCTTAAACTTTGTTCATATATCAAGATTATTCTACTAAGAGTGCAAAAAAGAGTTTTCTAATTTGAAACTAAAATGAGTTTAATAGCATTATTTAGTATTAGGATAGAGATTAATTACTTATGAGTATTCATTACTTTATTACCAGTTTTCAGTAGCCCTTCTTTCTTCCATCCCTCAAAATAAGAAGTAAACTCCGACTCCCCAGAATACGAAATACACAAATACTCCTTCGCTCTCGTCATCCCAATATACATCAGCGAAACTTCCCGCTCTTTATCCTTTTCAAGCGGGAATGGCATGGTATCCGCCTTCACAATAAATACTGCTTGGAAGTCCAGCCCTTTGCTGCTGTCTATTGTGCTGATTTTTACGGTTTCTTCTTCTCTATTGAAAGCTCTTTTGCTGGCTTCGTTTTCTGTTATCCATGTTGCGGGGATACCTTCATTATTGAGTGCTCTTTGGATGGTACCGATAATGTCTGCCTTATGTGTTCGTTTTACACGATATAGAATGAGTATTTCAGAGTAAGGAACTTTTCGCACTTGGTGGAGCTGTTGTATTTGCCTAGCGATAATCTGCATTTCTTTTGCAAAGCTTTCTGCTTTTAGGATGGCTGGTTCTGGCCCTTTGCGCTTCGTGCTTTTTGGAGAGATAATCTCTACGCCTTCTGTTTCGCCGACTACCACCTTGTTTTGCAGAGAGGAATTCTTTTGAAAAAAGTCCCAAGCACAGTTGACTATTTGTGAAGTATTCCGGTAGTTGATATTCAGTATTTTCGATCTACCACGGAAATCCAGGCCAGTGTCTTTGAGATAACTTCTTTTTCTTGGATAAATCGTTTGTGCACGGTCTTCTACGAGAAGCAGAGCTTTGGTTTCAGGGTTTAGACATAAGCTAACGAGATGAAGCCAGCTTGCTTCAAAGTCTTGTCCTTCGTCAATAAGGATAGCGTCATATTTAGGTGCAATTGCTTCTCCCTTCTCTAACTTCTCAATATATGTATCGATGATTCCTTCACTCATCTTAAGGTCATTTTTCAACCATTGATGAAAGTTTCTCACTTCAATATTCCTAGGAGTAGGCTGGATCTGTATTTCTCCATCACCAAAATGAAAGTCAAATAGATTATCAGGCTCCAACGCCATCGCTCTTACTATTTGCGCGATATTTTGAGAGAGTGATATGTTATAGCACAATATCAATATTCTCCAATTCGGATTCTCTTTCGCCAGCATCTTTGCTCTACTTGCCAGAATAATGGTCTTCCCGCTACCTGCTACACCACGAATAAGCCTATTTTTATCTCCAATTTGTTTGGCCATGTTCTCTTGGTGGAAATCCATTGTTTTGATATCCCTTAAAGATAGAAGCAATTGGTCCTGGTAAGGAACAGGTTCTTTGAATTCAGCACCAATCCGGACCTCTGGAAATAGATAGTACCTAATCGTGTTAATTTCTACATATGTAAGCGGCTCTCTCAATCTAAAAGGTACTTGAAACATATTAATTAACTTCTCGGCAAGCACTTCCTCTGAGAACTCTCCATAATCCGGATCTATTTCTTCCCGTGTAAGCATGCTGTCCGGATCAATGATAGAATAAATCCCATCCTCTAGCACCTGCTTTTGGTTTAGCCGTGTAAAAACAACGCCATAGCCATAAGGGAATTTTAATTTAAACTGATGCTTCCCTTCCGTTTGAATCAGATTCTTATCTTTCTTCAACACATCATTTATCTTAAAGACGTAATCTCTTGCCTGTTTAAGTGGACTCTTCACACTATGTAGATTTCCACCAGTGTCCCTAATCGTCCACTCATCCTTATTCAACTGATACAACGTATTTCTTGTATAATCCTTTACCTCGAGCACAATCAGTCCCAGATCAGGACCAATAATTACAAAGTCCGGCCTAGTCCCCTGGATCTCCGGTTCAAAATACACTATATAATCATCTGGCAAATACTCCTTCAAAGTGCGGAACAAAATCCTCTCCCCAGAAGTAGCACTGCTCCTAATAGTTTCCGGAACCGTTACAGCCATCCTTTTCACCTACCGACAAAATATTACTTTTATTATAGCAAAAGAACTAGGATTTTTACATAAAGTTACAGAAAACACAAAAAAAGTGCCGTTATACATTAACGAGCACCTTTTGTTTAAGTTGTGATACGGTTCACCGTACCATTTCTATCTGCGAACCTATTAACGAGGTTATTTGAATACGGCCAATGAAATGTACTACAGAGTGACAGACTGTTTACCAATACATAGATTAACCATTGTATTACGTAGGAGACCTATACTGCGCAACAAATAAGTTTGTTTATAAGGGAATGTACTTTAATAAAGAGGTTTTATTTATCGGCGTAGGCTTTCAAGCAATAAGGCCATTAAATTGAGCAACTAATCGAATTGAAAATATTAGGAAGGGAATTAGGGGGAACAAAATTATTAAGCAGAGGCACATATAGTAGCTCATCTATATGTTAACAAGTAAAGTGTCTAAACGCGTAGTTTATAAGCCACTAGCAACAATCGAGTGGGAATAATCAAGCGACACTCTATACACTGAAAAACGTTGATTTTATGCCGTTTAGGCAAAACTCATATGACTTTTAGAGACCGAATTTTTTTGAATTGTCGCCAAAAACTCTCGCCGAATGATCGTCGGTGGGAGTTTTTATTTAGGCTTTTGCAGGATGATTCTAATTATGGTCATCACGGTGGCATGGTGTATAATGGAGGTACAATAGTGCCACTAGGATACCTTGTGAAAGCATAATAAAAACAGATATACCGATCATCCACAGATGCCTTAAACGTTATGTTAGAAGAGAAAACAAGAACATTGTATTTATTATTTGAATATGACAAGAAAATAAAGGTGGAAGGAACTTCAAACCTATCTAGAAATACTTTATAAGAAAAACTGGAGGTATACAAATGTCAAGTGCAGCACAACGTGCCTTACTACAATCTCAAATCTGGAAAATAGCCAATGATGTCCGTGGCTCTGTAGATGGATGGGATTTTAAACAATATGTTTTAGGAACGCTTTTTTATCGTTTCATTAGCGAGAACTTTTCTAGTTATATTGAAGCGGGAGACGAAAGTGTCAAGTATGCAGAACTGTCTGATGATATTATAACGAAAGAAATCAAAGAGGACGCTATTAAAACAAAAGGGTATTTCATATATCCGAGTCAGCTGTTTGTTAGAATTGCGAAAACCGCTAACACAAATGAAAACCTGAATACGGATTTAGCAGATATATTTAATGCTATTGAAAGTTCAGCAAGTGGTTATCCGTCTGAACTAGATATTAAAGGATTATTCGCTGATTTCGACACTACAAGTAATAGACTTGGGAATACTGTAAAAGACAAAAACAGTCGTTTAGCTGCTGTCATTAAAGGAGTAGCAGGACTTAATTTTGGTAAATTTGAAGATAATCAAATTGACCTTTTTGGTGATGCCTATGAGTTTTTAATCTCTAATTATGCTGCCAATGCAGGGAAATCTGGAGGAGAATTCTTCACACCTCAGCATGTATCAAAACTTATAGCTCAATTAGCAATACATAAGCAAACAACAATCAATAAAATTTATGACCCTGCAGCCGGTTCGGGATCACTTTTATTACAAGCAAAAAAACAGTTTGATGCTCATATTATCGAAGATGGTTTTTATGGACAGGAGATCAACCATACAACTTATAACCTTGCTCGTATGAATATGTTCTTACACAACATAAACTACGATAAGTTTAGTATTGCTTTAGGAAATACGCTTCGAGATCCTTACTTTGGCGACGAAAAGCCATTTGATGCCATTGTTTCTAATCCACCTTATTCCGTAAATTGGATTGGTAGTGATGATCCAACGCTTATTAATGATGAAAGATTTGCCCCGGCAGGCGTATTAGCGCCAAAGTCCAAAGCTGATTTTGCCTTTGTACTTCATGCACTTAGTTACCTTTCAAGTAAAGGTCGTGCTGCTATCGTTTGCTTCCCCGGAATTTTTTACCGTGGCGGTGCAGAGCAAAAAATCAGAAAGTATCTGATTGATAATAACTTTGTCGAAACGGTTATTTCATTAGCACCTAACCTTTTTTATGGGACTACAATAGCCGTTAATATCTTGGTTCTTTCTAAACATAAAACAGATAATAAAACTCAATTTATTGATGCAAGTGGCGTAGATTTTTATAAAAAAGAAACGAATAATAATATACTCACAGATGAACATATTGAGAGAATTATGAAGATGTTTGACAGTAAAGAAGCTGTTGAACATGTTGCAAAATCTGTTGATTATGATGCAATCGTTCAAAATGATTACAACCTATCTGTGAGCTCCTATGTAGAAGCAAGGGATATAAGGGAAGTCATTGATATAAATGAGCTGAATGCCGAGATAAAAACGACTGTAGCAAAGATAGACCAACTTCGTGCTGAAATTGATGACTTTATTGAGGTGATTGAATCATGATTAAGCCGAATTATATAGAGAAACTACTTGATGGGGTTGAGGTTGAGTGGAAAGCATTAGGGGATGTTACATTATCAACTTCCAATATTAAGTGGAGAGAGACAAAGGATACTTATCGGTATATTGATTTAACTTCAGTTAGTCGCGAAACAAACAGAATAATTGAGACAACTGAAATATCTGCCGCAGATGCACCAAGCAGAGCCCAAAAATTAGTAATAGAAAATGATGTTATTTTTGCAACGACTCGTCCTACCCAGCAACGAGTTTGTTTGATTACTGCAGAATTTTCCGGAGGAGTCGCTAGTACTGGTTATTGTATCTTAAGAGCCAGAACAAATGAAGTATTACCTAAATGGATTTATCATTGTATTACTTCATCTGAATTTAAAAAGTATGTAGAAGATAATCAAAGTGGATCAGCATATCCAGCTATTTCTGACGCGAAGGTAAAAGAGTTCAAAATCCCCATCCCATCTCTTAAAGTGCAAGAAGAAATCATCCGTATTTTAGACTCCTTCTCAGAGCTTACAGTAGAGCTTACAGCAGAGCTTACAGCGGAGCTTACAGCACGTAAAAAGCAATATACTTATTACCGTAATAAGTTGTTAACTTTTGAAGAGGGAGAAGTTGAATGGAAGACGTTGAGGGAGCTTGCCGAAAATCTTGATTCAATGCGTAAACCGATTACCAGTGGTTTAAGAGCGTTTGGCGATATTCCATATTACGGGGCGTCAGGTATAGTTGATTATGTGAAAGATTATATTTTTGAAGGAGATTTTTTGCTTATTTCGGAAGATGGGGCAAACCTACTTGCTAGAAGTAAACCAATTGCATTTAGTGCAAGGGGGAAAATTTGGGTAAATAATCATGCTCATGTACTTAAATTTGAGACTTATGAGGAACGAAGATTTGTTGAGTTTTATTTAAATCATATTGATTTAACTCCCTATATATCCGGGGCGGCTCAACCCAAATTAAACCAGAAAAATTTGAATAGCATCATGATTCCAAATCCTTTACCTTTGCAAAAAAAGCGGATAGTATCTATTTTAGATAAGTTTGATGCCTTGACATTCTCTATCAGTGAGGGCTTATCTCATGAAATAGAGCTGCGTCAAAAACAATATGAATATTACGGGAATATGCTTCTTTCATTTCCGAAAAGAGAGGTAGAAGCATAGTATGGGAAAGAGTTTAATTGAAATTGCACAACAATTAATAGATTGCGATAAAAAAGTTCGATTAATATATGGTTTTAATGGAAATGGAAAAACTAGACTATCAAAAGAATTTAGATTGTTGGTTGCACCTAAGAATGATACAGAGACGGACGAAACGGGACTATCCAGCAAAAAAATCATTTACTATAATGCTTTTACGGAGGATCTATTCTATTGGGACAATGATCTAGCAAATGATATTGATTTAAAGCTTAAAATTCATCCTAACTCTTTTACTGAATGGGTGCTTAATGAACAGGGACAAGATCAAAATGTCATTAGTCATTTTCAGAACTATACCGATCGTACATTAACACCTAAATTCAATTCGGATTATTCGGAAGTTACATTTTCTTATGAACGAGGAAATGAAGAACCTTCTCCAAATATAAAGATTTCAAAAGGTGAGGAAAGTAGCTTTATTTGGAGTGTGTTTTATAGCTTACTTAAACAAGTTATTGATGTATTAAATGTAGCAGAGCCGGGTGAACGAGAAACAGATAAACTTAATCAGTTGAAATATGTATTTATTGATGATCCTGTAACTTCATTAGATGATAACCATCTGATTCAGCTGGCTGTAGACTTGGCTGAACTGATCAAAACAAGTGAATCCGCTCTAAAGTTTGTTATTACGACGCATAATCCAATTTTTTATAATGTGCTACATAATGAAATCAATAAAAAGGGCTGTTTTATGTTAGACCGGCAAGAAGACGGCACTTTTGAACTACAAGAAAAAAATGGAGATTCTAACAAGAGTTTTTCATATCACTTACATTTGATGAAAATTCTGGAAGAAGCTATTAAGAATAATCAAGTGCAAAAATATCACTTCACTCTTTTAAGAAATCTATATGAAAAAACAGCGAGTTTTCTTGGTTTCCCAAGGTGGTCAGAATTATTACCTGATAACAAAGAGAATTATTATAATCGTATTATGCAATTTACAAGTCATTCTACACTAGCGAATGAAAGTGTAGCTGAACCATCTCCCCAAGAAAAACAAACTGTAAAGCTATTACTTGACCATTTGATAAGTAACTATAGCTTTTGGAAGGAGGCATAAAGATGTGCGATTTCAAACCGATTGCAGAATCAAATAACTTTATAGTTTTGGATAAGTATATCAAGATAGATCAGCAAGGAGCTGGTTATCAGACAGAAGCTGATTTAGAACGAGAACTTATTCAAGATTTAGTGAATCAAGGTTATGAACATCTACCAAATTTAACTAATTCTGATAAAATGTTTGCAAATGTTCGTAGGCAGCTGCAAAGGCTTAATGATGTACAATTTTCAGAAACTGAATGGATTAGATTTTGTGATCAGTTTTTAGATAAACCCAGTGATAGCCAAATTGATAAAACCCGTAAAATTCATAACGATTATATTTATGACTTTGTTTTTGATGATGGGCGTATTCAAAACATCTATCTAGTAGACAAAAAGAATATTGCTATAAATAAAGTGCAAGTAATTTCCCAATTTGAACAAAAAGGAACGCTAGCCAATAGATATGATGTTACAATTTTAGTCAATGGCATACCTTTAGTACAAGTAGAGCTTAAAAAGCGTGGAATTGCCATTCGTGAAGCCTTTAACCAGGTTCATCGATATAGTAAAGAGAGCTTTAATTCAGAAAACTCTCTGTTTAAATACTTACAGGTTTTCGTGATTTCTAATGGGACAGATAGCCGTTATTTTGCTAATACTACTAAACGTGATAAAAACAGTTTTGATTTTACTATGAATTGGGCAAAATCGGATAATACCCTGATAAAAGACCTAAAAGATTTCACGGCTACATTTTTTCAGAAAAATACTTTATTGAATGTACTACTGAAATATTCCGTTTTTGATGTGAGCGATAACCTACTGATTATGCGTCCTTATCAAATTGCCGCCACTGAAAGGATTTTATGGAAAATTGAAAGTTCAAACCTAGCCAAAAATTGGAGAAATACTGAAAGTGGTGGATATATTTGGCATACAACAGGTTCAGGGAAAACGCTTACGAGTTTTAAAGCAGCTCGTTTAGCTACTGAACTGGATTTTATAGATAAAGTATTTTTTGTTGTAGATAGGAAAGACCTAGATTTTCAGACGATGAAAGAGTATCAGCGTTTTTCCCCTGATAGTGTTAATGGTTCAGAAAGTACCGCAGGGTTAAAGCGTAACATTGACAAAGAAGATAATAAAATTATTGTAACGACGATTCAAAAACTAAATAACTTAATTAAAAGCGAAACAGATTTACCTATATACAATAAGCAAGTGGTATTTATTTTTGATGAGGCCCACCGTTCACAATTTGGTCAAGCTCAAAAAAATATCAATAAAAAGTTTAAGAAGTTCTATCAATTTGGGTTTACAGGTACACCTATTTTTCCAGAAAATGCGTTAGGTTCTGAAACGACTGCTTCTGTCTTTGGGCGAGAGTTACACTCTTATGTAATTACGGATGCTATTAGAGATGAAAAAGTTTTAAAGTTCAAAGTAGATTATAACGATGTACGTCCCAAGTTCAAAACGATTGAAAAAGAACTGGACGAGAAGAAGCTATTGGCAGCAGAAAATAGAGAAGCGTTACTACATCCTGAACGGATTAAAGAAATTTCCCAATATATTGTGAATAATTTTAGAGTAAAAACCCATCGTTTAAATGCGAATGGAAAAGGATTTAATGCCATGTTTGCTGTGAGCAGTGTTGACGCAGCTAAACTCTACTATGAATCATTAAATAACTTACAACAGGGAAGCAGTAACCCCCTTAAGATTGCGACGATCTTCTCCTTTGCTGCTAATGAAGAGCAAAATGCTATAGGTGAAATTCTTGATGAAACTTTTGAGCCTTCGGTAATGGATAGTAGTGCAAAAGAGTTTTTAAGTTTAGCCATTAAAGACTATAACGCAATGTTTAAAACCAATTATGGCGTAGAAAGTATGGGATTTCAAAATTATTATCGTGACCTTGCTAAACGAGTAAAAGACAAAGAAATTGATTTGTTGATTGTTGTAGGAATGTTTTTAACTGGGTTTGATGCACCTACATTAAATACTTTATTTGTTGATAAAAATCTTAGGTATCATGGTTTAATGCAAGCTTTTTCGAGAACAAATCGTATTTATGATTCCACCAAAACCTTTGGAAATATTGTTACTTTTAGAGATTTAGAACAAGCAACCATAGACGCTATTACTCTTTTTGGAGATAAGAACACTAAAAATGTGGTGCTGGAGAAAAGCTATAAGGAGTATATAGAAGGATTCACTGATGTGGCAACTGGTGAGGCTCGTCGTGGATACTTAGATGTAGTAAAAGAACTAAAGGAACGTTTTCCTAATGTTGATGATATTGTTACTGAAAAGGATAAAAAAGAGTTTGCGAAACTCTTTGGTGAATATTTGCGTATTGATAATATCCTTCAGAACTATGATGAATTTTCAGGTTTAAAAGCTTTGCAAGCAATAGATATTACTGACCCTAAAGCTTTAGAAGATTTCAAATCAAATCACTATGTTACTGATGAAGATATTGCTGTTATGCAAGAGATTCAGGTTTTAGAAGAAAGAGCTATTCAAGATTACCGTTCTTCATATAATGATATTCGTGATTGGCTCCGCCGTGAAAGGAACGGAAAAGAAAAGGAAAACACTTCTATTGATTGGGATGATGTTGTCTTTGAAGTAGATCTTTTAAAATCCCAAGAGGTTAATTTAGATTACATTCTTGAACTTATTTTTGAACATAACAAGAAAGTAAAAGATAAAGCAACATTAGTTGAAGAGGTGCGTCGCTTAATTCGATCTAGCATAGGAAACCGTGCAAAAGAAAGCTTAGTAGTTGATTTTATCAACCAAGCTGATTTAGAAAGTATTCAAGATAAAGCAAGTATTATTGATGCCTTCTTCTCATTTGCTCAAACTGAGCAAAAACGTGAGGCAGAAGAGCTTATTAATACTGAAAATCTTAATGAAGAGGCTGCAAAAAGATATATTTTAAATTCACTAAAAAGAAAATATGCCAGTGAAAATGGAACGGAGCTTAATGAAGTTCTTCCTAAAATGAGTCCTCTTAATCCTCAGTATTTAACAAAAAAACAGAGCGTTTTCCAGAAAATCTCTGCCTTTGTAGATAAGTTTAAAGGAGTAGGTGGAAGAATTTAATAATTCTAAAATAGAAAATACAGTGTGGAGAAATGACATAATTTAAATATAAAGCAACTTAACTACACAGTAACTAAATGCAAAAATAAACTTCAGCAGCTGGTGCAACAATGGAAGGATATTTAGCAACGATATTAGTCCATTATAGAAAATACTAATAGAATTAATATTTATGATTGAATATTATAGATTCTATAGATGTTTAAATATAAAAAGTATTAGTAAAAACAGATAGAGTTTTTCCACAAATTAATGGCTATTAACTGGAAGAGGCTTCTCTTTCAGTTATTGTTCTGTTCAAGATTTAGTTATTTACAATACTATTTGAAGGTCTTAATAGGTGCGACAACTACACTTAAAATACATAGCTTTGTTCGGAAATACTCTTGCAGCTTTTTCTTGATCGGTTACCACAAAAGTCATCAAAATTGTTTAATAAACAATAAAAACTTCTTCAATTCTTTTGTTAAAAAATCTTTCATGACTTGCTCTGGACTCATACTTCTTACCTCAAATACCACATGACAACAAATTACTGCATTTAATTTAAGATAATATTTTTTTAATTAAACCATTTAAAAATACAAGCTCTTATTAAACTTGTCTTCTCAATGCAGATTAATAGAGATTATTTTCCTTAGTTTATTTATATAACCTATTAAGTCTATCTTTCTGTTTACCATTATTTACGGTACGGTTCTACGCTAATAATTCTAAAGTAATTTCAACTTTTCTACACGATCATTCTATTTAACAATTCCCATAGATGTAGTATATATATACATCATCCTGAATTCTATAAAATTATTAAAATGCATCAATACATGTGCTCCTAAAAATAGAGGGAGAAACTTTATATAAATTTAAGTTTATATATTGTGCTTTACCAAGATATTTTTGAATGCACCAAAATCTTTCCACTCAATTAAACTCTCATGTACCTTCATTTCACTATAACAATCTGCATGGTATAAGGA
The DNA here is from genome assembly GCA_001648575.1 of Sutcliffiella horikoshii DSM 8719. Taxonomy (GTDB): domain Bacteria; phylum Bacillota; class Bacilli; order Bacillales; family Bacillaceae_I; genus Sutcliffiella_A; species Sutcliffiella_A horikoshii. The sequence continues at coordinate 260,210 of LQXN01000065.1, read as the reverse complement.
GTTCGCTTCATCAATTACCACTTGAGCATTTATATCTAATTCTTTTCTGCATCCCGTACAATTAACCTTCATTTTTACTCCCCCTTGTATAAAACTTATTCTTACGACGAATATCATTTAGAACAATAATCCCTGAACCAACCTCTACCTAAGAGTAGGGTTTTAAAAAATTTCAATTCCCCCTTAACCAAAAATAATTCCTATATACCTAGTTGCTCACTCTTAGGTTATAGTAACTTATGTTAAGCGCAAAAACTCCTCGCATTCCCACCAACTCACTCACATACTCCTTCTTGATACCGTTCTCACCTTTCGTTTACAACCCACTTTTAGTAAGGCTTTACTGTACCAATCCACCTTTTCGAAATCTTTTAACGTCAATGATAGGATTGGCATAATCGATTATCGATAGATGTGCTGCCGATGTGAAAGATCTCTACTAATTCATCTGGTACTATTTTTTTAACAGTTTCTGTTCTTGTTCATGCCTGACCATGCTTTGGTCAATAGTTGGATTTTTTTCTCAACGCGTCGCTTTCCTTAACCTGTCATTTCAGTTCTAACAGCAAATAACCTATATGCCACTTATCTTTTCTGAAACACCATCAAAAGCAAAGCCATTCCAAATGTTACCCGGCATTTGTGATAATAATTATAGTCAAATTAAATTCATTAAATATGTCATGGACTACACCTACATGTCCTTGTTGCGATGGAGAGAACATGATGTCGTTTCTTAGTAAACTGGCGCTGAAACTACCTTTTGCAAAGGTCACTTTCAATCCATCTACTCTCTTTGCAATCGAACCTATTTTAATAACTAAGATTGGAAAATAGCAGGATGAGGACGCTAATTATTAAATTGGTGAATAGGGCCAAGTAGACTATTATTACTTAGTAATCTATCAGTAGTGCGGTAAGTCGGTTTTTATTGGGATGTTGTTCATGTGACAACTCTATAGGGAGAGGCACTCGACCCTATATCTATTTATACTAATTAAGTTATAACTTATACCATTCTTAATTCATCCAATTTAGACCACGAAGTCTGTTATAATTATATTACATAATGTTACAATATTACCACAGTTAAACAAATACTAATAGCGAGGTAACCCATGTCTTTTTTCAAAAATGTTATTGATGCTTTTAAAGATAACCGAGAAATAAATCACCCTATCGTACATAAGGATATCAGCGAAAATCCTATTCTATTAGAAAAACTTAAAAGTCTCACAGAAAGCAGCATTCCTTCTGTGGACTTTAAGAAAGTGGAGAATCATCTCAAGCTGTTTTCCATCGGGCATGCTGGAGAGAAAAGTGTGATGTTTGAGTTGAAGAACTCCATGGTTCCGATGCTAATTCTGCATGATGTTTATCTTGAGTTTGAGGACTATCAAGCGCAGATGGATATTGTTCTTGTCACGCCAAAGTTCATTCTTGTGCTGGAAGTAAAGAAGCTTTTTGGCGATATCCTTGTCACAGATAAGGGGGACTTTCAGCGTGTGATCAGGAAGAGTAATAGAGTGGTAAATAAAGAGGGAATGTATAGCCCAATTAACCAAGTGGAAAGACATGTGGTCATATTGGAGAGGTTCCTTAAGGCCAAAGGGATTATCAAGAAGTGTCCTATTCGATATGCTGTGACCTTTGCCAACCCAAAGACGATCCTGGAGATTTCTAAAAATGCTCCGCCCCATATTCAGAACTGCGTCATCCGTCATGACCAAATAAGTGCTTTTTTGAAGGCTGAAATGAAGAAGAGTTCTCCTGTTGAGATGCATGCTTCACTTGTTTACAAAATTGCTGATGCCATCTTGGGAGCTTGCCAAGAGAAACCTTTTAATGAACGGGAATATCTGTTGGAAAAGGAACATGTAGGGGCATCCGCTTTTGTTGCAACCACTATAGAGAAGGAAGTTTCAGTTGCACCACCTACTGCCCACAGCGAATTAAAGAGGTTGCTAACAGATTATCGAACCAAAAAAGCCAAACAATTAGAAGTCAAACCCTATTACATTTTCAGCAACAGAACTTTGGATGAACTCCTTGAGAAGATGCCACAGACTTTTGAACAGCTACTGGCAATTCAGGGCATCGGACAGAAAAAGGCAGATGACTACGGGCATGAGATCCTTGCCATTTTCCAGACAAAGAAAATTGATACATCCCAAGATTCCCGCAAAGTATCAGAGCCTGTAGCAATACAAACCGAAGACTTCCGAACTCTCTTAACAGAATTATCGCAGGACTCGCGCTAAGGAGCTTGATGTAAAGCCATATTATATTTACACAAATAAAACCATGGAAGCAATTCTGGAGCAGAAGCCCACGACAATAAAAGCATTATTGGAAATTGAGGGAATTGGGGCGAAGAAAGCGGAGGAGTTTGGGGAAGGGATAATTTCTATTCTAAATAAAGGGTAATAGAAAAGACCCTTTATTAATAGTCCCAAGGACAGGTGCGTCGACTAATCTAAATTTAAAGTATACATGTGTCAGTTCCCTGCCTCTTGACCCATCTATCAAAACAGACTTACTTTTATCCACTAATGATACCTTGGTATTATTTTTTAGGATTTTAAGGACTAAGTGATTGATAAATATATTCTAATTTACCCAATAAAAAAGCTTATGGAACAGCGAATATCGCCAAAATCCATAAGCTCTAAATCTCATATCCAAACTTGCTATCTAATAATCTAAAAGAATCTTGTGCGCTAACTTTATACTAGGAAAGAAATAAGCATTCCCTTAGTTCTTACATCCATTTTTATCACAATTAATTTTAGAATGACTATCTACCCAATGGCTACTGTGTTCACGAGTATTAAACCCACACCCGGTTGTCCCACCTTTAACACCACTATGCACGACATTTGTCGGTACATGTTTAACTGCCATAATACCACCTCCTTTACTTGAGTTTAATTTCAAGAAAATTCTAACATTAATTTAAATCAAGAACAACTGTTCTTCCTCATAATTCCCAAATCTATTTTTTTTCTGAAATCTCTAAAAAGAAACTAACTATTAATCCTTTAATCTTTTTTTCTCTTTTTTTCTCCCAAAAAGTCTTTTAATACTTTATTACTTCTGCTTAAATACGAGCAACTGATGCCTTCACCCTTAGTACTTTTTTGTAACACTCCCGAATATGGTTTTCCATAATTATAAGGCTTACTTCTGGAATTCATAATGATGTTCATTCTATCTCTTAGTTCATATTCAGTTCCAGCTTCAGTAATTTGGATTAATGCAATTCCATGATTTTGTGCAAATTCAATTGCCCCTCTTTGGAAATTTGAAGTAGAAATTAAAATACCTTTATGAGCGCCTATTGAACGTATTTTACTCAACAAAATCTGAACTTTTTCTCTAGTAATTGCAGATTTGTAGTGTTTGCATTCTACAATGGTCTTAAAGTCAATACCCATCATTGTATATTGGATGTATCCGTCAATTTGATAATTACCATCATAAGCTTCAATTAATTTATTATGTTCTATTACTAAGTTTTCGAGACCACGAGTTTGTTCAGCTAGCAAATCTAATGCATACTTTTCGAATTGTTCAGGCGTGATATCCATAAATGCTTTTTTCGTAGGTATAAACACATTCTTCCCTCCAAACTACAGAAATCCCCTTCAAGTATAAAGATGTAATTCTCTTTCTAAAGTTTCCCCTTCGCTAACAGCCTTGCCTCTTTTAAATCTATTTTCGCTTTGTGGCCGTGTTTGTGAAGTAAGTGTAATAGATTACTTCCATTTAATAGAGTAAGTGGCTTATCCTTAGCAAAACTATATGCATCTGGACCATAATCAGCAGTTGAAACTAAAATCCCCTTTGTTGCGCCCTCATTCATTACTGTTCCATATAAATCTCGTACAGCTGAAACGCCTACTACATTTGTATATCTTTTCGCTTGAATAACAATTTTACCGCCTCGGATTGGGTCTGGATCAAAAGCGACTGCATCCACACCACCATCTTTACTAGCACGTGTAATCTTGACCTCTCCACCAGTTGCATTAAATTCTTTTTCAAATAACTCTCTTATTAAGTGTTCAAAGTCTTGCCACTCCATTGCAGCTAGATTAGTATCTTCATCAACGTTGCCAGTTACATTGTATCCATCTACAAAACGACTGTCTTCCCTATTAATTTTTAAAATAGGTGCTATAGGAGTTAAACTAAATAGTTTACTACTTCCTATACCCTTCAGATTTTTAAAACAAGTTTTTGATTCCACCATTTTTAAATTTATGTCCAGAAACTCATCCTTCTTGGTTTGGATTGATAGAATGCATATATTTTCTACTTTCCCAGTTGCTTTGTTAATTGTATTTACCCATCCATTAAAGACAATTGAGTCTATTGCATCTATGGCATCTGCTTCATATATCTCGTGTAAAGTCCTTAATGTAATATCGTATAGCAATTTATCGTACAACTTTCTTACTGCCGCTTCCGTCAAGAACGATTCTTTATATTCGTCTTTGGTAGCAACGTATTTAACTTCTTTTAGAGTTGGCATATCAGAAATATCAGGGAGTATATATTCTACAATTAAAGTTTTATTTTCTGGATTATAGTCGATATCGTACTCTTGTGGAAAGTAATCTGGATACTCTGAGTTAGACAGAACCATGTCGCAGTATTCAATAATAGATTCACTTTCTCCAGCCAAATAGAGTGTTTTTTGATTTTCAATGGCATCATTCTTTTCTTTCTTTGCTTGTTGAAATAAATTTCTCTTTTCTTCCCAAGTCTTTAACGCATTATTGTATTCTTCAAATTCCTTTTCATATTTTGACTTTAGCCTATCAGTTTCTCGTTCCCAGTTATTAACGGCATCATCAAACATTTTATTATATACTTCAATTTTCTTCTGCTTACTAGAGGCGAAAAGCTTGTCCAGTAGTCCAAATTTAGGAAGAAAATTATCTTTAGCGGGTTTAGCCGGATATGGAGATTCGCTAGGGCTATGTGGCTTAGAATCAGTAAATCTAGAAACATCTTTCAAAGAGTCCCAATCGATCTTGTCATCAATATCCAACGTGTGTAATAACGTGTTGTCAATATAGCTAAGTTCGTCCAGAGCATCTATTGTTTGTTGCTCTGCGTTAGCTTTCTTTTGGGCCTTCTCCATAGCAGCGTTTTGTTGGTTTCTCTTTTTTCTTTCTGCCTCTTCTCTTTTCTCCCACATTTCATCCCACTGCCTCAACTGAACATGAGCTTTCTGTTCTACCACATATCTGTCTTTACCTTTTATTACTCGGTACTTATGTAATCCATCGTGCTTAATCTCTACAGAATACAATTAAGCCAACCCCTTCTTTTTGTTTATTCTGACATTTAAATATAATGCTATTATATAATAAAATGATTATTCCTTTCGACATTTTTTGGTAATTAAGTACTATTTTGTATTATTTCTTTTGCAATTGAAGAGCTTTTCATTCTATTACCACAGTTAAAAATCAATGGTTAGTTTGGCATAACCGATTGCCGGAAGAGGTGCACCTCCGATGTGAAAGATATCTATAAATCACACTTTCTCTTAAAGTGCTTTTTTATATAAGAAAAACTCAGCTCACAACGAACTGAGTTATACACATTCATACACCATTCTCAAAAATTCATATGTACCCCCATTAGTATCCTGCATAAAGGTACCCATTTCCTTAAACCCTACCTTACTATAAACTTTTATCGCTCTTTGATTAAAAGTTGCCACAGATAACGTAATTTTCTCGACTATAAATCTTGATTGGACAAAATCCATACCGGCATGTAGAAATTCCGTCCCTCTTCCATCACCAGTTAGATTTGGTCTCATTCCTAACCCTATATCGTATACATGAGCAGCTGCTTGACTCACACTGAAGAAACCGATCAATTCTTCATCCATCATTACCGCAAACATAGAGTTACCTCTTGCTTTACGATCCAGAAATTCCGCTAAGTCTTCTTCATCCGCTTCCATATCGTAAAAAGAATATTCGCCATCGTAGTGCCAGCTATGTGCAATTTCTTCCGCTTGTGATTGAGTCATCTTTTCAAACTTAAACATCATACATAAAATCTCTTTCTCAAACTATAATTCACCATCTTATTCCTCTTTCTATCCACATGCGTATTTTTACATGGACTGCTCTTAGTATAGTGTATCCTTAAATTTGACGGGAATATCTTAAAGAAATATAGTCCTCATTTTCATTCCCATACGTCTTTTGTTCGTGTTCGTAAACAAACCCTTTAGCTTCATAGAACGGAATGCCTTTTAAGTTGCCTTTTTGTACAGATACCCATTGCATTGTTGCGTTAAATTCTTGTTTTTGTTGTTTTGTAATTGCATTTAACAACAGCGTACCTATTCCCTCATTACGTCTTTGGGGATTGAGATATAAGACAAAGATCTCACCTTCCGTCTCACCAATCATTCCTCCTCCACCAGCACCAATTACTTCATCATTTTCAACTGCAACAAAATAACCTCCCCAATGTCTATTAGTATTTGTTACTTCATCCAGTATTCTTTCCTTGTTATAAAACTCTTTTATCACTTTCTCAATATAATCTTTAGAATAAATATCTTCATAAGTTGCCCTATAACCTTCAGAACAGACTCTTTTTATACCTTCTATATCACCTGTTCCTGCTTTATATATATTTATAATGTAAAGCCCTCCATTCTCTTCTAGACACTTATTCCATTAAACTCTCAATACTGTCTAGTAAGAAATGCTAATACAAACCCCTATTATAAAAACCAACCCAGAAATTAAATAGATGTATCCATATGTTGTGTTTTTTAGCTTTAAATTGCTAAATCCAAATAGTAGCAATGCTACCCCAAACATTAATAGTGAAATATTTAAATTAATGAATGCAGTTATTATTGAAAAAATTGATAGAAAGAGTGCAATTATTTTCAAGTTACTATCTCCTTTACGAAAAACAACTTTAACTTGAACAACTAAAACAACTAAAAATAACAAAGGGCAAACCCAACCTATAAACGAGTGTTATTATTAAAGATATAGAGCAATGGATCCAAGAATAGCCATAAATCCTGTTCTAAATATTATCTCCTCCCTTTTTGTCGCACCGATTTTGTCATCAGCAAATTTAATATAGGACACTAAAAAAATGTATCCAAAGGTAGTTAGAACATAACCAACTGTATCTTGAAAAAACAATAAATTTCTTAAGATGGATACTCCTATGAACAGAAGACCTGCATATCCAGCAAATAAGTATATATATTTTTTGTTTCTTTCATTGTTCAAAAGACATCCCCCTATTAAAAACAACGACTGAACTTTATAACCTCGAAGCATTCTGACACTCCTCTATCCCTTTTATAGCCTTTGCAATCCCCTCACATTTCTTTATCCCCCAAATGTAATGGTCAGACGTGTTCGCTGCAAAATAGCTAAATAGATTACTTGTTTTCGTCCACTTATAGTGTTTTTTGGTCATGATTTCTTCATTGGTATGTGATCTAATTAGTTCCATCACCCGCTCATGACTTAACTTCAATTTCTTTATCGCCTGATTTAATGTTACGTCTTGGTAGTTTCCCCAGGTTCGCATATTGAGTTGCCCGATCTTACTCCATTTATAACCCGGTGCCGGCATAAACGGGATATCCCCATCCATTCCTTCCCTGTACCACCTCTCCAGCATGGCATGCCATTCATACAGGTGCATGACTACATCACGAAAATTCTTGTCTCTTTCTTGCGTTTCAATAGAAATGCCTCTTTTTCTACTTGGTACGGATTCAATAATTTCAAGTAATCTATTAAAGTACTTGTCACTATTCATCAGTAGAGTCTCTTTTTCACTTGTAGTCACCTTGGTACTCCTCTCCTCCTGACATACTCACTTTGTTCCGCTCAAACCCCAAATACCGAGTCCCTTGAAAACTTAATACTCCCGTGTCATCTTCGGAAAGTAACCCATACTCCTTACCAGAAACGTGAAACTCCGAACGGTCACCACTTTCAAACTCGAACGTCACATAGTATTTTGTATGTGTGCTGGAAGAATGGTGATGATGGGTATCGTTGTGATGATGCATATTGGACCTTTTGGTAACATCTATCCGTTTGGATGTAATAACAGCTGGCACACTTAACCTCGGAGACTGCTCATTTTTCTGCCACTCCCCAACGCCTTTAAAAACCGAAATCAAGATACTACCGATAACGATCACAAAAATAATGCCAATAAAAATTGGTACAATCTGAAACATAGCATCACCACCAGCCACCACACTATATGGATCTGACATGTAAACACTCCTCCTTTGGTTACATCTTTATCTTTGAGTTATATACGAGTATCCATATGAAAAGTTTCATCAGATACATGGTGTACATTCGGACTAGGTTTCTGCAAAACCTCTTATACAAAATAAGCGCTCATCCTTGAAACAAGAATAGCGCCTGTTATATGATATGGTGTTTTTCGTCTATAAATTTAGAGTGTCGCATCCAATTTCTTAATGACTGAATTAGAAATTATATACACAATACCGCTGTAATATTCTATTCTCGAACAGTGGACCCGTCTCGATGCTTCTCAGGTGATGGTTTACTGCTACTACCTATATGTTTTGGTTAAGTATGACTTCTATGATTTGCTTGGTTTGATGATTAAACAATACCATAAAGAGCATTCTTTCTCATTTCCCCCATCTTCATTAGAAAGGGCTCTTAAAAGGCCATCGCGTACGATTAAGTTCTTCTCTGCTTCAGAAGCAGAGAACCGTCCCCTGCTTCCATTTTACATTAACAAGGGGGTTTTGAAAGCTGAACCAAAAAACTCTGGAGGAAAAAAACGTTAATCATTTCACTCCCTTTTAATCTTAACTTTTTCATTTAATAAATTGTTCTGCGATTAATCGATATGATTGATGCTTATCCTTTGATGAATAAGTGATAGTTACAATCATGATTTCATCTGCTAATACATGTGATTGAATTTCTAATATTTTTCTTTTCACCTCATTAGGAGTACCTATAATCATTTTCTTTTTTATTCTTTCAATAGAATTTTGATTACGTAGATTTAATAGAATTTTTTTTGCCTCATCAACAGAAGGAACTCCTTTGTTTCCTTCCATACTCTCATTTTGTAGTTCCCAAACAATTGAACTTAAAGCAATTTCTTCTGCTTTTTGAGTAGTTTCTGCACATATTACTGATAAAGCCATAATGACATATGGTTTTTGGCCTTTTTTTCTTGGTTGAAATGACTGACGATAATGTTGGACGATTTCGGCTCCATTTTCATCACTCATAAATTGTCCGAAACTATAGCCTAAACCTTTTTCCGCAGCAAAATTCCCACTTTTCCTACTTGTACCTAAGATCCAGAGATCAGGACTAATCTGCGGTATCGGAGAAGCCTTTACTACGGTCCCTTCATTATCTATGTATTTTATTAATTCATATACTAAATCAGGCATTTTATAGACATGTTGCAAATAGTTATCCGATAATGCATTTGTTGCTTCAGCAGGACCCCCCGGTGCCCTTCCAATTCCAACATCAATTCGATTAGGAAATAGAGTGGATAACATGTGATAGGTTTCTGCTACTTTATACGGCTTATAGTATGGCAATAAAACTGCTCCAGAGCCAATTCGTATATTTTTTGTATTTGCCCCAATATACCCTAACATTACCTCGGGCGCAGAGCATGCAAGCCCTGGCATTGCATGATGTTCAGCAATCCAATAACGGGAATATCCTAATGTCTCCCCTATGCGTGCGAGATTCATTGATTCCTGTAGTGCTTCATATGCCGTTTGATTAGTTGAAATGGGAGACTGATCTAAAATGCTTAATTTCATAAGATGAAAATCCCCTTTTCTATTATTCCACTTCTTTCAAAGTCAGTTTATATTCACCAATTTGCCCTTTTTCGTATAGATTCGTAATTGATGTTGAATATTCTTGAATCGTTCCGCGGAACTTAAGATGTCTCTCGAGTACGATTACATCAAATGTTCCTTTGTATAATAACGTTGCTAGCTATATCATGGTAGTCTTCACTTGTAACATAAAAAGTAAACGATATCTGAGTTTTACCTTCTATCTTTTTTTCATCATATCGTGTGATATTAATTTTAGTATCATTTAGTTGGATTTCTGTAACCATTTCTTCATCGTCCCTTTCTAATAGATAGAACCGCCCCGTTGCTTCCGGATTAATGGTGATTCACTTAGGTGTTCTATGAGATTCTTTTAATTTTTTTATGTTTTCCTCATGAATTCTTTCACTTTTTTGATCGCGATAGGCAAATGAGTGTCGCTTTAATAATTTGATTTAACACTACATTCTCAGAGAACTCTTCATAAACCACTGCAACTTTCTTATTAACCAATGTATTTTTCTTTATCGTAACATTGATATCAATTTTCCCCTTAATAACATTGGAAGTCTCTTCAACACTAATATAATCTTTACATAATCCTCCGCGAATCAAAACAGGTATACCAATCGATAAAATTTTTGCGTAAAGCTCTTTGACGTTCTCAAACTTTTCTGTCCCGATTTGTTTATACTCAGAAAGATTTAACGTTTGATAAGCATAGGAAAGCATATAGTATATACGGATTGGAATATTATTATTTCTCTCCATCGTAACAACCTTTTAGTCGTTCAGCCCAATCGTTTGCTTTCTGTTCATCATCAAACCAATACTCGGATAGCTGTGAAATAATCCGAAATATCCTCCTGTAACACCCTGCCCAATTTCTCAGGAATGAAATTACTGAACCAACCTAAATAATAATGTGTTTTCATAAGTACCCCGTTTCTTATGCTAAAGAAATAAATAAACATAGTATGAAAATAAAACCCGATAACGGGGTCATAAAAAGTCTTTCTTTTTTACTTTGAGACATTAGGTTTGCTATCGTATTCAATCCCAAGAAAATTGTAATGATCCAAACTAATATATTTGTAGATAAAAAATCTAAACCATTTAAAACATTAGTATGTTGCAGGAAGACCAAGCCCATAAATAGGAGAATTAAAGCATTTACCGCACTCACAATTCGTAATTTTATAGGCAATACCTTATAGTATCCCCCCATTGCAAATTCACCAAAAGGGTAGCCAAGTGAAAGTAACACCTGAAAAACAGCTACGGACATACAAAAAACCGCGACAGCTATTGATGCTAAGTAGACAAAATCCAATTACATTACCTCCTCCTAATTCTCATCTGAAACCATCCTGCCTAATCCTTATGTCATGAGCGAGCCACTTTGCTGCAATCGCTCCCAGATTGCGGCATAAGTAATACCCTAATCTTTATCAGCTTTACCCCTTTCAATATCATCAAACGGAGTATAATTGTTACTTGGTAATCTCCTCTTCTTAATGGCTTTAAAAATAGAAAAACAGACTACAAACACTACGAGTCCGATAAAAATATATGCCATATAAGCCCCTCCTTCTACTTTAGGTACTCACTTTAAAAATAGAGCTCCCAAATTGCTGCCTGAGCCAAACTTTCATCAAAAGTATTTATAGATTAATCCCAAATAAATCAAACTTGAAACTGCAATAAATCCACTGAAAAATAATACTTTATTTCTGGTAGACCAATTTTTCATCCAACCCCATCTTTTTCGGTCTGTATCCAGCCAATAATAGTCGATGATAACTGTAAAAATAAGAAGAATAAAGATTAGAAAAGAATTCATTAACTCACCCCACTCCTTATAATCCAGTATATGTTAATACAAAAATATCATTATGACTATTAAACAATCCTGCCCAATTCTTAAGTAAGGAGCAATCCACTATGCTGCAATCGCTCCAGATAGCTTAATAATGTATCTTGACTTAATCTTTTTCACGCTTTGTCCATAATGCTTTATTACTGACTCTTTCAGCTATCCACCCAGGTGGTAAATCCCACAGTAAAGAGAAAGACTCATCAATCTCCAGCATTTCTTCAAGAGTTACTATCCTTGCATTGTCCGCTTCAAGTTCATCTGACCCATCAAGAAATTGCCACATTCCATCTTCCTCATCGTGAGAAACACACAGTACAGTTTTTGTTCCATCTAAAATTTCTTTTAATGTGATAACCATCGTATTAGGAGGATCTACAAACCTATTCATAGCCAAACTCCTTTTTTATAAATATCTTTAAGCTGTAAGAACGATTACCTTATGCCGCAATCGCTCCTAGTTTGTTGAATAAGAAAAGTGACGTTTTACTCCACAATCGCATCCGTTTGCGGAAGGAAAATTATTCACCTTAATATAAAATCATTTTCAATAAATATGTTTTATATCATTTATCATTCAGAGTTGTTTTAACAAGTAAGTAGTCTACCACGAAAAATAATAGTAATGTTATAGGTATTAAAAATGTGCTTACACTGTGAGAAATCAAACTAAAATATGGCATCGTTAAAAATAAGAGTATGAGAAGCGTAGTCACTATTTTAAGAGATAAAAATTTGCCTTGATAATATGTTCTACCCACATTTTTCACCCCCAATAAGTTATTTTGTTAAATGCCCCGATTGTAGAACATCGGTTAATCATTGCTTTTGCACTAAACTGCCCTTTAACGGAATAACGCCGCCACTGTATCTCGTTCCCTCTACGAAGTTAAATATAAAACTCCCTTTTCTCTATTTCTTGAAATAACCTACTAAAGTGGTAATGACTCCAATCGCAAAGATAATTTGCACAAGGTTTGAAACGGACTCTGTACCTCCTGTATGTATGTTCTGAACGAATATACTTACTATCAATATTGCGATTCCTAATAACATTATCCTGATTGGTTCTTTCATATATAACCCACCCCGTAATATGTTTATTTGTCCATTAAGAATTTCTTTCCTTTTCAAGTAAAGCTATAATCTTATCAAGTTTCTTCTCGATCTCATCTGATTTTTTGCTTTTAGCAGAAGAATTACTATATATGCTTCGGATTATATATAAAGATAAAGGAAATAACGCTCGATACAATTAGAACGAAAAGTATCAAATAAGCTATCGAACTAATATCATAACCTGCCATACTGCACCCACCTTTTGATTATTATTACTGCTCCTTTCGCTGCAAAAGTTCCCATGTTGCTAAAGAACGAAAAACTACTCATCGATATATTATTTTTTAACCTTTTTTATCCATAATTATTCAGATTATTAGCTATCACACTTAAAACATCTAACAAATCATCGAATTTTATTGAAATATTTAAAAAACTAATGGCAATAATTATGAAGCATATAGAAACAATTAAACGATACAATTTTTCATTCATATAACACCAAACCCTTCAGTCACATAATTATGGAGTCCTTCCCTACTTTTATGTAAGGAGCTATGCTAGCCTACTCGCTTCCAATTTCAATTTCTCCCCCTATGGTTTTTGGCGGGTACGATTCTCTAATGTAGTTGTGAAGGAACGAACCACTTTGTTGCAATCGCTCCAATTTAATTGATTAACCCTGCCGTACCTGATTAGCTCGTCAATCAAAAGAAAAACGATGGACACAAGCAGGGAGAATATTACTAAGAACCCTAATACAAAGACAGGAATAATTCCGAACAAGATATGTAACGGAAAGGAGAGAGCAAAACGAGCTTCCTTTGGTTTTTGTGTGATTAATTCGATTAGTATTGATACTGGCAATCCAAAAAGGAGAATTCCTCCTCCAACATATACAGAAATAAACATAATATCTTGAAAATAAGTGCCTGTTACATTATGGGAGTCATTTAAAAGGAGTTCTACTGGGGATAGGCTGGCAATAATTATGGTCGATATAATAAATGTTAAAATGGCAGTTACTATTTTTCTTTTTAACATAGAACCACTCCCCTTTTTTAAAAAATACTGCGAGTTTGATAAATTCACCCTAACTCTAATCTCTAATCTCTAATCTCTAATAAGCACCGTTAAGTCTTGAAGTTTTTAACCAACATTCAACCTGTTTTTCAAGAAATGTATCTTTCTTATATCTTTATTATTATTGTTATCTGCTCTATAACTGTCCTTAGATGAAGATTCATATACACTTAGGTATTGTTTTGGATTTAATAAATAGTACTTTACATCTCCCGTTTGATGCATTTCCAAGTCTTCTAATGGTACTCCTGCGAAACTTGGCAAAGTGTCCATTATTCCAAACTCTACGGATAAACCGTCTTTCGAGAACTCATGTTCATGTAAATCAATCAAGCTATATTCCATCAAATTCATCATATTCACTATCTCATTCCAGTTATGTATATTTAATTCGGGCGGTACTTCCCACCCTCTTTTATCACCAGACACATGAATGTCTATGTCTTGTGCATCCCAACTCTTTCCTGTCACAACCTCCAAACCAACCGATCCCATTAATAGAGGAATAATTTCTATATCGTTTAGCTTTTTTGCTATTTTAATAAACTCATCAAACTTATAATTATTCATTTGCCCCTCCATTTAATATTTTTTACCAATTATTTCATAAATTAAATTTTGAAGTAATAGTATCAGCAGTTCAAGACAATACTGAAAAGCTATAAGTCCACCCTCTATTTATGCTGAGGTTGGAGTTTTTTGCACATAGGAAAGTTGTCATTCCATTTTCGAACCCAGTAAATGAATAACCGATTCTCATTTTTCAATTCTAACCAATTGAACTGGAATGTAAATAATAATCTCAAAAAACCGAGACCTCTCTATGAACGGGGCGGGAAAACTGCCATAAAAAAAGAACGGAAGCCGCATTATCCTCGCAGCTTCCGTCCAGATTCTCCGAACAACTAACTCAAATAGCGATTTCGGATGACTCCCATGTGATGAAGCTCGTGTCCTACGATGCCATACGCGAGGGCACGCACCGTAATGTTTGTGTTGTTGGCCGTGCCATTGCGAGACCACGCCTCTTCCGGTAAGCCGCTCAGCAGTGTGATCGTCGATTGCCGTACGGCCAGGTAGTCTTCGGCCAATTGTGCGGTTGTCCAGCTTTCGAAAGGCGAGGTGAACAACTCCTGGTCGAAACCGGACAGTGGCGTCTGGTCCCCTCTTGCGAATCGGAGCAGACGGTAGGTCATGACACGTTCTGAGTCTACGATGTGGCCCACGACTTCTTTTAGTGTCCATTTACCTTCCGCATATCGAAACGCAGCTTGGCTTTCGGTCAACGATGCTAGCAGCTCGGTCATTTGCTTTTTCTGGGCGAGCAGATTATCGATGATGTTGCCATCCGGCACCAACCGGATATACTCTCCGGCGTCCCCTGCATATTCTTCTTCTGTCGGTTTTTGATTCATTCGTAATCACCTCTCTGTTGAGTTATAGAAAATAAAAATGCTCTTTCCAACGCTCTACCAAGTTTTTTTCGAATATCGTAAACTTGGCATGTATAATGAATTCGCGAAAAGATAAAACTTTCCTTCCATTAATTGAATCTAGGCTTTCCACCAATTCATTTGAATGTACTAATAATCAGTTTTAATAGTTCTTCTAATTGAATATCCACATTGCCTTGAATTGCACAGCTAATCATACAAGATTTTTCAGCTTTTCCGCAATCACTTCCAGGGACGCACCATCTATGCTTGCCATAATCCTCCTGAACCAGGTGTAAAGCCACATGCTTTATAAAAGTTAGTTTTGTTTTTCTCATATGACACCGTTACAATTGTTAATCCAAATTGTTCCGATTCACGCAATAATTCTTTTACCAACCCAACTCCAATTCCCCGACCTTGATACATAGGGTGGACGATTATATCTTCCATGTATCCATGTTCTAAACCCATTCCGCATACATAACCAAAGGCAATCAGTTTATTATTTTCATCTCTAACCCCAGCCCAAAAATTACAACGTTCAAACAATGTTGGATAATCACCATCTCGTCTACCCCAACCAACATGTTCTCTTAATTCTGGTACTTCGTCATTTGATATTGGGATGTTTATTATTACTTTATAGTTCATCTTTTTCCCCTTCTTGTCCGAACAGCAATGCTAAAGTTCCTTTGCCTTCTTCCATTAACCTGACCGTTACAATACGATATATTTTGGACCAATAATAAAACAAACGCTAATCCTCGTTCCTAGATCGTGCCCCTTTAATGGAATATCTAATATATTATAATCACCTTACTTTAACTATCGCTCCTAGTTTGTTGAAATTGAAATTATTGCTCAAGTTGTTTTTGTTTTATCGCTATAAAAGTTCCAAAACCATAACACTATCCAAAAAATAAGTGGGGAAATGAATGATAATCCTTTATAGGGGTTGGGTAAAACATAAAAAAACATCAACGTTGCGATTAGAAAAGGCGGCATCAATATCCAATAACGTTTTCTCTTGTTCAAATTATCACTTCCTTAAGAAATCTATTTTTAATTCCATTGTTTTTTTCCTAACAAATTCCTGCTCTATTCATAGATATTAATCTGCAGCAATTGCTCCAAGAATGTTTGAATAAGGATGTATTAATACTAATACTTATGTCGCCCCCGGGCTTTCTTAATTTTATTTCTTGGTCAGTTTAAATGTTTCAGTCTCGCCATTCCACTCAACTGTTACCTCAACTTCAGTATGTTCACTAACTTGGGCATTAGTTGGGTTCGCTTCACTATAATCTTCAATAGATCCATTTTCCTGTAATTTATCCCTAGTTCCGCCAAAACTACCGACACTATCGACTTTATAAGTAATTGGACCAATCGATTCTACATCTTCTCCCTGAAATTTCAGTGAAAGTTCCTGTTTTTCAAATCCGCTAGACTGGTGCACTTTTAAATCTGCTTGCCAATTATCTGATTCACCTGAAAAGACATAGTCTTTAGAGCCGCAAGCTGACAAGAATAATACAGTTATAAATAATGTTATCACCATTCGAAACATACTTTCTCACCCCTTTATAATTAATAAAAATATATATGTCTTATTTCTTCCACATCACAGCTCTTACTTAAGGAGTGATCCACTATGCTACAATAGATCACATTTAGTTGAATAGTCATCGCTATCCTTCAAGAAGTTCCATATAATAAAGTTCTTTTCCCTGAAACTCAACCAGTAACAATCCGTTATCTTCTTCTATTGAATAAATTTTTGTCCCTTTTGGTAATTTAGTTGCACTAAGGTCATTAAACAACAAACTACTGGTAGTCTGATTTTGAATTTTACCAACATAGTTATCTTTAGAAAATGAAATATTCTCCCTATCATTTTTGAACCAATCCAAATTTGTCACATTGCTAAAAACTTTGCCGTCATACTCAATAATGTCCGCATCTTTGTTGTGTTTCAATACATCTCTGGCAGTCACTCTTCCCCCGTCAGCTACACCGAAACTTGCAAACATATATATTATTAAAGTAGTTGTAAATAATATTGCAATTAACGATTTATTTATTATATTCAACTCCCTTTTTCCACAGTCTTCTTTAAACAAACTGACAAAAAACTCAAAAAAAGTGCGTTTGCCATTTAACAAACGCTCCCAGATTGCCGGGATAAGCAGTGGCAAAAGAAATAATCGCTAAACAAACAATATTCAATACGAAAAGTTGTATTATTGTATCCAAAAATCAAATTTCTCCAAAGTGAAAAAGTATAAGAATGAAGGGAAAAGTAACAATTAAGAGACATAAAGCACCTAAAGAACGTTGCTAAAAAAAGTAGCATTAGTGACCCTTCAGGTTCATAAATCCCAAAAGTATTTTCCATAAATGATATTGGAGGGCGAGTAGAAGCAACAGGTATTGGGTAAAAGAAATTCCTGACAAATAATAAAGACACAATAAAAGTGCTTATTAAGAATAAAAGACCAGCTAGTTTTTTTACCACAAAATATCCCCTTTCGATATCCACCAATTAATTTCTTCTCATGTTACCATTTTCAATATCCATCTTTTTCAATAATCCTGTCCGTCTGCTCAATTCCAATTATTTCATAATTTTAAAATTCCTTCAATTAGATATTTCCGTTGCCTCATAAAAAAACAAGCGCTGATCCTTTCAGGATTGCGCTGTTTCATGCTTTGTTATCAAGACATTGATAGGGATCAATTCTTATGGATTGCCAGTTTCCTTCAGCATTCTTTTTGAATTGGGAAATTAGTACATCTGTATCGATTGTTAATTGATAAAAGATAAAGCGATAATTGGCTCCATCTGTGCCAATATAGTCAATGGCATATCCGTCCTGTTTTGTAGGTAGCTGTTTTTTTATTAATTTGCACCATTCTCCATACATAATTGCAACTACGGTTTCCGCATCATGCTGCCAGAGATGATGATATGCTGTACATTTACACATGGGGACGGTTCTCTGCTTCAGAAGCAGAGAACCGTCCCAATGATATTCCAAAAATATTTGACTTGTTTTTTTCAATAGCCACAATTGCTAATTGTTCTTGCTTTTTTTCCATCAAATTTTTATCCCTATAATTCATAAAGTTAATATCACTGAACCTTTTTGAAAGCTCTATTAGATGAAATTTATCTTTCTCTTTAAATTCTCTAATTATCATTTTTATCCCCCGTTAATGGTATGTTGAATTATAATTTATTATCTCGTATTCATAGAAATTTGATGGTTCATCCAAGACTTCATCGGATTTAATATTTCGTCAAAAAAACCTCATTTTTCGTATAAATCAATCCGATCAAAACAATAGAACATATCTGATTCTTTGAATACTCTCGGAGTAATTCCAACCATTTTCTTGAATGATTTTGTAAAAGAGGCATGTGATTCAAAACCAATGAAAAGGGCAATATCCAAGATTGATTGCTTTGAGTATTCTAGGTGGGTTGAAGCATCCAACTCCTACTGTCAATCAAGAAGATTTGCTTTCAGATAATTCATTAGATTTTGTTGGATAAATAAGAATATCAATCAACCACTAATACCAATGGAAATAGAAGCGTATAGATTTATGGAATTCTTTAATAAAAGGTAAACGATCAGTAATAAAACTGCCGTTGCAGGAAAGCCCCATAGAACACCAAGAGCAAATTTACTCAAACTCTCATTCGATTCTCCTTGAACATATAACCAAATAATACTCAACAAACTTACGAGAGGTAAGGCGGCAATAAATCCTCCATATGTAGGGAAGCGCCTAGCAATCTCCGTGACGATACCGATGATTACTGCTGATGCGAGGATTTTAGCCAACAGGTACATTCTTCGCACGCTCCCTCAATAAATGAAAGGCAGACTCTATTAATGATTTTTCTTCAGAAGATAAGTTATCCCATATTGTCATTAGCTTATTCTCGTCTAGACTTGTATTTCTTTGTAAAACCTCTCTTCCTAAATCAGTTAATTTCAAGACTACTCTCCTTTCATCTAATGGATCCCTTTCTTTCATTAAATAACTTCTTTCGATAATGCGTTTTACATTTTCAGAAGCTGTATTGTGAGATACATTTAAGTAGGAAGAAACTTCATTTATTCCAATGTTTTGCTTTTTCTCTACTAGTTGTAAAACCCTAATTGCTTGATGTGTAACCTTTTCTTTATGCGGATAGTGCAAATGGAAATAAATATCTGTCCAATAATTATTGAGAGTCTTTACATAAAAGTCCATACTGAAACCACCCTTTATATCGTTTTTATAGATTATATCTTATAATACGATATATAAGCAATGAATTTGACACCTTTCTAAAGAAAGGCGCCTGTTTGATGAATACCATACTATTTTTTAACTCCACTTCCTAAGAACGTGACTCTCTTTGAAATAAAGAAAAATACGAATACATAAACAAATAATGTTCCGATAGCAAGAGGCAATATTTTGGCATTAGAAGTAAAGGTGAATAGAGCAATATAGAGAATAAAAAATTGTACCAATAAGATAGCCAAGACAAGTTTTAAGAAAGAATCTTTGATTTGGGATTTAGAAACAGGAAAAAGCGATACACTTTCATTCCTTTCATGCTGTAAAGGAATTACTTGAAATCCAGTCATAAATAAAATTAGTAGAATAACAACCACACCATTTGTTGGCATAGCATAAATAACAAATAAACCAATAAAAGTAAGTCTTAAAAAAAGGTAAAAGTAGTCATTATACCTTACAAATAAATGTGAGTATAAATAGAAGAATGTGTTTTTGCGACTATATGGGATACACCTTTTCAGAAGCATAGTAAGCAAACGTCTATTCCGAAAAGAACGCTTAAGATTAGAGACATCCATGAACATATTAATAAATTTATAGTTACGTAATAGGGCACTTTCTTCTTCCTCTATTAACCAATCCCAATTCAGGCCACGGTTTCTTCTATAGAAAATTAAATAGACGAAATTGGCACCCATTAAAACAAGCACAAAAATCCAGTCATTCTTCAGAAAAAAATAAAACATTAAATAGATGGAAGAAAACCTATGTAACCTATGTAACACAAACTGCACACGGTTCTCTAGCCATTGTTCATCCCACTTCATTAGCGTATTATAAGCTACAATCCCCACTATAAAAATAAGGATGAAAAAACTAAAAGGCGTTGTATGTAGAAATAAAGATAAGAAAACCGTCATAAAAACAATCAATTTTAATGCATCCATCACCAAACAATAGAGAAGCGATTTAAGAAAATACGGCCTTAATCCCCATTCTAATGGCAACAAAAAGACTATATCTGCTCTTTTTACAAATGTACGAACTTTTGTCCGTTTTAAAATGAAGACAACAAATAAAGATAAGATTACTTCCACAGTTATCTCCGGGGGTAGCCATTGAAGAAATATATGAAAATAATAAATAAAGATACTGCTAATTATGAGAAAAAAATAAACAACATTCGCTCCAACTACTGAATAGTACCTGAACATGTGTTGATAATATTTCTGAACCCTTACATCCCATAATGTTTGTCTATCCATTCATACACCTATACTTTCATTGACTATTTTCCTAATGGCACGATATGCCCTGCATTCCATAATCCTGCCCGTTTTCTTCCTTCCTATTATTTCACCATTAATTCCTCATGAAATTTTGGATTCCTTCTCGCTCGCCCTTCCTGTGAGTTACTTTTATTACAAACCATCATCATCCCACATTCTAACAAATCATTTAATTTTAATGATCAACTAATAGATGAATAACGCGTTTCAGCAAATACACCCTACCTCTCAGTCAAATAATTGCAATTCTTCCGCACTCTCTCCCAAATTATTAGGAAGAGAAAAATGCGGATCATTTTCCAAATTACCCTGTTTCAGCTCTTTAGTCATTGGAAGTAATACCTCTTCATAAAAAAGTTGTGAGTCACTAGAAGCGTTATTTAAGTTATTCATATACTCAATATACGCTTCATAATAGGGGATAATCTTGAAATTCTGATCATTGATTGTAAAGTTATCAATTGAACTATTTTCTAAATCAATTTTATGCACCTGATTATTATTACAGCCAATAAGTAACGGGATTAAAGCGATAAAACAAACAAGAAATCTCAATTTCCCCACCATTCTTTCATTTAACATAAGAACACCACTATTTTCTAGTTCTCTAAATCTAAGTATCTTATTCTTTCAAAATCCTTCTCCAAATATATACCTTTAAACTGCCTAATTTTATGTAAGGAAATAATATGTTCCAATCAAGGTATTATTGTTTTTTATCTTGAAACCATTCTTTGTATTCTGGTAAAGTGTATTCATCAGTTTTTACCACGTTCCATTGATTATCGCTCTGTTTTAAGAATACTTTCATTAAGTATTCCCCTCCTGATTCGTCGAAGTCATCCCTCACATATACAATACTACCGTGAACCAGAATGGTTACTTCCTTATCATTTATTACATTCACTTTAATTCTGTCATAACTTTCAATATTGTAATTGGCATCCACCAAGTCAAATCCTTGATTTAATGATTCTACCTCATTTTTTTCTACATTAACTCCTTTTTCGAAGTCCATATTCTCTTTTAATTCTGGGTACCTTCCCCATAGAATGTTAATATCGTTATGTATTACAGCTTGAGTTCTATGATGCATATACTCTCTTACAGGTTTTGTGAATTCCACCCAATCTGATGGTGCTGGTTCTACAAAACCTTCTATGTCATTTTGAGAATGAAGGTTCTCTGATATTTGTGAATCTTGCTGACACCCTAATAGTGACAATAATATAATGAGGAGTAAACTCCGATAATAAATTGGCATCAAAATATCCATCCTCCCTAATACTATAAAGATGTGCTTTATTTAGCATATATCTCAACTGGTTTAAAAACTCATCTTATATTCCACTAAACTGCCCGGCCTCTCAATTCCAATTATTTCATAATTTTAAAATTCCTTCAATTGGATATTTCCGTTGCCTCATAAAAAAACAAGCGCTGATCCTTTCAGGATTGCGCTGTTTCATGCTTTGTTATCAAGACATTGATAGGGATCTATTCTAATGGATTGCCAGTTTCCTTCAGCATTCTTTTTGGATTGAGAAATGAGTACATCTGTATCGTTTGTTAATTGATAAAAGATAAAGCGATAATCGGCTCCATCTATACCAATATAGTCAATAGTTTTGACGTATCCGTCTTGTTTTGCATGCAGCTGTTTTTTTATTAATTTGCACCATTCTCCATACATAATTGCAACTACGGCTTCCGCATCATGCTGCCAGAGATGATATGCTGCACATAGGAAGTCCTCGCCGTACAATTTGATCTGGTCAATTTTATACAGGTTTTGCTCTTTTGTTAATTGGACATAGCCATAATAATAAGCAAAATAGGTAACACCTTTTGATGAACCTTCGATTGTTTCCAGCTCAATGAAGTAAGGAATAATATCTTTTTCATCTGGAAGTCTGTTCATCTTAATTAGATTTAGATGTCCAATTCCGGCAAACGATTGTAGATATTTATTATAAGAAACCCTTTTATGATAGTCTTTCGTAAAAAAGTTATAGGCAATTGGAAAAGGCAATTTTGCCATCCCTACCGTTCCGCACCCGCCCAACTGGTTTTGGTTGAGGTTTTCTGCTTCTCTTAAAATGCTAAAGTAGTTTAAAATCGTTTCCTCAGGATTCCTTGTTAATGTTGCTGGCAGCTTTATCTCTTTGTAGTTCACTTCATAATAGGGATCAAAAAATTGAGTGTTCTTGAAAAGGGTATTTTTTATAGGGAGACGAGAGGGGCGAAAGTATTTTTCGGTATCACTGTTACTTATAAACAAAGTTTGGTCACGTTCAACCGGCTGTCCAAATATTTGCGGTTCGTATTGGGCTCCCATAAGGAGAGTCATTTCTTTTCTTGGATTATATCCGGATGCCCAATTTATCCATTTTTTGAAGTGGTTCAATTAGACTCCCCCCAGTAGAATAAAGGCCACTGAAAAAGTACAATATTTTAGTTATCTGTTTCATACCGCTGTTGATTTCCGCAAACGGCTGCGCTTATCCAGAGGGCGACCTTGAGCCTCCTCGGGCTACGCCCTGCGGGGTCTCAAGATTGTCGCTATCCCCCCGCAGGACAAGGAAGGCTGCGACAGCGATACATCGCACGCAGAAAATGCTTGCATTTTCAAGGAGTCTTCCCCTATTGCTCCAATCAACAGCTAGAAATTCAAAATAAGATTATTTTTTTATTTTTCAGTGCCCTAGTAGAATATACTGTTATACGTTATTCACTTACTTGTAGGATTATTAATAGTTATGTTGTTTGAAAACTAGTTAGGAAATGCTAGATTCTTAAGTCCCCCACCCATTCTAAATACTTTCTTCGTTTCATCTGGCATGTTTTATTTTTTATCAACTCGTCTGTACTCCAGAACAGTATGGCGGTTACCAATGCGCTAATGAAGAAGAAAACATCCAGCAAACCAGTTATCCCTGAAAACCATGTGCTACCTGAAATCCACATGGGTATTGGTACGAATAAAGTTGCCAAGAATAGGTGAAGGAGGAAGGATGCGACTATTCGCTTTGTTCCCTTAAAGCTTTTGGTTGCATAGTCGGATAACACGGAAGATGGAATGCCATAAACAAAGATAATTGGCAGCAAATACATGCCAAAGAAAATTCCTATTTTTCTATGCTGTTTTCGTAAACTTGGTTGTTACTTCGAATACTCAAACTAGCCGTTATAATACCTGTAGTCGTGCTCTTTTCTCTTTTTTACAAAGCATACTCCTTTTAATTTCTTAGAGTATGTATGTGGTAAAATTGACAAGTTTATAACTGCAACCATTCTCCGTCTTGATAACTGCAAGATATATCCCCCGCTCCTAAGGAAGCTTTATGGAAAAATACCTAATTAGAAAATTCTTTAAAAACTTTGCATCCTGTTTTCCTTTATTAAAACCGCCAACATAGCATAATTTAACCCGATTTTTTTTCCCTAAGCGAAATGCTTGACGTCTTAATAGACAAATTAACTCGGTTTAATTGTAGTCCATACCTTGACGGGAAATATGGAATATCATCTATTTGATCATATAATTCGAATAATAATAAATAGATTATTTTATGCAAAAAGAATGAAATAAGCTCCATCTCATTTTCATGTAAGGGGGGATTCTCGCTTACTATATGCTGGTCATTATTTAATACAAAATTCTCCGCATCTATCAAAGGACCAATTAAAATATCTCCAGCTGTGTTTGATAAATATATCAGGTAACGAATATTTGGATTTTGACATTTATAACGGTAATCACACAAAATAGCTTCTGCTTTCTCACTTGTGTGAATTTCTACGAATGGAATTCTCTTAAGTCTTTCTTGAAAATAACTATTACTATACTTACCATCTAATGCTAATTTTAGTGCTTTACCTTTCAATGTATATTCATTGCACTTTTGTAAAAATTCTGCCAACCCATCCCTATGAAAGAAAGAGTTTTTATGTATTTCTATAAATTCCCTGTTACTTGTATACATTTCCACTTCCGTTTCACTGGTCAGCTCAATGAATAACTCCGGTTTTTTATTAATAAGTAAATCTACAACCTTATTTTCTAATCCTTTTGATTCTGATTCGGTTATTCTGAAACCTCTATATAATAATGTTTTGAGTTTAAAATAGTTGCACTTCCCTTTAAATGCAAATTCACTAGAACCATAAATTAAATTAGAAAAAACAAAAACATCATCTACATGCTTCAATTCGTATTTTAAATCTAATAAATACATAATAAATCCACCAACCCTTGGTCACCCTAGTAAATATGTTGATAATACCATCTCATCATCACTAATTAATCTAGAGAGTTTTATATCATAATAGCCTTGTAATGGCACACTTCCTATCCCGTAGTAGCCTGCTGCCAACTGAATATTTTGCCCTATATGTCCCACTTCTTGTTGGACTAGTTTATATGACAGGTCTTTATATTTTTTGTCTATTTCATATAAATTCACACTAAGAATTATACACATACTTGCTTTTTCCACGGGTAAAACTGGATAGTATGAGTCAATAACCTTTTCCCAGCTTATTTTATTGATAAAAATGATTTCTTCACTTAGAAAATCCAAATATCCAACATTTAAATGGCCGTCAACGAGAATATTTGAATGCATTGGATTAAAAACAAAATAAACATTGACATGATACATTTGACCACCTGAAGGATAATTTCTTTTACCTAATGCGTTCCCAAAAAATACTAAGCGACAGAAAGAAGATAATAAATCATTATCTATAAGTGTTTTATTCTCCCAGGTCGTGTCACTTCTCCTTTGCATCATCGTATTCTCAAACTCACTATCAACATTGTAATCATTTGATACTTTAATATTAGGAGAGTTGGAATACCGCTTATAGATTGGTTGTGATATCCCTCTATACATTTGACTAGGTGCAAATAATTTTGTATTCAAGGAATTAACATGGTAGTCAATATATTTCTCACGGTAATCATGATGATAATCCCATAATTTAATTATTGGTTGCTTGGGTTTACGTTCTTCTCCATGAGGGTTACCCTTTGAAGAATCCATATTAAAATCCCCCTTTCAAATGGAGGTGAAATTCCAAGTCGGTTTGCTGTCATATGTAAATGGGATCCTAATATGGAATGTTTTATTTCTAATGAATCAATACTTTTATGAATCTGTTGAAACTCTTGTAGAATGGAGGTAATGATTGGGGTGATAGTTGGTTCCTTTTCCAAAGTAAGAATTATCTTATTTAAATTATCTTCATTATTCAAGAAAAACTTTATTATTTTATCTTCAGAGTCGCTTTTATATACTTTCCAAAAATCTATATTAGTTTCCAAGAAGTCTTCAACCGGGGTTAAGTGGAATTTTTTGCAGACTTCTTGAAAAATACAAAAGTATAGAGCTGCTCCATAGATTAATTTATGTTCAAACTTAAGATAATTTTTTAGAATATACGATGTGATTTTACTAGAATGCATAAAGATTGTCTCAGAAAATGGCATTACTTCATGCCCACCATATCGCTCGTATTCAGGGATATAATCAAAAATCTTTACTTCTCCATCTTGGTACCATAACAAATCCGTGTTAGTTATTGGTGTCCCATCAAATTTATGATTTTTATAATACTCCTCTTTAGTTAACACTTCCTCTGTTGGCTTATTTTTAGCTATAAATTCTGTCATTTGATGATAAAAATGATTTCGGGCTTCTTGCGATGCATTTAATATTCTGAAACGAATATGCGGTCCTCCCTCCCAATACCTCAAGTAAAACCATTTTTGAAGATTTTTTTTCTCCTCCCAGTAATAAGCTTCTTTTGTCAAAAGTTGAATTAATTCATCATGTTTTTCGAAACGATGGTAAAAGATATGAAATGCCGTCCAATTATTCATATGTGACCTCCATTATTTCCATTTCTAAGGGAAAGGATGTGGTTCCTTATTCAATAAATCTATCTCTTGTTCTACTTCCAACCTTCCTGAAATCACTGGAGCTTTCAACACCCGGTCAAGCAAAATTCTTTTATGCTGCTCTCCAAAAGTAACAGGTTGCATTCCTGGCACACAAACTTTCACACAAGACAAACCAACTTCCTTTAATTCTTCTCCGGAAAGATCAGTCAAATAAATATCATCATAATAATTAAAGACTCTATCTAATAATTGCATAATATCCTCATTTAAAGTTTTATTTTTATATAGCTGGTTACAATACCACTCTGGATAGATTTCTTGTAACGATTTTATCTCCCGTTTTTCATTAAATAAAAAATCTAATTTTTTCAGTGATAATTCATGAGAATAATAGAGAACATGATCTTCAAATTCTGTTAACTTCTCAGGATTATTTACAATTTCTCTTCTCCTTGATTGTAATGCTTCACTGGTATATATTTCTTCATAAACAGGGACAGATGTAACACATTCAATTAATGCACTTCTCAACGCATCTTCTGGGTTAAAGTGTGCGCCAGCAGCATTATATGTCTTAACAATAGCTCCATCCGAATGATTGATCATGACGCCCCAAATGGAAGGGATTTTTAATTCCATTGACATGTCAAAGAAATGTATACTATAATTTTCAGATTTTAAGTATTCAGTTAGTGAAACAATATCATCTAGTCCCGATTTATGAATATCTACTTCTACTAATGAGAGTTGATTATAAAAAGAAACAAAAAAGTTATCTCTTTCGATTAACTCAAACAGACCATATAACAAGCCCTCTTCGATGTTGTTTCCAAGAGCTGCGCCATTTGAAGAATCATAAACAAATCTTTTCTCCTTCTTTTTTAATGTATCGTCATAATAATAAATAAGCTGCTCCGGTATCAGTACATACCTTGAATACCTTACCGACCAAGACCATACCCAATTAAATTCAAGGTCATCATGATACTCTGTGTATTCGAAATTCAGATGCATTCTTTCTTTCTCTGTATGAAGACCAAATTTCGAGGGATGAATTGCGTCCTTCTTTAACTGATTGTATGAACCATAAATATATTTTCTCCCCTGGTGGTTAGTCGAATTATAGTGTCTTTCTAAACCTTCTAGCAGGGCGGATAGTTCTGCTTTTTTATAATCAAATGCACGGCCATAAGCATTATTATGATGTTCGGCTTCTAAATTGCTCTCCGAGCCAACCATTGGTACCCATGATGATTGTGTTGATATGTATGTATGTTTAAATACTCCAAATATGGAATCCGAATACTTCTTCCTGATACTATCTAAATCAAATGTATTTTTTGTACGGTATGAATCAGGTGACTGTTTTATCATTTCCTTATCAAAAAGTGCCGATTCGTTGAAAGTTACTTGATAATCTTGGTTATTTATATCCTTTGTGATTTGATGTTCCGTTATATTCAGAGGGTCACTGGATATTATCCAAATCCTTCCTTCAACATTTTCATAATCGAATGTAAATAATTCTATTAAACTTTCTATTTTATGAGTAATTAACTGTAAAAATATAGTTTTTTCTTCACTAGTATCCATATCTTCCATAGCTTGATAGACTTTTTCTCTCAATAGTAGCCTATGTTCCGGTGAATTTATCTTCATTCTGCTAACAAAATCTACAATACTTGGGGAACCATTCTTATAGAATGGGCCAATGTAGCCACTTTTCCCCAATAAGTTAGCACGTAAATAGGAGACATTATTTCTTCTACAATAATCGAATAAAAGTTTTTCTTCTTCCATATCGAAATTATCAGTTAAATACAGCAATAAATTCTCTTGGTTAATTTCATCGAAGTTTTGAATATAACTAGTATTCGAATCAACAAACTTTTCAAAAGAGGATGCCAACAAACCACCTGACGTTAAAATTTGTATTTCCATTATTTTCTCTCCTTTAAAAAGTCTCCAATACTATTTTTAAAATAGTTGTTCTTCTATTCAAAAGGTGGTTGTAGTTCCACTCGTAAATAGTAAAAGGGTATTTTTCATCAAAGTCTATGTCTATCTGTTCCTTTAAAGGAAGTAAATCCTCCATCGTATATTCTTCCAGATCATTATTTGGAAATGAATCACTTGTTTCATTTAATTTCGCTTTGTTTTGAACTGCCGTAGCATATAAAAAAGTTAAACCTAATTTAAATAAGACACTTAAACTCTTTCCAACTGAATTCCATACTTCCATATTATTTTGATTCAATACGGAAAGGGCATAATAAGAAGTACCTTTTAAATGGAGGAATCTGAAAAAGAAACTACTACACTCTCTTTTTATTGCACTTTTTATGAGAGTCCTTTTAAAATACATATCCTCATTTAAGTGAATAGCAGTATCTAGGTCCACTTCGCAATATCTTAATAAGTTTTTATTCCATTTTAGAGAGTGTCTTATTAATAGCCTATATTTAGTCTTTTCTATATCGGATGACGAACTTGCCCATATCCACTCTGCAAAAGTCGACTTCTCTTCATCGATTTTATTTAAAAAGTTTGCCAAACCACCATTAAATGCTTCTATATAACTTTTAATTGGTGAATCAGACACAGAATAATACTCTTCTATATGATCCCTACTCTTAAATGTAGCTAAAGAAATATTATATGGTACTTGATTTAAATCATTATATTGATTAACTTGAGCAACTCTTGAATTTCTTTTTAGAAAACCGGAGATGACCTCATAATTTTCCTCTTCATTATTATTTGGGATAACAAAATCCTGATTTAATAGTTTTTTGCTTTTAGTCCAATCGTCTATATAATATTGTTCACTAATGGCTAATCTACTTTTTGAATCTATATAAAATAGACTTTCAAATTTCTCTTTTTCATAAAGTAATTCAATTGCTTTATTAAGAGCCAAACTAACATCTAGATCGGTTGGTTTGTCATAACTAATCACATTCGTATGAAACTGGGAATGAACAAACTCTTTATTTTTGGTTACAATAATTTCTTTTGATATAATAACTATAAATACCGTTTCTTCTGCTACCTCATCCAATTTATTCATATACTCAGTTTTATGGATATCCATAATAAAAATATTGGCTTCACTTAAGGACAATACTGAATTTTTCTCTATTATTGGACAGCTAATTTCATTATGCGTATTAAAGATTTTAAGTTCTTTTGCTTCATTCATTACATTGTTTTTTGCTATGTGTTGATTGATTTTTTTCACCAGATTCATAAAGTCTTCATTTATTATCAAATCCTCTTCCTTTAACCAATCACTTTCAATGGATGGGACTTCCTTCTTCAAAATGGTAATCATTTTTGGACTGATAATTTTAAATTCCCTGTCCCCTTTTATAATAAATAACACATCATTTACAATTTTATATTGTAAATGAGTGTCTACATTTAACAATGTACTCATTTACGCACACTTCCTTCTAAAGTATGGGTAAATTCTAAAATGAAATCACGATAGTTCTTATTTTCTTTATTCTCCACTGCTAAACAGATACAATTGCATAATTTATTTTTCTCTAAAGGTGAAACGGATAATAGAGGTAATAAATTATAGAACCAATTCACTAAAAGCCTGCCTAATACATTTTCGTCACTCGAGAAGAATTCTATGTCCACATTCTTCACCACAAATTTATGAAACTCGCTTAAGTTTTGATGATTGCTGTTGAGAAATTCCGTCAATGAGTGTTCCTTCGTTAATTGTATGTCTCCACAATCGATTGCGATATTAAATAAAGAATCTAATTTCATTAAAGATTCTTGGAACCCGATCAATATCTTTGTTTCTTTCTCCAAAGAATTAGTAAACCCCTTACGATATTCATCCAAGAACAAACTGAAGTCCTGGTAAACAAAACTTCTCTCCTCTTCTGAGTTTGGTTCTAGTTTACTAATAATCATATTCCGTTGGTTTTCAGAGTATTTACTTAATTGTGTTTTAAAACCTTCACAATGAGATTTAAATGATAAATAAGACTCATTAATAGGCTCGGATGTTTGAGTCAGCAATGTTTTATAATCGCCAAGTATGGTGAATAGCTTAAGCAAGAAGACACTTTTTTCACTGTTTTCTAATTCCTCGTAATATTCTATTGCCTGCAATAAAAATTTTGTTCTTATTATTTCTTCATTTAACACTAATGTATTCCCTTTGAGAGAACTGCCAATTTCCACCTCATCTTCTATAATTGTAAGATTTTTTAGTAAAGGTAAATATTTTCCCTCATAGCCTTCTAAAATAGCAACATTATGAATCATTTTTTCATACTTTTCATAATCTACATCCTCAATGTCAATTTCGTTACTCATTCTATCCTGCAGCTTTAAAAAATAGTTGTACACATAGTCCCTAAACTCTTTACTGGTAGAAGTATTTTTAGGATCATAAGCTACCCCTAAATGCGCACCTTGTTTCCATCCTCTTTGGACTATAAAATGCTGTCCATTATCTTTAAAATCATTTAAATGAGCGCTTAAACTCTTAATAATAGATTTCATTATTTTTTTATCGTACATAAAAAATTTAATAACTCGATAGTCCATCATAATCTCCCTTCTTTTGTAAACTCCAAAATGTATTCTGAAACATATCTAGTATTCAAAGGTTCATAGTCTGGTTGGGCAGCTTCAATGATGATAACTTCATTGTCCCGAATTAGTTGGGCAAATAAGCGGAGCAGGGTTGGGCTGGTGAGATCGATATACTGAGGTTTTTCCCTTTTCTCAAAGTTATCGCCGGTGTAATAGTTGTAAACAAAGAACTTGTTTGGTATACCCTGTTCTTGTGAAAAATCTAGAATGTCCTTAATTATCAATTCATTACCTAAAAAAACATCCTTCCATTCTTCCACATCGACGATCCATTTTTTTCGCGAGATAACTAACTTCTCATCAAATGTTACTTCTGGAATCACTTTAATTTTTTCATTTTCTTTTTGCATTAGTTCATATGATAATGACACCAATAATTTATCAATACCTGTATAAAGAGCAACATCTTTACTCAACATGGACATCAACGAAACTACACCCGGAAGCAATGTCGGAACAAGCGTACCCATAAAACCAATATTTATCTTTCTCCCCTTATGGAATATTTGCAGTTCCTCAGTCTTATCGCAGTATTGGAAGCTTGTATCTAACCAATCAATTTGTTCATTATCCTTGGTTCCTTCTGTATTCTCTGGGGTATTAAGAATTTTTATCGACTTTCCAGTGACATCCAATCTAGAATTTGCATTAAAGCCATACGTCGCTGATACATCGTGGAAATTATATTTCTCAATACTATCCTCCATGTACTTAGCAAGCTGTTCTTCGTTCTTTAACCAAGGATGATACTTCAAGAAGCGCGCAAAATATATTAGATTCCCTTCATATATGTGATTGAGAATTAATCGTCCTTCTTCTTTCTGAAAGAAAAAAGAATTAGATTGCCGCTTATCTTTCAGAGTCTTTGGCAATGCACTGATTAAACTAGCTACATAATTCATATCTAGTTTTATCTCCACTGGATTTTCCTTCAATTTTTTAACCATATAATCCAAGAAATCATTTTTTAGATGGTTTAAATGATTGATGGCTTGGTTCCCATAGTCTTTCACATCTTTTTGAGCTTGATTTTCCAATATAGAGAGATTAGATAATAGGCTGTCTAATAAAACCTGTAACAAATTTATCCAGTCATCTTCCGTATTTACTTTTTTTGAACCATATACTTTTCTAAAATCCGCTGCGATTTGAAGTTGCATTATATATGGTGCATTAAAAACATTAATAAACTCCATTAATGTATGGAATGATTTTTCATATACTCTCCAGTCATTTGAAGAGAAGTATTGAATATCGCCTGAAATAGCATCTTGATAAAGTATTTTAGATTTATCAAGCTTCTCCAAACCCAGACGTTCAGTAATCCCATCAAAAACGTCACTAATTTCATGAAATATCTTTTGTTGTTCTAAAAGTCCCTTATCATCGAAATTTTCAAGCTTCAACAATATGGCAGTTAGATCTTGAGAAGTTTCCTTTATTTTTGGAGAATTAAAGAGGCTAAGTTTATGAATACATTCTTCTAACAACGAATCTGTATTCTGTCTGAGACTTAACTCAGGCATGATAAACCGTTGAGAAAGTAAAGAGAAGAATAACTGATCAGCTTGATGTTCGTTATACCCTTTTCCTACAACCAGCTTCAATAATTCTTCCTTCTTGAAGCTTTGTGAATTAAAAGTAAGATGAATTTCATTTGTTATGGAAGTGATTTTCATGGATACTAAGCGATCCCTTGTTTCAAATACTTTTTTATCCCCCTCCTGCTGGTCAATAAGCGTTGTCCAATAGAAACGATCCCCTTCTTTATTAAGAGTAGGAATTAATTTAAACGCGATTTTATTGCACACTTCGGGTTCCATGGTTAACACTCTAAAAATTCTCAATAAATTTGTTTCATTAACTTTTGTATGGGAGACCCTACTTTCAATATGCTGAGTTGCTTGGGAATTCTTGGTGCTCTTTAGCTTCAACTTGCTGTAAGTCAATGTACTGAATGGGCTCGTTTTCATAATGGCTCTTGTTAGTACTTTTGCTAATGTACTATCCATCTTTCTCAACTTTGCATTATGCTCATCTACATCAACATGTAAATATTTATCCAGCTTTTGAAATATATTGGGTTGAATAAAATTCAAGCTTTTGGTAATCGAATATATATCATTTTTATATGAATTAAATAGAAATCTCCTTTCTAAGTTTTTCGTCTCATTAAAAATGGAGGTTAATTTTTCTTCGCGTTCATTCAATTCCTTGTGGAGGGACGCATATTCTAAACAACTTTCTAATACTTGCAAATTAAGAAAAGGAATATTAGAAGAATTTGATAAATCTATCTTTCTATTATTAAATATGTTCCGCTTAAATTTCAGAAATAACTTTCTTTCATGGTCTCCCTTTGCATGTTTAATTTCCTTTTCCAACCCAGCAACACATTGATCTTTGACATTATTCAACTCGCCTATAATTTTCTTAACTGTCATATATTCAGTTAATGTATCTTGACTCCCAAAATTGCCAATATATGATATTGGTATGGATGCTTCCCTTTCTAAAACGAGTGGAGACAGCAAAAAATCATCTGTGTATCCCTTGGCTTTTATGTATGGGTGCTCAATAATCTCATTCATTGAATTGTCCAACCTCCATCTACTACTAAGTTATGACCTGTAATCATTGCTGATTTTTCATCAATTAAGAACATAACAGCCTCCATTACATCTTTGGGTAAACCATATTTCCTTAAAGGAATCCGATCCAATGCTTCAGCTTTAAATAATGAATCCTCAAGTAAAGCCTTGTTCTTTTCAGTTTGTATGAATGTTGGAGAAACGCAATTTACCCTGATACTGAATGGTGATAATTCTAAAGATAGCGACTTCGTCACGTGTATTAGAATGGATTTAGAAATAGAATATGGCACACGATTATGATTGGCCACTATACCATGTTGAGAACCAATAAAAACTATATTACCTTCGAGATTATTTCTTATCATGTTCTCCGTTATCACTTGGCTTAACAATAAGGTATTAGTAGCATTTATAGTGAGAATATTCCGAAAATCCTCTTCAGTAAATGACAAAAAACGCTTTAATATATTTATTCCTGCTACATTTATTAATGTATGAATAGGATGACCCTCAATAATATGATCAATTTCAACTTTCGCATTGTTTGCTAATAAATTCAGTGGTCGGAATATAATGTTATTGGAACGAGTAGTGTCTGTCGTTATATTTTTAATCTTCTCTTCCAGCTCCATCAGTTCGCCTTCTACATCTGTGCATATTATGTTCCAACCTTTTTGATAAAAGCTCTCCACTATACAAAAACCAATCTCACTATTTGCACCTGTAATTAATACGGTTTTCATGAAACTAAACCCCTTGCCTCTTTAATGTCTCTGTTAGAATAGATACCATTTCATCAATTTCCGAATGACTAATGTTATAAGAAGGGGTGATTGTGATTCCTGCAGACTTATAATTTGAAAATGGATAAACAATTAACCCGTTATCTTTTAACTTCTCTGCAATCTCCCAAACCTCATTGAAGCTTAATAACTCATTAGAAACAGAAATAATTTCCATGGCCATCATCATGCCTTCAACTCTAATTGAATTAATATTATCGATTGGTAAAATATATTTATTTAGGGCTTCTTTTAAATACTGACTCTTTTCCAAATTGCTTTCTTTGTAATTGCCACTTTCTAATTCCTCTAAAACAGCTACTGCTGCTGCACAACACACTGGGTTGCCGTTCTGTGTAGAAAAATGAGGGATTGGTTTATTCTTCGTTAAAAAGCTGCTTACCCTCTTATTTATCAGAACACAACTTAATGGCAGAAAACCATTTGTAATTGCTTTGGATAAACAAATGATATCCGGCTCAATATTTTCATATGTTTGATATGCAAAGAAATCTCCAGTCCTATAAAAAGCTGTCGTCACTTCATCTAATACTAATAGCATGGAGTATTTTCGACAATTCAAGTAAAATGCTTCCATAATTTCTTGGTCTAATCTGAATACCCCCCCTGAGCAAATGATTGGCTCAAGAAGAACAGCAGCTATCTTTTCATGATTCTTTTCGAAGAATTTATTTATGTATTCAATATAACTTTGATTGTCTACACTACCAGGAGTCTGAAGTAGTCCTATCCCCGGTAGTGTTGGTGCTACCCCCTCTAAAGCACCTTGATCAATTCCAGTTATGGATATGGCTCCATATGTTGTACCATGATAGGAAAGATCCAAGCCTACAACATACTTTTTTTTCTTGTTCCCTGATCGATATTGATATTCCCTGGCTATTTTTATCGACAAATCCACCGATTCTGAGCCAGTGACGGCGTACATGACTTTATCACAGATTCCTTCTGTCTTTAGTGTTAATTTCTCAGCTAACCTTTCAATGATAGGCGAAGAATTGGCCCATAGATTAACATAAGGCAACTGATTTAACTGTTTTTGGATTGCATCAATTATATTTTTATTGTCATATCCTACAATTACATTCATTAATCCGCCTAACCCGTCAATGTAGCGATTACCATTGTTATCTACTAGAATATTAGATTCTGCAGAGACGATGGATCGCAGTATGCCTTCTCTTTCCTTCTCTAAAAAAGGATATATCACACTATTCTGATTCAACTATTAACACCTACTTTTGTAATAGAAATGCCAAAACGATCTTCCATTTTATCTATCAAATATTTAGTTTTGGATTCGCTAATATCAACAACTTCTTTAATATGAACAATGGCTCGCTCCAGGATACTTTCATACATAAAAACTTCTAATATAGTTGCTAACCCTATTGAAATTTCATAATACAAATATTTGTTCTTTGAATATAAATAAAATCTATCTTTGTATTGGAAAATAAAGTACTCCTTATCCTGTAAAGCTAAGTCGGTTATTTTAGAAAAAGATAAGTGAGTGGTCATAGGTGTATTGAATTTGAAATCCGCATTGTAATCAAATCCCCTTTTACCTACAACAAAAGATTTTAGGATATTTCTAATTTTTATAAACTGTCCAATAAATAAATTACTTTTCTTGATATAAGAAAAGGATTCTTGCAT
Organism: Sutcliffiella horikoshii DSM 8719; assembly: GCA_001648575.1. Taxonomy (GTDB): domain Bacteria; phylum Bacillota; class Bacilli; order Bacillales; family Bacillaceae_I; genus Sutcliffiella_A; species Sutcliffiella_A horikoshii. The sequence goes on along the minus strand of LQXN01000065.1, from coordinate 223,680 downwards.
GGAAGCATCGTTATTGAATAGAATGCATTTTTCATCATTAAGTTCCAACAAGGCTTGCACCGCTACATGTGTATCCTTTTTACCTATTTCAACACATGAAAATTCAGAAAAAGGATAGTCCTTGGAGATATTGGTTCTTATTTCTTCATAGAGTGAACAAAAACTACCAGGTGACCACATACACTCATCCTTTAAGGTATATAAGCAATCCGAAGCAGGTAAAATGCCGTTTTCATTTATATTGTGAACATATTCACTGAAGGCTTGAAGATCTTCTGGTTTCTCAAAACTAAACATGTTAATTTGCCGATCGGACTCACCACTCACTTGAACGCTTTTTCTTTTATTAAATGCCTTTGATATAAGAGAGTATTTTTCACCTGAATGCAGCAGAGCTATATCAAATTTACCTTCAACCTCTGAATCACCCTTGACAATAATTTTCTCTAGAAAAGGTAATTCTAGATTATTATCTTCAACATTTGTAATAAAAGATGAGTTAAAGCTTTTCTTGACTATTATTTCTTTCATGCTATCGTTCAAGGAGGTCGTTTTCTTAAAATTCATTATATGTTTATGGCCTGATTTGAATAAATTTCTTGGGTATAAGCCTGATAAAGACAAAATAAATCCATTGATGAAAGGGTTTCGGAGATAGGAATTGTCGAAAGGATTTTTTGTTGGATTAAATATGAGCCGACAATGTTGGTATTGATCTTTCAAGAAGTCGTAAATATTTTTCAAGAATTCATTAGCTTCACCGGATAAAACGATAACATCCGGACCAATGCTCTCAATAATCTTATAAAAAGAAATTAACCGCAATTCCCTTTCTTCTAAATTCCTTTCTGTGTGTACACAACAATAGGAATTTTGAAAAATTCCTCTCCGGAGAGTGCCTTTATAAAGACCACCCTCCAGATGTAAACTAAACTCAATAAATATAGATAAATCTCTTTTCATCATTCATACCTTAGTGATTGAACGATATTCATATTAGATGCCTTAAAAGCTGGTATGACAGCAAAAAGCAACCCAATTATTGTAGTAGCAAAGAGAGTTATCAAAATGTTACTGATACTTAAACTAATAACATTCGCAATGGAAAACTGATTTTCAAGTAGTGGGTTTACTGCTACTGATAAAAGAAGCACAATCAATACTGCTATAATATTTGAAAGGACGATTATATAAGCCCCCTCCGACAGGAAGATTTTCCTTATAGCACCTTTGTTATATCCTAAAGCTCGCAGCACTCCGATTTCCCTCGTTCTTTCAATAACGCCAATCGTAAGAACCACTGCCAACATTACGCCGGCAACTACAAGGGATAATATTGACATAAATGATAATAGGCCCGTAATCATTAATACAATGTTATTAAGTTGGCCCATAAAGTCTGAAGAATTAGAAATTATTAACCCTTGATAATCGCTATTTTTGGATTCTTTATGTTTCTCTACTATAGCATCTGAAGCAGCAGCACTATCTGCATATCCAGTGATCATATAAATTTGCCTCGGGATATTCACGTCCGTAGTCAATTCTTTATACCCTTGTTTTGAGATAAGAGCATTTGTCATAGGAGTTTCATCATTTGGATTCATTATTCCTACTATGGGAATTTCTGCTGTAGAGGTCATCATTTCATTATCATCGCGATAGGAATAGGTTACGGTAATATTCGTGCCAATCAAGTACTCATTTGCATTTTTTTCATCTAACTCTTTATTGTATTCTAAGTTGAGAATTTTTTCCGCCGTCTGAGATTTAATAACAATTCCACGTTCTTGCTCTTTTACCATCTCTCCAGCAAGTAAAACCTCATTTTCCACATTAAAACTTTCATACCTTTCAGCCTTAAGGTTGGCCTCTTCAATGATGGTAGGAACTGTAGTATTATCTGTCAGTAAATGACCTTGATACTCGAGGGTAGCTCCCATTATTTGTGCTGTTTCATAAATCTCTGTAATACCCTCTTCTTCCATTAGATTCTTAGCTTTTTGGATTTCATTGGAAGTCATCTCTAATGTTGGAGCACTTTGCCCAGTCCCGGTAGCATCAAAGAAAACATAAACTTCTTCTGGATTTAAAGAACCACTTAACATTCTGTCAATTCCATTGTTCACGCCTTCTCCTATCGAAAGAGATATCAATAATGCGATAACACCTATTGAGGCTCCAATTGATACACCTATATTTCTCTTCTTTCTGTTCAAAAAATTTTTTACTGCCTGTTTGAAAAGGAGTGAATTCCCTATTTTATACTTCTTTTCTACTTGGTTATGTAAGGACTTAATTCCCGAATCCTTATTTAATTCTTGGTTGAGCTTTCCATCCTTCATATTAAAGACTTTATTTGCATATTTCTTTAACTCATGGTCATGTGTTACTATGACCACGGTTTTCCCGTTTTTTGTAAGGTTGAAAAAAATATCCATTATTTCTTTTGCAGTAACAGAATCCAAGGCACCTGTGGGTTCATCTGCTACAATAACTTCCGGAGAATTACTTAAAGCACGAGCAATTGCTACTCTTTGCTTTTGCCCACCAGATAGTAGAGTTACTTTTTTATCTATTTGATCCGATAACTTTACTTCTTCTAAAATATCTTTAATTATTTTGTCTCTTTCATTTGCCGACTTTGATCGATCTAAATTCATAGCAATTTCAATATTTTCCCTAACTGTCATATACGGAATCAGATTAAAGTTTTGGAAAACAAAGCCTAATTTATCTTTTCTAAACTTCTCTAATTTTAGCTTTCTAATATCCACCCCGTCGTATTCCACATGTCCTTCATATTCGTTGTCTAATCCACTTAAAATGTTTAATAATGTGGATTTTCCACTTCCACTAGCACCGGTTATTACAGCAAAATCACCTTTATCTAGAGTTAATGAGACATCGTTTAAAACCTTGTGCCATACTGGATCTTTAAATTTTTTTGTGATATTTTTCAGTGTAATCATTCTATAGTTCCTTTCTAATAATGGATATTTTGAGTAATTGAGATAGGCTTATTTTTTCTCTTACATAAAATGCATAACTATAAATATTACGCACTCCAATAAAAAGAAGAATCAGATATGCGGTTGTAAAAATAATTGCTATAAAAGAAAGGAGATTAAAGCCTTCAATTAAAACAAAAAGCCATAGAAAAATCGGCGATATAAGTGGGACGAACATCATCACTGCAGAGATTTGAACCCATAGTGTAATATCATCACTCGGCAAGAAAATCAATAAACCAAATAAAAGAAAATAAGGAGCTAGTACAATCAATGCTACTGGCGCTGATTCAGCAACGTTATTTACTTTTATTGAGAAACCTAATGCAATTAATATAGAAGTGGCAAGTACCAACAAAAATAATAACAATTTTCCTAACAGGGTCATCATGTTATCTCCAATAGACCATCCTAATATTGGAGAGATAACGTCATTATAAACTTGAAAATCATATGGATTAAAAAAAGAAAAAACCAACATCGCGAGGCCAAAAGCACCAAGTGCACTTCCCATCAGTGTTAGTATTAAAAGTAAAGAGGAACCTAGCTTTCCTACAATGTAATGTTTTTCTGTAATGCTGGTATTAATAATCTCTGAAACTTTACTATCTCTATCATCTATTACACTTTGCATAATCGCTGCGACATTACTAAAAAGAAAAAACACGATTATAAAAGCAAAGATATTTACAAGGATTAAAGAACTTGTTTGATCTCCTACCACATTCGAGGTGTTTGCAAGAAAAGAAAGGTTTGGTTCGAAAATGAGTATATAAGTTACAGCTATAGAGGCGAATATAACATTAAGTATAAAACCTAACATTATTGATTTGGGACTTATAAGAGTTTTGGATGACAGATTCCAGTAAGCTAGATATTTATTATTAGACATATTTATCCCTTCTCATTAACTGTTTTAAATATTTCTTCCAAATTAAACTTCTCAACTTTAAACGTCTCTGAATATTTATCTGGTAGAAGTTCGTGTATTTTTTCTGCTTCATCAGGTGTGTCAATACTTATTAGAAAATCTCCATTTTGTTCCCTATACTTAAAATTACTCATCTCAAGTATTTCTTGAGTAAGAGATTTATTTTTAACGCGCAAATAGAATCCATATTTTTCCTGTATGTTGATTAACGTATCATAAAAAACAATTTCACCATTTTTTATAAGCATGATTTGGTCTGAAATATCTTCAACACTTCCCATTTCATGACTCGAATACAATATTGTACTTCCGCCTTTATTTATCTCCCTAATAGCTTTAATAAATAAATCAACATTTATTGGATCTAATCCACTAAAAGGTTCATCTAAAATGAGAAGTTTCGGGTTGTGGATAACCGACACAATAAACTGAACTTTTTGCTGATTTCCTTTTGATAGATTCCCTAATATATCGTATTTATTTTTTGTTATACCAAAAAAATCCAACCAATAATCAATAGTTTTAATCAGTTCCTTCTTCGTTTTCCCCTTCAAATAACCTAAAGACAAAAGTTGTGAATAAATATCGTTTTTTAAATATAATCCTCTTTGTTCAGGTAAATAGCCAATGTCATTTTTTATATCCAAATTTTTATCGTGAATCTTAATTGACCCCTCACTTGGTTGATACATTTGAAGCAATAATTTAAATAGGCTCGTCTTTCCTGCCCCATTATGCCCTATTACGCCTAAAACTTTTCCTTTGGAAATGGTTAAGGTTAACTGGTCGAATAGAGTACGGTTTCCAAATCTCTTTGAAACATTTTCTAATGTTATAAGTTCATTCATTTAGAAAGCTAACCTCCAGCATATTAATAACGAGAGAGGAATAAGGATTACTCCCTATTCCTCTACTAGTATGAAAAATTGCATTATGTCGTAGAACAAGAACTAGATCCACAAGTGGAAATTCCACAGCTGCTTGAACCACTTGATGCAGCTGTCTCAGGTAACGCAGTTACATCTTCAAGCTCAACAATAGAAAATTCTAACTCTTCTACGTCTAACATTTGCATTTGCTTTGACATTTCGACACCTCCTTATTCGTTATTTTAGCAATAAATAAAATTTTAATGTTTAGTAATTAAAATTATAAAACATTGCTTATGAGTAATTTAACCTAAATATTCTAACTTTTCAACACCTTTTTTGAAAATTCTTAATTTTTTTACAAAAAATTCACTTTTTCCCAAAAAATAAGTGTGTAACCCACTGTTTATAGGACTACACACTTTTTAAAGTTTTATGAAATTATACTTATAATTATATATATAAAGAACTAGAAAAGCGGAAACAGAGATTAAATGAATTTTGTAAAATGCAAATTTAGCAATCTATTTATCCTACGGTTTCTTTGCTAAAACAAATACTCTATTTTCACTTTCCGGATCATCAGTCTGTTCAAATGAACCTACAGTGTGAAAACAAACTTCTTCCCATCCCACCTCATTTAGAAGTGCTTTTACAGATTTCATATCATAAATCGTATTTGTGATTATTTCTTCATATCTACTATAAAAGTTTTCATTACGTCTTTTAACAAAACCATAATATTGCGTAACTGCATGATCTCCCATGAACAAGCTTTGTGATACACTTAATTGATTTTCATCTTTATGTATATGAACACCATCAGTTTTTGATAAACCAAGCCTTGTATTCAAGTCGAAGATAAACGAACCACCTTTGTTCGTTACATTAAAAACGGATTTAAAACACCCTTTTAATTCTTCTTCACCTTTCAAATGATTTAATGCATCGTATGTAGAAATAACCACAGGGAATCTTTCATTCAAACTAAAATTACTAGCATCTTCACAATAAAAACTCGCTTGACCAGACTTTATATAATCTTCATTTAATCGTTTCGCATAATAAAGCATATCTTGGGATAAATCAACACCTACTACTTTATAACCCTTTTTTAAAAAATAGTTTGCCAGCTGACCTGTCCCACAACACAAATCTAACAAGTAATCTCCTTCTTCATAATTTTTCACTTCCCGTTCCAACAGGGGAGCGACACTTTTAGAAAAGCTTGTAAATCTTTGATTATAAACTGCAGCAAATACACCTTGGTAACTAATTTCATTCAGCCCCTTTATATATAAAAGCCCTGCACGTTATCGCAGAGCTCTATGAAATAAGTTCTACTTTTTATGTTGTTAATGCAATCAGACTAATTCAAAATACGATTACTTAAATTTTTAGATTTTGGTATAATAAAACTTTAAACATTCTTTATAACCGTAATAATCGGCGGGTCCTCTGCTTTCAAATCTAAAGTAGTGCTTTGTACATTCGTAATTAGTATTAATCCCATAAGACAAACGACTGAAGTAAGAACAAATGACATTTTTCTCACATTTTCACCTCCTTTTTCCATATTTAATTTTAATATATATCATCTCAAATTATAATACAAGGTGGTTTTACAATGATTGATGGAGTTAAAATCAGACATTTAAGAAAACAAAAAGGGTTAACTTTGAAAAGCTTAGCGGAAGGCATAACAACTCCAGCTACCATTTCCAATATTGAACTCGGAAAGACATTAAATATCAATGTAGATATCATTGAAAGTATAGCAGCGCGATTAAATGTTCCAAAAGAAAACATTATTAAAGAAACTAACAGAGACAATACTTCAATGGAACTAATTCAAAAGTTTAGTTATTTTGAATTAACTGAAATGTCCAACAAGGAGGAAATCCTTAAATTCTCTGAAAATTTTATGGAGTTTAATTTAGAAACAAATATCCTACTTACAAAAAAAATGATTAAATTTAACCTTCTAAATGAAGCCAGAACGGTAATTAATTATTCAACAAAACTTTCGACAACAACTGAAGATAAACTTAATTTAATCCTAATGGAAACGAGTCTTTATTCCCAAAATAATGAGCTCTCCAAAGCTCTTAAAGTACTACATCAAGGTGAAATTATAATCAATGAAAATCCTTCTCTATACAAAGAGTTGCACTTGAAAATATTAACAAACATTCTCTTATTGGAGAAGAAACTAAATATTCTTGAAAATTTCACAAAACGAATTGATGAGTTAATTATTTTTGCAAAAGAGCTTAAAAACAATGAAGCTCTTGCAAGTTTATATATTCAAAAAGCTGTATATCATTATTCTAATAAAGAATATATATTAAGTGTGGAATCCAGTTATGAGGCTTTGAATTTTGCAAAAAAAAATAACGACTACCAATTAACTGCTGTTGCTTGGCAAAACTTAGGTAGAGCATTCATTAAGTTGAATAAAAAAGATCTTGCCATTACATCATTTAATTTCTCTAAAGATATAAAAGTAAGAATCAATGACGTCCATGGCTTAATTACAACCAACTTTTATTTAATTATCAATAGTCAAATAAGTAATGAACTTTTAATTAAGAAATTAGAAAATCTTTACTTAGAAGCTAAATCCATCGATAGCTCAGAACACATTAAAGCTATCTTACTATATTTAAGCGACTTACCTTTTATTTCTTTTTCAAAACTGAATAAATTATACGAAGATACCATTGATTATTTTAAAGAACAAGGTAACCAAAAATTATTGAGTGAACTTTACTTTAAATGGGCTGTTTTAACGGAAGAAAATGATCCAACACATCATATTAATTTGGTTATGCAAGGATACCAGTATCTTAAGGAGCAACATAATAAAGGCAAATAGTTTAAAAGGACTAAGATAGTCCTTTTTTTATCCTCTCATCACTTATAGTTAATAAGGCTCTTTCCATGAATGTATCGAGAATGTATACATATAATGTATATAGATTAAGAGAAATTATTAACTGTAATATAGGAGTTGAAAATATGCCAAAGATCATGTCAACGAAGGAATATGTACAAATTAATTCCGTTAGACAGGGGTTGATTATAGAGACTGTTGATTCTTCCTTACCTGTTTTGTTGATTGTCCATGGAGGGCCTGGGTTTCCCGTATTCCCCATTATGAAGGCGAACAAGGTTAGTTTACATACACTTTTCACAGTCTGTTATTGGGATCAGCGAGGCACAGGTATGTCATATGTTCCTAATCAGAATAATTTGACCATTGAGCAGATGGTCAGTGATACAATTAGCATCAGCCATTATTTGTGTGAGAAATTTGATAAAGAAAAAATCTACCTTTTAGGACACTCGTGGGGAACCTTAATAGGAAGCCTAGCAACAAGCAGTAAACCAGCTTTATTTGAAGCTTATATCGGGGTAGGGCAAGTAGGCGTTCCAAAAGAGTCGGAAAAAGAAACGTATCAGTTTTTACTAGAAGAGGCTAGAAGATCCGGTAATCAGAAGTGGATAGCAGAAATCGAAGGATTTGAGTTTGATAGTCAGTACTATAATAGTAAGAAATACAATACCATCCGCAGCAAGTATACCGAAAAATTCAGGGTCGGTTTCATCCGTGAAGGATACTCAAACCTTCAAATTCTAAAGGATATATTCCGCGCTCCACACTATACTTTCAAAGAGAAAACAAACGTGTTCAAAGGTATATTCAGCTCCTATCAAGCATTAGGGAAAGCCATCGCTTCAACTGATTTAATCAAACAGACAAAGCATTTCGACATTCCAGTTTATTTGTTCCATGGAAAACACGATTATCTTACCTCCCAGAATCAAGCATTTCAATTTTATAATACTATCAAGGCCCCTGACAAAGCCTTCTTCCTATTTGAGCACTCGGCACACGCACCATTCATCGATGAACAGGAGAATTTTATTGGCAAATTAAGAGAAATCGTTAAAAACAAAAAACTCCCTCGTCCTATCTACTCTTTAAAATAGAGATGGGACGAGGGACCTACACACATTGATCGTTTCTTCATCTACACTTTTAAGTTCTAATTCCTTGATATCCTTTTTCTGCAGTAAGATTACTCTTTTCAACCTGCCCTATATCCAACATGGTTTTGTTCACGATAGGTATAAGAGTTAAATGTTATTACGGGAATTATTTTTAATAATAGTTAAACTAATAAATATCTTTTCATTTATAACATCCTTCCACCCTATATAACCCCTGCAAGGAATAATAAGGACGATGATATAACTTTTATCGATAGGGTTATATCTATCGGCCTTCGGATATCATGTAACAACCGAATCATCTACTCGCCCCCCAGCTCCCCGCCCTCTCCACCAACTCATTCACAAACTCCTGCTTCCCCTCTTGATACATATGATGGTCTTCTGGAAACTTCCTTGCTAATTTAAGTTTCAACTCTCCGTATGCTTTTGCATCTTCTGGGTGTGCCGTGAGATACATTTTGAAATCAAGATGTGTTTGTATATGTTCATTTCCGGCCTGAAAGATATGTACATGGTGTGTTCTGTTTTCTTTACCTTTTGGAAAGTACCTTCTCCCTGCTATCCCGTTCTCTCCTTTCGGTTCATACCCTACTTTTCGTAAAGCTTCATTGTACCGATCAACCTTTTCAATTTCTTTTACCACAATCAATATATCTATGATTGGTTTGGCATATCCGATCGCCGGGACAGATGTACTTCCAATGTGAAAGATATCGACCAATTCATCTTTCAAGATTTCTTTTAGTAGTTGCTGTTCTCGTTCATATGCCTTTTCCCAATCGTTGGTCCATGGTTGAATGTTCGTTTTTCTCACAATGCCGTTCTCCTTCATCTGTCATTTCAATTCCACTCTCGTACCAGCCATCAAGTCACCTAGATGGCGCTTGTCTTTTCTGAATAAACCCATCAAAAGCAACAACACACCAAGCAGCGATCCCGCATTTGTGATAATAATCGCCGTCATGTCAAACTCACTATACATGCCATGGATCACGCCTATATGACCTAGTTGCCATGGTAAAAACTTTATGGAGTTTCTTAATAAACTTGCGCTGAACCGATCCTTTGTAAAAGTTACTTTCAATCCTGCAACTCTCTTCCCAATTGATCCATTTTTATAATAATCGAGGTAGGAAAACAGCAGGATGATGGGGATGACGGATGTGAGTGTGGCTATCCGTTGTGTTTGTAGTTCTGTGTAGGCTGGAATTCCGTCAAGGATGAGTAAGCTGATGGCTAAATTGGCGAGTAGTAATAGGAGCAGGTAGACTACGATTACTAAGTAGTCTACCAGTAGTTCGGTTAATCGTTTTTTTATTGGGATGTTGTTCATGTGACCCCTCCATGGAGACAGACTGGTCAATCATTTCACTATGCTTGAGATTTATTTTCCCTCTCCCTTATGTAGGTCTCATATGTCTCTTTTACAGTATCAGGTTTGGGCTCATCTTTTGTTATCCTTTTATGGATCTCATTGAGGAAATACAACCCTCTAAACAAGATGCCAGCGACGATTCCAAAAGCAAGGAGACCGCCAACCAAAGGTCCCATCATAAGTAATGCATAACCCAAAATAATCGATAAAATAATAGAAAGTAATAAGTACAATGTTAATCCCCCTTTTATCCTCTTTATCTAAATTTCTTATTCACACTGTTGCATTCTTAATTTTCATTCCCACTTTGTATAACAGCAAAAAAATCACATAGTAAAAGGCTATGTTGAAAAATGGTCCCAAGCTTTGTAAACTCCATCCTCCATTTCCATAGTATGCAAAAACATTAGCAGGAAAGCCGTGATAGGAAACCCCATTATCATATCTGATTCCGAGGACAGGAATAAAAGCAATACCGATCGTCACCACCAGACTCAGGATGAAAATAATCCTTTTGTGGCTCATCCTAACTACCACTCTCCTTTCGTCCAATTTATACCGAAAAGATCTACTATCATCATATTACATAATGTTACATAAATACCATAGTCAAACAGACAATACTTGCTTGTTATACCAACATTTAGTCATACGAACACTTTTAGGAATAATTAAATGCCAACTATCCATAATAAAATGAATACGTTTACTTAGAAAGGAGCAGGTTTTATGAAAAAATTATTGTTGGTGATCGTTGTCTTGTTCGCTTCATTAAACATAGTCGCTGGAACAACCAGTGCCAACACGCAACCTCAGGGACAAAGCATCAGTCCATCCGAGGTGGCGTTTGAAAATGAATTCAGGAGATTATGGTTTGATCATGTGTTGTGGACAAGTAATTATATTACAAGTGCGACAACGGCCGGCGCGGAGGATCAAAAGGATGTCCTGACCAGGCTTTTGAAAAACCAAGAGGATATTGGCAATGCGATAAAGCCGGTATATGGCGAACAAGCAGGGAACAAGCTTACCGAGTTGCTTAAGGAGCATATCGTTCTTGCAGGAAAGATTGTCGATGCGGCGAAAAGTGGAAATACAACCTTGGTGAATCAGTTGAACAAAGAATGGTATCGAAATGCAGATGACATTGCAGCGTTTCTAAGTGGCGCCAATCCATATTTAAAGCAGGAAGACCTTAAAAATATGTTGTATATGCATTTGGAATTAGTGACAAATGATTTGTCGGCAAGCTTAGCCAAAGATTGGAATGCACGGATCGTAGCCATCGACGAAGGGGTCAACCATATCATCCATATGGCTGATGCCATTTCTGCAGGGGTTGTGAAACAGTTTCCGGATAAGTTCAAAAATTAACCTAAAAAGCTGCCAGAAAGTCATGAACAGTCGACTCTTTGGCAGTTCCCTTTAGGACTGAATATCCGATCTAAAATAAATCCTCCGGCAATTCATTCTTCGTTATCATTTCAAAGTTCTCTGTATAGGAACCTTTCACCAGTGCTTTTACATACGTTCCTTCCTCTAATATGGTGCTTGTGGTAAACGTCACTTTTTTCTCTTCTCCATCTGTGTTAAAACCGGTTACACGATATTTGTACCTTCCATCATCATCCGCCGGTGTGTCGTTTATCTCGACATAGACATGTTCTTTCTTGATGAATGGGTTAAAGCGGTCTAGACTTTCTTTCATAAGCGTATAGCTTCCGAGTAGTACAGCTACCAAAAGAATGAGGACGAATAGAATTTTTTTCATTATTTTCACCTCCTACATGACACTTCGGACGATTTTTCGGTAATAACTAATGGTCAAGATTGCGAACAGTAGATAGATAGCCACGTAGATGACGATCCCTACTAGGGCTGGAAAGATAATCGACGAGATTACCAAGATCGAACCGACCTTCAATGCAAAGCTTGCATGCAATATGCCGATGATCAATGGAATACAAAATACATAGAATTGCTTGCGCACAATGCCTTGCATTAAGTGAAACTCGCTGAATCCGAGCTGACGCAAAGTTTTATAGTACTGTTTTTCCTGCTCTGCTTCTGTCATTTGTTTAAAATACAGGATGCTCCCCGTCGAGATTAGAAACACCAATCCTAAGAACGCCGTGACAAAGATGAAGAGTCCGTTCATTTGAAAGGCGGATTGATACATGGAGTGGTAATCTGACATCAATCTTTCTTCTGGTAATGCCCCGTAAATGGCGGATGCTTGCGCTCGTTCTTCTTCGTTTTCGACCTGTATCGTATCAAATCGTTGCAGGAGATCTTCCTCGCCTGCGAACGCCACTTTGAATGCTTTAAACGTTTCTTCTGAAACCAGAAACTGTTCCCCAAAGAAAGAAACATTCATGATGTTCTCTAGTACTAATTCTGTTAGGAGAATCGTTTCCCCCTTAACCAATTCCACTTCTTTCGGATAGCCAACCGTGTTATCCATTCCCTCGATCATGGCTCGTGAATTGTAATAGACTGCTTCCCCACTCTCTGGAGCTTCCACATCGACACCAGCCTGCTGCAGTTGTTCTGCTGGGAAAAACAAGATGGTTCTTCCTTCTCCCCAATTGATGTTCGGTATATCGCCGTTAACCTGAAGCGCTTCTATTGGATGGTGTTCATAGGTTATTTCTTCCTTGTCTAGTTCCATCATGAACGTTTCGGTTGTGTCTTCCATATTCACCATTGCAAAATCAAAGGGCATGGCAAGCTTCGTGTCATTTTCTACGGAATAGTACAACGAATAGGCTAAGGAAACCATGGTAATCGTCATGGCAGACAACACCGTGATAAGCGTAAGGGAATTGGCATTTCCCCTCATCCGATGCATGAGTGGTGCGATGGATAGGCTATTCTTCAATCCAAGGTTGCCGTTCTTTTTCTTGCGATACTGATAGAAAATCCAACTGATGGAAACCCGGAAAAACAAGTAGGTTCCAAGTATGGTAGAAGCAAGCACCATTCCCATGTTCATTAATAATGTCTCTGTATCATCCAGCATGATTCCTGATACGTAATAACCAAAAGCGATTAATCCCACACCGATCAGGGCAAGTAATCCGGAAAGGATGTTGTTCGGTTTTTTGACGGGATCTTTTTGTTTTTCTGCCCGGAATAAATCAATCAATCTGTTTTGGGCAATCAGCCTGATGATTTGCGTGATGGTGATGGCGATCAGCACGGTAAAGACAAGGATCGTTTGTATGGTTGCCGTGAAGGAAAACGGCAATCCTGCCACCCCATCCAACCCAATCAGGTTAATCAACACGACGAGAAATAATCGTGATAATAGGGCTCCGATCGCGATCCCAATCAGCAAAGAGCCAAATCCTAGTACCACTTGTTCTACGACCAGAAAGCGAATGACCCATGATTTCGAGAGGCCGATCAATTGATAGAGACCGATTTCCTGGCTTCTTCTTCTTAAGAAAATACTATTAGCATAAATAGTAAAAACACTGATGATGACAACCAATAATATCCCTGCAGCTAAAAATGCGTTCGAGAATCCTGATGTGTGGTCGGTCATTTCTTTCACAGAAGGATCGTGTTGGAGGGTGGCAAAAATATAATAAAGACTGATGCTGAATATCATGGAAAAGAAATAGAGGTAGTAGAGCTTGATGTTTTTCCTGATGCTACGGAGGAACAGCTTGCTCGTTGTCATGCGCGATCTCCCCCAAGCACCGCTTGCACATCCATTATTTCTTTAAAAAACGCTTCCCTTGTTTTATTTCCACGATACAGCTCCGAAAATATTTTTCCATCCTTGATAAACACCACCCTGCTGCAATAACTCGAAGCCACCGGATCATGGGTCACCATGACGATGGTTACACGTTTGACTTCATTAATGTCCGTTAGATTTTCCAGTAAAGCGGAAGCGGATTTGGAATCCAGGGCGCCTGTAGGTTCATCGGCAAAGACAATCGATGGCGAATGAATCAGTGCCCGTGCTGCGGAGGTCCGTTGCTTCTGCCCTCCAGAAATTTCAGAAGGATACTTATCCGCTAACTCCTTGATGTCCAATATTCCTGCAATGTCATGGAATGCTTCTTCCACTTGGCTATCATCCTTTTTCATGATGGAGAGAGGTAAAAGTATATTTTCCTTCACCGAAAGCGTGTCCAGAAGGTTGTAATCTTGGAAAATGAACCCTAGACTTGTGCGGCGTACTTTCGATAATTCCTTGTCCCTTAATGTGGAAATATCCGTTTCATTGATGAAAATATTCCCATCTGACGCGTGATCAATCGTTGCCAATGTATTCAATAGTGTCGTCTTACCTGATCCAGACGGTCCCATGATTCCTACGAACTCTCCCTGGAACACGCGGAGGTCGATTCCTTTTAGAACTTGTTGGGCATTTCCTTTTGATCCATATGATTTAAAAACACCCTGTGCATCTAATACTACCTTTTGTGTGGTCATGATTTTCTCCCATCTCTTCTTGGTTACCCTTATTATAAGGCGCTTTCCCTTGGGTAGTCGCAGGTTTTAGATGACAAATGGCTGTTCCAATGTGATATTTTTGTCACACTGGAAGGGTCATTCTTTTGTAGAATCTGAGTATCTGTGGGTCACCGCTCCTTTCCGCAAACGGCTTCGCTTTCCTAGGGGCCATGCTGGAGCCTCCTCGGCAAGCCTGCGGGGTCTCCACCTAGCGCTATCTCCCTCAGGATCTTCGCCTATTGCTCCAATCCACAGCTAGAATACTGAAATAATTCTGGTTTATTGTTATATCAGTCTCTATAAGTAGAAGGTTTTGCATTTCTTCTTTTGATGAATGAAATAACCTTGTAGATTGCAGTGGAAGGCTCGCAGACGCCCGCGGGAGGAAGGGACAGGTGAGACCCCGCAACGGAGTGAGGAGGCTCACGGACCGCCCGCAGGCAAGCGAAGCGCCTGGAACGGAAATCAACAGATTTTTATTCTTTCTTATCTTTTCAATGAAAGGCCACAGAAAAGTGGGGTGCTCTCCCTTTTCTGTGACCTTCATGGTTATAGCATGTATCGCCTTATCGACTCTGTATGATCCTCCTGCAAAAAGGTCATATACATTGATGTTCCCTTTCCATAGGTAGATTCTGCATCCAGCGTGATAGTTAATTTCGTTGCTACCGCTTTGGCCAGATATAGCCCGATCCCTGTTGCGGAATTCTGGATCCGTCCATTTTCTCCAGTGAAGCCCTTTTCGAAAATACGGGGAAGATCGTGTTTTTGGATTCCCGGTCCATTATCATGAATGCCCACCATCACTGCACCGTTTTTATTCATCCCTACTGTTACTCGGATCGTTCCTTCATCCGGACTGTACTTGACGGCATTCGTCAAAAGCTGTCTCAAAATGAATCGGCACCACTTCTTATCTGTCACGATTTCGGGAACCTCTTCCTCTTTCTCCATTTCAACATTCATGTTTTTTTCCATGCACCAAGATGCCAAATCACGAATCTCTTCTTTTAAGAGGTTCTCCACCTTCACCTGCTCCACGACATAGTCCTTTTCCAGTGTGGGAAGCCTTGCTATATACAGCTGCCTATCAATAAGCAAATGCAACTTTAGCCAATTATTTTCTATCTTTTGTGCTAACGGGTCGCTTCGATTGGAATCAATGGTGATCTTCATCGCCGTAAGTGGTGCCTTAATTTCATGGATCCAGGAGGTGATATAATCATTTTCTATTACCTGTGTCCGCTTCACATCACGTAATCTTTCCTTGTATAAACCATCGACACTTATCATGAAATCCACGATCATTTGATCAGGAAATGGATGATCCGCATGAGGCTGGCCTTCCAGCCAATCTTCCTCCATGTCCTCCCCCAGTGCTTGAAGCATATAGAAAAATGCTGTTTCTCGTTTATATCGCCATATAAAGAACCCAAGGAATATAACGAGAAAAAGAACGTTAAGATACATCAAAGAAAGCATACTGAAGGAGATGCCGTGATCCAATACGACAAGTGCGTTTATCATCATAAGTAAGCTTAAAACTAAGAGCACCCAACTCTTTTTATATGAAAGATATCGTAAGAACATCCCATTCCCCCTATAGAGTAATCGCCATATATCCGATTCCCTTTTTGGTAATGATGGCTTCGGATATACCGAGCTGGGAAAGCTTCTGCCTTAATCGTGTGATATTGGCAGTCAGGGTATTGTCATTAATGAATTGGTCATCTTCCCAAAGCATCCTCATTATTTCATGACGTGAGACGATTTCATCATTCGCCTTCACCAGCATGCTCAGAATAAAAAATTCATTTTTGGTCAAATCCAATTCTTTTCCGTCTTTACGGATGACCCCTCTTTTTTTATCAATGATTGCTTCATTCCATTCGATGACATCCGTTTCCCCTTCTTCATATGCATAGGTCCGGCGAAGGATGGCATTGATTTTCGCCACTAACACTTCCATATTAAAGGGCTTTTGTATGTAATCATCCGCTCCCATATTCATGGCCATAACCATATCCATCGGATGATCCCTCGAAGATAGAAACACAATCGGCACTTTTGAAATGGCACGAATTTCCCTGCACCAATGAAAACCATCATACTTGGGAAGTTGAATATCCAATATCACTAATTGAGGCTCACTTTGCAGGAATGAACCCATCACATCACCGAAATCCTTAGGAGACGTTACTTGAAAATGCCAATTCTTCAGTGCTTTTCCTAGCGCATCTAATAAAAGACTATCATCCTCGACAATATATATATTCATATGCCCTTCATACCCCCAGCTGGTTTTCTTCCATTTAAAACCGAATCTTTTACTACTCTCCTAATTCTATATTAGCATAAGCAATTTTGGCTTACATGGATGCACCATCTTTGGCGCTCCATTCCCTTAACTTTGTAAGAAAAAACGATGTAAAGCACACTTGACATTCATCCGGATGTAAAGTACACTTTACTTATCACCGATTGTAAAGCAAGCTTTACAAAAATAATCGGAGGGGTGGAAAAGTTGAAGAATCGGATTAAAGATCTGCGCAAAGAAGCAAAGATGACGCAAGAAGACCTGGCAGTACAGGTTGGCGTCTCGAGACAATCCATCATTGCGATTGAATCGGGAAAGTATAATCCATCGCTGGAACTAGCTTTCAACATTTCAAAGGTATTCGATCGCATAATTGAAGAGGTCTTTATTTTGCAAGAAGGGGGAGAGGAATGATGGAGGTACAAATTGGTGGGTTGATTGGATTATATGGAGGAGCTGTGATAGGTATATTAGCTTGGTGGTTCGGCCGCCGTATGGCCAAAAAGCAACGTGGTTTGGATGAACTGCATGCCCATATTTGGCAAAAGGCACGGGCCATTTCTTGGTTCCTCAGCCTTGCTTCCATGTATATTCTATTTACTTTAATCATGTTCGGAATGGAACTAAGGGCAGCCATGGTGTTGGGTGTCATCATGCTTGTTCATTTTGCCAGCTGGGGAATTACAGGTGTTATCTTGTCCATCAATATGAATATGTCAGAGCCCTTGAAACCCTCTAAAGTCAAATTCGGGATTTCCGTTGTGGCCATATCACTTATCATATTTACGATTCTTTCTATCACTACCGGCAACTGGTGGTTCCTGCTTGCCAGCGTTCCGCCTAATACCATTGGGGTAATATTTGCATTGACACCGAAAAAAAGCAGTGAGGAATTTTAATGAAATAGGATGGTGCAACTATGGCACACGAGGCTAAAAAATTAATACCAGGTTTAGGCACACTTGTTAGGATTCAACCCGATGAGGTTAGTTTTCAAATAGAGCACCAAGTCGACTCTACTGCAACAACATTACCAGAATTAGTAGCTGACTTTAACGAGCTATTGGCTAAGCTTCAGGCAGCAGGGATTATGAAAAAGGAATAGTCACTGGTCATATAGAGCACTTGAAACTTCATAAACAAAAAGACCATTAACGTTTTAATGGTCTCAGACTGTTGACAAACTAAGGATCAGTTGAGTTATCTGTTGGAACGGTTGTTCTCCGTTGCAGGAGCTTCGCTTTCCAGCGGGCGGTCCGTAAGCCTCCTCACTCCGTTGCGGGGTCTTACCTGTCCCTTCCTCCCGCAGGAGTCTACGCTCCTTCCACTACGATCAACTAGGGAATTTCATTATTTTAAGCTTTGTCTACACACTGAGACCATTAACGTTTTAATGGTCTTTATCTTGTCTACTCAAGCTCTCCGCAGCCTAAAGTAATACATCCAACTCTTCGTAATAAACGTCCCGAACATCAATATACAAAAGAAGAACATCACCGTATTTGTGTTGACAATGGTCCATCCCTCTTCATTTTGGAACATCTGGCCGATATTCAGGCTGACGATGAATAGATACATGAGGACAAGCGGCAGGAACAGCATCGTATAGGAAAATGCTATTCTCTTTGCATGCTTGAGCTTATGCGTTTTATCACTGTACATGGATGGTGGCATTTCGCCTTCATCGTATTCCTTGCTCCAGATCGTCCATTTTTGGAGGCCACCCTTCGAGCTGTATTCGTCCTTCCAACCTGCTTGTCTATGAATCTCAAAATAGCTGTCATTTGATAGATTTTGATAGTCGGCGCTGAATTTGACGCTTTGCGGCTCGGTTTTGCGGAAGTAGAAGGTGTTGCCAAGTTTATTGACGCGGTGCAGGCGGTTCCCTTCTGCAGCCATTTTTTCAAGCCAATTTTCAAGCTTGTCCGGGGAGTACATCCATCCAGCCTTAAAGCGTTTGATGAGCAATCCATCGCGCTTCATTTGTTTTTCTTCTGCTCTCGTAAGACTTTTCTTTTCTAATGAGAAAAGTATTGAATAGGTTGTTTGGTTTTCTTGTGAAAACGCTTTGTTGGTTTTCTTTATTTTCCAGACTGAGTAAACCATAAAAACATAGAAAGCGATTGCTAGAGCTGCAGCGATATAAGTGATGATCCAAAAGGGACTCTCCTCCACTTCCACGTTGCCGTTGCTTGCGATATAGCTTGTGGTGAATATGGCTACGTTTGCCAGTGTCACACCTGTGAAATAGAGGAGTAAGGCCATGAAGGTGTAAAAAATATAATTGTTGCGTTTGATGATGGCATCACGACTCGTGGAAGTCGTCACCTCTGTCTGCGGTCTTTCGTTTGCGACCACATACCATTTGCCACTTTGGGTGACCTTCTCCCATCCGTCATTGCGCATCGTATTGGAAAGGGCTGCGGTTTTTATTTTGTCGTAGCCGATTCGGTAGGTTACCTCTTTTGGGTTACCCTTCTCAAATGTGAAGCCTCGTTTGAACCTGTGCAGTTCTTTCAAGTGATAGCCTGCCTTCGCCTTGTCGCTGAGCCACTGCTCGGTTTTTTGCACATCATAGCTCCATAGTGGTTTGATGTCTGTTTTCATATGAATTCCCCCTCGTACTGCAGTGCGTTTCCGTGAAGCTCCTTCAGCCGTGTGATTTCTGCGGTGATCAGCTCTTTGCCGCTATCGGTAATTTCGTACACCGTCTTCCGCTCGGCATCGGCAAACACTGTAATGACCCCATCCTTTTGCATTTTCGTCAATGTTCCGTAAATCGTGCCTGAACCAAGACGGATCCGGCCGTTAGAGATTTCTTCTACATGCTTGATGATGCCGTAGCCATGACGTGGTTTTGTTAATGAGAGCAATATGTAGAAGGCTGTTTCGGTCATGGGTATGTATTTTTTTATGATTTTTGTTAATTCCAATGTGGTCACCTCTGTTCTTCCCTATATGTCACATCGTGATATATGTCATGGTGTGAGTATATCACGCTGCGACATACTATTGCAATTATTATTTTCTGCCTTGATGAGATAAGTTAGGAGGGGGTGGATTTTCATAATAATAAAACTATGCTGAGATAGCATGCGAAAATGGTTGAGGTTTGGCGAATGTATTTAGAGGCTTTCATTAACATATGGAATTTCGACTTCAACAAACGTTTGTTTAATTTTTATTATCTTAAAAAGGTTATTAAGAATAGACAAAAGACAGGTAATCATAGTGATCACCTGCCTTTTGACTATATATAGGGACAGAACCCCTCAACGCCAAGTTTATCAAGACCGCGGAATGACTCCGGCTAATTTGTTACAATCAGCATATGCAATTTCCTGAGTGCCCTGTATGTCGACTGAAAAAGAAACACTACATGTCTTTGGATAATATTTAATAAATGTCAGGACGGTATCTTTCGGTGAGAAGGTGTTTTGTTTCCTGAAAATCAGAGAATATCCCTCCCCGGGTCTTGCATCCTTAAAAACGCTGCAGATGCAGCTTTTACAAGATCCTGTTTTAGATTTACTTTTATCCATATAAACCTCCCTCCTTCTAAACTGTTGAATTGTTCAACGGGACAAAGGCCGCAATTTCCTCACAATTAATAATCGCCAGCTGCAATTCACCTTCATCGGTCAGAAAAGAAAAAGTGATACAACTATCGGAGAAACAGATAAAAGTAAGTATGCTGTCGTCATCTGAATCTTCACCACCTAAACGTAAAGGGTTTGGAGCTCCGTCTAATACTATTAGAAATTGTTCTCCCCTTTGAGCTTTTCGCAATTTTTCACAAGCGAATCCATTACATGTTTTCATTTCATCCCTCTTTTCAGATGACGTTAAATTTTATGTATGAGACATCTTTTGGGTGGAGAACTTATGGACCGGCCCAAAATGTGTCTAGAAAGAATTTTATTGTAATAGATACATTGAGGGAACATACAAAAAAGCAGGTAATCAATATGATCACCTGCATAGTGTGTAGACAAAGTTATTTTATCTTTGAGATATGCAAAACCTATGTTGATCGTAGTGGAAGGCGCGCAGACTTCTGCGGGAGGAAGGGACAAGGAAGACCCCGCAGGGCGTAAGACCGAGGAGGCTTCCGGACCGCCCGCGAAAAGCGAAGCGCATGGAACGAAGATCAACAGCAGGATGCAAATTTAAAAATATTTAGGGCTTTGTCAACAGTCTGAGCAGGTAATCAATATGATCACCTGCACCATTATAAATAAAGAATCCAAAATTTAACCAATCAAGGCTTCAAAATCACCTTAATACAGTCATCTTCTTTTTTGTTAAATATGTCGTATCCATGGGCAGCCTCATCCAAGGACATTTTATGTGTAATGATCTTGGTCGGATCAATCTTCCCGCTCTTAATCTGATCATACAGATGCGGCATAAAGTGGCGGGCCGGTGCCTGTCCCATTTTGATATTGATGTTCCGCGCGAAAAATGGTCCCAGCGGAAACATGTTATACAAGCCGCCATAGACCCCTGTTATCTGCAGGGTCCCAGCTTTTCGCACGGCTTTGGTCGCGATTTGGATTGGGCCAAGTGTTCCGCCCTGCAACTTCATTTTTTGCTCGACCCATTCCAGAGGGGACTTTTTCCCGTCCATCCCGACACAGTCGATGACAACGTCTGCTCCACCTTTGGTCACTTCCTTGAGGGTTTCCCCCATGTCGTCGTATTGGGTGAAATCGAAGACTTCTGTTTGCATGTGTTGCTTGGAATGCTGGAGTCTGTTGCCGATATAATCGACAGCGATGACTCGTTTTGCTCCTTTTTGCCAAGCAAATTGCTGGGCCATGAGACCGACTGGACCGCAGCCAAGGACAATGACGGTGTCTCCTTCTTTCACACCGGCATTTACCACGCTCCAGTACGCTGTCGGCAGGACATCTGATAAAAGCAGGAGTGATTCATCCTCCAGTTCGCAGTCCTCTGGGATAAGGAACGGGGTATAGTTGCCAAACGGGACGCGCAAGTATTCCGCTTGTCCACCTGGATGATTTCCGTACTTCTCGGAATAACCAAAAAGGCCTCCGGAGTCGTAATGGGGATTAGAGTTATCACATTGACTTTCGAGCTCATGCTCACAATAATGGCATCGCCCACATGCAACGGTAAATGGGATGACGACTCTGTCTCCCTTTTTGACCTTTGTCACATCTGGTCCCACTTCTTCCACGATACCCATTGGTTCATGCCCGATGATATAGCCGATCGGTAAGGGGAAGTTCCCTTGATATAGATGAAGGTCCGACCCACATATGGCAGTGGACGTTATCCTGATGATGACGTCTTCTCGGTCCTGGATTTTCGGTGCCTCTACTTTTTTAACCACTACTGTGTTTTTCCCTTGGTACGTAACTGCTCTCATGATGTCCTCCTTGGATGTAGGTGATTATACGTATTTTCCATAGTCCGGGATGGCGACTGATTCAAAGTCTTCCACAAGTTCGGCAAGTCCCTTGGCTAGCTCCTCGCCTGCCATGGCTGTTCCATGTCCTGTCACGGCAACACGCGGCTTTAACGCTTCCAGTTTCTTCACCGATTCCCATGCCGCTTTCCAGTCTGTCGTGAAATACCTAGGCGGTCCGCAGACCTCCTGTTGCTGCACAAGCACTTTATAAAGGGAGTCCTGCCTTACGGTGACAAAGGCATCCCCTGCAATGAGGGTCCGGTCTGCCTCCCTGAAAAGAGACACATGCCCCGGTGAATGGCCTGGGGTGTGAATCCAGCGCCACCCGATCATGCCCGGTACCGTACCGTCTGCAGGAAGCGCTTGGACATGCCCGCTGAGATCGGTTGATCTGTTTGGAAAATAGGAAGACATTTTCGCGACAAGGCCTCCCTCCACACTCGGGTCTGGCTCTGGATAATCGCTTTCTCCGGTCAGATATGGGATCTCCAGCTCATGCGCAAATACCGGAACCTCCCAATGCCGCACCAACTCAACCGTCGCCCCCACATGATCAAAGTGTCCGTGAGTCAAAATGATTGCTTTGGGACGGGCACCTTTTCCTAAACGCTTCTCCACAACCGAAAGAATCTCTCTTGCGGACATCGGCATTCCCGCATCGATCAGCACCCAATTATCCGAATTTCCATAAAGACAAATGTTCACCACTTGATTCGTGTAATAATATAATTCCTCGGTGATCTCTTTCCCGCTATGTGCCGAGATTGAGGTTACCGGGATGAATTTGTTGTCCTCGCTATAGTGCATATCATTCTTATCCATATTAAAACACTCCCATTTCGCTCTTATCCAAGCATCGACTTCTAATGGATACTTTGGATAGTATTTGTTTAATGAGGGAAAATAACCACATATATTTTGAATGGTAAGGATCGAACTTTCTTCTAACTCACAAGTAGACAATCGACTATACAAAAGCAGTTCTAATCAAGGAAAAAACAAAAAACACATCTGGTGAAACATATTATTTTTTACCCTAAAACAAGAAAATTAACGTAAAAAACACAAAAAGCTTGAGAATGAATTCCCCAAGCTTTTTTTGCTAGTTCTAAATTTATAAAATCTATCGTCTTGTTCGTCTCTTCCCCATAAAATCATTTTCTTCATCTTTCCAGCTCCAATTTATTAAATCCGTGCCGCGTGGTTTCATTAATTTTTTTATATCACATAAAACTATTTCTCATTCTAATGACATATTCACCGCTTCAAAAGCATGGATATAGGCTGTGTCAAATAGAGGAACGTCTGAATCTTCCGGTTTTACCAATAATCCAATTTCTGTACAGCCTAAGATAATCCCTTTGGCACCAGATTCAATTAAGCCTTGGATTACTTTTTTATAGTAATCCCTAGAGTTTTGTTGGATTTCACCCAAACATAACTCTTCATAAATGACTTTGTTTATTATCTCTCTTTCTTCCTCACTTGGTACAATGACTTTAATTCCGTTCATCTCCAAACGTGATTTATAAAAGTCTTGTTCCATAGTATACCTTGTGCCTAGTAATCCAACCGAATTAATTCCCTTCTCTTTAATTTGGGCTGCAGTTGCATCTGCGATATGCAATAGGGGAATAGTTATTTTCGATTGGATGTCATTTACAACCTTATGCATCGTATTCGTACAAATGACAATAAAGTCCGCTCCCCCCATTTCTAAAGAACGCGCAGCATCACCTAACACTTCACCAGCCTTTCCCCATGCGCCTTCTGATTGGTATCGTTCTATTTCATGAAAGTCGACACTGTATAATAGACATTTCGCTGAATGTAATCCCCCTAACCTCCTCTTTACTTCTTGATTGATAATCCGATAATACTCAACAGAAGATTCCCAACTCATTCCGCCAATAAGACCGATAACCTTCATTTTATCTCCTCCATTATTCTTATTCACCTACATAACGTGCCTGTCCTTCATAAAACATCTTTTCTCCTATGAGTTGTCTATCTTCATCAAGCGCTCTGATTGTCCAGGTTGCTTCTGAATACTCGTCTAATACAAAGAAGGCATACCCACCCACCACTTCTTGGATGGTGTAGCTTTCAGGATGTTCATTAACAGTAACCAAGGAAAAGTTATCCTTCTCGATTTCTTCAGGGGTATCGAGGTGACTTCCGATGACTATATATTTCAGGGTAGGATCATTCGTTTTTACACCCACCATAAAACTTTCCTGGTTTCCAAACCCTGCAGCCTGGAACGGTTCCCCTTCTTCGACACTATAATCAGTGCTCCCTCCTCCGTAATAATACAACAAGCCAAGGGTCCGGTTGACTTGCGCTATACCAAACGTATCAACATTGAGATCCTCATAAAGTACCGCTTTCCCATAGTCAGTGTCTATGGTTTTAATCACCTCAGAACCAAAAGGCAACGCACTCGCTGCAGTAAAACGAAATCCTATAAAAAAAAGTCCTGAGACCATTAGGATCAAAATTATCAGGCCGAGTTTCCGAGGTCTCATTTTAGAGAAATTCATAAATAATAATATGGCAATTAAGAAAACAGAAGTTGTGACAAAAATACTATTCATATGTTAACGACCTTTCCAACCAGCACCATGCTGATTCATTGATTTGATAAAATTAGCGTGGTGCACGCGCCCTACTACTCCGATTCTTTTTCCAACATCCACGGCACATTCAATTGTATTTCCAATTGTAGCGTTGGTACTGGGAACCCTTCAGGCACTAATTCCAACTCTTCGTGAAAAGCAATATGTATACCATGAAGTTCCAAGAAGGTTAGCGATGATCGGTCTTTATCATTTAATGGCTGGCCTTCTATCATTCTGCCGACAAAATGATAAAACGCACTGTAGAGGTGTGTTCCATCGGCATTCTCCTCATAATGAGAAAGCTCCCCTTCTTTACGCGGATCGATTCCAAGGGACGCGAAGAGTTCCTTTACTTCTTGAGAAAAATAATCACTTGCCCGAACAAAATTTGCACAATAATCACATTCACAATCGTCGGTAATGGAATGGTAACCATCGTAAAATTCCTTGGTTTTAACAACATCCACTTCCATGACGGAAGAACCTATTTTTATTTGTTTCATCTTATTCCCCTTCTGATTAAAAATATCTATCTGCAAGATCCTTGTAAGAACAGGCAACTAGCCGGGTCCCTCAACCCGTTAGTAATTTTATTGTCATTTTAAAAAATAACTCCAGACTTGTAGTACGCATTTAAGGAATGGAATGTTTCATGTTATCTATAGGAATTTTAATTGTACCATTTGAAATTGCGGGATACCTCAAGATAACGGTACCTTTCCCTTTAGCCCTTAAAAATGTTACCCACTTGACAATCACCACTACTACGTAATACTATATAGCGGTAATAAGTAATACAGAATACCTGAATCGAGGGATAGATTTGGATAATATTACAGAAATGCTGAAAGGAGTGCTTGAGGGTTGTGTGCTTGAGATCATAAGCCGTGGGGAAACTTACAGCTATGAAATCACACAGCAACTGAGGGCACTCGGCTTCACAGATGTCGTAGAGGGTACCGTTTATACCATTACCATGCGCTTAGAGAAAAATAAGCTGGTGGACATCGAAAAAAAACCATCAACCATGGGACCGCCGAGAAAGTTTTACACACTTAATACAGCAGGTAAGGAGCACCTTAAAACATTTTGGGGAAAATGGGAATTCGTTTCAAGTAAAATCAACGAACTCAAAATGAACGACTTAGCCAAAGGAGAGATATCATGAGCTTTTTAGAGAAAATCATCGGAAGTTTAAACGACAAGCGGGAATGGAGAGAAATGGAGGCACGTGCGAAGGCACTTCCTACAGAGTACAGCAATGCTTACTATGCGATCCAAAAATATATGTGGACCACTGGCGGGCCTACTGACTGGAAGGAATGCAGTCGTATATTTGGTGGAATTCTGGAACTTTTCGAGCAAGGTGCAGCCGAAGGTAAAAACGTAACAGAAATGACAGGAGAAGACGTAGCTACTTTTTGCGATGAGCTTGTGAAAGATACAGAAACATATAACGACAAATATCGGAAGAAATTAAACGATACCGTTAACCGGGGCTAACGCAAGAGTTTAGGGGACAGGTACGGTGATTCAACAGTTCACAATCAAGTCCCCCAATTCTATTATTGTTGTTATACGGTAAAATTCCTTCTTTTATGTCAGCCTTTAATCACCTGTTTTATGCCATCTTAAATCATCTTGGTTATGCATATTGGAATCCTTGGGGAATCCGAAGTAATAAAGCTCATTTCCGTCCTTGTCAAAGGCAGTCGGGTATAGGAAATTAATTTGCTCACTGAACGGAAACAAGAAAGAGACCCGTTCTTCTTTCTTTATTTCCTTTCTTTCTATATGAGGCTCTACACCGGCCTCTATATATGCGACTTTATCATCATTCGATTTGAAGCTAATAAAAGAAGCTTCATCCTTATCATTTATGAAACTTGCCGCTCCTACCAGTTGAAGTTCATCTGAATTATATGGAATGAACGTTGATTGATTCCCGCTAAAAAGTAATCCTGACTTTTCTGTCATTACTGTTCGGTATTCGTTTTCTTCCTCACTTTTAAATATAAAAATCCCTGAAGATCCTATTTTATACTGATCTATCAATTCGGCATCACTTGAAAGGAAGGCATGATTGTTGGCAGCACTCAATGCCGTAAACCTATACCCACTAAGGAAAATCAGCGCTACCATTATAACTAACACAGGTATAATAACCCTTATTCTTTTCATTTTCTGACCTCCCCTAATGGAAATTTATCACCACTGGTATCACTGCTATACTTATAAATCCCGTCCTTCCCATATGCATACAGAAAAGCTCCACGCATAAATACCGGCCCGATAATGGATTTCCCATTTTCATCCACGAGTTGTATCTTTTCTTTTGCGGTCATGGTCCGGTTTTTTATACGGAAACGTCTGATTGAATAATGATCGACTTGGGCTATTAAACTCTCTTTATCAAATATAAATTGGTCTATTGTATCACCTTCAATTCGATAACGGATCGTCTCTTTTCTTTCATTAAGCTGTACAAGAAAGGAATCATCATAGTAATAGAAGTTCACTTCTTTAGACCCTGCCACATTCAAGGCATAGCAATCGATTATTCCAAAACCGTCTGCTCCCCATATTTTTTCACCATTGATCGTGTAAGCAACAAGTCCTTCACTGCCCATCGGCTGTTCCCACCCAAAGCTGCCGAATATCCCTTCATCAAAATAACTGACCCAGATGGTATCCTCATCATCCACCTGAACACTTTCGATACCGTCCCCAAGGGTAAAAGCATCAACAAGTTGACCGTTTGGATTGTATCTTCTTGCATTCCGTTCGACATACTTACCATCTTTCAGACATCTTCCTTGGACAAGGAGCAGTGTCCCATCTGAAAATAAATCCACACTTGTTGGCATGAGCGGAACATTTTTGAGTTCAACTGTGTCTATGCTTTCCCCTTTAATAATTTTGATTGTCCAGTTTCTCTTTTCCACCGGCCGCTCAAAAAAGTCCAGCTCTTGGACATCACTCTCTAATAAAAGCAATGTTCCATCTATCGTTACTTGTCCAGCTATAAAGTTTAAATTTGATGAATAATCCATGCACTTATGTAATAGTAATTTTTCTATTTTCCTCACCTCATACCTATGTTAGTCAAGGGAACGGAAGCGCCACTCCACTCTAAAATACAAAACCACTCCCTGACATGAAGTACGCAGTGAGGGAGTGGATTGTTTCAAGTTTGTCTATTAATAATATGGATATGGTGGATAGCCATATGGCGGGTACCCGTAATATGGATATGGACGCGGCGTCAATAAAGCCCCTGCTGCCAATCCTGTTACAAATGGCAGACCAAATCCAAAGCCCGGACGGCCGAATCCTCCGAAGCCAAAACCTGGACGGCCAAACCCTCCAAAACCAAAACCTGGGCGGCCAAAGCCAAAGCCGGGGCCGATGATTCTTCTTTGATCATCATAATTAATGTTCATTAGACACACTCCTTAAAGTTAATCCATACATCCTATTCACGGGACATGTGTCTATAAACTTGTACCCAGAAAGATGTGCGAATGCCTATATAGTGTCGAGGGGAAGACAGGCACGCCTCTTTATATACAGCTACTTCCCATCTCCCCCTGAATCAAACATCCCTCTTCTCGTTTCCATGTCTATCGGCAATGACGAATGCTCATGGGTTATGAGCCAGGATTCGTTTATTTTTTTCAAGCCAAATGTAAAACGGTTTGTTATGTTCCGGAGCTTCTCTTCAGTTTCTCTTCTATAGGCAGTAAACGTCACGGCACAATGCACAAATGCAATAATCGAATTTTCTTCTATTGTTACATCACTAAAATCCACCTTCAGCATTTCGCCATCTTTCTCCATACTACCAAACCAATTTAGTACATTTTCTCTCCATAGAGAAATACCCTTACTCTCCCATTTTCCCCAGCAATCATAAATGTGGACTTCGCGATCATAGATAGAAAGAAATTTCTCGACATCTTTTTCATAAACCGCCATTTTATAATTTTCAAGAACGTCGACAACATTACTAGCACCTAACATCATAATCAGCTCCTTTTTATTTGGGAGAAGCACAAGTCGAATCCTCCCCACCTTCTCTTCACCAAACTGCCACTTTATGCACGACTTACCATCCTTCTACTTTTTATCAACCGTTCTACTATCAAGAATATCGTTATCAATATCACAACATTGACCAGATTTAACAAAGGTAACATTAAATCCATAAACGTAAGTGGGGTTACTCGTTCAAATACTAGACTGAAAACGATTATTCCTATTGTCAAATAAGCATTAACAACAAGGAAATTCCTACCTACGTTGTGATCTGATCGCCTCTTCCATAAACCAAAAACCATCATTCCGACAAACAATAGTAAAAATAATATCTCAAGCCTTTCGGACCAATTCCCTAATTGCCCGATCACCGCGAGGTCTTCTGAAGTGATGATACTTTTGGAAAGCCACACCTCAGACAAATTCATTCTGTAATTAAATAACCAAACATAAGCCACATATATTAGGCCCATTAATATAAAGTAAATATAGAACAAGGGGTTATAACTAGAGTTTATTAGTTTCATATTTTTCCTCCCTTGGCCGAGGGAACAGGCCACCTCCACCTGAACTCCACTGAATCCATGAATTAATTACTTCCCTACCATAACTTTACCATATAACATCATGGTCACTGGCCAAAATTTCTCAGAAAAATTTTATTTTTCCAATTTTCCGAACTTAACTATGCTAGTTTGTGCTAATATGGGTCAAACGCTTAAGTGGTTACAGTCGATAAATTAAGCTGAGGGGATAGGCACGACGACCAGTTTAAGTCTCCACAGTTCATAAAGACAGCTACTTTTTATAATTGAGTCATCTTTGAAAATATTTTCCGAAAAATTTCATCTTAACCGTATAATTTTTATATCTCGTCACGTTTTTAAAGTGTAAGCACTTGAGGAGGGAACTATTATGGAACAGGCAAGTACCATTAGCAAGGAATTTGTGGAGGACGCGAGGAAATTAAGAAATGAATTTGAAGAAATAGTTTTTGTTTATTCAAAGGATTTGTGGAATTATTGTAAATACGTCACCGGTTCTCCCTGGGATGGAGAAGATCTTTTTCAAGAGACGATGATAAAAGCTTTTGGGTTACTCCCCCAGCGATGGAGTGATATTACCGATAAGAAATACTATCTTTTTAGAGTCGCCACAAATACTTGGCTTGATCAGTGCAGGAAGCAAAAACGGGAAATAGGGACATTAGATGAAACTCCTGAAGCCATTCTTGATTTCTCTGATCATCTAAGACTAGAAGAAATTCTAACATCGTTGGATTCGAATTTAACCCCAAAACAAACAGCAGCATTTCTATTATTGGACATTTTTCAATTTAGTGCCGAAGAGATAGCCGGGATTGTCCGTAGCACTCCGGGTGGTGTTTATTCAGCCGTGCAACGTGCGAGGAAGAAAATAACATCTATGGACTTTTCACAACCCAAGACGCACCCGGTTACCCAAGTCCAAAACCAAACTATTCAAGCATACTTAGAAGCCTTTAATAATGGAGATTTAGATAGTATGTTGAAACTGTTTAGTGATCAAGCACAAAACGAAGCCTTCTTCGGGTTCCAAGAATTTTCTAAATCCGAAATGCTGAGAGGCTCACTAAAATTCGGATTACCTGGCCATACAGCTCAAGAATTCATTCTTTGGGATAAACCCGTCATTATCGTCTTAGCCAATGGCGAAATTCATGACATACAATTACAAGAAATCGAAAACGGAAAAATAGTAAGCCACAAAAGCTACTTCTTCAGAAAAGAACTTATCTTAGCAGCTGCTGAAGAGCTTGGATTGAAAGCTCAACTGGTTAAACCACCTGTAAACTGGAAGTGATTTTTGAGGGGTGGGGATAGTATGAGGCCTACACCCTCTCCGGCCTCATACTATCCCCCTATTTCTCACCAATCCTCTAATCAATCCTCAAAAAAGGCACCTCAAAGATTTTCATCTTATGCTTAGCCGTGAGCATCCCCCCCACTTTGCTCACTAATGATGAAGAACTCCGATAGTGGCAGCTTAAAGATTGTCTCCCCAACCGCTAATCAATCCCTCCGGAATACTCTCCGCCATCTATCCAAGATTGCGTCCACCCATATATGAGAAAAACCAAACCCACCAAAATCGCACTAACCTTGAACCATTTGAAATTGTCCATTTAACTTCCCTCACAATAGGTTTTAGTTTAGCTATTAAAATAAGAAATACCTTGGAATACAGCAAACAAGATCACACTTTGAATAAACGTTATGAAAATATCTTTTTTCCAAGTATTATTTTGAGGATATCTGCTCGGAAACCGACTAAATGCTAGAAGGATGGCCCACCAAATAAAGAATCCCAAAATTAAAGCAGTAACATTTTCATACAACAAACTGAGTCCCCCTCTTCCTGTCCTTTACTTACAATTTAACATAAACTACCAAACAACAGAGTTGTTTCCAGAAACAAATTATTTTTCTGACTACTCATTAAATGTTTATGTTAAAATTATCCTAATTATTTTGTAGGACTGAGGGGACAGGCGCGATGACCCATTTAAATTCCTGGCCACAGCGCATGTCCCCATAGGCCACCTTTAGATAAAAAGAAAGTAGGATTGCATATGGCATATTGTAAGGTTCAGCAAGCAGAGATTTTTTATGAAGATATCGGAGAAGGCACGCCTATCATCATGATTCACGGTTTTTCACCTGACCACCGTTTGATGAGCGGGTGTATGGAGCCGGTTTTTGAAAATAGGACTGGATGGCGCCGTATATATTTAGATCTTCCAGGGATGGGTCAATCGAAAAATTATAACGAGATTACTAGCTCAGACGAGATGTTGAATGCGGTAGTGGAGTTTATTCAAACGATTATTCCGGACCAACATTATATTGTGGTTGGGGAGTCTTATGGGGGTTACATAGCAAGGGGAATCATTCATAAGCAAGAACAGCACATTCTAGGTGCAGCGTTCATCTGCCCAGTCATCAAACCTTTTGCAAAAGATCGGATCGTCGGGAAACACCAAATAGTAAAAACGGAAGAAAAGTTCCTGAAAACATTAACGCAAAGCGAGTTAGAGGATTTTAAAACGAAAAATGTCGTTTTAAACGAGTCAACTTGGGTCAGATACAACCAAGAAATTGTAAGTGGTATTCGAATTGCAGATATCCCTTTTCTGGAAAAGGTCCAGAAAAACTATGGATTTTCCTTTGAGGTGGATCAATCTGTATTTTCTAAACCAAGCCTGTTCTTGATGGGAAAACAAGATGCAGTGGTGGGATATATGGATGCCCTGGCATTGCAGGATAAATATCCTCGTGGAACCTTCGCAACTTTGGATAAAGCAGGTCATAATTTGCAAATTGAGCAACCACAACTTTTCAACGCATTAGTAAGGGAATGGTTGGCGCGATTGGAAGATTAATATCTCTAAAAAAAAGGAGTGATTCCATGAAATTTGTACACATATTCGGCCCACAGGCGGTCGGGAAGATGACGGTTGGGCAGGAGTTAGCGAAAATAACGGATTTGAAGCTTTTCCATAATCATATGACCATCGATTTGGTTGGTCATTTTTTTGATTACAGTACGAAGGAAGCCAAGCGGTTAGTGAATTTGTTTCGTCAGGAAATATTTGAAGAGGTTTCAAAAAGTGATTTATACGGAATGATGTTCACCTATGTCTGGATGTTTGATATGGAGTCAGATTGGGAGTATGTGAAGAACCTGACTCAACTGTTTGAGTCAAGAGGGGCAACTGTTTATTATGTCGAATTGGAGGCGGATTTAAATGAACGACTCGAGCGAAACCAAACTCCAAACCGCCTCGAACACAAGCCGAAGAAGCGTGATTTGGAATGGTCGGAAAAGGATCTGATGCAAACAATGGAAAAACACCGGTTGAATTCATTGGATGGGGAGATTAGATTCCCTAACTACATCAAGATAAACAACACTCACATGAGCGCTGAAGAAGTAGCTCTGCTGATAAAGGAACGCTTTTCGTTAAAATAAATACTACTGGTTAAACCGACTTTAAATCATAAAGTTATTGTTAATTATGTTCAGAAAGGAATATTTCCTATTTAAGTGTTAAAAATATACCAAATAATGCTTGGGAGGTATTCAGGATGACCAGTCCGATAGAAGCGATA
Source organism: Sutcliffiella horikoshii DSM 8719 (assembly GCA_001648575.1). Classification (GTDB taxonomy): domain Bacteria; phylum Bacillota; class Bacilli; order Bacillales; family Bacillaceae_I; genus Sutcliffiella_A; species Sutcliffiella_A horikoshii. Next base: position 190,437 of record LQXN01000065.1, on the reverse strand, counting down.
GCCGCCATAATAAAAAATTTTACAGATGAAGAACCTAAACTCCCTTTACATGTTGGTGAAGTGATGGACCTATGGACGGCTTTTACAGCCTTCAAGGAAGCTCACACTCTTTACCAGGTTGCACTCAACACCACTATTGACAGAGACTTGAAAGCGGTGTTGGAAGAAGCTCTTGCCTGCAGCCTCGCTGATACTAAACGTGTAGAAGAATTCCTCATAAAAGAAGGCGTACCCTTACCGCTTGTCAATCCAGATAAGCCTGAATCCGATCCAAGCGCTGTACCAGAGGGAGTTAAGCTCACCGATGATGAAATCGCTAATCTTATTTCTGTGAAAGTTGCCGCTTCCATCACCTTTTGCGCCCAAGCAATGTCAAAAACAATCAGAACAGATGTAGGACTTTTGTTCTTTTCCATCCAGGTTCATTTGATGAAATTTGCATCACCATTGAAAAATTTAATGAAATCCAGGGGATGGCTAAGAGTCCCACCAAAATATAGTCCCCCAGGTGCCCCCCATCCACCTAAATGACCCCTTCTTCTTTTTTTCTACGTTTAGGCTGGAAGAAAGAAGTAAATATACAAAGTGTATATACTTTAAGGAGGGATCTGTTTGGAAAATAATCATTCTATGCCTAAGGAAGAAGGACTCGATCATAGCCTGAAGCTATTAAACGAAGGATACCAGTTCATCATGAACCGCCGTCATATGTTCCACTCTAATATCTTTGAAACCACTCTTCTAGCAGAAAAAGCAATTTGCCTGACTGGTAAAGACGCTGCAGAAATATTCTATGATAATGAGAAATTCAAAAGAAAAGATGCTGCCCCTAAACGCTTGCAAAAAACGCTTTTTGGGGAAGGTGGCGTGCAGGCGATGGACGGTGAGTCGCACCAGCATCGAAAAGCGATGTTTTTGTCCCTTATGACAAAGGATAGTTTGAAAGAAATTACTGTACTCACAAGGAAAGCTTGGGAAGATGCTGCTCAAAAATGGGAGAACGAGAACGAAATTGTTTTATACATAGAAGCAAAGAAGGTTCTCACTACGGTTGCCTGTGAATGGACGGGCGTCCCTCTTCCGGAAGATAAAGTGGAGAAGTTCTCCGTTCAATTGGGGGATATGTATGAATCAGCTGCTGCCATTGGATTAAAGCATTGGAAAGGACGCAGGTCCCGCTCCAGTGTAGAGAGCTGGTTAGAAGATTTGGTGGAAGAAGTCCGGGAAGAGAAGTTAGAGGTCCCAATAGACAAAGCACTTTATCAGTTCTCCATGCATCGTGATCTAAATGGGCAACTCCTTGATAAAGAAATCGTTGCAGTGGAATTATTGAATCTCTTACGTCCGATTGTGGCTATTTCTGTTTATGTTTGCTTTTCAGCGCTTGCTGTACATCAATATCCGGAAGAAACTGCAAAATTGCGTCATGGAGATAGCAAGAGCCTCCAACGATTTGTGCAGGAAGTCCGACGTTTTTATCCATTCTTCCCCTTCACCGCCGCAAGGGTAAAGGAAGACTTTACATGGAATGGCTATAAATTTGAAAAAGATACCCTGACCCTCTTGGACTTGTACGGAACAAACCATCATCCGGAAGATTGGGAGAACCCTGATCTATTTGAACCCGACCGCTTCAAAACGTGGACCAAAAGTCCATTTGATTTTATTCCACAAGGCGGCGGCGAGTATGATATCGGGCACCGCTGTGCCGGGGAATGGCTGACCATCGATATTATGAATGTAAGCTTGGACTTCCTTGTAAATTCCTTGGATTATGACTTACCCGAACAAGACCTGAGCTTCAGCATGTCCCAAATCCCGAGTCTGCCGGAAAGCAAAATCGTGATGCAGAATGTGCGGGTTAAGGGGACAATGCACGGCCACTGAAAAAGCACATTAATCAGTTTTATACCGCAGTTAATTTTCGCAAACGACTTCGCTTATCCAGAGGGTGGCCTTGGCCTCTGTACTGCTTCCAGACTATATCCCTTTTATATTTAAATGTGCCCAAAGACATTAATCTCTGGGCACTTTTGTATCTTGGTAAATAAAACTCCACATAAGGATATTGGAAAATTCAGTTATTTTCTCATGACATTCTGTTAAAATAAATATAAAAGCCTCACTGGGGAGGAACTCAAATGAAGGTTGCCATATTCTTTCTGACCGCAGTATTTTCCTGATACTTGTGCTCGTCCTACCCGCTTCCTATCTCTCTGCAATCAAAGCTGTTGATGTGATTAAAGGGATTATAAACATCTTTGGCGTGGGGGGATAGCTTGAGGGTAGATTATATTAATTACCCTCTCCCTTTAAAGCGCTCCATTTCCATCTATATTTGTGAATACTATCATAATTATGTGTTTCAGGATTTTTTTCTTCAATTTTTAGTTTAATGGGTAAAGGTGTCTTTCCCTTTTCCCAAAAGGAGGTTATCAACCAATGTATGTTCAAGAGTACGGAAGTGAAAATTCAGTTTTGATGGTGTTCATTCATGGCGGCGGTGTTAGTGGATGGATGTGGGATAAACAGGTGGAGTTTTTTCGTTCAAAATATCATTGTTTAGTTTTGGACTTACCAGAGCATGGTCAAAGCAAGAGTGGATCTACTTTTACAATTAATAGCGCCGCTGCAGAGATTAATAGATTGATTGAAGAGAAAGGTGAAGGGAAACAGGTTTGTGCAGTCGGCTTTTCATTGGGAGCACAGGTTCTCATCTCTATGCTTAGCCTGAACCCCACCCTCATTGATTTTGCCATGATCAACAGTGCCCTTGTTAAGCCTATCCCTTTCGCAAATGCCCTCCTGAAATCAATGACTTTTGCACTTCCGCTTGTTAAAATTAAAGCATTTTCCAACATTCAAGCTAAGTCGATGTACATAGATGCGGCATACCATGAAACCTATTATCAAGAAAGCTCTCAGATGAGCAAGGATTCCTTCTTGTGTATCATGCAGGAAAACATGGCATTCAGCATCCCGTCAGGATTTGCAGACGCGCGCGCAAACATTTTAGTGACTGTGGGTGAAAAGGAACGGAAAGTCATGAGAGATTCCCTGAATGCGATTGTCGCAAGTAACCCCAACTGTAAAGCGTTAATCCTCCCTGGGATTGGTCACGGCTTTTCCCTGGCGGATCCAGATCTTTTTAACAAAACTGTGGAAACATGGTTAGCTTCTATCTGAAATGAAATGAATTTTTCATATATCAGTGCTATAGCATAATTCAGAGGATAAAGACCGTATCAGACATCAAACCAAGTTCTCCACCTCTGAAAATGTATCACGTTAAGGTTTTTCCAACTTGTTAATCAATTATACCGGAATTCACTATTTCTACATTCACCTTAGTTGTAATGGGAATGGAAGCGTACACCTCTTTCCAATCATCTATTTCCTTCCATACCTTTTGATGGAAAGCATAAATTTCTCGGCCGATACCGAAGCCATCGCACTTTGCTTCTTGTAACTTTGTAGTAACCGTTGTCGCTTTATCAGTCAGTACGGTAGAGAGAATGGTTTCCAAGTCTTTAACTTTTCCCCCTTCAAATAATTCGTCTTGGGGATATTCAATGACACCTACTTTTAGATTGACTTGGAATGAAACACTTACCGGGCTTGCTTTATCAAATTCAAGCTTTTTTTTAATGTTGGCTTTTTCTACATTTATGGTTATAATGTCTGAAATACTTTGTTCTTCTTTAGTGAAAATGGTGAAAGTTGCTTCTTTCTGGAGTTTATCCTTCATGATCAAGTACAACATCGTTTCATCCGTATCGAGTCTTCCCGTCATCTTTTTGTCATTAAAAAGTGCCACTCCATCTACTATCGTCTCCCCTCCCTCTTCCTTGATAAATGGGGCTGCAAAATCAGTAATCGGGTCTAGCAATGAGGGACAAATTGTTTGTAAGTTCTCCCTTGGTATATTCGTATTATCCTCCAGATTTTCCAAAAGATTGGATAAGAATTCACCACTCATCAACGGCGGGGGGACCGGTTTCTTTATAATGGTCTCAGCTGCCACTTCTGTTATAGCTATTTTTGCTGTTAGAGAGGCAATCGGGTCACGGTAGAAAATATCTAGTACTGGATAAATATCCTTTTTGGCTATATCTTGACTTACTAAGACCACTCTATTTTTTGAAGGATCTAAATTCTCATGCACAATTCTTTCTAACTTGTTACGCGCTGCCCTTGGAGATTTTTCCGTTACCGAAATATTTAATTCTTTCATCTGTTTATTATCAATAACGGTTGTGGACAAAGTTTCCCTAATCTCTCCCTCTACCCCTGTTCCATCAAACCCTACTGCTTTGATCAACGAGCGTTCTTTAAGTAACTGTTCATCCCAACATCCCGTAAGTAGAGCTAACCCTCCGATATAGACAATCAACATTCCGCTAAGCTTTCTCATGATGTTTTTTCCTCCTTAAATATGAAGTGATTAATATCAGACCCGGCAGAATGGTAGTGATATATATACTAAAACCCCCTATATAGTTAGATAATTTATCGATTAATAAACTTTTTTCAGGAAGCAGGGCTAACGTGAACATGATTACTCCAGTTAAAAGGGTAGACAATGTGAGTTTTTTCTTTTTAAAGAAGATACTGCTGATAGATTCAGCAGAAGCAAATAAATAGCTACTAAAAGTTGTCGCAACGATAACGATCCAAAAGGAAATGAATAGTAGATCAAGTCTTTCAATTACTACTAGCGAGTATTCCTTCAGCATATAAAGAACGGGTTCTGGTACGATTATTATTTCCTTTGGGCTATAAAAAACGATGGTGACAAAAACAACAAAGGTATATAAAGCAATCACAGATAGATTTGCAAACGAAATGATTTTTAGTTTTTCTTTACTTGTTCCTTTGGTGTAACCTAAGAAGATTAAACTTAACTCAAACCCCAACATGGCAATCACACATTCTTTTGCTCCTTTGATTATTGCTCCCATCCCGTTATATCCAATCGGAAATAGATAATAATAATCTGCTTCCTTTAATCCGATCGTCACAGAGATTATTATGATAACAATCAAAATAGACGCTAACACGTAAAACTTTGCTATGAGTTTTATTCCACCCGTTACTAAGTAACAGCAAATCATTATAAAAAAACCAATAATTATGGCTCTTGGTGTATTTTTAAATATCCATAACTTAATAAGACTGTCATAAAGGACTAAAATAATAATTCCTATCGCCATAAAGTAAAGAAACCATACAAAATTAAATGCTTTACCTATGATTGGGCCAAACACATGATGATTGATATCAAACAAATCTTTGCCTTCATTCCGTTTCGCAATCAGCCATATGACAAACAAAAGGAGCTGTACAAGTAATCCGCTTATTATTACAGAGATCCAAGCATCATTTTTAGATACTCCATATACCGAATACGGAAGCGACAATATCCCTACCCCTACCTGTGTTTTAACAATGAGAAAATATAGTTGATGTAGTTGAATTTGGGGCTTTTCCATTGGCTAACCTCCAAAAGGTTGTTAGGAACTCTTATCTTTTTTTTGCTTACGGGTGCTAAAAGGTAATCGGACGATGGAATCTTTCATGTGTTCTTTATTAAATGGTGCAAAGGGAAAGAAATAAGCTTGTCCAAAGCTGGATAATCGACATAAATGAATGAAAATTATCAATAACCCATAAATTATACCTACAAACCCTAGGGTTGAAGCTGTTATCATTAAAGGAAACCTAATGAGCCTTACTGCACTACTCATTTCATGTGTAGGAACGATAAAGGAAGAAATAGCCGTCAGAGCAACCACGATAATCATCATGTTTGATACCAAACCAGCATTGACAACAGCATCGCCAATTACTAAACCACCTACAATTCCTATCGTTTGCCCGATGGGACTTGGCAACCTGATTCCTGCCTCCCTTAGCAATTCAAGAGTTATCTCGATGATTATGGCTTCCACAATCGGTGGATATGGGACGTCCTCTACACTTTGTTTAAATAAAAGTATCAACCCTTTTGGTATGACCTCCGGGTGAAACGAAACGATTGCGATGTAGAGTGCAGGCAAACTGATCGCAATAAAAAAACTCAATGTCCTTAGCAATCGATAAAAGGAACCCGTTAACCACCGTGAACTGAAGTCATCCGGGGATTGAAAAAAGGAAATGAATGTAATGGGAATGATCAAGGAATTAGGATGGCCTTGAAAAAGCAGCGCTACTTTTCCTTCTGTTAAATAGGAAGCTGTCCTATCTGGACGTTCTGTATGCAATACTTGAGGAAAAGGGGAAAAAGGAACTTCCTCTAGAACCTCCTCCACAATGCCGGATGTGGTAAGGTCCTTTTCTTTAATTAGTTGTAGTTTTTCTTCGATCTCCTTAATTAATCGGGAATTCTTATTGTCATTTATATAAAGTAGAGCACATGTTGAATGCCCGATGGTAAAGTACTTTACCGATAGCTTGGGGTCTTTAATTCGATTTCTAATGATATTTATATTGCTCTTCAAGCATTCAATAAACCCATCATGAGCACCCCTGATAACCCTTTCATTTCCAGGTTCTTCATTACTCCTTAATACACTTAGGGTAGCATCCATTAAGATTACTTCTTTGCACCCTTCAACAATTACAGCTGCTTGCCCCTCTAGAATATTCTCTTTTATATCGGAAGTATCTGGCACTGCCAAAAACTCGACTGGTTTATTGATGCCCTGCTTCATTTTCTCTGTTAAATCGGACAGTCGTTTAAATAACTTATCAGGGTCAGTTAAGGAAGCAATATAGCAAATGAATATCCTTTTGGTATTGATTTGATCTTCTCTGTATGTAAAATCATCTGTATGACTAAAATCAGTTTTTAACTTATCCACTACATGGGAAAATTCACTATCCACTATACTCATGATTGATACTCCTAGTTGTTTTCATTTATTTTCCCTTATAGATTGAAAACTTATTCCATATTGTTTCGGAATCGGAGATATAGATGGAGGTTTTGGGGAATAGGCACGGGAACCCACCATAGGTAGTGATATCCACACCCACATTAAATAGCCCCATATTTTAATTATTATTAGGATAACCTACCACTAAAACCTTTAGGAGGTAGTACCTTAGTCGGTCAGTAGTTGGCCTTAGTGAATGATACACCAGCCCCTTTAGGAAGAGTAGCAACTCTCTATTTTCACTGTTGCCTTACATATAAAAAAGATTGAGAGGTTATTCTCCCAATCTTTTTTGTATTACATGCCCATTAACTTAGTTACAATCCATGGTGCAGCATATAGGATCATAAATTGTATTCCGTAATTAATTCCCCAACGGTGTAGAAGACCAGCTACTAATCCAATGAGCAGCACTCCAAAAATATTAATCAATCCTGCATCCATGAATGCAAGCATAACGACTAGACCAACAAATAGTGCTAACATCGCTTCATGGGGCACATATTTAAAGACAAAAGCACATATTTGCTGGGAGTATTTAATGGTGACATAGAAAGTGATGGCAAGGGCTACTATTACCCCAATGATGGTTGCCACCACAATTTGGGATGTACTTAATATATGATGAATATTGTTTTCCACGGTATATACCGGTGGTGCATTAAAGAGCGCATTTGCAGGTCCGATGGCCATTGGAGACAATGGAACTCCAATAGCTATTAAAGGAATAAGAACTCCCGCTATATACGCTGCATTTGTTAAACCGTCCATGCTTGAAATGGCTCTCGAAGCTCTTTTTATTGGATCTTTGATTTTACTTGTTAAAGTCTCCCCAATAAATATTGTCATTCCTACTGGACTCATAAAAAAAGTGATCGATCCAAAGAATGATGCAACACTTGCAGTTGCGACTTCTTTTTTATCCAGGATTTTAAATGGATTTGGAAAGCCTTTTATTTTTTCTGATTTAATCATTGTAATCTGTTTATTGCCTAATGGCTGAAGCTTCTCTCTAAAGCTCTTATTCATTAATTGAAATAAACTATAAATGACAGGACCAATCGTAATTCCCAGGAAAAAGGATACAAATACATTTGTGCCTTCTGGAACAGCTCCAATACCCCAATATAAATGCCTTAAACCCTGTATTAACAATGCAAAGGGAACGATTAATGTTAAAGCCAACCACTTATTTTTACTAATTAGGGCTAAAAAAATGGCTCCAGCAAAGAAGAGTACATTTGCATAATCCTTTATATAATCGCCGATTGGTATGATGGCGCTAGCAAAAAAAATACTCAATGGTACTGTTACTAGTGTCCCGATCACGGAACCAGAAGCCATTTTTCTAATACTCACATCTGGACTGCCGTACTTCTTTAACACCATTGCATGATCGACCATCGGCGCTGACATCACGCCACCTGGTATACCCGCGACAGCTACAGGTATGGAGTCTGTAAGTTTCTTTGCAACAATCGCCGACATAAAGAAGGCTAATACAACCTCTGGTGGGAAGCCGGTTAATACTAGTACAAGTGTAACAGGTGCCAATACTGCGGTTTCATCCGTTCCCGGAGCAATCCCTATCAATGTATAAAGAGATGCTGCAATAATGGCCGCAATGATCATTTGTATAATTAATATCGGATCCATTATTCCTCCTCCCCACTATATGTGATGGTTCTTTTCGGCTTGATCAGAATAGCTGAAACTGTGAAACCGATCACCCCTCCCACAAGTCCAAAGACCAGCGGCTTAGGCGGCTCTGCCGGTGCAATTAAGTAACCACCTAAAGTAGTGACAACACAAATAATAATAGCAAAGAGCAAATCTTTAATATTGACATTATCCCCCCATATCTCAATGGTTTCCTTTTCCGTTTTTACTTTTGGAGATGTATTAGTGCCTGCTTCCGGTTTTAAGTTTGCCATACTTTCACTTCACTCTCCTTCCACTTAGGGCGTTTGTGATAAGACTTCTTTCGCAAAATCCACCCTTACTTTACCTGCTTCTACGATCTTGTTTGCTACCAGATCAATTTTTTCCCCGGTTGCTCCAGCCATGATTGCAATATTTTTCGCGTGTAGTTTCATATGTCCTTTTTGCACCCCTTCTGTAGAGAGCGCCTTTAATGCTGTAAGATTCTGTGCTAAACCAACTGAAACAGTGATTTCAGCTAATTGTCGGGCAGATTCTACATTCATTATTTTAAGGTTGGTTTTGGCTTTAGGATGAAGTGCGGTTGTTCCCCCAATAATCCCTACAGCCAAGGGTAATTCCAATGTACCTACTAAGTGACCTTCTTTATTTTTCTCCCAGTGAGATAAAGAAGTGTACTGACCGTTTCTACTTGCATACACGTGAGCTCCGGCTTCGATGGCTCTAGTATCATTACCAGTCGCTAAAATAACTGCAGAAATTCCGTTCATTATCCCTTTGTTATGGGTTGCTGCTCGATAAGGATCTAATGCCGCAAACTCATAAGCCGAAACAATTCTATCGACGACTTCCTCCCCACCAATATCCTCTTTATGAATTACACAACGTGTTCGGGCCAAACGCTTATCTGCAAAGTTGGAAATGATTCTTAAATTAACAGTTCCACCTGTAATCTCTTCTATTAATGGCGAGACTTTTTCGGCCATTGTATTTGCTGCATTAGCTCCCATTGCATCCAGTGTATTTACGATTAAGTGAAGAATTAGCATCAGGTTATTTTTCTGTCCAATAACCCGGACTTCCATTTCTTTTGCCCCGCCGCCTAACCTTACCAAGGTCGGGTCCTGTTCATTTGCTAGCTTTAGAATCTCCTCTTTCTTTTCCAAAACTCTAAACTTTGCCCCGTAAGGATCCTGACAATTAAGCACCTGAATCTGTGAGAACATGATTGATTCATCCACCGTTGTATGAAAGCCTCCAAACCTCCTGGCCAATCTTGCACCATTACTTGCCGCAGCAACTACGGAAGACTCTTCTACAGCCATCGGAACCACTATTTCCTTGTCGTTTATAATAAAGTTCATCGCCAACCCAATAGGAATTTCCATAACCCCAATTGTATTTTCAATAAGTAATTCAGTTAATTCCTTTCCTAATGCCCCATGGTTTTCATATAAACGCAAATCCTCCTGCGTTAATCCCACGAAATTTTTCACCCAGTTAACTCGTTCCTCCATCGTATACAAATGAAATTTCTCTACTCTTGATTTCATAAGCTCCTCCTTTCGATATTTATCTTATTGCAATAATCGTGCCAAGATTTAAATGCTTTTATTTATGAACTTTTTCTCTCTATTATAAAAATATTCAGTTATTTTGTTTTACAATGATACAATGAAAGCGTTTTATTGTATCTTTTAGATACAATCCGTAACAAAAAAATACAATCAATCTAGTTGATATTCCTTAATTTTTTTGTAAAATTTATTTCTGCTCATACCTAAGAGCTTCATTGCTTCCGAACGATTATATTTTGTCACTATCAATGCCTCCTCCATCGCACTTTTCTCAATTTGGGCGAAATTTCTGTAGAGATGCAAATGATCTATTCCATCCTGTTGTCCTCCACTTCGAATTTCCTTAAGATATGATGGAAAGTTAGCAACAATTATTCTTCCACTTTGCTCGCTCATAACCACTGCATGTTCTACCACATTCTTTAATTCTCTTACATTCCCCGGCCATTCATAGCTGATAAGAAGCTTGGTAACATCTGCACTGAAGGAAAGCTGCTTATTATACTTCAGGGAGAACTCTTCTAAAAACTTAATGGCTAATGTTAAAATATCTGTTTTTCTTTTCCGTAGAGCTGGGACTTCAATCGGAAAAACGAATAACCGATAGTAAAGATCCTCACGAAATTCTTTTTTCTTTACCTTTTCATATAAGTTACAATTTGTAGCAGCAATGATCCGCACATCCACATCAATCGGCGCTTCTCCTCCAACCCTTTCAATTTTCTTTTCTTGTAAAACCCGTAAAAGCTTTGCCTGCAGATTAGGCTTCATGTCACCAACTTCGTCTAGGAATATGGTTCCTTTATTGGCCAATTCAAACTTCCCTAGCTTCCCGCCCCGTTTGGAACCTGTAAAAGCTCCATCCGCATAACCAAAAAACTCACTCTCTAGCAATGACTCTGGAATTGCTGCACAGTTCACTTTAATTAACGGTCTATTCTTTCGATTGCTAGCCTCATGTATAATAGTGGCAACTACTTCTTTTCCTGTACCGCTCTCCCCTGTAACGAGAACAGTTGTATCTGTATTTGCTACTTTCTTAACCTTCTCCTTTACTTGAATGATAGAAGGATGCTCCCCTACCATAGAGGAGAATGCCGCATTTGAATTTACCTCTAACCTCTCCTTCAAATATTCCGTATAGCCTTTTAAATGTTCAATTTCCTGAATTAAATTCCTTACCTCGGTAACATCACGGAATACACTAATCGCCCCAAATAAACTATTATCCTCGTTAAAAATAGGTAATATATTCGCTACCACCCTTACATTCGTTTGAATAAATGTAAACTCCACATTAATCAGGGGCTTCCCATTTTTAATTACCTTACTAACATTCGTACCTGGTTGTATATCATCCAAAAATTCCCCAATGATACTCTTATTTTTTATGCCTAGAATTTGATAATACGAATCATTCACATAAACCACTTTCGTAGAAGTATCTATTAAGATTACCCCTTCATGCATATGATCTAATACCGTTTTATAGATTAACTCCTTCTTTTCTGTTACCAGATCCATGGAATATCCCCTCCTACTTTTTATGTAAATAATAGCATAATAGAAATGAAGGGACAGGCACTGCATCCCCCCACGGGTCTTAGTACCTATCCCCACAACATAATAAATGAAGACAATCATGGCCATCATCCGGCTTCAAGACAATTTTCATATCTGATTCTATATTCTCTAACCTAGAATTTCGAAGCTTCAAAACGAGTGCTAATTCCAGAAACGTTCCGGTCAATTATTCCTGGTGCGGTGCTTGTGAGGAAGATTTCGACGAGGTCACCTGCTTGAAGTTGTAAAACAGTGGATGTGTTGATTGCATTCACATATGGAAATGATTCAATATTATTAAAGAAATCATTATCTGCTGCTACACTTACTCCATTCACCCTGATTTCCACCCGCGCACGGTATGGAATTGTAGAGTCGTTCGGGAAAAACGTCACGGTTCCCCCAACAAAGTAAATACCCTCCTCTGTTGGCACAAATGTAGATGTGTTCGCATTATATACATTTCCTATATCAAACTGCTCGACCTGAAATAACACCTTAACAAACTCATCTGGTGTTCCATAAGTTTGAACATCCCCGTTTACGGCACGAAATGCTGCACTTTCCTCTTCGCCACCACCGTTTCCACAATTGATAACTACATTAATGTCCTTCTCCTTTTTGTCGTGACTTCCCACACCCTCAGCAAATTTCTGTTCTTTCCCTTTTTTATAATAGTAATATTGCATCCTTCAATTACCCCCTATTAATTTTTAAAAAGCACTTGTCCCTTACCCTATTAAAATATGATAGACATGAAAGAATGGTTACGGCCCACACCAACCCATTTTTGCTAGGATCACGCTGCCAATCACCTTCATTCTTTTTTGTAACTTTTTCTTCTCTGGCCCGTTTTATTAGTAGATAGAAAGGTAAGGGGTGGGTGAATGGAGCAGTTTGCTAGGAAGCAGCTGATCAATGATTGGTATGAGACTTATAACAATGATGTTTTTAATTATGCTTTTTTTATGATCGGGATCGGGAGCAGGCGTTAGATATTGTTCAGGATACATTTATTCGTGCTTATCAACATCTGGAAAGCTTCCAGGGAGAGCGGGAGAAAAGTTGGTTGTTCCGGATTGCCAGGAATTTGACCATTGATTACATACGAAAAAATAAAACGATAGCAAACTATTTAAGATTTCTTCCGTTTGGCTTGCATGATGAAAAGTCAGCCGAGGATATCGCTATCTTGAATGAATCCGAGAAACAGCTCTATTTAGCCATTAGTAAAATCAAACCTTCCTTTAGGGATGTCATCATTTTACGTAAGATTAAGGAGTTTTCGATTGGTGAGACTGCTGAGATCCTGGGGTGTTCAGAGGCAAAGGTCAAGGTTGATTTATTCAGGGCACTTAAAGTCTTGCGAAAAGAATTGGAGAAGGAGGGATTCCGCCATGAAGCAATCTAATGACTTCCAATCCTTAAACGAAAAAATCACGATGACAGACAAGGAACGCGAAAAAGTTCAGGAACTGATAAACCTCAGAATGAACACATCGCCTGAGATAAGAAAGGCAACTACTCCCCGTAAGTATTATGTTGCATTGGGTGCGGCGGCGCTTATATTTATGCTTATTTTGATACCTGCTATTTTTAATAATTTGGAGAAGCCGAGCGATAGTGTAGTGGTGGCCGACGAAATTCCAGCTGAAAGACTAGAGGAAATGCTCATTCATTATGATAATAATGAAATAATCCATATAGAAAAAGTAGATTCTGGTGTGGTTGTTTTTTTTACTTACCATAATAAAAAAGAGAAAAATATTGAAATGGTAAGCGCCATGTTTATAAGAAAAACAAAGTCCGGTTGGGAGGAAACTACAGAGAGCGGAGAACATGCGATCATTGATCAGGCTGATATAACCCATGAGTTTATATCTCCTATAAATGAAGATTCTCCCTTCCCACTTATTTTCGGAAAAATCATTAGCTCAGATATTCAAGAAGTACTTTTGAAAAAGGTTGAGACTAAACAAGAAATTAAGACCGAGAAAGTTATTTCAAAAAACGGAGAGAGATATTGGTTTACTTTCACAGATATAAAACCAGACGAAATGTTTGAAATACATGGGTTAACAAGAGATGGTCAAGTAATCTATTCTATTGATACGCTTTATGGGAATGGCGGAAGTGGCGGAAGTCACGAACTTTTAGAAGCAAATCCAATCGCGGAGAACTTTGGGCTGACAGCGGAAGAATTGGAAGTCTACGAACTACTAAAAACGGAGTTCGATACCCAACACTTACTCTCCCTCTCCCCTATCAGCATCGCAAAGCTCTATGTTCAAGCTACGTTGGATGACGAAAGGGAATTACGTTATGATTTTTACACAGACAGACAGGACATGATGCAATTAGATAAAGAGGAATATTTAAGCGAAATGGGTAATTCAACACCCGAACAAATCCGCGATACGTTCTTCGGGATCCAGGATGGAGTATTCCATGATCAAGGAGATAGTGGATACATCAGCTATACGAATCTCTATGGACAAGAGTGGGGGTTCTCTATGGTGAAGGAAGAGGACGGCAGCTGGGCTGTGTCATTTATGCCGATCCAGTAAAAAGGAGCAAGAGTCGAGGCAAGCCGACCCATCACTAATAGCCAAGCCCTATTACGGGACTTGGCTTTTTCTTTTAATAATATTAAGCACGCTTATCCTTTTTCACTGTACAGTATTACAAGGTCATTCAACCTGTCCCCTCAGCCCTATACTTCAGCTCGTTCCTTCACATATCCATTGAGCAAACTCTGGTCTATAAATGGTAGGATCGGCATGATCTCCTTCAAGCCTTTTTCTGAAATCGCTTTTAAGACTAAATTACTTAACACATCTTTATCAAGGAATGGACATAGTGGAACTATGGAGCGGATCCCTTCTCTTTCAAAACCTTGCTGTGCCAAGGATGTGAGCACTTCTTGATTTAAAAATGGTGCAACTCCGCTTATTTGTTTGAATCCTTGTCCATCGTAGGCACTTTCTGCATAATACCCTAGCTTGTCCTTACTAATGAATGGGGCAACTGGAGCGATAAATTTAATCCCATGCTCGTTTACCGTTGTCTCCGCGCACTTTTCAAGGAGTTCACTACTTAAGAATGGTGCGAGGGGTGTCAATGGCTTTATTCCTTCTTCATCAAACTTCTTTTTGGCACAACCATCAAGCACTTCTTGACTGATAAATGGGGCAAAAGCTGCTAAATCTTTCATTGCCAACGTGGCAGGTAGATGTTTAAAAACCACATCCGCTTTTTCAGTATCAAGTAGTGGAGCCACATTGGAAAACTCCTCTGCCGTAACTTCGTAATCCTCCTCTTCCCCAGATACTATTTGTTGAATGAGCCCACTGCCTTTTTCATGACTCAATAGCTCATCAATACTAACTTCTAATATGTTCGCAAGTTCAGGTAGCTTTGCGATGTCCGGCATCGTTGCTCCACGCTCCCAATTACTTACTGCCTGATAACTCACACCCAACTGATCCGCCATATTCATCTGTGTCAACTTTTTCTCTTTCCGCCAGTTAGCAATCTGCACACCAATTTTGTTCATATTAAACACTTCTCCATCACCTCTTTGCATTTGATAGGTTAATTGTAAGTTTTCTCTGGTGGTATGTATATAAAGTGGTGCTTGAGTTAGTTGTTTTTGGTTGATGTTGGCCACATTAGGCTTCTTCTCTGTAAAGCATTGCAGGGTCATTTAACCTGTCCCTTCGACCCTTCGACCCTTCAACCGTCCTTCACCCACAAATCCTTGTACATTACCCTTCCCGTATTCTTAAGGGAAACTCCTTGAATCGATGAATTATAGATGTTCACCTGCTGTGCACGATGATAGAAAAGGTGAATGAGCTTACTTTGGATAATTTTTTCCTCCAGCCCTAGCAATAGTTGAAGCTGATCACTTCTTGCAGGAGTTTTTTCCACCAAACTTAATGTCTCATTTATAACCTTTCGCAAATCTTCATCTGCCAGATTATAAATGAAGGCCTGGGACATTTGAAAAAACCTGACATAGGACAGTACTTCATCCTCGCTCAGGGCAATTCCTCCAATCACCATATCGACACCTTCTAAATACTCATCGCTTGCAAGTTTCTCAATCGGAACAATTTCAGACTTCACCTTATAACCCGCTTCCTGAAGCATACGTGTCACCCATATAAGCTCCCTCTCCACATTGGCTCCTTTTCTAATTTGAGTACCGCAAACAACCAAAGTTTCCCCTAAGGACGAATTAGTTTTCACACTTGGCTCGCAATCAGACACCATACTTTTTTCCGGAAGGAAGCTCGTTGCAACAACATGATGTTCCGAACCAATACTTTCTATAAGTAGGTTTGGATTTAATACCCCAATGATGGCATCTCTCCACTTCTCCTCTAATAAAGGTCCTTTTTTTCTGAGATTAAAAGATAGATAGGTTGCACCTTTTTCTAGTTTACGAATGCTCGTTTCCGGTTTAACATCTCTTTTGCTCAACCAGAAGGAAAGCTGGGCCTGTGTCAGGGAAAGGTCAGGTACGTGAATAATTTCGACTCTATCTAGAAAAGGACGTCCCAGAAAATATCTTTCATTTACATCAAGAACCATCATAGACTCATCGTTTCGAACTAGCATAAACGGCCCCGTGCCAACCGGCATCGAAGGTATATCCACCTTTTCGTCCTTCGGGAGGATGGCCGCTCGAATGCCACTTAAATAATTGAGGAACAAGTAGTTTACGCACTTCAAATGAAATCGTACTGTATACTGGTTTATTTTTTCCACCCTAGTCAAAAGTTCTTTTATCCATTCCGTCTCCTCTGAATCCATGTGAAGCAATCGTTCAAACGTGTAAACCACATCTTCGGCATCAAACTTTCTGCCTTGATGAAAGTACACTCCTTTTCTTAAGTAAAAATCCCAAATAACCCCTGATTCATCTACATCCCAAGCAAAGGCAAGCAGTGGTTCAAACAGGTTTTCCATAGGTTTATAGCCGACTAGTGTATCATATATCTGTTCGGCAATGTGGACATCATGCCGTGATACCAGGCCGTTGGGGTCTAGGTTTTTCACTGCTTCATAGAAAGGATAGCGTAGAATATCTTTATCCTCTTTTGTATCATTTACATAGCCAAGCTGCCCCTCCATCCAGTGGAGAAATTCCTCTCTTTTCTCGTTTGAGACTTTTCTGATTGGCTCAAGGGATTGCTTGTACTTTTCTTGTTGGAATAGCTCTTGCGCCTTCTTCAGTTCCATATCCTCCACACTTAGTAAAAGCTTCAGGATCGAGCGATTTCCCCGTCCAGGCTTGACTTCCCAAGAAATCCAACTCTTTTCATGCAGTTCCTTGATGATTTGTTTCGTGTATCGTTTTGAGCAAAAAAGCATTTTCGAGAGTTCCTCTATTGTTGTGGGAACTGGTGTATCCACTACGTTCAGCTTGTCCAACAACCTTAAATAGTGTTCTAACATTTTCACGTTCAGTCACTCTCCTCATAAAAGGTGCTCTATCTATTATCTAAATAGTACACTTTTTCTTCCCCTTTTTTCCAGATAAACTTAAAGTTGTTGAAATACGGAAGGACGGGATGGTCTTGGGCGAAAGAAAGTTAGAACCAGTTTTTCAAGAGCCTAGTTTGTGGAAAAACAAAAACTTTATGTTCTTGTGGGTTGGAAAAGTTATATCAAACTTCGGATTTCAGATTTATGCGATTGCATTGCCTCTATTAATCTATGAATTATCAAAATCAGCACTGGCCATGAGTATGATGCGTGCCGTAGATTTTCTTCCTAATATTTTCATAGGAATGCTGGCAGGCGTGATGGTAGATCGTTTTAACCGGAAGAGCATCATGAAATACGCAGTCCTTTTGCAAATCGTAGCATTAACAGGTATTGTATTGTTAATTTTTTCAGATGAAATAGCTGTTTGGCATCTCTACATATTAGGGTTTATTTTAACCACTTCAGGCTACACCTTTGGAAACTCACAACACTCAGCCATACCTCAGCTGGTGTCCAAGCAGCAACTGACAGCTGCAAATGCAAAATTAACCTTCGTGGACACTTTTGTTTCGATGGTTGGACCAGGTTTAGCTGGTATCATCATTGCCTTTTATTCATTTGGCCTAAGCTTTTCTTTATATCTGATTTGCCTTGTAATCATGTTAATCTTCTTACTTTTTGTACAGGTACCACCTGTTGAAAAGGTAAAAAAGCAACAAGCGTCTGTGTGGGCAGACATGAAAGAAGGGATTCACGAGCTCTTTGGGAACAAAACTCTACTCACGCCAACCATTGTGACAGTGTTCTCCAACCTTTCAGCAAGCCTTGTCATTGGGGTCCTTATCTTTTATGCGGCAGATGTCCTGGGAGCATCAGAAAAACAGATTGGGTTTATGTTCAGCTTTGGTGCAGTTGGCGGATTAATCGGATCGCTCGTTATTACAAGACTTAGAAAAACGTTGGGACGCGGGAAAATTTATTCGTGGTGCTTGTTTATCGAAATTATCGGGCTGGCTGTTCTTATTTTCGCCAATACTTGGTGGCTGATCGGTCTCTCTTTACTAATCCGAAGCTTTGCGGTCATCATGTCTAATGTCGTATATTTCACCATCCGTCAAGAATTCACGCCAAATCATCTGCTAGGTCGGGTTGCCGGCACATCATCCATGCTAATGAAGCTGGCATTGCCATTGGGTTTGTTCATAGCAGGATTGTGGGCTGAATTCTTGCCTATTCCTTTGTTGTTTGTAATATCGACTTTCATTACGGCTACATTATATGTTGTGGTCAGGCGGAGTAGTTTCTCAAAGGTGCAGTAAGGGAATTCACTGAGGGTGGTCAAAAGAGACAGGCACGACGCCCCATCACGGGTCACAGTGCCTGTCCCTTCAAACCATAAACAAAACTATTGCAATTAATAAAGATGAGCAGATCCATGTCATAACGAGTTTCTTCTCTACATTTAATGTTGAGTCCATCATCTTATGTACAAGGGATAAAATGAAAAGATTGGTGAAAAACAAAAAGTAATAGACAACCAGGAACATCAGCCATGCATGTTGACTAAGTAAGTCTTGTAATGGCGTAGTTAAAAACAATGCTATAAACAGGACAAAGGAAATCATTAACCCCACCAAAAGGATGATGAACATTTTATTCCATATAGGATGTTGCATAAATCCGTTTTTATTCTTTGCATAGTTATAGAGCAATTGATTACATGCAAACAAGATCAGTGAAACGGACACCACAATTACCAGTTGTTTTAAAAGTGTATTTTCCATAGTCAAATAAGGATCAACTAGGTTGAAATTGGCTATGAATGCTAATAAAACAAGAAAAAGAATTACCAAGGATTGTTTCAGCCAATAGAATTTCATGAGGCTTTCACCGAGTACCATATTTTCTGCATATTATCGCCTCCTGTTATTATTTACGAATTGGCAGGAGATAAGTTTCAGTAGATTGTGGTCCCCACAACCCTCTGATGACCAATTCCTTGAAACAACAATCAACATGTCAATAGGTGTCGAATGGCATTTATATGTGGGAAGTTGGATTATAAAACGAAAAAGTGGCTTATAAATTCAAAAGTTGGACTATAAAACAAAAAAGTGGCTTATAAATTTTAAACTTGGATTATATAATCATAACGCGAGGGAGAAGAAGGCCTGAGTGAGGATTTCTACCAAGATTTTCATAAGGTTTCCCCCCGCAGGATAGTTAAAAGTGATAAGATTTACCTCCCATCGGCATAAAAACTAAGGTGTTCCTATGATATTGACCATAAATTCAACTTTCCATTAAAAAGCGGTTGTCTCATCCATATCCTGGCCCTTATCCGAGAGTTAAATGGAAACTGAAAAAGGCTTAGCGGAAAAACCGCTAAGCCTTTTTGAGGTAGAATCGTTGCGATTTGCCAATCTGGTTGTTTGCGCTTCACAAGTACACCCACTAAATACTTCTATTCATTAACGCACCGACGGGTCAAGGAACCTGTCCCCACAACCCGCCCCCACACTACAAACTTCCAAATAATGCATGGCTCTCGTGCATGCTGTATAAAACACTCTTCTCAAACTCTCGTCACCATATACTTCTTCCGATCCATTATAAATGATGACGGCGTCAAACTCGATGCCCTTTGATAAGTAGGACGGCACTACGACTACGCCTTGTTCATACTCCATAGAGTTCATCTTCACCAATTTTAGGTTTTCGATCCCAGAAGAAAGTGCTTCAAATGCGCGGCGACTCTCTGCAGCAGACTGACAGATGATGGCTATGCTGTGATACCCTTTAGCCTTCAACTCTTTTACTCGCCCACTAATCCCTGCATGCAGACTCTCATAATTATCAACTTCCGTCATAACTGGTTCTTCGCCATCCCTCTCAAACGGAATGATTTGGTCTCCGTTTGGAACTAGCCTTCTTGTAAACTCGATGATTGGTTTTGTAGAGCGGTAGCTTCGTGTGATATTAATGATTTCTGTTTTCTCCGGTCCATAGAGGCCTTCAAGGACATCAAAGTTGACCGCTTCACTTGCATGGGCAAAGATCGCCTGATTAAAGTCTCCAAGGACGGTCATTCTGGCACCAGGGAAAAGCCGCTTCATAAACTCAAATTGAAACGGGGAATAATCCTGGGCTTCATCCACGACTATATGCTTGATCGAGCTGTTTATCTGGAAGCCAAGAATCAATTCTTTTAAAAGTAAAAACGGCGTAGCATCCTCATACCACAGTTTATTTTCCGTAAGCGCCCCGATTGTCCCCTCGCATATAGCAGCCCATTCTTCAGGAGGCTCCCCCACCAGCCATTGGCCGACCTGAGCCGGCTCAGCAAAAATCTGCTGATATAAATCCTTAAAGCTGATAAATTGATAGCCACGGATACGCTGACGCAACGGCTTCATTTTCTTTTGCACAAGCAACCTCGCAAGTGCCCTTGGATCTACCTCATAATCCGCGACGTCTTCCCTTTCAAAACCTTTCTTTTTCGCTAAAAAGGCACGGGCTTCATTGTATTCTTCGTTACTGAGAAGTTCCATCTCCTCCTGGACCCAAGGCTTATCGATTTCTGTCTTCTGGATGGATTTTAACTCCTTGATCAACCATTCCTTCAATTTTTCCAGTCGATTGGAAAGGCGAAGGTCCGTTTCATGCTGATAAAATCGCTCTGAAATTTGCTTGGCCGTTAAAATCGTTTCTCCTCTAAAAGAGATATCTTTAAAAGTCATTCCTTTTGAGCCAAGTGACTATATATATGATTGGATTGTGTCATAAAAACGCAGGGAAGCCTTGAATTTAATGCCCGCAAGCCTAGCAATATACCCAGGCGAATCCTTCTCCGTCATCACATATTCCAGCTGCTCATATGGATTTTCCACCTGAAACGCCTTCGATAGTCGGTGGTCAAGGTACTCTTGAAAGGTAACCTGCTGCATGCTTTCCTCACCAAGCTCTGGCAAGACATTGGACACATAGCTTTTAAACATGGAGTTGGGAGAAAATAATATAATCTGGTCGGCATCAAGGTTATCCCTGTATTTATAGAGAAGATAAGCAATCCGTTGCAGGGCAGCCGACGTTTTCCCGCTCCCTGCCGCACCATGAACAATCAGAAGCCTTCCGCTGTCATGCCTTATGATCCGGTTCTGCTCCTGTTGGATGGTTGCTACGATATTATGCATATAGTTGTCTGCTGTCGCTTTACCTAGTACCTTTTGTAAAATCTCATCGCCTATGGTGAGACTTGTGTCAAACATGGACTCCAGCTCACCATTTCGGATCAGATATTGCCACTTCTTTTCTAAATTTCCCTCTATTTCTCCTCCGGGAGTCGTGTACTTCGCCCGTCCAGGCTGGTAATCATAATAAACACTTGAGATCGGAGCCCGCCAATCATAAATCAGGAAGTCCTCCCCACTTTGATCCATCAGGGCGGAGATTCCAATATAGATTTGCTCTGACTCCATTATGCCATCCTCTATAAAATCGATCCTGCCGAAATAAGGGATCTCCTGCATTTTACGCAAGGTGATCAAACGCTTGGAGGCATGCCTATGGGAGCTTTGACTCACAGATAATGCTTGTGCCTCCTGCCTCAAGCCAATGATAGTCTCCAAATAATCATCAAAAGAATCTGTACTGACCTTGACCTCATCCCAAAAGTGTTTGCGAATATGAATGACTTCATCCTTACGTCTGGAAGTCTCATTTTCCAGCTTCCTGATCTCCTCTGTAATGGTCTCCATCACATCGTTCACACGTTTTTGTTCTAACTGAAATTCCGTACTCATGCAAACACTCCTTTTTTTTTGAAAATAGATACTTAGGGGGTTGACTCGGGGATGGAATGTATTGTATGATTATAATAGGGATAATTATACGATAATGATAGTTATTACAATACAGTCCATTTGAATTTACCACGTATTTGTGTGGGATTCAAGTGTTTTTTTGTGTTCACAGCCAAGGATACCAAGTATCTTTGGCTTTTTTTATTTTCCTCCCTTGTACATTCCTTAAGAAACCTTAAGATTTCCCCTCCTATTTTCTTCAGCTTTACTTTATATACTGTTTTCAATTGAAAATTATAACCAAAAGCACGGCAACTCGTGCACCTTATCAACGACTTGTTCGACCTGACTACCTTATCCGACAATCAAGCTAACCTTACTAAACAAAGGGTTAACTTGAACCTGCTGCTTCAACAATTTGTCATGGAAAGCGAAGGCACCCTACCAGAAGACATGCAAACTTCCCTGGATTTAAGCAAGGAAACTATTTGGATCCAAGCCGATCCTGAAAAATTGATTCGAGTATTTGAAAATCTGCTAACCAATGCCATCAGGTATAGCTTGAAGCCATCCACTTTGACTATTCAATCAAAGATAGAAAATGACGATACCGCCCTTATCTCTTTTTCAAATCCAGCCTCCCCTCTTGTCGCTGAAGAGATTGACCAGTTATTTAAACGTTTCTATAAAAAAGACCAATCCCGCACATCCACCGGATCTGGCCTTGGCCTTGCCATCGTTAAAAGCATCATCCAAATGCATCACGGTAAAGTATGGGCCACAAGTGACCACGAATATTTTACAATCAGCATCAAACTTCCACTGGAGTAGAGTACAGCCTCTACTCTTTTTTCATCGTTAAAACCTGAAAATACGGGTTATTCTCGACTTTCGTTCTAACTGCCCCCTGCCTCTTATCCCTCAGTATTAAATAAAATTTCATTGACAATGAAAAACGTATTGTTTATTGTATGTTTAAACACTTAAACATATAAACTGATGTATAAAGGAAGGTATTTTCATGACTAAAACAGCTATAATCACTGGAGCCTCAAGTGGGCTAGGCTTGGAATTCGTTAAATTATTTGCGAAAGATGGATATAACCTGGTAGTAATTGCACGTAATGAAGAAAAACTGCTCGAGATAAAGCAAAGCTATCCGAATATCACCGTAACGGTAATTCCAAAGGACTTAAGCAAGCCAAATGCAATCAATGAAGTAATCCAAGAGATGAATGCGCAAAACATTAAAGTGGATGTATTAGTAAATAATGCGGGTTTTGGATTGTTGGGATCATTCGAGTCACTAAGCATCGAGCAGCAATTAAATATGATTCAGCTTAACGTTTCATCATTAACTGAATTAACCTATCGTTTACTTCCAGATTTGAGGATGAGTAAATCTGGTAAAATACTGAATGTTGCTAGCACTGCGGCCTTTCAACCTGGACCTAACATGGCTGTATACTATGCAACAAAAGCTTTTGTACTATCATTCTCTGAAGCATTAGCAGAGGAGTTGATAGACGATGCCATTACGGTCACCACCCTATGCCCTGGAGCAACGAAGACCAACTTCAGCTCTGTTGCAAATGTGGAGAACACCATAATGTTCAGCAATGCCATGTCTTCTGAAGTTGTAGCAGAACAGGGGTATCATTCTTTAATGCAAGGAAAAAGAGTTGTGATAACAGGGGGATTCAATAAAATAGGGGCAATGGCAGCGAAGTTCTTACCTAGAAAAACGGCAGCTAAAATTGCCAAGCTTGTCATGAAGGAAAACTAGACTATAAGCACAAGCGGGCATCCCGTAAGTACCACTCTAAAGATAATCACACTATGCAAACTGTTTTAGCCGAGAATCCTATCATTCTCGGCTTTTCCCTTCCCCTATTTACCTCAAAACACTTTTTTCTCATAAATTGCCGTTGTAAATCCCCAAGAAGCTGTATAGGCTACCAAAATGATAATTGTCAGTACCGAATAAAGCGTAAATGTCGAGATACTGAAAATGAAATCAGTTATTACCGCTAAATGTCCCGCCATAAAAGAAACAAGCTTAGGTCCAAATGCACCCATCGCGATAAATGTAATAATGATGAAGGTGGTGATATGTCCTGGTTTGAGGATATAAAACAATGGAAATGTGCAGGCAGCAAAGAATAAGAACAAGCCCACTCCCATGCTGATATCCATTAATCCAAAAGGCTTATCGAATAAGAATAACGCAAAGCTTGTGACCCCGATTGAAAGCACCATATAGACAAGAGCTCCAAGATAACGAGAAGCAATGATTTCTTTCCTTGTGTATGGCAAAGAGTTTAATAGTATATTCACCTCTGCTTTTTCGTCATAGGCATATGCATTATAAGGGATAAAGATGCTAGCCACCACAAAAATGAACACTGGATCTGAACCCATATAGATGAAGAATAAAACAAACGGTATAAATGTCAGCAAGAGCTTCTTCTGTAAAATAACATCCCGCCTGATCAAATTAAACATAGCTTTCGCTCCCTTTCATGTAATACATAATATCTTCAAGAGATGGACGTTCAATGACCACTGAATCCCCAAAAATCTTTTTAACCTCTTTCACATCATTCGTCAGCGCTTCAAATCCGGTTGATGCACGGTGTATTTTGATGAATGCCTTTTCCGTATCACGATCCAATAGTTCCCTCCCGCCTTTGACCAATGCATAGTTCTCCTCAATCTCATGAATAGATTGATTGAAAACCAGTCTGCCATCTTGGATGAAAGCTATGTAGTCAGCTATCCGCGTAAGGTCGGTCGTGATATGAGTGGAGAAGAAAATAGTCCGCTCCCCATCGAGCATAAGCTCTTGTAATAAATCCAGCAGTTCCCGTCTAAAAATGGGATCCAAACCAGCAGTCGGCTCATCCATGATGATCAGCTTGGCGTCATGTGACAAAGCCAAAGCCAAGGAGGCTTTCATCTGCATCCCTTTTGAGAATGTTTTGATCGGCTTATTCAATGGCAATTGAAATTTCTCTACATATTGATAAAACAACATATCATCCCATTTTTTATAGGCTGGTCCGACAATGCGCTTGATATCCTTTAAGTTCATGCCTTCATAAAAGACATTCCCATCATACACAAAGCCTATTTGCTCCTTTATTTCCTTCTCATGCGTTTTATAGTCCAAGCCAAACAGCTTAACCTCTCCGCTATCAGGTCTCAGTAGATTCATCATCATTTTAATGGTTGTCGATTTTCCTGCGCCATTTGCCCCTATGAACCCTGTAACGTAACCCCTCTTCACTTCCAGGTTCATGTCGTTTATCGAAAAACCGCTGAACTTCTTACTCACATTTTCTAATTCCACTACATTTTCCATCCCCGTCACTCCTCATACAGTATCGTCAAAAGCTCCTGCAGTTCATCAAATGTCAGTCCTATTTCCTTGCTATTAGTGATGACCGCACTCAGCTGTTCTTCAATAACCTTTAGTTTCTTCTCTCTTATGACCTCTAAATTCTGCTCGGCGACAAATGAGCCTTTGCCTACAATCGAGTAAATGAAGCCAGCCTTTTCCAGTTCCTCATATGCTCGCTTTGTCGTGATCACACTTATTTGCAAATCTTTGGCAAGCTGTCGAATCGAAGGTAATGCAATCCCCTCCTGCAGCTCCCCTGCTAGAATCGCTGTCTTAATCTGGTTCGTAATCTGCTCATAAATCGGCTCCTTCGAACTATTTGAAATAATTAATTTCATAACGATCCCTCTTCTTTGAAATGATAAAGTGTGTATATATTGTATATATCTTATATACACATTATATACACACTTATTAACAATGTGCAATTACTTTTTTTTCATTATTAAAAGATGCTCACAAATAACCCCGATACAAAGGCTATTTTGGGAATAATTAATGCTATTACGACTTTATAAGTCACCCCCGTCCTAACTGTCATACTCTTTTTCAAAATGTAAAAAGTCCAACTGCCGACTTACTCACAAGTGATTAGCTATACTATTTGAGAAAGTAGCCTAAAAAGAAGAACCCAATAAAACGTCTCCTTCCGTGACGTTTCATTGGGTTCTTTTTTGTTTCTCATCCCACTCGATTTGTGGGTTTTCCTGCAGCAGAAACCTTAGAAATTCCTCCTCATTTTTAGGAGATATCTGGATTGTTTTATAGAATCCATACATAATATCCAACCTATCCATCGATAAAGTTGGCGCTGTGAATGGGTTCCTCGTTCTCTGAATTTTTTTGATCTCATCTATTTTAACTTTCATGCGAAACGGTCCACATCGCACATGGATTTTCCCGTCTTCCAGCCTGTAACCGGTACCGAACCAAATCCACATAAATAAAGTGACGACTGTACCCACCATAAGCAACGCTGTCTTAGGTGCAGACGGACCGAGAAGATAAAGTGAAAGAGTCACTATACTAGAACCCCAAATCACCACAGCATAAAAAAGATCTTTTCTAGAAGCAAAGTACATAAGCAATCCCCCTCCTAACTTATACGGAAAAGATGGGGGAAAGTTTCCTTTCTGTTGAAACGGCGTTTACCTTACACACTTCTCCAACTTCCCTGCAGTTTCCGAATGTAGAGGATTTGTCCGATGTGATAAGCATTATGAGTGGTAGCATTGCTTATCAAATGCCACCACTTCGCATCCACGGGAAAACCAGTGGCATCTCCATCAAGCTTTTCTTCTGAGAGAATATCCTGCCAAGCCAACAGGCCTTCTAGCAGTTCCGTTTTCATGCGATCGAAACTGTATTCTTCCGGAATGACGAAGCTTTCTTCATTATCCCCTATGGATGGAACGACATTAACATCATCGGCTCGATAACGCTTTTGCCAAACATTATTCCAAAACAAAAGATGCCAGACTAGCTCAGCAATACTATTTGAATTCTCATTCGGTTTCCAAAAAGCAGCCTCTTCTTTAAGGCCTTCCAGCGCTTCCTCTAAGGAAACATACCAACTTGTATCGTTCGCATTGGCCAACAGCTGATCGGCAAGCACTTCTTTTAGATTTGTCATTCACTACACTCCCTTAATCATCATTAAAAAGGTATTCTCGTTAAAGGGGTTAAACCCTTTAATTCTTTACCAACGCGAGAATATTTCTTTAAATAGCACACAATATGTTATGATATTTAGGTTGTTCATCTACCAAATGACTTACTTTTATTCAGCTTAGAAAAGAGGTATTTATGCAATCTGAGAAATTAACGAGGCAACATTGGTTGCTCATCTTAACTCTTTCATTATTAACATTTGTACTTGGCACAAGTGAGTTTGTTATCGTCGGGATCTTGACGGAAATATCTTCAAGCCTTGATATGTCTAATGCTAAGGCAGGGACGCTGGTTTCTGCATTTGCTATAACGTTTGCCATCGCCACACCCATCGTGATGTCGGCAACAAGTCATTTTCCAAAGCGTAAATGGATATTGTTTTTAATAGGGGCTTTCATCATTTTCAATGCTTTGTGCGCATTTTCCACATCCTACACAATGCTACTTGCTTTTCGGATATTGACGGCTATTGTGACGGGGGTTCTGATCTCCCTGGCCATGATAGTGGCAAGTGAAACCATGCCTGCTGCAAAACGAGGGCTTGCCATATCATTCGTGTTCGGAGGCTTTACGCTTGCGAATGTTATTGGTGTGCCGATCGGGACAGTGGTGGCATCATGGTTTGGATGGAACTCCACGTTCTTGCTGACTACTATTATGGGAGTGCAGGCATTTATAGCATCTTATTTCGTGCTGCCAAGCAAGCTCAGTCAGGTACGAAGCTCGATCAGGGATCAGTTCTCGTTGTTAACCAATCCGAGAATCTTAATCGCCTTTTTCATTCCGGCTCTCGGATTCGGGGCAACATATGTCGTGTTCACCTACCTTGTTCCGATTCTGAAAGGAATGGGTGCACCAAGCTATTCCATCAGTTTGATTCTATTCATATATGGATTCATCTCGATTTTCAGCAATATTCTGGCAGGTAAAATAGCCAGCCATAATGCAATCGGCCGCCTTCGATTTGTGTTCCTTATTCAGGCGGTTGTCCTGATAAGCCTATTTTGGACTACCAACCATTTCGGGCTGGGACTTGTTAACATTGGATTGATGTCGTTAATGGCCATCCTTTTGACCACATCTACACAACTCTACCTGATAGATCTTGCCGGAATCTATCAGCCAAAAGCAACAGGACTTGCCGCTTCGCTCATGCCAGTCGCAAGCAATGTCGGCATCGCGTTCGGTTCGGCTCTAGGAGGACTCGTCTACCACCAAGCAGGACTCGTCCATGTTACATGGGTAGGTGGAATTGTTGCAGTTTGTGCTAGTTTACTTACGTTCCTGAGTTATTATTTGGATCAGAAAGAAGCATTGAGGGGGCAGCCAAGCTGACCCCTTAATCAGCGTTTCGGACGATTAAGTAAGCAATCAAACCTAATGGTCCTGTTACAAAAACGATGAGCCCCCAAAGACAGCCGATATTTGCTCAATGCTTTCCCATTGCATCAACAAATACCCAAAACAAAATCACATAACTCAATAAATATAATATAGGGATGATAAGTAAAATTGGGATTATTTCCATAATATTGGTTCCCCCTCCCATATTTCTATAATTATATTACGGTTGAGAGGCTGAAAATGTTTCACAAAAAGGGCTTTCCACCCACCTATAGGAAAAAGGGGCTTTCCATCTCAGGAAAGCCCCTAATTGTGTAAACAAAGGTATTTATAAATCCCCTGTTGATTGTAGTGAAAGGCGCGCAGACTTCCGCGGGAGGAAGGGACATGTAAGACCCCGCAGGCGTAGCCGAGGAGGCTTACGGACCGCCCGCAGGAAAGCGAAGCGCCTGTAACGAAGATCAACTTTTCATACGGATAACCTAACTAACCTATCATCTATCAACAGTAGAAAAAGGCGCTTTCCATCTCAGGAAAGCGCCTTTTCTAGTTTCTTACAATAAGGTCCTATCACCCTGGGCAATCGGCCATATCAAAATAGCCTACCCTTATTCTCCCTCTCCCATATCATCCGGTACTGGTACCGATATCGGCGAGACAGAATCATTATTACTGACTTGCACTTCAACCGTATAGGTCATATTTATGAATTGATTGAATGCACTCATCCCGACAATCGTACCCTTTACTTCTGGGGAGTCGACATATTTTACAATGTAGTTAACATTGGCACCCTTTGAATGGTAATCTTCATAAAATAACCTTGGTAAATCTCCATCTAACTGACCGCGATAATCCCTTAAATACGGGCGTCCTAAAGAGTACACCACATTGACGGCAGTTTCTTCCTGACCCATCAGTTTCGTCCCTGCTTCAACGGATTGAGAAATGAGCTTCCCATATGATACATCCGAGTGGAATTTTTGTTTTACCGACAACGTCAATCCAGTTTGTTCACTCGCTTCATCTGGTGTGAGCTCTCCGAAATTCGGTACGAGAGTTGCCTTTCCTAAGGAGACTTTCACCTTCATTTGATCCTTCTTGGCAACTTTCTCCTCTGCTTTTACACTCTGACTAATGATTAAATTAGCTTCAATGGTGTTTGAATCTTCTTCTTCATACTCCATTTCAATCATGTTTGTTTTGGCCCATTGTTCCACTTCTTCTTTTGGTTTGTTAGAAAAATCCGGGACAGTGATATCCTTTGCAAACACTTCTTCTCCTTTAGACAGGTACACAGCTGCACTATCTTTTCGTTTATATTCCTCAGCCGTAATATTGCTATCTCTAATTTCCATACGGATGAATTCACCTTGCTTAATTGTTTCACTGAATTCATACACAACTTTGAGATTCTTTGCATGATTTTCTTCAATCCAGCTTACAATATCAGGTTGAGACATCTGTGAAAAATCAGGAAGTGGAATAACATCTTCAGGGTCTGCCCCTTTGCTGCTTACAAATTGAACCTTTTTTCCTTTGCGAACTTTATCTTTTTCAGGAACACTTTGAGAGATAATTTGATTTTCCTCATACTCAGTACTATATTCTTGGGTTAATTCCATTTCTAAGTCGTTGTCCGTAGTCCAAGTACGAGCTTCGGAAACAGGCTTACCAACGAAATCCTCCATCTTTACATGGACCATTTGATAGTAAATGAAAAAGAGTAAGATAGCAGCAAGGACGGATCCAGCAATAATGAACCCTTGCTTACGACGTTTTTTTCTCCTATAGTCGGGGTCCACTTCTACTTCTTCATCTGACCTGTCGTTGTCAGCATCCCGTTGCGCTATATTAGAATAATATCTACTTTGTGCAGGTTGGTTTACAGGATCACTACTAGTTGACGGTGCCGACTCAACTATTGGCTCATCTTGCTTTTCTTCAGCTTTTGGTTCATTCTTTTCCCCAGAACTCTTTTGCTCATTCTCCAATTTATCATAATTATCTTTACCAAACTTGGATAAAAAATCACTCATAAGGAGCTAAGACACCCTTTTTCAGTTGAAAGATTTTATCAGATTGTTGAGCAACTTCTTGGGAATGGGTTACCACGATGACGCACTTTTGATGTTCGTGTGCTAACTTCTTAAAAATAGCGATGATTTCTTGTTCCATTTCCTCGTCCAGATTTCCTGTTGGCTCATCAGCAAGGATTAACTCCACATTTGTCGCTAAGGATCTTGCAATGGCGACACGTTGCTGTTCTCCACCAGAAAGTTGGTTTACCCTGCGATCCGCCTTACTTTTCCCAATGCCGATATAATCTAATAGATTGTATGCGACAGTCATTTTATCATCAGGTAGCGGATTTTCTGTTATGGACATCGGAATCAATACATTTTCCACTGCTGTAAAGGTAGGGATCAGATTATAGTTTTGAAAAATGATTCCCACATTATTGCGTCGATAATGATCGTAACCAATACCTTTAATATCTTGTCCATTAAACAAGATAGATCCATTTTGAGGGGTATCCAAGGCACTTATAAGGGATAGAAAGGTACTCTTTCCAGATCCGGATTGTCCTAAGATGGTATAAAACTTTCCTTTATCAAAGGAAATATTTGTATCTTTTAATATAAAACGGCGATTTTCACCATCTTGGTAGTAATAATTCAAGTCTTTCACTTCTAATATCATGTTTCATCACCTTTCAGGTTGTAGGTTTGCAAAATATAAAAAATGTTACATACGATGTTTAGCTTTCATTGAATAGGGTATCTATTAATATATCCCTGTCTTGTTTACATCATTATTTTTCTAGGATTCAATCGAATGATATAAATAAGCGGTAGGATGGTTGATAATAGAATCGTAGCAATACCTACACCATAGAATAAAAAGATGAAGGAAGCATCCAGTGTCACTTGATACGATGCGATTACGTCATCTGTCGTCAAGTTAGAGTGAATACCTGAATTTGGGTACATCCAATGATCATCGTTACTTTGACCTTTTTCCGTGTTGATCATCGTATCCGATATTCCTTGAGCCAAATAGTTTCCAGTGAATAAGGACAAAGTGATACCGATAAGAGAAATGATCATTACTTCTAAAATGATTTGTCCAACCAGGCGTCCGCGACGTTCCCCTAATGATAAGTAGATGCCTAATTCACGTTTGCGATCACGTAAGAATAGAAGGACGACAAGGCCGATAATCAAAACGGTTGTGATGATTGCTGCAATCAATACATAGTTGGATAATTTAGACATGGATTGGATTGGTGCAGCAATATTTTCATATTGATCACTAGCTTTTCGTACTGTATACAAATCAGGTAACAATGGCTTTACTTCTTCTTCAAATGAAGCACTATCTTCCGGTTTGTTCAATACAAAAATAGGAGTATAGTATTCGAACTGTTCTTCATTTTCCATCATCTCTGCAAATTCCGGATCCTTCATATACTCTTCCATATGCGCTTTATTTTCAGCTATTACCACTTCATTTGGTACATATATGGTATTTTGAAGATCCATATCCATCCAGTCGTACATGCCTTGATCTTTGTTCGATCCTTCTTCCTTCTTCACCGTTTGCGGCTCGAAGAACCCTATTACTTCCAACACAACATCACGAATAGTAGTGGGCTTGTCACTGTTTGGACCATAGATTTCACTATTTAATACGAACGTATCACCAATTTGAAGACTATTTTTTTCAGCCAATTTTTTTGAAATAATGGCAACTGAAGATCCATTCTCTATTTCTTCCGTCTGAAAAACACGTCCATCAATTAATTTTGATTTCTGTTCTTCAAAATCAAGGACAGGTGCATAGTTAATCCCTTTTATGTTAAAATCCATACTTATGAAAGAATCATCCATTTCATGCTCTTCAAAATCTTCTTGATGTTCTCCTCTGTAACTTTTAAGCGTTTTTGAACCTAAATAGGTATTTGTATTATAGTCATAGTATTTTACATAAGATAACCCACCGATTTTCTTGATCAGGTCGAGATCCAAGTTTTTAATCTCGTACTCCATCATTTCTTCTTCCGACATTTCATTCAATGCCTCATAATCAAGCTCGACTGTTGTTGCAGCTCCCAATTTCTCTTTAATACTTGTCTCTACATTCCCCGTTGCTTGTTGAATGGAAATTGCTCCTGAGATCAAGTTGCCCAACACAAAAATGACCAATAGCAAAATGATGGACTTTCCTTTGTTTCTTGTGATGCTCAACAATCCCCGTTTGATAAAATTCATGTACAAACCCCCTCAAATATTTAGGATGCAACAACTCACCTTGGTTACAGTAAATTTCCTTTGAATTTTTTATATGTATAAATCAAAGAATTACCACTTCTTCCACGAATTCAAATTCCTTGAAAAGAGTAGATTAAAAGCAACTTCGAGCTTTTTCTTTTACTTTCTCCTAGTAACGACATTGCCCCTCATATATAGACGCAGATAAGTAACAAAAAGTTCCATGAATTTTCAAAAAAAACCAAAATAAATTGAATTTTTTTTAGTATTCTAGGAGATTTCATTTTAGAGATTACAAATTTAGTATTTTAGTGGCTGAAGTATTGAGGAAATAGGGGTAAATCAGCATATTTCTCCACAACAAAAAACCGAGAATAGCAATTATTCTCGGCATTGTGCAGACAAAGTTTTTAAAAAAAAATGATGAGATTCTTATGTTAATCGTAGTGCAAGGCGCGCAGACTCCCGCGGGAGGAAGGGACATGGGAGACCCCGGAAGGCGGAGCCTGAGGAGGCTCCCGGACCGCCCTCGGATAAGCGAAGCGCCTGGAACGAAGATTAACAAGCAAATGCAAATCTAAAGATAATTACAGCCTTCCACATATGAGCATAGCATAGCGAAATCTCCCTATACCTCAGTTTCTTTCTCAAACTTATCAAGCAACGCCCGCACTTCATCTGTTGACTTCGTGTTCATCAGTTGGTTTCTTAATTCACCAGCTCCGCGGAACCCTTTGACATAAATCTTGAAAAAGCGATGAAGCTTTGTGATCGAACGCGGGACTATCTCTGCATAATGATCTTGAAGATCCAGCTGTAATCTTAAGAGATCCAAGTACTCCTCGCTGCTATGCTCTTTTGGTTCTTTTTCAAAAGCAAATGGATTTTTGAAGATACCCCGTCCGATCATCACCCCGTCGATGCCATATTTCTCAGCAAGTTCCTGACCCTTTTGACGGTCTGGAATATCCCCGTTGATGGTCAGTAGCGTATTTGGTGCGATGCGGTCACGTAATTCTTTTATATCTGGAATCAGCTCCCAATGTGCATCTACTTCGCTCATCTCTTTTCTTGTACGCAAATGAATGGAAAGGTTCGCAATATCCTGTTCAAGAATATGCTTCAACCACTCTTTCCACTCGTCCACGTCCGTAAAGCCAAGTCGTGTTTTCACGCTGACCGGCAATCCGCCTGCTTTTGCAGCTTGGATGAGCTCGGCGGCAACATCCGGACGTTGGATAAGACCGCTCCCCTTCCCTCTTGTCGCCACATTCGGTACAGGACAACCCATATTGATATCGATACCTTTGAATCCCAACTCGGCCATACCGATGCTCATTTGACGAAAATAATCTGGATTATCTCCCCAAATATGCGCCACCATCGGCTGTTCGTCTTTGGTAAAAAGCAACCGGCCACGCACGCTGTCCCTGCCCTCTTGGTGACAATAGCTATCTGAATTTGTAAACTCGGTGAAAAATACATCCGGACGCCCTGCTTTACTCACCACTTGGCGAAAAACGACATCTGTCACATCTTCCATCGGCGCCAATACAAAAAATGGCCGCGGTAAATCACGCCAAAAATTATCTATCATGTCTAACTCAAATCCTCTCTTAATATACAACCATTCACACTCTAAAAATTACACCTTTAACTTATATCATGCTTTCTTACTTATGTTCAAACACATATATGAATGTGGAATACTTATTTAAAAACCGACAATGTTTATTTTAACGAAAATTGCTCCTCAATGGAATTTATTTAAACAAACTGCCAGAAGATACCTGCTTCTGTCTGACGCGAAGAAGTAATTCCAATATAAGAGGAAGAAGAACGCAGAAAGGCAACATACCACGAGGTAGTTGCCTTTTTTCGTATAAGTTGTGATAAACTTACCCTTTCTTTTTCTTTACTTTGTCCCCAAAACGAATGGGTTCTTTATTCTCTGCCAATACAACACCGTTTAAATCCATCATCCTGATATGTGGCTCTTCTCCATTATATAGCTCAGAATGCTTATAAAGCTGGCGTACAATCGAGTCAAGAGATACAGCCTGCAGGGAATTTTCTAGCGATTCGCCTTCCGAGTTATTAATCTCTAGCTCAACCGTATCCAAATCTACTAGCTCTGCCCTTTTGAGAAGTGCATACCCTTGATCATTCGGTTCGGTAAACCTATACAAAATATCATTAAACGTTTGCTCTGACAAATAAATGTCTTCCCAATTGAAATCCCTGGAATCAAAATCCATCTCTTCTAATTCCTCAGCTGTTGTGAAATCTCCTCTATTGGCCATTTTTTTCGCTTGTATCTTATCAGCTGCATTTTGGGTTTCTTTCCCTGCCTCATCTTTATTACCTCCGCAAGCTGTAAGCAGTCCTAAAACAGTTAAGACAATCAGTGCTTTTTTTATCAAAATGTTTACCCCTTTCCCGTATGTGTGCAGATAAGGGTATTATTTACAGTTATTGGTTTATTATTCTTAAGGGGCTTTTACCATATTCGTGCTTTAATCATTAAATGTTGGAATTGTAATGAATGAAATCTGATTATTAGTGGAAAATAGGGAGCATATTTATAGCTTCCATTCACATATCAATGTTAATTGTTTACCATCAAACTCTGCATGGATACTTCCTTTCATTTTCCCCATCAAGCTTTTAGCAATCGGCAGCCCCAAGCCTGTACCGTCTCCTGACCGTGTCTGATCCGCCTTATAAAAACGGTCAAACATTTGATTCACATCATTTTCACTAAGATTATCCACAGTGTTAGAAATTCTAAGTTGAGCTGTTTGATCTAATTTTTCAAGTTTGATGATAACATGTCCATTTGAATATCTGATGGCATTCACTACTAAGTTTTCTATAACTCTTTTAACAGCAGATGGGTCTACCATCATCATAATATCAATATCTGGAATATGGATTTCAGGGTCTATGTTTTTTTTATTGAATTCCTCATAAAATCCGAATAACGCCTCTACAATGACAGCGTTTAATCTAACCATCTCCAGTTTCAAAGGATAATCTGCTTGTTCAATAATCGATAGCTCGAAAAAATCTTCCAGTAGAATTCTCAACCTACCTGCACTATTTTTCACCGTCTCTATGTACTCCTTTTTCAATTCAGGGCTGATATCATCTGATTCAAGCAACTGTACGTATCCAAATATTGAAGTCATAGGTGTCCTGATATCATGCGAAATATGCGATATGGCCTGTTTTAATTCATTTTCAGTGGAACGCCTGACTGCCTCTGCCTGTTTCGTCAAATCAATCTGTTTATTAATTTCCTTTGCCAGTTCCTCAAAATCATGATCTTGGTAGACAATATCAATCTTTTTAGCTGTCTTATTTTGGTTTAATGCTAATAGCTGCCATGTTGCCCTTTTTATTTCTTTTTTCAGTAAGGTCAAGCGAGTGAGGATATATGCTAATACTATGATGAGAATAATGAGTAGATAGAGCATTTGACTTCACCCGCCTTTAGTTTACTTAATTTCTTTTCTTTGAAAAATAAAGACTCCAATAACCGCAAAAAACAGGAAGGTTAGAATGGGAATGACTACAAGAGGCAACAGATCACCTCTGTCCAAAGTGTTCACGATACTAATGTCATATATCAACTTAAAAACGGAATGATTGAGTATTGGTTCAAAAACCGGCACTTTAAAGGCTAACATTTGCAATGGCCAGTCCACAAATATAAAAAACATCAGAAGAAATCCTATCGTTTTTCCACTTTCGGTAAACAGAATGGAGAAAACCGCCATTATAGATGCGAAAGCTGCCCCGTATAATATTATCAGTCCTGTAGTCTGGAGATAATATGACCAATCTGGCATATTGTCAAATCCAAAATATAGAGCGCTTGAGCCGGTCATAATGACAGGTAAAATCAAGGATATAATAATAGTTCCCAATGAAAATGTGATAAGCTTCGCAACGTAAATACGAGGCCTGCTGTTCCCTGAAGAAACGATACTTTTCATCGTACCTGTGGCATATTCACCTGTAATGAAAAACCCTGCAAGAATACTTGGAATAAGCTTGATGATATTCGCATGAGGTCCAAGAATACTTTCTTGATAGAAATCCTTTACAGTCGGCACGTTTCCGTTATCCAATGCTAAAAGAGGAAACAGGATGGCAGCTGCCGTTAACATCCAGACCAGGAACCGAAATGATCGATCTTTCCTTAATTTATACCACTCCGTTTTCATTAAGTTATCCATGCTCCACACCCCCGATGCGATTACTGAAGTACGTTTCCAAATCTTCACCCATAGGCATAAATTGTTCGATTACCAAGCCTTCGTCGGTTAAGATTTTAGATACTTTTCCTGGAGCATCAACAGTGGTAAATAACTTAATTGTTCCATCAGGCATTACTTCAAACGCTTGTGTCGATAATCGGCTTTCTATTATGGTTGCAGCTTTGCTTGGATCATCTACTTTAATATGCAAGTACTGCTGGCATTTTTCTTGAAGTTCCTTTGAGGATAATTGTTCTAACAATTCCCCTTTATGGATAATTCCATAATGAGTGGCCAATAAATGCAGTTCACTTAAAATGTGGCTAGATATTAAAATGGTAATGCCATATTCTTTATTAAGCTTTTTCAGTAACTCTCGGATCTCAACAACGCCCATTGGGTCCAGTCCATTTATGGGCTCATCAAGAATCAAAAATTCAGGATCTCCTAATAGAGCGATACCTAGCCCCAGACGTTGCTTCATGCCTAAAGAAAAATCTTTTGCTTTCTTTTTCCCTGTACTTTGTAAACCTACTAGCTTTAGCGTCTTATCTATACAATCTTTTCCTGGTATCCCTTTCAGAAGTCGGTGGACTTCCAGGTTTTCAGCAGCGGTCATTTTGGGATATATAGCAGGACCTTCAATGATTGTTCCGATTCTTTTTCTGGCTTCAATTATATCTTTTCCTTCATTCTCTTCAAACAATTCAAATGTCCCCGCTGATGGATACGCAAGACCGGTGATCAAACGGATCAGCGTTGATTTTCCAGCCCCGTTTTGCCCGATAAAGCCATAGATGGACCCTTTTTTTATCTCTACACTCACCTTATTAAGCGCCATGTTATTTTGATATTTTTTTGATAACTGATTAGTTTTCAACACAAATTCATACATGAAGTTTTCCTCTCCTTAGTCTTCAGTTAATTTGTCCAAATGGCTTTCATTTGAACACTCTTACACTATAAGAAGGAAAACATAAGAAAATCTTAAATAATATCTTAAGAAAACCTTAAGTTTTGAGTTTGTAGCCCATTCCCCAGATTGTTTCTATATACTCTTCATTTTCATTTGCTCTTGCAAGCTTACTCCTGATATTGCTTAAATGAACATTTATAGTATTGTCGTCCCCATGGAAATTTTCATTCCAGACACTTTCAAACAAGTTCGCCTTCGAGAAGACTTTACTAGGAGAAGACAACATCAGGAGCAATATCTCATATTCCCGTGCCGTTAATTTAAGTTCAGTTCCATTCACTGTAACAATTTTCGCATCCATATCCAAGATAATATCTTTATGGATGATTTGATTGGTTATCGGTGCATCCGTTATATTACGATACCTTCTAAGGCAAGAATCAATTCTGGCAGATACCTCTTCAATATCAAATGGTTTTGTAATATAGTCATCCGCACCTGCCCTTAAGGCATTTATCTTTGTTTGTGTTTCTAGCTTTGCAGAAATAATAATGATAGGGATATTACTCTCTTCCGTTACCTTTTTCAAAATAGCTTCACCAGGCAAACCAGGCAGCATAAGATCGATAATAACCATATTCCATTTCCCGCTATCCAAGTAAATCATTGCTTCTGTCCCGGAATATGCAGGCTTAGGCGAATATCCGTTTTTTTTGACAATATTGCATAGTAAACGATTAATATCCTCATCGTCTTCGATTATTAGAATATTTATTGAATCATTCAATGTAATCACCCTCACAATTGTTAACCATATCATTCATGGAAACGGGAATAATGTCAAGTTGAGCTGAGATACGACAAATGCGAATCTCTTAGACATATGTAAAGGGACAAGGCGGCCCTTGTCCCTTATTAGATATTATTTTGTTCCTCCATGCTTCCTAGTGAAGGGTTTCCACAAACAAAAAATCACTAATGTTCTTCCTTTCCGAGGTACTCCATCATAAACCCATTCACTATTTCCGCCTGTTCGTGATGAACCCAATGCGTGGCGTCAACGTAAATCAGGTCGGCATTGGTACATTGGTTTTTGCTTTCTTCAGCAAGTTTAAGCGATAGAAATTTATCCTCGATGCCCCATACTATGAGGACGGGGGCTTTTATCAGGGGTTTTTTCCTTTGGGCAAGTCCGCCCTTCCTTAGCGCTCTGTACCAATTCAGCATGGAGGTTATTGCGCCGGTCCTGGCCCAGGATGTGGAATACTTCTTCAAATCCTCTACAGTAAATGCCCCCTCTCTGCTTGTTTTCCGGAACATCTTTTTTAGGGCTTCGAAATCTCCATCGCTCAGCGTCCTTTCCGGAATTCGGGGAATTTGGAAAAACATTATATACAAACTTCTCAATAATTGGGTAGGAGCCCGGGTGATCCCTTTTTGAAAGATTGCCGGATGTGGGCTATTCATGATCATCAGTTTTTCCACATATTCCGGTCTGCTTCCGGCAAGATGCCAGGCAACCACCCCTCCCCAGTCATGGCCGATTATACTTGCCTTTTTTTCACCCATCGCTTCGATAAGTCCGATAACATCATCCCTTAATGTATCAAGCCCGTACTTCTCGATACCCTTTGGCTTATCGCTGAGATTGTAGCCCCTCTGGTCTGGCACCACTACACGGTAACCGGCCTTTGCAAGCGGTGCAATCTGTTTTCTCCATCCATACCAGAATTCAGGGAAACCGTGCAGAAGGATCACAAGCGGTCCATTTTCCGGCCCCGAAATTGCAGTGTGTAAAGTGATGCCGTTTGATTTTATATAAGTGAACTCAATATGATCCACTTTCAGACCTCCAAGCTATTTAAGCGGTTATTCATATGTTCCACTATGTAGTGTGGGACTAAACCTTTCCATCTATATAATGTTGCATGTTCCCTTATTTAAATTCAAAGCTTGCTGGGTAGGATGCGCACAGGCTGGTAACTCGTTTATATGGAGTCAAATTGGGTGAATTTTTATAGTTTTCCAGGTGATTAGAGGTGGATACTGTAATATTGGCCAGCATGGGGGAAGAAAACTCTATGATTTCCGGGAGGTAACCTTACTTTGGACTAATTAACCTGCACAAAAGTAATTTGATCCAACTTTTTGTTTTATAGTCCAACTTTTAAATTTATAAGCCACTTTTTGATTTTATGATCCATTTGAAGCCGTATAAATGCCATTCGACACCTGTCGACACACAGATTACTCATTCCGCAAGATCATCCTAATTCAAGGGTCAATGTTGGCATATCACATATTAATAAAATTAGGAGGTGCAGAATAGTATGTTAATCTCACCTCCAAAAGTTAGATTTTTTATAGACTTCCTGTATTCACATTCCCAGTGTTTATTCCCTTGTAGAGCAGTATCCATAATAAAAAAGCTTATCAATCCTGATAAACTTCAGACTGTTGACAAACTAAGAATCAGTTGAGTTATCTGTTGGAACGGTTGTTCTCCGTTGCAGGAGCTTCGCTTTCCAGCGGGCGGTCCGTAAGCCTCCTCACTCCGTTGCGGGGTCTTACCTGTCCCTTCCTCCCGCAGGAGTCTACGCTCCTTCCACTACGATCAACTAGGGAATTTCATTATTTTAAGCTTTGTCTACACACTGAAGCTTATCATCCCTGATAAGCTTCAATAATGGTAGTTTATACGATCCGGCGCCCGCTTTTGCCCAGGGCGTAGTAGATGCCATGCTGGAGGGTTTGCAGGCATTCATATTTTCTAAGATTGGTCAGGGTTTTAGTGATGACCATAGCAAGTTTTGCAGAAATGCCCACCAGGATAACTTCTGTGCCGAGGAGCTTTGCGGCGGAACCCAATTTATCAATGAGATCTGCCGTGTATTCAGATATATCGTTGTTAAAAGCGGTCAGATCCAGCAGCAGATACTGTGTTTGGAATTGGCCCAATCTAGTGAGTGTATTTTCAATCAGATCCTCTGCACGGTCTTCATCGTAGGTGCCAATCAATGGTACCACCACGATTCCATCGAATACCGGAATCATCGGGGAAGAAAGCTCCTTCACGAGTGCCTGCAGCATTTTTGTTTTCTCTTCCACCATTCTCTCAAGCCGGGAAATCTCCTCCGCTTCCTTCCTCCTTGAAAGCTCATGTATATTGTGTTCTACATTTACATCGGAAGGATAGTATTCCACTATGGTATTTACATTTTGATCATTCTGGTGCTGAATGATTTTATACCAGTAATTCCCCCCAAATAGCCCTGCAAACACTCCGGCATAGTGACAAGGCACAAAGATGCCAGAAAACTTGTGATGATTCAGACTGTTCATCTTATATTCCCAGTCATCTTGTATGTGTAAGGTAAAGGTATTCTCCTCTTCATTCATTTCTTTGATTTCAACTTTTCCCCATCCGGCAGGTGCATACGTGTTGCTCATCCATTGAACCACGTTGGTCATGTTGATATTCTTTAAATCACGAAATCCTTCGCCAACGATTATCCCTTGACGGTAACCTGTGGTTTCGAGTACCAGATTCGTTGCTTCTATTCCCGAAATCTCCCTGATGGTATCAAAAAATGTTTTCATGGCAGAGACCCAAAAGAATACCACGTCTCCACCATCAAAGAGGACTTGTCCAGTTTCCAGATCCCATTTCAGATCCACATCGCCTACTGTAATTTCCTTTTTCATTATCATGTCTATACCTCGCCACGGTTATTTTTATAGATTAATAGTACACGATTTATTTAAAGTTTGCATTCGTTTGCATCCCATGTTTACTAAAATATGCCATTCCACTTATAGAATTTGACAAAATGTATTTACAGATGTAATCACTCTGTAAGTACAACACTGGTAATACTTCTGCGTATCCTTTTATTTGCAAGCATTTTTATTGTTTCAAGGTCTCTTAGCAAACCTCGTAGTGGAAAGAAACAATTTTTTCAGTTCTTATAAATTTTTAATACCAAAAGAGCCTTTCAATTGCTTAGAAAGGCTCTCAACTCACTGTTACATTTTTATCTTCCCTCATAAGTTAGTAGTGAAACGCACTCCACGTGGGTGGTATGCGGAAACATATCCACCGGCTGTACTTCAACCGTTTTATATCCCCCGTCCTCCAACACTCGCAGATCTCTTGCAAGTGTCGCCGGATTACAGGATACATAGACAACTGTTTTAGGCTTCATTTCCAGAATGGTTTTCAGAAGAGCTTCGTCACAGCCTTTTCGTGGTGGATCTACCACAAGCACGTCTGCGGTGTTTCCTTCCTTATACCACTTTGGAATCACGACTTCCGCTTCCCCCACTGCAAACTCCGCATTGGTAATTCCATTCAACTCTGCGTTTCGTTTTGCATCTTCAATCGCTTCTGGCACAATTTCCACTCCGTACACTTTTTTCGCTTTTTGAGCCAGGAATAAGGAGATGGTGCCGATACCGCAGTATGCGTCAATGACACTCTCTTCGCCTGTCAGGTCGGCATACTCGAGCGCTTTATCATATAGAACCTTCGTTTGCTCTGGATTGACCTGGTAGAAGGATCTGGCGGAAATCGCAAACTTGATGTCGCCGATGAAATCATAAATGTACTCGTTGCCCCAAAGCACACGTGTTTCCTCACCAAAAATCACGTTCGTTTTCTTCGTGTTCACGTTTTGCACGACTGACTTCACTTCCGGCAGGGCTGCTGCTATCTCTTCCACGATTGCTTTGCGGTTCGGGATATCTGGCGTACGGCTGATTAGGACAACCATCACTTCACCAGTTACGAGGCCATAGCGGGCCATCACATGTCGGAGAACGCCTTTATGTGTTTTTTCGTTATATGCACGCACACCATGCTTGTCACAGATTTCGCGGACTTTTTGAACCACCCGGTCGTTGATTTCCTGTTGGATCATGCATTCCTTCATGTCGATAATTTCGTGACTGCGCTGCTGATAAAAGCCTGCAATCAGACCACCTTCGCGCTCCCCGATCGGAACCTGCGCTTTGTTTCGGTAACGCCATGGATTATGATCCATGCCAAGTACCGGATGAACCGGCACATCTTTTAGATGTCCGATGCGTTCGAGGACATCCTTGACCTGCTTTTGCTTGGCCACAAGCTGCCCTTCATAGCTCAGGTGCTGAAGCTGGCAGCCCCCGCATTGCTTGTAAATCGGGCATGGGGCGTCTACACGGTAAGGGCTTGTCTTGTGAATTTCCTCAAGCCGTCCGAATGCATAGCCTTTTTTCACCTTGATTATTTTGACTGTGATTTCCTCGTCCGGCAGGGCATTTTGGACGAAGATCGGAAAGCCATCTATTTTTGCTACGCCGGCGCCGTCATGGGTCAAGTCCTGTACGGTGACATCGTAGTATTCATTTTTTTGAACGGGTACTGTCATGTTTTTTCTCTTCCTTCACGTTAAAATCGCTGTTCCGATTGTACCATAGGAAGGGGTGGCTTGCTATTTGTTTGTCTAATCACTTTTTCTACGATGTACTGATATCCGTATAAAATAACTGCTAAAATCACAGTAATGCACCAGTACATACTTGGTGACATTCTTCTTAATTTAAATATTCCTACCTTTTTCAAAAAGCCACCAAAAGGAAAAATATTTACCCAATCCAACACAATATTTGTGATTAAAAACTTTCGAAAAGAACCATAAGTTAACTTAAATATCCAAAGTGTTGCGATAAAATGAGCACCTAATATATATGTAAAATCTATTGGAGCATTAGAAAAATAAGGATTTTTGTTTTTAAACCATTTTTTCCGATTAGCAATTACGGTAAATACACTTATTACTAGGTTAGCGAAGGTTGCTACGGGCAAAAAACGGACAAATGATTTCATTCCTATAAAAGGGACAGTTAACCACGGAATAATTAAGACACTTAAAGAAATAATCTTTCTTTTATTATACATTTAGCTACTCCTAAAAACGTATTTTAAAGATATTATTAACAGTTTTTAGAAAGACATGTATGATAAAAAACAAAAGAACATCGACAAATACGGGGCCGCTATTTCAAAAAATTCGGAGGTGGCGGATCGGTTACTCCACTTCTACATTTTATTGCATAAGGAGGTTAATTTGAACTTTCAAAATGCCTTCAAGTAACATTTGGTTTTTTGTGTTAAAATTAGGAAAAAGTTCATATTACATTATTTAGAAGTAACTTTTTAAAGGAGTGATTTATTTTTGATAAAAGAAGCCAAGAAGGTTACCTTTTCCAAAGAATACATAGAAATTGACGGTCACAAAACTGGTTTATTTCTAGAGACGGTCGACTCAAGTAATCCTGTACTCTTGTTTTTGCACGGCGGTCCAGGTTTTCCTCAATATTCTTTTTTGAAGAAATCCGAACTGCGGTGGGAAGAGTTTTTCACGGTGTGCTATTGGGAGCAGCGCGGAACCGGCATGTCATATGATGCATCCACACAAGGAGATATTACATTTGACCGGTTGGCGGAGGATGCTTTGGAAGTAACAAAGTACTTAAAGAAGAAGTATGATCAGGAAAAAATCTATCTCTGCGGACACTCTTGGGGAACGATGTTAGGAAGCCATATCGTCCATCGGCATCCCGAACATTTTCATGCCTATATTGGAGTCGGTCAAATAGGAAGGCACTATGAATCCAACCAACATACATATGAATTTTTGTTGGAAACCGCAATCTTCAGAGGCGATAAACGAGCAGAAAAAGATATCCGTTCGGTCACATTCGATGAGGAATATTATAAAAGCACAGATTACCGGCGAATATTGGGCCGCTATCTGAATAAGTTTGGCGGAGGTGCCAAGCGGAACGGATATTCCAATTTGCAAGGAGTGAAAGATCTCTTT
The DNA here is from genome assembly GCA_001648575.1 of Sutcliffiella horikoshii DSM 8719. Taxonomy (GTDB): domain Bacteria; phylum Bacillota; class Bacilli; order Bacillales; family Bacillaceae_I; genus Sutcliffiella_A; species Sutcliffiella_A horikoshii. The sequence continues at coordinate 145,660 of LQXN01000065.1, read as the reverse complement.
TCCTGCAGTCACTATACGTGGAAAGAAAAACTCAACATACCAAAAGGAATTTTCGCAAGCTATGACGCATTAAGCAAAACAATGGCAACAACAGATACCGCCCAGTTAGCACCACGAATCGACGTCCCCGTCCACATCATCCATGGAAAATACGACTACCAAACGAGCTACCAGGAAGCAAAGCGCTTCTACGAGATAATAGAAGCTCCTAATAAAAAACTATATACATTTGAGCAGTCCGCTCATTCGCCTTTTGTTGAAGAGCACGAGGAGTTTAGGAGGATTTTGAAGGAGGAAGTGTTGGGTCAATAAACATAAGAAAATGTTACTGGTGCAGGGGTTCGATTGCCGGCACCGGTTTTTTTTGGTAGAAATGATGATGGTAGTATCAACTACATTACTTGCTATTCTAGCTTTCGGGTATCGACTTCTACCACTTTACTGTCAACTACTTTATTTCCCGAGCTTACTTCTCAATTTCCCAAGCATACATCTACCTTTCAACTCCCACCTTCTACATCTTCGCCTAAAAAGATTCCCCTCCCCCACAAAAAAAAGACAAGTGCCATCACACTTGTCCTCGTTACCTGCTATATAGATATTTTTGCAAATACACACGCATCCAGCAGTTCCCCATTCACACCTAGCTCACTTTTTTTGAGTATTCCTTCTAACGTGTACCCTGCTCTCTCGGCAACTGCCCTGCTTTTCACGTTCATGGAATCGCAGCGTATCTCCACACGATTGGCATGCAGTTGTTCAAACGCGAACTTGGTGATCCCGTTCACCGCTTCGGTGATGTAACCCTTTCCTGCATATCTTGAATCGACCCAATAGCCGATTTCAAATTTCGGAATGGCCCAGTCGATGCGATGCAATCCAGATGAGGCGACGAATTCGCCGGTTTCTTTTAGGAAAACCAAAAGTCTAAGATCTTTTCTCTGCAAAAATTCAGCATGACTTTCTCTGATATTTGCTTCCACATCTTCTACTGTCTGGTCATGTTGGGCAAAAATCATCCACGGCTTCAGTTCAGGAAGAGACTGGATGATGGAGTCATGTACCGCTGGACCGTCTCCCGGCAAGGGCATTCTTATTAAGAGCCTGTCTGTGGTGAACTCTGAAGGAAAATCCTTTAAGATTGGTTTTGTGTTGTTCATATCTTCTCTCCCTTTACTGTTTTTTCCTTTTAATCAGCTTTCCCAACCCTCGGGCACCTTCACTAACACATATTCGCCCGTCCACATTTGTGTTGTTACAATTAATGATTGATCACTTTTTTTGAAAAAATAGCCCCCGCCTTCTTGATATTCAAACTCCCACCCTTGCTCCTTCAGCAGCTGTTTCATATTTTCAGCTCCTTTTCCTTGTTCCATCCGCGTAATAAACCAATCATAGCCATCTTCATTTGCAATTTTCACGATCGGTTCTGAAGATTCATCAATAGATTGCAATACCTCCTTTTTACTTACTGATTCCATCGGCAGGGACGCGTAGTAGAATCTGCTATTGTATGCGAGTATTCCAAGGATGATGGCAATGAGGGTGATGATGGCGAGTCGTTTTATCATAGGTATCCTCCTAATGGCGGTGAAGCGCTTCAAGAGCCAATAAAATATGGGCCACATTGTTTTTCATGAGTCATAATGAATGTCCATTTTTTCTCCTATTTCATTCCCCATACTTATAATAATCTTGCGAATGATAGCTCTTGAACCCGCAAGATTCATAGAGCTTCAGCGCATGGGCATTTCTCGCTTCTACTTCCAAAAAGACAGGCAATCCTTTTGTTGTCTCCATTTTCACCATTTTAGATAGAGCTTTCCGGCCGATTCCTTTTCCTTGGAGCTCCGGATACACCGCAAACCCATATATCCACGCCTCCCCATTTGTTTCAGAGACACGAATTTTCCCGGCAGTACGGCCATCCGCTTCAATGATGAACATGTCCTCGCTGTTGAGTTCCTTCATTCGCTTGTTAAAGCTTCGCGCTTCTTGATCTGAAAAACCAAAGCAAGCCACTTCGAGTTGAATTTCCGCTTCAAAATCCTCTTGGGATGTTGATGGCCTAATGACTACAGCAGGATCATCATATAACTCGCCTGATTCCCATTTCATTTGATACTCTGCCATCTCGAAAGTGCATGGAATACTTTTCAGAAACTTCTTGGCGCTTTGGGAGGAAGTAGGTGCATTTAATAAGATCGTCGTGTCATCTTGCTTTTTCACCTCTGCCACAGCTTCTGAGAATAATTTTGTGAAAACCCCTTTTCTTCGGTAGTCTGGATGGACCATTCCGGTCATCTCAATTTTATTACCAAACCTATAGCAACCGAGGAAGCCGACAAGTCGGCCATCCTCATAATGAAAGAAATCTTCTTTCCTGTTTTCATCGCGGGTTTCGAGCATATCTTCATTGAGCTTTAGCTCGAACCCGCCTTCTTCTTCACAGGCAATTCGAAGTTCTTTGATTTGTTGTAGTTGTTCTTTTGTTAGCATGCTAACACCTCTATTTCTAATATAAACAATCCAATTTCCGACTTTTTACTTGTGAATAAAAACGATTTACGAGAAAGGACCTTTAGAAAAGGCCCTTCTTTAAAAATTCCTTCCAGAAAACCTTATCCACCAGAAAAAAGCCCTCATGGGAACAGGCAGCCAGCAGACATTTATCCTTCTTGTAAAACATCAGATCTTCCGGCAGATCATGGGTCCAACCAAAAAGTGAGTTGCTATGATCTCTTAAAAATAATTTTGTCTCATTGTTCATTTTAAAATAATACACATATGCCGTAGCTCCACCAAGCTTTGTCGTTTCCCATTCCCGTTGTACTTTTCTTTCAAGTAGATGTTCCTTTATGTCCGCAATCAACTCCTCTACATAAGCCAGACGCTCTTCTTCGATCTCCATTAGCTGTCTGTTTTCCACAAAAGCAAAACGGTCACAATGACTAGTCAGAAAGTTGATGAGTTGATTATATTTTTTCCCTTTGATATTTTCCGTTATCATCTGCATGGTGATATCCTTCCTGCTCTATGAGTTACTTCGGCTGGCAACCCCGATTCCGCCTTGTTCAGTCACTTTAGAAAATCAACCCGCATCACCTTTCGCCGTTTAGTCGGCTCGGTGATCTCATGGAAACCAGCAGCAATAAACGCTTTGTGGGCACCAACATGCAGCTCTCCCCAAGTGATATCCTTGCCTGCTTCTGTAATCATCGGATAACCCTCCAGTGCATGAGCACCACGTTTTTTGGCATAATTTACAGCTGCACGTGTTAGGGCGTAAGTGATGCCACGTTTGCGGAATCCGTTACGAACAATGAAACAAGTGACTGCCCAAACCTTGTCGTCATTTTTATCTTCGTTTCTTTCTGCCCAAATGACACGACTCGTTCTCAGCTTTATATACACATTTCGTGGCTCTAGCGCACACCAACCAACGGGCTCTTCTTCCCAAAAAGCGATTAGTCCGCTAGTGGTAGTCGAAGCTGAGTTTCCACAATTCGTTTGAAGCTTAAGAAGGAAAGCGCGCTCATCATCATCTGTTTCCCGCCAACGGGGATTTGGGAGCTTAAAGCGTTGACAATAGCATTTTTCTCCATGGCAGCGGGCTTCACCAAGTATAAGCTCCAAATGCTCCCACGATGCTTCATTGGCAGGGACTATCCTGAGCTTTTTTTCCATATCATATTCTTCAAAAAAAGAACCCTCTATCTCTGGTGTGCTTTCTCGTTTTTTCATTTCAACACACTCCTTAGCATTTCAATAGAATTGTTGGGCTGCAGGGACAGTTCCACGATCCCAAAGCCACGAACTGGGTCAACGGACCTGTCCCTTCGACCCTCCCCGTCCCCAGCTGGTCCATCAGGCGCAGGAGGGGAGTACCTTTTCTTAATCTTTACAATATTTTAACTTATTTAAGCGCTTTTATATATTATTATTTCAAGTAGATACATAGTCGACTATTAAAATCTTGTCCATCTACGAGATTTTGATATAAAAAATTTAATAGTAGGAGGCATTTATATGCTGAAGAAGTCCATGTTGGTTGTGTTTGCATTTATCTTGTCGTTCTCAGCTCTGCAGTTTGATCCACAAACGGTCTCAGCGCTCCCCCCTGGAACACCGTCCAAGTCTGAAGCTCAAACCCAGTTGAACTCATTGACCGTAAAATCGGAAGACCCCATGACCGGATATTCGCGGGATTTATTCCCACATTGGAGCGGCCAAGGCAGCGGCTGTGACACTCGCCAAATCGTCCTGCAACGTGATGCCGACTATTACAGCGGCACCTGCCCCACAACCTCTGGAAAATGGTATAGTTACTTTGATGGTGTAACGGTTTATTCTCCATCTGAAATTGACATCGACCACATTGTTCCCCTGGCCGAGGCTTGGCGTTCCGGTGCAAGCAGCTGGACAACCGAACAGCGCCGCGCTTTTGCCAACGACCTTACTGGTCCACAGCTGATTGCCGTGACAGCAAGTGTCAATCGTTCCAAAGGAGACCAAGATCCATCTACATGGCAGCCTCCTCGTGCCGGTGCGCGTTGTGCTTATGCAAAATGGTGGGTTAACACGAAACACCGTTGGAATCTGCATCTTCAAGCATCAGAAAAAACTGCCTTACAGACGATGATTAACGGTTGCGCATACTAATTTAGATTTTGCGTCTGCGAGCGGAGTTGGTGGAGTTTGCAGACGCACTATTCATTCACGGAAACAGGAGGAGTCTTACATATGGAAAAGAAATCTTCTATTTTTTCTGCATCACACGGAGTCATGACAACAGAAGTCGGCGTCATCAGCGGTGAACTTGAACTGGTTACCACTTGCGATGAAGATGGGGCCCTTTCGCTTGCGATTACTTATGTCGGTGCTGCTGAATGGTATACGCTTCCCGGAGAAGAGTACCGGTTGCATGATTCGCGTGACCATGAGGTAGTTCACCGGATGCTTGTGAAGGTTTTGGAACGACCTTAAAAAGAGTGGGTCGAAGGAGACAGTCTTCGACCCTTTTTCCAAGCCAGGGGCTTTCATATTCAAGTTACTTACATTAAGAAGCGCAAGAACCTTCCCTCTAATTAAGATCCCTTACATTCCAAACGATCTCCCCTTTTTCGTCCCAATCACTGTGGTGTCGCTTGAATCCTATTTTCTCTAGAACTCGAAAAGATGGATGGTTCCAGGCACGTACAGTAGACCAAATTCTTCGCCGTCCCGTGGCAACTGCAGCTTCCATAACTGCTGATGCGGCTTCCGTTGCATATCCTTGACCATGTACTCTTTTAAATAACTCATAAGCAATTTCAGGTTCTTCTAAGGTGGAACGGCCGATAATCAAACCACAATACCCAATGACATCCCCTTCATCTCGACGGCAGATAGGGAGTAGACTAATTCCACTTTCTATAGCCCTTTCACGAAAAAGGATAATTTTATCCCTTGCAGCTTCGAGAGTTGGTTTGTCCACCCCCCGTTCCCCAACGAGTTCCCGGTACCACAACACATCAGATTCTTCCCACATCCGTAGGTAAAGCCTTTTAGTCACTATCTCAAACTTCATAGACTTGAAAATTTCTGACATTTCGGAACCCCCCTTATCTTTTATTGTAATAACCGTCCCTCTAATCATTCATGCGATTGATTGTATAATCTGGACTGTTTATTTTATAAACGGAATTGGAGTAAGGATTGCAGCCTCCCCTCTCCATTTAGTCTCCTAATTTGGCAAGATAATCAATTAGAAAGTGGAGAATGATAAGCGGCACAATAGACCCTAGACCAATATAAAGGATAGAAAAGACGATTCCAAAGATAGTGGTCCTTATTACGCCTGTGACCAACCCTTGATAAGTATGTGCTAAACCAAACAAGATAGAAGAGAGCAAAATCACGACCCAAATAGAGAGATCAGGAAACAAAAACGACAAGGCAAACATTAAAAAACCTCTATATATTATTTCTTCTGTAATTCCGGCAGTCAGTGAAACATAATTCCAAACTTCTTTCTCTCTCTTCGTAACAGGCAGCATTTCCAAAAAACTGGTACTATCAGATTCCTTTTGCCTTACTTGTCTCATTTTTTCACTAATTTTATAACTATAATGATAACCGATAGAATAATACAAAATTCCAATTGTATAGAGCAGTGCAATAGCGAAAACGATGTAGGTTACCCATGGTCCTAAGGTTTGTGTATTAAGGCTTGGCATCGATAAACCAATATCCTGTACTGTTAACTCTGTGAAACCAATTAATAAAAAAATAAAGATGGTCGGTACCCAAAGTCCAATAATGCTATTCTTATAAAACTTGACCCTCGCATTTTCGTTTGTCTTTACCTCTACTTTAAACTTTTGAAATTCACGATAACCAAAAATAGGTTCATAAATTAAGGCAAATATTACTACAAACCACATTCCATACTCCATGACAGTCACTCTCCTCAGATAAATTTAGCTGAAGATATCTATTCCCCTTCTTTCCAAAGCATCAACAGCTTCCTCGACTGGTAGCTTGGGTAGAAAGAATTCATCTGCCATCACTGCCATTATTTCTTGTTTAGTATTTAAAGCAGTTGTTTCTATCTCCCCATTTTCATAACGAATGCTGAATTTGTTATTTACTAGGGAGACACTTCTTTGTAGGTTCGTTTGGTAAAGTTGACACCTTAAGATTGTCATAAAAGTAGCATCTGGCTTGTAGGATTCTTCGATAACTTTTTGGAAATCATTGATATTCGCTTTTTCAGTAGATTGAAAGTGCCACACTTTACCGCTTTGCTTGCCATTTGTGTAACGGATATATTTATAGTCGCTATCTTTGGAATCAACAGGAAGGATAGAAACCTCATCCTTTCCAAACCGAACGTTATTGTTGTTTTCATCATTTAGTCGGACTGGCTTGAAGAAAGGAGCTGCAGCACCACAATCCACATAAAAAGCATCATCAAGAATGACCACAATACCCATATGTTCGTTTCCGAGCATAACATGGTGACAATCAAACCCTAGGGCCCTCAGCAATAGTAGTAGGTTTGCGTTCAATGTATAACATGTTCCACCAAAGTTGAATTTTTGGAAATTGGATACAAATTTCTCAAACGAAGGAATAGTGAAACTACTAGATTGCTGGTGTAATAACTTACCAATATTCTCAAAGGGAAACGTATTTAGCTGTGCTGTGCAAATCTTTTCTAAAAAACGATGAGACGGGGCCTCCGCCTCGAGATTAAGATGATGCATATAGCCTTTAACTACTTCTGAATTTGTCATAATTCCTCCTTAGCTGCTTGAGTTGACAGAGACTGTACGAGCCTCGTTCCTCATGCTCAAAATGCTGTATTAAACCACCAAACTACCAAAGAAATACATACAATCCCCCAAGTAAACGCCCCTATAATAAACCATAAACCACGTTGGGTATGCTCTTTGCTACCCTGGAGATTCCTTTTCAGATAGGAGAGCACCGAAAATCCTATTACGAAGAAGGCAATGGCAACCCACAATAAGAGATCCACTTTACATCATCCTTTCCACTTAATAAAATTGAATCATCTACTTATGACTGTTCGGGTCACCGTGATTTCCCCTCGATCTGAGGAAAGTAGAAACACATCTGGATTCTTTTGGGGTCGTGGGGACCGCGACCCATTTCAACTCACTTCTCTAGCTCAATATATTCCCTCAAAAGTTTCCATTCGCTTCCTTCAAGTCTCCAGATAAACATACATTGTGCAGTAAAAGGTCTTCCGCCTATAACGTTTGTTTCCCTGCCCATGACAACTTTTTGGCTTCCGTTATTTCTTTCAACCACTGAGTATATCTCAAATGTTTTTTCAGCATCATCTATTTGACTCAAGACACTATTAAGATCATACGAGTAAAAATACGGTTCAGGCTGGGTAATCTCGGAATGGGCCCAGTAACCAACAAAATTCTGTGACATGAAACTTCTAATGCCGTCTCCATTTTTGCTAATAAATCCTTCGTTCCAAGCTTGAAAATACTTATTAATGACTTCTTCCACTGTTTTCATTTCCACACTCCTTGATTCTTTATAGAGGCTGGCACTTTGCCCCTCTCACACCCAAAATTTCTACCATTCTATTAGGCCTTCAGCCCATTTTGGAAGCTTTACGTTTACAAAATATGGATTGTCATCAATTTCAACTGATTTATTGAATACTTTTGACGGTTTATCGTATAATTCGTGCTTTTTATTGAATACTTTGAAGCATTTATTGAATAATTGGGGAGGTTGCATTACCGTTATGACCTTATATCACCAGATAATCAATTAAAAAGCCAGCCAAAATCCGTATTCCATATCTCTCACTCTCCTAAGTGAGACGGAAAGGTACCACGCCTCTTTTCAAAAGAAACACATCTGGATTCCTTAAGTTCTTCCAGTCTTCGAACCCAAAGCTCTCTTGATAGTTTTTCAACAGCAGCGACATGATATTTCCGTGTGTCACGATAATGATATTTTCCGCGTCACTTTTAAAAGCTTCTTCTACCACGCAGACGATCCGGTCCATTGCATCTCTGCTGGATTCCCCGCCTTCAAATTTCAGGTCCAAATCTTCATAGGTTGCTTCCAGTTTTTTCATCCAGTCTGGTAAATCTACGGAACTGAGCGTGCGTTCAGCCAAGCGATCATCGACCTCTAGGCTTATGTTCCATTCTTTGCTTAATGGTTTAACAGTTTGGATGGCTCGCAAGAAAGGGCTTGATACAATTCGGTCTACTGGTATGTGGGAAAAAAATAAGGCTAACTCCTCAGCTTGTTTGAATCCTTCTTCTGTAAGCTGCGATTCTGGTGGTTGCCCTTCAGCTTGGCAATGCCTGACTATGTATATGTTTTTTGACATGTGTGGATCCCCTTTCTTTCTCTACTATTAATTACGAATGGACCTGGAAAAAGTTACAACTCTCTTTAATGAGTCGCTCTTATCTAAATGAACATTTTTTCTTTTCTCCCATAGATATGGAATTAAATAAAAATCTATACTACAATGTAATTGAGAATGATAATCACATTCATGATAAAAAAGGTTAAAAAGGAGACAATCCAATGGAAAAGAATAAATCAACCTTAGCTCAAACCATTCGTGAGAGACGTTCTATAAAAGCTGGATATACCGATAAAGAAGTGACCCAGGAAACCGTACTTGAACTACTAGACGATGCAGTCTGGGCACCAAACCATGGATTAAGAGAGCCTTGGCGGTTCATTTTTGTTTCTTCGAGTGAGAAAGAAGGATTTGTTGAAAAGCTGGTCAAAACCTTTCCACCAGAGATGCAGGAAAATAGAAGGAATTATTTCAGTCAGCCGGCTGCCTTTCTGATCGTGGTTATGGAGGAAGACCCGAGACAAAAACAATGGGAGGAAAACTTTGGGGCGGTCAGCTCGCTAATTCAGAACTTCCAGCTGCTTGCCTGGGAACAAAAGCTTGGCGTTGTCTGGAAAACCAATCCACATATATACGATCCAAAGGTCCATACAATTTTAGGCGTACAGCCTGGAGAAAAGATTGTCGGGTTCTTGCATATGGGATACTTTGAAAAGGTGCCACCAAAGAGAGAGCGGACTTCTGCAGATAAGAAGCTGACAATGTATAAAAATTAGAAAGATCGGGATGCCTGTCCGTCTAACAAAAAACGGTCAAGGGGACCTGTCCCCCTTGACCACCTACCCTTGACGGTATGCCACAACTGCCATGATTCCCCCAAGCACCGAACAGACCAGGTATACGGTCGAGTAAGAAGTTAAGTCCGCAACCGGCCCCATGACAGCGCCTCCCATACTCACCCCTAAGTCAGCCGATGCTATAAAGAGCCCTAATAACACATTCCGACTAGCCTTTGGTAGAACAAGGCTAAGATACGTTGTGAGCGATGGGTTGGCACCAAAATAGAAGAACCCAGCCCCACCTTCTACCGCATAGCTGATACTTAGTGTTCCTATTGTGAGTAATAGCATTGTACCTATCATAAAGGTAGAATGCCATTTACCATCTGATGGTATGCTTTTACGTAAAGTAAAGCGTGATACGACAACCGTGGCGGCCATCAACATCAGAAAGATTCCTGCATTTCCACTGGGGACTTGCAGTGCATAAAGCGGAATGAAGATGGTCGTCGCCCCAAACACAATCGACCCGAAGAGCATTAATGTGCAGCTTCTTGTAAGGTCTGAATTGGCTACTAATTGACGTATTGCCTTTCCCATCCCTAAAGTTGGGGCGCTTCCTTTTACCTCTTGCTTTTCTCCTACCTTAGCCGTAAAACCGATTATCCCTGTAACTATGGCCAGCGTGACCATGACCATTCCGAAGGTTCCCATTCCCTCTTGCCAAATCCCAAGTGCCAAGAGCGGACCCACGATACCGGGAATATAGGAAAAAAGGGAATACAATGATATTCCTTGGGAGCGATCTTTTTCGGGAAGTGCATCCATGATCCCGATCTGCAACGCCATGGAAAAGAAAGCCGTGCAGACTCCCTGCAGGATCCTGGCAAATGCATATCCGCCAAGCCCAGTAACAGCATATAAGACCAAGGCTATTCCATTTACAACCAAAATGGTCCGTAAAATGGGTATGGGCCCATATCGAGCGATTAAATATCCCGCCCATGGCCTGAGGAACATCGTGGTAAATAAATAGGCTCCCATAATGAGTCCTATTGTTGTATTAGTTGCTCCAAGTGCTTTTCCTTGCAAAGGAATGATGACATTTAAGATGGCATTGGCACTGAAATAGAAGAGCACCAGGATATACAGCCGCATAAAGGGCCAAGATAACGCGCCTTTCATCTGTCCCTCTCCTTATATCGTCAGTAATGACTCTAGTAGTTTTTTTGCATAGGATGATTGGACCTGGCCTAAATCTTGCGTTCTAACCGTTTCTTCGATTTGACCGTCTTTGAAAATGATCATCCTGTCGCAAAGATAAGCTGCCGCTTGGATGTCATGAGTGATGAAGATGAAACTCATGTCGTGGTTGCTTTTTAATTCTTTTAAAAGATTCAGCACCTGAACTTGGACGGAGACATCCAACGAGCTGATGGCTTCATCGAATAGGATACAAGCAGGCTCTGTTGCGATGGCCCTTGCTATACAAACACGTTGTACTTCCCCGCCCGATAACTCGTGTGGATACTTTTTCAGATAGTTGCCAGGAAGATCGACCTTTTCTAACAGATCCATCAGCCGCGCATCTCCTATATCTTTCCTTCCTAATACCTGCAATGGTTCAAGGATGGCATCTTTTACAGTAAAGAATGGGTTAATAGAAGATTTATAGTCTTGAAAGACGGCACTGATTTTTCCAAGCCTCGTTTTCCTTAAATGGGTCGGCAACTCTTGAAGTGTAACACTCCCACTGTCAGGTTTTTCCACTCCAAGAATCATCCGTCCGAGTGTGGATTTTCCGCTCCCACTCTCTCCAATGATGCCTAGACATTCTCCAGCCCTGCATTCTAGCGTGACTTTATGTAAGACTTTTTGTTTCTCCTTAGAAAATAATCCGCCTTTTTTATACGATTTTTCTACGTCTTTTACTAGTAACAACTGGATCCCTCCATAATCTTTTTGAAATGATTACTTAATGAAAGTCTCGTTGCCACCAGGTATTTCGTGTATGGATGATTCGCGTCATTGAAAATTTTTTGGGTGGTCCCGCTTTCCACGATTGCTCCATCCTTCATGACGATGACATTTTCTGCTATCCGTTGCACCACACCTAGATCATGTGAGATGAAGATCATGGAAGTTCCCAAACGTTCGCGCAACTTCTTAAACTCTTCGACCACCTCATACTGTGATATCGTGTCTAAAGCGGTTGTCGGCTCATCCGCAATAATGAGATCCGGTTCCAATACGATCGCCAGGGCTATCATGACACGCTGCAGCATTCCACCTGAGAGCTGGTGGGGGTATTTATCCAGTAGGTCGGATGGATTTTTTATCATCACCCGCTCAAGGGCTGGGATCATTTTCGCATCTGCCTGGGACTTCGTCACACCTAAGTGCATAGAAAGCGTCTCTCTGAGATGGACTCCTATGACACTGGTAGGGTTAAACGCACTCATTCCATTTTGCATAATCATGCATATGCTTTTCCCTCTTCTTCTTCTCATTTCCTTATCTGAAAGCCGGGTCAGTTCCTCCCCTTTAAATAAGACACTTCCTTTTGTCTGAAGGACTGGCTTATTTAGACGCATGATGGCTTTGCTTGTCACCGATTTACCGCTTCCGCTCTCCCCCACGATAGCGAGACAGTTTCCATCACCCACTGAAAAACTGCTTCCTTTCACAAGAAGCTTCCCTGAAATGGTATCCTGAACTTGTAAATTATGTACCTCTAATAGATTCATTGGTAGTTGGTCACCTCTTTAGCTTGCAAACTAGCTTTCTGTCGCTTCCACCAAACCCTCTTATTTTTCATCCGGACCAGTTTGGGGTCTAGGGCAACTTGAAGGGAATCGGATAAAAAGTTAAATGCCATGACAACAAGTACGATGGCAATCCCCGGTGCGAGCATCATCTCTGGTCTGATGAACATCACTTCCCTTGCCTCATTTAGCATCATCCCCCACTCTGCATGTGGTGCCTGAATTCCCAAGCCCAGGAAAGAGAACCCAGAGATCTGCAAAATCATCGATCCGATAGAACCACTTGCAACGACTGTAATATCGGCAAATGTTACCGGCAAGATATGCTTTCTTAAAATCCTTCCGTTTCCACTTCCAGAAACCTTGGCGAACTTTATATAATCAAGCTCTACGAACTGCATGACAGACGTGCGGATCACCCTTGCAAACCAAGCCCGCTTGATCAGCGCAAAGGCAATCAGGATATTTTCCAAACCAACTCCCAGGATCCCAATGACAGCAAGTGCCATTACATAACCTGGAAAAGAGAGCATTATATCACAAAGCCTCATGATGACAATATCTACTTTCCCTCTAAAATAACCGGCTAAAAAGCCCAAGACCCCGCCAATAAAAACGGAAACAAAAAGAACTGCCAATACCCATAGAACACTCGGTCTAATTCCATAGATAATTCTAGAGAGGATGCATCTGCCTAAATGGTCATTCCCAAGCCAATGTGAAAATGATGGGGAAGCATAGCGTAAAGCCATATTCACTTCATTAGGATCATAAGGGGCAAATACCGGGGCAAATATTCCCGCAATCAGCAATCCTAAAATGAATAAGAGGGAAACACAGCCCACTATATCTTTTCGTAAATTATGCCAGACTCTCATTTATAACTCCTTTCTGAGCTTTGGATTCATTGCAACATTCACTACGTCAGACAACGTATTAAATACAACAAAGAATGTAGCTACAATTAGTACATAGGCTTGAATGATCGGGAAATCCCTCCCAAGGATGGCCTTGATGCTCAAGCTTCCCAACCCCGGCCAAGCAAAGACATTCTCCACTACAACGGTGCTCCCGAGGATAATGGGAATCGCCATTCCGAAAATAGAGATGGTCACCTGAAGGGAGTTCTTTAAGACATATAATAGAACCTTGCCCTCAGAAAGCCCCGATGCTCTCGCATAAAGCACATAATCCTCATTCATATTGGCAAGCATCGAAGAACGCACATTCCTGAAATAAATCCCCGCATAACTGATGGTGATGACCAAGACAGGTAAAAAGTAACTCTGAAAGCCAGTCATTCCGCTTGTTGGAAGTAAGTCCAATCGAACAGATACGTACCAAACTAAAAGGGATGCTAATAAATATGATGGCATGGCCGTTAGAAAAAACATGGATCCCCGAATGGACTTATCAATCCACTTGCCCTCTTTGAAAGCACAAAGGACACCTAAAAGAACGGAAGACACCATAATAGCGACAGAAGAAACAAAGGTCAGTTTTAACGTATTTATAAAAGCTGGCCCAAGGATTTTCCAGACAGGCAGTCCGTTAACATATGACTCCCCAAAATCAAGTTTCAGGCAGGATAATAACCATTGAAAATACTGCACAATTAATGGCTGATCTAACCCAAAATCCTTTCTCGTTTGCTCCAAAAGCCCTTCGGTGATCTCCGGGACTTCCTGTGCCTGCAATATTAGCTTAGCAGGATCATGTGGTGAGAGATGTACTAGAACAAATGTTAGAAAAGAGACAATGAATAGCAATGGAATGGCAATCAGTAGCTTTTTAAACAAGTAATGTATCATTCATTTCACACCTTTCAATAAAAGAAAAGAAGGGATTTCTCCCCTCCTTTACTTAAACTTCATTCCTTCAAATGGCAGTTCAAATTGTGTTTGCTTAAAAGTGACACCCTCTAGGTTCTTAGGCGCAATCACTGTCACACTTCCATTAGAGATAGGAATGAAAACAGCCTCGTCATGGACCATCGTCAAAATATCCATATATAATTGCTTTCTCGCTTCCTCATCTGTAGAAATCATTACTTCTTCAATCTTTTTGTATAATTCTTCTGATTGGGCCATCCCCTTGGTTGTGTGCAAATAGGAAGCTTCAGAAGTAAAGGCTGCAATTGTACTTTGCGGGTCATAAGCAAGTCCCCATGTTTGGTTAAATAATAAATCATATTCACCTGTTGTACGCCTGTTCGCAATTGACGTGGACTCTTCTCCCACTATATCGAGTTGAATCCCGATATCCTTGACCAATGCCTGAATATATTCTGCTTGGCGCTTTTGCGAAGAAGAATTACTGTCATAGTAAAGTGCCATTTCCAACTTTTGGCCGTCCTTTACCCTTGTCCCTTCACCGTCTGCTTTCCAGCCTGCCTCTTCTAATAAGCCCTTTGCTTTTTCCACATCGTATTCACGCTTTTCAAGTGGAATATCCGCATAGTTCACATTAGATGAAAATAAGGTCTCTGCCACTGATTCCGTTCCATTCAATAGATCTTTTACAATTGTTTCTCTATCAATAGCATGCCAAATAGCTTCCCTTACAGCTTTCTCATTCACAGGATTATCCGCTCTGCTGCTATTTGCCACAATCATTTTCGTATTCATCGGCTCACTTCTGATAATTTGATAATCACTAGATGCCACCAACTGCTCCATGGTTTCCACATCTAAACTATCTGCCCCACGGTCATCTGTAAATGCAAAATTCACTTCCCCCTTTTGCAAGGCTAAGAAGGTAGTCTCATCTGCCGGCAGCACCTTAGAGGTGATTTTTTTTATATTCGGTGCCCCTCCCCAATAGGAATCGTTCGCTTCAAATGTTGCATATTCATCAGTTTTATGTTCTTTTAATATGTATGGTCCTGTTCCGTTATAGCCATTCACTCCGTCCTTTGTTCCCCCTTCTTTGAAGTCATTCGGGGATAGGAACACATATGGCCTTGTCATGGACAACTCTTCTAAAGTAGGATAATAAGTCTCTGATAATACTAACTCCACTACATACTCTTCTACGACATTCACTTCTTTAATTTTGGTGGAAAGTTTAATCCAGGCATGTTTTTCTGCATTTGCTTGAACTGCATCCATGTTTTTCTTCACCGCTTCTGCATTAAATGGCTCCCCATCATGAAAGGTGACATCTTCTCTTAAGGTAAAAGTATAGACTTTCCCGTCCTCGGAGATTTCCCACGATTCCGCCAGTAGCGGCTTAATTCCTTCCTGAGTGTTTTCTACTAAGGACTCGTAAACCTTACCTTGTGCCGACATCGATCCTGTATAAAAATGAGGATTCATATCATTGATATCTTTAGACGAAGCATAAATCAGTTCATCTGTTTGCTCTTCTTTTGTACCTGAAGTCTCGTCTGAGCAACCACCTAAAACCATTAAAAACATTATTGCAAAAACTAGTAACTTCACATTCTTCAACATTATATATGCCACTTCCCTCTCATTTATAGCGTAATCATTACGATTTAAAATTTATATTAAATCAAAATCATTACGATTTATATAACAGAATTATAGCACTCTGTTTAATTCTGTCAATGGGAACAATAGCTGCAAAAGAGTTAAAAGGGAAAGACAGGTAGAGCATTAGGTTTAGCTATTACTTTCTCCATTTGTCTTTCCCCTGGTAACTTATACTTTCTCTAGCAGTTACTCTACTCCAACTCCCGCCTCAAGGCCTCTATCGCCTCCATCACTTCCTCCAGATTTTCCCCACCATTCATGTTAGTTCGTGCATGCATCAGCACCGGCCGTACAGATTCCACAGAACGACCAAATTCGTACATCCAGTCATATCTTGGCACCATCCACGTATGGAAATGATGTGTGGTATCTTCGTTATAAAAATAATACACATATTCAATACCGAGCACATCCCTTTGCGCCTTCCTGATCCTAGACAGCACCTGAATATATGCCATTTGTTCATCTTCCGTTAATTCATCAAAACATTTGATATGTCGTTTAGAGGCAAGGATGATCAACCCCCTAATGGGATAAGCCACATCCTGATGCGCATGAAAGTGCTCCGTTTCCAGAACCACTCCCCCATCCGGCTCTATCAGGCCGCTCGTTAACGCACAACTTAAACACTCCACTTCCACCGTCGTACCATTCGCTAATGTAATCTGTCGCAAAAGCTTATCCCCCTATGTATTAATGCTTTTCTACCATATTCGTTTTTCTCACTGAAATCCTTTAATCGAACGATTGAGTATAAATGTCACACTAACCATTGGAAATGTCACAATGCCTACAAAATTAGTCACAATAACACCTGAAAAACTCACAATCACAGTAAAAATAGTCACAATGACCACAAAGAATTCACCATCACACAATTAGAAACCACAAAAATTCCACGCGGCCAACAAACTTATCGGGTTTTTCTAGAAATGCTCGTACTTTTCTGTTGTATGTTTCTATTTGTTTTTGAAAAATCCTCTAAAATAGACAAAAAAAGACGCACCCCAGTGGGTTTGCGCCTGCGTAGATTATTGATTTTCCGCTAGGATCGGCGTCCCTGTCCGCTCTATACACGCAAGATCGGGAGCGTGCAGCAGCGGAAGGAGCCTCCGGATTTGATGATTTCCATTATGTCGACTTCGATTACTTCAAAGCCCCTATTTTTGAGTTCTTGGTTTACTTTTGGGTTAACCGGAAGGCTGAAGATTTTTTTGTTGCCTATATTGAGTACGTTTGTACCAAGGGAGAACTGTTCATCTTCTGTTACTTCAATAAGCTCAAAACGGGACGAAAGAATGTCTAGCTCTTGTTGTGTGAACGCCTTTGGATAATAGAGTGCTTCTTTAGGCGAGATGATATTGAATACACAATCCAGGTGTAAGTATTTTTCCTTGAATGGTACTTTCACGACTTCATAATGCGGCAGGATGGTTTGCAGGTGTTCGATGGCTTCTTCGTTTGTCCGGTTACTTATGCCGACATAGACCGTTTCGCCATTGATGATGACATCCCCACCCTCGATCATGTCGCCTTTTAAATTCAAATAGGAGATTTCATGTTGCTCCAGCATGCTTTTCAAAACATCGTCTTCCCCTTGTCTTATTTTGTTGGCCATTTCCGCAACAAATAGAATATTCCCAAGGGTGAAGCCAATGTCACGTGTGAAAACTTGCTCTGGGAACATCTTGATTGCAGGCAGGAGAATAACTTCTACCCCATGATCCTCCAATGTATCCACAAATCTTTTATGTTGCGCCATCGCAATCTCGATATGAATTCCTTCATTTTTAAACTTTTTCTGCGTTTCATTGATGACCTCCCGAATTGTCATATACTCCGGTTTACACAGGATAACTTTTTTCAGGACATCATACTCACTTCTTACATGCGGCCGCATCGGACTTTTAGAAAATAATGACATTAGTAGACCCCCATTACTGAATTGATTTTTTTATTGTTACCCAAGAGGCACTAATAAATGATTCCCAGTTGGGATGTGTAGAAATATATTTTCTGCACATACTAGATGAGCAAATCCTTGACAAAGGAGCCTAACATGAATCTTGATAAAATAGGGAGTGTTATAATGGGAATTTTAGATGGGAACCCTCAAAATGAACCTTTACATTATGGGGAAGTATTTAGTATGTGGTCCAATCTTTTAGCAAATCATGGGGCTATCGCTGCTTCCCAGACTTTTGTGAATCATACTGGTGATGAAGATCTCAGAAAGCTTGTAGAGGAAGGCATTGAAGGTCTAAAAGAAGAGAACAAACAAATCGAACAAGTGCTTAAGGCGAATGGCATCGGATTACCTCCAGCACCTCCAGAAAGACCGACAGCAAGCCTGGAGGAAATTCCAGTCGGAGCAAGGTTTAGTGATCCAGAAATCAGTGCGACATTGTCTAAAAATACAGGCGAGGCCTTAGTGGCTTGCAGCCAAGTCATTGCCCAATGTGTTCGTGAGGATATTGCCTTGATGTATGGTCAATTCCATATGACAAAAGCACAATATGGGGCAAAGCTTTTAAAACTGAATAAAAGTAAAGGATGGCTCGTTCCTCCTCCTTTACACCTAAATGGTCCTGAGCACAAGTAAGAGGTACCCTTATGGCACATGAGCAAAATGAAAAGCTAACAGAAGCTATAAAACATGCTGACGAGGCAGTCTATGCCACACAATTGGAAAGCACAGGTGATAATTTCGGTTATTCCCAACAGGCAATAGAGAGAGTGGAACAAGCATTGAAAGAGGTAAAAGAAAGTCACACCTCTTCTGTAGAAGAACAACGTGCAAAAGATATGCTCAGGCTTTTGAAAGAGACTCAAGCGGCTGTGAATGCGATACGAAATGATTAATGTGGAGTCCCAGGGATGGGACTCTTTTTTACTGAAATAGTGGTACAACCCCCAGGTCATGAATAGAATGTGTAAGGAGATGACGGGGAGGGCAATAATATGAATTCAATTTTCACTTACATATTCTTAGGGGTGTCCCTAGCAGCGCCTATCGGTCCGGTGAATGCTGCGCAATTGGATAAAGGCCTGCGGCTCGGCTTTGGACATGCCTGGATTTTTGGGATAGGGGCACTTATTGCTGATGTTTGTTATATGCTTCTGGTTTATATGGGGATGATTCATTTTATTGAACAGCCTTTAATGAAGGCGTTTCTTTGGCTTTTTGGGTTTTTTGTGCTTACGTATACGGGAATAGAAAGCTTGGTGAAAAGCAAGAAATCTTCTTTTATTGATGGACCAAAAGGAAAGGCTACATTACTTCGTTCCTGTACTGCCGGTTTCCTTCTTTCGATATCTAATCCATTGACCATCCTTTTTTGGCTCGGTATTTATGGGTCCGTTTTAGCAAAGACAGCATCTTCTTTTTCCAGCAGTCAATTGGCTATTTATAGTGCAGCCATCATTTGCGGGATTCTACTCTGGGATGTGTTCATGGCTACAATCTCGAGTATCGCAAGGAACCTTCTGCATACAAATTTTCTTGTGGTAATCTCCATTATTTCATCTCTTTCGATGATTGGATTCGGCATTTATTTTGGAGTCCAAGCATTTATATTATTGTTTATGTAAGATACTTGAAGGCCCCCTAATAGGGCTTTTTTTCGTTGGTTGTATTTTAAGAGCAGGTAAGAGGAAAAAAAGCCACATGCCGAATTGTTGCTGATGGTCAGCAACAATATTTTATAGACGTCTTTCTTCTACCCTCCTTTTAATGTCTTCATTTGCACAAACTTCCAGAATAACCTATCCCCATTTACCTATACTAACTATGTGCGTGAGTAAAGGGATCAAAAATGAATGGGTGGGGTTAAGATGGCGAAAAAAGAAGAAAATGTATCCACTGATGATGCAGTTTTGCAGATGCTCCTTGATCTGACTGATAAGGACGGTATGGAGATAGGGCTTACTTTAAATGTGAATGGGGCTGTGATTGCCGGTACGCTTGTTGGTCCGCATACTTATTATGAGGGGATCATTTCATCAACAGATGATGTAGAGAATAGTACCCTCTCGCATGTCCTACATAAGAAATTCACAGATCTTAAAGAAGCCTATATCAGTGAAAAGCAAAAAGAGGAAGAGAAAAGCAAACAGGATATGATCGCTACATTTATTCACTTAAAGGATGCTGTATATATTTCTGCAAACACACAATCTCCTTTTCATAGTCACGCTTGGTGGCGTGGAAGGATTGATTCGATTGATGCTTTTTCATTTAAGTTGTAAACAAAATCGATTTATCTAACATAGACAATACTACGGAGGGGCTAGAGGTGACAAACAAGAAATCAGGACAAGTCAGTGCTTGGTGCATAATAAGCATGGCTTCCATCCCTCTTATTATGACTCTGGGCAATTCTATGCTTATTCCAGTTTTGCCATTGCTCGAAAAAGAGTTGGGCATATCCTCCTTCCAATCGAGTATGATCATTACTTCATACTCCGTTTCTTCTATCTTTTTGATACCTATTGCAGGTTATTTGTCAGACCGGTTTGGAAGGAAAATGATTATTTTGCCAAGTTTAATATTGGCACTAATCGGGGGATTGATTTCAGGATTTGCTTCCTGGAAGATTGAGGACCCTTTCACTTGGATCATCATTGGGCGGGTCATTCAAGGGGTCGGTGCCGCGGGGGCAACCCCTATCATTTTGCCTCTTGTTGGAGATTTGTATCAGGATGACGATGAGAAGACAAGCTCGTGTCTGGGCATCATTGAGACGTCCAATACATTCGGGAAGGTTCTAAGCCCTATTTTAGGATCACTTTTAGCCGCCGTCCTATGGTACCTCCCTTTCTTTTCTATATCTTTTTTCAGTCTGATTTCCATCTTGCTCGTTATCATTTTCATCAAGGTACCTAAGAAAAAAGACAAACCGTTGGCATTAAATATTTTTATCCAGAACACAAAAAAGATTTTCAAGAAACAAGGAAAGTGGATATATACTACCTTCCTTATCGGCATATATGCGATGCTGATCCTATTTGGACTATTATTTTATTTATCAGACATACTGGAAAAAACACATGACCTGCATGGTGTAACTAAAGGGTTATACTTGGCTGTCCCTTTATTCACCCTCTGCGTCTCTTCCTTTATCACCGGAAAAGTAATCAAAGGGGATATCGAATTGATGAGAAAGATATTGATGGTTTCCCTAGGAGTAATTGCATCAACCATCGTTTTTATTGGATATCTCAATGAGAGCATTTTTTTATTGCTCACGGTATCCAGCTTGATCGGTATTAGCATCGGGGCAATGCTTCCCACACTTGATGCTTTGATTACCGAAAATGTAGAAAAGGAAGAAAAAGGGACGATTTCATCCTTTTATAGTTCTTCCCGTTTCATTGGAGTCGCAGCAGGTCCGCCGATCATGTCTGTTGTAATGAAAAATAACCTTCTACTAAGTCTCTATATATCCGGAGCTCTGGCGGTTATTATCGGAGTCCTGGTTTTTATTTTCATCCAAAATGTAAAACCGAAGAAAAGCATGCTATGGTAGCTGGTTAAAAGGAGAGTAATATGTCAAAAGCCACTTGCGGTACCAAACAAATATCAGGTGATTTAGCTTGGTGGCAATTATCATTAATAGGAATTGGATGCACCATTGGAATCGGGTTTTTTCTTGGGTCCTCTCTGGGAATCAAGCATGCCGGAGCCTCCATAATCCTTTCCTTTCTTATTGGCGCCACCGGAACTTATATCGTGTACAGCAGATTAGCGAAAATGACAATCCAAGATCCGCAGGAAGGCTCCTTTTGCTATTACGCAGGTAAGGCATTTGGCAAATGGGCGGAATTCAGCTGCGGCTGGAATTATTGGTGCTCCAACATCCTGATCATGGGTAGTCAGCTGACTGCCCTCGGCTTATTATCCCAATTCTGGTTTCCAGACGTTCCACTTTGGGTCTTTTCAGCAGGCTATGCACTGTTGTCCCTTTTCGTAGTCATGCTCGGAACAAAAGGGTTCGATAAGATGGAAGACCTTTTTGCCATCATCAAGGTCGCTGCGATTCTAATGTTCATAGTAATCGCATTGGGTATCTTCTTTGGATGGATTAAAGGGGATGTTGGTGGTGGGTCAAGTCCGGGAAACTTCCCAAACACCATGAAAGAATGGTTGCCCATGGGATTAAAAGGACTCTGGTCTTCCCTTATATATGCCTTTTACGCTTACGGGGGTATAGAAGTAATCGGACTGATGGCCATGCAGTTGAAAAAGAAGGAAGACACGCTAAAAGCAGGGACCATCATGATGTTCCTATTAATGGTTCTGTATGTAGGATCACTAAGTCTTGCCGTCAGCCTGGCTGCCTTTGACAAATTTACCGAAAAGGAAAGTCCCTTTGTTACCGCGCAGACCAATTATGACCTTGCCTTTTTCCCACATGTATTTAACGGTGCCATCATCATTGCCGGGTTCTCGACCATGACAGCAGCACTTTTTGGTGTGACAACCCTTTTGGTTACTTTGGCAAAAGACGGGGATGCCCCAAAGCTATTTCAGAAGAAATTAAACTTTAAAGAACTGCCCCTCCCTTCCCTGTTACTTGGAATGGGAGGATTAACCGCTTCCGTTATCTGTGCATTCTTACTTCCTGGAAAAGTATTCGAATACATCACTACAGCCGCCGGATTACTATTGCTCTATAACTGGCTATTCATCCTGCTGTCTTCTTTCAAGCTTGTGGAGAAGGGGAGAATTGTATCTGTCCTGGGGCTGTTTCTACTGCTATTGGCTATTAGCGGAACCATCGTAGAAAAGACCATCCGCAACGGATTCTTCATCAGCATCCTTTTTGTCGCTTTGATTGCTATCGTTGCCTTGATCATGCACAGGAAATGGAAGAATGGCGGAGGGAAGAAGTTGAAGTATAGTTGAAGAAGGAAGACCTCTCCTAAGGGGAGATCTGAGTGTGTAGATAAAGTTATATTCGAGTTATAGAATCCCTGTTGATTGTAGTGGAAGGAGTGTAGACTCCTGCGGGAGGAAGGGACATGTAAGACCCCGCAACGGAGACGGCCACTGAAAAACCCAATAACTTATCGTCCTAATGATTTCTAGCTGTTGATTGGAGCAAAAGGCGAAGACTCCTGCGGGGGGATAGCGACAATCTTGAGACCCCGCAGGGCGCAGCCCGAGGAGGCTCAAGGTCACCCCGCGGAAAGCGCAGCCTTTTGTGGAAATCAACAGCGGTATTACCAGATCATTAGGATAATGTACTTTTTCAGTGGCCTTCAACGGAGTGAGGAGGCTTACGGACCGCCCGCAGGAAAGCGTAGCTCCTGCAATGGAGATTAAATGTTCCAACCAATAACATATCTGCTAGATAGTTTGTCAACAGTCCGAAACCTCTCCAAAGGGGAGGTCTTCCTTGCCAGTATAGTCAAGATTCTTACACTAAGGCCCCAAAGGTCCTAACCCAGCCCATCGATACCATTCCTTCTGATAGTTCAGTTGCATGCGGTCCCCAAAAGCAAAGGCAAACTCTATGAAAGCAGCACCTTTTGCAGTGACGATGGTATCATCGACTACCACCTGGGTATCCATGTAATTGTCTTCCTTAAATGTCCCCAGAAAATCTCTCTGTTCAGCTGTCAGCCCTGTTGTAAATTTTTTCTCTGCTAACAAGCCACTCATGGATAGAAAATAAGGTGCACTGGAAATGGCAGCAATCACTCTTTTATTGTCATTTGCCCTCACTAAGAAATCAGAAAGCCCTTTATGACCAACAAGATGCTCAAAATCATCCACCCCCGGCAGCACAATGCTATCCAGCAGTTCAAGATCCACATCTTGAATCGTCGTTTCTGGAATACAAGGCAACCCTGCCTCCCCTTTTACAACTTGATCATCGAGGCCAATATAGATCACCTTTTTGCCTCCCTGATGCAGAACGGACAAAAGGACAGAAAGCTCATACTCACTAAATCTTTGATAAAGCAATATACCAGTGAACAACGACAACACTCCTCAGCGACAAATTGTTATAGCAAATTCCAAGAAGGAAGGGATCTGTAATCAAAGAGGTTTCCCGCCCCTTTCTTTTATATGTTTTTAGTTCTTTGCATCATTATCCTCTCACTGATCCATCCCAGTAGTAACCCAACCCCAACAGGCAGGAGTGCTATCTCAGTATACGAAGGCGACCATTTAAAATGCAGGAAATCAATATGAGCAAAAAAGCCAATCAAATACAAAGCAATCATAGATCCAAAACCAATTGTTAGTGGTAACATTAATGATTTTCTCACTTTCTCTCCTCCTCCGCCATATTATCTCTGCTTGTTATTCTCCTTTAACAGCTCAATAATCTGTTCATTCTGACTTTCGATAGTTCTTAATGATTTTTCAACTGCCATGGATGAAATGAATACAACAAGCAAGATAGCTATCACAGCAATTAACATGTTCTCTCCTCCTGTCCATTTCCTGACTATAAATATAGAAGTAGGCTTAAGGTGTGCGGTTTAATATATCTCCTAGCGTCTCCATAGCATTTTGTGCAATTAATTTTTTAGTGGCTTCATCTGCACCTGTCACTTCAAGCATATTAAAAATGTCGCTGAATTTCTTTACTGATAAAATATCAGCATAGTTATCGATGAAGACTTTTTCAGACCCCTTTAATGTTCTTATTCCCTCATATCCCTCTACAACTGATTGGTAAATTTCCACTGGATAACTAAGCTTCACTACTGCCAAGTCATGTATTCTATATCCGTAACCACAGTGATCGAAATCAAAAAGAGAGAATCCGTTTGTTTTGCAAAAATGGAAATTTGAAGGGTTTGGGTCTCCATGAACCAGCCCATAGGTTTGATCATCTTTTGGAAGGTGATCAATTCCTTCCATTAATATTCTTGAGGTTTCTCGAAAGAAATGGAGATTGCCAAGTCCGAACAAGCAAGTATATTTTTCAATCTCATTAAGAGGGTCTTCCATAAGGCTTTTGCCATCTAGTCGGTACCGGGAAAATCCACTTTCAAATTGCTTGGACTCACGGTGCAGTTCCCCAATCATTTCTCCTAAACCAACTGCTTGTTCTTTCGTAAGCTCAGCTTCAATTGCTTTACCCTTCGCAAAAGGAAACAATGTGAGGTACCTGGTTTCATCCTCAAACGTGATGGAGGACAGTTTTTGATTCTTCTTACTGCTTATAGGAGCTATGACAGCAACGCTTCGTGAGTGCAGATATGTAAGGAAATCTAATTCAAAATGAATTTCTTCCACACTATGAATATAATTTTTATCATTAAGATATACACGCAAAATAAATTGCTCTTTACCTGTACTCACCAGATAGTGATCATTAAAACTTCTCCTCAAGAAGCTACAAGTGATTGGCTTTTCTAATTCATATAATTGAGCAAGAGTGGCTTCAAGTATTTTCCCTTGTAAAATGCTGTTTGATTGCTGCATGATGCCCCTCCCTTTATTTTTCGAAAATCTTACCGCAAATGCGAGTTTCTCAATTGAGTGATGATATAAGTAAATATGTTTAGTATCTCTATATACGAAACAAGCTGGAAAAATGTTTCAATATTGAAGGTAAAAGCAGACAGAGGAAACCAGCAAGGCACACTCTCTTACCTTGCTGGTTGAAAGGAAACTGTTTTTCATAAGGTTTAAGACACGTTATCACCCATTTACTTTATCTGCCTTCTTACCTGCATAAAATCCTACCTTCACCAACATGATTGCCAGTGCCGACACCGCTCCACTAAAGACGGCAGCAAACCAAGCTATATCCGAAGTCAAAAATTCATTTGTATATAATACTCCGATAATGATACTAAAAAGAATGGTTACCATGACAGGTACTCTTTTGGCAAAAAAACCAATGATGACGCTGAGCAGCATGACGGCCGAACCCATAATAATGAAATGAACACTGAAAATCAGTACGAACTCCACTTCCTTCTCCTCCGCTCTTTGATAAATTGCATTATTCTTGGGAGGTGCTTAGTGATAAATAATCGGTTTGAGAAATGACATCCACTTCTTGGCCATCCTTCTGGTACACAGTCAAGGATCCCATCACTTCTTTAACCTCCCAGCCCCATAACCGGATGATCGCTTTATATCTTAAAGGTAAGCCATTTTCCTCTGAAGCCGGCCCCCAATCATATTCTTCGAGGGTCGCACTGCTAGAAGTCAATTCCGCGTACCTTGGCACAGGAAACCCTTTAAATGTTTCCGATTCTTCAAATGATGAAAAGATGAATAAAAGTAATGCAATTATCCCCACCATTGCAAATATGCCATATAACTTGCCTTTATTCCTCTTCATCGTAAAACCTCCGCTGAAACACCATGGAACTTCGAAATCATTTCTGCAAATTTCTCCTTTTCCTCCACAAACGGATAGTGATTGCTTTCTTCAAAAACCACTAATGTCGATTGGGGAAGGCTGCTATGTATCTCTTCTGAAAAAACAAGCGGGCACTGCGCATCATACCGGCCACCATAAACAACCACAGGCACCATTACATTTTCTAAGTCTTGTAAAATATCGAAATGCGGCAAATCATGATAGGAGAAATAGTCCAGCCTTTTTGGCACTACCTTGCCGCTGCTTGGTGTGACAAAATACTCCTTCCTTTTACCTGGGTTGTACAAGGAGATGTCTGTCCACTCTTTCCCCGCTTCCCGTCTTTCTTCGACTGTTGATTCTGGTGAGTTCAAAGTTTGAAGGATCTCTTTCACCCTCTTATTCAAAGGGCTAGTAGGGCTGTACATGCTTCCCTCATGCTTCATATATTCATTCGAGGCAGTAGCGCCCCCGACCATAAGCTTGGTTAATGATCCAGGGGATAGCGTCGCATACAACAACCCAAGCATCCCGCCAGTCGAATGACCACCAAAAGCCCAGCGTTCAAAACCAAGCGCTTTCCGGATGGCTTCCAGATCCTTCACGCTCTCCTTCATGCTGAGCTCCTCATCCTTCTCTGCTCGGACAGAATTGCCTGCGTCCTTCAAATTAATCAAATGTACAGTGAAATGCGGCAGGAACATATCTGCAAAATAATTACCCAACTCATTGAATTCACTGTACAGATGGGTGACTGCTATCGGCTCTCCTTGCCCTTGCATAAAATATTCAAAGCTACCTCTTTCGGTTTCCACTAGATTCTTTTTCCACATATTAGCACCTCATATTAGAATTACATCTACTAATATTTTCTATTTGGAGTATCAAAAACCCTTTTTCCACTCTTTGAAAGATTTTTATGATAGGATTAATTTGGAAATATAATGAATGAGAGGGGGCTGTTTGATGTACGGGGAAAACCTTCCGGCATGGATTCTTGCATTTTATTATCTAATAGTTTTAACAACCTTTGTTATGGCATTAGCCTGCATTATTAAAAGGAGAATGATAATTGCATCCGCAATTACCATTGTTCTTTTACTGGTTATCCAAATTATTTCGATATTGTATGGTATTGATCGAGCGTCCAATCATAATGAACTGGATCATTTCCTATTAAGTTTAAGTCAAAAGGAAACGTGGTCTATTTTTGTTGGGGCCGGATGTTTATATATTGTTCTTTGGTGGATTATTCTTCTCAGAAAAAAACAGGAGAACCGGTCTCCTGTTCAGAATTAGCACCCATTTTTAATCTGAAGTGGCACTAGCTGAGATTGTAAGACGCGGTTCTCGAGTGGGTTGGTGAGGTCGATTCTGTTGCCATAAGTGTTTACTACTAGGTTTTCATTTCCGGAGTGCTGGATGATGCGGACTTCATAAAATACGACGTTTTCGGGCTGTAGGAAGGTGTACATGACTGCAAGGTTCTCTGGGGCGATTTTGTATGGGAAACGAACAATGTCCAAGTCATCGATCAGCACTGGTAGTTTAACAGGGTTGACATAGCTGCTCCAATCCCACACTTCTACTGTTACACGTTGTGTCATTTTTGGATCGAGATTGGCAAGGTTGATCACAGCCGAGTAAGTTTCGGGATCTCTTCTCTGGACTCCGGTAGTCAGGACTCTACTAAAATCCCGGTGATCCTTTGAGGACTTTTGATAATAGTGATAACTCATTAACTCTCTCCTCTCTATCGTTATAAACTAATATATGATAGAGAAGAGAGAGTTTCTTGGACAAAGTGAATAGTTTTTATTTTATTTTATGACTGAGCTCTTCTCGAAGCCCCTCCGCTTGATATAACGCCACTTTATCATTATGTATGTCCCCGGGCTGGTTCCCTTTTCCAATGATATAGCCCTTGAACTCCATTCTCATAAATTCAAAAATGTATTTGAATTGTTCAATCATGGGGAGTCCTTTGATGGTGGGAGTGTCTCCTCCGACCGCAATGACGTATGCTTTCTTAGCAGACATCATTGCTTTAAAATCAGGGAGGTTCTCGTCTCGCATCGAATGGGACCAGCGATCAATGAAGTTCTTCATCGTCCCCGACATGCTGTACCAGTAAATCGGTGTGGCAAAAATCAACGTATCATGCTGCCGTATGCGCTCGATAATGGTGTTATAATCATCGTTCCGATCCTTAAACCCCTTCTCGTCATGCCGCATGTCGATGATTGGCAGGATATTGTGACTGTTCAAGTATATCTCTTCAACCTCCATACCCTCGATGGCGCGTTTGGTCAAGGTTTCCGTGTTTCCATTTGGGCGGGTCCCCCCGTAAATAACAGCTATTGACATAATAATCTCTTCCTTTCCATTATGATGCCTCCATTTTATACCTAAGTAGTGTTGGAGCATAGGAAAGAGGGCTGGATTCCCCAAATGTTGGAGGGGAAGGTGCAGATGTCTCCGTTAATGCATACATCCAACATCCCTTGGGAAGTGTTTATAAGCCAACTTTTTGGTTTATAAGCCAAGTTTTCATTTTATAAGCCAACTTTTTTATTTATAAGCCACTTTGGCCTGGATAAATGCCATTCGACACAAACCGACACTCCCAAGGCTACCCGCGCCCCTACAAACTCACTATTCCAAGAATCCACTTAAATTCCGTCCGGTTTTTCTTTATACGTTTGTAGCCTTCTGCAGAATCCAATACAATCACCGTTTTCCTTATCCATATCCTTAAGTAAACTGACTTGAATTTTATCGGACCCTTCACGCCTCTTTCTTCCTTTTCAGTACCATCCTCCAACTCCGTCTCTGTCCTCACGAACCAACTGTTTCCGATCCCACATTCGATGTATTTCAACAGATGCCGCTTCCTGAATAAATCATGTTAATTTCTCCCAAACAGCATTTGTATAAGCCACCTTCAGCCCCGCTCGCTCCATATTCATCTGACTCACACTTCCGAAAGCCGCTTGCCCTATGATGAATTGGCAACCTTCATCAATCGCCTGTTGGATACGGTTTTGAATCAAAGCAGTTTGAACTCCTCTGTTTCTATATTCCGGTACGGTTGCAGATGCAGCCAAGGTTGCTACATCATTTTTTCTAAACAGGACAGCTATCCCTGCCGGATGCCCTTCCACACGTGCCAGGTAGAAGGTCCAGTCATCACTCTCCGCAAGTACTCTGTTATTGGCGGTCACAAAATCCTTGAACGCCACAGGCATCCCAAACCCTTTCGTATATAACTCACCAAAAATATCGAAATCCTCTAATCCGATTTCTTCTATTTGAATGTTGTTCTGTTTCACAGCTTGGGGCGAATCATCTGAAGAAAGTGATCGATAAAGAGAGGTATGAAAGCCACTTTGATAAAAGCCCAGTGTACTGAGTTTTCGGAAGAGATCACCAGAAGCATTGCCTGGTGTCACTTCAAATCGGGGAGGAATCCCTCTGCTAGAATAGAATTCTATTATTTCGCCAACACCATCTATATTCTCTCCGCTGATTCCCTTCACTGTGTTGTATGATGGACCTGGGATATTTTTTACCGAGAATGCAACAGCATTTCCAAAGCGTTTCAGCTCCACACCCATCGCATTATCGTTTAGGCTTTTGACTCCTGCCAATCTATCTTCGAGCGCATCGATCTCTGATTGTTCCACGATTCCCAATAGAGTTTTTGTTAGGATTGACATGTTTTTACCTCCGGCGCAATCAGATCGGTATCCGGCGGTATATAGCCCAGCTGTCGGCCAATTTTGACAATCTGCCCTTTATGGTGGAATTCATGTGTCGTCGTATGTGTAAAAAGCCAAAGGGTGCTGAAGTCAGAGGTTTCACCGCTTTTGAATGTATAGGGAATGGTGTGCTCCCAATTGCCTTGATACTTTAGCAAGAACTCTTCGACAAGCTCGTCCGTTCTTTGAAAAAGTCCTCTCATATCTTGGACAGTTTTTATGTCTTGCGGATTTGTTTTTCCAATTGATTTTCCTAGACCATGCGTACCAAGCCAAAAATGATAACAGGTCGCAATATGTACATGCAGATTTCGGATTGAATCCCCGCCGTAACTTTCCATTTCCTTTACATAATCGTCATGAGACATCCCCTCACAATAGTGAAATAATGTCTCCCTTGTCCGTCTGATCCAGTCGTACTGACTTTGAAACAACTCCATTTTCCCATCTCCCATCCCTTTAATGAAGGAATATTCCGTCTTTAACTAATAGTATCATACGGACAGGGAGATGGTAATAATTTCAACTTTTTTTAAAGACTGTCTTCGTAAATTATGTTGCGCTAAAAAGTTCAATAGCCGACTTTTTACTATGAATAGCAACAGTCTTTGAGAAAAGATCATTATAAAATGATGGAATTCGCGACTTTCACTAGCGATTCTTCTTTAACATAAGGCAAAGAAAGCGAACGAATATATTCAATCATGTAATGATTTCCTTCATATTCAAAAGCCAATTTGGAAATGGATGCATGTTCTTTTCCTTCAACGTATGAACCAATGATTCCATTTTCAAGTGGGACATGCTTTGATATAGTCAGAGGGAAATCTTCTTGTTCCTGTGCGGTTACCCAGACTACCATTACATCCCTATTACTTGAATCAACATATTCCAGTTCTAGACTCCCTTTGTAGTAGCCTCTGTCATTATATCTTCCAAAAGAATGTGTCGGCTTGAAGGGGAAGGCGTTCGGGGAGTTAACTTTCTGATTAAATTTTTCTTCATATTGAATTGTGGCTTTTTCGACTGTGGTGAACCCTGAACTTATGTAGCCATCAGTAATAGAATCTGTTTCCGTATGCAGGGGTTGCACTGGCATTAATAACAGCATGCTGACTAGAAATAGTTTTGACATGTGGGTGGCTCCATTCTTTTTTTATAGCTAGTTTAACTTTGAATGTGGTCAGATATTCAAAAAAGGCAAATATAGAGAATGGCTCTATACTTGCCTTTTTCCTTATAAACGGTACCTATCCACCCAACAAGGTCCTCAATACCCCATGAAAACATCCTTTTTAATAGAACGCTTAGATACATGATTGCTTTTTAAATGCTCTGCCAACATGTTGACTTCTGCCTTTGGTCCTGCAATGAAGTATTGACCATTATCTTTGTGCTGCTCCGTGAAAGCATCTACTTCCTGCAGCAATTTTTCCTTTGTGGTGAGAAACTCCACATCAACATTCTTGAAATCTTCTTTGTAGATGTGTCCATTTTGACTATCTAAGTAAAGAAGTTTGACTTTGTTTGAATTAGTTTGTTCAGCTTCAATTTGTTTTACCAGTGCTCGGAATGGTGTGATGCCGATATCTGCTGCGATGAATAGTGCAGGGCCTTCCTCTTTTAGATAAAAGGAGCCCACCGGTCCGCTCATGCTAACTTTCATCCCCGCTTCTAATTCAAGTAGTGCACTCTTGAAGTCACTTGGGTTGTCGCCAATTTTGGTAGTGACCTTCACCACGTCCTCACTCGGTGTGGATGCAACCGTTAAAGGTTTTGTGCTGTTTTTGATTTTCTTATGCGTAATGGTGAATAACCCATGTTGCCCTGGCTTCCACGTTAAATCTTGATCCTTTTTGAAAAGAAAGGAATATACTCCTGCTGATTCTTTCACTCTTTCGATGAAAATGAGTTCACTTTTCTTAAAAATAGAAAGTGCATCTTTAAAAAAGCTCATCTTAGCTCCCCCTTAAACCTCTTATAGAATCTCAGTCAATCTCTCTACCATCATTGTCCAACCATACTTAGCTCCAAAGTAAGCTTGGTTCTCTTCTTCAAATCCTGTATGTTCAAGGTGTAGGTGAGTTGTACCACCCTCTTCTTTTAAGGTCCAGGTAACGATCGTATCGATAGGACCGCCAACCCATGTGTATGATAATTTATGTGGCTTGTCCACCACTAACACTTCACTATTAACAACCAAGTCGATTTCTTTATTTCGAAACTCACATTTATATCCTACGATTGGTCTGAAGTTATTTTCCATCACCCATTGTGCCAATGTTTCTGAATGGGTTAATGCGTTCCATACCTTCTCGATGGGGCTCTTGAATTGATAATCTAACGATAAATGGGCCAACTTTCATTCCTCCAATAATTTTCTTAATTTCATTGCACTTTCATTCCAGAACTGCTCATAAAATGCCAGCCAGTCTTGTACTTCTTTTAAAGGGGCCGGATTTAAACGGTATCTTGTTTCTCTTCCTATTTTTCGATTGGTTACCAAATCGGCTGCTTTCAACACGGATAAGTGTTTAGATACGGCAGTACGTCCCATATCAAAGTGTGGGGTCAGTTCGTAAAGGGGCATTTCCTTAGATTCTGCCAACAGGCGAATGATTTCTCGTCTGGTCGGATCTGCTATGGCAACATATACATCTTTCTCTTGAAGGGCAAGATTCAACCTGCTTCCTCCTTTCTAGAAAATAGGACACCAAATAGTGTCTTGATTATACGACACTGTTTGGTGTCCAGTCAACTGGATATTTATATTATTGATAGCAATTGTAAATGTCTCAGCTGAAATAATGATAGGTTACATAACTAATTGCTCCAAGTAAAAATAAAATGACGATAGATCCGCTTATAAACCTGGTCTTATCCAGATTTCCATCCTCATTTAAGAAAAAACCTCTAACATTGCGCCACAAATCAATAAATAATGTCGCTAAGTCCACTCTGAGTTACCTCCCGCTCTAATCGGTTTCCTATATATGTAAATAATAGCAGAATGTATGGAATATTATGCTATTTCTTTTTGGGATTTTTTGAGTTCGTGCGGAAATGGGGGGAGTTGATGCGGAAATCCCTCGAGTTCGTGCGGAAATGGTCCAAGTTCGTGCCAAAATGAGGCAAGTTCGTGCCAAACCCTATTTTCCCTCAAAACCACCACCAACCTCCCGAGATATAAGAATAACAGAGTGGTTGAAAAAGCATTGAGTTGATGCGGAAATCCCCCGAGTTCATGCTAAAACACCTCGAGTTCGTGCGGAAATGGTCCAAGTTCGTGCCAAAACACCCCAAGTTGATGCCAAAACAACTTTTTAAAGCATTTTAAGACTGCCTCCCCCTCCACAAAATAACGATTTGTTTAAAACATTCCAATTAGGGGAAATTAAAACCACTTTGACTAATACATAATTAGGAGGTTTTGTTTTGAAAAGATTATTTGGGGTGTTGCAGAAGGTCGGGAAAGCGTTGATGCTTCCCGTGGCGCTTTTGCCGGCGGCAGGTATTTTGCTTGCGCTTGGGAATGCGTTAAAAGAAGAAAATTTGCTTGAATTGATGCCGTTCCTTGGGGCGGGTTGGATTCAGATGGTTGCGAATATCATGGATGCTGCCGGGGGAATTGTATTTGATAACCTCCCTGTGCTCTTTGCCGTCGGGGTTGCAGTTGGACTGGCAGGTGGTGAAGGGGTTGCAGCACTTGCTGCAATCATCGGTTACCTCATCATGAATGCAACGATGGGTGTAGTGCTTGGCGTGGATGACGGAATGCTGGACAACCCGGCATATGCGAATGTACTTGGGATCAACACACTTCAGAGTGGAGTATTCGGCGGGGTAATCGTCGGGATTCTTGCTGCTTTCATGTACAACAAGTACTTCAATATTGAATTACCGTCTTATCTAGGATTTTTTGCTGGTAAACGATTCGTTCCGATTGTGACGGCCGCTTCTGCGGTTGTACTTGGGATCTTGATGTCCTTTGTTTGGCCGCCCATCCAAGGTGGATTGAACACACTTTCTGAAAGTATGATCAACACGAATTTAACCTTGTCCGCCTTTATTTTCGGTGTGATTGAACGTGCTTTAATTCCATTTGGACTGCATCATATTTTCTACTCACCGTTCTGGTTCGAATTCGGATCTTATACAACGGAAGCCGGCAATATTGTCCGCGGTGACCAGGCGATGTTCTTTGCCCAGCTGCGTGACGGGGTGGAGCCGATCGCAGGAACTTTCATGACAGGTAAATTCCCATTCATGATGTTTGGACTTCCTGCTGCAGCGCTTGCCATTTATCACACAGCACGTCCTGAAAAGAAGAAGGTGGTCGGCGGAATCATGGCATCTGCTGCTCTAACTTCTTTCCTGACAGGGATCACAGAACCTATCGAATTCTCATTCCTGTTTGTCGCACCAGTATTATTCGCGATTCACACTGTATTTGCGGGACTATCATTTATGGTCATGCATATTTTAGATGTAAAAATCGGGATGACATTCTCTGGAGGGGTCATCGATTACCTTCTGTTCGGGGTTGTTCCAAACCGGACTGCTTGGTGGCTGGTAATACCGGTAGGGCTTGTGTTCTCGGTTATTTACTATTTCGGTTTCCGCTTCGCCATCCAGAAATTCAACCTTGCCACACCTGGCCGTGAGGATGTGGACGAGGATGAGGATGGCGCAACCACTTCCACTGCCGGCGAGCTGCCACATGATGTATTGGAGGCAATGGGTGGAAAGCAGAACATCTCTCACCTTGATGCATGCATCACAAGGCTACGTGTTTCTGTAAATGAAATCTCGATGGTCGATAAATCTCGCCTGAAGAAGCTAGGGGCCTCTGGTGTCCTTGAAGTCGGAAACAACATCCAGGCCATTTTCGGACCAAAATCAGATACATTGAAATCACAGATGAAAGATATCATGGATGGAAAAACACCTCGTCCAGCTAAAACGGACGCAAACAAAGAAGTCGAGCAGCAAATTGAAGAGGTCAACCCTGATGCGATGCAGACCAAATCGACGGAAGGTGGATTTATCGTTCCGATCAAAGGTGAAATCAAACCGCTTGATGATGTGCCAGATCAAGTCTTTTCAGGAAAAATGATGGGTGACGGTTTTGCGATCGAGCCTTCAGAAGGACTTGTCGTCTCCCCTGTGGACGGTAAAATCGTAAACCTGTTCCCAACCAAACATGCGATTGGGATTGAATCGAGTGAAGGGCATGAGATTCTGATCCACGTAGGTATTAATACAGTGAACTTGAAAGGGGAAGGATTCGAAGCACTTGTTGCCCAGGGCGATACCGTGACAAAGGGGCAGGAGCTTCTCAAGTTCGACATGGACTTTATCGGTAAGAACGCACCTTCTTTAATGACACCTATTGTGTTCACAAACCTTAAAGATGATGAAAAAGTAAAGCTTAACAAGCAAGGAGAAGTATCATTGAAAGAAGAAGGGATAGTCGAGATCTCTAAAGGGTAAGTCGAGATCTCTAAAGGGTAAATTGAAAGGAATGCTCAGGTTGCACTACGCAATCGAGCATTCCTTTTTATTGGCTGTTTTCGTCCATGCTAGTGCTCAGACTATTCATTTCACGGATGGCGGTGTATTATGCAAAGCAGGTGGTGCAGGGTTCAGGATAGGCTTGCTTCCCCATGCACCAGGCATGCTCAAATATTGGAAGTTCGCCAAACCGTCTGGTGCCGGCCCACTCGCCCATTTGCCTTTGCTGCTCTCTTCTCCTTGAGACAAGGCGATAAAAGTATGGGCGACTTCAGTTTTTTCTTTTTCGGTAGGGAATGTACTTGGGACTATGACGCCTTCTTGTGCCTCAAGCTCCTTGATTGCCGCCAACCATTGATTTTGATGCATTCTATCCCTTGCTATGAGGAATGAAAGCATGTCTTTTACCCCTCGGTCGGTCGTTTGTTCATACAGCCTGACTGCCTGCAGTCGTCCTTGTGTTTCGGCATTTAGATTTGCCCTGAAATCAGCGAGCAAATTACCGCTTGCGATAACATATCCTGCATTCCATGGGACCCCCACGCTGTTGACCGGCAGTGCGCCAAGGCCTGATACAATGGCATACTGCGGGTTCATGCCACCCATTATCGCTGCCATGATCGGATTTTTTGCAGCTTCCTCCTGCGCTGTAACCGGTGCATTATCCAACAGCCTTGCAATCATCGTCGCCAGCATTTCGATATGTGCAAGTTCTTCTGTGCCCGTATCCATTAATAAATCTCGATATTTATCATGCCTTCTTGCTCCCCAGCCTTGAAACAGATATTGTACAGCAACCGAAATCTCCCCGAACTGTCCACCTAAAATCTCCTGCAACCTTGTCGCAAATATGGGATCAGGCTTTTCCGGCTTGGCTTCATATTGCAGCTCTTTTATATGAAAAAACAAATCATCCCCACCCTTCTTTAAGCATCACATTTTATATATACTCGCATTGACTTGTACTTCATTCCGATATATGATTAGCCGTTTTACGTGGTACAATAAAAAAAACAACCTTAAGGGGGATTAAAATTGGACAAGCATCGTATCTATACCATGAGTTTTGCAAGTGTCTATCCACACTATGTTACGAAAGCTGAGAAAAAAGGACGCACAAAATCAGAAGTTGATGAAATCATCCGTTGGTTGACAGGGTACAGCCAGGACGAGCTAGATATAATACTAGAGAACAAAACAGATTTCGAGACCTTCTTTGCAGAAGCTCCAAACATGAATGCTTCACGGTCCTTGATTAAAGGTGTCGTTTGCGGTGTACGGGTAGAAAACATCGAGGAGCCAACAATGCGAGAAATCCGCTATTTGGATAAGCTGATAGATGAATTAGCAAAAGGAAAAGCGATGGAGAAGATTTTGCGGGCTTAAAGGCTTATTTTAATCTTGGCGTTCGAGTTGAAAACAGTGGTTTTTGTTTAGTCATATGCATAGTGTAGTTGAATAAGGAGGGATATTCATGCAGGATACTTCTATCAAAGCAGGTTTTATTTTCTTTCTTTTATCTGTCATTCCTTTGATTTCTATCATGTCTTCTTGGGGTATTGAATTTTTTAACAGGGTGACCATTTTCATTCCTGTTGCTTGTGGCATTATTGGCCTGATCGTGAGTCTGTATGGGAAAAGCGGTTGGATAAAGTTTGGGCTGATTGTGGGAAACATCCTAAGTATAGGTACTTGGGCTTTATTGTTATTTGTGGCAATCTTCG
The DNA here is from genome assembly GCA_001648575.1 of Sutcliffiella horikoshii DSM 8719. Classification (GTDB taxonomy): domain Bacteria; phylum Bacillota; class Bacilli; order Bacillales; family Bacillaceae_I; genus Sutcliffiella_A; species Sutcliffiella_A horikoshii. Next base: position 108,420 of record LQXN01000065.1, on the reverse strand, counting down.
GCTTTCAGGCACCTTAGACCTGCTCCATATTTCAATGATTTCGACAAAAAGAAATAGACTAACTCCTATCAGGATCAATAAAATCTATTACAAAACCTTTTTCAAAAGTTAATTCTGATTTCTCCTTTCAATCCCTTGTCGCTCTAAGGGACTTTATTTATTTCAACAAACGTTTGTTTAAAAATTCCTATTTTAAAATAAAGCTTTCCCGGGAAATTTGTCGTTTTGGAGGGAAAGGTGGAAGGTTTGTGAATTATGACACTAAACCTTTTTCAAAAGTTAAATTCTAATTTTACTATTCACCGCTACTCCCATATGAGTTTTAAAATTTTTAAATCAAACGATTGTTTGAAAATCGGTATTTTTAAATAGTTTGAGGACAGCCAACTCTAATAGTCGGTGTCCTCATATGTTCCTCATTTAGCTACAACAAGACACTGCTTTATCAAGATCTTTTTCTCTTATCCATATTTCATTATTCCTTAGTTCATACTTTATATTTGAATTGTCCAAACGTTTAATCTGGCTTTCAGTTTTATCTGCCCAGTGTATAAAATTGCTATCCTCAGGACTGCATCCGGTTAAAGGGATGAGTAACAACAAACCAACAGTCAAAAATTTATTTAACACTTTTCATTCCATCTCCATAGAATCATCTTTATTTTTCCTATCAATCAAGAAACCAATAAAAGCCCCCGTCAAGCCACCAATCACACTATAACGCATAATGGAAACAGCGTAATCGAATACATCTACATATTCGGTCGTATAACCACCATCAAAGGGTGTTACGATTTTGTGCTTTACAAACAAGATGGCCAATGCCAGCGCAAACAAAAAACCATAAGCTGCTCCTTTTTGAATACACTTCTCCATAAACTCACCTCTAATATTTTCAAATTGGGTAAATTCCTATCTTAATTCCACCTTCTTAGAAACGGCATATTCACGAATGATGTTTTTGAGAAGAATTATCTCGCTATGCTTACCTCTGATCCTTTTCTTCCAGCAAGCTGTCCATCTTACTTTCTAGTCTATCAAGCTGTGCTTTCCGCTTTCCAAACGAACGTATACCTTTGACAATCAAAAACACCAGTACCACTAACCCTCCTAAAACAACTAACTGAAATAGTGCATCACCCAAATGGAATTCACTCATTGATAACACCCTCCTCACCCTCTAAAATGACACTGCGATCCTTTAGCTTATATAAGTTTTTGCCTGATAAAACAAAGTGCCTGTCTCCCAACTACCGTTAGATAAAGCATCAGGGCGTAAATAGTAACTCCTGCCAGGTATATCGGTACTTTGCCAGCAGGGTCTGCTGCAGCAGTAACCCCGTACGCTTGATTATACCAGGCGAGATCTTTTGCAGAGTACCAGATTGCAAGATATGTAAGTAATAAGAAACTGACCGCAAGAATCATTTTCTTTTGCCCAGTCACTCTTTTAAAGCTTGAAATCAACGCTTGTTTAATTGTTATTTTGTGCTGATGCTGATCCGCATTCTCATGGAACGGGATGATAAAGTAAAGCATCAATCCACCCCAAATTACGACCATAACTATCCATTCCATCGTACTCACCTTGCTTCTAAATTTTCTTTTTGCTTTTATAACTATACGAAATGGAATCGTTTTTAGTTTCAATCTTAACAGGAAATTGTTGTCACCTTTCCTCCTTCACATCGAGGGATCTGACAAGAAAAAATGCACTACTTTTCTAAAAAGCAAGAGGTGCACATTTTAATGATTTTATATATATCCAGTTTTTTAATATGCCGGGATATTGATTCCTTCGATCATTTTGTCAGGTTTATCGGCTCTGAAGACAACCTTGTCGACCTTTTTATTAATCCCATATGCACCTCTTAACTCTACCGGTTCTTTTAAGGAGATTTCATAATGAGGGGTATCAAGTTTTAACAAAGAATAATAGATATTCTTCGGCATCTTCATCCCCAGTTCGATTTCCTTGGCTGGTTTGATTTGTTTGATGTTATCCCACTCTACCTCTATACTACTTTGAAAACCTAAACGGATGGTAAGTTTTCCGTCCTTTTTAACATGGGGGAGATATTTGGCAGAATTATAAAACCCTACAAGGTACAAAAGTCCATAAATGTTTACTACAGTGAAAATCCACGCAATGATCACATTCCATTTTTGCAGCAAAAAGTGGAAAAGAATTCCTTCTCCAATAATTAAAATAGAAAACACAATGATGAATGTTTTCATTTCCGAATTACGGTGATAAGAGAACTCTCCTTGGGGTTTAACCACAGCCTTCTTTATAAACCAGACAAATAAAGAATAATAGAAGACATTGAGTTCTGTTAAGACGAATTCCAACAGAATTGATTTTCCAAATTTCTTTTCAAGTACCGTTCTCATTTTTTCAGTAAATCCAAGGGATTCTTGCTCGCTGGTTCTATTTAAATAGATGACTCCTTTTATAATAGTAAAAATGATGTACATGACGATGCAGCTTTCTAAAACCAGCACTATCCAGACTACTTCCTTAAAGTATGTCCTGAATAGAAGTAGAGATAAGACAAGTAATATAAGAATGACAAATTTCTTCATGCTAAAAACCTCACTTTAGTTAGCAAAAAAGTCTACTATTCAATTCCTAAGCCCCAACATCCCCCTAAAAACTACACCCTCCTAAAAGGATAGCCAATACAAATCCTATTATCATGAGGATTAACGTTGCCTTCGCAAAGTTTTGGAGATTGACATTATGGTCACCGAAAGCCAGGACCAGCAGGACAATAACATTCAAGATGGGAATGGCCAAAAGGAGTAAAACAACTATCCATGTGCCGAGCGTGACCTCACCAGTATCCCAGCTGTGTTTTGTTTCACGGTTACGGTTAAAGCGGTCTGCCTGATAGTTTGTATTATAGTCGTGGTCATTATAATCCAAGGCTCTCTCTCCTTAGTTAAAATCAATATCGAATAAACAACTCCCGCATGAAACTTCTTCTAACATCAAGTTCCCAATCGGCTAAAGTGCCTTCGCAGCCCCTCACCAAGTATATTGAATGTCAAAATGACATACATGATGGCGAATGCTGCTGCAGCCGGAATCCATACGGCAGTATAAATATCTTTACGGGCATCACCAAGGATCGTCGGCCAGTTGAAGCTAGTGTTTGAGATTTGGTAAAGACCCGCTTGCACCTCTACGAATTCCATCGTGATGAATATAGAAAAAATCCCTAGCTGTCCGATGATGAGAGCCACCCTTCCGATATCAAAACAGAAGTTAACCAGCATGGTTGGAAGCAGGATAGGAAGAAAATGGTTCGTAGCAAGGCCGAAGTTCGTTAGTCCCGTTGTTCTGGCTGCTTCAATATACGGTTTACTTTTCACATGAATCAATTGATCTCGTATCGTCACGCCGACCCGTCCGACTTCCACCAATGCGATGCTAAAAATGACAATCCAGAACCTGTTTTCCGCATAAATCAAAAGTGGCAAGTTGAAGGCAAGGATGGCGAAGAAAATGACTGGCATGCTGGAGAAAATTTGATCCCAAACATTCAATACGCTGGAGATCATCCTACCTCCAAATGATGCAATGGCACCAAGCACGATACCAGCAATATAACGAATGCTGGTAATTAGAAAAATGAGTATTAATGTATCCTTTGCCCCCATGACAAGAAGGCTCACCATATTTCTCCCTTCGTGGTCAGAGCCAAGTGGGAAGTCTGCGGATGGAGGAAAAGGTGCTCGTTCAATACCACCTGACTCGAGGAAAATCAACCGTTTACCTTCCATTCCCTCTTTTACATACGAAAAGTAAGAGCCGAATGTAGCTAATAAAAATAGAAGTAACAGGAAAAATCCTCCGGTCCATAGCGCTTTATTCTTCAGCATTCCTTACGCCCCCTTTTGGCTGAGTTTCGTCAGTAGAATCATTTTTGCTAAATGAACGACTAGGACGGTTGCAATAAAACAAAGGGCGAACCCAAAAATCAGTCCCTCTTCAATGCTGGCGCCACCGAATCCAATGGTGTTCTGTCTTCCTCCAAGTGCCACAAACATTCTATTTCCCGCCCCGGCATAGCCTGTCAAATACTCCACCATTAACATGTTGGAGATTACCACCATCATAATGGTTGGGAGATGGGCAATTAGATCAAGGGCACTGTTTCTCAAGATATGACGATTGATGACCTGTTTGACTTTAAACCCTTTTGCAAAAGCCGTACGGATATAGTCCTGCCCATCTTGATTCAAAAGCGACACACAGGTCATCCGTGCGACATACATGGTCGGATAGATGGAAACAAGCAATGCCGGTGCCGCAAAGCTATACCAGTTCTGATTACTGAAGATCAGTCCCATCGGCAAATAATAGAACGCTAGATAGAATGCAATAATCACGACGAAAAAATCGGGAATGGACTGAAATAGCCAGGTCGTGCCGTTCCCCAATAGGTTCTTTCTTTTATATGTATTGCGGTAATCGAAGATCCCCTTGTATACCCCGACTATAATACTAATAACAAAACCGATGACAATAATTAATAGACTTTTAGGATAGTAACGGACCAGTTCTTTTTCAACGGAAGTTTCAGAAAACATCGTCCCTCCAAGGCTCTTATGTTCCCAGATATATTTGAAGAACTGGCTGATGTTTGTCATGTAAACCTCAAAGAATAGAGAAAATTGGAATCCTAGATAATGAAACTCTCCATCAATAATTTGTGAATCATATCCCCCCCGCGGAAATAAAATAAGCAAGATGGTAAAAAGCAAAGCCAAAAATACGGAAACAGACAATTTAAGTGATTCTTTTTTTAATTCCATTGGATCCCCCTTGGTGAATTCTTAACATTCAGTCTTTTCTCTCTGCAATGTAATATTTCCCTCCCAACATATAAAGGATGAGATTCCTGTTATCTGTATGTTTATAAAGGGACGTCCCGGGCGGTAGGGAATTACTATCAAGATGCTTTTCTACTAGATCATCGGTGGTATCCAAATCCACAATATTTCGTTGTACCTCACCGATTGGTTCTCCCTTCACACTCTCCCCCGCTTCCTTCTGTGTCAGCTGAAAGGAGGTTTCGTTTACTCGGACAAATTCATATGCCCAGGATGCTTCTTCTGTGGTTTCTATGATGACAGGCTCTTTTGTTGATGTGCAACCAGCCAGAGTGAAGGCGAGGAAAGTTATTAATAAAGTTTTATTCAACATGATCACCTCTATCCTTTGACGGTTGATTTGAAGGGAAGGTTTTACGAGTGTCCTTCAGGTTTTTGGTTTAACTAAACTGCTTCTATACACACTGGTGAACAAACCTGCTATGACAGCTATAAGAATTTTCAAAAGAAAATTTGCTCCAAGACCTTCCACTACATAGCCTCTGGCCTTTTGAAAAACCGTGGCATCCGGTATCCAATCGATTACATATCCCACGCTAAAAATACCTGGGAGAGATAATAATATGTATACAAGGATGGTGATGATGAAGAAACTCTTCCACGACACTCGTCTTCCCCCTTTGGCTAGAGCCTACTTTCTCCAATTATTTCAAAATAGGTTAAATTACTCAATTGTTTTTTGAAAATTTTGTTAAAATAAAGTTGGATATTGTTTACAATTTGTCACATTTACCTTTTACTTTGCATAATACTCCTGATATTCAAGACCATGGAACATTTATAAACGGTGCTTCCGGTGTATAAATGTTATTGGATTTCCCTCACAATCCCAATCCACTTCGGGCATTTAGAACCAACTTAGTCACCACTCTTCTCCAAATCGAGATCAAACATAACCATATCCACCGCTTGGATCCCATCCTCAAAAATTGGTTCTGGATACTTCAAGAAAAAGTCCTTCTTTATTTCGGCCATGCGAAATCCTGCTTTTTGGTAGAATGCAAGATTGGCGATGCTGGAGTTGGCAGTGCCGACAATCATTTTCCGGGATCCTTTCTCACGATACATATCACATGCCAATGCTATAACCTTCTTACCAAGTCCTAGCCCGCGAAACTTGGGGACCAGGGCAATGTTTTTCAATTCGACCACATCTTCGGATTCTTCCATAAACAAAGCTACACCAGCCACCGAACCGCCATCATCTAGGATCGCAAACATCTGACCGGCCCCAATATACTCCTCCACCACGCTCTCGCTTTCATCCGCCAAAAGCAAGTAAGGCAAGTAATTCAAGCGATTCGCACTTTCAACAGCTTGCAATTGTACATTCAACTCTTTCACATCATTACCTCCTAAATCCACCTTCTGAGTGGATGATCTGTCCTGTCACCCATTCGGCCTCTTCACTGACAAGGAATGTAATGGTCCGTGCGACATCACTTGGTTTTCCTACCCGTCCGGAAGGGAACATGCCGGATAAACCCGACTTGATTTCCTCTGTCATCCACCCCGAATCAGTCGGGCCAGGATTGATTGCATTGACAGTAATTCCAAGCTTCCCAACCTCTGCCGCTAAAGTAATGGTCATTGCATCAATTGCGCCTTTGGTCGTCGCATACGAAAGTTCTCCAGGCATCGGTCCACGAAACTGGCCGGATGTCAGGTTTACTATTCGCCCCCCGCTCCCAAGGCTGAACCCCTGAGCAAATCTGCTGCTCAGCAGAGCGGTAGCACGGATGTTTACGAAATAATGCTTATCCAATTCCTCCGCTGTTATCGTGCTATAATCATCATTTGTCGAGTAGGCCGCATTATTCACCAGAATGCTTGGCTGCCCGAGGTCTTCTCCCACTTTTTGCAGCAACTTTTCCGATGCTTCCGGGCTTGTTAAATCAAGCTCCATCATGCTAACCGGAACACCTAAGCCTTCCAGTTCCTCTTTTAATAGTTTCGGCTCGCCCGCCACAGAACCCCATGGCATCTCCTCATCATAAGGCATCCAATATGTAAAAAAGATAGGGTGCCCCGCCTTTGCAAGCTCTCTGCAGACTGCCGCTCCTATACCCTTTGAGCGACTTGCGCCAGTTACAATCGCTATTCTATTCATAAAATAACCCTCCTAGTGTTTGTTAGGGCATATTCTGTCGTGGTTAAAAGAGATGTTTTTCTCCACAAAAAAACAGGTGCACCAAAGGCACCTGTTTCTAGTGGGGTATCGACTCCACAACATGTGTATCCCTTTAATGAAATGATGGACGGACAGACTCATCCCTTGAATGGGAATTGCTGACTTTATCCAATTACTCAGTTTTCATTAAAGGTTGTTCCACATTGTTAAGCTTTCGATTCCCCTTCCGTTCATCTCTTTCCTTTATGGTAAGAACTTCTAAGGAATCTGTCAAGAATAATAATGTGCTTTGTTGCTCGCAATTTCTTCTATGATGGTGTTCGGCTCCTTATTGGATGTGTCATATAGATGGGGGGCATTTTCCTTTTTATTTTCCAGCTGATGAAGAAGCTCCAAGGAACGGGGGATCATTTCGATGTCACCGCGCTTGGTTATCCGCTCCACGAGAACTTCGGGTTCGGCACGAAGGACATAATAGTGAAGCGTTATATCCAATCCTGTCATCTGAAGTTCCCTGCAAAACCAATCTAACTCATCCTCCACCACATAATCCAATACCACATCATAACCATTCAGAAGAAAATTCTTCGTCATGCTGCTCAAATTCTGCCAGACCATGGCGAGCTTATCTTCCCAACTGGGCTGCTCTTCCCCTACAAACATTGCACTAATCAGGTCGCCTTCAACCAATACCGTTTTCTCTAGTTTTCCTGCAAGCCCTTTGGTTATGGTTGATTTTCCTACACCACAGGGACCGGAGATGATATAGACGTTCCTTGTCATGAGTGCTTCGGCTCCTCTAACAATTTAAGCTTCTGAGTCAATGCGTTATTATGTATGATTTTTCTAAGCATGGCCATCTCATGGTTCAGCATAAAATTTTCCGGTAAGAGTACCGCCCTGTTTTTGGAGACGTAGAAAAGGAACATCTCCTTCTTTTCTTCCAAAATTATCACTCCTCTGTTACTAGGATAACATAAAAGAAACACCGGTCTCTCGTCAGAGTCCGGTGTTCCTCAATAGAAATCCTTTGATTATCGAAGGTTCAAGATAGAACCCCTATTGTCGTTCTTTTCGTCTTTCAGCATTAGATTCAAGCCAAGTCCCAAATCAAGGTTGGAAGCGAAAGAATCGTCTTTCCCTTCAGAAGCAAGGCCAGATACGACACCAAGATCAGTAGCCAAACCAAATTGCTCTTCAGATAAACCAAGATCAAGAGAGTTAGTTACATCTGCAAAAAGATTAGAAGAACGGTCTTCGTTTTCGTTAGAAAGGTTTAATCCAAGATTCGAATCATTTTTGACAGATGACATGAAGTCATCCTCTTCGCTATTTACAAATGAAGTGGAAAGGTTGTTAAGCAATGTACCTTCTACAGCTGTTGAAGAATCTTCATTTTCGAAACCAGTTCCAATCGTACCGCCTGTTACTGCATTTAATGAACCAGATGTTTCGTCATCATTTGAAAGAAAAGAAGCATCCACATCATTCATTACATCAGCATCAGCAAATGCACGATTGTCTTCGTTCTCAGCTGCAAGTCCAAGACCAGCATTTGTTGCATTGGTAACATCTGCTTGAACTTCATCTTCATTTACTACTGTGTTCACATTTGCATCATTTGTAAGGGTCGCATCTGCTTCCACGCTCTCCTCTTCGCCTTCCGCTTTCACACCAATAGCTCCTGCCGTTTGTGCGTCCGCTGCTGCGTTGATTTCATCTTCGTTGATCGTCGCGTCTGCATTTACGTCGTTAGATCCTACCGCTCCTGCTTCCACGCTCTCCTCTTCGCCTTCCGCTTTCACACCAACTGCTCCCGCCGTTTGTGCGTCCGCTGCTGCGTTGATTTCATCTTCGTCGATTGTCGCGTCTGCATTTACGTCATTCGTAGCATCCACTTCGGAGGAAAGCTCCCCTTCTTCACCTTCGACTTGTGTTTCAAGGTTTGCAGCTGTTTCATTCGTCACATCTGCTTCCACTTGATCTGATGACTCATCTGATGTTAGAGAAAGATCCAGGTTATTTAGCACATCAAGCGCTCCAGAGCCTTTTTCCTCCTGCAAAATATTCACGTTATCAAGCAAGCCACCATTCAGCAGTCCATTGCGCTCTTCCGCGTGTCCTGCTTGTCCACCAGCCAATAGTCCAAATGCGATTCCACCAGTAATTGCGAATGTCTTAAATGTTTTTCTCATCATTATTCTCTCCTTCTTTTTTCGTTTTTTTTAGATAAATAATCTGCGAAAAAAGAAGGTTATTTCGGTGGTTGAGACGGCGGCGCGTTAAGCCACTGATCATAATACGTCACAACAGTTGAAACAGTTACCATATCATCTAAACGATCGATATTCCCAATAGAAAACAATACACCAGATACAGCTGATCCCCCTGAAGCATTGGCAGATCCGCTCGTCTGTCCAGTAGTCGTCATGGATGGCGATGTTGGAACTGTGCTAATATCTTGTTTGAATCTTGCTGGAATACGCTCGGATAGTGGAGCTTCTGTTTGCTCATCCGTGAAAGTCGGCTGTATTTGCTTAACAGTATCTGCTTCCGGTTCCACCCATGCTTTCACTTGTTCGTTTACTCCAGTCATCGGCCCAACCTTTTCACTATGTGTTGAAGCAGCTTGTTGCATGATGGTCTCACTTGATACCGATGGAGCCTCTCTCGTCTGTTCTATTTCAACGGACTTATTCGGTGTTGCCACCCCACTCCCTTGTGAAGGAACTATCTTTTCAGTAGTGGGCTCATCTGGTTTGATAGAAGGATTTGGCTTCGCATCCACTTCCGGTTGATTGACAGATATATCTGTATCCACGACAGGTGTCTCCACTTTCACATCGGGAGAGTCTGTCACTTCCACATCTGCGACTACCGTATCCACCTTGATTCCTTCCTGAAGGGAGGTATCCACTTTTGCAACTGGCGTTTTCACCTTAACCCCTTCCTGAACAGAAGTTTCTACCTTCGCCACAGGTGTGTCCACTTTGACATCCAAATCCTCTGTTACATCAACATCCGCAACAGAGCTATCCACCTTGACTCCTTCATCTATTGAGGCTTTTACATCAACCACAGCCGTGTCCACAGCAACACCTTCTTTAGAAGATGCCTTCACCTCTGCGACAGGCGTTATAATGGACTGTCCCTCACTTGATGTGGAAACCTTGGCTGCCCCAAGATCAAGGTCTGTCTCAGGCACCACCTTCTCCACTGTCTCCGCAACAGGTTCCACCACAGAATCCGTTACTTCTACAACCTTGGAGACCGTCTCCCCTACTATCGATTTCTTCGCTTCTTCCCTTTGCTCTTCACTCGACTCATTGACTTTCTTGCCTGTTATTTCTTCCACACTCTTCGTAACCGTCGACAACACTCCCCCTGCAGAGGCAGGTGTCGTTGGAATCAATAACAGACCAGACAGGATAAAAAATGCAACCCAAACATTACGCACGCAGTCTTTCACCTCCTTTCCAATCAACCCTTTCCTGGTTTTTATATAAACAAAACGAAGCCTTTGGAGTTTTGGATCACTATTTTTTCAAAAAATAAAAAAATGCCTACGTTTTAACATAAGCATTTCAGATTCCAATCACTTCATTCCATTGTTCCGTCATCAAAAAACCTCTTCTCACATTTAGGACAAACATATGCATAGGAAAGCTCAGTTTCCTTATCATACTTTAACGGAAGACGCTTCTTACAATTAGGACATCTCCAAAAAATGAGAGAGACGATAGTAAATATGATCATAATAATATATGTTAAATAAACCAACCAAATACTTTCTAAAACTGCCCCAAAAAAGCTTATAACCCCTCCTGCAATCAACATCCACACAACCGCATTCCTGATTCTAATAGGATTCAGGTATTTTTTCCACATGGCGACCACCTCTTGATAAGTTATACGGAAGATTGTTCCAGAGGTTACAAATTTTTATTAATTCATTCTAAACTATTCCTGTTCATTTTTAACGTCCTGCAACCACAACAATGGCAATGATACCTTTTCATTTTTCCATCACCTGTGTCTCTTTTTCCTTTAAAATTAATACTTCTCTAATGAAAGCCCCCACAATGCCAGAAGCTCCAATGATGAATATTAAATTCATTACTTTTACAAAGGTATGAGGAGTATAAACCACCACGATACTTTGCAGGATTATGAACAAGCAAATTAAAGAGGTCATCACAACATAATATTTAACGGATGGTACCTTGGCAGTCATATTAATCCTCCTTTCGAGGCTACTTATATATCAACAATCAACGAAACGGAAGTCTCGGCTTTTCATCTTGATAAATCGAATACGTCTGCCCAAATATCTCCATTTCAGAGCATTGTTCGTTATTGCAAGAGAAAAGGTACGTGTCGTTATCCGTGCGAACACTGACCATAAAGTAATATGGAAATCCCCCACCTTTATTCTTGTCCATGCTTCTCTCTATAGCTATTATCTTCTCTTTTTCTGCTAATCTTTTATACTCCGCACTATCAACCGTTTTCTGAACCATCTCACTTAAAATGATGCTTTCTTCTTGGGATGGTTCATAAAATTGGTCCACCAGCATCCACTTTCCAATAAAATAGACATTCACACCTAAGCTAAGTACCAATAACACACCGAAAAGCTTCCTTTTAATAAGTCATCATCCTTTTCAAACCTTTTACTTATTTAAACGCAAAACATCTTTGATTTGTTCAAAATGATGAGTGTCATGTTCATCCAGGTCCCTAATTTATTGGTGCAATTTCAACCGACATATCGACCCTCCAAATCATATGGTGATAACCCTCACCCCAAAAGTTTTCTAACAAATAGGCTGGATCTCCGAATTTCTTCGTCCATATTTTTTGGGCATTTCCATACCCGCTGTCGAGGCAGAACTCTGCAATGCCTTTGTTTTGCATCGCCAGCATTAATCTATTCAGAAGTAAATTCCCAATCCCTTTTCTTTGGTAATCAGGATGTACAAAAACGGTTCCGACTTCCTGTAAGTTTTTATACGCATTATTGGTACATGTACAAATAAGCTCACTTGCAGCTCCGTACTCGATTGTTCCGACTATTTTCTCTCCATCTAAAGCAAGGAGGAAAAATCGTTTATCCCCATTACTCTCCAAATCGGTTGCTAAGTATGTATTTTTTGCTTTGATCTCACTTTCCATGTCATCTACCATGTCCGCTATGCCTTCTTTGTTAAACGTGTCTGTCACAACCATTCTAAAGAAATGATTCAAGCTGTTCCTATCGTCTTCCCCCGGCCTTCTTATCTCCACATTAATCACCTAAATGTCTCCTTTTATGAAATCTATATGACACGGCTTCCAAGCAAAATAGCCTTCAGTTGTTCAACACTATTTACGATGTAAGTCGGTTCTACACCATTAATTTCTTCTAATGATCCATAACCATAGGTCACTCCAATGGAGTCTATCCCTGTATTCTTCGCCCCAATGATATCGTGCTTTCTATCTCCAATCATGACGAAATCACTAGGTTCATAATCAGTATATTTATCGAGTATGTATTGAATGATTTCTGTCTTGGACGACATGGTTCCATCGAGGTTACTCCCGACGATCACCTGAAAATACTGTCCCAAATTAAAATACTTCACTATTTCCTCAGCAAAAATGGTAGGCTTTGATGTCGCAACCACTAACAAATAGTCATTTTCCTTTAATGCAGTTAAAAGCAAAGTGATATCAGGATATAGGACATTTTCAAACATTCCTTTCTCCTTAAACCGTTCTCGATAATAATCAATGGCACATATCGATTCCTTTTCATCAAAACCATAATACTCTGCAAAAGACAACTGGAGAGGTGGCCCGATAAAACCCTCTAGCTTATCGATGTCAGACTCGATAATATCCATTTTCGCTAACGCGTATTGAACCGATTTTACAATCCCTTCTTTGGGATCGGAAATGGTTCCATCTAAGTCGAATAAGATTACCTTGTATTTTTCCAAAACAACTCCCCCCTTTGACCTGCTCTTGACCTTGCAAATATCCAGTTGAAGAACCTGGGATTAAAAGGCGCTTAACCGCTCATCTTCTTTTACCCAACCTTGAATGTCGCTGATCCGCTGCATTCAAAACAAATAACCCAGAAATAAAGAGGATGCATGCCACTAAAAAAATCATTATCCAATTAAGAACGGGGAAAATATCTGATATTAAATATAATAATGGTGTAACTAATATTAATGTTAAGCCTATGAAGAAGGACTTTGTTTCAGGCACTGCTTTGATTTTTCCTAGCATGCTATTCGCCTCTTCTTTTAAGTTATTTTACTAAACCTCTACACAATTCCTTTTTCCATTCCAAAAAGGATCAGACCTTCGTATGGGTCTCCGCTAATGTTTAGGAGCTTACAAAAAACCGGTTCCGTTTTGTATCCTTTATTTTTGAGATTCATCACTTTCTCTTTTAATCCGGGATTTCTTTTCAGTAATTCATATTCGATCATCATATGAAGGTAGGCAAATTGCTTATGGACAGGTTGAGCTTGTCCGAATAATTCAAACTCGAAATTCCGGAAGATAAAGTTTGCTTTCACAACTTTTCCCCCTCGGATCGTTTTTCTTTTAATAGAGAAATTCTCTTTGGTTGCGTAGAGAATTTTCAGTTTCTCCTCAAAATTTTCCCACTCCTGCACTTCCATCACGATGTCCAAATCCGACCCATTGACATCGATGCCAATGGGGATCGTTCCACATAATACGGGATCATAGTCATGTAAATCATTTAATATATCCAGCTCTTTAACTGCAAAATAAGCCTCTTGTTGTAGTTTATTTCCGGTCTTCATTTGCTCGAAAAGATTGATCAAGAATCTTCTCCCCTCTATAGAAATCTAGCGCTATCCAAATTCCGAATAGCGCCAAAATAATCAGTTCCTCATTTTAATTTAATTTCGCAAATGCTACCAAGTTTCCTATATCACAGGATGCAAAGCCATTTTCCTCCTCAGAAAATGTTATTTTGAAGAGTTTTTCCACCATTTCACCACTGTGTTATACCTCATGGGATGCTTTGTACGATACACTATTATTTCGACATTATACTGCATATTCCTTCCCATTAATTACCTGATGTGACATGTACTCAATTTCCCCTTTTCTTAAAATCATAACTTCCAATCTTTATTCGACAAAAAGACACCTCCCTCCTTTAGGAGAAAAGCATCTTATGTATTTCCTATTTTATCTTGGCTGATTCCTCATAGATTAATATACTTGACGCAATTCAATCTGACCTTCCCCATATCCTTGTGGATATGGCATCTTCAATGCCCACTCGATGGCTTCTTCCTTCGATGCCACATCAATAAGTATAAACCCTGCAATCAATTCTTTCGTTTCCGTGAATGGTCCATCCGTAATCACCGGCTTTTCCCCTGGTTTCGTAAACGAAATACGCATACCGTTTGAACTTGGATGAAGTCCTTTAGCCATCACCCGTACATCTGCCTTTATTAATTCTTCATTGAACCTGTCCATGGCTTGATTGAGCTCTGGGTTCGGACGATTTCCGGTTTCTGAATTCTTCGAGGCTTTGACAATCAACATAAATAACATAAACATCCCTTCTTCCTTTTAGTGAGGTAAATTACCTCTATATAAATCCAACGAATAGAAAACACAAAACTCGACACATGGAATAAAAAGTTTTAATTTTTTCTCTCGTCACCTAATCATTACTAAACTCCTTCTACACCATTCAATTTCCAGTGGGAAAATTCCTTCTTGTATCTTCATTTGGAAATTATTCACCATGAAAAATGAGCACTGATCCATCTTGGGATTGTGCTCATACTTGAATGTTGCCATACCTAATGCAAACTACTATTCTTTTTCTTTAGGCTTTGTCGAGGAAAATATCCAACCGAAGATCCCGCCGACCCCTAGCCCAAAAATTAGCGATGCAGCTATATTATCAAATGCAAACAAACCAACGACTGTCATCATGACTACAAACAAAGGAAGCATAAACCAATTCGCTTTACTGCTCATCAATATCCCTCCTTAACATATAACTTAATGTCTCTATGCGTAGAAAAAGTTATTTAATCTTCTAGAATGCCGAAGACTACTGAAGAAATCAACAGCGGTATGAACAAAATAAAGACTATAAAGCATTACCTTTTCATCTACCACTTTATATAAAATTCCTTTAAAAAGTAATAGGATAATTCTTAACTTTTTCTTAATTTTATAAAAAAAGACCCTTCTCAAAGAGTCCTTTAATAAACTATAAACGCGCCATGTGATTAGTTTCTTCTGCTTCAGAATTCTCTCTAAAGCTATCCAACAATACATATCCAAAAATCACCCCGGCTATGGTGGATAAATCTAAGTGGACGATGTCCATCGCAAATGGGAGGTATCTGAACAAACTAGTTAAAGAAAGTAGGGGAACAAATGTTACATAAAGGGTCGGGAGTCCGACTGCCAGCAGCTTTATCCAATTCACTGACCATGCCATTCCCTGTTTTATCTCTTTTATTAGCTTTGGCAAACGAAGCAGTATTCCTATCAAGACCGGGAATATTGTCGCAAATATCACCGGGGGCCAAATATTAAAGTTCATTTGACCTTCTTTCATTAAATGTAAATTATATTTGGAACCAGCATAGACTATTAATCCGATCACAACAGTCCAGAAAAAATAGCTCAAAAATCTCTGCATCATAAAACCCCCTGTATTTTATTGGACATTTTCCACGGTCAACTCCATGCACTTTCCTTCTTTCTCTTTATTACAAAATATGTAATGGTACTTAAGCTTAGAATCGTAATGAGAATACTAAGACCTAGAAATATCGAAGCATTGAACCCATTAATAACTTGAGAAATAAAAAACAGTGCAATAATAAAAATGGAGATATAACCTTTTTTTCTACTTTTCATAAATACTGATGAAAAAATAGCCAGGGCCAATGAAACCAAAATAACCTGAATGATGAAAATTGCCACGTACATCCAAAAACTCATACTATTAAATCAGCTCCTTTCATCTCATTATTTTTTAAACTTTATACCTTACTATCTTCCGCATACCAAATATTAAAAATGCCACAAGAATGGGAATAGCCAGGATTATATCAATATAAAAGTTCCCATGCAGGATCAGAAAAATAAGAGGCAGGCTCACAATCCCAAAAACTAAATACAGCAATAATTGATTGAACCAAGATTGTACTTGCAAAATATTTTCGATTAAATAAGATGTTGGAATCAAAGTAACAAATAAGATCGTCCAAAACATTAGAGTGATATAAATATTTTCTACACTGAAAAAATAATGGAGTAAGCTAATGATTTCTATGTTGAAACTATAAATATCTATGATTAACAATAAAAAAGTTGCTATTAACGCAACTCTTGTTAAAGCCAAAAGGTCTCTAACCAATAAATCACCCCTAAAATATGCCCTACTTCTCATCCCTTGGCTACCTTATAAATCCCCTTTCGATCCTTAAGCTCACAGCCATTTTTCGCGAAAATCTTTATCATATTGGTATTGCTCACATCCGTACTACCGACGTAATAAGTGGCTTGGAAATCTTTTAGTAAGATCATACTAATCCGATGAATTTGCGCCCCAACTCCTTGGCCCCTTAGTTCAGGAACTATAGCAAAATAGAATAATCTCCCTTCCTCTTTCGTGCCCATTTCAATATGCGGGATACTGATTCCCGCAATTGCTCCATCTTTCAAAAAGTAATAACAATGTCTGCGCCACTCGCCTCCGAGTTCGCTTGCAATGGAATCCATAACCTGAGCAATTGGTTGCTTCGTATTTTTATTCGCAGATCCCGAACGGCAAAGTTCATAGAGCTCTGCGTATTTCTGATCATCGAGCAACCCTTCTGCAAGGGAATGCCAAGCCAGCCTGCTATTCGCTTCCTGCAAGTTCTTTAGATCCCTTGTATACTCCACAATACTCGAGATCTTGCTGAACTTCTTATCAAGCAGCCAACCTTCATACTCTTCATCCATTAACAACGATAAATAGCCAAACCCCAAATGATTCCATTCTTTCAGGATATCTGTCAGTTCATGTAAATATGATTGTTCAGAGACATCTTCTTTTTTTATTTGATCCACAAGCCAATATTCTTTTTTGTTTTTTATGATATTGAATAAGTTCAAAATTGCTCACCCGCTTACTTCTAATACTTTCTTTATGCAACTTACAAATTCAAGATATACAGCGCTTATTCCTTCCAAAAATTTAATAAAATGGTAAATTTACAGAATTTAAGTTAAATGACGAAAAGAAGCAACCATAAAAATGATTGCTTCAGCGTGTAGACTAATTTATCTTACCTTAAAGAAAACGCAATTCTCATGTTGATCGGAGTGGAAGGAGCGTAGACTCCCGCGGGAGGAAGGGACATGGGAGACCCCGCAACGAAGTGAGGAGGCTCTCGGACCGCCCGCAGGAAAGCGAAGCTCCTGGAACGAAGATCGACAAGAAAATGCAATTCTAAAGATGATTAGGGTTTGTCAACAGTCTGGAAGCAACCATAAAATGGGTTGCTTCTTTCTGCGAACCATCTATCCCCTCACATCATTTTTGTGCAAGGTAAATCCAATCTTTTTTAATGCCTGTTCCAAGTTGGACTGAATCAGGATATCATCTGTCTCAAAGCCGATACCGATTGCTTTGATGGCAACATCAGGCGTGATGCCAGTCAGGATTGGTGTCACTCCTATTAATTGAAGGAGGTTCACTATTTTCAGCAAGGAATAACTGACTACTTCATTTATTTTTTCAATGCCAGAAAGATCAATAATCAAGTAGTCCAATGCTAGGTCCTGGCTTTTTTCTAATGCAAGGGAAATGATCGTATCTGCCCGTTGTTCGTTGACATTGCCTATTATGGTAAGGACGGCAACTCCTTTTGTTATTGGGATGAGCGGAACAGAAAGGCTACGGATTTGTTGATAGGCGTCATCCAATTCAAGTACATATGTAAGTAATGAACTCATTGTTTCAAAAAGCTCGATCACATCTTCCTGAAAGTTATGTGGTCTGTTATCCAATCCACACAGTGTCCCGTAGTTCTCCCCGTCCTCATAATAAATAGGGATACCAATAAAGGAACCACCACCTAGATTCTTTGTCACTACCATGTCCCTTGTCAAATCGCTTAGTGTAATATCCGGGATCATCAAGGTTTTACAGCCATGGTCCACAGAGAGCTTGCAGAATGTCTGCTCAAACGGGAGGGTGCCGCCTTCTTCTAGCAAAACATCATTTTTATTCAATACTTTCATGATCTTGTTGTTACAGCGGTCGTTCTTTGCAATGAAAAGGGTATTGATGTCGAGTTGGCCACTCATCATTTTTAAGATATTATCTGCGGCCTCATCAAAATTTTTATAGATCATTTTCTGTGTGCTAAAAGAGGTATTTTGCATTGCACGTTTCCCTTCCTTGGATTTTGCATCCTATCTATTTATAATTCCTAAATATTCCTTCCATGGGCCTACCTCTTTTTTATACCTTTTGGCGATGACACGGGTTATTTGGTTAATATGTGTAAGGTCATGAACAGCCCAGGTAGATATCAATTCGCGCACTTTCACTTCCCCAAGCTCTGGGTGAAGACCCTTAAGTTCCAGTTGCGCTTCTGTCGTAATTAATTCCCTCAGATTTCTCAGATTCTCCTTGCGTATTTCTTTGAATGCTATCAATGCTTCGGTCATAGAGTTTTTCTCGTCGTTTAAATGGGAATATCGGTCAAACGCGGGAAAAGGCTTGCAGTTTCCTTCTTGTAAGATAAAACGAAGTCGTGGTATCCAATTCACCTTTTCTCCTTCTATTAAGTGGGAGATGACTTCTTTTGCATTCCAAGTGCCTTCCCCTTCTGTGCAGCTTAACCACCCTTTAGATAGTCCACCAACAAAACTTTCTAATGTGGCAGGTGTTTGCTCAAGTATTTCCATTGCTTCTTTTAGACTAAACTCCATCCTTATTCCCCATTCCCTATTTCCTATCATTATAATCTACTATTTGTATCATTTTCCTATTTATCTACGAATTTATCAGAAAATTTTTTAATAAACTAAAATAATAGGTCTTTGTTCACGATATTAAAGAAAAGGGGCGATGGTGAAATGAAACTGCTGGTTAAATACCGGTTACTGATAATAGGTATATTTTCAATGTTCTGGTTTCCACATGCGGTCTACGGGGAGGCAGCCTCCGTTACCACTTATTCCGCAGAGGCGCAACCGAACAAATTTATAGTCATTATATGTACACTTGTCATTATTCTACTTTTCTCTCTTTTTAAGTGGTGGAAAGACCGGAAAGCTACATAGGGAAAAGTCCAAGCATTCCAAGCCATTTCTCATATCCTATTGGATAGACTTATTCATGGGAGTGAAATGGGATGGGAAATACATGTCTGAATTTCAATATCAGGACCCAATTTACCTTTACTGTAAGTGACAGCGATCTGAGTCGTATCTTAAATGGACTAGCAGAGGAAAACGTGAATATCAACGGCTATTTCCAGACGCTTGCAGGCAAAAACTTCAACTTCGTCCGTATGGTTGTCGGTACATCGGCTGAAGAGGTCGAACGGGATATTCGTGTGGTTCGAAGGGTATTGAAGCAGGTCGAAGTCCGTTACAAGGAAAATCAGGTGATTCAACTGCTTGATAGAATTTCTGGTGTGCCTGGTCAGTTTAATGCTATCTTTGGAACACTTTGGTGCAAGATGCAGGTTCGTGCTATATATCTTGGGGAGGATAATAACTTTTACTTGGATGTTTCCAACATCGGTTACGCAATCCGGCTGCTTGCGGAAGATAACCCGCCACGTTGCCTAGATTGATTTGATGGCCTTTTGCCTTGGTGCTGCATAGTATAGGTTAAAAAGCAGGCTGAGGAGTGTGTTGTGATGCGGGAAATGTGGGGTTGGCCGGAAACGCGGGAAATGCCGGAAGTGGTTGAATCCTTTGATTATTTGATACGGACGCAGTTTTCTTTCCAGGTAGATGAATGGGCGTTGAGTTGCATTTTGGACGGACTTGCTGAACAGGAAGTAAACGTAAATGCCTATTTTCATACGAAGTTGGATAAAGAGATCCACCTTGTGAAAATAGTGCTTGGCAGCAGCACGTCGGAGAAGATAAAAGATTTGCAGGCTTTCAGGAGAGTCATGCGCAGTTATGGACTTCCTTTTAAAGAAAGACAGGTCATACAGGTGATAAAGCTGCCGGCGGGTCAGTCCGGACAGCTTAATGACCTATTTGGTGCGCTATGGTGTGAACTCTTGGTGGAAAGTATGTATCTTGGTGAGAATACGAATGTCTTCCTCGATACATCAGATCTGGAACGTGCAATAGAGAAATTGTCTGAAGCCGTATTAGTGTTGTGTCCGAAGAGATATTAGAACGGGACACTGTCCATAATCGGCGTAGTCGTATGCTGCTCCCAATCTGTCCTGATTACGGCATAACCAACCGAATCAAACAACATATCGTTTTGCGGCCAGGCACTTCGGTGGTAGGCCTCTTTGACGTACCCGCCATTGTGGAAGGTCTTGCGCATCGCCAGATTGTCGTGGCGGGTGTGGCCTTCGATTCTTATTAAGTGCGGGTAGTTTGAGAAGGCGTACTCTGTGAGCCATTTTATTGCATGTAACCCGCGTTTTTCCCCCCTGGCTTGCTGTTTGAGCCGGATGTCAAACAAGCAGGTCGGGTCTTCCAGGTCGAAATATCGGAACATGCCAATGACGGTTCCGTTTTCGTCGTGGATAAGGAAAGTCTTAGTTCCTTCGCCTGTGTAGTTACCTTGATGGATGGATGCCTGGATGTCTTCCTCTGTTGGATGTTCGGTTCCATGGTATGGCCAGGCTTCAGTTGTCAGCAGTCGGACAAGGTCTTTTTCAGTTTCTTTTGTGAGTTCCGTGTAGGTTTGCATTTTCGTTTAGTTTCCTCCGTTTTACGTATGTTCAGGATTGGTGGTGGATTTGGAACTTGATTTGGATTGCTCCCATTCCTCGCGCAACATTCCCATGCGGATGGAATCGTACAGTTTGCCTTGGTAGGTTCGGACGTTTCTTATACAGGCTTCCTGTGTGAAGTTCAGTTTGGTGCCGACTTTGACCATCCGATGGTTTCCCGACCACGTCGTGTATCCGACTCTTGGAATCTGCGGTTTGGTTTGGAAAAGA
Source organism: Sutcliffiella horikoshii DSM 8719 (assembly GCA_001648575.1). Lineage (GTDB taxonomy): Bacteria > Bacillota > Bacilli > Bacillales > Bacillaceae_I > Sutcliffiella_A > Sutcliffiella_A horikoshii. The sequence continues at coordinate 87,171 of LQXN01000065.1, read as the reverse complement.
TGGTCGGTCCATAGTCTGATCGCATCTGTCCCGTAGCCGCCACTCCAGAATTCAGGCAGATAGATGATGATGCCCATTTCTAGCCAGTTGGATGGTTCGTGCTCCCAGTAGTAGGTTACGCTCCCGATTGTTTGGGGCTCGTCAGTTTTAGTTTGGATAAGGTAAACAGAGTCGCAACCTCCGATTAGTTGTTCCGTCATTTTTGAGAGGTAGGTTTCTTCGTCGATCATTTCGAGCGGGAAGTATGGCGCATCCCACTTTTTATATTCTGGATTGGGGTCGCCGTACATCAGATGGTAAAGAAGCGGCAAATCTTGGATGGTGAGCTGTTTTAGTTGGATTTTGCTTCCTTGGATGGTGGTTGGTGTGGTGAATTGTGTTAATTTGTTGGTTGTAGTCATAAGTATGGGCTCCTTTGCGTTGGGTAATTAGGTAATATACGTATTTGATAGGATTTTAGTTTCACATATTGTGTATTTTATGGAGTTTTATGTGAGGGTATATGGCTTGTCGTTGATTCAGATTGGTTTATTGAATACTTAGAGAGTTTTATTGAATACTTTGGCCATTTTATTGAATACTTTCCCTCGTTTATTGAATACTTTCCCATAAAGCCTCCAACGCTAAGCAAAACCCCTAAAATCCCCAATCAGCAACCTCTTATACTAGCATAGCAATTTTTAAACAATCGTTTGTTTAAGAAAAAGATAACCTATTGCGTCCCAACGCTTCCTCGAAAAAAATCCAGATTAACTTTTGAGATTACTATATTACAAACAAAAACAGACCCCTATCCCAAGGATAGAAGCCTGTCCGCAAATACAATCATTCACCTGAATCGACATTATGATAGACGCGCTGCACATCTTCGCAATCTTCCAATGCATCGATCAGCTTTTCAAACTGTTCTTGTGCATCTCCTGGAAGCTCCACTTCGTTTTGCGCCAGCATCGTCAACTCGGCGACAGAGAACTCTTCCACTCCTGCATCCTTCAACGCTGTTTGTACGGCATGGAATTGATCCGGCTCTGCGTACACAATCACCGTCTCCTCTTCTTCCATGATGTCACGCACATCCAGATCGGCTTCCATCAGCAATTCTAGTACTTCATCGGAAGTTTTCCCTTCGAATGCGAATACTGCCGTTGCGTCGAACATGTATGCAACAGATCCACTCACGCCCATGTTTCCGCCGTTTTTACCAAATGCTGCACGCACTTCTGATGCAGTACGGTTCACGTTGTTAGTCAATGTGTCGACGATGACCATTGATCCGTTCGGTCCGAAACCTTCGTAACGAAGCTCGTTATAGCTCTCTTCCCCGCCGCCTTTTGCCTTGTCGATCGCGCGGTCGATGATGTTACGTGGTACATTGTATGTTTTCGCACGCTCAAGCACGAATTTCAACGCCATGTTGGATTCCGGATCCGGCTCGCCTTGCTTAGCTGCTACATAAATTTCAAGGGCAAATTTAGAATAGACCCTACTCGTATTCTGATCCTTTGCCGCCTTTTTTTCCTTGATGTTGTTCCATTTACGACCCATATATATTCACTCTCTTTCAGAAATTAAAAAGATATCTTTCTGCTACCTATTATACATCAATTTGGCAAGCTGTCAGAAGTGATTTCCATATACATTTCCAGAAACCGCTTTGCCACTTTGGATAAGTAATACTTCTTCATCCAAGCCACGCCGTATTGAGTGCTCAAGCCCTCATCCTCCACCAGGTATGTTTGAACATCCACTCCTGAAAAAATATGCATTGCACTCTCTGGGACCAAGGTTGCTCCAAACCCCTGCTGCACCAGGCGAGAGAGCAAGGTCAAATCGGAGCTTGCGCACACAACATTCGGTTCATGTCCTCGTTGCGCAAATGACTGCAGAATATAATCGTACAACCCCTGTCCCTTTGTGCTTGGCAACAGAAGTGATTCACTTGAGATGGATTCCAGGGTTACTGAATCCCTCCGCTCTTCCTGGCTCACAAAATAGAAAGGCTCCCTTTTCAGCATAAAGCTTGCAAATTCTTCTGACTGCACCGGAAAACGAATGACTGCAAGATCAATTGTCCTCTCCCGTAACAATTGAAGAAGTTGTCCAGATTCGTTTTGATGTATTTCATATGTTACTTGAGGATACTTTTCTTTAAAAGCGAACAACAAATTAGCTAAAGACATTTCCGATAAGGTATTTACCCCTATTTTCAAAGAACCTTTGAGTCCATCACCAATTTCCTTTACTTCCTCCATGCCCTCTTCCATCTGCTTGGTAATTTGAACCGCATGGTGGTAAAGCTTTTCTCCTGCTTCTGTCAGCCGTAATTTTTTCCCTTCCCGGTGGACAAGCTCTACTTTTAATTCCTCTTCCATCTGCTTTAATTGCTGACTAAGAGGAGGCTGGGACATATGTAATTTCCTTGCGGCTTGTGAGATGTTTTTCTCTTCCGCAATGACCGTAAAATAACGCAATTGCCGAATATCCACTTCTTTTCATCCCCTATATATTTTTCGTATGATTTCACAACAAAACAAATATCATTCATATGGTTTTACATATGATACCATATATTTGGGGAAAGGCAGGAAAAGACATGAGACCGATATTTTATCTCATTTTACTAAATTTAATTATGATGGCTGTCTTTCTAATAGATTCTAAGGATGCAACCAAAGGAGATGGAAGCGAAATGGATCAAACATTTCACGAGTTTGCAGAACGCGGCCGTACGATTGACTTTGTGAAGATGCTTGAAAAAGGGCAGGATATCAACGCCGTTGATGAAAAGGGACGCACTGCTGTGATGGCTGCCACCTATGCAAATCAGCCTGATGCAGTCGCTGTTCTAATCGAACACGGAGCAAACATAAATATACAGGATGACCTATTAAACACACCGTTTCTTTATGCCGGGGCAGAAGGGCTCTTGGAGATTGCTCGCCTGACGCTAGAAGCTGGCGCCGATCAGGCTATCATCAACCGATATGGAGGGAACGCCCTCATTCCAGCTTCTGAAAAAGGACATGTGGAAATGGTGGAATTCCTGCTTCAACATGCAGATCAAAACGTGAATCATATAAACCATCTTGGCTGGACCGCATTATTGGAAGCAATCATTTTGACTGTTGGCGGTAAACAATACCAAGAAATCGTCGCTCTCCTCATCCAACATGGTGCCGACGTCAATTTGCCTGATAAAGATGGCATTACCCCTTTACAACATGCAAAAAGCAAGGGCTATAAGGAAATCGAAGCTTTACTTGTGAAAGAAGGGGCATATTAAAGGAGTTTTACTACTATGAATAAATTATTCTCATCGTTTACGATGTTTTCTTCCTTACAATGGTTATTTTTCATTTTCGCCAATACGGTAGTGGTTCCGCTCTCGGTCGGGGCGGCTTTTGATGTGTCACCGGAAGTAAGCCGGATGATGCTGAGTGCATCGTTGCTTTTTACGGGGCTGGCCTGTATTTTCCAAGGGTGGATGGGCCACCGTTATCCGTTGCTTGAAGGACATTCCGGATTATTGTGGGGAGTGATGTTGAACCTTGGACTCACTGCTTCATCACTTGGGATGAGTTTCACGGAAATTGGTGGCGGCGTTGCGACAGGACTGTTGCTTGCCGGAGGATTCACGATGCTGCTTGCGGTATTCGGCTGGACTTCGGTACTGCCTCGGATTTTCACACCGATGGTCATGACGGTATATTTATTTCTGTTGACCTTCCAATTGATGATGGTATTTTTCCAAGGAATGCTTGGGATAACAGAGGATGGCGTGATGAATGTGCCGGTCAGCATCCTTTCTGTGGTGCTTGTTATTTTTGTGAGTATGTTGAAAATAAAAGCACCGCGGGTTATCGGGAACTTCGCGATTCTCATCGGGATAGTCATCGGCTGGATTTTGTATGTTTTGCTGTTCCCGGGCGGCGGACAGGAGGCCCCTGCTGCTACATTTGCATTTGACCTCTTCCCGCTCGGTGCGCCGAACCTTGAATATGGAATAATCGCGGTGGCATTTTTTGCCGGGGTATTGAATTTGAGCAACACGATTGCCTCTGTCCAAGCTGCGGCTGATTTATTTGGTGAAACCGCCAAGCCTGGGCAATTCAGGAATTCTTTCTTTTTCACTGGTTTGTTTTCTGTCATCGCATCCCTGTTCGGGCTTGTCCCTTACACTCCTTTCACGTCGACGATCGGCTTCTTACAGAGTACGAGGATATTAGACCGGAAGCCGTTTTTCATAGGCGGCATCATGCTTGCCGCTATCGGCCTTGTACCACCATTGACGTCATTCTTGGTGACAATGCCAATGACAGTCGGGAATGCAGTGCTCTTTGTGGCGTACCTCCAGTTATTCGGGACCGCGTATGGCAGTTTGCGAGGCGCCGTTTTCAACTCGGATACGATTTTCCGACTGGCAGCACCAGTGTTGTTGGGTGTGTGCTTGATGAACACTTCCCCGGCAGTGTTCGGTCCATTGCCCGTGCTGTTGCAGCCGTTTCTTGCGAATGGGCTGATCATGGGAGTGTTGCTTTCCATTGTGTTGGAAAAGGTGACGAATTGGAGGCAGTTTGAGGATAAGGAGTTGAGGCATCGCTGATCCTTGGGGGATTGGCTATGCTTTTTCCTTTTCTTCGTTTCCAGTGAAAAACTCCACCAGATACTTTGCATCCCTCCCCACCCCGCAAATCAATCCAGAGCCTCTTGTGTATTGCCATGGCAAGCCCAAAAAGTACAATCCACTTATATTTGTTACGCCTCTTTTATGAATTGGCTTGCCGTCTTTACCCAATACCCCATTAATGTTTATCCATTCGTAGGCTGGAACAAAACCAGTTGACCAAATGATGCTATCAAATTCTTGATTGGTATGATCTTCAAACTTAACCGTGTTTCCATTAACCTTACTTACACGAGGCTTGAGCTTCACTTTCCCGTTGTTTAGATGTGTTTTTAGTTCTTTTCCAAAAATCGGATCGGATTGCTTTTGAAACCATCTTCCCTTTAGTGTATCAACTCCTGCAAATAAGAGGCCCATTCGCTCCAACCAGTTGAAAATGCTTAAGCCGAATAATCGAAGAGGGAGAAATTTAAAGTGGTGGCTGACAGCGATGGTAACCTGCTTTTCTTTTGCCAATTCCACTGCGATCTGTGCACCGGAATTTCCTCCCCCAACCACCAGTACAGAATTTCCATTAATATCTTTCGGTGACCTATATTCTGAGGAGTGGAGCTGATTTTGGCACTTGCCTTGCGTTTCAAATACCTGAGGAATATATGGCTTTTGGAAGGATCCTGTCGCTACAAGCACGTTTTTGGCGGCAATTTCCCCTTGATTGGTGATCATGTGAAATGTACCATTCTTCTTTGTTAAGGATTGAACCTGCACATTATTTTCTACAGGAATATCAAAACACCTTACATATTCCAGGAAGTATTCGGCCATTTCATTCTTTGTCGGAAACCCTTCCTGCTCACCCGATAATGGTAAACCAGGAAGAGCGCTATATCGGCGAGGAGTGAATAAAACCAGAGATTGATATCTTTTTCGCCAGGAATCTCCCACGCTTTCATTGCTGTCAAGAATAAGGAAAGGAATCCTTTCTTTCTGAAGATAATAACCCATCGATAACCCTGCTTGCCCTGCTCCAATAATAACAACTTCATAAGACTTCATTTTACTAGCCTCCATACACAAAACATTCAAACGTTCATTTGAATATCATTATATAGTAAAGGTAAAGAATGTAAATAGTTTTTGCAATATATGTTTCCTTTTCCCCTTCAAGTGGTAAGATAATAATCACCATGTACTAGGGGGAAACCGTCATTCGGCAGATAGAAATCAAATACGAAATCACAAGACACGCTTTATCCGCACTGGTTGATCATTTTAAACCTTGGCGTTATGGGAGGGTTCTCTTTTATATAGGGGCATTGCTTTTCAGCATTTATTCCTTTGTCGACCTGCTTCAAATGTATGGGGAGGTCGCTACCGGACTCTTTATCATGTCCGCCGCGATGGCATTCATTGTTCCATTTGCTGTTGCGTTCCTTTTAATAAAAGTGGTCACGTTCCTCGCTGGAATCATTTTATTAAGGAAGCCAATTTATGATGAGGAAATGCTAGTGCGTTATCAGGAGGGGGATGACTACTTCCTTGCAGGTAAAGAACAATCGAGGTTCAACTTTTCCAACAATGCGGAATTGATAGAAACAAAGGATTACTACATTCTGTTTAAAGGGAAACTTATGCAAGACGGCATTGCGATTCCCAAGCTGTCATCCCTTGATGAGGGATATGAGGAGAGAGTCGAGTTTCTGATTAATAGGATAAAGAGGAAAAAATGAGTAAGAAGCCTTTCGTGTATGTGAAAGGCTTCTATATTTATGTGCACTTGGTTTTTCCGGAAGTTGGTTTTGGTAATAATGGTTGATTTTGTGGTGACGCAATCCATTTAAGTGGCCAATGCCCACTGTTTTTGGAGTAGTAGGACGGATATCCATCCTTATTTCATTTTATCCATTGTAGAAACTCATTTATCCATTGTAAAAATGATATATCCACTGCTGCTGACCTTTTATCCATCCTAAAAATGATATATCCATTTTTGCTATTTCATTCACCCTCAGCTGCTTACGTTCCCTCGACTGTCACCGGTTTTTCCTCAAAATAACAGACTCCAAGAATATGCCCGTCCGGATCCTTAAACTCAAAGGACAATACTGTGCCATAATCTATCACGGCGTCCACCTCAACCCCGTTCTCCTGCAATTTCTGATGTGCCGCATATATATCTGAAGAATAGAAGTTCAATAGACAATGGGAGGCTGGTGTCACTTTCTCTGCACGCACTAGTGTCATGGGTGTTTCCCCATCTCTATTGCCGCATAGCCATTTTCTTCGTCATGCCATCTGACTGAAAAGCCAAGTACTTCCGTATACCACTTGATGGACTTTTCCATGTCAGTAACCTCTAAAAATACTGTATCAATCCTTTTGAAAAGTGCACTCATGCTATTCCGCTCCTCTCTTTGAATTCTTCGCGAGTCAGGCCGAACAACACTACATCATGGTAGCTTCCATTCGTGTATACCATATTTCGCAACCGCCCTTCGTCCATAAAGCCCAGGCGTTCATGCAACTTAATCGACCCCTCGTTAAAGGCGTACACATGTGCATTTACCTTCTGATACCTCAGTTCCCCAAAGAAATAGCGGAGAACAATCTGGATGGCATCACTGGCATACCCTTTTTTCCAATGCTCCCGGAAAATGCTGACACCATAGCTGAATGTACCGTTTTGCGGGTCGCAACTGTTTGTGCTGATGCTGCCCACAAGCTCTCCGTTCAAGTCCTCGATGGCAAGCCTGAAGTTATGGCCATCCCAGCCTTTTTCCGACTCCCTTTCTGTCCATCTTTTGGTTCCCTCTTCCGACCTCGGCCCATAGATGGCATCATTCAATCTGGCAATCTCTGAATCCATTCCGTCCTGGTGGAACTCCTCCCAATCAGAAGGCTGGATCGGCCGAAGACGTACCGCTGCGCCTTCCCATATATAACGTGTCATACCTTTACCTCCATGAACTTTAGCTACTTTTCTTTTTCTGGCTAAAGCAATTTATTAGGATTGCTAATCTTTCATCTTTCTTTTTTCCAATCCTCCGCAAGCATCCCGTACACCGCATGGTCGACATGATGGTCATAGAGCCACTCCGCTTGACGAATCTCACCTTCCAACGTAAATCCGAGTCTTTCTGGAATCGATCTGCTTTTCACATTCTCCACAGCCGCACGAATATCGACCCGATTCATTCCTAGCTCTGTTATGGCATAGTCTGTCAAAGCTCCCGCCACCCTCGTCATGATGCCGTTCCCTTGATAATCCTTATCCAGCCAGTACCCGATATAGGCCACTTTGTTGGTCCAGTCAAGCGTGTTGTAGCTTGCAGCACCAACTATTTCCCCTTTGTAAACAATCATTGTGGTCATTGATTTATTTTCCGCATAGCCTTGTCTTGTTCCTTTAATAAAATTCCTGGAGTCCTCCACTTTTTTGGTGAAGTCCAGCCACGGAAGCCACTCGCGCAGATAGTCCCTGGAATTGTCGGTCAGCTCGAATAGCCGTTCTGCATCTTTTTCTTCTGCTAGTTTCAAAGATAGTTCCTCATCAATTTTATGTATGAACATGGTTGGGTCCCCCTAAATGATCTGTAGTTTTTTTAGTGCATAGTCTATGCCATCTTCACTGGATTTCTTGGTCACAAAGTCGGCGACGGATTTCAGCCTTTCACTGCCATTCCCCATGGCGATGCCGCATCCCACGAGCTCGAGCATGTCGATGTCATTCTCCCCGTCCCCGAAAGCGACTGCCTCGGATTTGTCGAAACCGAAATAATTTAACAGCTTCATGATCGCGACAGATTTAGAAACATCCTCCTGCAGGACATTCAAGATGTATGGGTGCCACCTTTTGAATGTCAGGTGCGGAAATTTTTCCATATACGGCTCCATCATGTCTTCGGCTGCGAACAAGCACATGAGGTAGACTTCCTCCTCTTTGGTATGGTCGATCACCGAAAAGTCCTCCAATCCAAGCACCCCTAGTGTTTCTTTCAATGCTTGTGCGATTCGCGGTTCTTCCACCCCGTTCATATGAAAGCCTTCTGTATAAAAAGAAAGTCCGTGTTTCTGTTCGGAAGCAAACCGAACCACTTCCTCCATCACCTTCTTATCCAGCGGGATTTTGTGAATGACCTCTTCTAGATGCTTGGCATACCCTCCATTGGCCGTGATGAACGTATCAATTCCAAGCTCCCTGATCTCCCCGCACATGGATAACGGCCGGCCGGTTGCAGCCACGACAATAATACCTTTATCTTTTAATGTTTGAATGGCCCTTTTGGTTTTTTCTGAAATACTGCCATCATCGTGATGGGTAAGCGTGCCATCTATATCGAAAAATACTATTTTACAGTTCATCCTCTTCCCTCTATTCCTAAATTAACTAACCGTAAAGGTCTGAATCAGACACTCTTCCTCGTCGACTAGTTCCCTTCTTTCTTCAAAATCCAAATGAAATTCCCGGTATATATTTTTCCAAAAAGCGACTGCCGGCTCGTTTTCCATAAGTTCGATGACAAAGTATTTCCCTTTCTTTTGTTGCAGCAACAGATGGATGGCTTGCTTTCCCAGTCCTTTCCCCTTGAAACGATTCAGGATGAACAAGTCATTTACTCCGTAATCATTATCTTTTTTTAAGAATGGACGCTCCAACAAGAGCAAGAACCCAATGATTTCCTCATGAAAAGTTATGAAATACGGCGTAATCCCCACTGTCGTCCAAAAAGACGGAATTCCATCAAATTGAAAAGTTCCTTCTTCCGACAGTTTGATACTATCCGTATACGCCGATAAGTCGTGCAGATAAAGCGAATAGAGATTCGTCAAGGTTTGTTCATCTTTACCTGTCGCTTCTTTTAATGATAAAGTCATGCTGACACCCCGCTTTCTAGATTTATCGGCTCAAATGCTCATGAATTAACTTCCATTTCCCCTCTTCTTTTACAAAAACATTGGTTGCTCGCCCGCTGCCCGATATGAACTCCCCGTTCATATAGCCTTGATACTGAAAGGTGTAGAGGCAAGTTGCAGAACTCTCATCCACCGCAATCCACTGTACATCCTTTGCCGAGTAGACCTCCTCCTTGATGGTGTCCCATGCGTTTTCAAAGAAGGCACGGATCTCTTCCATGGTCGTGCAGGATTTATTGGTGAACCAATAGACCGCATTAGGGTGGAGCAATTGTTCCACTTTCTCGAAGTTGTGGGTATTAGTTGCTTCTATGTATTGGGTTAGTGCTGATTGATAGGTCATTTGTATTCTCCTTCATGGTCTCATTTCTAGTGGTTCCAACACCCCGATGAGAGAGGTTGGATCATTACGCTGAATTGCTTGGATAACTCCTTCAGCTATTTCATGATTTTTCAGCCACCTTCCCCAGTCCCCCTCTAACTGGAACCCGAGCTGAACTTGAAAGTAGTGACAATTCACTGGAAGGTTGAGCTCTCTTTTTACCTGTGCCAGCTTTGCCCGACTACCTAGAACGTGGTACAGCTTCCATGTTTCGTTGTTGTCTGATACAGTTTCCATTAGTTTTGCTAATCCCTTTTCTCCGCCAGTATGAACCCAAGCAACCACCAGTGAGATCGGGCCATTTTCAGTCATTGTTTTTTGGAGAAGCATGTTTAGTTCATCTACTTTTTGATAGTCGATTAAAAGCGATGATATTCTTCCCTTCTCTGCATTCTCCACCAGTCGGCGCATTTTCTCCGGGTTCCTGCCAATGACGGATACATGATAATTCTGATTTACCAACCACATGCATACTTCTGAAAGCATCCCTGTTCCGCCGACAACAAGTGCATGTTTCATGAATTTTTCTCTCCTTTCACCTTAAGCCGGTACACAAACTGCTCACCCATCCGACCCATAACTCTTTTGCCGCTGTCCTCAAACCCAGATCTCAAATACACCCTTTGTGCCGCTTCATTACGTAAGTTAACTGCAAGTACGACCTCATTTACTTGAGGGAAATTTTCTCGCACAAAGCCTGGAAGCAGTTCAAGGGAACTGTATGCAATACCCTGGCCTTGAAAAGGAAGAGCAACCGAGTAAGCCCGTAAAAGAATCGCGTTCGGATTTTCCGTATATTCCACGAGCTCCTCTCCTTGATAAAGGACAAAAAAACCTGCCGGTACCCCATTTGATAAAATGACAATCGGATACCTCCCTTTATCCGTTTCACAAACCTCCAACGCATTCCTTGGATGAGAAGTATATATCAACTGACTCTCTGTAAGCTCATAGTCCGTTAGTTGTTTCAGTTGTGCTATTTGATAGTTTTCAAGCTTTACCTCACTTTTAAGTTGAAGCTTATTACAAGATTCAATTAGTCCTTTAGCAAACTGGATCATGGTATTGACTCTATCTTCGTTTGTGGAAAAGCTTCGTTCTGGCCTTCCCTTACGTATATGGATTGCCTCTTGTATGAGTCCATGCCATTTTGGTCCAAGTTCACGAAGTCCATACTCTCCTGCAGCTATCTTAGAGATGATGTCCTTTTCCTTCAAGGTGTAAAATTGACGAAGCAGTCCAAGGACTGTCCACTCCATTTCCGCTTCTATCTGTTCGACTGGATAATGGATAAGTTGATCTTCCTTCTGTTCCAATGCAGATATCCTTGTTGCCCAGTATTCATTCATGTTTTTTCGTACATACTCTGTTAGGTCTTCTGTTGTTACATGCAGTGGTAATTCATTAATAGCCGGCCCCAAGAGCGTGATTCCTTTATTCTTGAGCAACCACCACGTCACCGGGATGTTGTGCACAGCTTTACCAAAAGTCCCCTCATTATAAAAAAATCCTTCTGCTGCTAAATTGGATGATTGCACGTATATGCCATCTAATTGCGGGCTTTTGCATGTTTCTGCAAGATTCACATGGATACCTTTTAATACATTTATATCTTTATCGGTCAATTCCCTGCTCGTCAGCGCAACAAAATCCACGTCGCTTTCCCCATCTATATATCCGTCTATTGCGATGGATCCATGAAGATATAGCCCTGCCAGCAACCCGGGCAACTCATCATTGCATTTTTTTATATAAAGGCCTAAGACCTTTTGCACACTTTCAGGAATCTTCTCCATTTCTCTCACCCTTCTTAAAAAAACACATTCAACACATTTCGACTTACTGCACGTTTTCTCCTTTTACACTTCACAAAACAGAATAAAAAAGAATAAAACTGAAACAATTTATTGACTAAACAGGAATAAACATGAAATAATAGGAAAGAAGTTAAATCAAACATTGGGGTGATGTTCTTGTTTACTGATGAAAGACGGGGAGAAATTTTGAAGGTATTAGAACAGGAAGGAAGAGTGCTTGCTAAGGATCTGGCAGATCAATTTAATATGTCCATCGATTCTATTCGCCGGGATTTATCCATCATGGAAGAACAGGGATTATTAAAACGCACACACGGTGGTGCCATTCCAGTAGCATCTGTCCGAAGCATGCCTCGTCCTCGAGCAGAACGCTTTGGGGACGGCACAGAACACCAGAATGCCATAGCAAAAATGGCTGCCGGATATGTAAAAGCTAACCAGACGGTATTTATCGGCGGGGCGTCTATTCACTATGTGCTTCTTAAATATTTGCCAAAAGACATTCCATTCACCGTGCTGACAAATTCGCTTGAAATTGCGTATGCTTTGCGCGGTTCTGATAACATATCGATCTTTTTAATTGGAGGGAATGTAAAAAACTCCGGTAACATCACAGATGCGCTGGCCAATGAATTTGCGCGACAGTTCACCGTGGATTTGTGTTTCGCAACTGCTGGAGCTCTTTCCGCAAAATGCCTGAGCACCGCAACACCGGAAGTGGCCATTTTCTATAAAACGGTATATGACAATTCAAAAAAGCTGGTGGGAATCTTTGAACACACAAAAGTCGGCCAGGAGATGTTTGCAGGCATGTACCCTGTTGGAAAGTTGGATGTGGTGATTACGGATTCGGAGACAGATAAGGAGAAAGTGGATGTGTTGAAGGCTGCCGGGGTGGAGGTTTTGGTGGCTGGGGAATAGAGTTGGTATCAGGGAAGCGACAGGGATAATATACCTGTCGCTTTTTGTCATTTAATAACTTATTTTATTGCGGAACATATTTCAGCGTCTTCCCGTATAAAATGTGGGTACATTTTATACGGGAAGTAGGGGGTATATGCATGAGGAAGATTGTATTTATTAGTGGAATTATTTTTTCGCTTCTACTGTCAGGCTGCCAATCTTCAGTTAAAAGCCATGCCGAAGGAGAAGGGCCTTTGTCGGTACGTGTTGGAGCTGGCGGGTTGGCGATGATTTTTGATGAGATGGAAGCACCGTGGCATGGAACGGTTGGAACTTTTTTACCTTGTGTGGCAACTGGGAAAAAGCAATTGAAAATTACCAAGGTTGATTATGTATACCATAACCTTGCAAAGCCAGTTGATGTGAAAGTGATGAAGCGCGTAGTTTCAGGGTCTGTGGATCAAGATTTGATTGGCGCATCGAGAGGAGTGCCACCTGATCTTGAAATTGGGCATTTATCCGGTGAAATAAATGAGGACATATCTGGAACGATGATAACAGAGCCTTGTGACAATGAAGAATATATTGATTACAGCAATTTTACGGAAATAATATTTGTAATTGAGTCTGACGAAGCCGGAATGCATATCGAGAAAGTGCTCTTTGAATATGAAGCTGGTGGAAAGGCATATGAGTTGGAAGTGCCTTGGCAGATTATGTTCTGCGGGGAGGCAACCAAGGACCATGAAATGTGCACGGGGATTGAGTAAGTATGGATGGGGGGCAATGCAGGTTTATTTGGTGGTGAGCTAAGGGGATTGGTGGTTCATAAAGGGCTTATGGATCCCAGTTTAATTCTGGGATGCGGAAATGGCCCGAGTTCGTGCGGAAATGCTTCGAGTTGGTGCCGAATTGCCTTGAGTTCGTGCCAAAACACCCCGAGTTCGTGCCAAACCCCTATTTTCCCTCCAATCTACCCAAATATAAAAAGACATCGACCTGCCATCAACCAGGTCAATGCTACATAAATTCACCCTTTCCCCTCAAACTCTTCCCGCAGCACCCCATAGTAGGCCAGATCCACGAATCTCCCATCCCTCATCGCATGCTGGCGCCAGGTACCTTCGTGCTTCATGCCGACTTTTTCCATGATGCGCCAGGAGCCGGGGTTATCGGCGAAAGCACCTGCGAATACCTTGTTGAGTCCAAGTTCATTAAATCCATACTCAACGACTGCACGTGCCGCCTCGGTCCCATACCCTTTCCCCCAGTAAGGACGGCCGACCCAGTATCCAAGCTCGCCCCGTTTGTAAGCGAGCGTCTGCTTGATGTTGATGATACCTATCAGTCTTTCACTTTCCTTTTCTATAACAGCAAAAACCACCAGTCCCTTATCCTCTGCTGCCCACACACTTCGAATAAAGTCCTTAGCAGAACCCGCAGGATATGGATGCGGCACGGTCAGAGTTGTTTTTGCAAGTTCATAGTCACTTGCCAATTCTTCGACACGGTCGGAATCTCCTAATTCCAATCGGCGCAATAGTAGTCTCTCTGTCTCTAAAAAAATATCCATACTTCTAAACTTCCCCCTTCGTAAATATTGAAATTTCAAGTAATATTTTCCTATTATATACATCTATCCAATAATGTCCATACTTCTTAACTATCATTTGGCATGATTTCTACTATATTTTCTAAAGTTTCCTTTTTGAAAACAGTGTAAATATCCTATGCGCTTTACCTTGCTAACGCATCTTAAGACTCAGCGAATCCTGTCATATCTTACCGAATCACCAAACTTCAAGATCTACTGAACCTAAAAATAGTCTGAATAGTCTGTTTACCACTCGCGTTCTATCCTTTACGATAAACTTGTCGAAATATCGCAACTCGATATTTTCGTAACACTAAATATTTGAGGGGATGGGTTTATTTGAAGAAGATTTTTATTTTTGCTGCAGTAGTATTCCTTATCTTCGCTGCTCTTTTCTCCGGCGGACCATCGTCGAACGCGGCGAGCTCATTACAAGAATTCAAAAGTAAAGGAAAAGTAAGGGTTGTCGACAACAAAGGCAATCAGGGGCCGCCTTCCTTTGTGGCTGGCATTCTATCAGAAAAGCAAGCAAAGGCAGATGCTCAAAATGCGAAGAAGTTCCTTGGAAAACATAAAGATTTTTTCCATATGAACAATCCTGAGAAAGATTTGAAGGAAGTAAGAGCGACAACCGATGACCTTGGGATGACCCACGTTCGGCTGCAACAAACTAAAAATGGTATTCCTGTCGATCGAAATGAACTTAATGTTCACTTCAATGAAAAAAATGAAATTACGACGGTAAATGGAAACTTCGATACGAAATTAGACTCCTTAACTATTAACACCACGCCTTCCATCCAAGCGGACAAAGCAGTAACAGAAGCAAAGAAAGCGGTTGATGCTCCGGCAGATGTCCCTGTTGAGTCCTCTGAGCTAATCATTTATCCACTTGAAGATGAATATCTTCTTGCCTATCGTGTAAACCTTGAATTTTTCGAAGGCGAAGCTGGCAATTGGTATGTGTACGTGGATGCACACAATGGTAAAGTACTAGATCAATATAACGCGATGACAGGTCTTGGATTCTTTGAAGACTTGATTGGAACGAACAAGGTAGAAGGTTCTTCTGCTTTAAAAGTAGAGCAGGGTCCCAATCCGAAAGCGGGCGAGAATGCTGGAAAGTTAAAGCCTGCTCGTGGGTCTGGCCTCGGAACGACCGGACTAACTAAACTTCTGAATCTGTCACATGGAAATGACCCTGGTAGCGGACAAGGGACTCAATTTTTCCTTGCAGATTACACCACAACTCAAATGGATGGGATTTTCACTTACAATATGAAAAACACGTCTAACCAAACATGGTTATATTCCAATAAAAGCGCGTCATGGAAGGATGTAGAGTACACTGGAGACAGCAGTTCTTGGGAAACGGTTGGACAAGGGCCTGCAGTAGATGCGCACTCCAACTCCCGAATCGTTTATGATTATTTCCTCCAAAACCATGGTCGCAATTCGTTGGATGATAACGGCATGGCGATCAATTCAAGAGTGCATTATGGCAGAGAATATAATAACGCATTTTGGAGTAACGGAATCGCGATGATGACTTACGGAGATGGCGATGGAAAACAATTCATTCCTCTTGCCGCTCTAGATGTAACAGCGCATGAGATGGTTCACGGAATCACTCATTATAACGGCGGACTACGTTACCGTTTTGAAACTGGCGCTATCAATGAGGCCTACTCTGATACGTTTGCAGCTTTAGTAGACGACAGCAACTGGGATATCGGCGAGGATATCATGGGTGAGGAATGGTTGGCGAACGGCAGAACGGCCCTTCGAAGCAACGAAGATCCTGGTAAATTCCCAGTCGGGGCCCAATACTTCCCTTACAGCATTGACGGTGAAGGCCGTTATCCAGCACACATGGACGAGTATTACTACCTGCCAGCGAATATGGATAACGGTGGCGTGCACATTAACTGTACGATTCTTCAGCACTCCGCATACCTTGTAGCAGAAGAGTATGATATGGGTAGAACAGTTATCGCGGATACTTGGTACCGCGCGTATGACTATCTGCACTATGACGCTTCTTTTGCGGAGTTCCGTGAAGCGATTTTACAATCTGCCATTGACCTTTACGGTGAGGGCAGTGACGAGTATAATGCGTTCTTAGGAGCATTTGACGATATCGGCCTTTATGAGGGCTGGTCTGTGAATGACAATCCAAGAGCACCACAATTTTAATTTTAAAAAACAGTGCCGATCAACCAATTGGCACTGCAGTGTGTAGACAAAGTT
The DNA here is from genome assembly GCA_001648575.1 of Sutcliffiella horikoshii DSM 8719. Lineage (GTDB taxonomy): Bacteria > Bacillota > Bacilli > Bacillales > Bacillaceae_I > Sutcliffiella_A > Sutcliffiella_A horikoshii. The sequence goes on along the minus strand of LQXN01000065.1, from coordinate 70,687 downwards.
CAAATTTGATAGAAAACCTTAGTTGATCGTAGTGGAAGGCGCGCAGACTCCCGCGGGAGGAAGGGACATGTAAGACCCCGCAGGCGTAGCCGAGGAGGCTTACGGACCGCCCGCAGGAAAGCGAAGCGCCTGGAACGAAGATCAACCTTTCCAACAGATAACCTAACTAATTTTTAGTTTGTCAACAGTCTGCAGTGCCGATCAACCAATCGGCACTGTTTTTTTTCATCTATTTTTCTAAATAATGCACACTGAATTTCCCTTCGTCATCCGTCCATACTTTACTTGGCCTAAATCCGCACTCCAATGCCAGCATCTGGAACTCGTCAATCGAATACTTGTAGGAGTTTTCCGTGTGAATGGTTTCACCTTCATGGAAGGTAAATTCGCTCTCCCCAATTTTCACGATTTGATCACATTGGCTTTCAAGGTGCATTTCAATGCGCCCTTTTTCCTCGTTATAATAGGCGAGGTGTTCAAATTGCTCTTCATCAAAATTCGCCCCAAGCTCATGGTTCATCCTTTTCAAGAGATTGAGATTGAATGCAGCGGTGATACCTTTCGCATCATCATAAGCCGCTTCTAACGTAAGGATATCCTTTTTTGTATCGACACCAATTAGGAAACCATCGCCTTCTTTTAGCAGCTGAGAGGATTTCATCAGGAAATTGCGTACCTCTATCGGCTCAAAGTTCCCGATGGTAGACCCCGGAAAAAAGATGACCTTCTTGCCTTCCTCCTCCAACGGCAACGTAAGCGGGGCTGTATAGTCTCCACAAACCGCCTTGATGGTGATGTGTGGGAACTGCATAGCAAGTTCCAAACTGGATTGGAAGAGATACTCGCGTGAGATATCGATCGGCACATATTCTTTGAGACTCGTGAAATTGTGAAGCAACGCCTTGATTTTGTTGCTGCTCCCGCTTCCGTATTCAATCAAGGTGTGGACATCCCCCACAGCCTTGGTGATTTCTTCTATACTCTCGGTAAAGATCTTCTTTTCCGTCCGTGTAGGATAGTACTCCTCAAGGTCTGTTATCATTTCAAATAACTCTGATCCCCTATGATCATATAAAAATTTTGAGGATATAGACTTAACTGGGGCTTGGAGTCCCTTTAGGATTTGATGGCTCATATTTTCTTTTTCTATATAAAAATCATAGCTCTGAATATTATTTTCTAGTAATCTCATAGGGCATCCTCCGCCAATCGGAATCCGCTGAACTGCCAGCGCTTGTCTGCAGGGAAGAAGTTTCGGTAGGTGTTGCGGATATGGTCCTGCGGTGTGGCACAGGATCCGCCGCGCAACACCATTTGATTGCACATGAATTTAGCATTATATTCGCCAAGTGCCCCTTCAAGCGGTTTGCTGCCAGGGTATGGCGAGTAGGCGCTTGCCGTCCACTCCCACACATCCCCAAACATTTTTGATTCGGCTGAGCCATTGGATGCTGCCGGATGATAATTGCCTGTGTCCATCGTGTTCCCTTTAATCTCAAGGTCCCTTGCCGCATGCTCCCATTCCGCTTCTGTCGGCAAGCGCTTGCCTACCCATCTGCTGAAAGCATCCGCCTCATAGAAGCTCACATGAACAACCGGCTGGTGTGGATCGAGCTTCTTATTGCCACCAAGAGTGAAAATGTACCACTCTCCATCCTCGTCTTTACTCCAGTACAGCGGTGCCTGCCAGTCATTCTTTTTCACCGTGTTCCAACCGTCAGACAGCCAATAATATGGCTTCTGATACCCTCCTGCTTCAATGAATTCCAGGTACTCACCATTGGTGACAGGCTGGTCGGCCAGCTTGAATGGTTCGAGCCAGACTTTATGGTTCGGCCCTTCATTATCAAAAGCAAACCCTTCGCCATTGTGCCCGATTTCAATGAGACCTCCATCATATGTGTGGAAGGATGGTTCTATTTTTTCAGATGAGCCAGACTTGGATTCTTTATAGGCTGGATGCAGCGGATTGACATAGAAGTTGTACTTAACATCCATCAGGATCAGCTCTTGATGCTGCTGTTCATGCTGCATTCCGATTTCTATGAGGCTGTGGACCTTGTCGGTTTTTTCCGACTGGGACCCTTCTAGTTGTGATAGAAGGTCAACGATATAATTATCGATATAACTGCGATATTGGAAAACATCCTGGATGCTTGGCCTCGAAAGTACTCCGCGCTGATGCCTTGGCTGAAATGGCCCGACTGTCTCGTAATAGGAGTTGAAAAGAAAATCGTATTTCGGGTGGAATTCCCTGTAGTTCTCGAAATACTCTTTCAGCACAAAGCGCTCAAAAAACCAGGTGGTGTGTGCCAGATGCCATTTCGGTGGGCTTACATCCGGATGTGATTGAATGATGAAATCTTCCGTTTCCAAAGGCTGAACAAGCTTCATGGTGAGGTCTCGAACATCCATAAATCGTTTGGAGATTGATTTGATTGTTTGTGTTTGAGTTTCCATGGGTACCGCTCCTTTTATTGGATTCTAGCTTTGTTCGACCACATTTCCCTCTGCAGGGATCGGGTTTGCTTTCAGCATTCTGGCAAAATGAGTCAAATTGTATGCCATGATCTTGGCATGCTCCATCGTGAAGTCGTTCTTATATCCTTCTGCTTCGATATAGGACGGTCCCGGGCCTGCTTCGCCTACCCAGTATGTATCAACATTTGGCGGGATCGTAAATCCTATATGCGACAAGCCGTACAGTATGGAGGACGCTGCATTCTTCGCACCATCTTCGTTCCCCGTTATGACCACACCTCCTACCTTGTTATAGTAAATATATTGCCCTTTGTCGTTCGTTAGTCCACTTCCGCCATCAAGTCGTTCCATTACCATCTTCGCAACACTGCTCTTCTCACCAAGCCACACCGGGGTCCCGATGATGACGATATCCGCATGGATCACCTTGTTGAACACTTCTGGCCACTCGTCCCCATAACCTTCATCCTCACTAACGCCGAATTTAACATTATAATCTGTGATCCTCACAATTTCGGACTCTACGTTTTCATTGTTGAAGTGCTTGATTACCTCTTTCATAAGTGCTTCTGTATTGGATACATCGCTGAAAGATTTAAGTGAACAGTTTAGGAAAAGTGCTTTTGTCATGTGTAGTGTTCCTCCTTTGGGTTTGGTAAATAGAAAATACTATTCTTTACCCTAATAAAGGAAATTGAAACGGGAAATGGTACATTTTCAGAGTTTTGTTTTGGTTAAGAGAGATGTGAAGCTTGGGGAGTGGGTCGGAGCAGGGGGGGGCTATGAAACTTCAGGGTACGCTTGAGATTTATCCAACAACTTTTAGGTTTTCTCCGCTACTTTTGGGATTTATCCAACAACTTTTGGGTTTTATCCGCTACTTTTGGGATTTATCCAACAACTTTTAGGTTTTCTCCGCTACTTTTGAAATTTATCCAACAACTTTTGGGTTTTATCCGCTACTTTTGGGATTTATCCAACAACTTTTGAGATTTATCCGCTACTTTTCCCAAATAACCGTCATTCGACACAAAACGACACAAAACTTAAGGTGGACTGCATCGACCTTGCGACCTCGCAGCCCACCTCCCTCCTTCACGAAACCTTCCGCTCCTCCAATTCCTCATCCATAAACTTAAAATACGGCAGCAACATCCCCACCAACGCGACGCCGGCAATCATGAAACCTATCAAAAAATACAGCGGCCTCACACCCCACACGTCGCCAAGCATTCCGCCCACCAACACACCCAATGGCATGACGCCCCTTATGATAAACAGACGAACCGAAAAGATTTTACCCATCAAATGATTGGGGATGATGCGCTGGCAGATAGTCGTATTGTTAATGCTGAAAATCGCCATCACAACGCCGGCCGTCACTTCAAGCACAATTGCTACCATCAGACTGCTCTCGTTCAAACCTAGACCGACAAAAGTGAGCCCGCCAACCGCCAAAGCCCCAAGCATCACCAAACGTGTACTCCCAAAAGCGATTCTCCCAACCAACAAAGCCCCCAATATATACCCCACAGGAAACCCTGCCATAAAATAGCCATACGAGGCATAACTCCCGCCTAGCTCCCCGGTGATATAGGGAAGCGTCGTGACCATCGTCACCCCCACGCCAAACTGGACGAATGCAAGGAAAAAGCCAAGCCAAACAACAATCCGCTGTTTGAAGAAAAAGGAGATCCCCTCCCCAAACTCCTTCCACCATGCCCTTCGAACCCGCATCTCCGGTGACGGTTCTTTTACAAACCATAACAGCGCCCCACTTAACCCAAGCGTGACAATGACAAATATCAGGGTCATGTTAATCCCGATATATTCAATCACCAATCCCCCCAGCAAAGGCGCCGTGAAGCTCATCAACCGAACCGAGCTCTCCAGCAAGGAGTTCGCCTGCTTGAGTTGGTCCTTCATTACAATCGTCGGGGTGATGGCATGGTTGGCCGGCACATATAGAGGGGTGATCAGTCCGACCACCACCTGAACGACAAAGATATGCCACACTTCTAACTGACCAGTCCCCCATGCCAACAGTGGAACCATAAACACCGCAGCCCTTGTCCACTGTGAAAAAATCATCGTCCACTTCCTGCTCCATCTGTCGATAAACGGACCAATAAAGAGTTGCAATATGAGCGACGGGATGAAATACAACAGCCACATGGAGCCTAATGCCATCGTCGAGCCTGTCAGCTGGTACACCATGATTGAATTGCAAAAGGTCCCAAAAGCACCGCCAAGTTCGGAAATTACATTACCCGACCAGACATAGAGAAAGGATCTGTTCTTCCAAATACCCTTCATCGATTCAGGTATCCTTGCAAATCGTTCTCCATAAGATCCAGGGCGGGCTTTCTTAATGAATAGATACCATCCTTGCCATCCACAAGCTTAGCAGCACGCAGAATCTTCAAATGATGGTGGATCGTGGACTTGCCCACCTCCAACAAACCCGTCAACTCCTGCAGGGTACACTCCTTTTCAGACAGGTGTTTGACGATCCGCAATCTTGCCTCATCCCCCAGTGCCTTATATTTTGCCACCAAAAAATGATCCGGGGTGTACCGGTCATTTGGCGCTATGCTTTCATCCGCTACAGGGTAGTAAAATATCTTACTGCCTTCCATATCAGCTTCAATGTTCCAAGGACGGTAAATTTGCTGCGGAATCAATAATACTTCCTGCACATTCGGCTCCGCACGATACTCGATTCCACCAGTGGCCCACTCTACAAGCAGTTCTGGTTTCAGCTTTTTTCCCATTTCCTGCTTGGACGAGACGTCCCTCTCTAACATCTCACAAATATCCCGCGCGGATGGTTGCACAAATTCCTCGTACCACTTGGCCATCACAGTTATAAGGTGATTTTTCAGCAGAATAATATCTATTTCACAGATGAACTTTATGTAATTCGGAAAGAAGTTATGGTCCTTCGTCGCCTCCACCAGTGCATGACTAGCCTCAATATCCCCTTCTGAAGCCTGCCTCCTCCTCTTCTGACACTCCTTGCCCAAGTATGGCAACGAATAGAATTTTAGTTGGCTGCCTTCAAGCTCCTCTATAAAAGAAAGGAATTCCGGAAGATCTTCACAATGATGATAATGACAAAGCTGCAACAAGGCTTTCCACGTATTGTGCTTCTCTACATAATCCAGAGCTCCCTGTAATTCAGGTGACAAGTTATCCCTGAGATTGCTCCAATAACCTCTAGACTTTTCCATGGAGTCATGTAATCGTGTATTCGTCACTGCGGCAATACCAAGTGCACACTCCAATAGGACGGAATGCCTGAATGATACTTGATAGGACTCTCTTTTTCTATTTGTAATGTTTAAGAGTTTCATAATTGGCGAACACCTCGTTTTATGTTTATAGAATATGTAATTCTATAAATGTAGAACAAATCCTTCTATAAATATAAAAAAGACATACCTGCAATGAACCAGGTATGCCTCTTTACTTGTGGCTGTTTTCGTAAATTTTGTTGCTTTTTCGTATTAACCAACTAACCGTTATATTCCTTACTGTCGTGCTCTTTTCCCTGTTTTACTGTTTAGTCTACTTGCTTATTTTAGAGTAGGTAAGTAGACAAAAAGTCTATATACCGACTTTTTCTAGTGGTTAGCAACAATCTTTTAGAAAAGAGCCTTCCTTATTTAAATATGCTCCTCCAGCAAAAACATCAGCTTGTGTGGACCGCTTTCCTTATTCGATGGGATCACGACGACCAATTCTGAATCAGGATAGTAGCCAGACGCAAAGCTTACGCCCGGATCATAGCCCATGACATGGTATTTTACTATTTTGTCTGCCTCTTTCTCTATCCAGATTCCATAGCCATACCAATCTGTTTCGTCATCTGTTTGTATCCACGGTGTCAGCATTTTAGACAGCATTTCTTTACTCACTAACTTACCTTGCATTAAAGCGTTCCAAAGTTTCGCCATATCCCCTGCCGTGATATATGCTCCACCATCTGCTCCACCTTTTATCGGAACGGAATAACTGTTGGTCCTCCAGGAACCATCTTCCTCATCGATGTAGCCAAGTGCCGTTCTGCCGGGTAACTTATCCAAAGAGAAGTAACCGGAATCAGTCATTTGTGAAGGACCGAAGATATACTCCTCCACATAATCAGTAAACGGAACTCCAGCTACTTTTTCGATGATCAATCCCAATAATATATAGCCGGAATTATTATAGTGGAACTTTTCGCCAGGGTTGAATTTCATCTGTTGGTCCTGAAACAACGGGAGGAAATTCTCTATTTGCCTCATGTGGTACATTGGATTTTCCACCCAAAGCTCTTCAAAATCATCCATTACATCCTCGTCAAAATAATCCGGTACACCAGATGAATGGGTCAGCAGTTGATGGACAGTCACCTCTTTATCGAAATGCGGGAAAGAATGATCCAGCAAACTGCTTAATTTTGATTCAAACGTCAAAGCTCCATTCTCCACCAACTGGCATATGCCAATTGCCGTGAAAAGCTTGCAGCCTGAGGCAATTCCAAATCTCGTATCAGCAGTATTGGAGATGGCCTCTGCACGATTGGAGAAGCCGTGCGCACTGGCATGGATGACTCCACTGCGATCCTCCACATGAACAACACCTGAAAAATCTATTTCACTTATTTTGTTAGCTAATATCGTTTCTAATTCTACCTTTTTCACTTTCATAGCGGCTAAACCCCTTTATATCCTTTTGGCTCGGTGGACGGGTGACAATATATATGCGGTTATGGACTCAAAATATATATTATCACAAAATTTAGGCTATTAGGGCCGGAACTTTCACAGGAAAGCATCGGGTTTTCCCGATTACTGTCCAAAACCAAACCAATACATGCCAAACGACACAGTTCGACAAACATGGAAAGAATGCCACTAAGCATCCCAGCCCCTTTTTTATGGTGAAACTGTTAAAATAAATCCATACATAACGGGGAGGGATTCTAGATGAAGATACTTGTTGTCGGTGCGGGTGCTGTGGGTGGATACTTTGGTGGGCGTTTGTTGGAGAAAGGTGAGGATGTGACGTTCCTTGTGCGGGAAAAGCGTAAGAATCAATTAGAAGAAACGGGTCTTGTCATCAAAAGTGACCATGGGGATGCCACACTTAAACCGAAGCTGCTTGTCAGTGGAGAAAAGGTCGAAGCATATGATGTCATTTTGTTATCGATGAAAGCCTATCATTTAGATGCTGCTGTTGAGGATTTCAGAAGCTATGTTGGCGAAAATACCATCATTGTCCCTTTACTTAATGGGATGGCACATATGGAGAAATTACATGCTGCTTTCCATGAATCCAATGTTATTGGTGGACTTTGTTTCGTAGAATCGACCTTGGACGAACAGGGGGCCATCATTCAGACGAGCCCGATTCATGATCTCGTTTTCGGTGAGTTAAGTGCGAGAAAGACAGAACGCATGGAAAAACTCGTTCACACATTCAGTGGCACCAAAGCAAACTTTGTCCTTTCCGAAGATATCGGACAAGCCATGTGGCATAAGTATCTTTTCATTGCGACCTTGGCCGGGGTGACAACCTTGTTCCGTTCGCCAATCGGCCCGATACGGGAAGATGAATTCGGTTCTGCTACCATCAAACAAACCCTAGAAGAAGTCGCCGGAATTATGAAAAGTGCAGAAGCTCCACTTGCGGAAAATATTGCGGACGTAAACTTGGAGAAGCTTCATTCTATTGGAGCAGGCATGAAATCTTCGATGCAAAGGGATATGGAAAAGGGAGTGTCCGTAGAAGCCGAACATTTTTACGGATATCTGCTTGAAATTGCAAAAGAGCGAGGAGTATCCGCTCCTACCCTTGAGAAGATTTATGCCAATCTGCGCATTTATGAGGGGCAAAGATAATCGGATGGAATATTGAAAGCTTAAGGCCATTTTGGCTTTAGGCTTTTTTGTTACAAGTAGGAGCATTCAAAAAACCTGCTAACATGTCTACGTCAGCAGGTCTCTATTTCCTTTATAGCAGCTTTTATTCTAAGCAGCGCTTCCGTCAGCACCTCACGCGGGCAGGCGATGTTTATGCGTTCGAAGCCTTGGCCTCCTGCACCGAATTTCATTCCTTCATCAAGGCGGACTCCCGCTTTTTCTAAAAAGAAGGCGTGCAATTCTTCTGCTGGGATTCCGAGCTCCCGGCAGTCCAGCCAGATTAAATGGGTAGCCTCCGGTTTCACTACTTTTATGGCTGGAATATGCTCTTTCAAGTAGGTGCACACATACTCCAAGTTAGCATTCAAATATTCCTTCACTTCTTGAAGCCACGGTAACCCTTTATAGTAGGCTGCGATGGTTCCTTCTACCGCGAACGCATTTGGACGCATCAGCCCGAAGCCGGTCAACAACGTTTCATATTTTTCTTTGATGTCTTTGTTTGGAATGATGAAAATAGAGCTTTGCATTCCCGCGATGTTGAATGTTTTGCTTGGTGCCGCGCAGGTGATGGAAAAATCAAGATGGTCCTGATGCACTTTAGCAAACGGAATATGTTTGTGACCGGGATAGGTAAGGTCTGCATGCATTTCGTCTGAGATGACGATCACACCATGCTTTTCACAAATCTCTCCTATCCTCCGCAACTCTTCATGAGTCCAGACTCTGCCGACTGGATTGTGCGGGCTGCAGAGGATGAACACCTTTGTTTCAGGCTGAGCTGCTTTCTCTTCAAAATCTTCGAAGTCCATTTTATACCCATCCTCGGAATAGAGGAGGGAATTGTGCAAAATGGTACAGCCTTGAGTTTGGATGGTAGAAAAGAAAGGATAATACACAGGGTCCTGCACGATCACGGAATCACCTGGTTGGGTCAAAGCTTTCAGCAAAAGATTCATCCCTGGGATGATGCCGGGACTGAACGAGATCCATTCTTGCTTCAACTCCCAATCGTATTGCGTTTTCCACCAGTATTCCACCGCGTCATAATATCTTGCGCAAAACGTACTATACCCGTAAATACCATGAGTGGCTTTTTGGCTGATGGCACTGACAATCTCTTCTGAAACCTGAAAATCCATATCCGCGATACAAAGTGGAATGATGTCTTGATCTTCGATGAACCATTTGACAGAATGCGTTTTTCTGCGATCGATGAATTTTTCCAGTTGCATGGCTTTCTCCCCTTAAACGATCTAGTATGCCTTAGCCCAATATACCATATGTTTTGCCTCATTTCCGCAACATACACAAGTTTCGGCTACCTTTTCTTGTTCAAAAGGCATACAACGGGAAGTGGCGCTTGTTTCCTCTTTTATCTTGTCCTCACACGCTTGATCGCCGCACCACATCGCTTTGATGAAGCCGCCTTTGTGTTCGATTTTCTCTTTGAAATCTTGGAAAGTCGTTGCCACACTCGTTTTCGATTCGCGGTGAGAACGCGCTTTTTCTAAAAGGTTTTTCTGGATGTCTTCGAGGATTTCTTGGATTTTTGCTTCCAGTCCTTCCATAGGTGTGATCAGCTTCTCTCCTGTGTCACGGCGAACAAGGACAACCTGTTGTTGTTCAATATCACGTGGACCCGCTTCCAGTCTTAGTGGAATTCCCTTCATTTCATACTCATTGAATTTCCAGCCAGGCTTTTTGTCGCTTGCGTCAATTCCGACTCGGACAGTTTGGGATAACTTTTCTTTTAAATCATAGGAAAAATCAAGGACCCCTTCCTTATGCTGAGCGATTGGGACGATCATGACCTGCGTCGGTGCAATCCTCGGAGGAACGACAAGACCGCGGTCATCACCGTGTACCATGATCATGGCGCCGATGATACGGGTCGTGAAACCCCAAGAAGTTTGTTGCACGTACTCCTGCTTACCTTCACGGTTCAAGAATTGAATGCCGAATGCTTTGGCAAAACCATCGCCAAGGTGATGGGAGGTTGCTGATTGCAATGCCTTCCCGTCGTGCATCAAGCTTTCAATCGTGTAGGTGTATTTGGCTCCAGCGAATTTTTCTTTTTCCGTCTTCTGGCCTTTTATGACTGGGATTGCAAGGATGTCCTCACAGATTTCCGCGTAAACATTGAGCATTTTCACTGTTTCCTCGTGTGCCTGTTCGTCTGTCTCATGGCAGGTGTGCCCTTCTTGCCAGAGGAATTCCAGGGTTCTCAGGAATGGCCGTGTTGTCTTTTCCCAGCGGACGACGTTTGCCCATTGGTTGTAGAGCTTCGGCAGGTCACGGTAGGAATGGATGATGTTTTTATAATGCTCGCCGAAAAGCACTTCTGAAGTTGGGCGAACCACCAAGCGTTCTTGTAGCTTTTCGTCACCGCCGTGGGTGACCCAGGCGACTTCCGGTGCGAAGCCTTCGATGTGATCCTTTTCTTTTTGGAGGAGACTCTCCGGTATGAAAAGTGGCATATAGACATTCTCGTGGCCGGTTTCTTTGATCCGTTTGTCGAGTGCGTCTTTGATGTTTTCCCATAGTGCGTAGCCGTATGGGCGGATGATCATGCTGCCGCGGACGCTCGAGTAGTCGACGAGTTCCGCTTTGGTGACGACGTCTGTATACCACTGGGCGAAATCTTCGTCCATGTTGGTGATTTTTTCAACAAAATTTTTATTATTGGACATGTGGTTTTGCTCCTTTTTTAAAAATATTCTAGTTGCCAGTAACAATAGTTGAGAACTGGTCAAAATCTGCTGCTGTTAACGGTTGATTGGTTGATTGTGGGACCTATGAAAGTAACCGAAAGCGCTTATTTTTGAAAGTTGATGCGGAAATGAAGCAAGTTCGTGCGGAAATGGTCCAAGTTCGTGCCAAAACCGGTCGAGTTCGTGCCAAAACACCCCAAGTTCGTGCCAAAACCAATTTTACAGCTAAATAAAAAAAGCCCCGCCATAAATAAGGGACCATTTCTGGCGGTACCACCCTCATTCAAAGCAAAGCTTCACTCTCTTTCATGGTAACGGTTTTGAACCGCTGCACCGTTTCTGATGCAGAACTCCGAGGCAGGTTCAAATGCTCACCTATAGCTGCCTCCCACCACTCGGCACCCTCTCTTGGATAGACGAAATCATTTTACTGGTCCTCTTCTACGTTTGATATTGAGAAGATTATATAGGTTTGTTGGAAAATTTGTCAATCTATTATTTTACTAGTATTAGATTGTTTTTTGATTTTTAAACTTCTTTCACACAAAAAAACGCCCGTACAATCCGACAAGTACGGCCGTCTCTCTTTACCTGCAATTATGATATCAACCTTTCCTTCAACCGCAACAATTCCCCCAGTTTCTCCCCCCTTGCCACTTCATCCAACCGATACCTATCCTCCAATATCTCCCATAACAGCTCCCCCTTCTCTTCAAAAGACAAGGGCAGCCGCTTTACCGCTTCCCGATATTCCGCTAGAAACTCAGTATAAGAAATCCAGGAATAATCAAATTGCTCCTCAAGCTCTCTTTTTAGCTTTCTGGTCAGCTTGGGACTGGAGCCATTGGAGGTCACCGCGATTTGCAGATTCCCACGCCTGACGGTTGCCGGGAATGTGACATTCCCTTCTCCTGACTCATCTACCACACATACGAGCTGTGACGGTCGCAGCCCGCGGACCAAAGAGGCGTTCACCTCTCTGTCATTTGTTGCAAGTATTGCAAGAAAGGCATCATCAAAATCTTCCACCTTCGCTCCACGCTCCACCAGCCTATAACCTCTCAACGCTGACAGCTCGCGCACTTCCTCAGATAATTCCGGTGCGATGAAGGTAATATCCGCCCGCTCCGCATCCAGCACCTTCGCTTTACGTGCGGCAATCCTCCCGCCTCCCGCAATGACTACTTTCTTTCCTTTTAAATCAATGATTAACGGTTGCAAACCCCGCCTCCTCCTTCCCTGAAACAGAAGCCCGTTCCACGACAATATCCTGAATCACCCCGTGCCGGCTCAACGGCTCCATCAACAAAATATCCTGCCCTGCACGTCGCCTTATCCGAACTTCCCTCTCGACTTCACTTAACAACAAGCCAGCGAATAACAGGTATGGCACTACCAGCACCCTGCCTCGCGCATTGGAACTTATTTCCTCTATACCTTCAGCGAATAATGGCGTGGTGGCAGCCAAAAAGCAAACCTCTATACGGGAAACACCAAGACGCAAGCCGAGTCCCGCTTTTATCTCCGCAAATGCCTCATGAATAGTGGGATCACTGCTCCCCCTGCCCACAAGCAAAATAGAATCTGCAGCATCCACCTTCCCAACAGCCGCCCTCACCAACTCACTTATCGCTTCTACAATCCGCTCCTGCACCCCAAATGCCGGGGCGATTTCCACGCACACCTCTGGATATTTCACCCGAAGCGGCTCAAGCGCCTCCGGGATGTCCTCTTTTATATGCCCTGCTGTCAAAAGAAAGATGGGGACGACGGTGATCTCGGTCGCTCCTTTTGCCACACAACGTTCGAATCCTTCCGGGATATACGGCTCTGTCAGTTCCAGAAAACTGATTTCCTGGATTGGTGCATCAACCCTGCCAATAACCCGCCCCAAAAACTCTTTCGCTTCCTCCGCACCTTTTTTTGACCGCGTTCCATGCCCCACATATAAAATGGCTTTAGTCACTTTAGCCCCTCCCTTCTATCCGTGCACCACCGGCAAATGTGGCACGACCTCCTCCTCGAACCAGTGCAATCTTTCATGAAGCTTTACCACTTCCCCTATCACAATCATGCTTGGATTGGAGATGTTGGCATCCTTCACTTTTCGCTCGATATTGGCAAGCGTGCCAACGACGGTCCGTTGTTCGTGTAACGTTCCCCAGTGGACAAGGGCGATCGGTGTTTTAGGCGACTTCCCGTTTTCCTGAAGTCGCTTGAGTATATTCGGCAGCTGGGAAACCCCCATGTACACACAGATCGTATCCACCGCATGTGCAAGATTTGCCCATTGATGCTCCGCCTCCTTGTCGCCTGCCTGGTGTCCGGTGACAAAGGCGAAACTTTTGCTCAAGGTCCTGTGGGTGACTGGAATGCCTGCGTAGGCTGCAGCTCCAATCCCAGCGGTAATTCCAGGTATCACTTCAAAAGGGACATCCTGCTTGAAGCATTCCTCTGCCTCCTCGCCGCCACGGCCGAATACAAACGGGTCTCCCCCCTTCAAACGCACGACCTGCAACCCTTTTTTCGCATATTTTACAAGAAAGTGATTGATTGTCTCCTGCTTCATCGTGTGATAGTGTGGCAGCTTTCCGCAGTAGACGAGCTGCGCGTCCTTTTTTGCATAGTTTAGTAGTTCAGGGTTCACAAGGCGGTCATAAAGAATGACATCGGCCTGCTCTAGTAGGCGCAGCCCCTTCACCGTAATCAAATCGGGATCCCCGGGACCCGCTCCCACCAAATATACTTTTCCGGTCATGCGCTACCACCCTTTCTCCTCTGGATCTAAAATATATCCGCTCTTCTTTCCAAGACGTTTTTTCTCTCGTAAAATAACTTCCTTCACTGCAGGCTCCTTCAGGTAAAACTTTTCAAGCTCCACATCCAAGTGTTCAAAAGCAGCTTCATCGTTCTCGGCAAAGATGACGGATATGATTTCCTTTGCCTCTATGGTTACATCAAATCTATACAGATACGCCATCGGTTTCTTTTCCTAAAATAGTATCTAGCACACCTTGTAAGGTGGAAACTTCCACTCTTCCGACAAAGTCGAAGAAGGATTCCCCTTTTGTTTTCTGGTCGCGGAAATAGATTAATAGCTCCTCGAGGACATCCGTCAATTCCTCTGCCGCCACTTTCCCTTTGAGCTTTTCATTGAACTTGCCGCCTTTGTTCAAGGTCCCGCCTACATAAATTTCATAGGCTTCCACCATCTCTTTTTGCTCATTGCGCATTTTCATCCCCTGCAGGCCGATGTCCCCAATCTGGCGCTGACCGCATGAGTTCGGACAGCCCACCATATGGGTGCGGATAGGGACATCAAGGCTTATGCGCTGATCAAGCTCCTCCGCTATCAGCCGCATGCGCTCCTTCGTCTCCACCAAAGCCAGATTGCAGTACTCGATCCCGGTGCAGGAAACGGCATGGCCGAGGAAGGAGTTCGGGTTGATCGAAATGCGTTCGAAAATCGGTTCCTTCAGTAATGCTTCCACATTTTCAGCTGGAATGTTCGGGATGATGAGATTCTGAGAGTTACAGGTTCTTATCTCTCCATTTCCGTACTCTCCAGATATTCTTGCAAGCTCGAAAACTTCTTCAGCATCGAGTCGCCCCACCGGTACGTTAAAGCCGAGAAACTTCAATCCCTCCTGCTTCTGGTCATGAATGCCGTAAAAGTAACCAGCATTCCATTCCTCTTTTGGCTCTTCGCCTTTGGTAGGAAGCGGACCAGTGTGCTCAAGCAGCTTCTCCTTGAATTTTTCCGGCCCCCAATCGGCAATCAGAAATTTCAGGCGAGCAAGGTGGCGTTTTTCCCTGTACCCGAAATCGCGGAAGATGGTCGTGACGGCAATCGCGATTTCAAGTGTCCGTTCCGGCTCCACAAAGACATCGATCGTTTCTGCCAGGAATGGCCTTGAAGAGAGCCCGCCCCCGACTTTCAGGTGGAATCCATTTTTTGTGACGCCATCTATCGTTTTCGTCGCCGGTGTAAAAGAAACACAGTTGATTTCGGCATTGGACGCATTTTTCGTATTGGCACTGATGGACATCTTGTATTTTCGCGGCAGGTTGGAGAAGTCCTCATTCTTCTGGAAGAATTCATACACTTCTTTTACAATCGCAGTTGTATCAAAAAGCTCGTCTGGGTCAAGTCCGGCAATCGGATTGCCGACAATGGTCCGGGTGATATCCCCGCATGCCCCGGCACTGGATAGTCCCACCGCTTCCAAACGGTTGAAGATATCAGGGATCTGCCCGATTTCCAACCAGTGGAATTGGATCGCCTGCCTTGTCGTGATATCAAATACGCCCCTGCCATAATCGCGGGCGATGGCTGCCAATGCTTCCACCTGCGGCTTGGTGAGGATGCCGGATGGAACATTGACCCTCATCATGAAGTAGCCGTCCTCTTTCGGGCGTTGAAGATAAAGCCCTGCCCATTTGAACAAGTCCCATTGATCTTTTGGGATCGAATCGAATCCATTCTTTGCATAATGTGGGATGTCATCAAGGATCCGGAGTCCATCCTTTTCGAGTTTTGCTTTTTCCGTTTTGTTTAGCTTTTCGTTATCTGCCCAGTGTTTTACATATGCCATGAGCGTTTCCCCCTTCTAGATAATTTTTCGATCTCTTAAGTATTGGAGTATAGTATTGACTGCTTCTTCCACCGACTGTGTGCCGGAAGCGATGGTGAGTTCCGCATGAGGGGGCTCCTCGTAAGGTGAATCAATGCCGGTGAAGTCCTTGATTTCTCCCCGTCTTGCCTTTTTGTACAGCTCTTTCGGATCTCTTTTTTCACATTCTTCCAAGGGGCAATCCACGAACACTTCGATGAACTCGCCGTCCTCAAACAAAGCACGGACTTGATCCCTGTCCGATCGGAACGGGGAGATGAATGCGGTGGTCACGATCTTTCCACTGTCCACGAAAAGTTTTGCCACTTCCCCGATGCGTCGAATGTTTTCATTGCGGTCCGCTTCGGAAAATCCAAGGTCCTTGTTGAGCCCATGACGGACATTGTCCCCGTCCAGCACATATTCATTAATGCTTTGGCGGTATAGTTCTGTGGACACGGCGTTTGCGATGGTGGATTTACCAGATCCCGAGAGTCCGGTGAACCAAAGGACGCAGCTGCCATGTCCATTTTGTGCACGGCGCTCCTCTTTTGTTATAGTCTGTTCGTGCCAGGTGATGTTTGTAGCTTTTGAGCTCATTTTTTTACTTCCCCCTTATACGGCAGCTGATTTCTGTTGTTGGAGCCCATCGATCAAGACTTCGATGACTTCTTTTCGGCTAAAGGTAGACGGCGGCAGCTCCCCTGCTCTCAGCAGCTCCCTCACCTTCGTTCCTGATAATATGACTCTGTCTTCCTTAGGATGCGGGCAGGTTTTATCTGAGGCCATGCCCTCGCATTTAGTGCAATAAAAGCTATGCTCGAAAAATAATGGCTTGATGCCAAGCTCTTCCTCTGTGAACTGATGGAAAATATGCTGCGCATCATATGTCCCGTAATAATCGCCGACCCCGGCATGGTCGCGCCCTACTATGAAATGGGTGCAGCCAAAGTTCTTCCTGGCGATGGCGTGGAAAATGGCTTCCCTCGGTCCGGCATAGCGCATGGCGGCTGGGTACACCGCTAGCTGGACACGGTCGGTTGGATAGTAGTTTTCAAGGAGGACACGATAGCTTCTCAGCCTGACATCCGCCGGGATATCATCTGATTTTGTCTCGCCTACGAGTGGATTGAGAAAAAGTCCATCCACTGTTTCGAGCGCCGCTTTTTGGATGTATTCATGGGCGCGGTGGACAGGATTTCTCGTTTGGAAGCCCACGATTGTCTTCCAGCCTTTTTGCTGGAAAAGCTCACGGGTTTCTTTTGGTTCCAGCCAAACATCCTCGGCCACGCCTTTGCTAGGTTTTTTGGTTAATTTGACTTCCCCGGCAACGTAGATGTCGCCTCTTTCGAATAGACGCTTGACCCCAGGGTGTGCGAGTTCCTCCGTTTTATATACTTCGCGGGCCTCTTTTTCGAGGTCTGGTTCGTACCATTCGGAGACGGTGATGACTCCGTAAGTGGTTTGTTGATGGATAAGTTTGTAGGTTTCCCCTTGTTGCAAGGTGGCTGCCACTTCTTTTGTGACAGGAAGTGTGACAGGGACTGACCAGACCGTGCCGTTTTGGAGTCGAAGCTTTTCGACGACAGATTCGTAATCGGACTTTGGCAGGAATCCTTTAAGTGGGCTGAAGAGACCGACCCCGATGAGCTCCAAATCGCTGAGTGCGATCACGTCGATCTCGATTTCCTTTGTAAGATTGGTTGTGTCATAGTTTGGTTGGTAGGCCTGTACAAGTGTGCCTCCGTGTGGTTTTGGTAAGGACATTTTTATTTACCTCGCTTTTAAAATGGATTTTGGTATTGGTTTTATTTGAAAATGTGGCAGGAAAACTTCGGTCAGTTGCACCTCAAGCCAAACATATTCCGTTACACCCCTCACTCCTTGCTTACTGTAGATACCACCGCCGCTCTAGATGCCGTCCCCGACCGCTGCATCAGAAACTTCACCCCGAACACCGATACCAGCACCCCGATCATTGCAATCACCGGATACACATTCTGCTCGATCAATAGCTGGATCAGCGTGTAGGAAAGCACCATCGAAAGCACCGGTGACACCACCCAGACAACGAGCAGCTGCACGACAATATCTTTTTTCAAAACAGAACGCCCCTGCTTCACAAAGCCGATTCCGATAATGGAAGAGGTCGTGATCTGTGTCAATGGCACCGGGATGCCAAATACAGAAGCAGCTGTTACGATGCCGGCTCCCGTGCCAGAAATGACGCAGCCTTCCTCCAGCCGCAACTGGGTAATCTTCTTTCCGTTGGTCTCCATGACCCGCTGGCCGAGCAACAACGCGCCCAGTGCAACGAATAATCCTCCCCAGAGAATCCCTTGTCCGGTGCTCATGATGCCTGCCCCGACAAGCGGTCCCACCGCATTGGCGACATTGTTCATCCCTGCTGAGAATGCCTCGAACACCCCCATCACCACGACCAGCACCGACAAGACAGGTACGGCCCGGGATGATTTCACCCATCGGTCTATCACTCTATGTTTCAGCACCCAGGTGGCCACGATTGCCAATAAGAATGCAAGGACCGGGGTCAGCAGCCAGAATGAAACGATCCAGGCGAGCTTTCCGACAAACACCGATTGATAGACAATCCCCGCACCGACGACCGCCCCTACCGTCACTTCACTCGTGGAAAGCGGGATGCCAAATACATTGGCCAAAAATAATGATAGTGCCGCAGATGCAATCACAATCAGTGCGATGGCAACGGTAAAAGTGCTTTGTGGCACGATTCCGCTTCCCATCGTCTTGACGACCTCTCCCCCGCCAAGCCAGGCACCAAAAAACACCGCGATGCCACACAGCACCAATGCCAGATTCCTTTTGACAACTCCTGATCCATAGGCAATCCCCATGGATGCCGCCGCACCGCTCGCCCCGATATTCATGGCGAAAAATAGACCAACGATGACGGCTATCGTAATTAGCATTCTTTTTCCTCCTTCACTTCACTGACAACCTTACTTTGTATGCAGTCCGCACTCCGTCTTTCCGCTCCCCACCCAACGTCCGGCGCGGGAATCCCCCTCCGTTCCGACTGCCTGGGTACAGGGAAAGCAGCCGATGCTCGGATATCCTTGATCATGAAGCTCGTTATACGGAAGCTCCCTGGTGCGGATGTGATCCCAGACATCCTCCCATGACCAATGGATCAGGGGACAAATTTTGATGTTTTGGAATTTATCATCACGGTTCAGAAAGTTGGTGTTTGCCCTTGTCGGTGACTGCTCCCTTCTCAGACCGGAAATCCATGCCTTTTTCGGCGTGAGCGCTTTTCTAAGCGGCTCCACCTTGCGGATCTGGCAGCAGAGGCCTGGATCCCTTTTCCAAAGGGCCGTGCCATGCGCTGATGCTTGCTCTTCCAAAGTGAGGGAAGGCTTCCTCTTTTCAATCTGTAAGCCTGGGAATCTACTTTCTATCTGTTCAATGACCTGGTAGGTTTCCGGAAAATGCAGGTCGGTATCCAAAAATACAATCCTGGCATCTGACTTTACCTCTTGGATGAGATCTATCAGGACCACCGCCTCTGCACCAAAGCTTGAGGCATAGATGATTTCATCCGGTAAGTAGGTGCCGTACGCCCACTCCAGGACGTTCTTGGCACCTTTGGACGGATCATCCAATGGGAAGGAGGACGAGATATCACTCCAATCCTCATACGTTATTTTCTGATTCATTTTCTAGCTGCTCCTTTCTTTTCCAACGAAAAAAGGCAGTCCCTTTACATGTGAACTAAGCATCATGTAAAAAGACCGCCTCCAGTTTGTCTGGTCAGCGACTGTTCATTATTGGATTCTACTAAACATGCGGTTGATTTTCACAACGCGGTATTACTTGGAGCACTTTCCGATCTTTAATCAACAGCCTTTACTTTTTCTGAAGGCGAACCTTCTCATTTTTCTCTATTTGAATGACTTTTCCATCCTGTACAACAAGTGTGATAGATCCAAATTTGACTGATTGCAGCATTCTTTCCAAGTGGGTTACGACATCTTCCCATTCCGATTGTGACAGTTGGCTCGCCTCCGTTTCACCAAATCAAAATACTGTTTTCGTAAAGTTAGTTGCTGTTTTCGATTAGTTAAATTAGCCGTAATATTTCTTACCATCGTGCTCTTTTCTCTGTCATATAAAGCATACTACTTGCTATTTCTAGAGTAAGTAAGCAGTAAAAAGTCCAATTGCCGATTTTTCACTAGTGAATAGCAACGACCTTTTAGAAAAGAGCCAATAAAAAAACGCCTCTCCCATTTGGAAAGGCGCATCGTATGTATACTGCACCTTATCTTCCAAAATGGGTATCCATTTTGCTGGAATTGGCACCTTGCTGTTCGCAGGTTGCCGGGCATCATCGGGCCAGTCCCTCAGCCGCTCTAGATAAGCGTTTTTCAATTGTTGTTTTTAATAGGATCAATCTTTCTGCAAACTACTACATTGCATTTTCAAAATTTCACACATACCGTCATTTTCCTTGGTGGTGTGCTCTTTTTCCGGCTAATACAATCTTTGCTGTAAAAAGTTTTACCAGTGAATAGCAAAGAGCTTTTTAATAAAATTAATCCTACCATACTTATATGAATTGTCAACAAAGTTATTGACTGTTTTTTTCGATTTTTTCGAATTTAGGAACTTGGTCCTAGCCAGCTTCGTTCAATCCCCTATTTTCTTAAGCTTTGTTTCATCTTTCATCAGCACAGCCTGATACATCTTTCCAGCCTTTGTTTCAAACACGACTCCTTGGATGGTTTCCTCTATTTTCTCAAAGGTGATGATATCTCGTTTCGTGAGGCCATTAGAATCAAACGTGACTTTTCCTTCCAGCTTGATCTGACCGTCATCGATTTCATCACCCTGCTCGATTTCATGATCCAGAACACGCTCCTCAATCCAACCTGCAAGTAAAGGCTCCAGCGTTTTTTCATTTATTCTCAAATCATCACTATATGTAAGAATCATAGAATATCGGACATACTGAACCGTCCCATACTCATTTTCCCCCATCCCAAGCGAGAGGGACGATATTTGCAACTCCGGTTCCGACTTACTTTCGGCTGAAAAACTGCATGCGGATAAAAGAAACAACAGACAGATTAATGCCATGGTTTTCCTCAAAGCCACTTCCCCCTTTTTCCATTTACAACTAAAAACTATCCCTATATGAAAAGGCTTTCCTACCTCATACCTTAACATATATTTCCTTAGATCCGTTATAGGAAACTGAAAAATGGTGCCAGACACCTATAGGAGGGGGCTGGCACTATTTTTTAAACAGATTCATTTACACTTAGCTGGATTTTGCGCACTCCACCAGAAACTTAGCCGCTCCCACTTCTTAACTTGATTTAATTAGCAGGCGAAATTTTACAGGGATTCCAAACGGGACCATGAGAATAAAAAAATTAAGCAGCGGCTATATGCACCGCTGCTTATTTCTATTTCTATTTACATTTAGCCATTTCGAAATCTTTGCGTTTTTCGGCTACAAGTACGTCTATATGACGGTATAGATTAACGAACTCGCCCGGAAGCAGTCCACCGTATTCTCCGTCAAGATTCAGCTGCATTTTTTCATGGGTGCTCACCTTTACCCGGTTGGCTTTGGTATAGATGACTAGCGGATCTTTTACATGATCACCGCGGAGTGCCATGGATGCAATGCGGATAAAGTCAGCAATGTTTGCCTTTTTAAGAATGATCAGGTCGAACATGCCGTCGTTCATACAAGAAGCGGGAGCGAGCTTCTCAAACCCTCCCACAGAGTTGGATAGGGAAACGAGGAAGAGCATGATTTCACCTTCAAAGATTTTTCCATCGTATTCAATCGTTACATTTGTCGGACGAATCGATGGAAGCATCTCGATTCCTTTTAAATAGTACGCTAATTGGCCAAGCATCGTTTTCATTTTGATGGGCACTTCATAGGATAGCTCGGTCATTTTTCCGCCACCGGCAATGTTCATGAAATACTGGTCATTCGCTTTTCCGATATCGACAGGCATCGGGACACCTGTTGTAATGACATCCACACAGCCTAAAATATCGTCGCGCGGAAGATCCAGCGCCCTTGCGAAGTCGTTGGTTGTGCCGACCGGTATAACACCAATTTGTGGACGGTAATCCTTTTCAGCAATCCCGTTGACCACTTCATTGATTGTACCGTCTCCGCCAGCTGCCACGACAAGGTCATAACGACGCTCCACAGCTAATTCTGCTGCCTTCGTTGCATCCCCATGCCCCGTAGTCGCGTGACATGATGCCTCATAACCAGCCTTTTCTAATCTAACCAACACTTCTGGCAAGTGCTTTTTGAACAATTCCCGCCCAGATGTTGGATTATAAATAACCCTAGCTCGTTTCATTTACCATCATCCTAAAATTATATTTAACTAAGCCCTCTTTTATATCTATGTGCTATTCTGCTCTGTATGTTGTTTGATAAGATAGTTATATTTACCAATACCACTAAGTAGTGAACCTTTAACCCACTACTGATAACATATTAGCCTATTCGATATAGAATATGCAATTAAAATGAAAATTTTGAGAAATGCTGTTGGCGTCCCCTGAAAATAAAACCCCCACCCGCATCTTTACTTCTCTCGGAAGCAACAGCTGCAGATGGGGGCACAATGCTCTTGATTATTCTTCTGACTTCTTCTCTTCGCTCTTTTTGCCGGTAGCGATTTCGCTTGTTAGGCTGTCGATGCTGTGACGCACGTTCGCTTTACCTGAGAAGTTTTCGATTAGTTCTTTTACATCGATCCCGGAAGATGCCTTTAGGGATTCTTGTAGAGTGGACATCAGGTTTGTAGCGTAGCCGGTCACTTTGTTGGCACCGCTGTTTTCGCCGCTTCCGCCTGTGTCTACAACTGTGATCTTATCGATGTTTCCAAGTGGAGCTGCAACTTGTTTCGCGTATTCAGGAAGCATTTTGATGATCATGTCCAGGATAGCGGCTTGGCCGAACTGCTCGAATGCTTCTGCGATCTTTTCTTTCGCTTCCGCTTCTGCAAGACCTTTCAGGCGGATGACTTCTGCTTCGGATTCACCTTGTGCTCTTTGTGCATCGGCAATCGCAATACCGTCGATACGTACTTTTTCCGCTTCGGCTTTTGCCATCGCTTCAATGCGATATTTGTGTGCATCCGCTTCTGCCATTTGCTTCATCTTATCTGCAGATGCTGCTTGCTCAACAGAGTAGCGGTCTGCATCGGCTTTTTTCTTCACTTCGGAGTCGTATTGACGCTCACGACGCAGGATCTCTTTTTCCTCAAGCTCGATTTGCTTTTGACGCTCGATGATTTGGATCTGCATTTGCTGCTCGGTAACTTCCTGCTTCGCACGCGCTTCCTCTAAGTGGTACGCCTGGTCGGCACGGGCTTTCGCGATGTCTTGCTCGCGGCGGTACTCAGCAACCTTCATTTGATTCTCTTTTTCCGCTTCCGCGATTTCAGTCGCACGCTCAATCTCGGCGCGTTGTGCGTCTTTTGCCGCTTCCGCACGCTTGATACGAGTTTCTTTGTCCGCTTCTGCTGTTGCAATGTCTGCGTCACGCTTAACTTGCGCGATACGTGGTTTACCTAAAGACTCTAAGTATCCGTTGCTGTCACGGATATCGCGGATGGTGAAGGATACGATGATCAATCCCATTTTCGCTAGATCCTGAGATGCAACACGTTGTACTTCTTGAGAGAATTTTTCACGATTTTTATAGATTTCTTCCACTGTCATGGAACCTAGGATGGAACGAAGGTGACCTTCTAGTACTTCACGTGCTTCGTTTTCTAAGTCCTCTTTGCTTTTCCCTAAAAATTGCTCGGCTGCTGTTGCGATGTCGCCGATGGAATTACCGATCTTGATGATCGCCGTACCGTCCGCCATAACCGGTACACCTTGCTCCGTGTAAACTTCTGGAGTTCTTACATCTAGTTTAATAGATAGCAAGCTTAATGGCTCGGATTGTTGGAATACCGGCACGATGAACGCACCGCCACCTCGTACGATCTTAATCTTGTTTCCTGATTCGTCTGTGTGGACATTTTTCCCACCTAGGTAGCTACCTGTGATGATCAAGGCTTCATCTGGACCAACTGTTTTGTAGCGTGCTACGAAAACGACGATCAGGACGAAAATAAGTGCAACGACGGCACCAATGACAATTAACATTTCCATTTCCATTTACTCTTCCCCCTACTTATTATAGTTTTCTAATACTTTTTCATATGGAGTGACAGAAACCACTCCGGTTTGGGCATCGATGATCAGGACTTCCGTATCATAAGGGATTTCCTCATTTTCAAAGCTCTGTGCAGATCGCGAAACGGTGCTTCCCCCGATGTTTAGTACCACTTCCCCAAACCCGTCTTTCGGAACCGAGATGATGACTCGTGCAAGCTTTCCTTTTAAGTCATCGTCCGAATATCCCAGTGATGCATCGGCGGACTTGAGTGGCACAAAAACAAACATATGAAGCAAAATGACTAAAAGAAGTGCAAGGACGGTGGCAATGGCCAGCACCAGAAATCCTGATAATGGTGAGTACTTTTCAACAAGATAACCTGTTGCTCCAAACACTGTAAAAAACGAAAAGATAAGAGCTGGATCAATAGGGAATACGTCGAATATCCCGTCCACCACATCAGCTAATAAAACATAGATCAGCGTCAAGCCGCCAAAGATGACAAGGCACCAAAAATAGAGTGTCATCATATCCATTCCAAACATCGTCATAAGCCATCGTTTCCTTTCCTGTTGTATTGAAGGCATTCTCCTTTGGAACCTGATCTCTTTTCCAAAACTTCCTTCCGCTATTATATACGGGTCCATACTCCTAAAGGTTTCAGATTTTTTCTTTTTTTCTACCTTTTTCTAGGACGATGATAGGTGTAAAATAATAGTAGGAATTTACAGAAATATACCTATTTCATCATAAACCAAACTAAAGGGGAAAACTATAAGCTTATGATAAAAAATTGCCTGATTTGCGGTATAAGCCTGAGCATTTTGGCAGGTTGTTCGAGCTTTGATAGTTTACTAGCTAAAAAAGGTGCATTGTTTGGGACTCCCCATATGACTAAAACCGCGGTTCCGCAAATGACGGATTATGATATGGAATGGGATGCTTTCTTTGAAAGAGAAGTTGCCGGGTCGGACGGCCGTGAGGAGGTTGCTTCTGCGGAGGAGGATTCTGAAACTGCGGCAAACGAGGAGGAACCTTCCCGGCCTGCTGACGGGGAAGAAGCGGCGGAGCCTGAAGCAATCCCGGTTGTTGCCAATCCTGGCGCCATTAATGTCATGGTCAATAAATTCTGGTCGCTTCCGGAGGGACACCGCCCTGGGGACTTGATCAAGCCGAATGTGCCGTTTTCCTTTGGGGATGAAAACAGCGATCGTTCTAAGTTGCGGGCGGAAGCTGCCGAGTCGCTTGAGGTTATGTTCCAGGTCGCAAAGGGCGAGGGCATCGAGCTTTATGCGCGTTCCGGCTTCCGTTCTTATGAGTCACAGGCTGCAATCTTTGAAAATGAGGTAGCAGCTTTTGGCTATGAGCGTGCGGTCCTTTATGTGGCCCTGCCCGGCACGAGCGAGCACCAGACTGGGCTTGCCATGGACATTACCGCTAAAAGCGTGGGCCTTGAGCTTGTGGAGGAGTTTGAAAGTACGGCTGAGGGCAAGTGGTTGGCCGATAACGCCCATCATTATGGGTTCATCCTGCGTTATCCGAAAGGAAAGACCAATATCACGGGGTATGCGTTCGAACCATGGCACTTCAGGTATGTGGGAGTGGATATCGCGGGCGAGATTTACGCGAAAGGGCTTACTTTTGAGGAGTATATGGGGGATGTTAGGGAGTTTTAGGTTTTAAGGGGATGGAGAGTGCGCATTTGCGGCTCTTTTTTTTGTGTGTTTGTTTTCACACGTGGTGGCGCGGGGGATTTGGGGTGGGGTTATCCGCGAGATTTTATATTTATCCGCGAAGTTTTCATTTTATCCGCGAAGTTTTCTTTTTAACCGCGAATTCAAGGTAGATAACCGCTATTCGACTCAAACCGATACACTCCCAGCCATAAAAAAAAGCCGAACCCCGTATAAGACGCCGGGGCCCTGCTTGTATCTTTAATAACTTAGCGTTTCTTAATCTCTTCAATCAAAATCTTGTTCACCATTTGCGGGTTGGCCTGGCCTTTGGAGGCTTTCATGATCTGGCCGACAAGGAAGCCGATGGCACGTTCTGTTCCTTCTTTATAATCCTGGACGGATTTTGGATTTGCATCCAAGGTTTCGCCGACCATTTTACGAAGGGTGCCTTCGTCTGAAATTTGGACAAGGCCTTTATCTTTGACGATCTTTTCAGCGTCACCGCCGTTTTCGATTAGTTCTTTAAAGACTTTTTTGGCAATTTTGGATGAAATGGTGCCGTCTTTAAGAAGCTTGATCATGCCCGCCAAACCTTCAGGAGTCAAAGAAGTATCTTCTAATTCCTTGTTTTCGGCGTTCAAGTAGGCGGAAACCTCACCCATCAGCCAGTTGGAGGCAAGCTTTGCGTCAGCACCGGCCTCAATTGTTCCATCAAAGAAATCGGACATTTCTTTTGTGATGGTAAGGACTTGGGCATCGTATGGCGGCAAGCCCAGTTCTTCCACGTAACGCTTTTTGCGCTCGTCCGGAAGCGTCGGGATGTCTGCACGCACGCGCTCCTTCCAGTCGTCATCGATGTGAAGTGCCACAAGGTCCGGTTCCGGGAAGTAACGGTAATCGTCGGAGCCTTCTTTTACACGCATCAGGGTGGTCTCTTTTTTCGCCTCATCATAGCGACGGGTTTCCTGTTCGATGACGCCTCCAGATGAAAGAACTTCTTCTTGGCGAATCACTTCATATTCCAATCCTTTTTGGACAAAGTTGAAGCTGTTCAGGTTTTTCAGTTCTGTTTTCGTTCCGAATTTTTCCTGGCCGACCGGACGGAGTGAGATGTTCGCATCGCAACGAAGGGAACCCTCTTCCATTTTACAATCGGAAACACCTGTATATTGAATGATGGATTTCAACTTTTCCAAATAGGCATATGCCTCTTCCGGCGTTCGGATATCTGGCTCGGATACGATTTCTACAAGCGGTGTCCCCTGACGGTTATAGTCGACAAGGGAGTAGCCGTCGCCTGTGTGCATTAGCTTTCCGGCATCCTCTTCAAGATGAAGGCGGGTGATGCCGATGCGTTTCTTTTCTCCGTTCACTTCGATATCGATCCAACCGTTTTCACCGATCGGCTTGTCATGTTGAGAGATCTGGTATGCCTTCGGGTTGTCTGGATAAAAATAGTTTTTACGGTCAAATTTCGTGTCGGTTGCGACTTCACAGTTCAATGCCATCGCAGCCTTTATCGCATATTCGACCGCCTGCTTGTTAAGTACAGGCAGGGTTCCTGGATAACCAAGTTCCACGACACTCGTGTTTGTATTCGGTTCCGAGCCGAATTTGTTCGGACTTGCCGAAAAGATTTTTGATTTAGTTTTCAACTCGACGTGTACCTCGAGTCCAATGATCGTTTCATATTTCATGTCTTGTTCTCACCCCTTTACAGTTGTGGTTTTTGTTTATGATGGTCGGTTGCTTGCTCAAAAGCATGGGCAACGCGGTAAATGGTGCTCTCGTCAAAATGGTTCCCGATGATCTGCAAGCCGACAGGCAGCCCGTCTACAAAGCCTGCAGGTACAGAGATTCCCGGTACTCCTGCAAGGTTGACTGGTATTGTCAAGATATCGTTTGCATACATCGTTAACGGATCCTTCGTATTTTCGCCAATTTTGAATGCCGGCGTCGGCGTAGTAGGCCCGACGATCACGTCATACTTTTCAAAAACGTCTTCAAAATCCTGCTTGATTAGCGTGCGCACTTTTTGTGCTTTTATATAGTAAGCATCATAATGACCAGCGCTCAATGCATATGTTCCAAGCATGATACGGCGTTTCACCTCAGGACCGAATCCTTCGCTGCGTGTCTGCTTGTACATGTCGAGAAGATTCTTCGCATTGTCCGTGCGATATCCATAACGAACACCGTCAAACCGGGCAAGGTTCGCAGATGCTTCCGAGGAAGACAATAGATAATAAGTCGCCAGTGCATATTGGGAGTGCGGCAGGGAAACTTCTTCCCATGTCGCGCCAAGTCCTTCCAAGACTTTTAAAGCGTCCATGACGGATTGACGAACTTCTTCGCTGACACCTTCCGCAAGGTATTCTTTTGGAACACCGATCTTCAGGCCTTTAACGTCGCCAGTCAGGCTGGAAAGGAAGTCTGGCACATCGGCATTTGCTGACGTTGAATCCAACAGGTCGATTCCAGAGATCGCTTGTAAAAGATAGGCATTGTCTTCTACCGTACGCGTGATCGGGCCGATTTGATCAAGGGATGATGCAAAGGCGATCAAGCCGTAACGGGAAACACGGCCATAGGTTGGCTTGAGACCGACAACCCCGCAGAATGCTGCAGGCTGGCGGATGGATCCGCCTGTATCAGTGCCCAGAGAGAAAAATACTTCCCCTGCCGCGACTGCCGCAGCCGAGGCACCGCTGGATCCACCTGGTACACGGTCAAGATCCCAAGGGTTTTTTGTAGCCGCAAATGCAGAGTTTTCGTTGGAAGAACCCATTGCAAACTCATCCATATTTATTTTCCCGATAGTGACCGTTTCTGCTTGGTTTAATTTTTCGACAACCGTAGCATTGTAAATCGGGTTGAAGTCACCAAGAATTTTACTTGCAGCTGTTGTACGGAGACCTTTTGTTACGATGTTATCTTTAACTCCGATCGGAATTCCGAACAATAAGCCATGGTCTTTTTCCAAGCCAAGCGCTTCGTCGAGCACTTTTGCGTATTTACGGGCATTCTCTTCATCAAGTGTTAGGAATGCTTGTACTTTGTCTTCGACTTCGTCGATGCGCTTGTATGACGTATCAACTAGATCCGTGACAGTGATTTCTTTTTTATGTAAAAGGCTATGTAATTCCGATAGCTTTTTATCAAACAATGACATGAGGTTCCCTCCTTACTTCTTCCTATTCAATAATGCTTGGTACGCGAATATGGCCATTTTTGTGGTCAGGTGCGTTCTTCAATACCTCATCCACCGGCAGCCCATCCTTCGCAACATCTTCCCTCATGACATTCTTCATATGTAGCACATGAGAAGTTGGCTGAACATCTTCTGTATCCAACTCATTCAGCTTCTCCGCGAATGAGATAATGGCATCCAATTGACTTGTGAACATAACCACCTCGTCATCGCTGATCGCAAGACGAGCCAAATTCGCCACATGCTTCACCTGATCCTCCGAAATACGTGACATCCTCTTTCACCTCCGCAAAAATTCGAACTTGCACAATACACCTATCATACTAAACTTTAACCCCCACAAGCAATCATGAGAGGGTTAAGAGGGAGATTTCTTTAGTTGGATGAAGAGGGGGGCGGTGATTTAGTGCGGTGTTGGGGTGAAGGGGGGTCTGACCCTCAGTGCGTTAGAGTGTTAAAGAGGGGTCTGACCCCTTTGGTGTCGAAATAAAGGAAAACTTGTCGATTTCCTGATAAGTTCTTTTTTTTTCAGGGTGAATCTCAAGTTTTCAGGATAAACACCCCAGTTTTCAGGATAAATCTCATAATTTCCCGATATCCGTGTTTTCGTCAACTCCCTTTCTGTTACCCGTATACTGGCGTTAACCACCGAGTGTATTGCCCGTTGTTCCCCTTCACGATCTGGAGGTATGTCCGTTGCAGGTTGGTGGTGATGGGGCCGATTTTTCCCGTTCCGATGCTTCTTTTGTCCACATTTATGACTGGCAGGACTTCCACAGCGGTCCCGGTAAAAAAGATTTCTGAGGCAAAGTATAGTTCGGCTCTGGGAATGTTCATTTCATTGACTTGCAAGGAAAACTCCTTTTCCGCTATTTCCATGATGGTATCCCTTGTGATCCCCTCCAGGATATTGTCAGCGAGTGGTGGCGTTAAGAGTTCCCCATTCTTGACCATGAATAAGTTGTTTGTGCTCGCTTCACTAATATTCCCTTCCCTCGTCAGGAAAATGGCTTCATCAGACCCTTCGGCAATTGCCTGCGAATAAGCCAAAGCCGAGTTGAGATAGCCGCCGATGCTCTTGACGGTCGGTGGGATCGTGCTGCTCTCTATCCGCAGCCAGGAGGAGATCATCGCATTCACTGCAGGCTTCCCCACATAAGAAGTTTCCTCGATAAAAATCGTCAATCCATATTCTGTTTGGAAGAGATCCGGTCTTAGGGAAGGAAGGTTGATGAAAGCAATGGGGCGAATATAGATATCCCTTCTCACCTTGTTGATTTTCATCAATTCCACCGTTATTTCACAAAGCTCCTTTACAGTATAGGGAATATTGATGAACAGCACTTTGCAGGAATTGAGCAGACGCTGATAATGGTCCTCCAAACGAAAAAGGTATAGATCCTGTTGCTCCTCATTCCAATATCCACGAATCCCTTCAATCGCCCCCAATCCATAATTGAATGTTTTATTTTTCACACTTATTTTCGCTTCCGATTCTGGTATAAAACGTCCATTAAAATAGATGAATTCCATCATATCCCTCCAATTTTAAATACAAAATATATTTTAGGAATATTGGATAAAATATTTTCGAGTACAAGTAATAATAGCCATAAAAAAATCACCCTTATTACAAAGATATTACACATCTGAAAATTTCGAATAGTTTTACTTTAATTAATCGTCAAGAAGGAAGTATTCCTATAGTATCAAGGGGTACAGTGATTTTCTTCCTATTGAAAAAGGTTTCAATCGCTTGAATTAAGGGAAATACTTTGTTAGCTTAAATACTCGTAAACGTTATGATAGCAATTTGGGGCGCCGAAATTGCTAATCTCCACTGATGTATTAAACAACATTAAAGACAATTCAGGAGTTGATATTGTGGAAACAGGAGTATTTATTTCCCTAGCACTTTATTTTATCGTCATGCTAGGAATAGGTTTATATGCCTATAAAACATCTACCGACGATATTTCAGGCTATATGCTTGGCGGTCGTAAATTAGGACCTGGGGTAACAGCACTATCCGCCGGGGCATCTGATATGAGTGGTTGGATGCTGATGGGTCTACCTGGTGCCATGTATGCAAGTGGTGTATCCAGCATGTGGATCGCAATCGGTCTTACAATAGGAGCATATGTGAATTATTTAATCGTAGCACCTCGCTTAAGAATTTATACGGAAACTGCGAATGACTCCATTACAATCCCAGATTTCTTTGAAAACCGCTTTTATGATGGAACTCGTATTTTACGCTTTGTATCAGCAATCGTTATCATTATATTCTTCACTCTCTATACATCCTCTGGTTTAGTTTCTGGTGGTACACTATTTGACAGTGCATTTGGATTAGACTACAAAATCGGATTGTTTGTAACGGCTGGTGTAGTAGTAGCCTATACATTGTTTGGAGGATTCTTGGCAGTTAGTTTAACTGACTTTGTACAAGGTGTCATCATGCTTCTTGCCTTAGTACTAGTGCCAATTGTTGCTTTTACAGATCTAGGCGGTGTCGGAGTGACACTTGATGAAGTACGTTCCATTGACCCAACATACCTTGATTTCTTTAGGGGGACGACCGTACTTGGAATTATATCCTTACTAGCTTGGGGACTTGGTTATTTTGGACAGCCACATATCATCGTACGATTTATGGCAATTAAGTCCATCCGTGACTTTAAAGCTGCACGCCGTATCGGAATGAGCTGGATGATCGTTTCCATCATCGGTGCGATGGCTACTGGACTTGTGGGTATCGCCTACGTTAACCGTACAGGAATGGAATTGGCAGATTCAGAAACAATCTTTATTGTTTTCTCTCAATTCTTGTTTCATCCACTAATTAGCGGATTCTTACTTGCAGCAATCCTGGCTGCTATCATGAGCACAATCTCTTCTCAGCTACTTGTAACATCCAGTGCACTGACAGAAGACTTTTATAAAACATTTTTACGCCGTGAAGCATCCGATAAAGAACTTGTCCTTATCGGTCGTATCTCTGTATTGATTGTTGCAATCATTGCAATCTCACTTTCCCTGACACCTAACGACACCATCCTTAACCTTGTCGGTAACGCATGGGCAGGATTTGGTGCAGCATTTGGTCCAGTGGTAATCTTAAGTCTCTACTGGAAACGAATGAACCGTTGGGGTGCACTTGCAGGTATGCTGGTGGGTACATTCACGGTACTATTATGGATATATGGTCCATTCACCATCAACGGCGAACCACTAACTGAATTCCTATACGAGATCATTCCAGGATTCATCCTAAGTACGATTGCCGTAATCGTTGTAAGTTATATTACAAACTTCCCACGTAAAAAAGTACGTGAAGGCTTTACGGAAATGGAAGAAACAATGGAAACAGAACAGAATAAAGAATAAGATTGAATTATACAAAAAGAGAACCCGCATCTTCCTGCGGGTTCTCTTTTTGTTTTATTTATATAGTTTTTTGAAAAGTTGATTCTGTTTTTTTGCGTGAATCCCTTGGGGCGCAGTGGCTATTTGAAAGCTAAATCAAACGTTTGTTTAATAATTCCTATTGTAAAAAATTTATTTCTTATTATCCACCAACACCAATACTTCCAGCTTATCAGCCGTATTTACAGCAAATACACTGTAAACGGTGTCAGCTTCAAGCTTTGTCCCGGAAAGATCAAGTACCTGTTTTCCGTCTGGCGTTCTGATTTCCAAATTGTACGTTCCAGGCTCAAGTTCTTGATATACAGAAATGTCTTTAAAAGATAGGTCGCTGAATACTGTGTCTCCTTTGATCACACCAACATCAACTGTCGGGGCATCAGGGGAAAGGTGACCCACGCGAGTGTATGCTTTGCCTTTTGGCGCTTTTCTTTCATCTGCTACAGCGATCATTTCAAGCTTTTCAAGATTGTTGACTGCCGCCACTGTATAGGACTTGCCGCCTTCTACTTCAAGCTGCTGAGCAATGACTGCCTTGTCTTTTTTACCTGCAGGGTAGATTTCGATGTTATGCGGACCAGCAGCGAGGAACAGATAGTCGGTTGCGTCTTTGAATTTTGCACCTTCAACCGCTACTTTTCCATCCACATACACGTCTACAGCCGGGGCATCAGGGGATGCATGCAGGATGCGGACTTGTGCCTCATCCTTATTTTCTGTATTGGCTTCTGCCAAAGTGATTGCGCCACCAAGGACAAACAACAATACCGCTAAAATACTTAAGAGTTTTTTCATTTTCAGTCTCCTTTACCTAACTTTTTTTGTACACATTGTTAGTATGAAAATAATTTCGCGTAATATGTAAAATAATAGTAATTAAATATTGTTTTTGAGGAGAATTTTTATACGGGGGGTGGGGGTTGTGCCGGAAAAGTGATGAGTTGATGCGGAAACAGGGAGAGTTCGTGCCAAAACAAGGCAAGTTCGTGCGGAAACAAGGCAAATTCGTGCCAAACAGCCCCAAGTTCGTGCCAAAACCAATTTCACCTCCCAAAATCGCCCCCACCTTAGCGAGCCCCCTCCCCAGCTCAACAATGCAAAAAAGCTGACACCCACCAAGTGGGCATCAGCCTTCCTTCTAATATAAAAATTATAATGTTTCAGAAGTTGTTTTTGCTTGTAAGTGAAGCAATAGATAGTCAGGTCCGCCCGCTTTGGAGTCAGTTCCAGACATGTTGAATCCGCCGAA
This sequence comes from Sutcliffiella horikoshii DSM 8719, assembly GCA_001648575.1. Classification (GTDB taxonomy): domain Bacteria; phylum Bacillota; class Bacilli; order Bacillales; family Bacillaceae_I; genus Sutcliffiella_A; species Sutcliffiella_A horikoshii. The sequence continues at coordinate 37,205 of LQXN01000065.1, read as the reverse complement.
TGGTTGGTATCCAACGATTGCACCTGTGCATCCACGGTTGAAGTAAAGGTTACCAACGTGGAAGTCTTCACGAGCCTGCTCGATTTTGTCGCGGTTGTTTGTGATGACCGCTCCAGTCAAGCCATACTCTGTGTTGTTCGCAATCTCAAGTGCATGATCGTAGTCTTTTGCTTTCGCAAGTGCTACAACCGGTCCGAAGATCTCTTCTTTCATCAGGCGAGCTTCAGGATCAACGTCAGCAACGATTGTCGGTTGTACGAAGTATCCTTTGGAGTTGTCTCCTTCTCCACCTGCAAGGATGCGTCCTTCTTCTTTACCGATGCCAACATACTTCATTACTTTATCAAATGCAGCCTGGTCGATGACAGGGCCCATGTAGTTGGATTGATCTGTAGGATCGCCGACTGTTAATTCTTTTGTAAGTTCGACTGCACGGTTCAATACTTGATCGTACACATCTTCTACGATTACCGCACGGGAGCAAGCAGAACATTTTTGACCGGAGAATCCGAATGCAGATTTTACGATGGATTGTGCCGCCAACTCAAGGTCGCCCTCGCTGTCAACCACAATCGTATCTTTTCCACCCATTTCAGCGATTACACGCTTCAGCCAGATTTGGCCTGGGTTCACTTTAGAAGCTCGCTCATAGATACGTAGACCGACGTCACGGGATCCAGTGAACGAGATGAAACGAGTGCGTGGGTGGTCTACTAAGTAGTCCCCAACTTCCGCGCCGCTACCAGGTACGTAGTTTAGTACACCAGCAGGCAGGCCAGCCTCTTCCATTACTTCCACAAATTTAGCCGCAACAACCGGAGTTGTGGATGCAGGCTTCAATAGTACTGTGTTACCCGTTACAATCGCCGCTACTGCAGTACCAGCCATGATTGCAAATGGGAAGTTCCAAGGGGAGATGATCACACCAACACCTAGTGGAATATAGTTATAACGGTTGTATTCGCCAACACGGCTTTCTAATGGCATACCGTCTTTCAATTTAAGCATTTGACGCGCATAGTACTCAAGGAAATCAATTGCTTCTGCAGTATCTGCATCCGCTTCATTCCAAGGCTTACCTGCTTCTTTTGTTAAAAGTGCAGAGAATTCATGCTTACGACGGCGAATGATTGCTGCCGCACGGAACAAGATGTCTGCTCTAACTTCAGGCTTCACTTTACGCCACGTTTTGAACGTTTCGTCTGCAACTTGCATCGCTTTCTCAGCTAAGTCACGATTCGCCTTTGATACACGACCAACAACCTCTTCTTTATTTGAAGGGTTCACGGATACGATTTTATCTTCTGTCGTAACACGCTCTCCACCAATGATTAAGTCGTAATCTTGTCCTAAATAAGAGTTCACTAGTTTCAAGCCTTCAAGATAAGCTTGTTTGTTTTCTTCGTTAGTGAAATCTGTAAATGGTTCATGTTTGTAAGGTAATACCATTACATTCGCCCTCCTTTGCATTCTAAAGCGTTTGCATACAATTCTCATTCTACCTTATCATTACTAGTCTTTCAAATATTGTTTATATTCTAATAGGAAGAAAAATTTGTAGATGCTGGAATGACGCGTCAGATGTGGGATTGTGCCTTTTGGAAAAAATCACAATAACGTTGGAGAAAGTCACAATACCTTTTAAAAAAGTCACAATAACCTCCGCAAATGTCACAATACCTCCTGAAAAAGTTACAATAACCTCCTCAAATGTCACAATCCCCTCAGCTCCCCCCAAGCAATATAAAAAAACCTACTATCCCTAAGAATAGCAGGTCAAAAACTATTAATAAATATGAACAAACGGCTTTTCCGCTCCGGCATCCCTTACAATCAAGGCTTCCTGTCCATTTATGGAAGAAATGGATACTTGAAGATTCATATAGTTCGGGAAGTGTTCCACTAAAAGGCCTGTCACATATTGGGTGAATCCGATCAGTTCAGCTTTTCCGTTGAATTCCATATTCACTTCAATGGCAAGCTGCTGGATTTCCCCATCAATGTAATAGCCTTTGCCGATGACACCTGTATGATTAGGAAAATAATCATCGATATCGAGCTTGAAATTTTCAAAGCGTACAGCGTCATCACGGTATAAGTCTGTGGTTTTATTGTGTGGGAATAAGTGATATTCCTCATTCACGCTATCCCATTTTCCGATGCTGTTGTTGCCGGAAGGAACATTTGCCTTGGCAATGAAGCTTCCTGGTACAACCGCATTTGCAGGACTTTGCTTGTACAACCCGATCATGATCGGTACATTTTCCAGTCCTTCCATTGTGCGGACCCTTTTGATTACTTCTTCTGCGATTTTTTTACCTTCAGCTTCGAGTTCAGCGTCGTCAATGACATATTCGCGGGGATAACCCCCTTCGCCGTCCGAAAGATTGTAATAATGGACAGAGTTAAGCGCGATCCCGATGGCAACTCCGCCAAGTTCTACCTGGTCCTCACCTCTGCGGATCAGATAGTTTTGTTCCTGAATATGAGCAAGGTAGATTGGGCTGTTTTCATTTGTTTCTTCCGTATCCTCTCCACGGACCAAAGGCGGGTTCAGCCCTAAACTTTCATCACCAGTCTTACGCTTCAGCCATTCCGAAATCGTTCCACGCTTAATATATTGTCCTTCCTGATACAGATAGTTGTCAGAAGGAAAGACCTCCTGTGCCATTCTCATCAATCCGGTCTCCAGCTCCTCCACATCGACCCGGCTGTTCAGGCGCGGGGCGATTTGGCCGCGGGTTTCCCCGGGCTTGTAGGGAAGGATGGTTTGGTAATAGTCATCTGATATTTTATATCGCGGAACAATGGCTTGTTCCGTATTTTCCTGCTGCGCTGGATCTTGTACCACTTCTTCCTGCTTCTCGAAGCCAGGTACACATCCGGTGGCAAAAAGAGAAACAACAAGGAGCAACGACAAAAACCTTTTCACTTCCAACACCTCTTATGATTGTATTTCCTTAAGCATTTGTGCTTCATTCCAAACTTCTATCCCAAGTTCCTGCGCCTTTGTGAGCTTTGAGCCTGCCTCTTCTCCGGCAATGACGAGATGGGTGTTTTTGCTGACACTTCCGGTCACTTTTCCACCAAGCTGCTCAATGGCCGCTTTGGCATCATTCCGTGACATCTCTTCAAGCTTTCCTGTCAGGACGATCGTTTTTCCTGCAAAATAAGAATCAACATCTTCCGCACTCACAGGTTTCGGTCCTTTATACGCCATGTTGACCCCTAGCTCTTTCAACTCTGAAAGAAGCTCGGTCACTTCCGGTTGTTCAAAATAGGTAACAATGGAGTCGGCCATCTTGTCGCCAATTTCGTGGATTGCGGTCAGTTCTTCCTTCGTCAAGCTTGCAAGTCGGTCCATATGGTCAAACTCCTGCGCCAATGTTTTGGCAGCCTTTGCTCCGACAAGTCGGATTCCAAGACCGAACAATAGACGCTCGAGCGAGTTTTCCTTCGTTTTTTCAATAGCTGAAATCAAGTTGTCGGCAGACTTCTCGCCCATCCGCTCAAGCTCAAGGAGCTGTTCTTTTGTTAACTTATAAAGATCTGCCACATCCTCAATCAAATTCTCCCGGAAAAGCTGTGCAATCACCTTTTCCCCAAGGCCATCGATATTCATGGCATTTCGGGAGACAAAATGAATCAAGCCTTCGCGAATCTGTGCCGGACATTTAGGGTTGATACAGCGCAAAGCCACTTCCCCTTCAATGCGGACAAGCTCGCTTTCACATTCCGGACAATGAGTCGGCATCGCAAAATCACGTTCTTCGCCGGTTCTTTGCTCAACAAGCACATTCACCACTTCCGGGATGATGTCTCCTGCCTTTTTGACGATGACGGTATCTCCAAGCTTGATGTCCTTTTCACGGATGAGGTCTTCATTATGTAAGGACGCGCGTTGGACCGTCGTGCCTGCTACACGGACCGGTTCTAAGATCGCGGTTGGTGTCACCACACCTGTACGACCGATATTCAGTTCAATATCGAGCAGCTTAGTTGTAACTTCCTCTGCAGGGAATTTGTAGGCAATGGCCCATCTAGGGCTTTTTGCAGTGAAACCGAGTTGTTCCTGATGCTCGGTATTGTCCACTTTAATAACGATACCGTCTATATCATACGACAGATCCGGGCGTTTTGTGTGCCAACCTGTGACATATTCCAGAACTTCTTCGATGGAAGTGCACACTTTTCTTTCCGTATTTGTTTTGAAGCCTAGTTTATCCAGATAATCCAAGGCTTCACTGTGGGAATCTACACCTGTCTCACCGGCATCGGCAAGGCTATAGACATACACGGATAAGTTACGGGATGCAGCGATTTTCGGGTCGAGTTGTCGAAGCGATCCGGCTGCTGCGTTACGCGGGTTGGCAAATGGCTCTTCTTCGCGCTCCATTTTCGCAGCATTCAGCCTTTCAAAAGAATTCTTCGGCATAAACGCTTCCCCGCGGACTTCCATCGTGACAGGTTCTTTCAAGCGCAGCGGGATAGACTTGATCGTTCTCAGGTTCATGGTGATGTCCTCACCTGTTGTCCCGTCACCACGTGTGGCACCAAGGACGAACAGACCATCCTCATAGCGCAGGGACACGGCAAGACCGTCAATTTTCAGCTCGCAGACATATGTGACATCATCTCCTACAGCCTGTTTCACTCGTCGGTCAAAATCACGCAAGTCGTCCTCATTAAACGCATTGCCAAGGCTGAGCATCGGGGTGCGGTGCTCGACCTTGTTGAACATTTCAAGAATATTCCCCCCCACACGCTGAGTCGGAGAGTCCGATGTTTGCAGCTCGGGATACTCCTTTTCAAGTGTCAATAGATCTTGTAAAAGGGTGTCGTATTCGGCATCTGAAACGGACGGTTTGTCCAATACATGATATTCATAGTTATATTGGTTCAGCACGTCATGCAGCTCGCGAACCCGTTTTTCAGCTTGTTCTCTTTCCATGCAATGTCGTCCTTTCTTTTTTGGCGGTTTTCACTATCATTGAACCTTCGTAACAGGCGCAAATTTTGCAAGGAGGCGTTTGATGCCTGTCGGGCTTGGGAACGCAATGTCGAGTTCCTTGCTGTCGCCATCGCCTTTTACGCTGACAACGGTGCCGACTCCCCACTTTTTATGTTCTGCTTTGTCCCCAACCATCCAGTCTAAGCTTTCTCCGCCTGTTGCGGTAAGCCCGCGTGATGGTGCTGTCGTGCGGCGTGCAGTTTGCGAAGCAGGACTTGCAGCTCTTGCCCTCCCGGCAGCCGAAGTGCCACCAAACGTGGAACCTCCAAAGCTTGAGCCCCTGCCGCCAAATGGTGTCGGGCGGGACACAGCTTCTTTGTTCTCTTCACTCTCCAGCAAATCTTCCGGTATTTCTTTTATAAAACGGGAAGGAGGGTTGATGTTCGTCCGTCCGAACAGGGTGCGCATCTGGGCATTTGTGATGTACAGCTGTTCTTCTGCACGTGTGATCCCTACATATGCGAGGCGGCGTTCCTCTTCCATCTCTGCTTCTTCAAACAGCGAACGGCTGTGAGGGAATACCCCTTCCTCCATTCCGATTAAAAATACAACCGGGAACTCGAGTCCTTTTGCAGCATGAAGTGTCATTAAAATGACCCCTTCTTGCTGGGCCGGATCTTCCTCGTCCAATTTATCGATATCAGCAACAAGCGCCAGGTCAGTTAAGAATGCAACCAGGCTCTTGTCATCATACTTTTCTTCAAAATTCTTCGTAACAGACAGGAACTCATCGATGTTTTCCAGTCTGCTTTGCGATTCGATCGTTTTATCGGCTTTCAACATTTCACGGTAGCCTGACTTTTCAAGAACCTCTTCCACAAGTTCCGTCACCGAAATATACTCCTGCATTTGCACATATCCCTCAATAAGTGCGCGGAACTCCTTCAGTTGGGAAGTTGCACGTCCGCTTACACCTATCAGGTCCACCTCTGCAAGAGCAGTGAAGATGGAGATATCATGCTGCGTTGCGTAATTGGCGATCTTATCCATGGTGGTCGCCCCGATCCCGCGCTTTGGTACGTTTACGATACGCTGAAGGCTGATGTCATCGTCGGGATTGGCAATCAGGCGAAGATACGCAAGGATGTCCTTGATTTCCTTACGGTCGTAGAACTTGGTTCCGCCGACGATCGTGTAGTTGATGTTGGACATGAGGAGCATTTCCTCCATCACACGCGATTGAGCGTTTGTGCGGTAAAGGATCGCAAAGTCGCCAAGCGTTCTTGTTGGGTCCTTTTGCATGAGTTCACGCATTTTCCCTACCACAAACTGTGCTTCCGATTTCTCGGAATCCGCTTGATAATGGATGATCTTTTGCCCTTCATCATTTTCCGTCCAAAGGTTCTTCTTTTTCCGGCCGATATTGTTGTCAATTACTCGGTTTGCAGCTTCTAAGATTCGTTTTGTAGAACGGTAATTCTGCTCAAGCAGCACAACTTCCGCATTCGGGTAATCTTTTTCAAAAGAAAGGATATTCGCGATATCCGCTCCGCGCCAGCGATAGATGGATTGATCAGAATCCCCTACCACACAAAGGTTTTTGAGGCGGTCCGCCAAAAGATTGACCAGTGTATATTGCGCTCTGTTCGTATCCTGATACTCATCCACATGAATGTATTGAAATTTACGCTGGTAATATTCAAGCACTTCCGGCACACGTTTGAATAAGTGGATGGTCGTCATGATCAAGTCGTCAAAATCAAGTGCCTGGTTCTTTTTCAAGCGTTTTTGATAGTCCGTATAGATTTCTGCTACCTGCTGCTCATATGGACCAAGTGGCTGTTTCGCATATTGCTCAGGGTTCATCAGTTCATTTTTTGCAGAGCTGATGGTTCCAAGAATGGTTCTTGGTTCGAATTTCTTCGGATCGATATTGCGGTCTTTTAAAATATTTTTAATGACGGACAGCTGATCCGTCGTATCAAGAATGGTAAAATTGCGGTTAATGCCGATGCGGTCGATGTCACGGCGCAGGATTCTCACACACATGGAGTGGAATGTCGAGATCCAGATGTCTTCCGCTGCAGGTCCGAGAAGTTTTTCCACGCGGTCTTTCATTTCACGGGCCGCTTTGTTCGTAAAGGTGATCGCAAGGATATTCCATGGCGCCACCTGTTTTTCCGTCATCAAATAGGCGATGCGATGCGTCAGCACCTTCGTTTTTCCACTTCCCGCTCCGGCCATGATGAGTAGGGGTCCGTCCGTTTTCTTCACAGCTTCTTTTTGCATCGGGTTAAGCCCCTCAAGAAGCCTTTCACTTAAATATTGCATATTTTTTCACCGTCCCAACAAACATATGTTCTTATTTTATATCATACTAAAGTGTCGTGAATATTACTATTTATTTTAATCTTAAAATTAACGTTTGCGCCGCTGTTGATTTCCGCCCTGGGCTTCGCTTTTCTAGGGGCGGTGCTTGAGCCTCCTCGCTCCGCTGCGGGGTCTCAACCTACCGCTATCTCCCTAAGGAGTCTTCGCCCTGTGCTCCAATCAACAGCTAGAATATCTGGCTTCTACTAATTTTTCACAGCGTCAACTGTCTTTAGTGCTTCTTTCAGGTTATCATACACTGCATTGCCTACGACGACGGTATCGGCGTGGGCTGCCATTTCTTTGGCACGCTCTGCTGTGGAGATGCCGCCTCCGTAGAACAACTGGGTTTTTTCAAGAGTTTGTTTTGTCGCCTGTACTATTTCGACGTCTCCGTACATACCACTATATTCTAAGTAAAAGATAGGTAGATTAAACATTTTCTCCGCCATTCTCGCATAAGCGATGACATCTTCGGGGGTCAGGTCGGTTTTTGCATCTGTCAGTTTAGCTGCCTTACAATCTGCGTTCAGGATGCAATAGCCTTCTGCCACGATTTCCTCCCAGTTCATGATGTCGCCGTATTCTTTGAGCGCTTCTATGTGAAGGTCCACTACCCATTCTGTTTTTCTGCTGTTCAACACACTTGGAATAAAATAAAAATCAAATCCAGGCGTGACCGATTCAATGGTGGAAACCTCCAATGCACACGGCAACGAATACCTTCTCACCCTGCTCATCAGGCTCAGCACATTATCAAGTGTGACGCCGTCCGTACCGCCAACAAGAATGGCATCTGTACCGGATTCGCACACAAGCTCTAAATCTTCATCCGATATCTCTTTGTTTGGATCCAATTTAAAAACGTGCTTCCACTCCCGTATTTCCATTAACACTGCAAACGTCCCCCATTCTAAATTTCCATTCCTTTATTATATCAAAATCTAAGGCAATACGAAAAAGGGAAAGGGAGATTGTTGACTGGAAGTTACGACCTTTTCCCGATAGCGCCAAAGTTATATTTTACAGTTTCCTGTTATTCCGTTTGGTTAACGGGTAAATAATAGATAACTTCATTAGTAGCATTTAGGAAAATAGTTGTCTTTTAACAGATTGATGCATATCGCTTCTGATCCAAAATATGATGGTGATAAGGAGGTGTCCAACATGCCTATGTGGCTCTGGTTCGTCATTGGTTTCGCTATTCTTTTGGTGTTTGGTGCGCTCGTTGATTTTTTCGGGAAAAGAAGGAGGAGAACAACCGATCCTGCAGCATCAACTAATACAGTCGACCAAGTAAAATCAAACCAGGAAACGTTTTACCGGTAATGCATGATTTGTTGAAAGATTTTACTTTTGGGTGGAACCGCTTCTTGTTTAAGAGGCGGTTTTTAATTTTGTCTTGCGGGTGGTTGGCCTTTGCTTAAGGTTCAGTGGGGGTTCGGGCTTTAGAGTAAACGTCCCCCCCCCGAGAAAAAGGTGGCCCGCTGCACTTCCAGCGGGCCACCTTTTCTTCTTATACTTCTTCTGTTTTCTTTTCGTCTGCAATTCGCTCAAGTGCCATTTCGTAAGCATCATTTCCGTAGTTCAAGCAACGCTTCACACGGGAGATGGTTGCTGTACTTGCACCTGTCTCGGTTTCGATTTTATGGTAGGTGAAGCCGTCGCGCAGCATTCTTGCCACTTCAAGGCGCTGTGCCAAGGATTGGATTTCATTGATTGTACAGAGGTCATCAAAGAAACGATAGCATTCTTCCATGTCCTTTAAGGAAAGGATCGACTCAAAAAGTTGGTCCAGTTCTTTTCCACGTAGTTTATTGATTTGCATGATAGATTTCTCCTTTGCTTAGTAAGACTAGTATGAGACTATTTTTAAATCTGGAACGATCTGAATCCAGGTTTTTCCCGGAGCGAGCGGCACTTGTTTGCCATTGGCATATGGGAGGAGTTTCCCTTCCGCCGATTTCCATTCGACTTCAAAGCTCTCTCCGTTTTGGATCAGCACTCCATTTCCACCGGATGTTATATCGATTTCTTTTCTTCCTTGGTCGTCAATAACGGTGTGCGACGTCTCGATGATGAAAACGTTATGGGCGACGATGTCTTCTTCCGTTTCCAGATCGGTGAGTTTCTCGCCGGCACTGTAACGGACATAAGCCTGTTGTATTGGGTCATATTTATAATCAACGTGTGTCGTCATTCTTGATGAGTATTCTATTTTCACCTGTTCAGCAGCCGTTCCATCAAGGTGAGTGGTCTGCCCTTCCTTCAAAAAGGTAAAGGAGGGTACATGTGCTTGTAATGAATAATTCAGCTGTTCGGCGCCTTTTTTAATATTTTCAGAGGTGATATAGGAATTATGCGGTGCTTTACGGAAGCTTGCACGCTTAAAGAGCGAACCATCGTAAGTCAACCCGTTTATCCCGTCCACTTCTTTATTCTCTATTTTATTTTTCGCTTCAGGACTCCATCCGTGAAAAACATAGAGGGCATCATAGGCTTTAGTCAAATCAACGAAATAATCCCTTGCACTCCTGACAGGGCCTGCTGTCTCAGGCATTTCACTGTGAAAAATCGCGAGAAACCTTGTTATGTCACCTTCTGCAAGCACTTCATACACAATGTCGGCTTTATGAAGGCCTGATTGCGGCCGTGCCTTTGCGTCATTATTGATCATGACGGCAACTGGGCGTGCCTCGACTTTCCGCTCGACGGCTTCTCCTGTCAAAGGGGCCGTTTCGAGTGGTTCAGAAACCTCTGTTCCCACTTTTTCTTCCTCTTTGACAACTTGTTCATTACTTTCCTTTGGCTTTTTTGCTGTATCGACATCGGAATTCCCTGATTGACAGCCAGCTAAAAGAAGCATGAAGACTGTACCGATCAGGACTAACTTGTTACTACTCATCCTTACAAAAACACAACCTTTGAAGTAATTTCATTTACTTTTACATTTTAACGCATTATTGACGGAAAGAGTACCGTTTTATTCATCACATCGTAGATTCCTCTAGGTGTTATTCTAATATAAGGAAGATGTGTAGACGATAAAAATAGTAAAGTGTAAATTGGATCATTGAAGCTGTAGCCCCTTGCAAACAGTTGATTCCGCAGTTCTGTTTCCTGTTTCATCAGCTCTTCCATGTCACAATTGGACATGCCTCCAGCAAGCGGCAACGGGATATCACAAATGATTTCATCATCCTCGACAAGCACCATTCCTCCACCAAGTTCCTTCATCTGTTGAAAAGCTTTCAGCATCGCTTCTTTATCTTTGCCGATCAGCACGATGTCTCCGGTATTGGAATACGAGCTTGCAAATCCTTGTACATGCGTGCCAAAACCTTTGATGATCGTGTTCACACGCCACTTTCCAGCCCGGTCGATGAGCATTAGGAAGGACTCGTCATGCCTTGTTGACAGGCGGTCCACTGAAACATCCACCGTGATAGTATATGGTTTGATGATCACTTCGTTGACCATTTCCATCCCTAATGCCATTGAAAATTGCAGGTCATCTATGGAAAGCTCCCAATCAAGTTTAAGCGGCTCTAGTCCAAGGGAGTTCCAATCCTGCTCTGGGAACGCCTTGGCGTTTGGCGTGTTCTCCCTTGTCACCCAAATTCCCTTTGATAAAACAGAAACAGGGGTCGGATCTTCTTTTGCCTTCAGGAAATTGATGTTGGCGATCCGCCCAGGCGCAATGCTGCCATGAAGGGCATCGATCGAGAAGTGCCTTGCCGCATTATAGGAGGCCATCCGATAAGCTTCGATGGTCGGAACTCCTTTATCTAGTGCGATAGCGATGGTTCTGTCGATGACACCGCTTTCATAAAAACTTGGCGTGGAGCCATCTGTATTGAAGAAAGTCTGATCATAGTAATGAACACCTGAAGCCTCGAGCTCTTCAAGAATCAATGGCAAATCAGGTCGGATGGACGAATAGCGAAGGGAGGCATGATAGCCTTGAGAAACTCGCTTGATGACATCCGCTCCGGTCATCGCTTCATGATCGCTATGGATGCCAAGCAGCTGCATTTTTGTCAGCGTCTTTTCTGAAGCACCGGGAAAATGGCCCTCCACAGGCTTTCTTCGCGCCTTTGCTTCCTGCACCCACTGCAGGATCATATCGTCCCCGGCCATCAGCTTCGGCCAGCTTGTCAATTCGCCGCCTTGCATGACTAAAGGATGATCCAACCAGCTTTTCATATTTGGGTTGGAAAAGATCTGCTCCTCATTTTTTATCTCGGTCTGCGCATCGAATCTGCACCACCAGTACATGGTCGCTGCTGATTTATTCATTTTCTCTATAAAAGTAAACGCTTTCTTTTTGGTCATCTGTAAAGTAAGCATTAAATTGTCATTGACGAATGTTGTCGTTCCCAATTTTGATGCATATTGCGCAAAGGAAAGGGGATTATAAAGTTGAAACGGATGTACATGAGGCTCTATGTATCCTGGAACCAAATAGAACGACTCACAATTGACCACTTCCGTATTTTTCGTATTAGCAGGAAGCTCGTCGCCTACATAGACGATTCGGTCTTCATGGATCCAGATGTTCGCTGTCATCCAGGTTTTCAGTTGCACATTAAGGTATGTGGCATTGGTAAGGAGGATGGTCGGTGCTTTCTTTCCGTCAATCACCGAAACCTGTTCCCGTATTTTTTTGCATTTCCATCTATATGCTTGTTCATGCATGCTTATCACCCACTCTTTGTGAGATTGTATCAGCTTAAGGTTTTGTCGCGAAAATTATTGTGATATAACCTCTTTTTACCATGTTACCATAACAGTGTTTAGCTTGCATTACCGTTCGTAATAATTATGTGAAAATTTTTAAAACTTTGTGGAAAATTCAGAAAATATTATTGGAGGGATTTATTATGAAGGTAAAACCGAATATCAGCATCGTCAATGCCATGATCCGCATTTCAGCAGGCTTTGCAATCTTGGCCTGGATCACAAGCAAAATGGTGCGTCGTCCGCATCGTGATTCCTACAAGCTCGTTGCCCTGCTAGCAGGAATGAAAATCGCAGAAGGCATCCTGCGTTACTGCCCGCTGACACAAGGCTTCGAACGCTTCCAAGAATACCGCCACGACCACAACAGCGAAAACAACCACTACAACTTCGACTTCGACGACTTCGAAGCACAAGCCGACGGCGGGGACAGCGGTGCTGGGGATTCTTATAATCCTTCTTAAGGGGGGTTAGAGGATTTTGAGGATTTATTGGACTTAAAGGATTAAAGGGACTAAAAAAAACACCTTTGGGGGTCAGACCCCCAAAGGATTTTCTTCACTCACGTCGAACCATATAAGGAGGTATGAACAATGCTTGAGTATTTAACGGATATGTCGTTTGTGTTGGCGACGATCATTGGTGGGATTGTGGCCATTTTGTTTGTGTTTGTTAGGAGGAAACGCCGGACGCAATAGCTTTGTTGGCGATGTCGCTCCGGTAGAAAAGGTTATCACTTTTCACTTTTTGCAGTTCTTCATATGCTGCTTTCTGCGCTTTTTCCAGGCTGTCACTTTGTGCGGCAACGAGCAGGACTCGACCGCCATTTGTCACAAGCTTCCCTTCCCGCTTCTCTGTGCCTGCATGGAAGACAAACCCCGTCCCTTGTTCTTCGACTTGCTCCAACCCTTCAATGACCGCTCCGTTTTCATAGGCTTCCGGATATCCCTTGGATGCCATGACCACTCCGACCACTGACTTTTCGGACCACTTTAATTTCAGCTCTTCTCCGCGCAAAACCCCGATCAACACTTCTCCCAGATCCGATTCCAATCTTGGAAGCACCACCTGTGTCTCCGGATCTCCAAAACGGGCATTAAACTCAATTACCTTTGGCCCCTGCTTTGTCAAAATCAACCCAGCATATAAGATCCCAACGAATGGACGCCCTTCGTTCACCATTGCTTTTGCCGTCGGAAGCAACACCGTTTGCAACGCCTCTTCCACGACAGACTCCGGTATCTGCGGCACTGGTGAATAGGCTCCCATGCCACCTGTATTCGGCCCTCTGTCCCCGTCAAATGCCCGCTTATGGTCTTGGGCGATGACCATCGGATAGACCTTCTCACCGTTCACAAATGCCATGAACGAAAACTCTTCCCCATCCAAAAACTCTTCTACGACAAGCTTGGATGAGGCTTCACCGAATTTGGACTCTGCCATCATCTCATACACCGCATCAAGCGCCTCTTTTTCCGTCATCGCAACCACAACACCCTTGCCAGCTGCAAGACCGTCCGCCTTGAGCACAATTGGTGCCCCCTTGCTCTCAATATACGCTCTTGCATCCTCATACTCTGTGAAAATCTCATAGCCGGCTGTCGGAATGCCATACTTTTTCATAAGATTCTTCGCAAACCCTTTGCTGCCTTCAATAAGTGCTGCACACTTGGTTGGACCGAAAACTTGAAGCCCCTCCGCCTGGAATGCATCGACAATTCCGTTCAGTAAAGGTACTTCCGGCCCCACCATGGTAAGGTCGATTTCGTTCTTTTTAGCAAAATCAATTAATGCCTCCGTGTCGGATTCTTGAATCGGCACAAGGTTTCCGATTGATTGCATGCCGACATTCCCTGGTGCTATGAAGACTTCTGATACGGATGGACTTTTGGCGAATTTCCAAGCGATGGCGTGTTCGCGGCCGCCTTTTCCGATTACCAATACTTTCATGGATTATCCTCCTGACGTGTTATGGGGTTTTGTTTAGTGATTTGGCGTTACAATGCTCTCTTCGAAAGGTAAATTGGTTTAATCCCGTCACAAGAATCCTTAATCCCGTCATATAATCAGCAAATTCCTGCTTATGAATGAAAATGACTACTTTATATTAATGGTACAGGATACAACTATCAGGTAATCCCGTCATAAGTCGGAAAAATCCCTTCATAACGAGAGAAAATCCCGTCATATCTCAACGAAATCCCGTCACAATCCCCAATAATCCCTTCAAAGCATTCAGAGCGGTAAGAGAAGGGTAAAAACGTACACAAGCCGCCGCACCCTCCTCTTCCCTAACTTAATGCTTAAAATGTCTCATCCCTGTGAATACCATCGTGATGCCGTATTCGTCGGCTTTTTTGATGGAATCTTCATCCTTGATGGAGCCGCCTGGCTGGATGATTGCCGTTACGCCCGCTTTTGCGGCTGCTTCGACTGTGTCGTTCATCGGGAAGAATGCGTCTGATCCAAGTGCGGAACCGGCCGCTTTTTCGCCAGCTTGCTCGATGGCAATTTTCGCTGCACCGACACGGTTCATCTGTCCTGCACCGACGCCGACCGTCTGCCCTTCTTTTGCAAGGACGATGGCATTGGATTTCACATGCTTCACGACTTTCCATGCAAGCTTCAGGTCCGCCCACTCCTGCTCTGTCGGCTCACGCTTCGTTGGAACACTAACCGTCGCATCTTCCAAGCCAAACTGGTCCTCATCCTGCACCAAAAGACCTCCGCGAACAGAAACCATGCGGGATTGCAGCACATCTTGCCCATTCATTTCGACCACCAATAATCGGATGTTCTTTTTCTGCTTTAACACTGCCAAAGCGTCCTCAGTGAAGGATGGCGCGATGACGATCTCTAAAAATAGTTCATGCAAAAGCTCTGCCGTTTCCTTATCCACTTCCGTGTTGAAAGCGATGATGCCGCCGAAAATGGATACGGGATCCGCTTCATATGCACGGCGGTATGCTTCCACTGTTGTGGCAGCAGTACCCACACCACATGGGTTCATATGTTTTACTGCAACTACCGCGGGGTCTTTGAATTCTTTTACGATCTGCAAAGCAGTGTCTGCGTCATTGATGTTGTTGTAGGATAATTCTTTTCCATGAAGCTGTTCGGCAGATGCAATCGAGAATTCGGACACGAGTGGCGTCTGGTAGAATGCTGCCTGTTGGTGTGGATTCTCTCCGTATCGCAAACCTTGTTTTTTCTCAAACGTAACAGTCAAGGACTCGGGATGCTTTTCTTCCACCGCTTCTGTCAAGTAGTTGGAGATCATCGCGTCGTATGCTGCTGTATGGCGGAATACTTTTGCTGCAAGGCGACGGCGTGTGGCCACCTCCACTTTCCCGCTTGCTTTTAACTCAGCAATAACCCCCTCGTAATCAACCGGATCCACTAAAACCGCAACATCCTTATGATTCTTTGCAGCTGCACGAAGCATCGTCGGGCCGCCGATATCAATGTTTTCAATCGCATCTTCAAACGTGGAATCCGCTTTAGAGATCGTCTCTTTAAATGGGTAAAGGTTTACCACAACTAAGTCGATCGGGGTAATTCCATGCTCCTCAAGCTGCGCTTTGTGACTTTCGTTGTCCCGCATCGCCAATAATCCACCATGGATCATCGGGTGCAAGGTTTTCACGCGGCCATCCAGGATTTCCGGGAAGCCTGTCACTTCAGAAATGCCGATGACCTTCACACCATTTTCCTGCAAAACTTTCTTGGTGCCGCCGGTGGAGATTACCTCCACTCCAAGGTCCACTAATTGTTGTACAAATGGGACAATGCCCTCTTTATTGGAAACACTCACTAATGCTCTCATCGTATCGCTGCCTCTCTAAAAGTTGTTGTAGGGTTTTTGGGTAAAATGTATGTTCCACTTGATGAATTTTCTTTTCTAACGTTTCTCGGGTATCGTCCACTTCTACTTCGATTGCCTGTTGCGCGATGATCGGACCTGTGTCCATGCCTTCATCGACAAAATGAATCGTCACCCCTGTCAATTTCACACCATACTCAAGCGCTTGACCAACTGCATCAAGGCCAGGGAACGCCGGTAAAATGGATGGATGGATGTTGACGATCCTTCCTCTGAAAGCAGTCAATAATGTCGGGCCGATCAGGCGCATATAGCCAGCAAGGACAATAAAGTCGACTTCATAGCGCGCTAGTTCTTGAAGGATGTGGGATTCAAACTCCGCTTTATCCTTGTAGCTTTTTGGTGCAAAAGCAAAGTAAGGAATGTCTGCTGCCGTCGCACGTTCTACCACGTATGCGCCAGGTTTGTCACAGACAAGCAATGCAGGAGTGGCATCCAGTTCACCAGATCGACAAGCATCCGTTAACGCTTGAAAATTAGAACCACTCCCTGATGCAAAGATGGCGATCCTTGTTGTCATCGGATTACTCCTCCGCCAAACGTGATTCCTTCGCCCTCTTTCACACGGCCGATCAAATAAGCCTTCTCCCCGTTCGCTTCCAGGATACGTACCACTTCCGGTAAAATCTCTTCATTGATCGCAAGCACCATTCCGATTCCCATGTTGAAAATATTGAACATTTCCTTGCGGTTCAATTCTCCAACTTTTTGCAAAAGATCAAAGATCGGCGGGATCGGCCATGTTCCATAATCCACTTCTGCTTGCAGGCCTTCTGGAAGCATGCGCGGGATATTTTCGATAAATCCGCCGCCAGTGATATGGGCCATGCCGTTGATATCATATTTTTTCAAGACTTCAAGGATCGGTTTGACATATATTTTCGTTGGAGTCAAAAGCTCTTCGCCTAGTGGGCGGCTTAATCCTTCGTACTTCGTGTCCAAGTCGAGCCGACCTTTTTCAAAAACGATTTTCCGAACTAAAGAGTAACCATTGCTGTGGATACCACTTGAGCTCAGGCCGATCAGCACGTTACCCGGTTTGATGTTGGAGCCATTGATCAATCGCTCTTTCTCCACCACACCTACCGTAAATCCCGCCAGGTCATACTCCGTGTCATCATACATGCCAGGCATTTCCGCCGTTTCGCCGCCGACTAAAGCGCATCCGGCCTGTTCACAGCCATCCGCTATTCCTTTGACGATATTCTCAATTCGTTCCGGCACCGCTTTGCCGCATGCAATATAATCTAGAAAATAAAGCGGCTCTGCACCTTGAACGACGACATCGTTGACACACATCGCAACTGCATCCACCCCGATGGTGTCATGCTTGTCGAGCTGGAATGCGAGCATCAGCTTTGTTCCGACACCGTCCGTACCGGATACGAGCACCGGGTTTTTCACATTCACTGCTGATAGGTCAAACAGGCCGCCAAATCCGCCAAGTCCCCCCATCACCTCTGGCCTCATCGTTCTGGCCACATGTTTTTTCATACGCGTCACCGCTTCATAGCCCGCTTCTATATCTACACCCGCTTGCTTGTATGCATTTGCCATATGTGTCGTGTCTCCCTTCCAATGGAAAAGCGACGAATCTTAAGAATCCCGCCGCTTTTTTGTTAGCATCTTTTTTGAAAAAAGGTAATTATGTTTGGTTTCTCCATGTATTTGCGCGCAATTATGGTTATTGTGAGTTTCTATGATGTCATTGTGAGTTTTAGCAGCGTTATTGTGAGTTTTTCAGCAGTTATTGTGACATATCCCACTGTTATTGTAACTTTTCCGCTAAAACAACCCCCGAATAACAGTTAGCACTTCTCATGCGGCAGCACCGTGTCCGGATAAATTTCCGTCGGATACTTGCCGGTAAAGCACGCCATGCACTGACCGCGAGTCTCGCCGTCAAACGGGCGGTCGATCGCTTCGACCATGCCACCAGGGCTCAAGAATGCCAACGAATCTGCACCAATGATCTCGCGCATTTCCTCCACGGAATGGGAAGATGCGATCAGCTCTTCATGTGTTGATGTATCAATCCCGTAAAAGCATGGATTCTTGATCGGCGGTGAACTGATGCGCACATGCACCTCGGTCGCACCTGCATCACGAAGCATCTTCACAATTCTTCTGCTTGTCGTCCCACGTACGATCGAATCATCGACCATCACCACGCGCTTTCCTTCTACAACCCCACGAACAGGTGAAAGCTTCATTTTTACCCCCTGCTCACGCAATGCTTGGGAAGGCTGGATGAACGTCCGGCCTACATATCTATTTTTGATCAGTCCAAGCTCATACGGAATGCCAGAAAGTTCCGCATAGCCGATCGCCGCTGAAATACTGGAATCCGGTACCCCAGTTACAACGTCCGCCTCCACCGCTGACTCCATTGCCAACTGCTTGCCCAAGCTTTTTCTGGCTGTATGAACATTGATACCGTCAATATTGCTGTCAGGTCTGGAAAAATAAATGTATTCCATGCTGCACATCGATCGCTGGGTATGCAAGGTGAACCGCTCAGAATGCAAGCCACCATTATCGATAATCAACAGTTCCCCTGGCTCGATGTCACGGATGAACTCCGCTCCGACCACATCAAACGCACAAGTTTCGGACGCCACCACATACGCATCATTCAACTTACCCAATGAAAGTGGACGCAAGCCGTTCGGATCAAGTGCCACCATCATTTCCGTCTCTGTCATGATCAAAAAGGCATATGCACCTTTTAGCATCGACAAAGCATTTTTCACACGATCCTTCAATAATGTGTAGCCACTTCTTTTTATCAAGTGAGCCAACACTTCCGTATCAGATGTCGTCTGTAAAATACTCCCCATTGTTTCTAGCTGGTGCTTCAATGCATTCGCATTGACGAGATTCCCGTTATGGGCAAGTGCAAGACTGCCAGATTGCGAGTGGAACAATAAGGGCTGCACATTTTCGAATCCGCCGCCCCCTGCCGTTGCATAACGCACATGGCCAATCGCGGCTTTTCCAGCACCCAATTCTTGCAATCTACCATTTCCGAACACTTCGTTCACAAGGCCTTCCCCTTTGACTGCCCCAAGCTTCTCCCCATCTGTTGAAACAATGCCGGCGCCTTCCTGACCACGGTGCTGCAAGCTGTGCAGACCGTAATAGGTGATCTGGGCCGCCTCGGGATGTCCCCATATCCCGAAGACCCCGCATTCTTCATTCAAGCCTTTTAGTTCAGCAAGCATGGAATGGCTCCTTTCCAAGCATCGCGAAGGTCGTCCACAGCCATATGGACTGCCACTTCACGGGATGCCGATTCAATATGAAGATTTCCTGTTCTTATCACAGTTCCTATTAAATTAGCATCCGCAACCGCCGCCTCAAATGCTACCTGGTTTACCGGACGAACAGAGACAACAAAACGAGATTGCGTTTCACTGAAAAGTGCAGACGTCATGTCGCCGGTAAGCGTAACAGATGCTCCCAAACCACGAGCGCCCATCGCACTCTCCGCCAAAGACACTCCTACGCCACCTTCAGATACATCATGGGCAGATGCCACAAGTCCAACGCGGATTGCCGCCAACAACTCATCTTGACGTCTAGCTTCCACGTCTAAATCAATGGCAGGCGCCTTCCCGAAAATCTTGCCGTAAGTAAGCTTTTGCAGCTCACTTCCGCCAAACTCAGAAGCCGTTTCTCCAATCACATAAATCAGGTCGCCTTCGTTTTTAAATTCCTGAGTTGTCACATGCTTCAAGTCGTCGATCAATCCAACCATGCCGACTACAGGTGTTGGATAAACTGCCACTCCATTTGTTTCGTTATATAAGGAAACATTTCCGCCGATAACCGGCGACTCAAGCTTGCGGCATGCTTCACTCATACCGTCTGTCGCTTTTTCAATCTGCCAGAAGATCTCCGGCTTTTCCGGATTACCAAAATTCAGGCAGTCTGTGATAGCCAACGGTTTCGCACCAGAACATACGATATTACGTGCCGCTTCTGCCACCGCGATCATCCCGCCGACTTCCGGATCCAAGTACAGATAACGGGAGTTACAGTCGGTTGTCATCGCCAATGCTTTTTCCGTTCCGCGGATACGGACAACTGCCGCGTCCGATCCTGGCACTACTACCGTATTTGTACGTACTTGATAGTCATATTGGTCGTAAACCCACTCTTTACTTGCGATCGTCGGCTGCTTCAATAAAGCTACCAATGTCTCTTCATAGTCCGCCACTTCCGGTACCGCTACCTCCATCTCCTGGAACTCGCGATAATACGCAGGCTCACTAGAAGGTTTGTGGTAAACAGGTGCCTCTTCAGCCAACGCATCTACCGGTACATCTGCAATTACCTCACCTTTGTGAACAAGGCGCAACATTTTATCATCCGTCACTTTTCCAATTGATACAGCTTCCAAGCCATATTTTGAAACGATCTCATGCGCTTCATGCTCACGGCCCGCTTCTACGACAATCAACATGCGCTCTTGAGATTCAGAAAGCATCATTTCATAACCAGTCATGCCTGTTTCACGCTGCGGTACAAGATCCAGGTTCATCTCGATTCCGGAACCAGCCTTGGATGCCATTTCTGCAGACGAACTAGTCAAACCAGCTGCACCCATATCCTGAATGCCGACTAATCCATCCCACTTCACGATTTCCAAGCATGCTTCAAGCAATAATTTTTCCATAAAAGGATCGCCGACTTGAACCGCCGGACGTTTTTCTTCGGACGCTTCAGACAGTTCTTCTGATGCAAAAGTTGCCCCGTGAATGCCGTCGCGTCCCGTTTTTGCCCCAACGTACATGACGGTATTTCCTACACCCTTTGCCTGCCCTTTTTTGATATCTTCATGATTGATCAGACCGACACACATCGCGTTCACTAGCGGGTTGCCATCATAAGCCGGGTCGAACTGGATCTCGCCGCCGACTGTCGGGATGCCCACACAGTTACCATAACCTGCGATTCCTGCCACCACTTCTTCAAACAAATATTTCACGCGCGGAGTTGTCAGCTCTCCAAAGCGCAGAGAATTCAATAATGCAATCGGACGAGCTCCCATCGAAAAGACATCGCGGATGATCCCGCCGACACCTGTTGCCGCACCTTGGTAAGGCTCGATCGCGGACGGATGGTTATGACTCTCGATTTTGAACACCACTGCCTGATTGTCACCAATGTCAACGATTCCGGCACCTTCCCCAGGACCCTGCAACACTTTTGGCCCATCAATCGGGAACTTTCGCAATACAGGCTTGGAATTCTTGTAGCTGCAATGCTCGGACCACATTACCGAAAATAGTCCGGTTTCTGTGTAGTTCGGCAGGCGCCCAAGAATTTTTTCTACCATCTGGAACTCTTCATCGCTTAGTCCCATTTCACGGTAAATGCCTTCCGCTTTGATCATCTCTGGATTTGGCTCAAGAAGTAACGACATGTGATTCCCTCCAATTACGAACGATAGATTGAAAGAGTTTAAGGCCATCTGCACTGCCCAACAGCTCAGAAACCGCTCTTTCCGGGTGTGGCATCATACCTAATACATTTCCTTTTTCATTTACAATCCCGGCAATATCCTGTAGACTACCATTTGGATTGTCACCATTATAGGAAAAAGCAATTTGCCCATTGCTTACTAATTCCCCCAAGGTTTTCTCATCACAGTAGTAATTTCCTTCCCCATGTGCAATGGGGATGGTGACGATCTCATCTTTTTCATACCCCGACGTGAACATCGTCTCGTTATTCACCACTTTTAACTCAACCGGGCGGCACATGAACTTCAAGTTCTTGTTTCTTCTCATTGCCCCTGGAAGAAGACCCGACTCCAGCAAAATTTGAAACCCATTGCATACGCCCAAAATCGGCTTACCTGCTTCAGCTGCTTTTTGCACCTCTAGCATCACATTGGAAAAACGTGCAATCGCACCAGATCTTAGGTAATCCCCATAAGAAAATCCACCTGGAAGTAAAATCCCGTCATACTCCTCTAAGTTTGTTGCATCATGCCACACATAATCGACTTCTTCCCCAAGCTCGTCTTTGATCGCATGATACATATCTACATCACAGTTGGAGCCCGGAAACACGATGACTGCAAATTTCACGATCCAACAACCTCCTCCACCTCATAACGGAAGTCTTCAATCACTGTATTTGCCAGTAAGCGTTCACACATTTCTTTTACTAACACGTCTAGGTCACGGTCAGATTTAGCAATCGTCAACTCTAGAAATTTTCCGATGCGGACTTCCTCGACCTCTTTGTATGAAAGACTGTGAAGCGAACTTTTCACTGCTGTTCCTTGTGGATCTAATACGCTCTCTCTTAACGTTACGAATACCTTCACTTTATACATGCTGCTCTCCTCCAATACGTGCCAGTATTTTTTCGTATGCATCTGTCAGGCTTCCAAGGTTTCTGCGGAAGACATCCTTATCTAACTTTTCATTCGTATCCTTATCCCACAGGCGGCAAGTATCCGGTGAGACCTCATCTGCCAAAATGATTCTGCCGTCCTCTGTTTTACCAAATTCAAGCTTGAAATCTACTAATCTCAGGTTCTTCTTTTCGAAAAATTCCGATAATACAACATTCACCTTACGCGCTACATGCTTCAAAATATCCACTTCTGCAGGAGTTGCAAGCTTCAAAAGTTGAACATGATCTTCTGTGATGAGCGGATCACCAAGTGAGTCATCCTTATAGTAGAACTCGACGATTGGTTGCTCGAGCGGGACTCCTTCTTCGATGCCAAGGCGTTTTGCCATGCTGCCGGCAGTGATGTTGCGGACCACGACTTCTAGTGGAATGATGTCGACTTTTTTTACGAGCTGTTCTGTTTCGGACTTGCGCTCGATGAAGTGGTTTTCGATGCCGGCTTGTGTGAGCATGGAAAATAGTAAGCTGGTAATCTCGTTATTGAGTCGGCCTTTGCCTGTGATGTCGGCTTTTTTTTCGCCGTTGAAGGCGGTGGCGGAGTTTTTATATTGGATCCAGACGATGTTTTCGTCGGTTGTTGAGTAGACCAGTTTTGCTTTGCCTTCGTATAGTAGTGCTTGCTTTTGCAAAGTCATGGATTTGCCTCCTATGAAAAGAGAGATGGGTTTTTGGTATAACTCCCTGTTTATCTCCGTTCCAGTTGTTCGCTTTCCGCGGGCGGTCCGGGAGCCTCCTCGGCTTCGCCTGTGGGGTCTCCCCTGTCCCTTCCTCCCGCAGGAGTCTCACAACTTGCACTTCAATCAACAGGGTAAACTGTCTTTGAATGAATGGTACTGCAGATTTCACGAAACAACCTAGCTGTTGCTTGGAGCACAGGGCGAAGACTCCTGAGGGAGATAGCGGTAGCTTGAGACCCCGCAACGAAGTGAGGAGGCTCAAGCAGCGCCCCTAGGAAAGCGAAGCCCAGTGCGGAAAGCAACAGCGGTGCTCCACCAATTTATATTTTATAGCCCTAGTCGGTCAAAAATCGTATCAACATGCTGCAAGTGGTAGTTGTAGTCGAAGCAATCCTCAATCTGTGCCGGAGTTAGGCGAGAAGTGATTTTCTCTTCGCCTTCCACCAACTCGCGGAAGTGGACTTGCTTCTCCCAAGCTTCCATCGCCTTCGGTTGAACCGTATCATACGCTTCCTCACGAGACATGCCAGTATCGATCAACGCAAGCAACACGCGTTGGGAGTAGATAAGACCCAATGTGCGGTCCATATTGCGCTTCATGTTTTCCGGGAACACCGTCAAGTTTTTGATGATGTTGCCAAAACGGTTCAACATGTAGTTCAATGCGATTGTGCTGTCTGGTAAAATGATGCGCTCTGCAGAAGAATGCGAGATATCGCGCTCATGCCATAGTGGCACATTCTCATAAGCTGTCATCATGTATCCGCGAATCACACGTGCAAGGCCTGTCATGTTTTCCGAACCGATCGGGTTACGTTTATGCGGCATTGCCGAAGATCCTTTTTGTCCTTTTGCAAAGAACTCTTCCACTTCACGTGTTTCACTCTTTTGCAGTCCACGTACTTCCACTGCGAATTTTTCGACGGAAGTTGCGATCAATGCCAGTGTACTTAAGTAATGAGCATGACGGTCACGCTGCAAGGTTTGAGTGGAGATTGGCGCGCGTTGCAAGCCAAGCTTTTCACACACATACTCTTCTACAAATGGGTTGATGTTCGCATAAGTTCCAACCGCTCCGGAGATTTTTCCAAACTCGATGCCTTCTGCCGCTTGTTTGAAACGCTCCAAATTACGTTTCATTTCTTCGTACCATAGGGCAAGCTTCAAACCGAATGTTGTCGGCTCTGCATGCACACCGTGCGTACGGCCCATCATGACCGTGTATTTGTGGTCTTGCGCTTTTTCTTTTAAAATAGTGACAAAGCGTTCGATGTCAGCAAGTAAGATCTCGTTTGCCTGCTTCAGCTGGTAGGATAATGCCGTGTCTACTACGTCCGTTGACGTTAGTCCGTAATGCACCCATTTTTTCTCGTCGCCAAGTGTTTCAGATACCGCTCTTGTAAAAGCAACCACATCATGGCGGGTTTCCGCTTCAATCTCTTTGATGCGCTCGATATCGAATGATGCTTTTTCACGAAGCACCTTTACGTCTTCTTTCGGGATGTCCCCAAGTTCTGCCCATGCTTCACAAGCTAGGATTTCCACTTCAAGCCAAGCCTGAAAACGGTTCTCTTCTGTCCAAATCGCGCCCATCTCGGGTCTTGTATAACGTTCAATCATGTTAAAATCCTCCGTTCAACTGTGTTCCATATCTGCCAGGAAGCTTCTTGCTCCAAAGCCTGTTCTATTGTATCAGCTAAAATATTGATATGTCCCATTTTTCGTTTCTCTTTTTTTTCATGCTTCCCGTATAAATGAAGCTTTGCATTTTCATAATGAGGAATGTGCGCTATTGCCGCATCCACATGCTCACCTAATAGATTAACCATTACTGCAGGCTTCCATAAGGTCGTTTTTCCAAGGGGCATCCCTGTCACCGCTCTTATGTGCTGTTCAAACTGTGAAGTCTCACATGCATCCATCGTATAATGTCCGGAATTGTGCGGCCTTGGTGCCAGTTCATTTATATAGAAGGTTCCATCTTCAAGGACGAACATTTCGACTGCCAGTGTCCCGATAAGATTGAAGTGCCTTGCCAATGTCATCGCACTTTGAATCGCGTTCATTTCTAAGATCTGATCGACCCTTGCAGGTGCGATGGTTTTGTATAAAATATTTTCCCGATGTTCGTTTTCTCCGACTGGGAAAGCCTTGATTTCACCATTTGTGCTTCGTGCGACCACAACGGATATTTCTTTTACGAAAGGAATCCATTTTTCAAGGACACATTCGCCGTGTTGTAGAAGTTTTGCAGCCTGTTCGAATGCAGTCTCGTCTTTTAATACCACCTGGCCTTTGCCGTCATAACCAAAACGGCTCGTTTTCAGGACGCTCGGATAGCCGATTTTCTGGATGGCTTCGGTAAGCTCTGCCTCCGTCGTTACTTCCATAAAAGGTGCAACCTGAAGGCCTGCTGCTTCAATCGCCATTTTTTCGGTAGCTCGGTGCTGGGTTACTTTCAACACTTCACTGCCTTGTGGCAAGTAGGCGTTCTCCTCGAGCCAAGTCAGCGCTTCGTAATCGATGTTTTCAAATTCATATGTGACGACATCGGATAAGGATGCAAGCTTTTTAATGGCTGCCATGTCGTTGAATGCCCCGGTGATTTCGGTGTCTGCCACCTGTCCGCATGGGGAATCTGGTGTCGGGTCAAGCACAGCGATCTTGAATCCCATAGCTTTTGCTGATAGGGCCATCATCCGACCTAATTGGCCGCCGCCGATGATGCCGATGGTTGCTGGTGGTACGATATGTTTAAACAAGCTGATCACAACTTTCTATCACTTGTTGTTCTGTCTTGTCTCGTCGTGTTTGCAGGCGCTCTGCCGTGTTGCTGTCATAAGCACCGATCATCTGTGCTGCAAGGAGGCCAGCGTTTGTCGCTCCCGCTTTTCCGATGGCGACGGTTGCGACTGGCACTCCGCCTGGCATCTGGACGATGGAGAGCAAAGAGTCTAAACCGTTCAGTGCTTTGGATTGAACCGGCACGCCGATTACCGGTAGCGTGGTTTTTGCGGCTACCATTCCAGGCAGGTGTGCTGCCCCTCCCGCTCCGGCGATGATGACTTTCAGGCCTCGTTCTCTTGCTTGTTCTGCGTAGGTGAACATGAGGTCTGGTGTGCGGTGTGCGGATACGACTTTCTTTTCGTATGGTATATGTAGTTCGTCAAGCATGTCGCATGCGTGTTTCATTGTTTCCCAATCGGAAGTACTTCCCATGATCACTCCAACTAAAGCGTTCATTTTGTTGCCTCCCTTTTTGTAAAATGGTAGGTATTAGGTTAACTCCCTGTTTCCTTTCGTTCCAGGTGTTCGCTTTCCGCGGGGCGTGTGCTTGAGCCTCCTCACAACGCTTCAGGGGTCTCAAGCTACCGCTACCTCCCGCTGGAGTCTCACACCTTGCACTTCAGTCAACAGGGTGGATTCTATAGTACCTAGCGGTTTCTTGGAGCAAAAGGCGAAGACTCCAGCGGGGGAGTAGCGACAATGTTGAGACCCCGCAGGCTTGCCGAGGAGGCTCAAGGTCGCCCCGCGGAAAGCGAAGCCATTTGCGGAAAGAAACCGCGGAGTTTACCCAGAAAACAGAAAAGCCCAGAATGGACTGGTCCCTGTTTAGAGGGAAAGCAGTCCATCTGGGCTTTCAATAGCATAGGTAAACAAACTTGTTTGCTATGAAAAAACGTAGATGGTGGTAACTTCCCCTCATAGTCCGACCAATTTACGGCGGTCGGGTAGAGACTTATGGGCCATATTCCCAAAATTATATGAGGTTTCATTATTTTGTTTTATATTGCGTGTTCATCTACGTTTATCTTACCGTCATTTATCATTGATGTCAACGAAAATCATGAACGATATGATGGTTTGTGTCGATTATTGTTCGTATTTTAGTGTTGTTTATCGATCAACTTGCCTTCGAAGACGATTTTTCTTCCGATTGGATGCACTTCTTTGTTTCCGTTTTTTACTGTTTCTTGAAAAATCGGTTCTTCCATCCGGCGGGAGGGCATGTAGCCTTCTTTTGCCATACGGTCCAGGCAATCACTGATTGTTTCGTTTTCCATTACTTCGAATTTTCGTTTTCGCGGCGTTTTACCCATTCTTTAATTTTCCTTTCCTTAACAGCCTTTACCCAGAATCCGCCATGGATGGTTTTCGGTTCGTAGGCGATGATGAAGGCCTTTGGATCATGTTCTTTGATGGCATGATACAAGCTCACTTCGTATTTTCTTGGCGTTAAAATTTGCATTGCCATACGGTCGCCTTCCAGACCGTTCGCCTGCCAATTGGTCACCCCGTAACCTTTTTCACGCAAAAGCTTTGGTAAATCCTTGTCGTACTCCTTTGTGATTACGTTGACGGTGGTATAACCAAGCGCAAGCTTCTCTTCTATTTTCATTCCTACGATTACACCGATTCCATATCCGAGTGCATATGCGGCAAGATTATGGATCTGATTGAGGTTGTCCAGAACCAGCCCAAGCCCTACCACATAGATCACGACT
Organism: Sutcliffiella horikoshii DSM 8719; assembly: GCA_001648575.1. GTDB lineage: Bacteria > Bacillota > Bacilli > Bacillales > Bacillaceae_I > Sutcliffiella_A > Sutcliffiella_A horikoshii. Next base: position 9,644 of record LQXN01000065.1, on the reverse strand, counting down.
TCTACCATGCTGATTCCTGCGGCCAGATAACGCTGACCCTTTAAAGTCAGAATCATTCTTATGGTGAAAAAAGAAACATAAACAATATTGATAATGATGATGATTGCTACCATGACTAAACTGTTTTCAAGCAAGATACCTGCCTCCTAGGTGCCAATTCTAGTAATTAATTCTAATGGAACCCACTACAACCTGTAAACACTTAAGGTATATTTATTTGGACTAAAGTCCCAGAAGTGTTAGGATGGTATAGCTGCCGTTTTTGTAACAAATACTTTAAATATGAAAGAAGTGATGAGAAATCATTAAAGGAGTGAAAAAATCATGAAGAAAACAACCCCTGTATTTATTGTTTCTATTATAGTTGCCGTCTTATTCATTCTCTGGGGCGTGATTCCCGCAAGCATATTGGGAGATGTCGCTCTAAAACCTGTCACAGAAGCTGTTCAAGGTTTTATCGTTGATAAGTTCGGCTGGTTTTACCTTTTAACCGCAACAGGATTTTTGTTATTTAGCATTATTCTTATATTCACTAAATTCGGCCGTATTAAACTTGGTAAAGATACGGACGAACCGGAATACAATTACATCACATGGTTTGCGATGTTATTTAGTGCCGGGATGGGTATCGGATTAGTATTTTGGGGTGCTTCAGAGCCGATGTATCATTTTTTCGCCCCACCGACCGGAGAAGGGGAGACGGCTGAAGCGGCCAGGGTAGCAATGCGCTATTCATTTTTCCATTGGGGTCTGCATCCTTGGGCCATTTATTCTGTCATCGCGCTTGCGTTAGCGTATTTCCAATTCAGAAAAGGCTCTCCAGGGGTTATCAGCTCCATCTTACGACCAATTCTAGGAGACCGTGTTGATGGCCATCTAGGGACTTTCATCAACTTTATTGCAGTTTTCGCTACCATCTTTGGTGTTGCCACCTCCCTTGGGCTGGGGGCAATCCAAATCAGCGGCGGGCTGGCGAGTGTCACACCTGCCATCACGAACAACATCACCACCCAATTACTTGTCATTTTAGTCGTGACGGTATTGTTTATGCTATCTGCACAGACCGGGTTGAACAAGGGAATTAAGTACTTAAGTAACCTGAACGTCGTGCTTGCCATCTCGTTGATGTTCTTCTTGCTTTTTGCAGGACCAACCAATTTCATCATGGATCTGTTCACAACGACAGTTGGTAGCTATATTCAAAACCTGCCATCGATGAGTTTCCGTCTATTCCCGTTTGATGCGGATAACTCTTGGGTTCAAGATTGGACCATCTTCTACTGGGCATGGTGGATTGCCTGGGCACCATTTGTTGGTACCTTCATCGCCCGCATTTCTAAAGGACGGACCATCCGTGAATTCTTGCTTGGCGTTCTATTGGTTCCAACTGTTTTCGGAGGATTATGGTTCTCTGTATTCGGGGGATCTGCGATATTCCTTGAGTACTTTGAAGGAGTTCCGGTATATAGCGTCATTGAGGCATCCGGGATGGAAGTAGCACTTTTCTCTGTCTTGCAGAACTACCCGCTTGGCATGATCATGTCCGGGCTTGCGATTTTCCTGATCTGCACGTTCTTCATCACTTCAGCAGATTCAGCAACCTTTGTGCTCGGCATGCAAACAACCAACGGCAGCCTGCATCCGCCAAACTCCATCAAGTTCATCTGGGGAGTCATCCAATCGGCAGCAGCAGCGATCCTATTATGGACTGGTGGCCTCGAAGCGCTTCAAACTGCTTCCATCATCGCCGCCTTCCCATTTGCCATCATCATGATTCTCATGGTCTTCTCGCTCATGAAAGCCTTTAAGAGTGAGAAGTTCGTCAACGTCACGAAGCCGGTGAATCCGGAGAAGAAGGACTGACCTTTTAAAAAGAAATACAAGAAAAACGCTCAGATTGAATGATCTGAGCGTTTTTTACTTACTGTGTAAGGTTTGTGAGTTCGAAAAATCTTGGGTCCGGTTTCATTATCTTCCATCCTTTTTCAGATAGGAGATATATTTCTTCTTCACTTTCATAATAAATCTTAATTTCCAAGCTTCCAAAATCAATGACACTTGCTTTTTTCCTTGGAGGCAGCTCCCCTTCAGCCCAATCAATCGCATTATTTATAAACGATTGAATCTCTTTAATCTTAGATGAATCATATATTTCCGAACAATTTTCTTCTTCTGGCGTTGCATAGATACAAATGCTGTTTGGTAAGTCTTCTACCCAAGTAGTAGTTGTATAAATAGGATGTTTATCAAAAATAACCTTGGTTTTATTATCATGTTGCTCATAACTTGCTGCAATCCGCAATTCACCGTCGAAACCTTCTTTTCTCCATAGTGAATGAAACCCAGCCCAATCATTTTCATAATCATCATCATCTAAAGCCGATTCTACATTCTGAGCTTCCCAACCCAGTTTAGGCAGTTCAGTCTTATAGAAATTAAAAATATCCTCCCAACGATCTCCTTCTATAACATATTGGCTTCTCGATGGCTTTAAGCCTTCAAATAAAGGAATATCCTTTTGTTGTTCCGGAATAATCGTCATACCTTCGTATGCATCAGCAGGAACTTTTTCATATGAGAACCATCCCAGAATAATTAAAACGAATACACTTCCAAATAACAGTAAATTCCTTTTTATCATGATATATCCCCTTATTGGTTGTTATGGATATAATATTATTTTTGAGGGGTCAGACCCCTTTTTGTTTTAGTGCTTTAACGGAGTGAGGGTCAGACCCCTCTTCACCTCTTTATAACTTTACCATACAAAATCACTGCTGGTATCAGCAGGATCGCACTTAGTACTAGTGCGGTTCTGATGTAGTATCTGGTGGCGATGACGCCTACAAATGGGCCTCCTAGTCCTTGGCCGACCGCGTTGCCCTGGCCCATGATGGATAGGACGGTGGCGCGTGATTTGCTTTCAAGCTGTTGGTTCAGCCATGCCTGGTACATCGGGGCCGTGATGGAGCCGATGATGCCGAGCATCCAGAAACAGAAGATGGATAAGTAGAAATATGGTGTTAGTGCAAAGAAAATCATGAAAACGATTTGGGCGATTGTGAAATAGAATAAACTATACCTGATTACCTTTGGCTTGTTCACATCAAACCTTTTCTGATACCCTTCCATTGCACCGATGCTGATTAATGTACCGACGAAGTGAATGATTCCGAACCAAACGACCACATCAAACTGCCCAATGCTCGGAAAAGTGAAGGCTTCCAGCAGATGTGCCTCCCAAAGGCGATCGAAGCCTTCCGAGGTCGCTCCCATAAATACGGTCACCACTAACAGCATCACAAGTATTGGTTTATTTTTTATAAAAGAAACCCCGGAGAGAAAAGTTGCGGACATTGCCTTCCAAGGATTCTCCTTAGCCGCATCCACCTTCTCGAAGTTTTTTTCTTTCATGAATACACATAAGAAAATCCCGAGCAAAATATAAAGGACCCCACCCACTATGAAGGGCAGATTCAATGCAATGCTTGCAAGGGCAACACTGATGATGATTCCTGCAAGGCTTGCGATAAGCCTCAGCTGATTGGTACGGACGAATATCTTAGCGACCTTCCCTTCGCCCACTTCATCTGTCAGCCATGCCTGGTCTGCACCGCTGAGGAATGTCTCCCCGATGCCACGGATAAACTCGCCGATGAGTAATAGGACAAATGCAGACAACACCCCTGCAACTACTGTACTTCCGGTCAAATAAGGAATACTCCCCTCAAAAATAAAGGCAGCCCCCAAGATGAATGTCGCGATGATGATCGATATTCTTCTGCTGTAGGTGTCTGCCACGACACCCGTTACACTTTCAAATATAATGACGGTCAATTCAATGGCCGTTCCAATCAAAATTAACTGAAGGGGATTCAGCCCCAATTCTTCGATATAATAGATCGCATACGTCGTAAACATAATCGAACTCGCAAGCGAAATGATCATATGCATGATGTAATACACATGCTTTGTTTCCAATGTGTTCATTGTTACCTACTTTCCAGCAAGCAACAACACGGGTTTAAACGCCAGTCGTTACTTGCTAATGTTTGTTCCCTCTGTGTTTTCGTTTAAAATCCATGTATAGTTTTTTGACATGTTTAAACACCTCCGATTTAAAATATACCATGCTTTTTACTTTTTGTGCTTAATTGATTTTCGACATAGAAATGTGAAGCGAACTTACCCGGTCAGGCTCGATCCTAGGCACTTACCCGCCCACTTCTGCATATTCTATTGGCAAAGAGAACGCAAGCAGGAAAGGAAGCGTGATGGCCGATGATGCCCTTTAATCAGTTTAAAAATATGGGAGACTGGCGCAAACAGTGGGATCAGTTCTTTGGGGATGAATTCTGGAACGGGTTTGAGCCATACTTTGAGAACATGCAAACCCAAACCAACCTCTATAAGAAAGAAAATGAGTTGTTATGCGTCATGTGCCTGCCTGGCCTGGTTAATCCAGAGCAGGTCCAACTCTTCGTTCGCCCCCAGCAACTTGAAGTAAAAGGCCAAATCAACCTCAACATCCAAGGATATGAACTCATCGAAGAAGGAATCGCACAAGGCGACTTCCAACGCACCTTCGAACTCCCATTCCCGGTCCGCGACGACAAAGTCGACGCCACCTACGAAAACGGCCTCCTCCTCATCCAACTCCACCGCCACATCACAAGCGACACCAAGCGGCAGATTTATGTGAGAGGTGGAAGGGGGAAAGAAAAAAGCGAAAAGGGGTCAGACCCCTCTAGGAATTTCAACATCGACGTCGAATAATATATAAGTTAAGCTTTTTCCATCCAGAACCCCTTCTGTTAAAGAGGGGGTTTTTCTTTTTTGTTTGGTTGTTTTCGTATACCTTGTTGCGTTTTCGTATATTCTAATCATTCGTATTATTACTTATTGTCGGGCTGTTTTCTCTGTTGTGCTAGGAATGCCACTTGCAAATTTAAGAGTTTATATGCAATCTTTTACATGCGAATAGCAACAATCTTTGGGAAAAGAGCTTTTTGTCACATTGAAAGTTAAGTTAGATGGATCCCACTAAAAAATATTTAAATTAAAATGAACGCTTTATTAATTCACGGCGTCTTATGGTTGAACAGACAAAAAGGCACGATATCATAAGGAAAGGAGGCATCGATTTGGAGCAGGAAGAAGACATTTATCTTATACAAGAAGCAATAACAGGCGACGACGATGCCTTCACGCAGTTGTTTCAGAAGCACTATACTTTCCTATATAAATACTTGCTCAAACTTACACTGAATGAAGAAACAAGCAGGGACCTGGCCCAGGAGACGATGATGAAATGCTACACCAACCTCACTTCTTTCAAAGGAGAAGGGAAATTTTCCACCTGGATGATCTCGATTGCCTCCAGGCTCTATATCGACTCCATCCGGAAAAAAGAGCGCGAGAAAAAGAAGGCCACCCGGCTCTTTCATGTACTGTCCCGACAGCTTACCTTCCGTTCTGAGTCGAACGGCATGGAGTGGAGCGACACGTTCTCGGATTTCAATCAGCTGCCACCAGAAACAAGAACCCCGATCTTACTGAGGCACTATTACGGCTACACCTATGACGAAATCGGAACGATGCTGGGCATCAGAACAGGGACGGTTAAATCAAGGGTCCACAATGGAATAAAAACGCTAAGAAAGGAGTGGGACCAAGATGAATAAACAAAATAAAAGAGACAAAGACCTTCTAACTAGGCTCAACCAGGACTGGAAACAACTAGATCAATTAGGGTCACCTCCTATCCCAACAGCTCATCAAATGCAGGAACAACTCCATTTGGCCAAAGCTGCCAAACGCAAAGCGTTCCAAAAAGAGCTCGGCATGTTTGTCATCACCGCGCTCATCCTTTTAGCAGTGTTTACCACCGTAATATTCCAGGCGCCTAAAATCTTTTTAATCATTCAAGTGTCCGCACTTGTCCTGGCTCCAATCATCTTTTATATCTTGCAAAAGAGCAAAGCCAAACAGGAAGGAAGCATCCTATCATGACGCCGGAAAAACTGGAGCAACTATACACCATTCTTCCATGGCTCGTCCCTGTGCTGCTGACCCAAAGCATCCTGTTATTCATTGATGCGAAGAAAAAAGGAAGCTATGCCTGGTTCTGGGGGATCTGGGGATTGGTCCACTTCCCGCTGCCTTCCATGTTCTATCTGATATTCGTGTTCTATCCACATAAGAAAAAGCAAAAAAGGAGAGGAATGTAATGGAAAACATCAACTGGTCACTTGCCGCACCACTGATTGTCTTGCAATTGATATTAGTGATTGCAGCATTCATAAGCCTAGTAAAGCAGGAAAATACAAATGGACCGAAATGGGTCTGGGCCCTCATCATTCTTTTCATCACCACAATCGGACCGATTCTATACTTTGTCATCGGACGAAAAAGCGACTAAGGAGTGACCGTAATGTTACTTGAAATCAACAACTTAACAAAAATATTCAAGCAGCACCAAGCCGTCAAAGGCATTTCTTTTCAAATAGAAAAAGGAAGTTGTGTCGCGCTTCTTGGCCCTAACGGCGCCGGGAAGACGACCTCCCTTCAGATGCTTGCCGGACTGCTTACCCCGACATCAGGCACAATCCGTTTTGCAGGTAGCACAGAAAAGGACTTCCGCCACCAGATTGGCTTCCTGCCGCAACATCCATCCTTTTTTGCCTGGATGACACCGAAAGAATATTTACAATTCGCCGGCAAACTCTCACACCTTACTAAAGACCAACTCAAAGCCAAGATAGAAGAAACTCTGGAGTTCGTCAGCCTGACAGAAGTAAAGAATAAACGGATAGGTGGTTTCTCCGGCGGTATGAAACAGCGCCTTGGCCTGGCTCAAGCCCTTTTGCACGATCCGGAATTACTGATTTTAGATGAACCAGTCTCTGCCCTTGACCCAGACGGCAGACGCGATGTCCTGAAAATCCTGACCCAGCTAAAAACCCGCATGACTATTCTCTTTTCCACCCATGTCCTTCACGATGCCGAGCAGGTCTGCGATACAGTGATCATGCTTAAGAACGGCGAGATCAAATGGGACGGAAGCCTAGATTCACTCAGGTCCGAGCATACAACCTCTGCTGTAAAAATCAAGACAGAAGAGTCGCTTAAAGGACAATTAGATGGCATCCCAAGCATAGAATCCATCGACTATATTGACAATCAAACAGCCACACTTTTTGTAAACGAAACAAATTTCCAAAGCAACGCTATAGTAAAGAAGCTGCTGGAAAAACAACTCACTCTCTCACACTATGAAAAAGTGCAAGATTCACTAGAGGACGCATATATGAAGGTGATGAACCAATGAAGAATTTCACAACCCTCTTTATAAAAGAAATGCAAGAAAGCATGCGCAACGGAAAATGGATCTGGCTGCCTATCGTCCTTATGATCATCGGCATATCCCAGCCAATCACAAGCTACTATATGCCGCAAATCATCGAATCCGCAGGAAACCTTCCGGAAGGGACTGTCATTGAAATCCCGATACCATCGGGAGAAGAAGTGCTTGCCGGCACCCTTGGCCAGTACGGCACGATTGCCACACTCCTTTTCGTGCTAGCAACCATGAGTGCCATCTCCATTGAACGCCAAAATGGCACTCTGACACTCGTCATGGCCCGGCCCGTCCAACCGGCGCAGTACATCCTAAGCAAATGGGCAGCTCAACTCGTCATTGCCCTAACATCCCTGCTCCTGAGCTATTTACTGACCTGGTACTATACTAACCTTCTATTCAACAAAGTAGACTGGAAAACCATGCTAGCAAGCCTTGGCGTCTATAGTTTATGGGTCGTGTTGATTATCTCTGTCACCATCTTAACAGGGACCTTGCTCCGCACCTCAGGAGGCATTGCAGGCGTCAGCGTCTCATTCCTTGCAATCCTGACCGTAGCAACCGGACTCTTCACGAAATTCATGGAATGGAGCCCAGCAAAGCTTCGTGAACACGCAACCTCCATCCTTATGCAAGGCGAGCTAGCCGAAAATGGTTTACTCGTCATTATAGTCACAATCTGCCTCTCTGTACTCTTTGTAGTATTGGCAACCTTCAACTTTAAAAGATTTGAACAGTTTTAACCTATTAAAATATACGAGTGAGAATTAGAAGTGCATGTTAGAGAGTACGAAAGTGGCCACGATAACGGTTGGCGTAAAAGCAACTAAGTTCCGAAAACACCCTTAAAAAAGAGTAGCCACGGTTCTTCATTTAAGAAGCCGAGCTACTCTTTGATCTTTCTATCTGTTGTAAAAAGTATTCTATTGCTCTTTTCCCCTTCAACCTTACTACCAGCTTGTCCTCTTGGTAGAAATCCAGTCTCTTCTTCATCGTTTTCTTCCTTGCCCGGTAAGTAGTGATAATAAATTTGAGGAAACTCCATTCCATCCTCTCGGTACACTCTCCACCAAGATCTGGACGCCTTTTCCCAAGGTTAGTCAGCCATCTTTTTATCACGCGATACAAACAAACCCGTAACGGCAGCTCCAAATAAATAATCGTATCCGCATTTTCAGCCCTTATATCAAAAGTAGCTGTATAGTTTCCTTCTACGATCCAGTAATTGTTGTTCTTTATCATTTGGTGTTGCGCATTCGTGAACTCCTCCATGCTCGCCTCCACCCAGCCTGATTTCCAAAAGAACGAATCAAGATGAAACACTTTTATGTCTAGAGCCTTCCCAAGCCTGGTGGCAAACGTGGATTTCCCTACTCCTGCTGACGCCCCAATCACCATAATACGTTTCATGTATTTTGGTTTCCCCCTTTTTAACGTACGCTTTATGTATAGTTTATTTAGTATAGAGGATTGAGACTGGAAAATCTAGAGAGAAATTGGTGAGGAAGAGCTTTTGAAGGGAAGTATTTTTGGTTTTTTGGCAAATGGGGATTCATGTGATATCGATGAAGACTTTCTTGGCGGGGATTTCTACTTAACGAGGGTTTCATAACACCGATGAAGGCTTTTTTGATGAAGATTTCTAATTAAATGGGGCTTTATCGTCCAGACAATGGGATTAATAGCACTAGATCTTTGCTATGGATCCGGGCAGTTTCGGTTTTATCCGCGACTTTTTTGTTTTATCCGCTAACTTTTCGATATATCCGCGACTTTTTTGTTTTATCCGCTAACTTTCCGATATATCCGCGACTTTTCCGTTTTATCCGCTAACTTTCCGATATATCCGCGACTTTTCCATTTTATCCGCTAACTTTTCGATATATCCGCTATTCGACACCGTCCGACATCCCGCATTCCTCTCCACCCCCACCTTCCCACACAACACAAAAAAACCAGCGCCTATTTTCATAAGCACTGGTTTTCCTTGATTTGCCTGGCAACGTCCTACTCTCACAGGGGGAGATCCCCCAACTACCATCGGCGCTGAAGAGCTTAACTTCCGTGTTCGGTATGGGAACGGGTGTGGCCTCTTCGCCATCACTACCAGACAATTATTCAGTTGAAGGTTGTTCCTTCAAAACTAGATAATGTGTTCATATCAAGAAATTCCTATCGTTCATCTACTCTAAATGTTGTGGTTAAGTCCTCGATCGATTAGTATTCGTCAGCTCCACATGTCGCCATGCTTCCACCTCGAACCTATCTACCTGATCATCTTTCA
>LQXN01000006.1 GCA_001648575.1 Sutcliffiella horikoshii DSM 8719 | reverse complement strand
GGCGGGTTGGCGATGATTTTTGATGAGATGGAAGCACCGTGGCATGGAACGGTTGGAACTTTTTTACCTTGTGTGGCAACTGGGAAAAAGCAATTGAAAATTACCAAGGTTGATTATGTATACCATAACCTTGCAAAGCCAGTTGATGTGAAAGTGATGAAGCGCGTAGTTTCAGGGTCTGTGGATCAAGATTTGATTGGCGCATCGAGAGGAGTGCCACCTGATCTTGAAATTGGGCATTTATCCGGTGAAATAAATGAGGACATATCTGGAACGATGATAACAGAGCCTTGTGACAATGAAGAATATATTGATTACAGCAATTTTACGGAAATAATATTTGTAATTGAGTCTGACGAAGCCGGAATGCATATCGAGAAAGTGCTCTTTGAATATGAAGCTGGTGGAAAGGCATATGAGTTGGAAGTGCCTTGGCAGATTATGTTCTGCGGGGAGGCAACCAAGGACCATGAAATGTGCACGGGGATTGAGTAAGTATGGATGGGGGGCAATGCAGGTTTATTTGGTGGTGAGCTAAGGGGATTGGTGGTTCATAAAGGGCTTATGGATCCCAGTTTAATTCTGGGATGCGGAAATGGCCCGAGTTCGTGCGGAAATGCTTCGAGTTGGTGCCGAATTGCCTTGAGTTCGTGCCAAAACACCCCGAGTTCGTGCCAAACCCCTATTTTCCCTCCAATCTACCCAAATATAAAAAGACATCGACCTGCCATCAACCAGGTCAATGCTACATAAATTCACCCTTTCCCCTCAAACTCTTCCCGCAGCACCCCATAGTAGGCCAGATCCACGAATCTCCCATCCCTCATCGCATGCTGGCGCCAGGTACCTTCGTGCTTCATGCCGACTTTTTCCATGATGCGCCAGGAGCCGGGGTTATCGGCGAAAGCACCTGCGAATACCTTGTTGAGTCCAAGTTCATTAAATCCATACTCAACGACTGCACGTGCCGCCTCGGTCCCATACCCTTTCCCCCAGTAAGGACGGCCGACCCAGTATCCAAGCTCGCCCCGTTTGTAAGCGAGCGTCTGCTTGATGTTGATGATACCTATCAGTCTTTCACTTTCCTTTTCTATAACAGCAAAAACCACCAGTCCCTTATCCTCTGCTGCCCACACACTTCGAATAAAGTCCTTAGCAGAACCCGCAGGATATGGATGCGGCACGGTCAGAGTTGTTTTTGCAAGTTCATAGTCACTTGCCAATTCTTCGACACGGTCGGAATCTCCTAATTCCAATCGGCGCAATAGTAGTCTCTCTGTCTCTAAAAAAATATCCATACTTCTAAACTTCCCCCTTCGTAAATATTGAAATTTCAAGTAATATTTTCCTATTATATACATCTATCCAATAATGTCCATACTTCTTAACTATCATTTGGCATGATTTCTACTATATTTTCTAAAGTTTCCTTTTTGAAAACAGTGTAAATATCCTATGCGCTTTACCTTGCTAACGCATCTTAAGACTCAGCGAATCCTGTCATATCTTACCGAATCACCAAACTTCAAGATCTACTGAACCTAAAAATAGTCTGAATAGTCTGTTTACCACTCGCGTTCTATCCTTTACGATAAACTTGTCGAAATATCGCAACTCGATATTTTCGTAACACTAAATATTTGAGGGGATGGGTTTATTTGAAGAAGATTTTTATTTTTGCTGCAGTAGTATTCCTTATCTTCGCTGCTCTTTTCTCCGGCGGACCATCGTCGAACGCGGCGAGCTCATTACAAGAATTCAAAAGTAAAGGAAAAGTAAGGGTTGTCGACAACCCTTACTTTTCCTTTACTTTTGAATTCTTGTAATGAGCTCGCCGCGTTCGACGATGGTCCGCCGGAGAAAAGAGCAGCGAAGATAAGGAATACTACTGCAGCAAAAATAAAAATCTTCTTCAAATAAACCCATCCCCTCAAATATTTAGTGTTACGAAAATATCGAGTTGCGATATTTCGACAAGTTTATCGTAAAGGATAGAACGCGAGTGGTAAACAGACTATTCAGACTATTTTTAGGTTCAGTAGATCTTGAAGTTTGGTGATTCGGTAAGATATGACAGGATTCGCTGAGTCTTAAGATGCGTTAGCAAGGTAAAGCGCATAGGATATTTACACTGTTTTCAAAAAGGAAACTTTAGAAAATATAGTAGAAATCATGCCAAATGATAGTTAAGAAGTATGGACATTATTGGATAGATGTATATAATAGGAAAATATTACTTGAAATTTCAATATTTACGAAGGGGGAAGTTTAGAAGTATGGATATTTTTTTAGAGACAGAGAGACTACTATTGCGCCGATTGGAATTAGGAGATTCCGACCGTGTCGAAGAATTGGCAAGTGACTATGAACTTGCAAAAACAACTCTGACCGTGCCGCATCCATATCCTGCGGGTTCTGCTAAGGACTTTATTCGAAGTGTGTGGGCAGCAGAGGATAAGGGACTGGTGGTTTTTGCTGTTATAGAAAAGGAAAGTGAAAGACTGATAGGTATCATCAACATCAAGCAGACGCTCGCTTACAAACGGGGCGAGCTTGGATACTGGGTCGGCCGTCCTTACTGGGGGAAAGGGTATGGGACCGAGGCGGCACGTGCAGTCGTTGAGTATGGATTTAATGAACTTGGACTCAACAAGGTATTCGCAGGTGCTTTCGCCGATAACCCCGGCTCCTGGCGCATCATGGAAAAAGTCGGCATGAAGCACGAAGGTACCTGGCGCCAGCATGCGATGAGGGATGGGAGATTCGTGGATCTGGCCTACTATGGGGTGCTGCGGGAAGAGTTTGAGGGGAAAGGGTGAATTTATGTAGCATTGACCTGGTTGATGGCAGGTCGATG
>LQXN01000001.1 GCA_001648575.1 Sutcliffiella horikoshii DSM 8719 | reverse complement strand
CATGGCACACCATTTATCTTGCGGGTGTGGCGGAATTGGCAGACGCGCTAGACTTAGGATCTAGTGTCTTTGACGTGGGGGTTCGAGTCCCTTCACCCGCATTTTAATTTCATATTAGCGGAAGTAGTTCAGTGGTAGAACACCACCTTGCCAAGGTGGGGGTCGCGGGTTCGAATCCCGTCTTCCGCTCCAACAGACTTGCCGGGGTGGCGGAACTGGCAGACGCACAGGACTTAAAATCCTGCGGTAGGTGACTACCGTACCGGTTCGATTCCGGTCCTCGGCACCAGAGTTTTTTGTGACTAAAACAACTTTTCATTATAGGCGCCCGTAGCTCAATTGGATAGAGCGTTTGACTACGGATCAAAAGGTTAGGGGTTCGAGTCCTCTCGGGCGCGCCATTATCGGGGAGTAGCTCAGCTTGGTAGAGCACTTGGTTTGGGACCAAGGGGTCGCAGGTTCAAATCCTGTCTTCCCGACCACTATATGTCATGGGGCCTTAGCTCAGCTGGGAGAGCGCCTGCTTTGCACGCAGGAGGTCAGCGGTTCGATCCCGCTAGGCTCCACTTTCATATTTTTATGAAATACTTTTACTTTTTGGCGGTGTAGCGACGAGCATTACTTCAAGAGTTTGCTTCGAGTTGTCCCGACGGATTAACATCCTTGAATTTGCTTGCAGAGGAAGGGACACAGACCAGTAACATTGGTGCCTGTTAATCTAATGAAATACTTTTACTTTTTGGCGGTGTAGCTCAGCTGGCTAGAGCGTACGGTTCATACCCGTGAGGTCGGGGGTTCGATCCCCTCCGCCGCTACCAAAAAGGACCTTTAGCTCAGCTGGTTAGAGCAGACGGCTCATAACCGTCCGGTCGTAGGTTCGAGTCCTACAAGGTCCACCAATTTTTTCTATACGCGGAGGAATACCCAAGTCCGGCTGAAGGGATCGGTCTTGAAAACCGACAGGGGTGTCAAAGCCCGCGGGGGTTCGAATCCCTCTTCCTCCGCCATACTTTATTCAAGTGATGGTGAGTATAGAATTAAACTTTATTAATATTGTCGCGGGGTGGAGCAGTCCGGTAGCTCGTCGGGCTCATAACCCGAAGGTCGCAGGTTCAAATCCTGTCCCCGCAACCAAATGGTCCCGTGGTGTAGCGGTTAACATGCCTGCCTGTCACGCAGGAGATCGCCGGTTCGATCCCGGTCGGGACCGCCATTTTCACTAGAAGTTAGTTTGGCTCGGTAGCTCAGTTGGTAGAGCAGGATCGAGTAAGCTTCAATGAATATGCTTCAGCGCACAAATTTTTGTTCTTTAAAATTTGGGTGATGGTGCGATGGAAAATAAGTATTAATTATGATTTACTATATTACGGCTCGGTAGCTCAGTTGGTAGAGCAATGGACTGAAAATCCATGTGTCGGCGGTTCGATTCCGTCCCGAGCCACTTTGTATTTATACTTTAAGGTATTATTCATCAATACGTTGCCGGTGTAGCTCAGTTGGTAGAGCAACTGACTTGTAATCAGTAGGTCGTGGGTTCGACTCCTATCGCCGGCACCATTATTAAATTTTATAGTACTATGGCGGTTGTGGCGAAGTGGTTAACGCACCTGATTGTGGTTCAGGCATTCGTGGGTTCGATTCCCATCAGTCGCCCTTTTTAGTAGCGGGTGTAGTTTAATGGTAAAACCTCAGCCTTCCAAGCTGATGTCGTGGGTTCGATTCCCATCACCCGCTCCATTTTTATGGGCCTATAGCTCAGCTGGTTAGAGCGCACGCCTGATAAGCGTGAGGTCGGTGGTTCGAGTCCACTTAGGCCCACCATTGAAATATTCCATCATAGCTCAGCGGTAGAGCACGTTCGAATAAACTTCGTCGAGACTCTACAACGTACCGATTGAGCTAACTTCCTGATACACTTCCCGAAATCGGGACGTTCGGCGTCTGCTACTTCTTAGATCCGTCGGGAACACTTTGCAATAATCCACCATAGCTCAGCGGTAGAGCATTCGGCTGTTAACCGAAGGGTCGTAGGTTCGAATCCTACTGGTGGAGCCATATCTGGGGAAGTACTCAAGTGGCTGAAGAGGCGCCCCTGCTAAGGGTGTAGGTCGTGTAAGCGGCGCGAGGGTTCAAATCCCTCCTTCTCCGCCAGAATATCTGGCCCGTTGGTCAAGCGGTTAAGACACCGCCCTTTCACGGCGGTAACACGGGTTCGAATCCCGTACGGGTCATCAAAAGTTGTGGTATTTTATAAATATCATGGCTTTTTTTATTTGTCTTTTTTTAGTATGTTACAATGTTCTATAAAAGCTGTTTTCGTAAGCTTGGTTGCTTTTTCGTATTAACCCATCTAACCGTAATATTCCTTGATGTCATGTTCTTTTCACTCTAATTATGTAAAGTTTACTTGAACCTTATAGAGCAGGTAAGAGGACAAAAAGTCCAAGTGCCGACTTTGCTAGTGAACAACAACAATCTTTTAGAAAAGAACCTATTTAAAAGAATTTAACTTATTTATATACCCCCTTTCCTTCCACTCTAAAACACTTTTTCCATAATTTATTTAATATTTTAATATAATAACTTATTGTAAGCGCGTACATACTTTTTCTTTTTCTGTGAAAATTCAAAAAACTTTTCGACATATAACTACAAAAGTCCTCCTAGTATTTGGTTGTTCATCCTCTGTTTGCAAGCCCTTTCAAAAACCTTGATATATCAAGATTTCAGTTAAGACGGCAATGAAAACGATTTCCTTTTGTGAATATAATTCGACGTTATTCTACATCAAAATGAAATGTGTTACTTTATGTCATACGATTCTGTCTTGTCGGATAAAGGAGAATATTATAAAAAAGAGAATAGGAATGTATAACAATATTCTTTTTATAGGGAATGACGGAAGGGTGAAAAAATTGATTGCAACGAGTGCGACGGATTTTCAACTACACCTATTTCATGAGGGAACTTTACATAAAAGTCATGAACTTTTTGGATCGCATATCTTACGGCACAGAAAGAAAATAGTGGGAACTAGATTTACTGTTTGGGCTCCAAATGCAAAAGCTGTAAGGGTCATCGGTTCTTTTAACGAATGGAACGGAGAGGCACATCAATTAAATAAATTGAACGAGCAGGGTGTGTGGAGCATCCATATTAATGAGAATTTGAATGGGCATTTATATAATTATGAAATCATTACACAGTCAGGAGAAGTTTTGCATAAGGCCGATCCATTCGCTTTTTATGCAGAAGTTCGTCCTAAGACAGCATCTATAGTTTATGAAATGGAAGGTTATAAATGGAAGGATCAAAACTGGCGCCGAAAGAAAAAAGAAAGTTAGTTTATGAAAAGCCTATGTTTATCTATGAACTGCATCTTGGTTCATGGAAGAAAAAAGAGGGGGATGTACTCTTTACCTATAAAGAGTTGATCTCTGAGCTTATTCCTTATGTAAAGGAGAAGGGATTCACTCATATTGAGTTGCTTCCGCTCATTGAACATCCCTATGACCGTTCGTGGGGGTATCAAGGAACCGGTTATTATTCTGCTACTAGCCGATATGGGAATCCAAAGGAATTAATGTCTTTCATTGATGCTTGTCATCAGGAGGGTATCGGTGTGATTTTAGATTGGGTACCTGGTCACTTCTGTAAGGATGCACATGGCCTATATATGTTTGATGGAGCGCCGGTCTTTGAATACGAAAATTATCATGATCGGGAAAATGAGGTATGGGGGACTGCAAACTTTGATCTAGGCAAGCCTGAAGTGCGCAGCTTTTTGATTTCCAATGCCCTGTTCTGGATGGAGTATTTCCATGTAGATGGTTTCCGGGTGGATGCTGTGGCAAATATGCTATATTGGCCAAATTCAAAGGAAGAGCATGCAAACCCTTTTGCACAGCAATTTTTGAAAAAGTTGAACGAAGCGGTTTTTGAGTATGATTACAGTGTGCTGATGATTGCGGAAGATTCTACTGATTGGCCATTGGTCACAACTCCCACATCGAATGGTGGCTTAGGGTTCAATTACAAATGGAATATGGGTTGGATGAACGATATTTTACGCTATATGGAGGCCTCGCCTGAACAAAGGAGACATTTGCACGATAAAGTGACATTCTCCCTCGTATATGCTTTTTCCGAAAATTTCATCTTACCGTTTTCTCATGATGAAGTTGTTCATGGGAAAAAATCATTGCTGAATAAGATGCCTGGTGAGTACCATGAGAAATTTGCACAACTACGGTTGTTGTATGGCTTTCTCCTTACCCATCCCGGGAAGAAGCTTCTTTTTATGGGTGGTGAATTTGGGCAGTTCGATGAGTGGAAGGACTTGGAGCAATTGGATTGGTTCTTGCTTGACCAATATGAATCGCATCAGCAGCTTCATCACTATTTTAAGGACTTATTGGTGTTTTATCACGACCAGAAGGCTTTGTATGAACAAGATCATGTTCCAGATGGCTTTGAATGGATTGATGCAGACAATAGGGAGCAAAGCATTTTTTCTTTTATCAGAAGGGGAAAAAAGCCTGGAGACATGTTAGTTGTACTTTGTAATTTCACTGGGGCATCATATGAAGGCTTTAAAGTTGGAGTACCACTTCTTGCAGATTATGAGGAAGTATTCAACTCTGATGAACAAAAGTTTGGTGGAAGTGGTCAAGTGAATGACAAAGAAATTAGTGCAGAAGCCGGAGCATATCACGGTAAGGATCATCATATGATGGTCAATGTTGCGCCTTATAGTGTTAGCATGTGGAAACCGAAAAAGATTAGAGGGGAGAGGTAGCGGATGTCGAAGAATAAATGTGTAGCAATGTTACTGGCTGGAGGGAAAGGGAGTCGGCTGAGTTCCCTGACGAAGACGTTAGCAAAACCCGCAGTCCCTTTTGGAGGAAAATATAGAATTATAGATTTTGCCTTGAGCAATTGCACGAATTCAGGGATCACTACAGTGGGGGTGTTGACACAATACCAGCCATTGGTCCTCAACTCCTATATCGGGATAGGCAGTACATGGGACCTTGACCGCAAAAATGGCGGTGTGACAGTATTGCCTCCTTATACGGAATCTTCAGGTGTTAAATGGTACACAGGCACCGCAAGCGCCATCTATCAGAACATTAATTACCTTACGCAGTATGACCCTGAATATGTGTTGATCCTCTCGGCTGACCATATCTATAAGATGAATTATGAGGCAATGTTAGATTACCATATTCAAAAGGATGCGGACGTTTCCATCTCTGTAGTAGAGGTACCGTGGGAGGAAGCAAGCAGATTTGGCATCATGAATACGAACGAAAAGCTGGAAGTGGTTGAATTTGACGAAAAGCCAGCACATCCTAAAAGCAACCTTGCATCTATGGGAATCTATATTTTCAAATGGACGATACTAAAAGAGTATTTGGAGATGGACGACAGAAACCCAGATTCCAGCCATGACTTCGGAAAGGATGTCATACCGTTGCTGTTGGAAGAAAATAAGAGATTGATAGCCTACCCTTTTAAAGGCTATTGGAAGGATGTCGGGACGGTTAAAAGCCTATGGGAAGCGAATATGGATTTATTGAATGAGGATTGCGAACTGAAGTTGTTCGAATATGATTGGCGCATCTATTCGGTGAATCCAAACCAGCCACCTCAATTTATTGCCCCGTATGCAGACGTCAAGGATTCTCTTGTCAATGAAGGCTGTTTCATTGAAGGAAAGATAGATCATTCAGTATTATTCCAAGGCGTGAATGTAGGCAAAAACTCCGTAATTCAGAACTCTGTCATAATGCCTGATGCGGTAATAGGGGAGAATGTGTACGTGAATAAAGCAATCATCCCTTCTGGCCTAAGAATTCCGGATGGTGCAGTAATTTGCCCTGAGAAGAATGAAGATGAAATTATTTTAGTGACTGAGGAAATGATGGATAAGGGCATTTTTTCCATAACCCGATAATCTATGCAAAAACAAACACAGAAAGGGTGGCGTTAAATGAATAAATCTATGCTCGGGATCATCGATGCTACAATCCATAATGAAGATATGCAGGAGTTGACGTTAAAAAGGTCGATAGCCGCCGTTCCTTTTGGAGGCCGTTATCGATTGATAGACTTTGTATTATCCAATATGGTCAATTCAGGAATACAGAATGTTGCCATCTTTCCGCGTTACCAGTACCGGTCGCTGATGGATCATCTGGGATCTGGAAAGCAGTGGGACCTTGATCGCAAACGCGATGGTTTGTTTTTCTTTCCAAGTTCAGAAAATGAGAATACAGGTTCCTTTCAGCATTTCAAAGAGAATGAGGACTTTTTCCTAAGGAGCAATCAGAAATATGTCGTCATCGCCAATAGTTTTACAGTATGCAATATGAACTTCAAGCTAATATTGGACCGTCATATCCAAAATAGGTGTGACATCACTCATGTTGTGAAAGAGGAAGAAACACTTGATATGTATGTGCTTGAAAAAGATTTGCTTGTCAAATTGTTTAGCAATCACGAGCAAACAGGGTATAGAAGTATCATGGATGTGGTACAAGACATTACGAGCGGGTATAAAATATGCAACTATGAATATACAAACTATGCAGCAGTGGTAGATTCCTTGAAGAGCTACTATGACCACAGTTTGGAGCTGTTGGATCCTGCTGTCTGGAAGCAGGTGTTTGTTAAGAGCCAGCCTGTTTTTACAAAAGTAAAAGATGAGCCGCCAACAAGTTATTCAAAGGATGCTTATGTAAAAAATTCAATGATTGCAAACGGGGCAATCATTGAGGGACATGTGGAAAACAGCATCATCTTCCGTGGTGTCAGAATTGGAAAAGATACAGTAGTAAAGAACAGCATCATAATGCAAAAAGGAATCATTGGAGAGAATTGTGTTTTAGATTCTGTCATTCTAGACAAAGATGTTAAGGTAGAGGATAGAACGGTGTTGGCAGGCAAAGAGGAATCCCCTTATTTAGTGAAAAAAGGATCAGTACAAGGAGCTCTGATGAATTCGTGAAAGTATTGTTTGTCGTATCAGAATGTGTTCCATTTGTGAAATCGGGAGGCTTGGGCGATGTGGCGGGAGCATTGCCTAAGGAACTGAAAAAGCTTGGTACGGATGTGCGAGTCATCCTGCCGAAGTACGGACAAATTCCTGATATATTTAAAAATAAAATGAAAAGAATACAAACCACCTTCGTAGACGTTGGTTGGCGAAACCAATACTGCGGGGTTGAAGAGTTAACACATGAGAATGTAACCTATTACTTTATTGATAATGAATACTATTTTAATCGGGATTCCCTGTAT